>NZ_JBIVXF010000001.1:0-1115002 GCF_044769045.1 Streptomyces sp. NPDC090741 | reverse complement strand
CCGAGCGCCGCGCCGATGCCGGCGATCTCGTCCTCCGCCTGGAAGGTCCGCACGCCGAAGTTCTTGTGCTTGCTCAGCTCGTGCAGGATGTCCGAGGCGGGGGTGATCGGGTAAGAGCCCAGGTAGAGCGGCAGATCGGCCTGCCGGCTCGCCGTGATCAGCCCGTACGACAGGGCCAGGTTCCCGGAGATGTTCCGGTACGTGCCCGTCGGGAAGGCCCGGGTCGCCGGGGCCACCTCGTACGAGACCGCGAAGTCCTCGGTCGTCTCGCCGAAGTTCCAGCCGGCCCGGAACGCGGCCACGTTCGCCTCGGCGATGTTCGGCTTCTTCGCGAACTTCTGACGCAGGAAGTTCTCCGTGCCCTCGGTGGGCCGGTGGTACATCCAGCTCAGCAGCCCCAGCGCGAACATGTTCTTGCTGCGCTCGGCCTCCTTGCGGGAGAGCCCGAAATCCTTCAGCGCCTCGACGGTGAGCGTGGTCAGCGGCACCTGGTGGATGTTGTACGCGCCCAGCGAACCGTCTTCCAGCGGCGAGGTCTCGTAGCCCACCTTCGCCATCGGGCGCTTGGTGAATTCATCGGTATTGACGATGATCTCGGCGCCGCGCGGAACGTCCGCGATGTTCGCCTTCAGCGCCGCCGGATTCATCGCGACCAGAACGTTCGGGGCGTCGCCCGGCGTCAGGATGTCGTGATCGGCGAAATGCAGCTGGAACGACGACACGCCCGGCAGGGTGCCGGCGGGGGCGCGGATCTCGGCCGGGAAGTTCGGCAGCGTGGAGAGGTCGTTCCCGAAGGAAGCCGTCTCCGAGGTGAACCGGTCACCCGTGAGCTGCATGCCGTCCCCCGAGTCACCCGCGAAACGGATGATCACCCGGTCCAGGCGGCGCACTTCCTTGCCGCCCGGGGCCGGGGGCGTCCGTTGTTCGCCGACTACGGCACCTTCGGCCCCGTCGGCCTGTTCGGCTGGACTACTGACCTGGCTGGTCACTGAACTGGACCTCCTTCGAGGCGTGGCGTTCCCGTTCCCAAGGTCAACCCTACGTCGGCAGGGCCGGCCTTCTCGGGGGACGCTCGCATTCTGGACCGTCGTCTGCGGCGGTCTGTCGAGAGAATCCCGTGGGAATGCGCGGGTCCACGGGATTCCGAGAGATTCCGAGATTTCGTGCCGTGCAGAAATAGTGCGAGCCCCCAGCGGCCGGGTGCGGTAACGCCGCGCCTGACAGGGTGTCAGTTGATCAAGGCTTTGATCAATGCCCCGGATCTTTCGATCAAGACCGCAGGTAGGTGAGAACGGCCAGAACTCGCCGGTGGTCCCCGTCGCTCGGTGACAGCCCGAGCTTCATGAAGATGTTGCTGACGTGCTTCTCCACCGCTCCGTCGCTGACCACGAGCTGCTTGGCCACGGCCGAATTGGTGCGCCCCTCGGCCATCAGCCCCAGCACCTCCCGCTCGCGCGGGGTCAGCCCCGCCAGCACGTCCTGCTTCCGGCTGCGGCCGAGCAGCTGGGCGACCACCTCCGGGTCCAGGGCGGTCCCGCCCCGGGCCACGCGTACGACGGCGTCCAGGAACTCCCGCACGTCGGCCACCCGGTCCTTGAGCAGATACCCCACCCCGGTACTGGAACCGGCCAGCAGTTCGGTGGCGTACTGCTCCTCCACGTACTGCGACAGCACGAGCACGCCTATACCGGGATGCTCGCGCCGCAGCCGTACGGCCGCTCGTACGCCCTCGTCGGTGTGCGTCGGCGGCATCCGTACGTCGGCCACCACCACATCCGGCACCGCGTCCTCGGCGGCCAGCTCCGCCACCGTCTTGATCAGGGCTTCCGCGTCCCCGACGCCGGCCACGACGTCATGCCCCCGGTCGGTCAGCAACCGGGTCAGGCCCTCACGCAGGAGCACTGAATCCTCGGCGATGACCACCCGCACCCTGTCTTCCACTTCCAGCAGCTCCCGAGTCCACGTCGTCCGATCTACCTGACGCAGCCAAGCATCCCAGCCCGGGGGCCGGATGGAGGCGACTCGGGATCATCGAAAAACAGGTCCTAGCGGGAACGCCACGGAAGCTCGGCCGTGACGGTGGTGCCGCCGCCGGCCGGGGAGTCCACGACCAGCACCCCGTCCACGGCGTCCAGCCGCTCGGTGAGACCGGCCAGCCCGGTGCCGGCGCCTTCGCTGCTCGCGCCGCCGCGCCCGTCGTCCGCGACCTGGATCAGCAGCCGGTCCCCGGACCTCCACACGTCCACGCTCGCGGTACGGGCCCCGGAATGCTTGCTTATGTTCTGGAGCAGCTCCGAGACGGTGAAGTACGCGATCCCCTCGACGGCGGAGGCCGGCCGGTCCGGCAGGTCCGCGGACACCCGTACCGCCGCCGTGCAGCGGGAGGCCACGGAGGACAGCGCCGCGTCCAGACCGCGGTCGGTCAGCACGGCCGGGTGGATCCCGCGGGCCAGGTCGCGCAGCTCCTGGAGCGCGACCTTCACCTCCCCGTGCGCCTCGTCCACCATCCGGGCGGCCGCCTGCGGGTCCTCGGCGAGCTTCTCCTTCGCCAGACCGAGATCCATGGCCAGCGCCACCAGGCGGGCCTGCGCCCCGTCGTGCAGATCGCGCTCGATGCGCCGCAGGTCGGCGGCGGCGGTGTCGACGACGACCCCGCGGTCGGACTCCAGCTCCGTGACCCGGTGGTCGAGGCGCGAGGGCCCGAGCAGCCCGGCGACGAGGACGCGGTCGACGGTGGTCAGGGCCCGCACCACCCAGGGCGTGGCCAGGGTGAAGGCCAGCCCGACCAGGAAGGCGAGGGCGATCTCGGCGGGGGAGTCGAGGTAGAAGGTGTAGTCGTCGTTCTGGAAGAGCTGGAGCCCGGGCCAGTCGGTGTAGGCCGGGAAGACCCAGAACCAGACCGGGTACAGCAGGAAGGCCCAGCCGTACGTCCAGAACACCAGTGCCACGGTGAAGGCGAAGACGGCCCAGGGGAAGTGGATCACGGAGTACAGCGCGTGCCGCCAGGCGCTGCCGCTCTTGAGCAGGGCCCCCATGGCGGCGAGCGGACCCCGCTTCTCGGCCCGGATCGGCGCCGGCTCGGCGATGTCGACCCCGAGCATGGCCCGCGCCCGGCCCCGCTCGACCCGCCCGAACCCGCGGCACATGGCGAGCACCCCGGCGAGGACCGGGACGCCGAGGAAGGTGACGAGCAGCCCGGCGCCGAGGCTGACCCCGGTGATCGCGAGCGAGAAGTACAGCAGGCTCAGCGGCAGCCCGAGCACCAGATACCCGAACTCCCGCCAGGTCCGCCCCTCGACGGGAGCGCGCAACGCCCGTACGAAACCCATAATCCAACCCGCCCTCTCGACGCTTCCCGTAACCACACCCCCACCCTCCCGCCCGGGAGCCTCCCGAACCATCAGGCGGGTAGGCGTCCCCATGGTGGGGATAACCCCACCACCGCCCGATCGAGCAGCACTGGACCCGCCCCCGAGCCCAGCCCGGCGGGGCCCGGAAACACCACCGGGACCCCCGCCCCACCCCGGACGGGAGTCCCGATCAGAAGATCGCGGTCGGCGGCGAAATCAGCCGCGCCCGCGCCACGGCAGCTCCGCCGTCACCACCGTCCCCTCCCCCTCGGGGGAGTCGACGACGAACACCCCGTCCACCGCCCGCAGCCGCCCCGCCAGCCCCGCCAGCCCCGACCCGCCCCCCAAGTCGGCCCCGCCCCGCCCGTCATCCGAAACCCGTATCAGCAGCCGCCCCGAAGCGGTCCCGGAGGACCGCCACACCTCCACGCTCGCCCCCCGCGCCCCCGCGTGCTTGCTCACGTTCTGCAGCAGCTCCGACACCGTGAAGTACGCGATCCCCTCGATCGCGGCCGCAGGCCGCTCCTCCAGATCCACCGCCACCTTCACCGGCACCACGCACCGCGAAGCCACCGCCGACAGCGCCGCGTCCAGCCCCCGGTCCGTCAGTACCGCCGGGTGGATCCCGCGCGCCAGGTCCCGCAGCTCCTGAAGCGCCAGCTTCACTTCCCCGTGCGCCTCGTCGACCATCGCCGCCGCCGCGTCCGGATCCTCCAGCAGCTTCTCCTTCGCCAGGCCAAGCCCCATCGCGAGCGCCACCAGGCGCGCCTGCGCCCCGTCGTGCAGGTCCCGCTCGATGCGCCGCATGTCGGCCGCCGCCGTGTCCACGACCACCCCGCGGTCCGACTCCAGCTCCGCGATCCGCCGCTCCAGCTCGTCCGAGGGCGACAGCAGCCCTCGTACCATCAGCCGGTCCACGTTCGACAGCCAGCGCACCACGTACGGCAGCACCGGCCACAGCACCAGCAGCCCCACCAGCGCCACCGTGAACGTCAGCACCCCCCACGGCAGCCGCACCAGCTCGTACAGCACGGCCCGCCACGCCACCGGGTCCTTCACGCCCGCCCACAGCCAGGGGAAGAACCCGCCGGCCCGCCGCGGCCCCGGCAGCGGAGTCGGCTCCTCCACCCGTACGCCCAGCAGCACGCGCGCCCGCGCCCGCTCCACCCGTCCCAACTGGCGGGACCCGAGCAGACCGAGCGCGAGCAGCGGAAGACCGATCGCGGTCACGGACAGGCCGCCCGCGGTCGCCACCATGGTCACCGTGTAGACGAAACCGACGAGCGTGAGCGGAAGATTGCCCAGCAGATGGACGGTCTCTTTCCACGCCACGGCCCCCAGGGCGGGCCGTACGGGCGGAGGCCGGTCGTTGTCGGGGCCCGGGTGGGAGACTTGAATGCGCGCGGTCATGGGGCACAGCCTGCCAATTACGGCCCGCGGGTGCCATGGGGGAGCCGGGCCCCTGTAAACGGGGGATAACCCCACCCTGTGCGGACCAGGCCCTAGACTCCCGTCCGTACCAGATCATCGACAGTGGCCAAGGAGCGAGGAACGGACGTGCCCGACCCAACGGTATCGACCGTAACCGTGCTCGCGGCGGACTATTTCCGGAGTTATTCGGTCGTCGGCCTGCTGGCCGTCCTCGGTGTGCTCTTCGTGGCCGTCGCGTTCGGCGCGGGCCGCCTGCTGAGACCGGTCGTCCCGACCCCTGAGAAGCTGCTGACGTACGAATGCGGCGTGGACCCCGTCGGCGAGGGCTGGGCGCACACCCAGGTCCGCTACTACGTCTACGCGTTCCTCTACGTCATCTTCGCCGTCGACTCGATCTTCCTCTTCCCGTGGGCGACGGTGTTCGCCGCCGCCGGCTACGGCGCCACCACGCTCGTGGAGATGTTCATCTTCCTGGGCTTCCTGGCCGTCGGCCTGCTCTACGCGTACAAGAAGGGCGTCCTCGAATGGACGTGACACCGGCCGGGACGTCGGCCGAGCCCCAGCTGCTCCCGGAGCCCAAGCGCCTGGGAGTCCTCTCCCGCCTCGCACCCGAGCCCATGAAGGTGGTCCTGAACTGGGGCCGCCGCTACAGCCTGTGGGTCTTCAACTTCGGCCTCGCCTGCTGCGCGATCGAGTTCATCGCCGCGTCGATGGCCCGGCACGACTTCATCCGGCTCGGCGTCATCCCGTTCGCGCCCGGCCCGCGCCAGGCGGACCTGATGATCGTCTCGGGCACGGTGACGGACAAGATGGCGCCGGCCGTGAAGCGGCTGTACGAGCAGATGCCGGAGCCGAAGTACGTCATCTCCTTCGGGGCCTGCTCCAACTGCGGAGGGCCGTACTGGGACTCGTACTCGGTGACGAAGGGCGTCGACCAGATCATCCCGGTCGACGTCTACGTCCCCGGCTGCCCACCGCGGCCGGAAGCGCTGCTCCAGGGCATCCTCAAGCTCCAGGAGAAGATCGCCAGGGAGTCGCTGGCGGACCGCTACGCGACGGACCCCTCGACCGCCCAGCTCACGAGCGGCCTGGTCAAGCCCCCGCCGGCCACGGGAGCGGGCGCATGAACCTCTACGACTCCCTCCCCGACGCGGCCGCCACGATCTTCGGCGCGGAGGCCACCGCCTCGTACGCGTACGAGGTCCTGACGGTGGACGTCCCGGTCGGAAGCTGGATCCCGGCGCTGGAGATCGCCCGGGACAAGCTGGGCTGCACGTACTTCGACTGGCTGAGCGCGGTGGACGAGCCGGGCACGGGTTTCCGTGTCTGCGCGCACGTCGTGTCCCTCGAAAACCACCGCGTACGCCGCCTGCTCCTGCGTACGACGGTCCCGCACACGGCCCCCTCCCTCCCCTCCGCGGTCGCGGTCTACGCGGGCGCGGAATGGCACGAGCGCGAGACGTACGAGATGTTCGGAGTGGTCTTCACGGACCACCCGCACCTGGTCCCGCTCCTCCTCCCGGAAAACTTCGAAGGCCATCCGCTGCGGAAGGACTTCGTGCTGGCCGCGCGCGTCACGAAGGCCTGGCCGGGAGCCAAGGAGCCGGGCGAGGCGCACGACCCCGACGCCCCGAAGCGCCGCCAGATGCTCCCGCCGGGCGTCCCGGACCCCAACGACTGGGGCCCCATGAAGGGCCAGCTCCCCCCGGCCCCCGCCCGCCCCGCCCGCGTCGCCCGCACCCCGCGCGCGGCAGCCGCAGGCGCGCCGGGAGCCGAAGCAGCCGAAGCCCCCGCCCGCCCGCCGCGCCGCACCCGCTCGGTGGCGGACGGCTCGACGAGCCAGGCCGTCCCCCCGGCGCAGCCGGAAGCCGAGGCCGCCCCGCAGACCGACACCCCGCCGCGCCCGCCCCGCCGCACCCGCTCGGTGGCGGACGGCTCGGCCAGCCAGGCCGTCCCCCCGGCGGAGCCCAGGACCGAGGGCGGGCCGCAGGCCGAAGCCCCGGCCGAGCCCGCTCCGCAGGCCGAAGCCGCGCCGCGCCCGGCCCGGCGTACCCGCTCGGCTTCGGACGGCTCGGCCGGCCAGACGGCCTCCCCGGCGGAGCCGGAAGCCGAGGCCGGGCAGGCCGATGCGCCCCCGCGTCCGGAGAGCCCGGCAGTCCGTGGCCGCACGGTGGCGCCGGGCCGGCGCCCCGCCCCCCGCAGCGCGGACGCGCCCTGGCACAACCCCCAGCCCGCCTTCACGGAACCGGAGCCCACGCCCGAGGCCGCACCCGCGGCCGCGGCCGAGGCCGCCCCGGCACCCGCGGCCGCACCCGCGGCCGAGGCCGCCCCGGCACCCGAGGCCGCCCCGGCACCCGCGGCCGACCCGGGCCCGAAGGGCGAGCCGAAGACGACGCCCAAGGCCGGCCCGCGGCCCGACGCCGAGCCGGAGCCCGCCCCCGGCGCGGAGTCCGCGCCCGACGGCACCCCCGAATCCGAATCCGACACCAACGGAGGCGACGCGTGAACGACGTCCTCGACGTCGCGCTGCGACTCATCGTCGTCTTCGCCGTGTTCCTCGTGCTCCCGCTCGTCGTCGGGCAGACCGAGCACAAGGTCATGGCCCACATGCAGGGCCGCCTCGGCCCCATGTACGCCGGCGGTTTCCACGGCTGGGCCCAGCTCGTCGCCGACGGAGTGAAGTTCGCGCAGAAGGAGGACATCGTCCCGGCGGGCGCCGACCGCCGCATCTTCCAGCTCGCCCCCGCCGTCGCCCTGCTCCCGTACCTCCTCGTCCTCGTCGCCATCCCCATCGGCCCCGGCGAAGGCGCAGTCGGCCAGGTCATCGACGCCGGGCTGTTCTTCGTACTCGCCGTGATGGGCATCGGAGTCCTCGGCAGCCTCATGGCCGGCTGGGCCTCCGCCAATAAGTTCTCCCTGCTCGGGGGCCTGCGCACCGCCGCCCAGCTCCTCGCGTACGAGCTCCCCATGCTGCTCGCCGCCGCCTCCGTCGCGATGGCCGCCGGGACCGTGTCCCTCCCCGGCATCGTCGGCGCCTTCCAGTGGTGGTGGCTCCCCTGGCAGATCACCGGCGCGCTCGTCTTCTTCACCGCCGGCCTCGCCGAACTCCAGCGGCCCCCCTTCGACATGCCCGTCGCCGACTCCGAGATCATCTTCGGCGCGTACACCGAGTACACCGGCCTGCGCTTCGCGCTGTTCCTGCTCGCCGAGTACGCCGGCATCGTCGTCCTCTGCGCCCTCACCACCGTCCTCTTCCTCGGCGGCTGGCACGGCCCGTTCGCCGACGGCTGGGTCTGGACCCTCCTCAAGACCGCGGTCCTCGCCTTCGTCGTGATCTGGCTCCGTGTGAGCTACCCCCGCCTTCGCGAGGACCAGCTCCAGAAGCTCGCCTGGACCACACTCATCCCGCTCGCGCTCGCCCAGATCGCGCTCACCGGCATCGTGAAGGTGGCGATCAGCTGATGCCCATCCCCGGATCCGGCCTGGCCAAGGGCCTCGCCGTCACCCTGCGCACGATGACGAAGCGCGCGCACACCGCCCAGTACCCGGAAGTGCAGCCCGAGCTCCCGCCCCGCACCCGCGGGGTCATCGGCCTGTTCGAGGAGAACTGCACGGTCTGCATGCTGTGCGCCCGCGAGTGCCCCGACTGGTGCATCTACATCGACTCCCACAAGGAGACGGTCCCGGCCGCCGCCCCCGGCGGCCGCGAGCGCAGCCGCAACGTCCTCGACCGCTTCGCCATCGACTTCTCCCTCTGCATGTACTGCGGCATCTGCATCGAGGTGTGCCCCTTCGACGCCCTCTTCTGGTCGCCGGAGTTCGAGTACGCGGAGACGGACATCCTGGAACTCACCCACGAGCGCGACAAGCTGCGCGAGTGGATGTGGACCGTCCCGGCCCCGCCCGCCCTGGACCCGGCCGCGGAGGAGCCCAAGGAGATCGCCGCCGCCCGCAAGGCGCTGGAGAAGGCCGAAGCCGCGGCCGCCGCGGCAGCAGCCGCAGCCGCCGAGACCACCGAGCCCACGACGCCCGGGACCGACACCCCCACCACCCGGGAGGGAGACGCGTGACCGACCTGACCCCCGCGGCCACCACCCTGGCCGCCGCGGCGACGGGCCACGGGTTCCTCTCCCCGACCGGCGTCGAGATCGCCTTCGTCCTCGTCGGCCTCGCCACCCTCGGCGCGGCCGCCGTCACCGTCAACACCAAGCAGCTCGTGCACGCCGCCCTGTGGCTGGTCGTCGCGCTCGGCGGCATCGCCGTCGAGTACCTGCTGCTGACGGCCGAGTTCATCGCCTGGGTCCAGGTCCTGATCTACCTCGGATCCGTGGTCGTCCTCCTCCTCTTCGGGCTGATGCTCACCAAGGCCCCCATCGGCCGCTCGCCGGACGCCGACTCGAACAACCGCTGGGTGGCCCTCGGCGTAGCCCTCGTCGCGGCCGCATCCCTCGTCTGGGTCGTCGTCGACGCCTTCCGCACCACCTGGATCGACCTCGACGGCCCCGCCCAGGGCTCGACCAAGGTCTCCGGCGAGATCCTCTTCCAGCACTGGGTGCTGCCCTTCGAAGCGCTCTCCGTCCTCCTCCTCGCGGCCCTGATCGGCGCCATCGTGCTCTCCCGCAGGGACACCGCCGCCGGTGGGTCCGACGACAACACGAAGGGGCAGCAGCGCTGATGCACCTCGCCTACCCCGCCGTGCTCGCGGTGCTCCTCTTCTGCACGGGCCTGTACGGAGTGCTCGCCCGCCGCAACGCCATCCTGGTCCTGATGTCCGTCGAGCTGATGCTCAACGCCGTCAACCTCAACCTGGTGGCCTTCGACGTCTGGCTGCGCGACGCCCTGCACGCCGGCCAGGCCCTCACCCTCTTCACGATCGCCATCGCCGCCGCCGAGATCGGCATCGGCCTCGCGATCGTGCTGATGGTGTACCGCAACCGCGGCACCTCGGACGTCGACCGGCTGCGCGACACCGCCGAGGGCCACGAGCCCGCCCCGAACGACCAGCCCGCCCCGAACAACCAGAGCGAGGTCACCGCGTGAGCACCACGACCCTCGCGGTCCTCGTCCCGCTCCTGCCCTTCCTGGGCGCGGTGGCGGGACTGCTGCTCGGCCGCCGCGCCCCCGGGTTCGTCCGGCCCCTCGCCGTGCTGCCGGTGCTGGCCGCGGCCGTACTGGCCGTGCTCGTAGCCGTCCGCCAGGGCGGCGGCAAGCCGATCGTCGCCTCGACCGAGCTGACCCCGACCGGCTCCGTGCCGATCGACCTCTCGCTCTACCTGAACGGCTTCGCCGTCCTGGTCGCCGTGCTCGTCGGCCTCGTCGCCACCTGCGTACAGCTCTACTCGACGGCGTACCTCCGCGAGGACCCGCGCTACTCCTCGTACGCCGCTCTGGTCTCCCTGTTCACCTCCGCCATGCTGCTCGTCGTCTACACCGGCGACCTGATGGTGCTGCTGGTCGGCTGGGAGGTCATGGGCATCTGCTCGTACTTCCTCGTCGGCCACTACTGGGAGACCGAGGCGGCCCGCTCCGCCTCCCTGAAGGCCTTCCTCGTCACCAAGCTGGGCGACGTCCCCTTCCTGATCGGCCTGTTCGCGCTCGCCACCGACGCCGACTCCTTCGAGATCCCCAAGGTCCTGGGCGCCGTCGCCGCAGGAGGACTCGACCACCCGACGCTGATCGCCCTGCTGCTGCTCGGCGGAGTCGCGGGCAAGTCCGCGCAGTTCCCGCTGCACACCTGGCTCCCGGACGCCATGGCGGGCCCCACCCCGGTCTCCGCGCTGATCCACGCCGCGACGATGGTCGCCGCCGGTGTCTACTTCGTCGCCCGCCTCCTCCCGGTCTTCGCGGCCTCCGCGGCCGCCCTGGTGGTCATGGCCGTCATGGCGGCCGTCACGATGCTCGGCTCCGGCCTCGCCGCCCTGGCCCAGGACGACATCAAGCGCGTACTCGCCTACTCCACGATCGGCCAGCTCGGCTACATGATCGGGGCCCTGGCCGTCGCCGACCGCGGCGCCGCCGTCTTCCACCTCCTGTCCC
Source organism: Streptomyces sp. NPDC090741 (assembly GCF_044769045.1). Taxonomy (NCBI): domain Bacteria; kingdom Bacillati; phylum Actinomycetota; class Actinomycetes; order Kitasatosporales; family Streptomycetaceae; genus Streptomyces; species Streptomyces sp. NPDC090741. The sequence goes on along the minus strand of NZ_JBIVXF010000001.1, from coordinate 1,104,185 downwards.
ACGGCGTCTTCAAGGCGCTCCTGTTCCTCGGTGCGGGCGTGATCATCCATGGCGCCGGGACGAACTCCCTGGCCGCCATGTCCCGCATGGACGGCCTGGCCAAGCGCATCCCCGACGCCTTCTGGACCATGACGATCGCGCTGCTCGCGCTCGCCGCGATCCCGCCCTTCGCCGGCTTCTTCTCCAAGGAAGCCGTCCTCGTCGCCGCCGAGCACGCCGCCGGCGGGCACTCGGAGTCCGCTCCCAGCGCCGCCGGCTGGGTCGTCCTCGTCGCCGGCGTGCTGACCGCCCTGCTCACCGCCGCCTACGCCACCCGGCTGTGGCTGATGGCCTTCCGCGGCCGGGGCGCCGCCGCCCCCGACCACGGCAAGGAGCCCGTCGCCATGACCGGCGTGCTGTGGGTGCTCGCGATCCCGACCATCGGGCTCGGCCTTTGCGCCGGGCCGATCGCCGACTGGTTCGACGGCAACGAGCTCAGCCCGACGCTGACCACCTCGGTCCTCGGCACCGGAGCCGCCGCCGTCGGCGCGGTCCTGACGTACGCCCTGTGGCAGCGGGCCACCGCGAAGGCCGCCGCGGCTCCCGCCGCGGCCGAGCAGCCCTCAGCGGTGTCCGCGGCCACCGCGGCCGCCGAGTCCGCGGCCGAGGCGCCCGAGGTCGCGGAGGTCACCCACGAGCACCCCGCCGTCCCGGCGGGTCCCGCCGCCGACCCCGGCCGGGCCCTCCTGGGCCCCCTGCACCGCCACGCGGCCGACGGCTTCCACCTCGACGCCGTCTACGACCGGCTGTTCGTCCGCCCCGTCCGCGCCGCCGCGAGCCTCGTCCGCTTCCTCGACCGCGAGGTCGTGGACACGTACGTCAGCGGCGCGGGCGCCGGCCCCCGGCTGCTCGGCAGCCTCGTACGCCGGGCCCAGACCGGCAACGTACAGAGCTACCTGAGCGCCCTGCTCGCCGGCGCCGTGGTCCTGGCGATCGCCACCGCCGTCCTCGCCAACGTCAACGCCGGATCGTGAGCCGTGAGTCAGCCGTGATTGATATCAGCCCGTCCGTGATGCAGTTCCTTCTGGCGTTCGTCGTGGCCGCACCGCTCCTCGGCGCAGCCGCGGCCCTCCTGCCCGCCCCGCCCGGACTGAAGGGCAAGAGCCCCGAACAGGCCGTTCTGCGCCACGGCGTGACCGTGACCGGTGTGATCCTCGCCGCGGCCATCGCCCTCGCCCTGGGCTTCGACCAGGACGCCCCGGCCCGCTTCCAGGCGACCACGGACATCAGCTGGATCCAGGCGCTGAACGTCCGGATCCACCTCGGCATCGACGGCATCTCGCTCCCCCTCCTCCTGATGACCGCGCTGCTGTTCTTCCTCTGCGCGCTCTACAGCTACTTCAAGCTCCCCGAAGGCCCCTCCCCGAAGGCCTTCGTCGCCCTGCTCCTCGTCCTCGAATCCGGCACCCTCGCGGCCTTCGCCGTCCTCGACCTGCTGCTGTTCTTCCTCGCCTTCGAGATGGTCCTCATCCCGATGTACTTCCTCATCGCCCGCTGGGGCGGTGCTCAGAGGCAGGCCGCCGCCTGGAAGTTCATCCTCTACACCCTTCTCGGCTCCGTGGTCATGCTGCTCGGACTGCTGCTCATCGGACTGAACAGCGGCACCTTCGACATGGTGGCACTCGCCTCTGACAACGGACGCGAACTGACCCACACCACCCAGCTCCTGGCCGTCCTCGCCATCGGCCTCGGCCTCGCCGTGAAGACCCCGATGTGGCCGCTGCACAGCTGGCTGCCCGACGCCCACACGGCCGCGCCCACCGTCGGATCCGTCCTGCTCGCCGGCGTCCTGCTCAAGATGGGCACCTACGGGTTCGTCCGCATCCTGCTCCCCGTCACCCCCGACGGCATGGCGACCTTCGCCCCCTACCTGGGCGCCTTCGCCGCCGTCGGCATCGTCTACGGGTCCCTCGCCTGCCTCTCGCTCGCCCGCAAGGGCAACAAGGGCGACCTCAAGCGCCTCATCGCGTACTCCTCCGTCGGCCACATGGGCTTCGTCCTCCTCGGCATCGCCTCCATGACCCCCACCGGCGTCAACGGGGCGCTGTTCGCGAACATCGCCCACGGCCTGATCACCGGCCTCCTCTTCTTCCTGGTCGGTGCCCTCAAGGACCGCTACGGCACCGCTGACCTCGACACCCTCGCCGGAGCCACCGGCGCCGCCCTCTACGGCCGCGCCCCCCGCCTCGGCGCCTTCCTCGCCTTCGCTGCCGTCGCCTCCCTCGGCCTGCCCGGCCTCGCCGGCTTCTGGGGCGAGATGCTGGCCCTGTTCGGCGCGTTCGACCCGGCGCAGGGCCTCCCCCGGCCCGCCTTCCTCACGTACATGGCCTTCGGCGCGTTCGGCACCCTGCTCACCGCCGCCTACCTGCTGATCGTCGTACGGCGCGTCTGCATGGGCGAACCCAGGGCCCGGCCCGAGCACGGGGCCGGGGCCCCGGCCGGCTCCGGGCCCGCGCTCGAACTCGCCGACATCCAGCGCTACGAGTTCGCCGCCTGGACCCCGCTCGTGGCCCTCACCGTCCTCGCCGGCCTGTGGCCCGCCGTCCTCCTCGGCCTCACCGACCCGGCCGTCCAGAAGCTCCTCGCAGGAGGCAACGCATGACGGCCCTGACGGCCTCCGTTCTGTCCGCCCCGTCGGCGGCCCCGGCCGCCCAGGCCACGAGCCTCGTCCAGAGCGTCGACTGGCTCGCGATCACCCCCGTGGTCCTCCCCGCCGCCGTCGCCCTGGTCGTCCTGGTCGCCGACCTCTTCCTGCCGGAGCGGCGCAAGCCGCTGCTCGGCTGGCTCTCCGTCGCCGGCCTCGCCGCCGCGACCGCCACCCTGCTGCCGCTGCGCGCCGGCGACCGAGCCACCTTCTGCCTCACCACCGACCCCGCAGCGTGCAGCTACACCGCCGACCACTTCGCGCTCGTCATCCAGTTCCTGGTACTGGCCGGCGCGCTGGTCACCGCCCTGCTGTCGGTCACCGCCGTCCGTGACGCGCGCATGCCGGCCGGCGAGTACTGGTTCCTGCTGCTGTCCTCCGCCGCCGGCGCCGCCCTGCTGCCCGCCTCCCGCGACCTCGCCACCCTGATCGTCGCCCTCGAAGTCGCCTCGCTGCCCGCCTTCGCCCTCGTCGGCATGCGCCGCGGCGACCGCCTCTCCTCCGAGGCCGCCCTCAAGTTCTTCCTGTCCTCCGTCACCGCCACCGCCGTGTCGCTGCTGGGCGTCAGCTTCGTCTACGCCGCCACGGGCTCCCTGCACCTCACGCAGATCGCCGACCGGCTCGAAGACGTCCCCGGGCAGCTCGACACCCTCGCCATGGCCGGGGTCGCGCTCACCCTCGTCGGCTTCGCCTTCAAGACCGCCGCCGTCCCCTTCCACTTCTGGGTCCCGGACACCTACGTCGGCGCGCCGCTGCCCATCGCGGGCTACCTCTCCGTGATCGGCAAGGCCGTCGGTTTCACCGGCCTCATCCTCGTCACGGTGATCGCCTTCCCCGCGTACTCCGACATCTGGGGCCCGGCCCTCGCCGTCCTGGCCGCGCTGACCATGACCGTGGGCAACACCGCCGCGCTGCGCCAGTCCGCCGACCGCCCGAACAGCGCCGTACGGCTGCTCGCCTGGTCCTCGGTCGGCCAGGCCGGCTACCTGCTGGTCCCGATCGCCGCCGCCGCGTACTCCGGGCGCGACCAGATCGGCTCCACCGTCGCCTACGCCCTCATGTACGCCGCCGTGAACCTCGGCGCGTTCGCCGTGGCCGCCCTCGTCGGCCGTACGAAGCCGCTCCACCGGATCAGCGACTACCGCGGGCTGTACGCCGAGCGCCCGCTGGCCGCCCTCTCGCTGGCCTTCTTCCTGCTCTGCCTGGCCGGCCTGCCGCCGGGCATCATCGGGCTCTTCGCCAAGGTCACCGTCTTCCGGTCCGCGGTCGACGCGGGCCTGGGCTGGCTGGCCGTGGTCATGGCGGTCAACGTCGTCATCGCCCTCTTCTACTACCTGCGCTGGACGGCGCTGCTCTTCCGCGCCCCGCAGGCCTCCGCCGAAGGCGCCCGTACGAAGGCCCCGTGGCCGGTCACCGTCGCGATCGCGGTCACCGCGGTCACCGCCGTGGTGCTGTCGGCCGCCCCGGAGCTGGTCCTGCGCTTCGCGTCGGGCAGCCTGTTCCCGCAGTAGGCGCGCAGCCCGTACGCAGGCCCGTACGCCGGCCCGTACGCCGGTGAACGTGTACGCCGTGACCCGTACGGCCCAAGGCCCGCGTACCCCCGCCGTACCCCCGCCGCCCCGGTCACCCGGGCGGCGGGCCGGCCGTGCCCTGGGAACCAGACGCCCTCACCTCGCGTTGAGCGGGGAGGGAGGGTCCACTGGACCGTAGACCCTCAGATCCAGGACGGGGCTCCCCTGCCGCACCATTTGGAGGGCGTACCGTGCACCGCCGGCACAACGGGCTGAAGACCGCCGTACTCCTCGGCGGGCTGTCCGCACTCATCATCGTCATCGGAAGCTTCTTCGGGCGGGGCGGCCTGATCATCGCCGTCGTCATCGCCCTTGGGACGAACGCGTACGCGTACTGGAACAGCGACAAGCTGGCTCTACGCGCGATGCGCGCCCGCCCCGTCAGCGAGTTCGAGGCCCCGCAGCTCTACCGCATGGTGCGCGAGCTCTCCACCTCCGCGCGCCAGCCCATGCCCCGGCTCTACATCTCGCCGACCGAGGCGCCCAACGCGTTCGCCACCGGCCGCAACCCGCGCAACGCCGCGGTCTGCTGCACCGAGGGCATCCTGCGCATCCTCGACGAGCGCGAGCTGCGCGGGGTGATCGGCCACGAGCTGAGCCACGTCTACAACCGCGACATCCTGATCTCCTCCGTCGCCGGAGCCCTCGCCTCCGTCATCATGTTCCTGGTGAATTTCGCCTGGCTGATCCCGGTGGGCCGGTCCAATGACGACGAGGGGCCCGGCATCATCGGCATGCTGCTGATCATGATCCTGGGCCCGCTGGCCGCCGGCGTGATCCAGCTGGCCATCAGCCGCTCGCGCGAGTACGAGGCGGATGCCTCCGGCGCCCAGCTCACCGGCGACCCGCTCGCCCTGGCCAGCGCCCTGCGCAAGCTCGACGCCGGCGTCAAGCAGCTCCCGCTTCCCCCCGAGCCCAGACTGGAGACCGCGAGCCACATGATGATCGCCAACCCGTTCCGCCCGGGCCAGGGCCTTTCTAAGATGTTCTCGACGCACCCTCCGATGGCCGAGCGCATCGCCCGGCTCGAACAGATGGCAGGACGTGGCCAGTGAAGACCATCCTCAACATCATCTGGCTCGTGCTCAGCGGCGTCTGGCTGTTCCTGGGCTACTGTCTCGCGGGCCTGATCCTGTGCATCACGATCATCGGCATCCCGTTCGGCGTCGCGTCCTTCCGCATCGCCCGGTACGCCCTCTGGCCCTTCGGCTACACCACGGTGGAGCGCCATGACGCGGGCGCCGGGTCCTGCGTCGGCAACGTGCTGTGGCTGGTCCTGGCGGGCTGGTGGCTGGCCCTCGGGCACATCGTCACCGGCATCGCCCTGTGCGTGACGATCATCGGCATCCCGTTCGGCATCGCCAACTTCAAGATGGTCCCGCTGTCCCTGTTCCCGCTGGGCCGTGAGATCGTCCCGACCGACGCGCCGTTCGCGTCCCGGTAGGCGACAGGGCGGCGAAGGACCCGGGCAGAAGTCACGGGCGAACTCACGGGCAGACTCACGGACAGAACTCACGGGCAGGAAGAACCAGTGTCGGCTGCGAGCACGGCCACGACCCTCTCGGTCATCGTGCCGATGTACAACGAGGAAGAGGCCCTCCCCGCCCTGGTGAGCCGCCTGCGCCCGGTGCTCGACGACACCGGTGTCCCGTACGAGGTCCTCGCGGTCGACGACGGAAGCACCGACCGGACCGCCGAACTCCTGGAGAAGTTCCGTACGGACTGGCCCGAGCTCCGCATCGTCCGGCTGCGCGGTAACTCCGGCCACCAGGCCGCCCTGCGCGCCGGGCTGCACAGCTCGGTCGGGGCGTACGTGGCCAGCATCGACGCGGACCTCCAGGATCCGCCGGAGAAAGTACCGGAGATGCTGGACCTGGCCCGGTCCGAGAACCTCGACATCGTCTACGGCGTCCGCTCCGACCGCAGCACCGACACCGGCTTCAAGCGCCGCACCGCCGCCGCCTACTACTGGCTGATGCGCCGCATGGTCGGCAAGCAGGTGCCCGCGCAGGCCGGGGACTTCCGGCTGCTCAGCCGCGAGGCGGTGGAGGCCCTCAAGTCCCTGCCCGACCAGCACCAGGTCTACCGGCTGCTGGTGCCGTGGCTCGGTTTCCCGAGCGGGCAGGTGACGTACCGCCGGGGCGAGCGGGTGGCGGGCGAGACCAAGTACCCGCTGAGCAAGATGATCCGCCTCGCCGTGGACGGCATCACCAACTTCTCGGCCGCGCCGCTGCGGCTGGCGACCTGGCTCGGCGTCATCAGCTTCGTCACCTGCTTCGTGATGATCGCCTGGACACTGGTGGTCTTTCTGCTCGGCAAGACCGTGCCCGGCTGGAGCTCGCTGTTCGTCGCCATGCTGTTCCTCGGCGGCGTGCAGCTGATCTGCGTGGGGCTGCTCGGCGAGTACATCGGCCGCATCTACACCGCCGTGCAGCGCCGGCCCACGTACTTCATCGGGTATGACTCGGCGCGGGACGACGCAGGCAAGGTCCCCGGGCAGAACGGGAACTGACGACGGCTCGGAGGGCATTGCCGCAGGTCGGGGCGATTGTCAGTGGTGTGGGTCACGATGAATGCATGGACGAGACCGAGCAGTTGCCGAAGCAGGCGATACCCGAGCAGGCGATACCCGGGCGGGCGCTCACGCCCCGCGCGTGAGCCCCGCACGCACCCCGTAGGCCACCGCGCCCAGCGCCAGCACGACCGCCCCCGCGACCGCCGACGCGGCCGGCAGCGCGCAGGCCAGAACGACACAGCCGGACAGCCCGACCGCTGCCACGGCCCGGCCCTTGACAGCTGAATCGAGAGTCCACGCGGAAGCGTTCGCGATCGCGTAGTAGGCCAGCACCCCGAAGGACGAGAAACCGATCGCGCCCCGCAGATCGGTGGTCGCCGCGAGCACCGCGACCACCGCACCCACGGCGAGCTCCGCATGGTGCGGCACCTGATGCCGGGGATGTACGGCGGCCAGCGCGCGGGGGAGATGGCCGTCCCGGGCCATCGCCAGGGTGGTCCGCGACACCCCGAGCACCAGGGCCAGCAGCGAGCCCAGCGCGGCCAGGGCCGCCCCGACCCGGACCACCGGGGTCAGTCCGGGCACACCGGCCGCCCGTACTGCGTCGGCCAGCGGGGCCGGCGAAGCCGCCAGGGCCTCGGCACCCAGCACCGACAGCGCCGCCACCGCCACCGCGGCGTAGACGAACAGGGCGATCCCCAGGGCGAGGGGCACCGCCCGCGGGATCGTGCGCTCCGGATCACGCACCTCCTCGCCCAGGGTGGTGATCCGGGCGTACCCCGCGAATGCGAAGAACAGCAGCCCGGCCGCCTGGAGCAGACCGCCGACACCGCCCCCGCCCAGGCCGCCGAGCCGTCCCGCTTCCGCCGCGCCGGACGTCAGGCACACCACCACGACCCCGGCCAGCACGGCCAGCACCACCGCCACGATCACCCGGGCGATCCGGGCGGACTTCTGCACGCCGCCGTAGCTCGCGGCGGTCAGCGCCACCACCGCCGCGACGGCCACGGCATGCTGCTGCCCGGGCCACACGTACGCCCCCACGGTGAGCGCCATCGCCGCGCACGAGGCGGTCTTGCCGACGACGAAGCCCCAGCCGGCCAGGTATCCCCAGAACGGGCCGAGCCGCTCCCGCCCGTACACGTAGGTCCCGCCGGAGGCCGGGTAGCGGGCGGCCAGGCGCGCGGAGGAGTGCGCGTTGCAGTAGGCGATCAGGGCAGCCACCGCCAGGGCCGCGAGCAGCGCGCCGCCCGCGGGCCCCGCCGCGCCCGCAGCCGGGGCGAGCGCGGCGAAGATACCCGCCCCGACCATGGCCCCCAGCCCGACGACGACGGCGTCGAAGACCCCCAGCGTGCGTTTCAATTCGTTGTTCACGGGCGGAGGGTAGCCGCCTCAGATGACGCCTTCGCGGCCGGTCAGTGGCGTCCGGGTCTGCTCCCAGCCGTTGAGGGCCGTCAGACAGGCGTGGTCGAGGTGGCGCAGCCCGCTGAGATCGAGGCGTACGGGGTGTCCGGCGGGCAGCGCGTCCAGCTCGTCGAGCAGCTTCGGCAGCCGCAGGAAGCTGGCGCTGCCCAGCACCTGGACGTGGAGTTCCCCGCCCTCCCACACCTCCTCGATGTGCACGTACGAGGTTTCCCAGGCCGCCTTGACCACGGCGAGCCCCAGGCCGATCAGCACCCCTTCGAAGAGGTTGGTGGCCACGACCGAGGCGGCCGTCGCCACCAGCACCACCGCCTCGCCCCGGTGCGTACGCCACAGGCCGGCGACGGCCCGGGCCGGGAGCAGTTTCCATCCGGCGTGCAGCAGCACCCCGGCCAGCGCGGCGAGCGGCACGATCTGGAGCAGCTGGGGGAGGGCGACGGCGAACAGCAGCAGCCAGCCGCCGTGCATGACCCGGGAGGCCCGGGTGCGGGCCCCGGCCTCCACGTTGGCCGCGCTGCGCACGATCACGGCGGTCATCGGCAGCGCCCCGAGCAGTCCGCACACGGTGTTGCCGACGCCCTGTGCCACGAGTTCCCGGTCGTAGTGGGTCCGCGCCCCGTCGTGCATCCGGTCGACGGCGGCCGCGCTGAACAGGGTCTCGGCGGAGGCGATCAGCGTCAGGGCGATCACGGTGCCGAGCGCCCCGGCGGAGGCCAGCAGTCCGAAGTCCGCCCAGCCGGGCGGGGCGATGGCCCCCAGGACGCCGGTCACCGTCACCTTCTCGACGGGCAGCCGCAGCATCACCGACACGGCGGTGGCGGCCGCCACCCCGACCAGCGCGCCCGGTACGAGCCGCAGCCGGGCCGGCATCCGGCGCCAGGCCACGAGGACGGCGATGGTCCCGGCTCCGAGGGCCACGGCGGCCCAGTCGGCCTCGGCGGCGAGCGCCGGCACCGCGGCGAGCTTCTCCAGGGTCGCGCCGGGGGCCGGTACGCCGCCCAGGGCGTACAGCTGCCCCGCGATCAGCACGAGTCCGATCCCGGCGAGCATCCCGTGCACGACGGCGACGGAGATCGCCCGGAACCACCGCCCGAGCCGCAGTGCCCCCATGCACAGCTGCAGCACCCCGGCGGCCAGCACCAGGACCCCCAGGGCGCGGGCCCCGTGCGTGTGCACCGCCTCGTAGACGAGCACGGTGAGCCCGGCAGCCGGCCCGCTCACCTGGAGCGAGCTCCCCGGGAACCAGCCGGTGATCAGCCCGCCCACCACCCCGGTCACGATCCCCAGCTCCGCGGGCACTCCGGAGGCGACCGCCACGCCCACGCAGAGTGGCAGCGCGACGAGCGCGACCACGACGGACGCCCCGAAGTCTTCGCGAAACGTGCCGACCTCAGGCATCCGTGTCCCTCCCCTGTCCCGCGGTGATGAATACCGTCAGGTTGGCGGGCGCGTGCACGGTTGCCCAAGTGCCCATTGGGGGCTATCGAGGCGCACGCGCCGTGCACGCCGGGCACATGATCCGCACGCCCCCGAGGCAGCCGCGGCCTCAGGAAACAGCCGCGGCCCGGCGGTCCGAAAAGGACCGCCGGGCCGCCGGAGGGCAGGTGGGAGACACCGCGATCAGCGGTAGTTCACGAACTGGATCGCGAAGTCGAGGTCCTTGCCCTTGAGGAGGGCCTGGATGGCCTGCAGGTCGTCACGGCTCTTGGAGGTGACGCGCAGCTCCTCGCCCTGGACCTGGGCCTTGACGCCCTTGGGGCCCTCGTCCCGGATGATCTTCGCGACCTTCTTGGCGTTCTCCTGGGAGATGCCCTCCTCGATCGAGGCGAAGATCTTGTACTCCTTGCCGGACAGCTGCGGCTCGCCGGCGTCGAGCGCCTTCAGCGAGATCCCGCGCTTGACCAGCTTGGTCTCGAACACGTCGAGGACGGCCTTGACGCGCTCCTCGGAGTTCGCCTCCATCAGGATCTTCTCGCCGGACCAGGCGATGGTGGCGCCGGTGCCCTTGAAGTCGTAGCGCTGCGAGAGTTCCTTGGCGGCCTGGTTGAGGGCGTTGTCGACCTCCTGCCGCTCGACCTTCGAGACGATGTCGAAACTGGAGTCGGCCATGTGCTGTGGCTCCTTGAAGTCGGCTGTCATTGCCCCGGAGGGCGCGGCCGGACATGCCCGGCCCGCTCGGCAAAGCCTAGCCACCGCGCCCGCCCGCAGTGCTGATCAATCCGGTGGCGAAGCACCCCCGAGCATCGGGTATCGTTTACGTCGTTGCCAGGGAGCGCCGCCGCGAGGCGGAAAAATGGCAGCGATCATGGCGGTGTGCCCGAGTGGCCAAAGGGAGCAGACTGTAAATCTGCCGGCTCAGCCTACCCAGGTTCGAACCCTGGCGCCGCCACGCGATGTGAGACCCCCGTTACTGCGGAAGCGCAGTGGCGGGGGTCTTCTCGTACGGCCCAACGATCGGTTCGACCGCATCGTCCGGGTCGCCTGTTCGTTCTCCGGACGTGAACTTCATTTCTGACACGCGCGGGAGGGTGGGCGGCGGCGTGCTCCTCGCCCTCCTCGGAGCCGGGATCCCGGCCCTGGTCGGGGCGGCACTGCACAGCCACGTGGGCGAGCCCTACCAGGAGACCACCCTCTATTTCGGCACCGAGCGCCCCGGCGGCCGGGCCCCCGTCGCGGAGGAGGAGCTCATGGGCTTCCTGGACCGGGAGATCACCCCGGCCTTCCCCGAGGGGCTCACCATCCTGGACGGGCACGGCCAGTGGCAGCGGGCCGGAAAGGTCATCCGCGAGACCTCGTACGAGGTGGTGCTGCTCTACCCGGAGAAGGAGGCCGAGGAGCGCAGCGCGCGCATCGAGCGGATCCGGCAGGCCTACGAGGACCAGTACCAGCAGGACTCCGTCGGGCGCTCCGACGACAAGGTGACCGCCGAGTTCTGAGGGTCGCTCACGCGGTGGGCGAAGGTCCTCCCCGGTTCCTCCCCGGCGTCTCAGTTGCCCGCGACGGCCTTGACGGCCACCGAGACCGGGGTCGATCCCTCGACCAGCTCCAGCGTCAGGCCGGCCGTCGCCGGGGTTTCGACCAGCTCCGCCAGCACGGCCGCGACGTCGTCGCGCGGCACCGCCCCGCGGCCCGTCCACGCCTCCAGCCGCACCTGCCCGCTCCCGGGATCGTCGGTCAGCGAGCCGGGCCGCAGGACCGTCCACTCCAGGCCCAGCCGCGTCCGTACGTGGTCGTCCGCCTCGCCCTTCGCCCGCAGGTAGACGTCGAAGACGTCGTCGCCCCCGTGGTGCGCGTCCGCGCCCATCGAAGAGACCATCAGGAAGCGCCGTACCCGCGCCCGTTCGGCCGCGTCCGCGAACAGCAGGGCCGCGCCCCGGTCCACGCTGTCCTTGCGCGCCGCGCCGCTGCCGGGGCCCGCGCCGGCCGCGAACACCGCGACGTCCGCGCCCAGCAGAATGCCCGCCACATGTTCGACCGAGGCCGACTCCAGGTCGCAGAGCACCGGTTCGGCGCCCGCCTCCCGCAGGTCCTCGCCCTGCGCCGGGTCGCGGATGATGCCCGCGACCTCGTACCCGCGCGCGGCGAGCAGCTGCTCCAGCCGCAGCGCGATCTGACCGTGTCCACCCGCGATGACGATGCGCATGCCCCGACCGTACGACGAGCCGGGCGCCCGCGCCCGCGAAAGTGTCCGCCGCCGGGCCGGCGAAGGTTCAGGGACCGGGCTCCGTACGGCCCTGCCGGGGCAGGTCCAGGGCCACCGCGACCGCCGAGTCGCAGTACTCCCGTACGGCACTCGTCCGGGCTACCACCCGGCCGCGGTGGATCACGATGCGGCTGTACGCCAGGGACAGCACCCCCGCGATCCGGTCCCCCCGTACGGCCAGCAGCTCCGCCGGGAACCCGGCCTCCACCCGGACCTCCGGCAGGCCCATGGCCTCCCGGGCGGCGCCGCTGACCGAGGCGTAGGCCTCCGGCGCCCGCAGCCCGCCCTGGGAGGCCAGCAGGAAGGCCGCCTCCAGCGGGTCGCCGCGGCCGACCGGGTTCCCGGCGTCCCGCAGCGCCCCGCTGCCGGCCGCGACCCGGACCCCGGCGGCGCGCAGCAGCCGCACGGGCGCGGTGCGCAGGCCGCGCCGCTCCAGGGCCGCGCAGTCGCCCTGGGGCAGGCAGGTCACCCGTACGCCGGCCGCGGCCAGCTGATCGGCGGCCCGGTGCGCCACGTCCAGCGGCAGCCGCGACAGACCGCCGCAGGGGCCGATCGTCACCCCCGGGCGCAGACCGCCGGCCATCGCGGCGAGCCGGGCCAGGCGGCCGGGATCGCCACCGTCCGTATGCAGGTCGACGGGGCAGCCGTGCTCGGCGGCGAGTTCCAGGACGGCTTCGAGGAAGCCCGTCGGGTCGGGGTCCAGGTCCGGGCAGCCGCCGATGACGGAGGCGCCCATCTTGACGGCGTCCCGCAGCATGGCGAGCCCGTCGGCGCCGGCCGCGCCGGTGAGGAGGCGGGGCACGGCGACCGTGGTCAGGTCGGTGAGCCCGCGCAGCGAGCGGCGGGCCTGGAGCACGGCCTCCATGGGGCCGAGGCCGTGCACGTCGCCGATCCGGACGTGGGAGCGCACGGCCGTGGCGCCGTGCCCGAGCTGGAGCAGGGCGGCCTCGGTGGCCCGGCGCTGCACCTCGTCGGGGGTGTACGAGACGGGGCCCTCGCCGTCGGCGGTCAGGGCGGTGTCCCCGTGGGCGTGCGGTTCGGCGGGGGCGGGGAGCAGCAGGTAGCCGCTGAGGTCGACCCGGGCGAGCGAGGGGGAGGGCAGGCTGCCCGCGGTGCCGACGGCCTGGATCCGGCCGCCGCCGAGCCGGACGTCGACCGTACGGCCGTCCGTGAGGCGGGCCCCGGCGAGCAGGAGCGTGGTGGATTCGGCGGCGGCCGCGTTCGCGTTGCCGGGCGGGCGCTGGGGCCCGTGGCCGCCGCCCTCACCACGGCCGCCCGGCGGGACGGGGGACGGCTGCTGCGGCTGGCTGTCGGACATCGCGCTCCTGCGGTGGCTCGGGCGGTTCCTGGGCCGAGTGGCCGCGGCCCGCGGCCCAAGATCACGCAGCGTGCTCAGAGCCTAGGGTGCAGGGCTGCCCGCTTCGGGGAAGAGCGCAATAGTCGTACCGGTGTGGTGCCCGCGCGCTGGGGCGCCCGCGTGCGCGCCCGGCAGGGCGCGGGTGCTTCCTCGTCGCGGTGCTTCCTCGTACGGGACCGGGTTGCTCAGCGTGCTCGGAGTGACTCGCGGGGCGGCTGGGATTGTGAGCCCGGACACAATCTGCCCCGAAATGGGCCTCGGTGACGCCCGGGGGCTGATCGGGAAAGCCTTGGCCGCCCCCTCGGAGGCCAGTCCCCGCAAAGGATTTGGGCGATGGGCGGGCAACCGTGTAATGTCTTCATCGCTCGCCCCAATAGCTCAGTCGGTAGAGCGTCTCCATGGTAAGGAGAAGGTCTGCGGTTCGATTCCGCATTGGGGCTCTGGTGAGAGAGGTTCCCCACCCTCGGGTGGGGAGCGGATCACATCAAAGCGGCGTAGCTCAGTCGGTAGAGCAAGCGGCTCATAATCGCTGTGTCACCGGTTCAAGTCCGGTCGCCGCTACCCACAGTAGCCGATTGCGGGGTCGGTCTCCCGATCGGCTACTCTTTTATGCGTTCATCCGTCCAATATTCCGTCAAGGAGCACTCACGTGGCTGCCACCGACGTCCGCCCGAAGATCACGCTGGCCTGCGTGGAGTGCAAGGAGCGGAACTACATCACCAAGAAGAACCGGCGTAACGACCCGGATCGCATGGAGATGAAGAAGCACTGCCCGCGCTGCAACTCGCACACCGCGCACCGCGAGACCCGCTGACCCCAGCGAAGTCTCGGAATACAGGCACCGTCATGAGGTCGTCCCCTTCATCGGGGGGCGGCCTCGTGTCGTTTCCGTGATCGTCGGTCTTTGATCGTTTTCCTCATGTGACCGACTTTTTCCAACAGGAGGTAGGGAGCCATGGCGCTCGACCAGTCCTTCGTGGGTCGGAGCTACCCGCCCACCGATCCGTACGAGGTCGGCCGGGAGAAGATCCGCGAATTCGCGGTTGCGGTGGGTGACGAGAATCCCGTCTACACCGACCCCGATGCCGCCAAGGCGTTCGGCCACCTGGACGTGATCGCCCCGCCGACCTTCGTGTTCGCCATCACATTCGCCGCCGCGGGCCAGGTCGTCCAGGACCCGCAGCTGGGTCTGGACTACAGCCGCGTCGTGCACGGCGACCAGAAGTTCGCGTACTCGCGGCCCGTGCGGGCCGGTGACCGGCTGTCGGTGACCTCCACGATCGAGGCCGTGAAGTCGATGGCCGGCAACGACATCATCGACATCCGCGGCGAGGTCCACGACGAGACCGGCGAGCACGTGGTGACGGCGTGGACGAAGCTCGTCTCCCGCGCCCCCGAGGAGGCCTGAGATGACCGCGCAGATCAAGTACGCCGACGTAGAGGTCGGCACCGAGCTGCCGGCGGGGTCCTTCCCGGTGACGCGCGCCACGCTGGTGCGGTACGCGGGCGCCTCGGGCGACTTCAACCCGATCCACTGGAACGAGAAGTTCGCCCTGGAGGTCGGGCTGCCGGACGTGATCGCGCACGGCATGTTCACGATGGCCGAGGCGATCCGCGTGGTCACCGACTGGGTCGGCGACCCGGGTGCGATCGTCGAGTACGGGGTCCGCTTCACGAAGCCGGTCGTCGTCCCCAACGACGGGACGGGCGCGCTGATCGAGGTCACGGCCAAGGTCGCGGCGAAGCTGGACGACAACCGCGTACGGGTGGACCTGACGGCGATGAGCGCGGGCCAGAAGGTCCTGGGCATGTCCCGGGCCCTGGTGACCCTGGCCTGAGCCGCAGTCGCGCGCGCGTGCCGAGCCGAGTGCCGGGCGGGGCGGATCCCGCCCGGGCCCGCTCGGCGCGCGCCGATGCCGCGGGCGGTGCCCTCGGCGACGGCCCGGAGTTCGCAGCCGTGCCGGTGCCGCGTTCGACACGGTCCGCGGTGGTGTTGACTTAGTTAGTGATTGGCCACTAACTTTGTATCCATGGCAAGGATGAGTGCGGACGAGCGACGCGAGAGCGTCATCCGTGCGGCGATGCACGAGTTCGCCCGCGGCGGGTACCACGGGACCTCCACCGAGGCGATCGCCAAGCGCGTGGGCGTCTCGCAGCCGTACCTGTTCCGCCTCTTCCCCAACAAGCCGGCCATCTTCCTGGCCGCCGCCGAGCGCTGCCTGCGGGACACCCGTGAGGTGTTCGCGGCCGCCGCCGAGGGGCTGGAGGGTGAAGAGGCCACGCACGCCATGGCGAACGCGTACGTCCGGCTCATCGCGGAGGATCCGGACAAGCTCCAGATGCAGCTCCAGATGTACGTCACCGTCGCCGCCGCCGAGGCTGCCGGTGACCATGAGCTCGGCGAGCTCGTCCGCAAGGGCTGGATGGAGCTCTGGGACACCGTCCACGTCCCGCTCGGCGGCGATGTGAACGAGACCACGACCTTCATGGCCTACGGAATGCTGATCAACAACCTGGCCGCCATGGGCTTCCCGCCCGGGCACCGGGTCTGGGGGGCGCTGTACTCCTCCGCCCGTGTCCAGGGCCGGGAGGAGCAGCCGGGGGAGTGAGCCCCGGGCGAGGCTCCGTCCGGCCTCTGCGGCCCAATTTTTATGGGCCCGAAAGTTAGTCAGTGATAACTAACAAGCTAGTTCTCACCCTCAGGGGGAAATCGTGAACTCCTCGCACGACACCCAAGCCGCCCAAGCCACCCAGGGCACGGCACTCAGCAGCTCCGCCGTCTGGGCGCTCGTCCTCACGTCCGTCGCCGGCTTCATGGCCGCCCTCGACAACCTCGTCGTCACCACCGCCCTCCCCGCCATCCGCAAGGACCTCGGCGGTGCGCTGGAGGACCTTGAGTGGACGGTGAACGCGTACACGCTCACCTTCGCCGTCCTCCTCATGTTCGGCGCGGCCCTCGGCGACCGCTTCGGGCGCCGCCGGCTCTTCATGGCGGGCCTCGCGATATTCACCGGCGCCTCCGCCGTCGCCGCCCTCTCGCCCGGCATCAACGAACTCATCGCCGCCCGCGCCGTCCAGGGCGTCGGCGCCGCGGTCATGATGCCGCTCACCCTCACCCTGCTCACCGCCGCCGTCCCGCCCGCCCGCCGCGGCATGGCCCTCGGGATCTTCAGCGCCGTCGGCGGCCTCGCCGTCGCCAGCGGCCCGCTCGTCGGCGGCACCCTCACCGAGCACATCTCCTGGCAGTGGATCTTCTGGCTGAACGTCCCGATCGGGCTGGCCCTGATACCCCTCGCCCGCCTCAAGCTGGCCGAGTCCACCGCCCCGAACGCCCGCCTCGACGTCCCCGGAACGCTCCTCATCAGCGGCGGCCTCTTCGGCATCGTCTACGCCCTCGTCAACGCCAACGCCCACGGCTGGACCAGTGCCCCCGTGCTCACCGGCCTGATCGCCGGCACCGTGCTCGTCGCCGCGTTCGTCGTCCACGGCTTCCGCAGCGCGAACCCCATGCTGCCCATGCGCCTCTTCCTCAACCGCGGCTTCCTCGGGATCAACACGGCCAGCCTGCTGATGTACCTGGGCATGTTCGGCTCGATCTTCCTGCTCAGCCAGTTCCTCCAGGGCGTCGCCGGCTACTCGCCCACCCAGGCCGGCGTGCGCATGCTCCCCTGGACCGCCATGCCGATGGTCGTCGCCCCGATCGCGGGCATCCTCTCCGACCGGATCGGCGGCCGCCCCGTCGTCGCCGCCGGGCTCGCGCTGCAGGCCCTCGGCCTCGGCTGGTTCGCGATGATCCTGAGCACCGACGTCTCGTACGCCGACCAGCTCCCCGCACTGATCCTCAGCGGCATCGGCATGGCCCTGTACTTCGCCCCGGCCTCCAACATCCTGATGTCCACCGTGTCCTCCGCCGACCAGGGCAAGGCGTCCGGCGCCAACAACGCCCTGCGTGAGGTCGGCGGAGCCCTCGGCGTCGCCGTCCTGGCCTCGGTCTTCTCGGCCCAGGGCGGCTACGAGTCCCCGCAGGCCTTCACCGACGGAACCGTGCCCGCGCTGTGGATCGGCGCTGTCGCGGTGGCCGTGGCAGCGGCCTTCGCCCTCCTGGTCCCCGGCAAGCGGAACCTGAGGACTCCCGCATCCGTCGCCGCCGGGAACGCCGCCGACACCGGATACGCGACCTCCGCCAAGGTCCCCGCCACCCGCTGACAGCCCGGAACACCCGGACCGCCCCAACCGAAAGGAGCGCACACCATGCCCGACATCCCCTGGTCCACGCCCACCCCGCCCGCTCCCGACGCCGAGGTCTACGTCATGGCCTCCCGCTTCGAGACCCGGACCCTGGCCGGCGCCTTCCGGTTCTTCCTCAAGGCGCCCGGCATCATCCTCCAGACCCGCAAGGCCCCCGGCGCCCACGGCGTCGCCCTCCGCGCCCGGGTCCTCGGCCGTACCTTCCTGACCCTCTCCGCCTGGCAGGACCCGGCCGCGCTCCACCGCTTCGCCCGCAGCGAGCCGCACCGCTCCAGCTCCCGCGCCGCGGCCGCGTTCATGCGGGAATCGACCTTCATCTACTGGACCGCCCCGGCCTCGGCCCTCCCGGTCAGCTGGGCCGAAGCCGAACGCCGGCTCGCCGAGGAGGCCGCCCGCTCGTGACGTACGGTCCGTGGCCCCGCAGGGATGCGAGGGGTACGGACCGTACTCTTGTCCACGTGCAGGAACTCCACGACGCCCCCCTCGCCCCCCTGACCACCTTCCGCCTCGGTGGCCCCGCCACCCGTCTGGTCACCGCGACCACCGACGCCGAGGTGGTCGAAGCCGTCCGCGCCGCGGACGAGAGCGGCACCCCGCTCCTCGTCATCGGCGGCGGCAGCAACCTGGTCATCGGCGACCGCGGCTTCGAGGGCACCGCCCTGCGCATCGCGACCACCGGATTCCACCTCGACGGGACGCGGCTGGAGCTCGCCGCCGGCGAGAACTGGAGCGACGCCGTCGCCCGCAGCGTCGAGGCGGGCCTGGCCGGCATCGAATGCCTCGCCGGAATCCCCGGCTCCGCCGGTGCCACCCCGATCCAGAACGTCGGGGCGTACGGCCAGGAGGTCTGCGACACCATCACCGAGGTCGTCGCGTACGACCGCACCACCGGCGGGACGGTCACCCTCACCGCAGCCGAGTGCGCCTTCCGCTACCGCAACAGCACCTTCAAGGACCAGCCCGACCGCTACGTCGTCCTGCGCGTCCGCTTCGCCCTGGAGGACGCGGGCGGCATGTCCGCGCCGATCAAGTACCCGGAGACCGCCCGCGCCCTCGGCGTCGAGGCCGGCGACCGGGTCCCCGCGGCGCAGGCCCGCGAGACCGTACTGCGGCTGCGCGCCGGCAAGGGCATGGTCCTCGACCCCGCGGACCACGACACCTGGTCCGCCGGCTCCTTCTTCCACAACCCGATCCTGAGCGACCAGGCGTACGCCGCCTTCCTCACCCGCGTCCAGGACCGGCTCGGCTCCGAGACCGCCCCGCCCGCGTACCCCGCCGGCGAAGGCCGTACGAAGACCAGCGCGGCCTGGCTGATCGACAAGGCCGGTTTCGCCAAGGGCTACGGCACCGGCCCCGCCCGGATCTCCACCAAGCACACCCTCGCGCTGACCAACCGCGGCGAGGCCACCACCGAGGACCTCCTCGCCCTGGCCCGCGAGGTCGTCGCGGGCGTCCACGCGGCCTTCGGCGTCACCCTGGTCAACGAGCCGGTGACGGTCGGCGTCAGCATCTGAGGAGTCCCGGCCGCCATGCTCTGTCCACTGCACGGGGCCGGTACGGACCCCACCCGCCTGGTGGGGCGCACGATCAGCAGGATCGTCGCGTCCTGGCACGTCTACGAGGGCGAACGCTCCGAGGCGCCGCTCGACGTCTGGCTGATCGACAGCGAGGGCGACTCCACCAGGATCAGCACCGGGTCAGACTGGTGCCTCATCGTCGAATCCGCCGCGCCGCACGAGCCGTACGACATGGGGGAGTGGGGCCGGATCGAGGTCGGCGAGGACCTCGGCGACCACCCCTTCCTGCGGCACCTCGGGGACACGGTGGCCACCGTGGCCGAGTTCGCGGCGCCGGAGACCGGGCGCACGCAGCTGGAGATCGGCTTCCCCGACGGCGACCGGGTACGGGCCGACTGCTGGGAGGGCGACCTGCGGCTCACGCGGTGAGTCCCGGGCGCGAGCCTCAGGTCGCCAGCCAGTGGTCGATCCCGGCCAGCAGCTTGTCCTGTACGTCCTGCGGCGCGGCGCTGCCGCGCACCGACTGCCGGGCCAGCTCGGCGAGCTCCGCGTCCGTGAAGGCGTGGTGGCGGCGGGCGATCTCGTACTGCGCCGCCAGCCGGGACCCGAACAGCAGCGGGTCGTCCGCGCCCAGCGCCATCGGCACCCCGGCCTCGAAGAGGGTGCGCAGCGGGACGTCCTCGGGCCGCTCGTAGACCCCGAGGGCGACGTTCGACGCCGGGCAGACCTCGCAGGTGATCTGCCGGTCCGCGAGTCGCTTCAGCAGCCGGGGGTCCTCGGCGGCCCGAACGCCGTGGCCGATGCGGGAGGCGTGCAGATCGTCCAGGCAGTCCCGGACGGAGGCGGGGCCGGTGAGCTCGCCGCCGTGCGGGGCCGCGAGCAGGCCGCCCTCGCGGGCGATGGCGAAGGCGCGGTCGAAATCGCGGGCCATGCCGCGGCGCTCGTCGTTGGAGAGCCCGAAGCCGACGATGCCGCGGTCGGCGTAGCGGACGGCGAGGCGGGCGAGGGTACGGGCGTCGAGGGGGTGCTTCATGCGGTTGGCGGCGATCAGGACCCGCATGCCGAGCCCGGTCTCGCGGGAGGCCGTATCGACGGCGTCCAGGATGATCTCGACGGCCGGGATCATGCCGCCGAGCAGGGGGGCGTAGGAGGTGGGGTCCACCTGGATCTCCAGCCAGCCGCTGCCGTCCCGTACGTCCTCCTCGGCGGCCTCGCGGACCAGGCGGCGGATGTCCTCGGGCTCGCGGAGGCAGGAGCGGGCGGCGTCGTACAGCCGCTGGAAGCGGAACCAGCCGCGCTCGTCGGTGGCGCGGAGCTTGGGCGGCTCGCCGGCGGTCAGCGCGTCGGGGAGTCGCACGCCGTACTTGTCGGCGAGCTCCAGGAGGGTCGAGGGGCGCATCGACCCGGTGAAGTGCAGGTGGAGGTGGGCTTTCGGCAGAAGCGTGAGATCGCGTACGTGCTCCATCTGGTGATCCTGCCGTACTTGTCACCCGTTCGGCAGCCCGATTCCCTGAACGGGACCTTGCTCGAACGCAAAAACGGGGCTGCGGGCCGGATCGCGGGCTGATACGCCGGAGCGGGGGGGCCCCCCCCCGGGGGGGCCCCCCCCGCCCCCCCGCCCCGGCCCCCCCCCCCCCCGGGGGCCCCCCCCGGGGGGGGGGGCCGGGGCTGGTCCCCCCCCTCCCCCCCCCCCCCCCCCGGGCGGGGCCCGGGCCCCCCCCCCCCCCGGGGGGGGGGGGGCGGGGGGGGGGGGGCCCCCGGGGGGGGGCCCCCCCCCCCGGGGGCCCCCCCCGCTCCGGATCCGTTCCGCGGGCCGCCTCAGGCCTTGGCCTCGGCCAGGAGCTTCTGGATGCGGGACACGCCCTCGACCAGGTCCGCGTCGCCCAGGGCGTACGACAGGCGCAGGTAGCCGGGGGTGCCGAAGGCCTCGCCCGGGACGACCGCGACCTCGGCCTCGTCCAGGATCAGCGCGGCCAGCTCGACGGAGGTCTGCGGGCGCTTGCCGCGGATCTCCTTGCCGAGGATCTCCTTGACCGACGGGTACGCGTAGAACGCGCCCTCGGGGGTCGGGCAGAACACGCCGTCGATCTCGTTCAGCATCCGCACGATCAGCTGGCGGCGGCGGTCGAAGGCCGTGCGCATCTCGTGGACGGCGTCCAGGTTGCCGGAGACGGCGGCCAGCGCCGCGACCTGGGCCACGTTGGAGACGTTGGAGGTGGCGTGCGACTGCAGGTTGGTCGCGGCCTTCACGACGTCCTTCGGGCCGATGATCCAGCCCACGCGCCAGCCGGTCATCGCGTACGTCTTGGCCACGCCGTTGACGATGATGCACTTGTCGGCGAGCTCGGGGACGATCGCCGGCAGGGAGACGAACTTGGCCTCGCCGTAGACCAGGTGCTCGTAGATCTCGTCGGTCAGGACCCACAGGCCCTTGTCGGCGGCCCAGCGGCCGATGGCCTCCGCGTCGGCCTCGGAGTACACGGCTCCGGTCGGGTTCGACGGGGAGACGAACAGGACGACCTTGGTGCGCTCGGTGCGGGCGGCCTCGAGCTGCTCGACGGAGACGCGGTAGCCGGTGGTCTCGTCGGCGACGACCTCGACCGGGACACCGCCGGCGAGGCGGATCGACTCGGGGTAGGTGGTCCAGTACGGAGCCGGGACGATGACCTCGTCACCCGGGTCCAGGATCGCGGCGAACGCCTCGTAGATCGCCTGCTTGCCGCCGTTGGTCACCAGGACCTGCGACGCGTCGACCTCGTAGCCCGAGTCGCGCAGGGTCTTCGCGGCGATCGCGGCCTTCAGCTCGGGAAGGCCGCCCGCCGGCGTGTAGCGGTGGTACTTCGGGTTGCGGCAGGCCTCGACCGCGGCCTCGACGATGTAGTCGGGGGTGGGGAAGTCGGGCTCGCCGGCACCGAAGCCGATCACCGGGCGCCCGGCGGCCTTGAGGGCCTTGGCCTTGGCGTCCACGGCGAGGGTGGCGGACTCGGAAATGGCGCCGATGCGGGCGGAGACGCGGCGCTCGGCGGAAGGCGTTTCAGAGGTCATGAGGCCAATCGTCCCAGACGCCTCAGAGGCCCCGCACGCCGTTTCAGTCATCGGACGGACCAGTCGCGAATGTGCTCTGTTCGACGTCAGGTCCAGGACCACGTACACTCACCTGTCGTTGGCCCCTGCCGATCACTCCAGAGCGTGAGCACTCCGTGCACCCGTCTGGATGCGGTAGGTTGGGGGACGCAACAAAGGGTCGTAGCTCAATTGGTAGAGCACTGGTCTCCAAAACCAGCGGTTGGGGGTTCGAGTCCCTCCGGCCCTGCTCCACACTCCTTCTCGGACGTGTGCGCAGGTACGTACTTCGATGCAACGCCGTGCGGCGCAACCGGGCGCGGCTACGGCCACGACCCGGATTCAGGTGAGAGACGTGACGGACGCCCTGGGCTCCATCGACATGCCTGACGCCGAGGATGACACCCGCGAGAAGAAGGCCCGCAAGGGCGGCAAGCGCGGGAAGAAGGGTCCTCTGGGTCGGCTCGCGCTGTTCTACCGCCAGATCATCGCGGAACTCCGCAAGGTCGTCTGGCCGACGCGCAACCAGCTCACGACGTACACCACCGTGGTGATTGTCTTCGTCGTCATCATGATCGGTCTGGTGACCGTGATTGACTATGGGCTTCAGGAAGCCATCAAGTTCGTCTTCGGCTGATCCCCGCGGAGGGCGGCGCCTTGATGGGTGCCGCCCGTTTTCGCATGTTCGACCACCTTTTGTATCCAGGAAGAAGCAGCCACCGTGTCTGACCCGAACCTGAACGCGAGCCCCGACTCCGTCGAGTCCGTCGAGGACGCGCTCGACATCGTCGAGGCGGCAGACGCTGTGGACCCCGACGAGGTCGAGCTGGCCGACGCCGAGGCCGGAGTCGCCGCCGAAGAGGCCGCGCTCCACGTCGAGGACGAGGCTGACGAAGTCGCGGACGACGCAGACGCAGAGGCCGGCGAGGACGCCGACGAGGATGCCGTCACCGCCGAGGCCGACGAGGACGCGGAGGAGGCCGAGGAGGCCGCCGAAGCCGAGCCCGTCGACCCCGTCCAGGCCCTGCGCGAGGAACTGCGCCTCCTGCCCGGCGAGTGGTACGTGATCCACACCTACGCGGGCTACGAGAAGCGCGTGAAGGCCAACCTGGAGCAGCGCGCCGTCTCGCTGAACGTCGAGGAGTTCATCTACCAGGCCGAGGTGCCCGAGGAAGAGATCGTCCAGATCAAGAACGGCGAGCGCAAGAACGTCCGGCAGAACAAGCTGCCCGGTTACGTTCTCGTCCGCATGGATCTGACGAACGAGTCCTGGGGCGTCGTCCGCAACACCCCCGGTGTCACCGGCTTCGTCGGCAACGCGTACGACCCGTACCCGCTGACGCTGGACGAGATCCTCAAGATGCTCGCCCCGGAGGCGCAGGAGAAGGCCGCCAAGCAGGCCGCCGAGGAAGCCGGCCTGCCGGCCCCCGCGGTCAAGCGCACCATCGAGGTCCTGGACTTCGAGGTCGGCGACTCGGTCACCGTCACCGACGGCCCGTTCGCGACGCTGCAGGCGACCATCAACGAGATCAACCCCGACTCGAAGAAGGTCAAGGGCCTCGTCGAGATCTTCGGTCGCGAGACCCCGGTCGAGCTCAGCTTCGACCAGATCCAGAAGAACTGACGATCTTCTGAGCCAACGCTTCCGGACAGGTCAGATCGCCCCGTGAAGGGCGGTCTGACCTGCTCGGTTTTTAGCCCCGCTCCGATACCCGTTATCGTGGTGCGGTATGCCTCCATCCGGATGACCGGATTGGCGGCGAAAAACTCTCACTAGGACCCGGAGAGAGCAATGCCTCCCAAGAAGAAGAAGGTCACGGGGCTTATCAAGCTCCAGATCAAGGCCGGTGCGGCCAACCCGGCTCCGCCGGTCGGCCCCGCGCTCGGTCAGCACGGCGTCAACATCATGGAGTTCTGCAAGGCCTACAACGCCGCGACCGAGTCGCAGCGTGGCATGGTCGTGCCGGTGGAGATCACGGTCTACGACGACCGCTCCTTCACCTTCATCACCAAGACTCCGCCGGCCGCGCGCCTGATCCTGAAGGCCGCGGGCATCGAGAAGGGCTCCGGCGAGCCGCACAAGACCAAGGTCGCCAAGCTCACCGGCGCCCAGGTCCGCGAGATCGCCGAGCTGAAGATGCCCGACCTCAACGCCAACGACGTCGACGCCGCGATGAAGATCATCGCCGGCACCGCGCGCTCGATGGGCGTCACGGTCGAAGGCTGATCCAGCCTCCCTCCAGCACCACCAGTGGTAGGACCAAGCGCTGGTCCGCACCACGACTCCATGCCTGAAGCCAAAACACAGGAGCAGAAGTGAAGCGCAGCAAGACTCTCCGCGCTGCGGACGCCAAGATCGACCGGGAGAAGCTCTACGCCCCGCTCGAGGCCGTCCGTGTCGCCAAGGAGACCTCCGCGACCAAGTTCGACAGCACCGTCGAGGTCGCCTTCCGCCTGGGTGTAGACCCGCGCAAGGCCGACCAGATGGTCCGTGGCACCGTGAACCTCCCGCACGGCACCGGCAAGACCGCCCGGGTCCTGGTCTTCGCGACCGGTGACCGTGCTGCGGCCGCGGAAGCCGCCGGCGCCGACATCGTCGGCGACGACGAGCTGATCAACGAGATCGCCAAGGGCAACCGCCTCAACGAGTTCGACGCCGTTGTCGCCACCCCGGACCTCATGGGCAAGGTCGGCCGCCTCGGCCGCGTGCTCGGTCCCCGTGGCCTGATGCCGAACCCGAAGACCGGCACCGTCACGATGGACGTCGCCAAGGCTGTCACCGAGATCAAGGGTGGCAAGATCGAGTTCCGCGTCGACAAGCACTCGAACCTGCACTTCATCATCGGCAAGGTCTCCTTCTCCGATGAGCAGCTGGTCGAGAACTACGGCGCGGCCCTGGACGAGATCCTTCGTCTGAAGCCGTCCGCCGCGAAGGGCCGCTACATCAGGAAGGCCGCCCTGAGCACCACGATGGGCCCCGGCATCCAGCTGGACTCGAACCGCACCCGGAACCTCCTCGTCGAGGAAGACCCGGCCGCTGTCTGAGCTCCGCTGAGCCCCCGGCTCACCTGAGTGGCTGAAACGGGCCCCTCGCCCCCTTCACAGGGCGGCGAGGGGCCCGTTTTCCGTGGTTCGGGCCACATGAAGAAGCTCGGCGGCTCCTGAGTGCCTGGGAGCGCCGGGGATTTCCGGGCGCTCTCGGGTGCTTCCGAGGCGATTTGCCTTGGCTCGGTCGGTTCACGTACTCTTCCGGAGAAGCCAAAGACCGCTGGTCGTTGCCGTGCCCGTGAGGGTGCGGCGGCCGAAGGATCCGCCAATTGCGGACGTCCTGCGCAGGTGACCTTGGAACGTTCCCGGAATTTTATTCCGGTTGAGCTACGCCCTGGCGCCTGCGCCGGGGCGTTTCGTATGTCAGCCCCTTCTGAGCGGTCCTCATCACCCGGAAGGAGGCGAACGCACCATGCCGACGCCCAACAAGGCTGCATCGGTAGCCGAGCTCAAGGACGCGTTCCAGAGCTCGAACGCCGCCGTGCTGACCGAGTACCGGGGTCTCACCGTCGCGCAGCTCAAGACGCTGCGTCGCTCTCTCGGTGAGAACGCCCAGTACGCCGTGGTGAAGAACACGCTGACCAAGATTGCGGCCAACCAGGCCGGGATCACCGCGCTGGACGAGCACTTCGCTGGTCCGACCGCGGTCGCCTTCATCACCGGTGACCCGGTGGAGTCGGCGAAGAGCCTGCGTGACTTCGCCAAGGACAACCCGAACCTCATCATCAAGGCGGGTGTCCTTGATGGTAAGGCGCTCACCGCCGATGAGATCAAGAAGCTTGCGGACCTTGAGTCCCGCGAGGTTCTGCTCAGCAAGCTGGCCGGCGCGTTCAAGGGCAAGCAGTCTCAGGCTGCCTCGCTCTTCCAGGCGCTGCCGTCGAAGTTCGTCCGCACCGCGGAAGCGCTTCGCGTCAAGCTCGCCGAGCAGGGCGGTGCCGAGTAATTCGGCTCGCGCATTGATCCACGCCGCCTAGTGCGTGGGTCGTAGCGGGCCGTTACGCCCGCCTCTATATACATCCGGCACCTGCCGAATTAGTGGAAGGATCGCCCATCATGGCGAAGCTCTCTCAGGACGACCTCCTCGCCCAGTTCGAGGAGATGACCCTCATCGAGCTCTCCGAGTTCGTTAAGGCGTTCGAGGACAAGTTCGACGTCACCGCCGCCGCGGCCGTCGCCGTTGCCGGCCCGGGTGCCCCGGCCGCCGCTGAGGCCGTCGAGGAGCAGGACGAGTTCGACGTCATCCTCACCGGTGCCGGCGACAAGAAGATCCAGGTCATCAAGGTCGTGCGTGAGCTGACCTCCCTGGGCCTCAAGGAGGCCAAGGACCTCGTGGACGGCGCCCCGAAGCCGGTCCTCGAGAAGGTCACCAAGGAGGCCGCTGAGAAGGCCGCCGAGTCCCTCAAGGGTGCCGGCGCGGCTGTCGAGGTCAAGTAACACCTCTGAGGCCTCTCTGAGGCCTCAACCAAGGGCGATCACCCGTAAGGGTGGTCGCCCTTTGGCGTACCCGCGGTGCCTGACTTGCCCTGGTCTCGTTGGGGAGTAGGGTGATCATCGTTGCCCCGCAGCCGGGTCCTGAGCTGATCCGCACGGAGCAGGGGGCCTTGACGAACGGCACGCGGCGCGCAA
Organism: Streptomyces sp. NPDC090741; assembly: GCF_044769045.1. Taxonomy (NCBI): domain Bacteria; kingdom Bacillati; phylum Actinomycetota; class Actinomycetes; order Kitasatosporales; family Streptomycetaceae; genus Streptomyces; species Streptomyces sp. NPDC090741. Next base: position 1,077,432 of record NZ_JBIVXF010000001.1, on the reverse strand, counting down.
TTCTCAGTCCCGTTGTGGGATCGATCGGCTCGGTCCGAGATCCGAGGCACGGATCGACGATCCGAGGCATGGATCGACTACGAAGAGGGCAGTACTGATACGCGCTCTGTGTGCGAGAGCCCATGAGGGGCGCGTGTTGGACGCAGGGTTGCTGGGTTGCAGGGTTGGTTTAAACGACATGGGGAAGGCCTGTTGCCGGTTTCCGGAAACCTGGTCTGGACATCAGTGAGCCAAGTGGCTACACTGACCCTTTGCGCTGCCTGTTAGCTGCCCCCTGCCCGTCGCCAGGGGCATGCCCACGCTGGAGCACACTTGATCGATACGCCCTGACCAGGTCTTTTCGACCGAATCAGGCGGGCCGTCTTCTGTGTCAGCTGGGACCGGTACGCGCGTAGTGAGTCCGAGCCCTCGGAAGGACCCCCTCTTGGCCGCCTCGCGCAACGCCTCGACCAATACGAACAACGGTGCCAGCACCGCCCCGCTGCGCATCTCCTTTGCAAAGATCAAGGAGCCCCTCGAGGTTCCGAACCTCCTGGCGCTGCAGACCGAGAGCTTTGACTGGCTGCTCGGCAACGCCGCCTGGAAGTCCCGCGTCGAGTCGGCGCTTGAGAGTGGACAGGACGTCCCCACCAAGTCCGGTCTGGAAGAGATCTTCGAGGAGATCTCGCCGATCGAGGACTTCTCCGGGTCGATGTCGCTGACCTTCCGCGACCACCGTTTCGAGCCGGCGAAGAACTCCGTCGACGAGTGCAAGGACCGCGACTTCACGTTCGCGGCGCCGCTGTTCGTCACGGCCGAGTTTACGAACAACGAGACCGGTGAGATCAAGTCTCAGACGGTCTTCATGGGCGATTTCCCGCTCATGACCAACAAGGGCACCTTCGTCATCAACGGCACCGAGCGTGTCGTCGTGTCGCAGCTTGTCCGTTCCCCCGGTGTCTACTTCGACTCCTCCATCGACAAGACGTCCGACAAGGACATCTTCGCCGCCAAGATCATCCCGTCCCGGGGTGCCTGGCTCGAGATGGAGATCGACAAGCGCGACATGGTCGGTGTCCGCATCGACCGCAAGCGCAAGCAGTCCGTCACCGTCCTCCTGAAGGCTCTCGGCTGGACCACCGAGCAGATCCTCGAGGAGTTCGGCGAGTACGAGTCCATGCGCGCCACCCTGGAGAAGGACCACACCCAGGGCCAGGACGACGCGCTGCTCGACATCTACCGCAAGCTGCGCCCCGGCGAGCCGCCGACCCGCGAGGCCGCTCAGACGCTGCTCGAGAACCTCTACTTCAACCCGAAGCGCTACGACCTCGCCAAGGTCGGCCGCTACAAGGTGAACAAGAAGCTCGGCGCCGACGAGCCGCTGGACGCCGGTGTGCTCACCACCGACGACATCATCGCGACGATCAAGTACCTCGTGAAGCTTCACGCGGGCGAGACCGAGACCACCGGTGAGTCGGGCCGTTCGATCGTCGTCGAGACCGACGACATCGACCACTTCGGCAACCGTCGTCTGCGCAACGTCGGCGAGCTCATCCAGAACCAGGTCCGCACGGGTCTGGCTCGTATGGAGCGCGTCGTCCGCGAGCGCATGACCACGCAGGACGTCGAGGCGATCACGCCGCAGACGCTGATCAACATCCGGCCGGTCGTCGCCTCCATCAAGGAGTTCTTCGGCACCAGCCAGCTGTCGCAGTTCATGGACCAGAACAACCCGCTGTCGGGTCTGACGCACAAGCGTCGTCTCTCGGCTCTGGGTCCCGGTGGTCTGTCCCGTGAGCGGGCCGGCTTCGAGGTCCGTGACGTGCACCCGTCGCACTACGGCCGCATGTGCCCGATCGAGACCCCTGAAGGCCCGAACATCGGTCTGATCGGCTCGCTCGCTTCCTACGGCCGCGTCAACGCGTTCGGCTTCGTGGAGACCCCGTACCGCAAGGTCGTCGAGGGCGTCGTCACCGACGACGTCGACTACCTGACCGCGGACGAGGAAGACCGCTTCGTGATCGCCCAGGCCAACGCCGGCCTGAACGACGAGATGCGCTTCACCGAGAACCGCGTACTGGTCCGCCGTCGTGGCGGCGAGATCGACTACATCGCCGGCGACGACGTCGACTACATGGACGTCTCCCCGCGCCAGATGGTGTCCGTCGCGACCGCGATGATCCCCTTCCTGGAGCACGACGACGCCAACCGCGCCCTCATGGGCGCGAACATGATGCGCCAGGCCGTTCCGCTCATCAAGGCGGAGGCCCCGCTCGTCGGCACCGGCATGGAGTACCGCTGTGCGGTCGACGCCGGCGACTCGATCAAGGCGGAGAAGGACGGTGTCGTCCAGGAGGTCTCGGCCGACTACATCACCGTCGCCAACGACGACGGCACGTACACCACGTACCGCGTCGCCAAGTTCTCCCGCTCGAACCAGGGCACCTCGGTCAACCAGAAGGTCATCGTCAACGAGGGCGACCGGATCGTCGAGGCCCAGGTCCTCGCCGACGGCCCGGCCACCGAAGAGGGCGAAATGGCCCTCGGCAAGAACCTGCTCGTCGCGTTCATGCCGTGGGAAGGCCACAACTACGAGGACGCGATCATCCTGTCGCAGCGCCTCGTACAGGACGACGTCCTCTCCTCGATCCACATCGAGGAGCACGAGGTCGACGCCCGTGACACCAAGCTGGGCCCCGAGGAGATCACCCGGGACATCCCGAACGTCTCCGAGGAGGTCCTCGCCGACCTCGACGAGCGCGGCATCATCCGCATCGGTGCGGACGTCGTCGCCGGCGACATCCTCGTCGGCAAGGTCACGCCCAAGGGTGAGACCGAGCTGACCCCCGAGGAGCGCCTGCTCCGCGCGATCTTCGGTGAGAAGGCCCGCGAGGTGCGTGACACCTCGCTCAAGGTCCCTCACGGTGAGATCGGCAAGGTCATCGGTGTCCGCGTCTTCGACCGCGAGGAGGGCGACGAGCTTCCTCCGGGCGTGAACCAGCTGGTCCGCGTCTACGTCGCCCAGAAGCGCAAGATCACCGATGGTGACAAGCTCGCCGGCCGTCACGGCAACAAGGGTGTCATCTCCAAGATCCTTCCGATCGAGGACATGCCCTTCCTTGAGGACGGCACGCCGGTCGACATCATCCTGAACCCGCTGGGTGTCCCGTCCCGAATGAACCCGGGACAGGTCCTGGAGATCCACCTCGGCTGGCTCGCCAGCCGCGGCTGGGACGTCTCCGGCCTCGCCGAGGACTGGGCCGAGCGTCTGAAGGCCATCGGCGCCGACCGTGTCGAGCCCGGTACCAACGTCGCCACCCCGGTGTTCGACGGTGCCCGCGAGGACGAGCTCGCCGGCCTGTTCGAGCACACCATCCCGAACCGCGACGGCGACCGCCTGGTCCTCCCGTCCGGCAAGGCGCGCCTGTTCGACGGCCGCTCCGGCGAGCCGTTCCCGGACCCGGTCTCCATCGGGTACATGTACATCCTCAAGCTCCACCACCTGGTCGACGACAAGCTCCACGCCCGTTCGACCGGTCCGTACTCGATGATCACGCAGCAGCCGCTGGGTGGTAAGGCACAGTTCGGTGGCCAGCGCTTCGGTGAGATGGAGGTGTGGGCGCTCGAGGCTTATGGCGCCGCTTACGCCCTCCAGGAGCTGCTGACCATCAAGTCCGATGACGTCACCGGCCGCGTGAAGGTCTACGAGGCCATCGTCAAGGGCGAGAACATCCCCGAGCCGGGCATTCCCGAGTCCTTCAAGGTGCTCATCAAGGAAATGCAGTCGCTCTGCCTCAACGTGGAGGTGCTGTCCTCGGACGGCATGTCCATCGAGATGCGCGACACCGACGAGGACGTCTTCCGCGCGGCGGAGGAGCTCGGTATCGACCTGTCCCGGCGTGAGCCGAGCAGCGTCGAAGAGGTCTGACGGGCCTGACGGGGGGCTCGCTCAAGAGCCCCCCGTCATCCCCGGGACCGTTCAGACCATGATTGAGACTCGACCCCGAAAGAGGGATTGACGCACAGTGCTCGACGTCAACTTCTTCGACGAGCTGCGGATCGGCCTTGCCACCGCGGACGACATCCGAACCTGGTCCCACGGCGAGGTCAAGAAGCCGGAGACCATCAACTACCGCACGCTCAAGCCCGAGAAGGACGGACTCTTCTGCGAGAAGATCTTCGGTCCTACCCGGGACTGGGAGTGCTACTGCGGCAAGTACAAGCGTGTCCGCTTCAAGGGCATCATCTGTGAGCGCTGTGGCGTAGAGGTCACGCGTGCCAAGGTGCGCCGTGAGCGGATGGGCCACATCGAGCTTGCCGCTCCCGTGACCCACATCTGGTACTTCAAGGGCGTCCCGTCGCGCCTCGGCTACCTGCTGGACCTCGCGCCGAAGGACCTCGAGAAGGTCATCTACTTCGCCGCGTACATGATCACGTTCGTGGACGACGAGCGCCGCACCCGCGACCTTCCGTCGCTGGAGGCGCACGTCTCCGTCGAGCGCCAGCAGATCGAGAACCGCCGTGACGCGGACCTCGAAGGCCGTGCCAAGAAGCTCGAGACCGACCTGGGCGAGCTCGAGGCCGAGGGTGCGAAGGCCGACGTGCGCCGCAAGGTGCGCGAGGGTGCCGAGCGCGAGATGAAGCAGCTGCGTGACCGCGCCCAGCGCGAGATCGACCGCCTCGACGAGGTGTGGGCCCGCTTCAAGAACCTCAAGGTCCAGGACCTCGAGGGCGACGAGCTGCTCTACCGCGAGCTGCGCGACCGCTTCGGTACGTACTTCGACGGCTGCATGGGCGCCGCGGCGCTGCAGAAGCGCCTGGAGTCCTTCGACCTCGACGAGGAGGCCGAGCGCCTCCGCGAGATCATCCGTACCGGCAAGGGCCAGAAGAAGACCCGTGCGCTCAAGCGCCTCAAGGTCGTCTCCGCGTTCCTGCAGACCAGCAACAAGCCCAAGGGCATGGTGCTCGACTGCGTGCCGGTCATCCCGCCGGACCTGCGTCCGATGGTGCAGCTGGACGGTGGCCGCTTCGCGACCTCCGACCTGAACGACCTGTACCGCCGCGTGATCAACCGCAACAACCGTCTGAAGCGTCTCCTCGACCTCGGTGCCCCCGAGATCATCGTGAACAACGAGAAGCGCATGCTTCAGGAGGCCGTGGACGCCCTCTTCGACAACGGTCGTCGTGGTCGTCCGGTGACCGGTCCCGGTAACCGTCCGCTGAAGTCCCTGAGCGACATGCTCAAGGGCAAGCAGGGTCGATTCCGTCAGAACCTTCTCGGCAAGCGCGTGGACTACTCCGCGCGTTCCGTGATCGTCGTCGGTCCGCAGCTGAAGCTGCACCAGTGTGGTCTGCCCAAGGCCATGGCGCTGGAGCTCTTCAAGCCGTTCGTGATGAAGCGCCTGGTCGACCTGAACCACGCGCAGAACATCAAGTCGGCGAAGCGCATGGTCGAGCGCGGCCGTACGGTCGTGTACGACGTGCTCGAAGAGGTCATCGCCGAGCACCCGGTGCTGCTGAACCGTGCGCCCACGCTGCACCGCCTCGGCATCCAGGCCTTCGAGCCCCAGCTGGTCGAAGGCAAGGCCATCCAGATCCACCCGCTCGTCTGCACCGCGTTCAACGCGGACTTCGACGGTGACCAGATGGCCGTGCACCTGCCGCTCTCCGCGGAGGCGCAGGCCGAGGCCCGCATCCTGATGCTGTCCTCGAACAACATCCTCAAGCCGGCCGACGGCCGTCCGGTCACGATGCCGACCCAGGACATGGTCCTCGGTCTGTTCTTCCTGACCACCGACGGTGAGCTCCGTGACACCAAGGGCGAGGGCCGCGCGTTCGGCTCCACGGCCGAGGCGATCATGGCGTTCGACGCCGGCGAGCTCGCGCTGCAGTCGTCCGTCGACATCCGCTTCCCGGTGGGCACCATCCCGCCGCGTGGCTGGGTGCCGCCGGTCGCCGAGGAGGGCGAGCAGGAGTTCCAGCAGGGCGACAGCTTCCGTCTGCGCACCTCGCTGGGCCGCGCGCTCTTCAACGAGCTGCTGCCCGAGGACTACCCGTTCGTCGACTACTCGGTGGGCAAGAAGCAGCTCTCCGAGATCGTCAACGACCTGGCGGAGCGCTACCCCAAGGTCATCGTGGCGGCGACGCTCGACAACCTGAAGGCGGCCGGCTTCCACTGGGCGACCCGTTCGGGCGTCACCGTGGCCATCTCCGACGTCGTCGTGCCCGAGGCCAAGAAGGCCATCGTCGCGGGCTACGAGGCGATGGACGAGAAGGTCCAGAAGCAGTACGAGCGCGGTCTGATCACCAAGGACGAGCGCACGCAGGAGCTCATCGCGATCTGGACCAAGGCGACCAACGAGGTTGCCGAGGCGATGAACGCGAACTTCCCCAAGACGAACCCCATCTTCATGATGGTTGACTCGGGTGCCCGAGGAAACATGATGCAGATGCGACAGATCGCGGGTATGCGTGGTCTGGTGTCGAACGCGAAGAACGAGACCATCCCGCGTCCGATCAAGGCGTCCTTCCGTGAGGGCCTCACCGTTCTGGAGTACTTCATCTCCACGCACGGTGCCCGTAAGGGTCTGGCGGACACCGCCCTGCGTACCGCCGACTCGGGTTACCTGACCCGTCGTCTGGTGGACGTCTCGCAGGACGTGATCATCCGCGAGGAGGACTGCGGCACCGAGCGCGGCCTGAAGCTGAAGATCGCCGTTCGCGGCGAGGACGGCGTGCTGCGCAAGGCCGACGACGTCGAGACGTCCGTCTACGCCCGCATGCTGGCCGAGGACGTCGTCATCGACGGCAAGGTCATCGCGCCGGCCAACGTCGACCTCGGTGACGTCCTGATCGACGCCCTGGTCGCCAACGGCGTCGAGGAGGTCAAGACCCGCTCGGTCCTGACCTGTGAGTCCGCGGTCGGCACCTGTGCCTTCTGCTACGGACGCTCCCTCGCCACCGGCAAGCTGGTCGACATCGGTGAGGCGGTCGGCATCATCGCCGCCCAGTCCATCGGTGAGCCCGGTACCCAGCTGACGATGCGTACCTTCCACACCGGTGGTGTGGCCGGTGACGACATCACGCAGGGTCTGCCGCGTGTCGTCGAGCTCTTCGAGGCCCGTACCCCGAAGGGTGTCGCCCCGATCTCCGAGGCCGCCGGCCGCGTGCGGATCGAGGAGACCGAGAAGACGAAGAAGATCGTCATCACGCCCGACGACGGCAGCGACGAGACGGCGTTCCCGATCTCGAAGCGCGCCAAGGTCATCGTGCACGAGGGCGACCACGTCGAGGTGGGCCAGAAGCTCACCGCGGGTGCCACCAACCCGCACGACGTGCTGCGCATCCTCGGCCAGCGTGCCGTCCAGGTCCACCTGGTCGGCGAAGTCCAGAAGGTCTACAACTCGCAGGGCGTGTCGATCCACGACAAGCACATCGAGATCATCATCCGGCAGATGCTCCGCCGCGTGACGATCATCGAGTCCGGCGACGCGGAGCTCCTGCCGGGCGAGCTCGTCGAGCGCTCGAAGTTCGAGACCGAGAACCGTCGTGTGGTCACCGAGGGCGGTCACCCCGCCTCCGGCCGTCCGCAGCTGATGGGTATCACCAAGGCCTCGCTGGCGACGGAATCCTGGCTGTCGGCCGCCTCCTTCCAGGAGACGACCCGAGTCCTGACGGATGCGGCGATCAACGCCAAGTCCGACAGCCTCATCGGCCTCAAGGAGAACGTCATCATCGGTAAGCTCATCCCGGCCGGTACGGGCCTCGCCCGCTACCGCAACATCCGGGTCGAGCCCACCGAGGAAGCGAAGGCCGCGATGTACTCGGCCGTCGGCTACGACGACATCGACTACTCGCCCTTCGGCACCGGCTCCGGCCAGGCTGTCCCGCTGGAGGACTACGACTACGGCCCGTACAACGGCTGAGTCGCGCAGAGTACGTAACCGCAGGGCGGTCACCCGAGAGGGTGGCCGCCCTGCGGCGCGTTGCCGATCGGATGCTTCAGCGCGTGGGCTGCAGGTACGGCTGGAGGTGGTGCAGCCGGGTCCGGTGGTCGGGGTGCGAGGAGAGCAGCCGGGACAGGGTGCCGGGCTCGGTGAACGGCTTCCCCGTCCGGGCGAGGACCGCCTGCTTCTCCTGCTCCTCCTGGACCATCACCCCGTGCAGCATCTGGGCGAGCATCGGTGCGAAGCCGAGGGCGGCGGCGTGCTCGTCGGCGCGCAGCTCGGCCCGCCGGCCCACCGCCGCCATCAGGTAGGGCATCACGAGCAGCAGCAGCGGGAGCCCGTAGGTGGCGGTGATCGTCAGGATGGTGAACAGGCCGACGAAGATGATCATGAGGCCGGCCGCCACGTACGAGAAGAAGCTCGTGAACCGGATGACGAAGAAGGTCACGGCCCGCACGACCTGCCAGGCGATCCGCCCGGGCAGGGCGTACCACCAGCCCAGCAGCCCGGACCACGCGTGGCCGCCGGTGTGGTGGCCGAGCTCGTGGGCGAGTACGGCGGCGAGCTGGGACCTGGGCAGTTTCTCCAGGGCGTACCGGGTGACGCCGACGATGTGGCCGGCGGCCGCGTAGGCGTTCAGGTGGTCGGTGTCCTCGATCCACAGCTCGTAGCGGTCGCCGTCGACGCCGGCGCGGGCCGTGACCTCGCGCCACACCGGGGCGAGCGCGGCGAGCTCGTGGGCGAGCGGGCGCTGCAGGCGCAGCAGGTGGCGCGCGAAGAAGCCCTCGCTGGGGCGGTGGAAGACGAGGGCCCCGGAGGCGATCCAGAGCAGGGTGGACACCCAGTAGGGCAGGCCTGACACGGCCTCCAGGATGGTGGCGAGGAGCAGGACCACCATCAGGCTCATCAGGAACCCGGGGACGTGCAGGGCGAGCTGTCCGAAGGCGGTGGCGTCCGCGCTGCGCTGGTAGGCCTTGCGGTGGACGCGGGTGCCGGGGGCGTTCTGGTACTCCAGGTCGTCCAGCGGGGCGGCCGGGGCGGGTAACGGGGCCGTGGGGGCGGGCTGGTACTGGGGGTACGCGGGCTGCTGGGGCTGCGGGTACTGGGGGTAGGCGGGCTGCTGGGGCTGCGGGTACTGGGGCTGTTGGTACTGGGGGTGGGCGGGCGGCGGGTACGCAGGTGCCTGGGGCTGCTGCTGCGGGTGAGCGGGGGGAGGCGGCGGGCTCTGGGGGTACTGCGGGTACTGCGGGCCCTGCGGGTACTGCGGGCCCTGCGGGTACTGCGGGCCCTGCGGGTACTGGGGTTCGGGTGGCTGGTTCACGGTGAATCCTTCGTCGTGTGTGGCGGGGACGTCAGCCGATGAGCAGGGCGGCAGGGAGCAGCACCGCGGCGGTGCAGAAGGCGAACAGGCCGGTCCTGATCCACTGGTGCTTGCGGGCGGCGATCCGGCTGTTCTCCGCGAGCGCGGCCATGAGCGAGGCGGCGGGGTCGCGGTCGGTGTCGGCGAGGGCCTCGGCGAGGCGGCCCTGGCGGACCGCCGAGCGGATGTCGCCGAAGTACGAGAGCGGGGAGCCCGGCCGCCATTCGGCCGAGCGGTACCGGGGGAGCACCGCCAGCAGCAGGGCGAGCAGGGCCACGGCGAGGGCTGCGGCCCCCGCCCACCACACGGCCGTGCCGGGTGCGGAGAGCGTGCCCGGCCGCCAGCCCTTCCCGGCGAGCAGGGCGCTGATCACTCCGGCGGTCATCCCGAGGGCGCCGACCAGTACGGAGGCCTTGCTGTCGGCCCGGGCTATCTCGCCGCGCAGGTCGGCGAGGAGCCGGGTGGCGGCCTCGCCGCCGGCCGGGGGCGAGGCCGGGGCCGGCGGCGCGGGCCGGTGCCGGGTCGCCGTCACGGCTGCGGCTTCCCGTCGCCGGCCGGGGCCGGCGGCTGCGGCTGCGGCTGGGCCGGGGGCTCGGCCGGAGGTTCGGCCGCGGGTTCGGCCGCGGGGCCGGGCGCGGCCGGCGGCTGTACGGGAGCGGTCCCGTACCCGGGCGGCGGCTCCCACTGGGCGAAGGTCGGGGCCGGCCCGTACGGCGCGGTCGGCACGGGCGGCTGCGGTACGGCCGGCCCGTAGCCCGGTACGGGTACACCCTGCACCGGCACCCCGGGCGGGCCCGCGGGCGGCTGCGGAGGCGGGGCCGGGAGCCGGTCCGGATACGGCGGGGCCGGGTCGTGGGGGACACCGGGGAGGCGCTGGTTCAGGATGTCGTTCATGGCCCGCAGCGCCAGCTGCTTGGGTCCCTGCAACTCGTGCCGCTCGGCCCCGCCGTCGCCGAGCACCTGGCTGACCAGGCTCATCTGGTCCCGGATCATCTGGAGCTGGTCCTCGCGCATGGTCCGCATGACGAGGGCCGAGTCCTCGGGGTGCTGGGCCAGGTGGAGGGCCCACGCGTGCACCCCGCCCTGCTCCAGGTGCCACTGGTAGAAGGCGATCTTCTCGGCCTCGACCCGCTGCAGCTCCGCCTGCTGGCGGCTCAGCTCCAGGCGCTGCCGGTGCTCCCACTGCTGCTGCCGCAGGACCAGCTCGTGCTGCCGGTCGCCGTAGGCCAGTGCCCGCTCCGTGGTGAGCTCGTCCTGCTGCCGGGCCCGCTGGTCGAGCTGGGCGTCGTAGCGCATGCCGAGCTGTTCGGTGAGGATCTGCTCGTCCGTGCCGTGGTGGATGGCCTGCATGCGCAGCTGGTGGTCGATGTTCCCCTGGTCGCGCCGCAGCCGCACGGTCCAGGTGGTCTGGAGCCCGCACGTGCGGCCCAGCGGGCCGGCCGCGGGCAGTGCGCGCAGCAGTTCCCCCTCGGCGTCGGCGCTCTGGGCGATGGAGAAGCGCCGGGCGACCGGCCGTGCGGCCTGCTCCAGCTCGCCGAGCAGCAGCCTGGGCACGTCGCGGTGACGGCTCTCCACGAACCGGGCGGGGTCGGTCACCTGCCAGCTGATCTCCACGACCACGACGAACTGGAACGCGTCGTTGTTGCTGGGGAGCTCGATCTCCGACCGGAAGTGGTGGACTCCGGTGTCCACCTCGTAGACCGCCGTGTAGCCGCGGGTGGAGCCCGGCCGCTGCGGCGGCAGGAAGGCGACGTACCCGCCCTTGGCGGTGGCGAAGACCAGGGCGTGGTCGATGCGGGTCTGCAGCTTGCGGAACACCTCGAACCGCGCGAGCTGCTGGACGGTGATCACCGGGTCGATCAGCTGGGTGTGCCGGTCGGCCGGCTGCTCCCAGTCGGGGTGGCGGCGGGGATCGGACATCGTGCGGCTTCTCCTCGGATCAGGTTCAGTGGGTCGGCAGTACGGTCAGCAGGCGCTCGGCGGCCTCGGGGACCACCCCGTGGCCCCCGAAGCGCAGGAGGTGGAGCAGCCGGTCACGCTCGTTGGCACCGGTGACCAGGGAGGGCAGCAGGGCGGCCAGCGCCCATTCGGTGCCGTCGTCGCGGTCCGCGGCCACGACCCAGTCGTGCAGCAGGTCGAGGGCGTCCTGGTTCTGGGGGCGGCCGAGGGCGGCCCGCCACAGTTCGGCGATCCCGCGGGCGGACCGAGGCCGCTCGGTGGCGGCCTGCGCGTACCAGTCGAGGACCAGCGGGCGGCCGTACGGCTCGTCGTCCTCGGTGTGCCGGCAGGCGCGCAGGAAGCCGTCGATCGCGAGGTCGACGGCGGCCCGGTCGTCGTCGCGGGTGCGCAGCAGCTCGGCGAGGACCTCGTCGCGCGCGTCGGAGAGGAGCAGCAGTTCGACGGACTGGGCGAGTTCGATCAGCATCGCCGCGTCGTTGCCCTCGCGCCGGGCGGCCACGCGCAGGGCTTCGACGGTCTCCACCGGCCGCTCTTCGCCGATCAGCCCGTGGACGCGGATCGCGGCCCAGCGCAGGCGCGCGTGGGCGTCCTCGTCGGCGCACCAGCGGTCGATGATCCGCGGGATGTTCGGGGTGCCGACGATGTGGGCGAGCGCGAGGGCGTTGACGGCGCCGATCCGCAGCCACGGGCGGTCGGACAGCGCCCATTCCTCGATGACCAGGGCCATTGCGGAGGGCAGGTCGTGCAGGGCCAGTACGGCGACGGTGGACGCGGCGCGGGTCCGTACGAAGGACCGCCCGTCGGCGGCGAGCAGCCGCAGCCAGCCGACCAGCGCGGGGCGGGCGGACGGATGGCCGGTCCACACCTCGCGGAGCAGGACCGCGGCGAGCCGGTCGTCCTGGAAGGCGGCCATCGACTGGGTGACCGGGCCCCACTCGGTCTGCTCCTCCTTCGGGTAGCGGAGGGCGCGGGCCAGCTGGAGGCGCTTGGCGGGGTTGGTGCCGAAGACGGGGACGGCGGGCGGCAGAGCAGGGTCCTCGGTGCGCTGGAGGAGGCCGAACAGCAGGTCGCTGAGTTCGGCGGTGAGGGCGTACGGCCCCTTGTGGAAGGCGGCGAGGGCGACGAGGAAGGCCTTCTCGCGCAGGTGCAGCGTCCCGTCCGCGTCCTCGAACCACTCCTGGATCTGCTGTTCCAGGGCGCCTTGGGAGAAGGTCTCGATCTCCGACGCGTCGCTCCCGTGGAGGGAGTGGCGCCCCAGTACCTCGGCGAACCGCGCGGCCTCGCGGAGCTGGTGGTGGCCGCCGAGGAAGTCGGTGACGGCGGGCAGTGCGAGCAGTCGCCGTAACTCGCCCTCGTCGTCGACTTCGGCGCGCAGCGAGGAGCGCAGGACGGCCGCGGTGCCCGGAGGCTGCCACGGATGGCCCGAGATGCCCTCCAGGTGGGTGTGCGGACCGGCGGTGATCACCAGGAAGCTGTCGTCGTCGAGCTTGTCCCGGGCCGCCAGCAGGTGCGTGTCGCGCAGAGGCCGGTTCCGGGTGGTGATCGGGTCGCACAGGACGTACCCGCGTGCCTCTCCGGCGCCGAGCCGGTCGGCCAGGTTCTCGGGGGACGTGGTGCGGTCCAGCGAGTGGACCGAAGCGGTGCCCAGGCGCCGCAGCAGGAGGAGGGCGGCGGTTCGCCGGCCTGTGAAGCGAGGGCCGGTGAGGACCAGGACGCGTTGCTTGAGGAGCTGCTCCAGCAGGTCCTGGAAGTTGCTGCCGTCCTCGACGAACACCCTGTCGAGGCGTGCGACCTCGGCTTTCGGTACCTCGCCGGAGGTGTGTGCGGCGCCGCCGACCATCAGGTGGTTCACGGTGACGCCGCCGTGGAAGGTGCCGCCGCTGATGCCGTGGTTGACGCCGCCGAAGACCCCGCCGCCGACGCCGCCGCGCATGGCGTCGGGGATGCCGCGGAAGAGGTCGCGCCGGGCGTCGTAGGCGCTCTGGGGCTGTGACTCCTCCGCGGCCGCCGGCTCGGCCGGGGTCTGCGCCTGCGAGCCCTCGGCCGGTACGGGGGCGTCCGCGACCGGGGTGCTCATCGGGGGTCACCGCCGCCCAGCCGGATGTCGCCGTGGAAGGTGCCGCCGGCGATGCCGTGGTTGACGCCGCCGAACACCCCGCCGCTGATCCGGCTCGCCGACCCGGGCGCCGCGGCCGTCCCCGTCCCGGTCCCCGTCCCCGTCCCGGTCCCCGTCCCGGTCCCCGTCCCGGCGCCGGAGTCCCCCTCGGGCTCCGGCGCCGGGCCCCCCTTCGGCAGTGGTCCGTACAGCCACGCGCCCAGCGGGCCGTTCTTGCTGGGCATGGTGACCGAGGTGAATTCGTCGGCCGGGATCCCGGTGTGGTTGTGCCGCACGATGCCGGCGTACACCGGCTCCGAGACGCAGAGCGCGTAGTCGTCCGTACGCTCGCGCAGGGCCTGCTTCAGGGGCTCGCCGTCCAGCAGCCGGCAGGCGTGGTTGAGGTCCGTACCCACCCAGCCGTCGAACTCGTCGACGGCGACGTACCCGGTCGCGAGCACGGCCCGCAGCCGGATCTGCGCCGAGCTGGCCGCCAGGCGGTTCACGGCGCGCAGTTGGGCGGGGACCTCGGCCAGCAGGGCGCGCAACAGTGTGGTCAGCGGCGCGCTCGGGTCGATCAGCTCCATGATCGCGTCGCCGCGGTCGGCGCGCATCCGTAACGTCTGGTCGATCCCGGCGGCCAGCAGGGTCCGGTCGACCACGTCGTAGAGCATCCGGCGGAGGAAGGCCTGCTGGACGTCGTCGCGGTCGCTGTAGCGCTCGGTGTCGACCAGGAGGATGGTGCGGGGGAGTGGGTCGTTCATGATCGCCTCTCGTGGTGGATCCCGGTGGATCCCTGCTGTGACAAGAGAGTGGGGCAGGCGGGCGCCCCGCCGTGAGGGCGGATGACGCACCCGGAGTGTGACGTCGTGCACTGAAGGCGCGGCCGCTCGCGGCGTGGCTACGCCGGCGGCTGCGAGTGGGCGATCCTGCGCAGCACGTCCGGCCGTACGATCACCAGCGCGCGCCGGCCGGTGACCACGACGCCGCGCTCGCGGAGCTCCTTGAGCTCCCGCTGGACCATCTCGCGGGAGGCCCCGACGGCTCCGGCGAGCTCTTCCTTGGTGAGCGGGACGGTCAGCTCGACACCCGCGGGGGTGGAGCGGCCGTGGGTCCTGGACAGGTCCAGGAGCAGGACGGCGAGGCGCTCGCGCACGCTCAGCGACGCGAACTCCAGGCGGCGCCGGTCGGCGGCGCGGGTGCGGTCCGAGGTGAGGGCGAGCAGCTGGAGGGCGACCGCGGGGAAGGCGGTCAGGAACGCGCGGAACGCCTGGTGGTCGACGGCCACGGCCCGGACCGGCTCCAGCGCGGTCACGGTGGCGGAGCGGACGCGGCCGGTGAGGGCGGCGGACTCGCCGAGGATGTCGCCGGGCCCGCGCAGGGCGAGCAGCGCCTGGTAGCCGTTGGGGGCGGCGACGGTCACCTTGGTCCAGCCGTGCAGGACCAGCAGGATGTGCGCCGAGGGTTCGTTCTGGTGGATCAGACGGTCGCGCGGTCCGAAGGCCATCTCACGGCCGAGCGCGCGTAACGCCGTACCGTCCTCGCTCTCCAGCCGGGCCAGGAAGGGGACCCGGTCGTCCAGCCCTCCGTCGCCCGGGACGTTCTCCACAGCCATGCGCCCCCCCGCCCCGATCCGTCAGGGCGGTCAATGTACTGACCGCGGGCCCCGCGCAGATCCGGAACCACGCGATTGGGATCCGGTGGTCACGGACAGTGCCCGGTCACGCGTCCGGGCCCGCGCGGCGGCGGCGCGCGCCCGCCACCGTGACCGAGAGCAGGGCCAGGAGGGCGAGGGCGGCTGCGGCCAGGCCCGGGGGGAGGCCCTTCGGGGTGAAGGTGCAGGAGACCTTGCCGGTGCCTGCGGGGATGTCCGTGGCGACCAGGCCGTGGAAGCTCTTCACCGGGGCCGTGCACCGCCAGCCCGGGACGGCGGTCATCGCGAAGACCGCCGTGCCCGTGGCGCCCTTCGGGAGGGTGGCCTCGATGGAGTGGCCGCCGGCGGTGACGTGGGTGGCGCCGGTGGACTTCAGGGAGGTGACCGCGGTGTCCAGGGCGGCGCGGTCCAGGCAGCCGATGGGGTGCTCGCCCGCCGTCGCGTCCTTGGTCTGCGTACGGATCGACACCGCGACCTTGCCGTCCGCGGGGGCCCTGCCCAGCTTGATCACGCCCGTCATCCGGTCTTCGAGGGGCTTCTCCGGGCCGCCGGAGGTGAGGGTGCCGTACAGCTGCGGGGAGAACCAGTACGCCTCGGAGCCCGGGGTGCACTGGGCGGCGTACGTCTGCTCCGTGGCGGTGCCCCCGCGGGTGACCTGCGGGACCCGGTAGACGGTGGCGCCGAGGACGTTCTCCTGGCGGGCGTAGACGCTGTCCGCCGGGTTCGGGGAGGTGTAGGGCCCGGTACGGACGGTGACCAGCGGGGGAGCGGGGAACTTCTCGCCCGTCCAGGTGTTCGGAGCGGTCCCCGGGCGGACCCGGGCGCCGATCGAGAAGATCGCGTCGAGCACCGGGTTGTCGGCGCCGAAGAAGGTCCGGCCGTCGTTCTTGAACCCGTAGCCGAGCGGCTCCAGTGCCTGGTACGTGGCCTCCGGCAGGTAGCTGCTGTAGTACTGCGGGCCCTCCGCGCGCAGGGCCAGGGCGTCGTTGTACGAGCTCTGCGGCGCGCCCGAGTCGGTCCGGTATGCGGGCCAGCCGTCCACCTGCCGGACGGCGTCGAAGTGGGCGCCGATCGAGCTGTTCGAGGTGGCGACCGGCTTCGCCCAGCGCTCGCGGCTGCGGCGGGAGTCCGCACCGGCGGCCGCCACCGTGGATTCCGCGAAGACCACGCCGACCATGAGGACGGCGGCCACCGGGATCAGGTACCGCCGCTTCTCGCCCAGCGAGAGGAGGACGAGGGCCAGTACGGAGACGCCCCCGCCCACCAGCACCGCCGGCCAGGTCCAGCCGCCGAAGTCGTTGGTGTGGCGCAGTACGAAGGTGGCCGCCACCAGCAGGGCGGCCGTCAGCGCCAGGTGCAGCGGACGCGGGCGGTGGGCCAGGGCCAGCCAGGCCAGGATCACCACCATGCCGCTGAAGACGAAGGCCTCGCGGTACGGATTGCCGTTCGGCACCGCCAGCCCGTGCCATACGTACTGGGTCGGCGGGAACTGGAACGAGGCGACGACGAGCAGCGTCGCCGCCGCCCACACCAGGCGGGTCCGGCGGGCGATGGCGGCGTTGAAGAGGAAGGATCCGGCGAGGATCAGGCCCAGCGAGGCCACGTACAGCCGCGGCCGGCCGCCCCACAGGTGCGTGGCCGGGAGCATCCCGGCCAGGAAGACCTCGATCCGTACGGGCTCGAAGGCGCCGGCCTGCGTGGGCTGGGCGGAGCCGCTGGAGAGGAACGACGGCAGCAGGAGCGGGAGGGTCAGCAGGATGCCCGTCCCGGTGGCCGTCGAGGCCCGCCACAGGGCGCGCAGCCGCTGCCGGCCGGTCATGTCCCGGGTGACCAGGCGGATGGCGAGCAGCACGCAGGCGGCCATCGTGGCCATCATCGCGGTGTAGAAGTTGCCGAACCAGGCCAGCGCGACGAACAGCGCCACCCCCGGCCAGCGCCGCTCCTCCAGGCACCACTCGACCGCGATGCCGAGCAGGGGGAGCGCGACCAGGCCCCACAGCCACATCGGGATGTACGAGGCGTCGCTGAGCGCCCAGCCGCAGAGCCCGTAGCAGGCGCCGAGGACCCCGCGCTGCCACCACGGGCCGGGGTGCAGCTTGCCGAGGTAGACCGTCATGACGGCGGCGGCGGCGCCCATCGTGACCGGGGTGATCGCGAAGACGGCGAGGTCGACGTGGGCGCGCGGGACCAGGACGGCCAGCCACGAGAACGGGTTGCCGAGGTACGTGTAGTAGTCGGACAGGAACTGCTGGCCGAAGCCGCCGCGCCAGGTGAAGAGCACGTCGCCGGCGGCCTGCCCGTGGACCAGGTCCCACAGCGCGCGGTGGAACGGCACGTACTGGTTGGCCTGGTCGTTGATGGCCCGGCCGGTGTTGCCGAAGGGGAAGGTGCCTCGGGCGACCCAGGCGGAGCAGAACGCGGCCGAGGTGATCAGGAACGCCAGCAGGGGTCCGTACAGGCGGTCGCGCAGCCGGGCGGGTCCGAGGGCGAGCCGCAGGGGCCGGCGGCGGGGTGACGGGAGGAGCGGACTGTCCGTCGCCGTCGTCTCCGAGGTGACCGTCCGCAATGTCCCGCTCCCTGAATGCTCGTGGATGCCCGTGCCGTTTGGGATGATTCAGCCGAATCGACTGAATCGGCTGAATCAAGTGAATCGCTGGGGCAGTTTAGTTCTCACGGACGGGTGCCCCGTCCGCCTCCCCTTAGCACGCCTTCACCACATGCGCGAATCGGCAGAGCCACACCGGGGTCTCGCCCAAGCGGCGCATGACCGGCGGCGATGTCCCGGTCGTCCCGCGCGGGCTTTTGTTTTGACCGGATGGGATGCGGTAGGTACGCTCAGACCTTGTGCCTGGGGTGTGCCTGGGCTCCCGTGCGTGTCCATCAACCGCATGAGAGCCGGATCAGCCACCGCGATCCATGCGTTTCCGTGCTTGCGCGGAGCTCCGCCGGATCCGACACACCCGACCGCGTGGGTCGGCAAAGTTCCAGGTTAGCTTCACTACACGGCACACAGAAACCGGAGAAGTAGTGCCTACGATCCAGCAGCTGGTCCGTAAGGGCCGGCAGGACAAGGTCGAGAAGACGAAGACGCCCGCGCTTGAGGCTTCGCCCCAGCGTCGTGGCGTCTGCACGCGTGTGTTCACGACCACCCCGAAGAAGCCGAACTCGGCGCTCCGTAAGGTCGCGCGTGTGCGTCTGACCTCCGGCATCGAGGTCACCGCTTACATTCCGGGTGAGGGACACAACCTGCAGGAGCACTCGATCGTGCTCGTGCGTGGTGGCCGTGTGAAGGACCTGCCGGGTGTTCGTTACAAGATCATCCGCGGTGCGCTTGACACCCAGGCTGTCAAGAACCGCAAGCAGGCCCGCAGCCGCTACGGCGCCAAGAAGGAGAAGTAAGAATGCCTCGTAAGGGCCCCGCCCCGAAGCGCCCGGTCATCATCGACCCGGTCTACGCATCTCCTCTGGTGACGTCGCTCATCAACAAGATCCTCCTGAACGGCAAGCGCTCCACCGCCGAGCGCATCGTTTACGGCGCCATGGAAGGCCTCCGCGAGAAGACCGGCAACGACCCGGTCATCACGCTGAAGCGCGCGCTGGAGAACGTCAAGCCGTCCCTCGAGGTCAAGTCCCGCCGTGTCGGTGGCGCGACCTACCAGGTTCCCGTCGAGGTCAAGCCGGGTCGTCAGTCGACCCTGGCTCTCCGCTGGCTCGTGGGTTACTCCCGCGCCCGCCGCGAGAAGACCATGACCGAGCGCCTGACGAACGAGCTTCTCGACGCCTCGAACGGCCTTGGTGCGGCCGTCAAGAAGCGCGAGGACACGCACAAGATGGCCGAGTCCAACAAGGCCTTCGCGCACTACCGCTGGTAGTCCCAACCCACATCGAGACCGAGAGAAGACTGAGCCGATATGGCTACCACTTCGCTTGACCTGGCCAAGGTGCGCAACATCGGCATCATGGCTCACATCGACGCGGGCAAGACGACCACCACCGAGCGCATCCTGTTCTACACCGGTGTGTCTTACAAGATCGGTGAAGTCCACGACGGCGCTGCCACGATGGACTGGATGGAGCAGGAGCAGGAGCGCGGCATCACGATCACGTCTGCCGCGACGACCTGCCACTGGCCGCTCGAGGACGTCGACCACACCATCAACATCATCGACACCCCGGGTCACGTTGACTTCACCGTCGAGGTGGAGCGTTCGCTCCGCGTCCTCGACGGCGCCGTCACCGTGTTCGACGGTGTCGCCGGTGTGGAGCCGCAGTCCGAGACCGTTTGGCGTCAGGCGGACCGCTACGGCGTGCCGCGCATCTGCTTCGTCAACAAGCTCGACCGTACCGGCGCCGAGTTCCACCGCTGCGTCGACATGATCAAGGACCGCCTCGGTGCGGTTCCGATCGTCATGCAGCTCCCCATCGGTGCCGAGGCCGACTTCCAGGGCGTCGTCGACCTCGTCACGATGAAGGCGTTCGTCTGGTCCGCCGAGGCGACCAAGGGCGAGATGTACGACATCGTCGACATCCCGGCCACGCACGCCGAGGCCGCTGAAGAGTGGCGCGGCAAGCTGGTCGAGACCGTCGCCGAGAACGACGACGAGATCATGGAGCTCTTCCTGAACGGCGACGAGCCGTCCGTGGAGCAGCTGCACGCCGCCGTCCGTCGCATCATCCTCGGCTCCGGCAAGGGCAAGGGCGAGCCCACGATCACCGCGGTGTTCTGTGGCACGGCGTTCAAGAACAAGGGCGTTCAGCCCCTGCTCGACGCTGTCGTCCGCTACCTGCCGTCGCCGCTGGACATCGAGGCCATCGAGGGCCACGACGTCCGCGACGCCGAGACCGTCGTGAAGCGCAAGCCGTCCGACGAGGAGCCGCTCGCGGCGCTGGCGTTCAAGATCATGCGCGACCCGCACCTCGGGAAGCTCACCTTCGTCCGGGTTTACTCGGGCCGCCTGGAGGCCGGCACCTCGGTGCTGAACTCCGTCAAGGGCAAGAAGGAGCGCATCGGCAAGATCTACCGCATGCACGCGAACAAGCGTGAAGAGATCGCCGCGGTGGGCGCCGGTGACATCGTCGCCGTCATGGGCCTGAAGCAGACCACCACCGGTGAGACGCTGTGTGACGACAAGGCACCCGTGATCCTGGAGTCCATGGACTTCCCGGCTCCGGTCATCCAGGTCGCCATCGAGCCCAAGTCCAAGGGTGACCAGGAGAAGCTGGGTGTCGCCATCCAGAGTCTCGCGGAGGAGGACCCCTCCTTCCACGTTCACTCGGACGAGGAGACCGGCCAGACCATCCTCGGCGGTATGGGCGAGCTGCACCTCGAGGTGCTGGTCGACCGTATGAAGCGCGAGTTCAAGGTCGAGGCCAACGTCGGCAAGCCGCAGGTCGCGTACCGCGAGACGATCCGCAAGACCGTCGAGCGTCACGACTACACCCACAAGAAGCAGACCGGTGGTACCGGTCAGTTCGCCAAGGTGCAGATCGCGATCGAGCCGATCACGGACGCCGATGGTCCGGCGTACGAGTTCGTGAACAAGGTCACCGGTGGCCGCATCCCGAGGGAGTACATCCCCTCGGTCGACGCCGGTGCGCAGGAGGCCATGCAGTTCGGCATCCTGGCCGGCTACGAGATGACCGGCGTCCGCGTCATTCTTCTCGACGGTGGCTACCACGAGGTCGACTCCTCGGAGCTCGCCTTCAAGATCGCCGGTTCGCAGGCCTTCAAGGAGGCCGCGCGCAAGGCTTCTCCCGTGCTGCTCGAGCCGATGATGTCCGTTGAGGTCACCACGCCCGAGGAGTCCATGGGCGACGTCATCGGTGACATCAACTCCCGCCGTGGCCAGATCCAGGCCATGGAGGAGCGTCACGGCGCGCGTCTCGTGAAGGGCCTCGTGCCGCTTTCGGAGATGTTCGGCTACGTCGGAGACCTCCGCAGCAAGACCTCGGGTCGCGCCAGCTACTCGATGCAGTTCGACTCCTACGCCGAGGTTCCCCGGAACGTCGCCGAGGAGATCATCGCGAAGGCCAAGGGCGAGTAACTCTTCGGAGTACACGCTTTAGGCTTGTCACCGGAGCCTCTGGGGCAACAGGAGTAACCCTCCGTTGCCCCGGAGGGGCCGGCTTTCCAGCAAAGATCACCTGGCGCCGATGAGCAAGGCGTACAGAACCACTCTCCAGGAGGACCCCGTGGCGAAGGCGAAGTTCGAGCGGACTAAGCCGCACGTCAACATCGGCACCATCGGTCACATTGACCACGGTAAGACGACCCTCACGGCCGCCATTACCAAGGTGCTGCACGACGCGTACCCGGACCTGAACGAGGCCTCGGCCTTCGACCAGATCGACAAGGCTCCTGAGGAGCGCCAGCGCGGTATCACCATCTCCATCGCGCACGTCGAGTACCAGACCGAGGCGCGTCACTACGCCCACGTCGACTGCCCGGGTCACGCGGACTACATCAAGAACATGATCACCGGTGCCGCGCAGATGGACGGCGCGATCCTCGTGGTCGCCGCCACCGACGGCCCGATGCCGCAGACCAAGGAGCACGTGCTCCTGGCCCGCCAGGTCGGCGTCCCCTACATCGTCGTCGCCCTGAACAAGGCCGACATGGTGGACGACGAGGAGATCCTGGAGCTCGTCGAGCTCGAGGTCCGTGAGCTGCTCTCCGAGTACGAGTTCCCGGGCGACGACCTGCCGGTCGTCCGCGTCTCCGCGCTGAAGGCCCTCGAGGGCGACAAGGAGTGGGGCGAGAAGCTCCTCGGCCTCATGGCCGCCGTCGACGAGGCCATCCCGACCCCGCCGCGTGACACCGAGAAGCCGTTCCTCATGCCCGTCGAGGACGTCTTCACGATCACCGGTCGCGGTACGGTCGTCACCGGCCGTATCGAGCGTGGTGTCCTGAAGGTCAACGAGACCGTCGACATCATCGGCATCAAGGAAGCCAAGACCACCACCACGGTCACCGGCATCGAGATGTTCCGCAAGCTGCTCGACGAGGGCCAGGCGGGCGAGAACGTCGGTCTGCTCCTCCGTGGCATCAAGCGCGAGGACGTCGAGCGCGGCCAGGTCATCATCAAGCCCGGTTCGGTCACGCCGCACACCGAGTTCGAGGCCCAGGCCTACATCCTGTCGAAGGACGAGGGTGGCCGTCACACCCCGTTCTTCAACAACTACCGCCCGCAGTTCTACTTCCGTACCACGGACGTCACGGGTGTCGTCACCCTGCCGGCCGGCACGGAGATGGTCATGCCGGGCGACAACACCGAGATGACGGTCGCGCTGATCCAGCCGGTCGCCATGGAGGAGGGCCTGAAGTTCGCCATCCGTGAGGGTGGTCGTACGGTCGGCGCCGGCCAGGTCATCAAGATCACGAAGTAATTCGTGCTCTGACCTGGTAGCTCGCGCGAGCGGGCACCATGTTTGACAGAAGGGCCCCTTCCCCACCGCCTCGGCGGCGGGGAAGGGGCCCTTCGTCGTACGGGATAGGCATACGGCATTCGGCTCACGGCTCACGGCCTACGGAAGAGGGCCGCACCCCCGATCACGGGGTGCGGCCCTCTCTCGTGCGCTGCGGGGGAGCCGTCAGCCGGTCACGCGCAGCGACTCGGTGAACTCCTTGCAGACGGTGTAGTCCGGCAGCAGGCCGGACTCGATCGCCTCGGCCAGCGTCGGCGCGGCCTCGTCGCGGGCGGACAGCAGCGGCACGTCGGCCGGCCAGTCGATGCCCAGGTCCACGTCGAGCGGGTGAACCGAGTGCTCGCCGGTCGGGTTGTACGTCTCCGAGCAGAGGTATGAAAGCGTGGCGTCGTCGCTCAGCGCGCAGAACCCGTGGCCCATGCCCTCCGGGATGTAGACCGCGCGGCGGTCCACGTCGTCCAGTCGGACACCCTCCCAGCGGCCGAAGGTCGGGGAGCCGACCCGCAGGTCCACGATGACGTCGAGCACGGCGCCGCGTACGCAGGTCACGTACTTGGCCTGGCCGCGCGGCACGTCGGCGAAGTGGATGCCGCGGACCACGCCGCGCGAGGACACCGAGAGGTTCGCCTGCGCCAGGTTCAGCGGGTGGCCGACGACCTCGGACAGCTTGTCGAAGCGGTACCACTCGGTGAACAGGCCGCGCGGGTCGCCGTGCAGCTGCGGGGTGATCTCGTAGGCGCCCTCCATCGAGAGCTGGCGGAACTTCACCGGGAGGACTCCTCTTCGAGCAGGGCGATCAGGTAGTCGCCGTAACCGCTCTTGAGCAGCGGCTGGGCAAGTTCGCGCAGCTGCGCGGAGTCGATCAGGCCGGCCCGCCAGGCCGCCTCCTCGATGCAGCCGATCTTGAAGCCCTGGCGCTCCTCGATCACGCGGACGAACTCCGAGGCCTGGACCATGGAGACGAAGGTCCCGGTGTCCAGCCAGGCGGTGCCGCGGTCGAGAATGGTGACATTCAGCTCACCGGCCTGGAGGTACGCGTCGTTGACGGCGGTGATCTCCAGTTCGCCGCGCGCGCTGGGCTTCAGGTTGCGGGCTATCTCCACGACGCGGTTGTCGTAGAAGTACAGACCCGGCACCGCGTAGCGGGACTTGGGCGTGACCGGCTTCTCCTCGATGGAGATGGCCTGGCCGTTCTCGTCGAACTCGACCACGCCGTACGCGGTCGGGTCGGCCACCGGGTACGCGAAGACCCGGCCGCCCTGGGAGTCGGTGTGCTCCGCCAGGCGCGTGCCGAGGCCGCTGCCGTGGAAGATGTTGTCGCCGAGGATGAGGGCGACGGACTCGTCGCCGATGAAGTCGGCGCCGAGCACGAACGCCTGGGCGATGCCCTCGGGGCGCTCCTGGACCGCGTACTCCAGCCGGATGCCGAACTGGGAGCCGTCGCCGAGCAGTCGCTCGAACTGCGCACGGTCCTCCGGCGTGGTGATGACGAGAATCTCGCTGATTCCGGCCATGACCAGGGTGGAGAGCGGGTAGTAGATCATCGGCTTGTCGAAGACGGGGAGCAGCTGCTTCGAGACTGCCCGGGTCAGCGGCCAGAGTCGGGATCCGGTGCCACCGGCCAAGAGAATTCCACGCATGGGCACAACCCTATGCGAGAGCGCGGAGGGCGCCACGGCCCGGGCCGGGTGGGTGGTGTACGAGCGGCTAGACTCTTCGTATTATGCGCATCCTTGTGACCGGCGGCGCCGGCTTCATCGGTTCGGAATTCGTCCGCCAGCAGCTCGGTGCAGACGCATCGGCCCAGATCACGGTATTCGACAAGCTGACCTACTCGGGCGTCGAGGCCAACCTCGCCCCGGTCGCCGACCACGTCGGTTACAAGTTCGTCAAGGGCGACATCTGCGACGCCGAGGCCGTCGACCAGGTGATGCCCGGGCACGACGTGGTGGTGCACTTCGCCGCCGAGTCCCACGTGGACCGCTCGATCGCCGGTGCCGGCCCGTTCGTGATGACCAACGTCGTGGGCACGCAGGTGCTGCTGGACGCCGCCCGCAAGCACGGCGTCGGCCGCTTCGTCCACATCTCCACCGACGAGGTGTACGGCTCGATCAGCGAGGGCTCCTGGACCGAGGAGTGGCCGCTCGTGCCGAACTCCCCGTACTCCGCCTCCAAGGCTTCGTCCGACCTGCTGGCCCTGGCCTACGCCCGGACGCACGGCATGGACGTCGTGGTCACGCGCTGCTCCAACAACTACGGGCACTACCAGTTCCCGGAGAAGGTCATCCCGCTGTTCGTCTCGAACCTGATGGACGGCAAGAAGGTCCCGCTGTACGGCAACGGCGGCAACGTGCGCGACTGGCTGCACGTCTCCGACCACTGCCGCGGCATCGACCTGGCCATGCGCAAGGGCCGGGCCGGCGAGGTCTACAACATCGGCGGCGGCACCGAGCTCACCAACAAGGAGCTCACCGGCGTGCTGCTCGAAGCGGCCGGGCTCGGCTGGGACATGGTCGAGCAGGTCGAGGACCGCAAGGGCCACGACCTCCGCTACTCCATCGACATCAGCAAGATCGGCGCGGAGCTCGGCTACGCCCCGCAGGTCACCTTCGAGGACGGCATCAAGGCCACCATCGAGTGGTACCGCGAGAACCGTGCCTGGTGGGAGCCGCTGAAGGCGAAGGCGGCCCTGCAGAAGTGAAGACCGACCCGCGAGCCGGGCGCTGGCTCGTCACCGGCGCCGCCGGGATGCTCGGCCAGGACGTCCTGGCCGTCCTGAAGGACGCCGGGATCGAGGCCGTGGGCCTGCGCCGTGCCGACCTCGACATCACCGACCCGGCCTCCGTCCGGGCCGCCGTCGAGGGCGCTGCCGTCGTCGTGAACTGCGCCGCCTGGACGGACGTGGACGGCGCGGAGACGGCCGAGGAGGCCGCCACCGCCGTCAACGGCACGGGCGTACGCGTCCTCGCCGAGGCCTGCGCCGCCGCCCGTGTGCGCCTGCTGCACGTCTCCACCGACTACGTGCTCCCCGGCGACGCCACCGAGCCGTACCGCGAGGACGCCGAGACCGGCCCGCTCAACGCGTACGGGCGCTCCAAGCTGATCGGTGAGCAGGCCGTCGCCGAACTGCTGCCGCAGGACGGCTACATCGTCCGGACCGCCTGGCTGTACGGCGAGCACGGGCCGAACTTCGTCGCGACCATGCTCAAGCTGGCCGCCCAGCGCGACACCCTCGACGTCGTCGACGACCAGCACGGCCAGCCCACCTGGTCGTACGCGCTGGCCCGGCGTCTCGTCGAGCTCGGCCTGGCCGCGCTGAAGGGTCAGGCCATGGGCGGGGTCTACCACGGCACCGCGAGCGGCCGGACCACCTGGATGGGGCTGGCCCGCGAGACGTACCGGCTGAGCGGGCTGGACCCGGAGCGGATCCGGCCGACCACCTCCGCCGCTTTCGTCCGCCCGGCCGCCCGCCCCGCGTTCAGCGTGCTCGCGCACGAGCGCTGGGCCGACGCCGGCCTCGCCCCGCTCGCCGACTGGCGCGAGCAGCTCGCCGAGGCGCTGGCCGCCCCCGCGTTCACCGCGCTGGGCGACGCCGCCAGGAACCGTGCCGCGAACGGCAGTACGGGATGAAGTCCCTGCTGAGCAGGCTCACCGCGGCGCTGCCGCCGGGCACCGTCGCGGTGGCCGGCGGCACTGTCGTGCTCGGTGCGGCCTCCTACGTCCACCTGGGCGTGGCCGGCCACAGCCTGTCCACGGACGCCATGGCGAACGTCTCGGTGCTGTGGACGATCGTCATGGCGCTCGGCCTCGGCATCTTCTTCCCCATCGAGCAGGAGCTCACCCGGATCGTCGCCGCCCGCGTGGTGCACGGCCAGGGCGCGGCTCCCGTACTGCGCCGGGCCACGCTGCTGACCTCCGCGATCCTCGGCGCGACCCTGCTCGTCCTCGCCCTCGGCGCGGGCCCGATCGCGGACCTGCTGTTCCGCGGCGACCGCGGCCTGGTGGCGGCCCTCGGCGGGGCGTTCACCGGCATGGCCGTCTGCTACCTGACCCGCGGAGTCCTGGCCGGCCTCGGCCGGTTCGGCGCGTACGGGACGCAGCTGGCCGTCGACGGCGGGCTGCGCATCGCCCTCGCCTTCGGCTGCGCGGTGGCCGGGCTGCACTCGGCGCTCGCCTTCAGCCTGGTCCTGGCCGTCGCGCCGATCGCCGCGACGCTGGTCACCCTGCCGACGCTGGTGCGCGCGGTGGAGCCCGGCGAGGAGATCGCCTGGCGCGAACTGACCGCCGGGCTCGGCCTGCTGATCTGCTCGACCCTGCTGTCCCAGGTCGTGGTCAACGCCGCGGTGATGAGCACCAAGCTGCTCGCCCCCACCGACAGCGTGCTGATCGCGGCACTGCTGAACGCGCTGGTCCTGGCCCGGGTGCCGCTGTTCGTCTTCGGGTCGCTGCAGGCCTCGCTGCTCGGCGGGCTCACCGCGGCCTACACCGCCGGCGACCGGGCGGCGTTCTCCGCGATGCTGCGTCGGATCGGCGTGGTCGTCGGGCTGCTGGGGCTGCTCGGCGGCGTGCCCGCGACCGTGCTCGGCCCGTGGCTGATCAAGGTGCTGTTCGACGCCGGACCCGTACTGGGCCGTCTCGACTTCTTCCTTTTGTCCGCCGGCACCGTGGCGTACATGTTCGCGATGGTCCTCGGTCAGGCGCTGATGGTATTCAAGCGGCACAACCTGCAACTGCTCTGCTGGGCCGCCGGCACCGTCGTCCTGATCGGTGTCACCTTCGCACCGGGCGAAGTGGCCCTGCGCGTCATCCTGGCCTACGCTCTCGGCTCCCTCGCCACCGTGCTCGGTATGCTGGCGGTGCTGAGGCTGAGGTTCCCCGGAGCGGATCCGGGCGCAACCGAAGGACCCGGGCACAAGGTCGCCGCAAGCCCATTGGGCGCCGGAGCGGTCGGGGAGTGACCATGCCGGCTTCCGACGTCCCACCGATCACCGAGCACGCGCACGTGCCACATTCCGCTGGAGCTACCGTGTCCCAATACGACGATGTCTGGCTGGTCATCCCGGCCTATAACGAGGGTCAGGTGATCGCCGATGTGGTCGAGGGAGCGCGCAAGACCTTCCCGAACATAGTCGTCGTCGACGACGGCAGCTCCGACAACTCGGCCGAGCACATCGTGACGACCGGCGCCCACCTGGTGCGCCACCCCGTCAACCTCGGCCAGGGCGCCGCCCTCCAGACCGGCCTCAAGTACGCCCTCACGCAGCCCGGTGCCCGCTACTTCGCGACGTTCGACGCGGACGGCCAGCACCAGACGCACGACGTCGAGAAGATGGTCCAGGTGCTGCGCGACGACGAGGCCGACGTGGTCCTCGGCTCGCGCTTCATCGAGCAGAACGGCCAAGTGCCGTGGATCAAGCGCGTCGTGCTGCGTACGGCCGCGACGGTCAGCCCGACCGCCCGCAAGCTGAAGCTCACCGACTCGCACAACGGCCTGCGCGTGCTCAGCCGCAAGGCCGCCGAGCAGCTGAACATCACCATGAACGGCATGGCGCACGCGTCGGAGATCGTCGGTTACCTGGCCGGGTCCGGCCTGCGCGTCACCGAGGTCCCCGTGGACATCCTCTACACCGAGTACTCGCGCGCCAAGGGCCAGTCCCTGATCAACGGCGTCAACATCATCTTTGACATCACGATGCGGGAGCGAAGCCGCTGATGAAGTACTTCTGGATCCAGCTGCTGCTCATCGCGGGCTCGGTGTCGATGGCCCTCATGTTCATACGGACGTGGGGCCAGGCGAAGAACCGCGCCTGGAAGCGCATCGCGTTCTCCCTGTTCGTCATCGTCAACGTGTACGCCGTGCTCCGCCCCACGGACGTCACGTGGGTGGCGCACCAGCTCGGCGTCGGCCGCGGCACCGACCTCGTGCTGTACGTCATGGTGCTGGCGATGGGCTTCCTGACCCTCAACACCTTCCTCCGCTTCCGCTCCTTGGAGAAGAAGCTCACCGACCTGGCCAGGACGGTGGCCCTGGCCGAGGGCGCACGGCACAACGACGCGCGTCTGGGCGGGACCCCCGCCGTCGTCGCGACCGAGGTTGCCGCGGCCGTCGTCGTCGTGACCGATGCCGAGCCGAAGCCCGAGCCCGTCGACTCCGACACCGTGAAGGCCTGACGTCCCGTGGTGACCTTCGACTTCATGCTCCCCTACTACGGGGACGTGCAGCTGATGCAGGACGCGGTCCGCAGCGTCCTGGCCCAGACGGACCCGGACTTCCGCCTCGTCGTCATCGACGACGGCAAGGAGCCGGATGTCCCGGGCTGGTTCGAGGCCCTCGGCGACGAGCGGGTCCACTACACCCGCAACGAGCAGAACCTCGGCATCACCAAGAACTTCCAGAAGTGCGTACGGCTCTCCGAGGCCGACCACGTCGTCATCATGGGCTGCGACGACCTGCTGCACCCGCACTACCTGGAGACCGTCCGCGGCCTGATGGCCGACAACCCGGGCATCGGCATGGTCCAGCCCGGCGTCGAGGTGATCGACGGCTCCGGGCAGGTCGCGTACGGGCTCGCCGACCAGACCAAGCGGCGGCTGTACGCACCGCAGGTCAAGGGCCGGCGCCTGATGGGCGGCGAGGAGCTGGCCACCAGCGTGCTGCGCGGGAACTGGCTGTACTTCCCGTCCATCTGCTGGCGCGGCGAGGCCCTGCGCGGGGTCAACTTCCGAGACGAGTACTCGGTGATCCAGGACCTGGCCCTGGTGGTCGACCTCCTCGAACTCGGCGAGCAGATGCTGATCGACGAGTCCACGACGGTGTTCCAGTACCGCCGCCACGCGGTCAGCGAGTCCTCGGTGCAGGCCTTCTCCGGCACCCGTTTCACCGAGGCCGAGCGGTACTTCTCCGCCGTGGCCGACCGGATGGACGCCCGGGGCTGGCCCAAGGCCGCGCGCGCGGCCCGTTTCCACAGCGCCTCCCGCTTGCACGCCATCACGATGCTCCCCGGTGCGCTGCTCCGCGGGCACCGAGAGGGCGTCCGTACGCTCGCCAAACACGCATTCACCGCCGGTCAGCGCGCCGACTGACACCCACGACGGAATTGGACTGAGATGACACACCTGGCCCCCGAGGTCGTCGGAACATCCGGCACGGCGCACAGCCGGACCGGTACCGGGACCCCGGCCGCCGGACCGGTCTCCTCCCCTTCGGTGGCCCGCCGCCCCTGGACCTCCCGGCGCCGCGTGCTCGCCGTCGCCGAGGGCGTCGTCAGCCTCACGGCGGCCCTCGGCTACATGCTGCTGAGCCGCCGCATCGACGTGAACCCGATCGTGCGCCTCGGCCAGGTCAGCGGCCTCGCCACGCTCCAGATGTACGCCGCGCTCATCGGGCTGCCGCTGCTCGGACTGCTGCTCTACACCGCCCACCGGGGCCCGGACCGGCGCCACCAGCTGGTCAAGCGCCTGGTCTGCGCCGCCCTGGCGGGCCTGGCCACCGGCGTCATCGCCGGCGGGATCGTCGTCGCCCTGCACGGCACGCCCCACCCGCTGGGCGGCCAGGAGGGCGACCCGGGCGTCCTGATCGACATGGCCAACTCGTTCCTGCACCACGAGGGGATGTCGGGCATCTACCCGCCCGCCTTCCCGGCCCTGATGGCCCTCTGGGCGAAGATCCGCTACAACGGCCGCGGCGAGACCGGCTTCGCCCTGCACGACCTCCAGATCTTCTTCACCGCCGTCGCCGGCCCGATGGCCTACCTGGCCTGGCGGATACTGCTGCGGCCCTTCTGGGCGCTGCTGATCGCGGTTCCGGCCGCGGTGCTCTTCCTCGACCCGATCCGCCCGTACAGCCACATCGTCATGATCGTGCTGCTGCCGCTGCTCGGTTACTGGCTGCGCGAGATGCGCCTCGCCGGCCGGCGCGCCACGCGGCACCTGCTGCTGCGCGGCCTCGTCCTCGGGGTGACCTTCGGCGCGCTGTTCCTCTGGTACTCCGGCTGGTACATCTGGGCCGCGCCGGGCGCACTGATGGCCGCACTGTTCTTCTTCCCGTGGCGCCAGGGCGCGGCGACGGCCAAGAAGGCGGGCCTCTACATAGGGGTCACGCTGCTGTCGGCCGGCATCGTCGGCGCCCCGCTGCTCTACCAGATGGCCCGGCTGGGCGCCGAGAACCCCGACCGCTACGCCTTCCTCGCCGTGTACGCCGACCCCGGTTACGTCCTCGGCTGGGTCTCGGACCGGTCCGGGAGCCTGACGTACCAGACCTGGCCTGTGGCCGGCGAGATGGCCGGCCAGAGCGGGTTCGCCCTGCTGCTGCTGTTCGGGGTGGGCCTGGGCCTGGGCCTCGGGCTGCGCAACATCATGGTGCGCACGGCGGCCGCGGTCCTGGCCGGCGCCTGGCTCGCCCGGTTCTGGTTCGCCGGGCACATGACCCAGGACAAGGCCATCCAGCTCTACCCGCGCACCACGTGGATCATCATGTACTGCCTGATGATCCTGGCCGTGCTCGGCATGATGGCGGTGGTCAACCGGGGCTCGGGGTGGATCGAGCGCGTGCTGCGCCCGAGGAGTGCCGAGGCCGGTTCCGCTTCGGGTTCCGCTTCGGGGGCCGGGCTCGCCCGGGTCATCCCGCTGCGGGTGGTCCGCCAGCTCGCCGCCGGGATGGTGTGCGTGGTCGCCCTGTTCGCGACCATGGGTGCGTCCTGGTCGGTCAACCGCTACATGCCCTCGTCCGACGTCGACACGATGGGCATCGACGCGTACCGCGCACACGTCATCAAGCAGCGGGACGGCAGCTGCCCGCGCTTCTCGCCCCGCGAGAACTGCTGGGACATCGAGAAGGACGACTGGAAGCCCGGCCCCATCCAGGACTTCATCTGGTGCGCGGGCATCGTGGCCGACGACTGGCCCGGCGTCTGCGGGATGGAGGCGCCCAAGCGGGTGCGCTCGCGGGCGGACATCGAGCGCGACGCCGAGGCCGAGCGGCAGACCCGCAAGGACGCCACGCAGACCGAGAAGGACGCCCGGAAGAGGTGAGGGCGACGCGGCCCGGTCGCCCCGGGCCGCCGTCCCGGCCGCTCCCTTGACGATCCTGACCGGACCCACTGTCGGAACCGAGCAGTAGCATCCGCCCCGACAGTCGTGTCGCATGTGCGCACGAACCACAGGGGTGGGGTACAGACGTGAGACTGAGTCGTGTGCGCGGTACCGCGCCGGCGGCCGCGCTCGGCGCCGTAGCGGTGCTGGGCATTCAAGGAATGGCCGGGGGAGCCGAACTGGCTGCCCCGGGTGGCGGGGGGACGGCGAAGGCGTACAGCGCCGGCGCCAAAGAGGCCGGACCGGTCGAGGGCGAGGTGCACAAGCTCGCCCTCCAGCCGAAGGGCGCCGGCGAGGCCGTGCTCTCCCAGCGGGGAACGCAGCCCTTCGGCCTGCTGGGCGTGTCCTGGACGGACCCCGCGGCCGAGGTGAAGGGCACCGTCGAGGCCCGCGCCCGTGACGCGAAGACCGGCGCGTGGTCGAAGTGGATCGCCCTCGACCCGGTGAAGCCCGGGATGGACGGCGTACGCCCCGGCGCGCACGGCTCCACGGAGCCCGTCTGGGTCGGCGCCTCCGACGGCGCCGAGGTACGGATCAGCGGCGGCGGCGCACTGCCGACCGAGCTGAAGCCCGTCGGCGACGTGGTGAAGGTCCGCGGCCGGATGTGGGTGGAGCCCGGCAAGGAGGGCGGCCAGGCCAACGTGCTGGCCGACTACACCTTCGTCTACCCGTTGGTGAAGGCGAAGCCGGGCGCCGAGCAGGTGGAGCGCTCCATCGTGCGGCGCGAGATCACCTTCTCGATCGCCGACCCGCGCAAGTGGCAGGCCACCGCCGGCAAGATCTGGCTGGAGAAGATGAACGTCGACCTCTCCAACAGCGCCTGCGACGTCTACGACGGATTCCTGCACCCCGTCTTCGACGAGGACCGGCAGGCCGGTCCCGCCCCCTCCGGCACGCCGGTGGACCCGTACGACCGGAGCAGGACCATCGACTCCGGTGACCGGCAGGGCTGCGGGAGTCTCTCGCGCACCTGAGCCCGTGGGACGGCCCGGGCGGACCCCAAGCGGGGCCCGGGCCGTCACGCCGCGTGGCGCGGTTTGACCACTCACCGGGGAGGGGTATTCTCTTCGGCCCGATTGGCGCAGTACGTGTCTTGTATGGCAGACTACTCAAGTTGCTCGGCTGAGTGCCGATGCTGCGCGCCTCCCGCCGGGAGGACCGGAAGCGAGTCCCACAGTACTCGTCGCCTTTATCTGCCTCTCGGGGCAGCAATGGGGCGGACGTACGGGAATCTTCTGGGAAGCGTCAGCACGGTGCCCGCCAGGCGCTCGGTGGGTGTTTCTCCCCCGAATCGCGGTCTTGGGACCGCACCCCCTTGGACGAGGGAATTTCCGTATGGGAATTTTCTGTAGAGGGAGTGCGACACGCCCGACCGCGTGGGTCGGAGAGAAGCGGTGGAGAGATCCACAGCCGACCGAGAGCCAGAGCGTTTCCACAACAGACAGGACTACGGAGTAGCCATGGCGGGACAGAAGATCCGCATCCGGCTCAAGGCCTACGACCACGAGGTCATCGACTCCTCGGCGAAGAAGATCGTCGAGACGGTGACGCGCACTGGTGCGTCGGTCGCGGGCCCGGTGCCGCTGCCCACTGAGAAGAACGTGTACTGCGTCATCAAGTCGCCGCACAAGTACAAGGACTCGCGCGAGCACTTCGAGATGCGCACGCACAAGCGCCTGATCGACATCCTCGACCCGACGCCCAAGACCGTTGACTCGCTGATGCGCCTGGACCTTCCGGCCGGCGTTGACATCGAGATCAAGCTCTGAGAGGCGTCGAGAAGATGGCAAAGCAGATCAAGGGCGTCCTGGGCGAGAAGCTCGGCATGACCCAGGTCTGGGACGAGAACAACCGTGTCGTCCCGGTGACCGTGGTCAAGGCCGGACCCTGCGTCGTTACCCAGGTCCGTAAGAACGACATCGACGGCTACGAGTCGGTCCAGATCGCCTTCGGCGAGATCGACCCGCGCAAGGTGAACAAGCCCCTCAAGGGCCACTTCGCCAAGGCCGACGTGACCCCCCGCCGCCACCTGGTGGAGCTCCGCACCTCCGACGCCAGCGAGTACACGCTCGGCCAGGAGATCACCGCCGCTGTGTTCGAGTCGGGCGTCAAGGTTGACGTCACGGGCAACAGCAAGGGCAAGGGCTTCGCCGGTGTCATGAAGCGTCACAACTTCAAGGGCCTCGGCGCCGGTCACGGTGTCCAGCGCAAGCACCGCTCCCCCGGTTCGATCGGTGGCTGCGCCACCCCTGGGCGTGTCTTCAAGGGCATGCGCATGGCCGGTCGTATGGGCAACGAGCGCGTCACCACCCAGAACCTGACCATCCACGCGGTTGACGCGGAGAAGGGTCTGCTCCTCATCAAGGGCGCGGTCCCCGGTCCGAACGGCGGCCTCGTCCTGGTCCGTACCGCGGCCAAGGGGGCTTGAGGTAATGAGCACCATTGACATCCTTTCGCCGGCAGGCGACAAGGCCGGTACCGTCGAGCTCCCCGCGGAGATCTTCGACGCGAAGACCAGCGTTCCGCTGATCCACCAGGTCGTTGTCGCCCAGCTGGCTGCTGCCCGTCAGGGCACGCACAAGACCAAGCGTCGTGGCGAAGTCCGTGGTGGTGGCCGCAAGCCGTACCGCCAGAAGGGCACCGGCCGCGCTCGCCAGGGTTCCACCCGCGCTCCGCAGTTCGTCGGCGGTGGCGTCGTCCACGGCCCGCAGCCGCGTGACTACTCCCAGCGGACCCCGAAGAAGATGAAGGCCGCCGCCCTCCGCGGTGCCCTCTCGGACCGTGCGCGTCACTCCCGCATCCACGTCGTCACCGGCGTGGTCGAGGGTGCCGTCTCCACGAAGGCCGCCAAGACGCTGTTCGGCAAGATCTCGGAGCGCAAGAACCTGCTCCTGGTCGTCGAGCGCGCCGACGAGGCCGCGTGGCTGTCCGCCCGCAACCTGCCCCAGGTTCACATCCTGGAGCCGGGCCAGCTGAACACGTACGACGTGATCGTCTCTGACGACGTGGTCTTCACTCAGGCCGCTTTCGAGTCCTTCGTGTCTGGCCCCAAGGCCGATGAGACCGAAGGGAGCGACGCCTGATGTCTGAGGCGACCGTTACCAGCAAGACCTTCACCGACCCGCGCGACCTGCTGATCAAGCCGGTTGTCTCGGAGAAGAGCTACGCGCTGCTGGACGAGAACAAGTACACGTTCATCGTCGCGCCCGGCTCCAACAAGACCCAGATCAAGCAGGCCGTCGAGGCGGTCTTCGGGGTCAAGGTCACCGGGGTCAACACGATCAACCGTCAGGGTAAGCGCAAGCGCACCAAGACCGGTTTCGGCAAGCGCGCTGACACCAAGCGCGCCATCGTGACCCTCGCTGAGGGCGACCGAATCGACATCTTCGGCGGCCAGGCCTCCTAACGGAGGTCTAGTCGTCCGGAATCGGACGAGGACTGAGAAATGGGTATCCGCAAGTACAAGCCGACGACCCCGGGCCGTCGTGGCTCCAGCGTCGCCGACTTTGTCGAGATCACGCGGTCCACGCCGGAGAAGTCGCTGGTTCGCCCCCTGCACAGCAAGGGCGGCCGTAACAACACCGGTCGGATCACTGTTCGCCACCAGGGTGGTGGACACAAGCGCGCCTACCGCGTGATCGACTTCCGTCGTCACGACAAGGACGGCGTGCCGGCCAAGGTCGCGCACATCGAGTACGACCCCAACCGCACCGCGCGCATCGCGCTCCTGCACTACGCGGACGGCGAGAAGCGCTACATCATCGCGCCGAAGGCTCTGAAGCAGGGCGACCGGATTGAGAACGGCCCCACGGCCGACATCAAGCCCGGTAACAACCTGGCGCTCCGCAACATCCCGGTCGGTACCACGATCCACGCGATCGAGCTCCGTCCCGGTGGCGGCGCCAAGTTCGCCCGCTCCGCTGGTGCCTCCGTGCAGCTGCTGGCGAAGGAGGGCACCATGGCCCACCTTCGTATGCCGTCCGGTGAGATCCGTCTCGTCGACGCGCGCTGCCGCGCCACGGTCGGCGAGGTCGGCAACGCCGAGCAGTCGAACATCAACTGGGGCAAGGCCGGCCGCATGCGCTGGAAGGGCGTTCGCCCCTCCGTCCGCGGTGTCGCGATGAACCCGGTTGACCACCCGCACGGTGGTGGTGAGGGCAAGACCAGTGGTGGTCGCCACCCGGTCTCCCCGTGGGGTCAGAAGGAGGGTCGTACTCGCTCGCCGAAGAAGGCTTCGAGCAAGTACATCGTCCGCCGCCGCAAGACGAACAAGAAGCGCTAGGAGCGGGTTTAGATGCCGCGCAGTCTCAAGAAGGGGCCCTTCGTCGACGACCACCTCGTAAAGAAGGTGGACGTCCAGAACGAAGCCGGCACCAAGAACGTCATCAAGACCTGGTCCCGTCGCTCGATGATCATCCCCAGCATGCTGGGTCACACCATCGCGGTGCACAACGGCAAGACCCACGTCCCGGTGTTCGTCACCGAGTCGATGGTCGGCCACAAGCTCGGCGAGTTCTCGCCGACTCGCACCTTCCGCGGCCACGTCAAGGACGACCGGAAGTCGAAGCGCCGCTAAAGGCGGGGTGGTTACGACTATGACTTACACCGAAGGGACAACCATGGAAGCCAGGGCCCAGGCGCGGTACATCCGCGTCACGCCCATGAAGGCCCGCCGAGTGGTGGACCTTATCCGTGGCATGGATGCCACGGAGGCTCAGGCGGTCCTGCGTTTCGCCCCGCAGGCCGCGAGCGTGCCGGTCGGCAAGGTGCTTGACAGCGCCATTGCCAACGCCGCACACAACTACAACCACCCGGACGCCTCCACGCTGGTCATCAGCGAGGCGTTCGTGGACGAGGGCCCGACCCTGAAGCGGTTCCGTCCGCGTGCGCAGGGCCGTGCCTACCGGATCCGCAAGCGGACCAGCCACATCACCGTGGTCGTCAGCAGCAAGGAAGGTTCCCGGTAATGGGCCAGAAGGTAAACCCGCACGGGTTCCGGCTCGGCATCACCACCGACTTCAAGTCGCGTTGGTACGCCGACAAGCTGTACAAGGACTACGTCAAGGAAGACGTCGCCATCCGTCGGATGATGACGTCCGGCATGGAGCGCGCCGGCATCTCGAAGGTTGAGATCGAGCGCACCCGTGACCGCGTGCGTGTGGACATCCACACCGCTCGTCCGGGCATCGTCATCGGCCGCCGTGGCGCCGAGGCCGACCGCATCCGCGGTGACCTCGAGAAGCTCACGGGCAAGCAGGTCCAGCTGAACATCCTCGAGGTCAAGAACCCCGAGCTCGACGCTCAGCTGGTTGCCCAGGCCGTTGCCGAGCAGCTCTCCTCCCGCGTCTCCTTCCGTCGTGCCATGCGCAAGAGCATGCAGGGCACGATGAAGGCCGGCGCCAAGGGCATCAAGATCCAGTGTGGCGGTCGCCTCGGCGGCGCCGAGATGTCCCGCTCCGAGTTCTACCGCGAGGGTCGTGTGCCGCTGCACACGCTGCGCGCGAACGTGGACTACGGCTTCTTCGAGGCCAAGACCACCTTCGGCCGTATCGGTGTGAAGGTCTGGATCTACAAGGGCGACGTCAAGAACATCGCCGAGGTTCGCGCCGAGAACGCTGCGGCCCGTGCGGGTAACCGCCCGGCCCGTGGCGCGGGTGGCGCTGGCGACCGTCCCGCCGGCCGTGGTGGCCGTGGTGGCGAGCGCGGCGGCCGTGGTGGCCGCAAGCCGCAGCAGGCTGCTGGTGCCGAGGCCCCCAAGGCCGACGCTCCCGCCGCCGCTCCGGCTGAGAGCACCGGAACGGAGGCCTGACCGACATGCTGATCCCTCGTAGGGTCAAGCACCGCAAGCAGCACCACCCGAAGCGCCGCGGTATGGCCAAGGGCGGTACTGAGGTCTCGTTCGGCGAGTACGGCATCCAGGCGCTGACCCCGGCGTACGTGACGAACCGCCAGATCGAGGCGGCTCGTATCGCGATGACCCGCCACATCAAGCGTGGCGGCAAGGTCTGGATCAACATCTACCCGGACCGTCCGCTGACGAAGAAGCCTGCCGAGACCCGCATGGGTTCCGGTAAGGGTTCTCCCGAGTGGTGGATCGCGAACGTGCACCCGGGTCGGGTCATGTTCGAGCTGTCCTACCCGAACGAGAAGATTGCTCGTGAGGCGCTCACCCGCGCTGCTCACAAGCTTCCGATGAAGTGCCGGATTGTTCGGCGCGAGGCAGGTGAGTCGTGATGGCGACGGGAACCAAGGCGTCCGAGCTGCGTGAGCTCGGCAACGAGGAGCTCGTTGGCAAGCTGCGCGAGGCCAAGGAGGAGCTGTTCAAGCTCCGCTTCCAGGCGGCCACGGGTCAGCTGGAGAACAACGGCCGGCTCAAGTCCGTCCGTAAGGACATCGCTCGCATCTACACCCTGATGCACGAGCGTGAGCTCGGTATCGAGACGGTGGAGAGCGCCTGATGAGCGAGAAGAACGTGACTGAGACGAACGAGCGCGGCTTCCGCAAGACCCGCGAGGGTCTCGTCGTCAGCGACAAGATGGACAAGACCGTCGTCGTCGCTGTCGAGGACCGCGTCAAGCACGCGCTGTACGGCAAGGTCATCCGCCGTACGAACAAGCTCAAGGCTCACGACGAGCAGAACGCTGCCGGCGTCGGCGACCGCGTCCTCATCATGGAGACGCGTCCGCTGTCGGCGAGCAAGCGCTGGCGCATCGTCGAGATCCTCGAGAAGGCCAAGTAAGGAAATTCGCGCAAGCGAATTCCAATGACAAGACCTGAGGGGTTTCCCTCAGGTTCGTTCCGCCAGGCTCGGTGGGGGCCGCCGCTCTTCGGAGTGTGAGGCCCCCGCCGGGAACCGGCAGACAATCAGGAGATACACGTGATCCAGCAGGAGTCGCGACTGCGTATCGCCGACAACACTGGTGCCAAGGAAATCCTTTGCATCCGTGTTCTCGGTGGTTCCGGTCGCCGCTACGCGGGCATCGGTGACGTCATCGTCGCCACCGTCAAGGACGCGATCCCCGGTGGCAACGTGAAGAAGGGTGACGTCGTCAAGGCGGTCATCGTTCGCACCGTCAAGGAACGCCGCCGCCAGGACGGCTCGTACATCCGCTTCGACGAGAACGCCGCTGTCATTCTCAAGAACGACGGCGACCCTCGTGGCACCCGTATCTTCGGCCCGGTGGGCCGTGAGCTGCGCGAGAAGAAGTTCATGAAGATCATCTCGCTCGCGCCGGAGGTGCTGTAAGCATGAAGATCAAGAAGGGCGACCTGGTTCAGGTCATCACCGGTAAGGACAAGGGGAAGCAGGGCAAGGTCATCGCGGCCATGCCGACTGAGAACCGTGTCCTGGTCGAGGGTGTCAACCGGGTCAAGAAGCACACCAAGGCCGGCCAGACCGCTGGTGGCTCGCAGACCGGTGGCATCGTGATCACCGAGGCGCCGATCCACGTCAGCAACGTTCAGCTGGTTGTGGAGAAGGACGGCCAGAAGGTCGTTACCCGCGTCGGTTTCCGCTTCGATGACGAGGGCAACAAGATCCGCGTTGCCAAGCGGACGGGTGAGGACATCTGATGGCTACCACTCCGCGTCTCAAGACGAAGTACCGCGAGGACATCGCGGGCAAGCTGCGTGAAGAGTTCTCGTACGAGAACGTCATGCAGATCCCCGGTCTCGTGAAGATCGTGGTCAACATGGGTGTGGGCGACGCCGCCCGCGACTCCAAGCTGATCGACGGCGCCATCCGCGACCTGACGACGATCACCGGTCAGAAGCCGGCCGTCACGAAGGCCCGCAAGTCCATCGCGCAGTTCAAGCTGCGTGAGGGTCAGCCGATCGGCTGCCACGTCACCCTCCGTGGTGACCGCATGTGGGAGTTCCTGGACCGTACGCTGTCGCTCGCGCTGCCGCGTATCCGTGACTTCCGTGGTCTGTCGCCGAAGCAGTTCGACGGCCGTGGCAACTACACCTTCGGTCTCACGGAGCAGGTCATGTTCCACGAGATCGACCAGGACAAGATCGACCGTACCCGGGGTATGGACATCACCGTGGTCACCACGGCGACCAACGACGCTGAGGGCCGCGCGCTCCTTCGTCACCTCGGCTTCCCCTTCAAGGAGGCGTAAGCGAGATGGCGAAGAAGGCTCTCATCGCGAAGGCTGCCCGCAAGCCCAAGTTCGGTGTGCGTGCGTACACCCGCTGCCAGCGCTGCGGTCGTCCCCACTCCGTGTACCGCAAGTTCGGCCTGTGCCGCGTGTGCCTTCGTGAGATGGCTCACCGTGGCGAGCTGCCGGGCGTGACCAAGAGCTCCTGGTAATTCCCTCCAGTCCGCAAGGACTTGGGAAGTTCCAGAGACTCTCGGTAAGCATCTGGTCGGTGGGTGCCCTCTCCGCATGCCGTAGGCTTGTGGGGTTGGGCGTCTGCCGTCCATAACGACTTACTACGCCGTAGGTCCCCGCACCGCACCCGTCCCGCCACTGAGTGGGGAGAGGGATGGCGCATACAGGAAACCCCGGCGAGAGAGGCCGAAGGCCACTTCATGACCATGACTGACCCGATCGCAGACATGCTGACCCGTCTGCGTAACGCTAACTCGGCGTACCACGACACTGTCGTGATGCCGCACAGCAAGATCAAGTCGCACATCGCGGAGATCCTCAAGCAAGAGGGTTTCATCACCGGCTGGAAGGTCGAGGACGCCGAGGTCGGCAAGAACCTCGTCCTCGAGCTGAAGTTCGGGCCGAACCGTGAGCGCTCCATCGCGGGCATCAAGCGGATCTCGAAGCCCGGTCTGCGCGTGTACGCAAAGTCCACCAACCTGCCGAAGGTGCTCGGCGGCCTGGGCGTGGCGATCATCTCCACGTCCCACGGTCTCCTCACCGGCCAGCAGGCAGGCAAGAAGGGCGTAGGTGGGGAAGTCCTCGCCTACGTCTGGTAGTCGGGAACGGAGGAAAAGCAATGTCGCGAATCGGCAAGCTCCCCATCCAGGTTCCCGCCGGTGTGGACGTCACCATCGATGGCCGTACGGTCGCGGTGAAGGGCCCCAAGGGTCTCCTCTCGCACACCGTCGCCGCGCCGATCGAGATCGTCAAGGGTGAGGAAGGCGTTCTGAACGTCACCCGCCCCAACGACGAGCGTCAGAACAAGGCCCTGCACGGCCTGTCCCGCACGCTGGTGGCGAACATGATCACCGGTGTGACCACGGGATACGTCAAGGCTCTCGAGATCAGCGGTGTCGGTTACCGCGTCGCCGCGAAGGGCTCCGCTCTGGAGTTCCAGCTTGGTTACAGCCACCCGATCCTGATCGAGGCGCCCGAGGGCATCTCCTTCAAGGTCGAGTCGCCCACCAAGTTCTCGGTCGAGGGCATCGACAAGCAGAAGGTCGGCGAGGTCGCCGCCAACATCCGCAAGCTGCGGAAGCCCGACCCGTACAAGGCCAAGGGTGTCAAGTACGCCGGCGAAGTCATCCGCCGCAAGGTCGGAAAGGCTGGTAAGTAGCCATGGCATACGGTGTGAAGATCGCCAAGGGCGACGCGTACAAGCGTGCTGCCAAGGCTCGCCGCCACATCCGCATCCGCAAGAACGTCTCGGGTACGGCGGAGCGTCCGCGC
The DNA here is from genome assembly GCF_044769045.1 of Streptomyces sp. NPDC090741. Taxonomy (NCBI): domain Bacteria; kingdom Bacillati; phylum Actinomycetota; class Actinomycetes; order Kitasatosporales; family Streptomycetaceae; genus Streptomyces; species Streptomyces sp. NPDC090741. Next base: position 1,036,316 of record NZ_JBIVXF010000001.1, on the reverse strand, counting down.
CTCGTCGTGACGCGTTCCAACCGCAACATCGTTGCTCAGGTCATCGACGACCTCCAGGGTCACACCCTGGCGTCCGCGTCGACCCTGGACGCTTCGATCCGCGGTGGCGAAGGCGACAAGAGCTCGCAGGCCCAGGCTGTCGGCGCGCTCGTCGCCGAGCGTGCCAAGGCCGCGGGTGTCGAGACCGTTGTGTTCGACCGCGGTGGCAACCGATACGCCGGGCGCATTGCCGCTCTGGCTGACGCCGCCCGCGAAGCCGGGCTGAAGTTCTAAGCCCCGGTTCCGGGACTCACGGACGTAACAGAGAGAGGTAATCCAATGGCTGGACCCCAGCGCCGCGGAAGCGGTGCCGGTGGCGGCGAGCGGCGGGACCGGAAGGGTCGCGACGGTGGCCCTGCCGCCGAGAAGACCGCTTACGTTGAGCGCGTTGTCGCGATCAACCGCGTCGCCAAGGTTGTCAAGGGTGGTCGCCGCTTCAGCTTCACCGCGCTGGTCGTGGTGGGCGACGGTGACGGCACTGTAGGTGTCGGTTACGGCAAGGCCAAGGAAGTTCCCGCGGCCATCGCCAAGGGCGTCGAGGAAGCCAAGAAGAGCTTCTTCAAGGTTCCGCGTATCCAGGGCACCATTCCTCACCCGATCACGGGCGAGCGTGCTGCGGGCGTCGTGCTGCTGAAGCCGGCTTCCCCCGGTACCGGCGTTATCGCCGGTGGCCCGGTGCGCGCCGTTCTGGAGTGCGCCGGCGTTCACGACATCCTGTCGAAGTCGCTCGGCTCTTCTAACGCGATCAACATCGTGCACGCGACCGTGGCGGCCCTCAAGGGCCTGCAGCGTCCCGAGGAGATCGCGGCTCGCCGTGGTCTGCCCCTCGAGGACGTCGCCCCCGCGGCTCTCCTTCGTGCACGTGCCGGGGCGGGTGCGTAATGGCTCGCCTCAAGATCACGCAGACGAAGTCGTACATCGGCAGCAAGCAGAACCACCGCGACACGCTGCGTTCGCTCGGGCTCAAGCGCCTGAACGACGTCGTCGTCAAGGAGGACCGCCCCGAGTTCCGCGGAATGGTGCAGACCGTCCGCCACCTCGTGACGGTTGAGGAGGTTGACTAATCATGGCTGAGAACAGCCCGCTGAAGGCCCACAACCTCCGTCCCGCCCCCGGTGCCAAGACCGCGAAGACCCGTGTCGGTCGTGGTGAGGCGTCGAAGGGTAAGACGGCCGGTCGTGGTACGAAGGGCCAGAAGGCCCGTTACCAGATCCCGCAGCGCTTCGAGGGTGGGCAGATGCCCCTCCACATGCGTCTGCCGAAGCTCAAGGGCTTCAAGAACCCGTTCCGCACCGAGTTCCAGGTTGTCAACCTGGACAAGCTCGGCGCTCTCTACCCCGAGGGTGGAGAGGTCACGGTGGCCGACCTGGTCGCCAAGGGCGCGGTTCGCAAGAACAGCCTCGTCAAGGTCCTGGGCCAGGGCGAGATCTCCGTGGCGCTGACGGTTTCGGTTGACGCCGTTTCCGCCTCCGCCAAGGAGAAGATTGCCGCTGCCGGCGGCACCGTCACCGAGCTCGTCTAAGACGAACCAGGTGACAAATAGCTAGAAACCCGACCGGGGGTGCCTCACAAATGGGGCATCCCCGGTTGGTCGTTCCACGGGGGGCGCAGTCGCCGGTAAGGTGGCCTGCACCTTTGCTTGTACGTATTCGTCGATCCCTCAGACCGTCACCTCTGACGCAGTAGCGCGGGGGTCGCAGGAGGCACCGTGCTCACCGCGTTCGCCCGGGCGTTCAAGACGCCCGACCTGCGCAAGAAGCTGCTCTTCACGCTCGGCATCATCGTGCTGTTCCGGCTCGGGTCCCACATCCCGGTACCCGGCGTGAGCTACAAGAACGTTCAGATCTGTGTCGACCAGGCCGGGAGCAGCAACAGCCTCTTCGGTCTCGTCAACATGTTCAGCGGCGGTGCGCTGCTGCAGATCACGATCTTCGCGCTCGGCATCATGCCGTACATCACGGCGAGCATCATCCTGCAGCTGCTGACCGTGGTCATCCCGAAGCTGGAGAACCTCAAAAAAGAGGGTCAGTCCGGCACCGCGAAGATCACTCAGTACACGCGCTATCTGACGGTCGCACTCGCGATCCTGCAGGGCACCGGCCTCGTCGCCACCGCCCGCACTGGTGCCCTGTTCCAGGGCTGCCAGGTCGCCAGCCAGATCGTTCCGAACCGGTCGATCTTCACCACGATCGTCATGGTCATCACCATGACCGCGGGTACCTGTGTCGTCATGTGGCTCGGTGAGCTCGTGACCGACCGCGGCATCGGTAACGGCATGTCGATCCTGATGTTCATCTCGATCGCCGCCGGCTTCATGGGCGCCCTGTGGCAGATCAAGCTCCAGGGCAAGATCGCCGACGGCTGGGTCGAGTTCGGCGTGGTCATCCTCGTCGGCCTGGCCATGGTCGCGCTCGTCGTCTTCGTCGAGCAGGCGCAGCGTCGGATTCCGGTCCAGTACGCCAAGCGCATGATCGGGCGTCGTGCGTACGGGGGCACCTCGACGTACATCCCGCTCAAGGTGAACCAGGCCGGTGTCATCCCGGTCATCTTCGCCTCGTCGCTGCTGTACATCCCGGCGCTGATCGTGCAGTTCAGCGGTTCGACCGCCAGCTGGGCCATCTGGATCCAGAAGCACTTCGTCAAGGGCGACCACCCGTACTACATCGCGGCCTACTTCCTCCTGATCGTCTTCTTCGCGTTCTTCTACGTGGCGATTTCTTTCAACCCCGAGGAAGTTGCAGACAACATGAAGAAGTATGGTGGGTTCATCCCGGGTATCCGTGCCGGTCGACCCACCGCCGAGTACCTGAGCTACGTGCTCAACCGGATCACCTGGCCGGGGTCGCTGTACCTGGGTCTCATCGCTCTTGTGCCGACGATGGCGTTGGCCGGCTTCGGAGCGAACCAGAACTTCCCGTTCGGCGGGACGAGCATCCTCATCATCGTGGGTGTGGGTCTGGAAACCGTGAAGCAGATCGAGAGCCAGCTCCAGCAGCGCAATTACGAAGGGTTCCTCCGCTGATGCGAATCGTCCTCGTCGGACCGCCCGGTGCGGGCAAGGGAACGCAGGCCGCGTTCCTTGCGAAGAACCTGTCGATCCCGCACATCTCCACGGGCGACCTCTTCCGCGCGAACATCAGCCAGAACACCGAGCTGGGCCAGCGCGCGAAGGCGTTCATGGACGCCGGTGACCTCGTTCCCGACGAGATCACCATCGGCATGGCCAAGGACCGGATGGAGCAGTCGGACGCCGTGAACGGCTTCCTGCTGGACGGCTTCCCGCGCAACGTCTCCCAGGCGGAGGCGCTGGACGAGATGCTGCAGACCGCCGGCATGAAGCTGGACGCCGTCCTCGACCTGGAGGTCGAGGAGGACGAGGTCGTCAAGCGCATCGCCGGCCGCCGGATCTGCCGCAACGACTCCGCGCACGTCTTCCACGTCGAGTACGCGGCGCCGAAGGCCGCGGGTGTCTGCGACACCTGCGGCGGCGAGCTGTACCAGCGTGACGACGACTCCGAGGCCACGGTGCGCAACCGGCTCGAGGTCTACCACACGCAGACCGAGCCGATCATCGACTACTACAAGGCCCAGGGCCTGCTGGTGACGATCCCCGCCCTCGGTGAGGTCGCGGACGTCACGCAGCGTGCGATGGACGCGCTCAAGAAGTAGTAACCCTTGTTGTGAGCAGTACGGCCGCGGCGTCCCCAGGACTCCGCGGCCGTACTGTTGAGACGACCGGAACAACGCAGACCCGAAGTCCGAAGGTGGAAGGCACTACCCATGGTCCAGATCAAGACCCCCGAGCAGATCGCGAAGATGCGCGAGGCAGGGCTGGTCGTCGCCGCGATCCACGCGGCGACCCGTGAGGCGGCCGTACCGGGCGCCACGACGCGGGATCTGGACATGGTGGCCCGCAAGGTCATCGCGGATGCCGGGGCCAAGTCGAACTTCCTCGGCTACGGCGGATTCCCCGCGACGATCTGTACGTCCGTGAACGAGGTCGTGGTCCACGGCATCCCGGACGACAAGACGGTCCTCAAGGACGGCGACGTCATCTCGATCGACGCCGGTGCGATCGTCGACGGCTGGCACGGCGACGCCGCGTACACGGCCTTCGTGGGCACGGGCCACGCCCCGGAGCTGATCGAGCTCTCGCGGGTGACCGAGGAGTCGATGTGGGCCGGCATCGCCGCGATGAAGCTCGGTAACCGCCTCGTGGACATCTCCAAGGCGATCGAGGGCTACATCCGCCGCCAGCCGCGGCCCGCGACCGGCAAGTACGGGATCATCGAGGACTACGGCGGCCACGGCATCGGGTCCGAGATGCACATGGACCCCCACCTGCTGAACTACGTCTCGCGCAAGCGGGGCAAGGGCATCAAGCTGGTCCCGGGCGTCTGCCTGGCGATCGAGCCGATGGTCTCCCTGGGCACCCCCCAGACGGAGGTCCTGGCGGACGACTGGACGGTCATCACCACGGACGGCACCTGGTCCTCGCACTGGGAGCACTCCATCGCCCTGACCGAGGCCGGGCCCATCGTCCTGACCAGCCCGGACTGCGGCAAGGCCAAGCTGGCGGAGTACGGCGTGACCACTGCGCCGGATCCCCTCGGTTAATGATCTACGCTGTGGGGCAAACTTTCCGGATTCGTCTTTCTGGGTGCCCTGACGTAGACTGACTCGTCGGCTCCTTTGCACCCGCATGTCCGCATGCGAAGCGGGGAGCTGATCAAGGTAGCCGATTCGAAGGGCGAAGCGTGGCCAAGAAGCAAGGTGCCATCGAAATCGAGGGCACCGTGATCGAGTCCCTCCCGAACGCGATGTTCAAGGTGGAACTGCAGAACGGTCACAAGGTCCTCGCGCACATCAGCGGCAAGATGCGTATGCACTACATCCGCATCCTCCCGGATGACCGGGTCGTTGTGGAGCTGTCTCCGTACGACCTCACGCGTGGCCGGATCGTCTACCGATACAAGTAGATCTTGTCCTCACTCCTGCCTGGGCGCACGTCCCGGTGCGGGTGGTGGCACTGACCCGGAGAACCTCACCAACATGAAGGTCAAGCCGAGCGTCAAGAAGATCTGCGACAAGTGCAAGGTGATCCGCCGTCACGGTCGGGTCATGGTCATCTGCGACAACCTGCGCCACAAGCAGCGCCAGGGCTGACGCACGCCGACCGACCTGCACTACGCAGTTCTTCGCGCGACGTAAGAAAACGTACATACGCAGAGCCCGCCCAGCCCTGAGAAGGGCCGGCGGCACCTCCGGCGGGGGCCGGGGACCCGGGCGTACCACCACCCATCAGGTGTGGTCGGCGGTCGGGAATGGTTCTGCGGAAGACCCCCGAACACACAGGAGCCATTGAATGGCACGCGTTTCCGGTGTTGACATCCCGCGCGAAAAGCGCGTGGAGATCGCACTCACCTACGTCTTCGGTATCGGGCGCACCCGGTCCAAGGAGATCCTCGCCTCCACCGGCGTGAACCCGAACACCCGCGTTCGTGACCTGGCCGAAGAGGACCTCGTCAAGATCCGCGAGTACGTGGACGCCAACCTCCGTACCGAGGGTGACCTCCGCCGCGAGATCCAGGGCGACATCCGCCGCAAGATCGAGATCCAGTGCTACCAGGGCATCCGCCACCGTCGTGGCCTGCCGGTGCACGGTCAGCGCACCAGCACGAACGCGCGTACCCGCAAGGGCCCGCGTCGCGCGATCGCCGGTAAGAAGAAGCCGGGCAAGAAGTAGTCCTGTTCAGCGGTCTTGCGCTGTAGGACCGACCACCTCCCGTAGGAGATTTAGATGCCCCCCAAGGGTCGTCAGGGCGCTGCCAAGAAGGTGCGCCGCAAGGAAAAGAAGAACGTCGCTCACGGGCACGCCCACATCAAGAGCACGTTCAACAACACGATCGTCTCGATCACGGACCCCTCGGGCAACGTGATCTCCTGGGCCTCCGCCGGCCACGTCGGCTTCAAGGGCTCGCGCAAGTCCACCCCCTTCGCCGCGCAGATGGCCGCCGAGTCGGCCGCCCGCCGCGCGCAGGAGCACGGCATGCGCAAGGTTGACGTCTTCGTCAAGGGTCCGGGCTCCGGCCGCGAGACCGCGATCCGCTCCCTCCAGGCCACCGGCCTCGAGGTCGGCTCGATCCAGGACGTCACCCCCACCCCGCACAACGGCTGCCGCCCGCCGAAGCGCCGCCGCGTCTGACGACTGCCGGACTTTTCGCTTCGTCGAAGCGAAAGACCGGGTCTGACGCAGCGGACGCACCTGTGCGTCTTTGAGTGTCCGGGCGGTACGAACCCCTTCGGGGGGACGTGCCGCCCGTACGCTTGCAGTACCTGGCTTTACCCGTCGGGCGTCAAATAGTGGGCGTCCACGACTGAAGGAACACACATGCTTATCGCTCAGCGTCCTTCGCTGACCGAAGAGGTCGTCGACGAGTACCGCTCGCGGTTCGTGATCGAGCCGCTCGAGCCGGGCTTCGGCTACACCCTCGGCAACTCGCTGCGCCGTACGCTCCTGTCCTCGATCCCGGGTGCCGCTGTCACCAGCATCCGCGTGGACGGCGTCCTGCACGAGTTCACCACCGTGCCCGGTGTCAAGGAAGACGTCACCGACATCATCCTCAACATCAAGCAGCTGGTCGTCTCCTCGGAGCACGACGAGCCGGTCGTGATGTACCTGCGCAAGCAGGGTCCCGGCCTGGTCACCGCTGCCGACATCGCGCCCCCGGCCGGTGTCGAGGTGCACAACCCGGACCTCGTCCTCGCCACGCTCAACGGCAAGGGCAAGCTGGAGATGGAGCTGACCGTCGAGCGCGGTCGCGGCTACGTCTCCGCCGTCCAGAACAAGCAGCTGGGCCAGGAGATCGGTCGCATCCCGATCGACTCCATCTACAGCCCGGTCCTCAAGGTCACCTACAAGGTCGAGGCGACCCGAGTCGAGCAGCGCACCGACTTCGACAAGCTGATCGTCGACGTCGAGACCAAGCAGGCCATGCGCCCGCGCGACGCCATGGCGTCCGCCGGCAAGACCCTGGTCGAGCTGTTCGGCCTGGCGCGCGAGCTCAACATCGACGCCGAGGGCATCGACATGGGCCCCTCGCCGACGGACGCGGCCCTGGCCGCCGATCTGGCGCTGCCGATCGAGGAGCTCGAGCTCACCGTTCGGTCGTACAACTGCCTCAAGCGCGAGGGCATCCACTCCGTGGGTGAGCTCGTCGCCCGCTCCGAGGCCGACCTGCTCGACATCCGCAACTTCGGCGCGAAGTCGATCGACGAGGTCAAGGCGAAGCTGGCCGGCATGGGCCTGGCCCTCAAGGACAGCCCGCCCGGATTCGACCCGACCGCCGCCGCCGACGCCTTCGGCGCCGACGACGACGCGGACGCCGGTTTCGTCGAGACCGAGCAGTACTGAGGCAGGACCAGCACCACCCGTAGAACTTTCCCGGGGCAGCCGCCCCGGGGGAACTGACACCGGTACCTGACACGGCCGGTGCAGATATGAAGGAGTAACACCATGCCGCGTCCCGCAAAGGGTGCCCGTCTGGGCGGCAGCGCCGCGCACGAGAAGCACCTTCTCGCGAACCTCGCGAAGGCGCTCTTCGAGCACGGCCGCATCACCACCACCGAGGCCAAGGCCCGTCGCCTGCGTCCCTACGCCGAGCGTCTGGTCACCAAGGCCAAGAAGGGCGACATCCACAACCGTCGCCTGGTGCTGCAGACGATCACGGACAAGAGCATCGTGCACACGCTGTTCACCGAGATCGCCCCGCGCTACGAGAACCGCCCCGGTGGTTACACGCGCATCACCAAGATCGGCAACCGTCGTGGCGACAACGCCCCGATGGCCGTGATCGAGCTGGTCGAGGCCCTTACGGTCGCCCAGCAGGCCACCGGTGAGGCCGAGGCCGCCACCAAGCGCGCGGTCAAGGAGGCGGAGGCTGTCGAGACCCCCGCCGAGGAGACCAAGGAGGCCTGATCCCGCTTCGGGATCGAGCTCGCTTGATCGGCTCTGAACGGGCCCGCCCCTTCCCGGGGCGGGCCCGTTCTGCATTGCGGTGACTCTGAGAGGATCGGTCACGTGAGTGACGAGGTGGAGCCCGGGCACGTCCGGGTACGGCTGGACCTTTCGTACGACGGGAAGGACTTCTCCGGCTGGGCGAAGCAGCGCGTGCTGCGCACCGTCCAGGGCGAGCTGGAGTCGGCCCTGCAGACGGTGATGCGGCTGCCGGACCCGGTCGAGCTGACCGTGGCCGGGCGGACCGACGCCGGCGTGCACGCGCGCGGGCAGGTCGCCCAGTTCGACGTACGCGACGAGGTGTGGGCCGAGCACCACGACAAGCTGCTGCGCCGCCTCGCGGGCCGGCTGCCGCACGACGTACGGGTGTGGAAGGCCGCCGAAGCCCCCGAGGGCTTCAACGCCCGGTTCTCCGCCATCTGGCGCCGCTACGCCTACCGCGTCGGCGACCACCAGGGCGGCGTGGACCCGCTGCGCCGCGGGCACGTGCTGTGGCACCAGTGGCCGCTCGACGTGGACGCCATGAACGAGGCCGCCGCCGCGCTGCTCGGCGAGCACGACTTCGCCGCGTACTGCAAGAAGCGCGAGGGCGCCACGACCATCCGCACCCTCCAGCAGCTCAGCTGGGAGCGCGCCGAGGACGGGATCGTCACCGCGACCGTCCGCGCCGACGCCTTCTGCCACAACATGGTCCGCTCGCTGGTCGGCGCCCTGCTGCACGTCGGGGACGGGCACCGGCCGACCGACTGGCCGGGGAAGGTCCTGCGGGCCGCCGTACGGGACTCCTCGGTGCACGTCGTGAAGCCGCACGGGCTCACCCTGGAGGAGGTCGGCTACCCGGCGGACGAGCTGCTGGCCGCCCGCAGCAAGGAGGCACGCAACATGCGCACCCTCCCGGGCGCCGGCTGCTGCTGAGCACCGGGTAATCCGGTTGGGTGGATCGCTGCGCGACCGGGACAATGCCCCGCATGGGACATCTCGAAGCCAGCCACCTGGAGTACTACCTTCCCGACGGGCGGGTCCTGCTCCCCGACGTCTCCTTCCGCGTGGGGGAGGGGTCGGTCGTCGCCCTCGTCGGGGCGAACGGCGCCGGCAAGTCCACTCTGCTGAAGCTGATCTCCGGCGACCTCCAGCCGCACGGCGGCGGGGTCACCGTCAGCGGCGGCCTCGGCGTGATGTCGCAGTTCGTGGGCTCCGTACGGGACGAGACGACCGTACGGGACCTGCTGGTCTCGGTGGCCCAGCCCCGGGTCCGGGAGGCCGCGAAGGCCGTCGACCACGCCGAGCACCTGATCATGACGGTGGACGACGAGTCGGCCCAGATGGCATACGCGCAGGCGCTCAGCGACTGGGCCGACGTACAGGGCTACGAGGCGGAGACCCTGTGGGACGTCTGCACCACGGCCGCGCTGGCCATCCCGTACGACACCGCGCAGTTCCGCGAGGTGCGCACGCTCTCGGGCGGTGAGCAGAAGCGGCTCGTGCTGGAGGCGCTGCTGCGCGGGCCGGACGAGGTGCTGCTGCTCGACGAGCCGGACAACTACCTGGACGTCCCGGGCAAGCGGTGGCTGGAGGAGCAGCTGAAGGCCACCCGCAAGACGGTGCTCTTCGTGTCCCACGACCGGGAGCTGCTGTCCCGGGCCGCCGAGAAGATCATCAGCCTGGAGCCGAGCCCCACGGGCACGGACGTGTGGGTGCACGGCTCGGGCTTCGACACGTACCACGACGCCCGCAAGGAGCGCTTCGCCCGCTTCGAGGAGCTCAAGCGGCGCTGGGACGAGGAGCACGCCCGTCTGAAGGCGCTGGTCCTGCGGCTGCGCAACCAGGCGGCGAGCAGCCCCGACATGGCCTCGCGCTACCGGGCGATGCAGACGCGCTTCCAGAAGTTCGAGGAGGCGGGCCCGCCGCCGGAGCCGCCGCGCGAGCAGGACATCAAGATGCGCCTGAAGGGCGGCCGGACCGGCGTGCGCGCGCTGACCGTGGAGAACCTTGAACTCACGGGGCTGATGAAGCCGTTCTCGCTGGAGGTCTTCTACGGGGAGCGGGTCGCGGTGCTCGGCTCGAACGGCTCCGGGAAGTCGCACTTCCTGCGGTTGCTGGCGGGCGACGACGTCAAGCACACAGGTGATTTCAAGCTGGGCGCCCGGGTGGTCGCCGGTCATTTCGCGCAGACGCACGCGCACCCGGAGCTGTTCGGCCGCACGCTCGTCGACATCCTGTGGACGGAGGCCGCGAAGCCGCTCGGCCCCGCCATGGCCGTCCTGCGGCGGTACGAGCTGGATCGCCAGGGGGAGCAGCCGTTCGAGCGGCTGTCGGGCGGCCAGCAGGCACGTTTCCAGATCCTGCTGCTGGAGCTGGCGGGCACCACGGCGCTGCTGCTGGACGAGCCGACCGACAACCTGGACCTGGAGTCCGCGGAGGCGCTCCAGGACGGTCTGGAGTCGTACGAGGGCACTGTGCTGTGCGTCACGCACGACCGGTGGTTCGCTCGGACATTTGACCGTTTCCTGGTCTTCGGTTCCGACGGTGTTGTACGAGAGACTCAGGAACCCGTTTGGGACGAGCGTCGCGTGGAGCGCCGCCGCTGACACGGGTGTTCGGCCCCGCTCGGCGGACGGAGTCCGGCGCAGCCGTCCGAAGCCTCTGAGGCCCCCTGGGGCCGAGGGGTGCGAGGGCGGCGGTGGGAACGGGTCTCAGGGACCCGTTCGGGACGAACGTAGGGTCGAGCGGAAGCGCCAGGGGGAGACCGCCCCCCGGCGGGTCGATCGGGAGGCGTTGTGCGGCTGCGGCCTGGCACCTGGCTCAGTGGATGGGACACCGTAAGGGATCCGGCGTCCGGGCACCGGCTGGCGGTCTGGCTGCTGCGGCCGGCGTCCGGGCCCTGGCAGGCCCTGGCCCTGGCCGTGGTGCTCGGCATCGCGGTCTCCACGAGCCTGCGGGCGAACTGGGGCTCGGACAACGCCTTCGTGGTCAAGGCCGCCGAGACGCTGCTGGCGGGCGGGTCCCCGTACGAGGACAAGCGGTTCCTCTACCTCCCGAGCGCCGTGATCATGGCCGTCCCGGAGGCGCTGCTGCCGCAGCCGGTGCTGCGCTGGGTGCTCCCGCCGGCGATATCCGCCCTGCTGGCCATCGGGTGGTGGGCCGCGCTGCGGCTCTTCTCGGTGCCGGCGCGCTCCCGCTTCGCGGTCGGCGGGTTCGCGGCGCTGGCCCTGGGCTTCAAGCCGTACGTGAACCTCGTGCTGATCGGCAACTGGACGGCCATCTCGGCGGCCGCGCTGCCGGTGGCGCTGCTGCTCGCGCACCGCAGGGCGTGGGGGGCGGCCGGGCTGGTGGTGGGGCTGGCGATCGCCTGCAAGCCGATGCTGGTGCCGATCGGGCTGCTGTTCGTGCTGGCCCGGCAGTGGCGGGGGCTGGCCGCGGCCGTGCTGGTGCCGCTGGGTGCCTCGCTGGCGGGGGCGATGCTGATGCCGAGCCCGTCGCTGTTCTTCACCAAGACCCTGCCGTTCCTCTTCCAGGGGCAGGACGCCTACGCCCTGCCCTGGGACGCCTCGCCGATCGCGGTGCTGCCGCGGCTGGGGGTGCCGGAGCCGGTGGGGGTGGCGTTGGCCTTCGCGGGGGCCGGAGCCGGGCTGTGGGGCGCCTGGCGGCGCTGGCGGCGGCCGGACGATTCCGACGAGGGGCAGCTGCGGCTGGTGGAGACGGCCTGCATGGTGATGCTCGCCGCATTCCTGGTCTCCCGTCCCTCCTTCGACCACTACCTCCTGGTGGTGCTGCCGCTGCTGCTGGCCTCGGGGGTGCGGCCCGGCTCGATGCCCCGCTCGCCCTGGTTCTGGCTGGCCCTGACGCCCCAGATGGCCCTGATCCCGTGGCCCTCGGAGCTGGCCCACAAGCGGCGCGCCTTCAAGGACTGCGCCACCCTGTGCGGGCTCGCGATTCTGCTGGCGCGTCGTGCGCTGCGCTCCGGCCGGGTTACTCTTGGGCCTGTAACAACTGCGGGGTCCCCTCCCAGGACCGAACCGGAGTGCGCCGCGACGCCGGCAGAATCGGCATCGCGGACCGCGTTTTGACCCGTAAGGGTCTGCTTGGGTATCCTGCTGGTTTGTTATGCGTATTGGCTTTCTCATTCTCACGTGAAAGGCCTTGCGCCGGTCCACCGGACCGATGACCAGCGGTTCACACGGGTTGCGTCCCTGATGTGAACGAGGGCTGTCGTGATCGTCCGTGGTGACCCTGTCAGGACCTTCCCGTGGGGCTTGCGCCCGTGGGATACCACCACTGAAGAAGCGAAGGCATACGCGTGCGTACGTTCAGCCCCAAGCCCGGCGACATCTCGCGCCAGTGGCTCGTCATCGACGCCCAGGACGTTGTCCTCGGCCGTCTGGCGACCCAGGCCGCTGCCCTCCTGCGTGGCAAGCACAAGCCGACCTATGCGCCTCACATGGACATGGGCGACTTCGTCATCATCATCAACGCCGACAAGGTTCACCTGTCCGGCAACAAGGCGTCCCAGAAGATGGCGTACCGCCACTCCGGTTTCCCGGGCGGTCTGCGTTCGGTGCGCTACGACGACCTCCTGGCGAACAACCCGGAGAAGGCCGTCGAGAAGGCCGTCAAGGGCATGCTCCCCAAGAACACCCTGGGCCGTCAGATGCTCTCGAAGCTGAAGGTCTACTCGGGCGACCAGCACCCCCACGCTGCCCAGCAGCCGGTGCCGTTCGAGATCACCCAGGTCGCGCAGTAGTTCCGGCCACCCCCTAAGACGTAGAAAATTCTGAGGAGCATCGTGGCCGAGACCACCGCCGAGACGACCCCCGTCGAAGAGTTCGAGGGCAACGTCGAGGAGTACACCACCGAGTCTGTGGAAGCCGTCGAGGGCGACTACACCTCCGAGTCCCTTGCCGGTCGCTTCGGCGACCCCCAGCCGGCCGCCGGCCTGGGCCGTCGCAAGAACGCCATCGCCCGCGTCCGGATCGTTCCGGGCACCGGCAAGTGGAAGATCAACGGGCGCACCCTTGAGGACTACTTCCCCAACAAGGTGCACCAGCAGGAAGTCAACGAGCCGTTCAAGCTCCTTGAGCTCGACGGTCGCTACGACATCATCGCCCGCATCTCGGGTGGCGGCGTCTCCGGTCAGGCCGGCGCCCTGCGCCTCGGCGTGGCCCGCGCCCTGAACGAGGCGGATGTCGACAACAACCGCCCGGCGCTGAAGAAGGCCGGCTTCCTTTCCCGCGACGACCGTGCGGTCGAGCGCAAGAAGGCCGGTCTCAAGAAGGCCCGTAAGGCTCCGCAGTACAGCAAGCGTTAATCTGCGCCTGCTGTTCAGCAACAAACCGCCCCGGCAGCACTCTCCGTGCTGTCGGGGCGGTTCGTTTACCGCCACAAGCGGCAAATACATGTCACAAGCGGTCACAAACGAAGCGTGAACTCGGGAGGACAACAGTGGGACAACTCTTCGGGACGGACGGTGTACGCGGCGTCGCCAACGCGGATCTGACGGCTGAGCTCGCGCTCGGCCTCTCCGTGGCAGCTGCCCACGTACTCGCCGAAGCGGGCACCTTCGCGGGCCACCGCGCGACCGCGGTCGTCGGCCGCGACCCCCGCGCCTCCGGCGAATTCCTGGAGGCCGCGGTCGTCGCGGGCCTCGCGAGCGCGGGCGTGGACGTCCTGCGCGTCGGTGTGCTGCCCACCCCGGCGGTGGCGTATCTCACCGGTGCGCTGGGTGCCGACCTCGGCGTGATGCTCTCCGCCAGCCACAACGCGATGCCCGACAACGGCATCAAGTTCTTCGCCCGCGGCGGCCACAAGCTCGCCGACGAGCTCGAGGACCGCATCGAGGCCGTCTACGAGGAGCACCGCACCGGAGCCCCCTGGGACCGGCCCACCGGCGCCGGCGTCGGGCGGGTCTCCGACTACGACGAGGGCTTCGACAAGTACGTCGCCCACCTCATCGGGGTCCTCCCCAACCGCCTCGAAGGCCTCAAGATCATCCTCGACGAGGCGCACGGCGCGGCCGCCCGCGTCTCGCCCGAGGCCTTCACCCGGGCGGGAGCCGAGGTCGTCACCATCGGCGCCGAGCCCGACGGCCTCAACATCAACGACGGCTGCGGCTCCACCCACCTGGGGCTCCTCAAGCAGGCCGTGGTCGAGCACGCCGCCGACCTCGGCATCGCGCACGACGGTGACGCGGACCGCTGCCTCGCGGTCGACGCCACCGGCGCCGAGATCGACGGCGACCAGATCCTCGCGGTGCTGGCCCTGGCCATGCGCGAGGCCGGCCAGCTGCGCGGCAACACCGTCGTCGGCACCGTGATGTCCAACCTCGGCTTCAAGCTGGCCATGGAGGGCGAGGGCATCGAGGTCGTGCAGACCGGCGTCGGCGACCGGTACGTGCTGGAGTCGATGAGGGAGAACGGCTACGCGCTCGGAGGCGAGCAGTCCGGCCACGTGATCATCCTCGACCACGCCACGACCGGCGACGGCACGCTCACCGGCCTGCTGCTCGCGGCGCGCGTCGCGGCCACGGGCCGCTCGCTCGCCGATCTCGCGGGTGTCATGCGGCGGCTGCCGCAGGTGCTGATCAACGTGCCCGACGTGGACAAGTCCCGGGTCGCGACCTCCGGGGAGCTGGCCGCGGCCGTCGCCGACGCCGAGCGCGAGCTGGGCACCACCGGGCGGGTGCTGCTCCGTCCGTCCGGTACCGAGCCGCTCGTACGGGTGATGGTCGAGGCCGCCGACATCGAGCAGGCCCGCGCGGTCGCCGGTCGGCTGGCGGACGCCGTGAAGTCGGCGCTCGGCTAGACAGGCTGAGCTCCTTCGTGTGTCGGCCCCGCCCTCCCGGTGATCCCGGAGGGCGGGGCCGACGGCGTTCGCGGCGGGGTGCGCTCAGGTCTTGGGCCGGCGGGCCCAGCGGCCGCGCTGGGTCCGCCACAGCGCCTTCTGTCCGTACAGGGTGAGGACGCCCGCCAGCATGATCCCGCCCAGGTTCAGCAGCAGCTGCTCCGCCGACCCCCACATCTGGGCGAACTCCCCGTAGCTGAGGGCCACGGCGGCGTTCGCGCCCGCCGGGACGGTCGTCACCGAGATCGCGACGCCCACCAGCGCCCCGGACTTGGCGGAGGTCAGGGACAGCACCCCCGCCACGCCCGCGAGCAGCGACACCACGAAGGAGAACGAGTCCGGCTGCCAGATGAAGCCGGTGTTCGGGCGGGGCCGGTCCAGTATCCCCGCGTGGAACTGCCCGATGGCGTCCATCCCCAGGCTGAAGACGGTGGTGGCGGCGATCGCCACGGCGAAACCGATCAGCAGCGCGCTGAGGGACCGCAGCGCGAGCCGCGGTTCGCGCTGCACCACGCCGGTGCAGACTCCGGCGAGCGGACCGAACTCCGGGCCGACCGCCATGGCGCCCACGATCAGGATCGCGTTGTCGAGGACCACACCGCAGGCCGCGATCATCGTCGCGAGGATCATGAACGCGACGTACGTGATGGTGAGGGTCGACTCCTCGTGGGTCGCCTCCGCCAGCTGCTCCCACAGCACCGCGTCGGCGGCCTCGCCCGGGGCCTCCTCCTCGGCCGCGTCGGCCCGCCGGGACAACGACAGGTCGATGTTCTCGACGGCGATCGAGCCGTCCTTCTCGACGCCCAGTCGCCGGAGCTCCTGCAGCAGCTCGTCACCCGCCTCCCGGGCGACGTCGCACAGCACGAGGTCGCCGCGCGGATCGCGGGCGGCACCCGGCAGTACGACCAGATGGGTGGTGCCGACCGTCGATTCGATGACCGAGACCACGGCGTCGGTCCGGTCGGCCGGGGTGATCAACCGAAGGTGCAGCATGGCCGCACCTTAGCCGCCGACGGGGTCAGAGCTTGCGGAGGCTGAGCTTCTGGACCTTGTGGTCCGGGCCCTTGCGCACGACGAGCGTCGCGCGGCCGCGGGTGGGGGCGACGTTCTCCAGGAGGTTGGGCTTGTTGATCGTGCGCCACATGGTCTGCGCGTACTCGACGGCCTCCTCCTCGGAGACCTGGGTGTACTTGCGGAAGTAGGAGAAGGGATTCTGGAACGCGGTCTCGCGCAGCCTCCGGAACCGGTTGAGGTACCAGCGCTCGATGTCCTCGGGCCGGGCGTCCACGTACACGCTGAAGTCGAAGTAGTCGGCGAGCGCGACGCGCGTACGGCCGTCCTTGCCGGGCAGGGCCGGCTGCAGGACGTTGAGCCCCTCGACGATCAGGATGTCGGGGCGGCGTACGACGAGCTGCTCACCGGGGACGATGTCGTAGATCAGGTGCGAGTAGACCGGGGCGCTGACCTCGTCCTTGCCCGCCTTGATGTCCGCGACGAAGCGGGTGAGCGCGCGGCGGTCGTACGACTCCGGGAAGCCCTTGCGGGCAGTCAGCCCGCGCCGCTGGAGCTCCTTCATGGGGTAGAGGAAGCCGTCGGTGGTGACCAGCTCGACGCGGGGGTGCTCGGGCCAGCGGGCGAGCAGGGCCTGGAGGAGGCGGGCCACCGTGGACTTGCCGACGGCGACGGAGCCGGCGACCCCTATGACGAAGGGGGTGCCCTGCTGGGCGCCGTGGCCGTTGCCGGCGTCGCCGAGGAAGGTGTTGAGGGTGCCGCGGAGGTTGCTCGTGGCGCCGACGTAGAGGTTGAGGAGGCGCGAGAGCGGCAGGTAGACGTCCCGGACCTCGTCGAGGTCGATGACGTCGCCGAGACCGCGCAGCCGCTCGACCTCCTCGGCGGTGAGGGGGAGCGGGGTCCGCTCGCGCAGCGCGCTCCACTCGTCGCGGGTGAGGTCGACGTACGGGGAGACCTCGGCCCGGCGGTGGGGTCGCTCGGGGCGGTCGGGGCGCTCCATCGCGCTCTCCGGCGGCGTGCTTCGTGGCGGCGAAGTGATCACAGGGCCATTGTCGTGGCTCGGGGGCGGTTGTGGGTGGTGGGGTCGGTCACGTGGCGCAGGACGGGCGGCGGGGGCGGATGCGGAGGGTATCGCCCCGGTCACGATTGGCGGCGCGCGGCGGAAAATGCTCCGACCTTGATCGGATCGCCGCGTAGATTTGCCGGTCGAAGCGGCTCGGCTCCGGCCTGGTGCCGCTGTTTTCGTTTGTTGTGTGCTCTGGGGGAGATCTTTCGTGCGTAGCACTCTTGTCCGTCGTACCGTCCTGACCGCTTCCGCGGTGTCCCTGGCCCTGCTGGCCACCGCCTGCGGCTCCGACAAGTCGGACGGCAAGGGGGGCGGCGCCACGCCGCCCCCCTCCGCCCCGGCGTCGTCGGCGGCCCAGGCCGCGAAGGGCAAGACGGACGCGGAGTTGGGCGCGCTGCTGGTGACGCAGGCCGAGGCGCCCGGGTACCTCCTGCAGTCCGAGGCCGCCGCCAAGCTGGCAGACGTCGACAAGGCGTCGGTCACCACCGACAAGCCCGAGTGCAAGGTCCTGGTCCAGGGCCAGGCCCTGCAGAAGATCGGCGCGCCGACCGGCGTCGCGCGTACCGCCCTAGGCGCCAAGCCGAAGGAAGCGGGCCCGAACGCCTCGGCGGAGGAGAAGGCCGAGGCGATCAAGAACGCCATCGGCACCACCGTGACGATGGTCGGCCTCACCTCCTACGACGACAAGGGCGCGCAGGACGTGCTGGCCTCCGTGAAGGCGGCGGGCCAGGCGTGCGCGGGCGGCTTCAGCAGCACCTCTCAGGGGGAGACCACCAAGTACGAGAGCGTCCAGCGCGGCACCGGCGCCCCCGTCACCTCCGGCGACGACTCCGTCAGCCTCGTCCTCACGGCGGACCTCGAGGACGGCGACAAGGCCACCACCCTCCTCACGGTCCTGCGCACCGGATCCACGGTCGCCACCTTCAGCTCCATCAGCCTCCTGGGGGCGGCGGAATCTCCGGTGACGCTGGTCGCCGCCCAGTCCAAGAAGCTCGGCTGAACCCCGCCCGACCGAACGTCAACCCCGCTCCGGCTCATTCGCCGGGGCGGGGTTTTCGTCTTGTTCAGGTACGGGGCAGGCGGCTCGCTTCCGCGTACGCTGCGCCGTATGTGCGGAATTGTGGGTTACGTGGGAGCGCAGTCGGCGCTCGATGTGGTCATCGCCGGACTCAAGCGGCTGGAGTACCGCGGCTACGACTCGGCGGGCGTCGCCGTGCTCGCGGACGGGGGGCTGGTCGCCGCCAAGAAGGCCGGAAAACTGGTCAATCTGGAGAAGGAACTGGTCGGGCATCCGCTGCCGGCCGGTTCCACGGGACTCGGGCACACCCGCTGGGCCACCCACGGCGGGCCCACCGACGTCAACGCCCACCCGCACCTCGACAACGCGGGCCGGGTGGCCGTCGTCCACAACGGCATCATCGAGAACTTCGCCGCCCTGCGCGCCGAACTGGCCGAGCGCGGGCACCGGCTGGAGTCGGAGACGGACACCGAGGTGGTCGCCCACCTGCTGGCCGAGCGGTTCGAGGCCGGCGGGGACCTCGCGGAGGCCATGCGGCAGGTGTGCCGGCGGCTGGAGGGCGCGTTCACGCTGGTCGCGGTGCACGCCGACGCGCCGGACGTGGTGGTCGGGGCCCGCCGGAACTCCCCCCTGGTGGTGGGCGTTGGGGAGGGTGAGAACTTCCTCGCCTCGGACGTGTCCGCGTTCATCGCCCACACCCGGTCCGCGATCGAGCTGGGGCAGGACCAGGTCGTCGAGCTCCGCCGCGACGGGGTCACGGTGACCGACTTCGCCGGTGCGCCCGCGTCCGTGCGGGCGTACCACGTGGACTGGGACGCCTCGGCGGCCGAAAAGGGGGGCTATGACTACTTCATGCTCAAGGAGATCGCGGAGCAGCCGAAGGCTGTCGCCGACACCCTCCTGGGCAGGATCGACGCGAGCGGCTCGCTGAGCCTGGACGAGGTGCGCATCCCCGTCTCGGTGCTCAGGGAGGTCGACAAGGTCGTGATCGTGGCGTGCGGTACGGCGTACCACGCGGGCATGATCGCGAAGCTGGCCATCGAGCACTGGACCCGCATCCCGTGCGAGACGGAGCTGGCCAGCGAGTTCCGCTACCGCGACCCGATCCTGGACCAGCGGACGCTGGTGGTCGCGATCTCGCAGAGCGGCGAGACCATGGACACCCTGATGGCGCTGCGGCACGCGCGCGAGCAGGGGGCCAAGGTGCTGGCCATCTGCAATACGAACGGGTCGACGATCCCGCGCGAATCGGATGCCGTGCTGTACACGCACGCCGGTCCGGAGGTGGCCGTCGCCTCGACGAAGGCGTTCCTGACGCAGCTGGTGGCCTGCTATCTGGTCGCGCTGTACCTCGGGCAGGTGCGGGGTACGAAGTGGGGCGACGAGATCGAGACGGTGATCCGCGAGCTGTCCGACATCGCCGCGGCCGTGGACACGGTACTGGAGACCATGGAGCCGGTCCGGGAGCTGGCGCGTTCGCTGGCGGACAAGAACACCGTGCTGTTCCTCGGCCGCCACGTCGGGTACCCGGTGGCGCTGGAGGGCGCGCTCAAGCTCAAGGAGCTGGCGTACATGCACGCCGAGGGCTTCGCGGCGGGCGAGCTCAAGCACGGGCCGATCGCGCTGATCGAGAAGGACCTGCCGGTGGTGGTGGTCGTGCCGTCGCCGCGCGGACGCTCCGTGCTGCACGACAAGATCGTGTCGAACATCCAGGAGATCCGGGCGCGCGGGGCGCGGACCATCGTGATCGCGGAGGAGGGCGACCACGCGGTCGTCCCGTACGCCGACCACCTGATCCGGATCCCGGCGACGCCGACGCTGCTCCAGCCGCTGGTGGCGACGGTGCCCCTGCAGGTCTTCGCGTGCGAGCTGGCCACGGCGCGGGGGAACGAGGTGGACCAGCCGCGTAACCTCGCAAAGTCTGTAACCGTGGAGTGAGCGAAGTGAGTTGGCGTTGTGATCATCGGAGTGGGAATCGACGTTGCCGAGATCGAGCGGTTCGGTGAGTCGCTGGCCCGGACGCCGCAACTGGCGCAGCGGCTGTTCGTCGACTCCGAGTTGACGCTGCCGAGCGGCGAGCGGCGCGGGATCGCCTCGCTCGCCGCCCGGTTCGCGGCCAAGGAGGCCCTCGCCAAGGCGCTCGGCGCGCCCGGCGGGATGCTGTGGACCGACGCCGAGGTGTACGTCGAGGAGACCGGGCAGCCGCGGGTGCGGGTGTCGGGGACGGTCGAGGCCAGGGCGGTGGCGCTGGGCGTGAAGTCCTGGCACATCTCCCTGAGCCACGACGCGGGCATCGCCTCGGCCGTGGTGATCGCGGAGGGATAGCCCCGCGTTCCCGGGATTTTCCGGCAGGCTGGGTGCCATGCGTACTGCTTACAGCGTGGAGACCGTACGGGCCGCCGAGCGCGAGCTGATGGCGCGGCTGCCGGAGGGCGCCCTGATGCAGCGCGCGGCGGCCGGGCTGGCCGCCGTCTGCGCCGCCCTGCTGCGCCGGGTGTACGGGGCGCGCGTCGTGCTGCTCGTCGGGCCCGGGGACAACGGCGGCGACGCACTGTACGCGGGCGCCCGGCTGGCCCGGCGCGGCGCCGGGGTGACGGCCGTCCCGATGGATCCGCAGCGGGTGCACGCGGGCGGGCTGCGGGCGCTGCTCGCCGCCGGGGGCCGGGTCGAGCGGACCGTTCCCGGCAGGGCGGACCTCGTACTGGACGGGCTCGTCGGCATCGGCGGCCGCGGCGGGCTGCGGCCGGCCGCGGCGGCGCTGGTGGAGCGGATCCCGGCCGGTGCCCCCGTGGTCGCGGTGGACCTGCCGAGCGGGGTCGACGCGGACACCGGCGAGGTGGCCGGAGCGGCCGTCCACGCCGATGTCACGGTGACCTTCGGGGCGTACAAGCCGGGGCTGCTCATCGATCCGGGCGCCTCGTGCACGGGCGCGCTGCGCCTGGTGGACATCGGGCTGTCGCTGCCGGACCCGGACGCGGAGGCCCTGCAGCACGCCGATGTGGCGGCGCTGCTGCCGGCTCCGACGGCGTCGAGCGACAAGTACCGGCGGGGCGTGGTCGGCATCGTCGCCGGGTCGGTGCAGTACCCGGGGGCGGCGGTGCTCGCCGTCGCGGGGGCGCTGCGCGGCGGCGCGGGCGCCGTGCGCTACGTCGGACCGGCGGCGGACGCGGTGCTGGCGCGGTACCCCGAGACGCTGATCGGGCGGGGCCGGGTGCAGGCGTGGGTGGTCGGCCCGGGGCTGGGCGAGGGCCGGGCGGCGGAGGTCGCCGTGGCCCTGGCCGACCCGGTGCCGGTGCTGGTGGACGCGGACGGGCTGCGCGGGCTGGATCCGGCGGTGCTGCGGGCCCGGCCGGCCGAGACCCTGCTGACCCCGCACGCGGGGGAGGCGGCGGCGCTGCTCGGGGTGGACCGCGAGGCGGTGGAGTCGGGCCGGCTGTCGTCCGTACGCTCCCTGGCGGCGCGGTACGGGGCCACGGCCCTGCTGAAGGGATCGACGACGCTGGTGTCGCGCGCGGGCGGCGGTCCGGTCCGGGTCAACCCGACGGGAACCCCGTGGCTGGCGACCGCGGGCAGCGGCGACGTCCTGTCGGGCCTGGCGGGATCCCTGCTGGCCTCGGGCCTGGCGGCGCCGGACGCCGCGTCGGTGGCGGCGTACGTGCACGGCCTGGCGGGGCGCCGGGCCGCCTCCGGAGCCCCGCTCCTCGCCCAGCAGATCGCGGAGTCCCTCCCGGACGCCTGGCGTGACATCCGCGGGTAGGCCGTGTCTTGGACGGGGCCTGGGCCTAGCACCCCTGATGTGTCATCAGGGGTGAAAATCATCCAATATGTCGACGTATGAACGGCGGTCGCGCAGGCCACGGCCTCGCTCTGAGAGACTGGGGGCGATGAACGAGACACCGACGCGCGTGTACGCCGAGATCGATCTTGACGCCGTACGGGCGAACGTACGCGCCCTGCGCGCGCGGGCACCCCGGGCCGAGCTGATGGCCGTCGTCAAGGCGGACGCCTATGGCCACGGCGCGATCCCCTGCGCCCGCGCGGCCCAGGACGCCGGTGCCACCTGGCTCGGAACCGCCACCCCCGAGGAGGCGCTCGCCCTGCGCGCCGCCGGGATCGCCGGACCGCTCCTGTGCTGGCTGTGGACCCCCGGCGGGCCGTGGCAGGCGGCCGTCGAGGCCGACGTGGACATCTCCGTCAGCGGGATGTGGGCCCTCGACGAGGTGCGCAAGGCCGCGCTCGCCGCCGGCCGCACGGCCAGGATCCAGCTCAAGGCCGACACCGGCCTGGGCCGCAACGGCTGCCAGCCCGCCGACTGGGCCGAGCTGGTCGGCGCGGCCGTCGCCGCCCAGGCCGAGGGCACTGTCAAGATCACCGGCATCTGGTCGCACTTCGCATGCGCCGACGAGCCCGGCCACCCCTCCATCCCGCTCCAGCTGGCCTCCTTCCGCGACATGCTGGCGTACGCCGAGAAGGAGGGCGTGGAGCCCGAGGTCCGGCACATCGCCAACTCGCCCGCGACCCTGACCCTGCCCGAGAGCCACTTCGACCTCGTCCGCTGCGGCCTCGCCGTCTACGGCGTCTCCCCGGCCCCCGAGCTCGGCACCGCCGAGGAGCTGGGCCTGCGGCCCGCCATGACCCTCAAGGCCTCCGTGGCGCTGGTCAAGACCGTGCCCGCCGGCCACGGGGTCAGCTACGGGCACCACTACGTCACCGAGGCCGAGACGAACCTCGCCCTCATCCCCGCCGGGTACGCCGACGGCATCCCCCGGCACGCCTCCGGCAGCGGGCCCGTCTCCGTCGGCGGCAAGGTGCGCCGCGTCGCCGGCCGCGTCGCCATGGACCAGTTCGTCGTCGACCTGGGCGGTGACCTGGTACGCGCCGGGGACGAGGCAGTCCTCTTCGGTACCGGGGAGCACGGCGAGCCCACCGCCGAGGACTGGGCTCAAGCGGCACACACGATCGCCTATGAGATCGTCACCCGTATCGGGGTGCGCGTACCCCGGGTCTACCTGGGCGGCTGAGGGCTGAGTGAGGACGGCGTGAGCGAGAACTGGCGCAAGGCGGGCTGGGCCGGCGCCGCGATCGGCGTGATAGCCGCAGGCGCGGCGGCCGGGGTCGCGGTCGAGCGGATCACGGTCGGGCGCGGCATGCGCCGCAAGGCGCGCCTCGCGCTCGACGCCACCGGCGACTACGGCTCCCTGCGCGGGACGCCGGGAGCCTGCTACGCCGAGGACGGCACCGAGCTCTACTACGAGGTCGACGAGCCGCCCGAGGGCCCCAAGAAGCGGGCCCGGCTGCGCCGCAAGGACCCGGCCGCTCCGACCGTCGTGTTCTGCCACGGCTACTGCCTCGCCCAGGACTCCTGGCACTTCCAGCGCTCCGCCCTGCGGGGCCTGGTCCGCTCCGTGTACTGGGACCAGCGCAGCCACGGCCGCAGCGCGCGCGGCTTCGCCCAGGCCGACGGCGAGCGCGCGAGCATCGACCAGCTCGGCCGCGACCTGAAGACCGTCATCGACGCCGCCGCGCCCGAGGGCCCGCTGATCCTGGTGGGCCACTCGATGGGCGGCATGACGATCATGGCGCTGGCCGAGCAGTTCCCCGAGCTGATCCGCGACCGGGTGATCGGCGTGGCCCTGGTCGGCACGTCCAGCGGCCACCTCGACCAGGTCACGTACGGGCTGCCCGCGGTCGGCATGGGCGCCGTACGGCGCATCCTGCCGCCCGTGCTCAAGGCGCTCGGCTCGCAGGTGGAGCTCGTGGAGAAGGGCCGCCGGGCCACCGCCGACCTCTTCGCCGGCATGATCAAGATGTACTCGTTCGGTGCCCCCCGCGAGGTGGACCCGGGGGTCGCGCGCTTCGCCGAGCGGCTCATCGAGGCCACCCCGATCGACGTGGTCGCCGAGTTCTACCCGGCCTTCCAGATCCACGACAAGAGCGCCGCCCTCCAGCGGTTCGCCGACATCCCCGTCACCGTCATCGCCGGTGACCGCGACATGGTCACCCCCGCCGCGCACAGCCAGGCCATCAAGGACGCGCTGCCGGCCGCCGAGCTCGCGGTCCTGGAGTCCGCCGGTCACCTGATGATGCTGGAGTACCCCGACACGGTGACGGGGCTGCTGACCGACCTGCTGGCGCGCACCGGTGCGGTGCCCGCAGCGACTAACGTTGGCGGGCATGGAAGAAGTACCACTGGAAGCTCCACGAGCACCGCACAGTCAGGCACCGCGGCAGGGAACTGAGGCGGCCGACGCCGAGGCGCGCATCACCGTCGACTCGCCCGAGGCCATGCGGGAACTGGGCCGCACCCTCGCAGGCCTGCTCCGCCCCGGCGACCTCGTCCTGCTGACCGGAGAGCTCGGCGCGGGCAAGACCACGCTGACCCGGGGACTGGGCGAGGGGCTGGGCGTACGGGGCGCCGTGACCTCGCCGACCTTCGTGATCGCCCGGGTCCACCCCTCGCTGAGCGGCGGGCCGGCGCTGGTCCACGTGGACGCGTACCGGCTGGGCGGCGGGCTGGACGAGATGGAGGACCTGGACCTCGACGTCTCGCTGCCCGAGTCCGTGGTCGTCGTGGAGTGGGGCGACGGCAAGGTCGAGGAGCTCTCCGACGACCGGCTGCACGTGGTGATCGCGCGGGCGGTCGGCCACGAGGAGGTCCTCGACGACGTACGGGAGGTCTCGGTGCGCGGGATCGGGGCGCGCTGGTCCGCGCCGGGCGCGCTGGCGGCGCTGTAACCCGCTGCCGGCGGAGACGCCGTCCCGGAAAACGTACCGACAACTCGTCGGCAAGATATTGCGCCGATGGAGTCCGGCGTGGTGACATGGTACGGAGGGCTGGTTAGGTTTACCTAAGTAGGGGCCGGCCCAAGCCAGGAGGAGCCATGTCCGCAGCAGGAGTGCAGCGCGACCCCCGCCCGTCCGTCGTGTCCATGGGGGCGCTGCTCGCCGCGGGCGCGGCAGCCACCGCCGTCTCGACGCCTCCCGTACGGGGAGCCTCGGACGCGCCCGGGGCCGACCCCGTGGACGTACGCGAACAGGCCGCCCCGGAGTCCGAGGCGGCCTGAGAAGCCTGTAGTCCGTACGGGTGAATCAGCGGCGGCGGCGGTCGGCGGTCAGGGGAGGACGACGACCTTCGAGTTGATCGTCGCGAAGGCCCACATGGCATCGCCGTCGGCCCGCGCCATCCGGATGCCACCGGTCTTCTTGCTCTGGTCGGGCTCCGGCATCTGGCCGTCCACCCGGGAGCTGAACCCGACCACGACCCCGTCGGCGGTGGCGAACCGTACGACGTGCTCGATCGGCACCCCGTCCGAGCCGGTGACCGCGCCCGAGCGGGAGTTCACCAGGTACGTGCCCGGCTTCGGGTGCGCCGTGCTGGGCTTGACCGCGAACGACTTCGGCTCCTGAGCGCCCTCGCCGACCAGCCACACCCGCTTCTGGCTCACCGAGTACACGACGCGCGAGCCGGTGCCCGATTCCGGCGGCACGGCCACCGGCTTCGCCGGCTCGGCCGCGTGCGCGGACGGTACGGGGGAAGGGGCCGCGGGCGGCGCCGCCGCCGCCTTCGGGGGATGCGCGGGCGCGGTCGCGGAGGCCTGGTAGCCGAGGAAGCCGACGGCGGCGATCGCCACCACGGTGAGCCCGGCCACGATTCCCGAGCTGCTGCGTGCCACCTTGCTCCACCTCTCCCGTGCTTCCCCTGTTGCCGGAGCGCCTGCCGGGCAGCGCCTGCGTGCCCCGGCCCGGCCCCGGCCGATACCTGGGTCGAAGGTAGCAGCCGGGGTGCCCCATGACCGGCCGCGAGGGCCCGGGCCCCCGGAGTCGTAGGCTGTTCGCGTGCTCTTGCTCGCTGTAGATACCGCCACGCCCGCCGTCACCGTCGCCCTGCACGACGGCGAGTCCGTCCTCGCCGAGTCGAACCAGGTCGACGCCCGCCGCCACGGGGAGCTCCTGCTGCCCTCCGTCGACAAGGTCCTCGCGGAGGCCGGGCTGAAGCTCGACGCCCTCACCGGCATCGTCGTCGGCGTCGGCCCCGGCCCCTACACCGGGCTGCGCGTCGGCCTCGTCACCGCCTCCACCTTCGCCACCGTGCTCGGCATCCCCGTGCACGGCCTGTGCACCCTCGACGGGCTCGCGTACGCCGCGGGCGCCGCCGGGATCGAGGGCCCCTTCACCGTCGCCACCGACGCGCGGCGCAAGGAGGTCTACTGGGCCCGGTACGAGGACCCGCGCACGCGCGTCGGCGAGCCCGCCGTGGACCGGCCGGCCGACATCGCCGAGCGGGTCGCCGGCGTGCCCGCGGTGGGCCAGGGCGCGCTGCTGTACCCGGACGTCTTCACGGACGCGCGGGCCCCCGAGCACCAGAGCGCCGCCGCGCTCGCCTCCCTGGCCGTGGAACGGCTGGCGGCGGGGGAGGAGTTCCTGCCTCCGACGCCGCTCTACCTGCGCCGGCCCGACGCGCAGGTGCCCAAGAACTACAAGGTGGTCACCCCGCAGTGACGGCACCGACAGCGGTACTGCGCGAGATGCGCTGGTGGGACATCGAGCCGGTGCTGGAACTGGAGCACGAGCTGTTCCCCGAGGACGCCTGGTCCGCGGGCATGTTCTGGTCCGAGCTCGCCCACGCCCGCGGCCCGCACGCCACCCGCCGCTACGTGGTCGCCGAAGCCCCGGATTCCGGCCACATCGTCGGCTACGCCGGGCTGGCCGCCGCCGGTGACCTGGCCGACGTACAGACCATCGCGGCCGCGCGCGACCAGTGGGGGACCGGGCTCGGCGCCCGGCTCCTCACCGACCTGCTGCGCGCCGCCACCGCGTTCGAGTGCGCCGAGGTGCTGCTGGAGGTACGGGTGGACAACACCCGGGCCCAGAAGCTCTACGAGCGCTTCGGCTTCGAGCCGATCGGCTTCCGGCGGGGCTACTACCAGCCCGGCAACGTGGACGCGCTCGTGATGCGCCTGACCGACCCCGCACAAGCGACGACTGAAAGCACTGAGAGCAATGGCTGACGAACCGCTCGTCCTCGGCATCGAGACCTCCTGCGACGAGACCGGCGTCGGCGTGGTCCGCGGCACCACCCTGCTGGCCGACGCGATCGCCTCCAGCGTCGACGAGCACGCCCGCTTCGGCGGCGTCGTGCCCGAGGTGGCCTCGCGGGCGCACCTGGAGGCGATGGTCCCGACCATCGAGCGCGCCCTGAAGGAGGCCGGGGTCAGCGCCCGCGACCTCGACGGGATCGCCGTCACGGCGGGTCCCGGGCTCGCGGGGGCCCTGCTGGTGGGCGTCTCGGCGGCCAAGGCGTACGCGTACGCGCTCGGCAAGCCGCTCTACGGGGTGAACCACCTGGCCTCGCACATCTGCGTGGACCAGCTGGAGCACGGGCCGCTGCCGGAGCCGACGATGGCGCTGCTGGTGTCCGGCGGGCACTCCTCGCTGCTGCTCGCCCCGGACATCACCTCCGACGTACGGCCGCTGGGCGCGACCATCGACGACGCGGCCGGCGAGGCCTTCGACAAGATCGCGCGCGTGCTGCAGCTGGGCTTCCCCGGCGGCCCGGTCATCGACCGGCTCGCCCGCGAGGGCGACCCGAAGGCGATCAAATTCCCGCGCGGGCTGACGGGGCCGCGCGACGCGGCGTACGACTTCTCCTTCTCCGGCCTCAAGACGGCGGTCGCCCGCTGGATCGAGGCGAAGCGGAACGCGGGCGAGGAGGTGCCGGTGCGCGATGTGGCGGCGTCCTTCCAGGAGGCCGTGGTGGACGTGCTGACCCGCAAGGCGATCCGCGCGTGCAAGGACGAGGGCGTCGACCACCTGATGATCGGCGGCGGTGTGGCGGCCAATTCCCGGCTGCGCTCGCTGGCGCAGGAGCGCTGCGACGACGCGGGGATCATCCTGCGGGTGCCGCGGCCGAAGCTGTGCACGGACAACGGCGCGATGGTGGCCGCACTGGGCGCGGAGATGGTCAAGCGGAACCGGCCGGCCTCGGACTGGGACCTGTCGGCGGACTCCTCGCTGCCGGTGACGGACCCGCACGTGCCGGGTACCTCGCACGCGCACTCCCACGAGCACGAGCACGAGCACTCCCACGACCACGTGCACGAGTTGAGCAAGGACAACCTGTACTGATGAGCACCGTCGCGCTGATGTGGGAGGCCCGGGCCACCGCCGGGCGGGGCAACGAGCTGCTGGAGTGGGCTCGTTCGCAGGTGCTGGAGCGCGAGCCCGCGCGCCGCGAGCTGCTGCGGGCCCCGCAGGACCGGGTGTTGGTCGTCACATGGTGGGAGGCGGCCGAGGGCGTGGCGGCGCAGCTGCCCGAACTCCCGGAGCCCGCAGCCGACCTGATCACCCGTCCGGTGCACCGCTGGCGGTTCGAGTCGGTGGAGACCAGCGGAACCTGACAACACGAGGCGCCCTCCAGGGGCTCGTGAGCGGGACTCGGGCCCGCTGCCGTTATCGTCATGAGCATGCCTCGCCGTGACCTGCCGCCTCCACCGCCTCCGGCCCACTTGCGCGACTGGCTGGACGAGAACGCCGTACGCGCCGACCGCGCCCGCTTCCTGAAGGACCTGGGCCGGCGCAGCCTGGGCCTGGGGCGGCTGCTGCTGCTCTGGGCCGTCGCCGCCGTCTTCGCGCTCGGCTGGTCCTTCGTCGGGATGGCCCTGATGTCCTTCGAGACGCCGGGCGACCCTTTCTCGTACCTCTTCGGCCTGATCTTCGGCCTGCTCGGCGCGGGCGTGCTGATCCCGGCGGGGTTCTGGTTCGCCCGGGGCGCCCGGCGGGACCGGCTGGTCCACCAGCTGCTGCGCGCCTGGGCCGAGTCGGACCGGGACCCGGCCGCCGACGCGCGGGTCCGCGCACCGGGGCTGAGTCTGACCTGGCTGCTGGCCTCCTTCGCGCTGGGCGCGTTCGGGCTGTACGTGACCTTCGGCTCGGCGGCGTCGGCCCGCCCGGGCGTCACCACGTACGGGGAGGTCACGTACTACATGGGCCTCGGCATGATCCTGTGGATCACCGGCCTGCTGGGCCTCGGCAAGGCCGGCGCGCACTACCGGTGGGCGGTGCGCGCCTTCCGCGGCGGCGGCGCCGCGGCGCGCTGACGGGCGAGCCGGTCAGCGGTCCCGCGGTGCGGTGACGGGCGAGCCGATCAGCATCGACGGGGCGCCGGCGACCCGGGTCAGGAAGACGGTCGCGGAGTGCGGCCCCTGCGGTTTGACCTTCCTGCGCAGCTCCTCGGGCTCGATGGCCGAACCGCGCTTCTTGACGGTCAGGATGCCGACCCCGCGCTCGCGCAGCAGCGCCTTCAGCTTCTTGAGGCCGAACGGCAGCACGTCGGTGATCTCGTACGCGGTGGCGTACGGCGTCGCGCGCAGCTCGTCGGCGGTGACGTACGCGATGGTCGGGTCGATGAGCCGGCCGGCCAGCTGCTCGGCGACCTCGGCGACGAGGTGGGCGCGGATCACGGCGCCGTCGGGCTCGTAGAGGTAGCGGCCGACCGGCCCGGCCTCGGGATCGGGCAGCGGATCGACGGTGTGCAGGGTGCGCGGACCCGGCAGCAGGGTGGCGCGTACGGTGCCGGGCGCGGTCCCGAACCACAGCACGGCCTCCTTCACGTCCCCCTGGTCCGAGATCCACTCGGCCTCGGCCTCCGGCGGCACGGCCTCGTGCGGGATCCCGGGGGCGATCTTGATCGCGGCGTACTTGGCCGTACGGGCGGCCTCGACGGCCCACGACAGCGGCGGCGAGTAGCCCTCGGGGTCGAAAATGCGGCCGCGGCCGCCGCGCCGGGCGGGGTCGAGGAAGACGGCGTCGTACCCGGAGGTGTCGATGTCGGTCACGTCCGCCTCGCTGACCTCGATGAGCTCCGTCAGCCCCAGGGCCTCGGCGTTGGCGCGGGCGACGGCGACGGTCAGCGGGTCGCGGTCCACGGCGAGGACGCGGATGCCGAGCCGGGCCAGGGCGAGGGCGTCCCCGCCGATGCCGCAGCAGAGGTCCGCGACGCTGCGCACGCCGAGTTCCGCGAGCCGTCCGGCGCGGTACGAGGCCACCGAGGCGCGGGTGGCCATCTCGCCGCCGCCGGGCGTGAAGTACATCCGGAACGCGTCCTCGGCGCCGAACTTCGCCACCGCGCGCTGCCGCAGCCGGGCCTGCCCGAGCGCGGCGGAGACCAGTGCGGCGGGGTGCTCGCGGCGCAGCCGGGTGGCGAGGGCGAGCTCCTGGGCCGGGTCGTGGTCGCGGAGCGAGTCGAGGAGGGCGCGGCCCTCGGGGGTGAGGAGCGCGGCGAAGTCTTCGGGGGTCACCACTCCATTGTCGGCGACGGGGCGTGTGGGCCGGTCGGAGGAACGTGGCAGCGCGGCGCGAGGTGTCGTCCGGGAAGCGGGCGTGGCGGGTGCCAGGATGCGCTGCTATGCAGCTAGTCGGACAAAAGGAACATAAGACGCTTCATGGTCACCGGTCCGCGGCGGGTCCGCGCGGCCGCGTCGGGGTGGCACTGGCCGCACTGCTGGTCGCCGCCCTCGGAACGGGATGCGGCTCCGCCGCCGACTCCGCTCCCGCCCGCAAGGGCGGAAAGGCGGCGGACGCGCCCGCGGGCGCCGCGGGCGCGGTCGCGAACCCGGCCGAGCAGCTGAAGGCCGCCCAGCAGGCCCGGGTCGTCGCGGCGAAGAAGTGGAAGCTGGCCAAGCCGCCGCTGACCGCGCCGGCCGCGCCCAAGACGAAGCCGGAGATCACCACGCGCGAGGGCTTCGAGGTCGAGGGCCAGGAAGACCTCCCGCCCGTCTTCACCACCGTCCCCACGGAGGACAAGGTCGTCTTCCTGACGATCGACGACGGCGCGGAGAAGGACCCCGAGTTCCTGAAGATGATGCAGGAGCTGAAGATCCCGTACACGGCGTTCCTCAGCGACTACCTCGTCCGCGACAACTACCCCTACTTCAAGGAGATGCAGGCCGCGGGCGTTTCCCTGAACAACCACACGCTCAATCACCGCTACATGCCGGCGCTCTCCTACGAGGAGCAGCACGAGGAGATCTGCGGGCAGCAGGACACGATCCAGAAGCAGTTCGGCAAGCGGCCGACCCTGTTCCGGCCGCCGTACGGCAACTACAACCAGGACACGCTGCGGGCGGCGAAGTCCTGTGGCATCAAGGCGGTCCCGCTGTGGAACGCGGAGGCCTTCCCGAACCGCATGGACTGGCGGGAGTGGGACCGCGACCTCCACCCTGGGGACATCATCCTGACTCATTTCAGAGGGCGGGAGGACTGGAAGGGCTCCATGCCTGACATGATCCGTCATGTCATGAAGACCGTCACGGACAAGGGGTACGCCGTGGCCCGCCTGGAGGACTACTTGTGAGGTACGCGCGCCGGTCGGTAGTCGGAACGCTGGCCGCCGGCGCGCTCGCGCTGTCCCTGACGGGGTGCGGGGACAGCGCGGACCCGGTCGAGAGACTGGGCAGCAGGACTCCCGAGACGACGCAGCCGACGGCGGCTGCGTCGCCGTCGCGATCGGCCGCGACGCCGGCCGACGAGGCGTACAAGAAGTGGGGCCTGAAAGCCCCCCTCCGATTCGCCCCGAAGCCGGCCCAGAAGCCCGCCCTCCCCCCGGCCGCCCCGGGCAAGGCCCAGGTGGTGGACCGAATACCCGTCCCGCCCACCGACAAGGTCGTCTTCCTGACCTTCGACGACGGCGCGGAGAAGGACCCCGAGTTCCTGAAGATGGCGGCCGATCTCAAGCTGCCGATCAGCATGTTCCTGACGGACAACATCGCCTCGTCGGATTACGGACACTTCGAGAAGCTCCGCGACAACGGCTCCGGCAGCACGATCAACAACCACACCCTGACGCACCCGAACCTCCGGACCCTGCCCTTCGCGGCGCAGAAGAAGGAGATATGCGGCCAGCAGGAACACCTGGAGAAGCGCTTCGGCACCAAGCCGGTCCGCTTCCGGCCGCCGTACGGCAACTACAACGACGACACCCTCAAGGCCGCCTCCGAATGCGGCATATCGCAGGTGATCCTGTGGCGCGTGTCGATGCAGATCAATAATTTCCAGTACGCCGAGGGCTCCGCCCTCAAACCGGGCGACATCATCCTGGCCCACTTCCGCGGCCCCTCCGAACTCAAGGGCTCGACGGAAATCCAGATGACCACCCGCATGCTCCAGCGCATCCAGGAACAGGGCTACGCGATAGGGCGCCTGGAGGACTACCTCTGACCTCCGCCTGCTTCAGGAGGTCAAGAAGCCGGTCACAAGCCGCTCAGAGCACCGGAGGCCGGCCCAGCCGGGTCATGCGCCACACCGTGCGCCACTTCATCGGCTTGCGCAGCCCGCACGGCGCTCGCACGCCCTCGACGAAACCGCTCCACCACGCTTTCAGCCCCGTCAAAGACCGCATCCGCGCCATGGCGAGAACGATCCACACGCCGAGATAGACCGGAATCAGCGGAACCGGCAGCCGGCGGCGGGCCAGCCAGACACGGTTCCGGGCGGTGAAACGGTAATAGACGGCATGCCGGGCGGGAGACGTCGTCGGATGCTGGAGGACGAGCTCCGGCTCGTAGAGGATCTTCCATCCCGCATCCAGCGCACGCCATGCCAGATCGGACTCTTCGTGCCCGAAGAAGAACTCCGCCGGCCACAAATCGATCTGCCGGAGCATGGGCATCGAGAAGGCGTGGCCGCCGCCGAGGAAGGCGGTCACCAGACCGCGGCGCATCGGATCGTCAGCACGCAGCCGTGGAACCCAGCGCCGCTCCGTGTGCCCGTGCTCGTCAGCGACCCTGAAACCGATGACCCCCAGCGCCGGGTCCTCCGCGAACAGCTGCTGGACCCTGCCGAACACGCCTGCGTCGATGAGCAGCCCGTCGTCATCCAGCTCGATGACGACGTCCACCTCGCCAGACTCGCGCAGCTTCTCCAGGCCGACGTTGCGGCCTCCCGGGCAGCCCAGGTTCTGCTCAAGCGGGACTTTGGCGACGTTGGCCGCCACGTCCACATCGGTGAGAGGCGTCGCATTGCCGACCAGCACCACCCTCGTCGCCGGCACGTCCTGCCTCTCCACGGAGGCGAGCAGAGCCTCCAACTCGCGCGGGCGAGTGCCCATCGTCACGACGACGACTCCAAGGCGCGGCAACGGCATGGCGGCAAACTCCAGTTGTCGGCGAACAGGTCCGATGCTACGGCCAGGAGCCTGCTCAGCCCCGGACGGGCGTCAGCCGCCGAGCCAAGAGGAGCGCGTAGCGATCTGACGCGTCCAGGTCCAGCCCACGCACCACAGGGGCATCTGGTCGCTCTCCCGGCGCCGGGGCGCCGGAGCCCCGGCCTCAGCCCCGAGGGGCCGGGGCCGCGGTAGCCGTGATCACCGGGGTGATCGTCGTTTCCGCCGGGCCCTGGGCGTCGGCTTCGCGCTGGCGTTCCGCGCTGTCGCTGATGCGCAGCAGCAGGGCGATCATGATCCAGTTGGCCAGGAGGGACGAGCCGCCCTTCGCCAGGAACGGCAGCGCCTTGCCGGTCAGCGGGATCAGGCCCGTCACGCCGCCCGCCACCACGAAGACCTGGAGCGCCAGCGCCGCCGACAGGCCCACCGCCAGCAGCTTCCCGAACGGGTCACGCGCACCCAGCGCCATCCGCAGCCCCCGCTGGACCAGCAGCGCGTACAGGATCAGCACCGCCATGACCCCGGCCAGCCCGAGCTCCTCGCCCACCGTGGTCAGGATGAAGTCGCTGCGCCCCGCGAAGCCGATCAGCTCCGGGTGCCCCATCCCCAGCCCCGTCCCCGACATGCCGCCCGTACCGAAGCTGAACAGCGCCTGCGCGGACTGGTCCGAGATGACCCCCGGCGGCCGTTCCTTCCAGTAGTACGACAGCGGCTCCAGCCATGCGGCCACACGCCCCTTGACGTGCGGTTCCGTCGAGCCCACCACGAAGGCGCCCACGCCCGCCATGAGCAGGCCGGTCACGATCCAGCTGGTGCGCTCGGTGGCGACGTACAGCATCACCACGAACACACCGAAGAAGATCAGCGACGTACCCAGGTCCCGCTCGAAGACGAGCACCAGCAGCGACACGATCCACACCGTGATGATCGGCCCGAGCTGGCGCATCGGGGGCAGCCGCATGCCCAGGAACTTCCGGCCCGTCAGGGCCAGCGAATCGCGGTGGATGACCAGATAGCCCGCGAAGAAGATCGAGATCATGATCTTCACGAACTCGCCAGGCTGGAGCGAGAACCCGAACAGGATGATCCAGCGCTTCGCGCCGTACGTGTCCGCACCGAAGAACGCCGGCGCGATCAGCAGCACCAGCGCGACCGCCATCGTGATGTAGATGAACCGCTGCAGCAGCCGGTGGTCCCGCAGCAGCGCCACCACGGCCAGGCACGCGGCCACGCCGATGACCGTCCACTGCAGCTGCCCCGGCGCGTTCGCGTCGCCGCCGTACCGCGCGATGTACGACTGGTCCAGCCGGTGCAGCAGCACCAGCCCCAGCCCCGACAGCAGCATGGCGAGCGGGAAGATCAGCGGATCCGCGTGCGCCGCGAACCGGCGCACGCCCAGGTGCCCCACCAGCGCCAGCAGCGTCATGCTGATCGTGAAGCCGGTGAGGTTGCCGGGCAGCTCGCCGTTCATCGCCAGGCCGGCGCTCGCGTGCCCGAAGACGGTGAGGGCGACGACGAAGACGAGGAGCAGCGCCTCGGTACGGCGGCGCGAGCCGGCCGTCGTGAGCGGTCTCAGTCCACGCACGGGATGCCGCCACCGTCGATGGCGGGGCTGCCGCTCACGGTCGGGGCCGGGGCGGCGGGAGCCGGTCCCGGAGGCGCCCCCGGGGCGCCGCTCGGGCTCGGAGCGGCCGCAGATGCGGAAGACCCCGGTCCGATCTGCTCGGCAATGAGGCGCTTTATCTTCATATCGTCTACGACGTTTATGTCCTCCCCATGGTTCCTTCCGAACCGCTCGACGGGCAGTGTCGTGAACGCCACCTTGCCGCCGGACAGGTTCTTCGCCTGCTTCACGAACGACATCAGGTCCCAGCCCGCGTCCGTCACCACGTCCTGTTTCGCGGCGTCGATCAGCTTCATCAGCTTGACCGGATCGGTGAAGGTTCCGGCCGAGTTCAGCTTCTGCGTGGCACCCGCCAGGAAGGCCTGCTGCCGCTTCGTCCGGTCCAGATCACCCATGTCCAGGCCGTGCCGCTGGCGCACGAAGGCCAGGGACTGCTGACCGTTCAGGGTCTGGCGGCCCGCCGGGAAGTCGGCGCCCGAGTACTTGTCCCGCACCGGCTTCTTCAGGCACACCGGTACGCCGCCCAGCGCCTGGGCGAGCTGGTAGAAACCGGCCAGGTTGAGTTCGGCGAAGTGATCGACCGGGACGCCCAGGAAGTTCCGTACCGTCTCGATCTGTGCCTTGCGGCCGGCCTCCCGCCCCTCGCGCTCCAGCCGGCGCCGGTCCTTGACCCCCTGGGCCGAGAGCCGCTCCTCCTCCTTGGCCTTCGCCAGCCCGTACGCCTTCTTGATCTTGTCCTTGCCCTTGCCCTTGCCCTGCCCCGGCCCCTGTCCCGGCCCCTGTCCCGGTATGTCGACGAAGTCGTCGCGCGGGACCGAGAAGGCCTTCGCCTGGCTGCCGTCGCCGGGGACGTGGAGCAGGATCAGCGTGTTCGCGTTGTAGCCGCCGATGTCGGAGCTGCCGGCGTGCAGTTTGTCGAGGACCTCCTCCAGCAGTTTCTCGCCGTTCTGGTCGCGGCGGCTGTCCAGGCCCATCAGCAGGATGTTGGTGTCGCCGTACTTCGACTTCTCGGCGCCCTCCAGGGCCTTGGAGCTGCCGATGCTGCCGGCGAGGTCCCGGTACACGTACCAGGCCCCGGCGGCGGCCATGACGGCCAGCGCGCAGACGGCGACGAGCGGGGTGCGGGCGATGCGGAACCGGCGGGGCCGGGGGTGGCGGGGCCGGCGGGCGGGGTGGCTGGTCTTCCTCCGGTGCGCGCTCATGCCAGTCGATGCTGGGGGAGGGGTGCTGAAGGATTCCTGAGACTCCTGAAGGGCGTTCAGGATGTTCAGGGACGGGTCGGGGCCGCCCCGCCGGTCGGCACGCGCAGGACGAGGCGGATGCCGCCGCCCGCCCTCGACGGCAGCGCGCGGGCCTCGCCGCCGTGCGCACGGGCGATCTCGCGGACGATGGCCAGGCCGAGGCCCGTACCGCCGCCCGCGCGGCCGCGGTCCTGGTCCAGGCGGACGAACCGCTCGAAGACCCGGTCGCGGTCCGCCGCCGGGATGCCGGGGCCGTCGTCCTCGACCTCCAGCACCGCCCAGCGGCCGGCGCCGGGGTCCGCCGGCTCGGTGGCCGCCCGTACGACGACCCCCGTACGGGCGTGCCGCAGCGCGTTGTCCACCAGGTTGGCCAGCGCCCGCTCCAGCCGCGCCGGATCCCCGGCCGCCGGTACGGGCGCCTGCGCGTCCAGCCGGAGCGGAACCCGGGGGGCCGGCCGCCGGGCCAGGTCCTCCGCGGCCAGCAGCGCCAGGTCCACCGGCTCGGCCCGCGGTACGGAGCCGCCGTCGAGGCGGGCGAGCAGCAGCAGGTCCGCCGCGATGCGCTGGAGCCGCTCGGTATCGGCCAGTGCGGCCGCGACCGACTCCCGGTCGGGGCGGCCCTGGGCCAGAGCCACCTCCAGCCGGGACCGGACCGCGGCCAGCGGATTGCGCAGCTCGTGCGAGGCGTCCGCGGTGAACTGCCGCTGCCGGGCGTCGGACCGCTCCAGCCGGTCGAGCGTGTCGTTGACGGTGCGGGCCAGCTGGGCGATCTCGTCCGCCCCGCCGGGATCCGGAACGCGGCGGTCCAGCTCGCTGGCGGTGACCGCCGCGAGCTCGGACCGGATCGCGGTGACGGGGCGCAGGGCATGCCCCGTCACCCACCGGGCGAGGGCCGCCGCGAAGCCGATCAGCGGGGGTGCGCCGGCCAGCAGGCCGAGGGCGATGGCGCGGGTCGCGTCGTCCACGTCGCCGAGCACGGTGACGGCGTACACCTCGTGCCCGCCCGGCGCATCGACCGCGACCACCGCGCGCCGTTCCGCGCCGGGGCGCGCGGGCGGGAGCACGGCGGAGCGGGAGTCCTCGCCGGACGCACGGGATGCGCCGGGCGCGCCCGACGCACCGGGCGCGGGCGGGCGCAGGCCGCCGAGGTCGGGGGTGTCCCCGAGGTCCCCGGTGGAGGCGACGGTCCGCCCCTGCGCGTCCCGTACGAGGACCAGGTCCACCCCGCTCTCCGGCGCGGGCAGCCGCTCGCCGGACGCGAGGCCGCCGGGGAAGTCGTGGCCGTCGAGCCGGCCGTCGAGCTGGGCGGCGACCTTGCGGGCGGCGAGCTCGGTGCGGTTGGTGGTGTTGTCGAGGAGGTTGGCCCGCAGCAGGGTGTAGAGCCACAGCCCGCCGGCGCCCAGTACGGCGGCCATGGCGAGCGCGGCGGCCAGCGCCGCCCGCCGCCGGAGCGGCCCCGGGCTCGTCCTAGCCACCGTCAGGAGCCATGCGGTAGCCGGTGCCGTGCACGGTGAGGATCGAGCGGCGGCCGAAGGGGGCGTCGATCTTCTTGCGCAGCGAGGACACGTACACCTCGACGATGTTCGGGTCGATGGCGTGCGGGGTGTCCCAGACCTGGTCCAGGATGTCCTGTTTGGCGACGGCGCGGCCGGGCTGCTCCATCAGGCAGGCGAGTACGCCGAGCTCGCGGGCGGTGAGCTCGATGTCGTGCGTACCGCGGCGGCAGCGGCGGCCGGCGGGTTCGAGTACGAGGTCGCCGGCCTGGAGGGTGTGGTGGGGGTCGGCGGCCCCGGTGGTGGCGCCGGCCGCCCGGCGGGCGAGGGCGCGGAGCCGGGCGGCCAGGACCACGAACGAGAACGGCTTGGTGAGGTAGTCGTCGGCGCCGGAGTCGAGGCCTTCGGCCTCGTCGTACTCGCCGTCCTTGGCGGTCAGCATGAGGACGGGCGTGGGGTCGCCGTCCGCCCGCAGGCGGGCGCAGATCTCGTAGCCGCTGAGGCCGGGCAGCATCAGGTCGAGCAGGACGGCGTCGTACGAGCCGGTGCGGGCGAGGTCCAGCCCGCGGTGGCCGTCGTGGGCGAGGTCGACCCAGTGCCCGTCGGCGGAGAGACCGCGCCGCAGGGACTCGGCGAGGCCTTCTTCGTCTTCGACCACGAGAATGCGCACGCCCCAAGCGTCACATACCGCCCACCTCGTGGCCCCGGCCCCGCCTGCCCCCCCCACGCCTCAAACGCCGGCGGGGCTCAATCCGCCTCCGGGGCGGATGCCCGGCGGAGCCCCGGGCGGGATGCCGCCGCGGGGCCCCGGGGGCACCCCCGATCCCCCGGGCGGGATGCCGCCGCGGGGCCCGGGGGGCACCCCCGATCCGGATCACCCAGCGGAGCGTGTTGGCACTCCGCTTGACCGAGTGCTAATCGCCGGAATAGTCTCGCACCTGGCACTCGCCACCGGTGAGTGCCAACACAGCGACGGGCAGGTCCGGCACCCGCGACGACGGATCCACCTGGTCGCCACCCCAGACAGTTAGCCCCGTGAGATCTCCGAAGGGGGAGGTCGGATCGTGACGACCACCAGCTCCAAGGTTGCCATCAAGCCGCTCGAGGACCGCATCGTGGTCCAGCCGCTCGACGCCGAGCAGACCACGGCTTCCGGCCTGGTCATCCCGGACACCGCGAAGGAGAAGCCCCAGGAGGGCGTCGTCCTCGCGGTCGGTCCGGGCCGCTTCGAGGACGGCCAGCGTCTCCCGCTGGACGTCAGCGTCGGCGACATCGTGCTGTACAGCAAGTACGGCGGCACCGAAGTGAAGTACAGCGGCGAGGAGTACCTCGTCCTCTCGGCTCGCGACGTCCTCGCGATCATCGAGAAGTAATCCACTTCATCTGTATTGCTTGAGCTGCGCCCCTGGTCACCCCGCTGATTGCCGGGCGGCAAGGGGCGCAGTTCGTTAAACCCGAGTTTTCGAGAGGGCTGAACCGCTCCCATGGCGAAGATCCTGAAGTTCGACGAGGACGCCCGTCGCGCCCTCGAGCGCGGCGTCAACAAGCTGGCCGACACGGTGAAGGTGACGATCGGCCCCAAGGGCCGCAACGTCGTCATCGACAAGAAGTTCGGCGCCCCCACCATCACCAACGACGGTGTCACCATCGCCCGCGAGGTCGAGCTGGACGACCCGTACGAGAACCTGGGCGCGCAGCTCGTGAAGGAGGTGGCGACCAAGACCAACGACATCGCGGGTGACGGCACCACCACCGCCACCGTGCTGGCCCAGGCGCTGGTCCGCGAGGGCCTGCGCAACGTCGCCGCCGGCGCCTCCCCGGCCGCCCTGAAGAAGGGCATCGACGCCGCGGTCAAGGCCGTGTCCGAGGAGCTCCTCGCGACGGCCCGCCCGATCGAGGACAAGTCCGACATCGCCGCCGTGGCCGCGCTCTCCGCGCAGGACCAGCAGGTCGGCGAGCTCATCGCCGAGGCGATGGACAAGGTCGGCAAGGACGGTGTCATCACCGTCGAGGAGTCCAACGCCTTCGGCCTGGAGCTGGAGTTCACCGAGGGCATGGCCTTCGACAAGGGCTACCTCTCGCCGTACATGGTCACCGACCAGGAGCGTATGGAGGCCGTCCTCGACGACCCGTACATCCTGATCAACCAGGGCAAGATCTCCTCCATCCAGGACCTCCTGCCGCTGCTCGAGAAGGTCATCCAGGCCGGCGCCTCGAAGCCGCTGCTGATCATCGCCGAGGACGTCGATGGCGAGGCGCTCTCCACCCTCGTCGTCAACAAGATCCGCGGCACCTTCAACGCGGTCGCCGTCAAGGCCCCCGGCTTCGGTGACCGTCGCAAGGCGATGCTCCAGGACATGGCCACCCTCACCGGTGCCACCGTCATCGCCGAGGAGGTCGGCCTCAAGCTCGACCAGGCCGGTCTGGACGTCCTCGGTTCCGCGCGCCGCGTGACCATCTCCAAGGACGACACGACCATCGTCGACGGTGGCGGCAGCCACGACGAGGTCGTCGGCCGCGTCAACCAGATCAAGGCCGAGATCGAGTCCACCGACTCGGACTGGGACCGCGAGAAGCTGCAGGAGCGCCTGGCGAAGCTCGCCGGCGGCGTCTGCGTCATCAAGGTCGGCGCCGCCACCGAGGTGGAGCTCAAGGAGAAGAAGCACCGCCTCGAGGACGCCATCTCGGCGACCCGCGCCGCGGTCGAGGAGGGCATCGTCTCCGGCGGTGGCTCCGCGCTCGTCCACGCCGTGAAGGTGCTGGAGGGCAACCTGGGTCTGTCCGGCGACGAGGCCACGGGTGTCGCGGTCGTCCGCCGCGCCGCCGTCGAGCCGCTGCGCTGGATCGCCGAGAACGCCGGCCTCGAGGGTTACGTCATCACCTCGAAGGTCGCCGAGCTCGAAAAGGGCCAGGGCTTCAACGCCGCCACCGGCGAGTACGGCGACCTGGTCAAGGCCGGCGTCATCGACCCGGTCAAGGTCACCCGCTCCGCGCTGGAGAACGCCGCTTCCATCGCCTCCCTGCTGCTCACGACCGAGACCCTGGTCGTCGAGAAGCCGGCCGAGGAAGACGCCGACGGCGGTCACGGCCACGGTCACGGCCACAGCCACTGATCGCACGCACCACGCCGAGGAGGCCCCGTCCCGCAGTCGCGGGACGGGGCCTTCCCCGTGGTGGGGCCTCAGGTTCCGTACGGGGAACCCGATCCGCCCATCTGCCGTTGCAGGGCCGCGGGGTTGTAGTGCCACCAGCCCTCGACGATCTCTCCGTCCAGGCACCGGAAGGTGGTGCTCCCGGACATCTCGTACGTCTTCCCGGTCGGTGCGACTCCCATGAACTTGCCCTTGTGGGTGCCGCGCCAGTTCCACACCGTCGTGACCATGTCGCCATCGGCCAGCACGGCCTGCGGCTCGAAGGTCATGTCGAAGGCCGCGCGCCACGTCTCCATGTCCGACCGCATGGCGTCGCGTCCGATGACGGTGGACTCCGCCTTGCTGACGTCGTGGTCGATGTAGTTCGTCGCGAAGCACTCGTCGAGGACGCTCATGTTGCCGGCCATGGCCGCTTCCTCGAACACCCGCTGGGCGAGCTGCTTGTTGAGGTGCTCGTCGCGGACGACGTCGAGGTTCATGAACTTCGGCATTCCCTCACAGAGGGCCACCATCTCCTGGAACATGCGGTCCGTCTCGGGGAGATGGGAGTTCTTCATGGCCTCCTCGTACGAGGCGAACTCCACCATGTCCACGTAGTGGTTCCGGGCCTCGCGGTCCTGGCCGATCGTCGTGTGCGTGGCAGTGCGCCTGCCGCTGCTCTGCTCCGCCCAGCGGTCGATGAGCGCGTTCATCTCGTCGAACCGCCTGGTTTCGTAATCGATCACTTGTACGAATGTCATGGCGTC
The DNA here is from genome assembly GCF_044769045.1 of Streptomyces sp. NPDC090741. Taxonomy (NCBI): domain Bacteria; kingdom Bacillati; phylum Actinomycetota; class Actinomycetes; order Kitasatosporales; family Streptomycetaceae; genus Streptomyces; species Streptomyces sp. NPDC090741. The sequence goes on along the minus strand of NZ_JBIVXF010000001.1, from coordinate 994,915 downwards.
GCCTCCCGGGCTGGATGGGGCACGTCCAGTTTAGGGAGATTTCACCCGGTCGGCCGGTTCGGAGGCCGGCCTACCCGTAGGTCGCTTGGGCTACTGCGGACCGTACTTGCGGCCCGTACGCGAGGACACCCCGCCCAGCAGCCCGCGCGGCGTCAGCTTCACCAGGCCCATCAGCGCCTTGTACCGCGGATCCGGGATCGAGACCGTCTTGCCGCGCGCCAGGTCGTCCAGGGCCGCCGCCACCAGCTTGTCCGCGTCCAGCCACATCCAGTTGGGGATGTTGTCCGTGCCCATGCCGGCGCGCTGGTGGAACTCGGTGCGGACGAAGCCGGGGCACAGGGCCATCAGCCGTACGCCCGATCCGGACAGGTCCCGCGCCGCGCCCTGCGTGAACTGCACGACCCAGGCCTTGCTCGCCCCGTACGTGCCGCGCGGCACGAACGCCGCCACCGAGGCCACGTTGACGACGCCGCCGCGGCCGCGCGAGCGCATCGACTCGGTGGCCGCCGAGGTCAGCCGCAGGACGGCCTCGATGTGCACCTTCAGCATGGTCAGCTCGTCGGCCATGGAGACTTCGAGGTAGCGGCCCTTGTTGCCGAAGCCCGCGTTGTTGACCAGGAGGTCCACCGGGTGCGTACGGTCGCCGAGGCGGCGCTCGACGGCCGCGATGCCCTCGTCGGTGGACAGGTCGGCGGCCAGCACCTCGGCCTCGATGCCGTGCCGGTCGTGCAGCTCGGTGGCCTGCTCGCCGAGCCGCTTCGTGTCGCGGGCCACCAGTACGAGGTTGTGGCCCTGGGCGGCGAGCCGCCGGGCGAATGCGGCGCCGATGCCCGCCGTGGATCCCGTAATCAACGCAGTCGTCATAGGCGCAACCTAGCCGCCCTCGGCGACAGCTCAAGGGGAGCCCGCCGGGCGGTACCCCTTCGTGACGCACGGCGCCGCGCGTCGTCGCTTCCCGCTGCGGAACCGCTACTTCCGGCTACGAAAAGCCGCTTTGAGCTCCTCTTTCGGCTCCCTGAGCCCGCGTCACCCTCTAGTGCCGTACTACTGCCCGTACTTCTCGATGTGGGCGAGGGCCGCCTCGTGCCACTGCGGTGCCATCGCCGCGCCCGCCGCCCGCGTGCGCGCGAGCAGCGAACGGTCGGTGGTGAAGGCCCGGAACCAGAGCTCCACCGTCACGTCGTGGTCCGGGCGGTGGACGATCTCGACGGAGTCGCCGGGGGAGACCGGACCCTCCTGGACCACGCGCAGGTACGCACCCGGCCGCGCGGCCTGCGTGTACCGCTTGACCCAGCCCCGCTCGCCGAGGGCGCCCTGGAAGGTTCGGCACGGAATGCGGGCCGAGGCCACTTCGAGGACGAGGCCGCCCGCGCCGACCCGCCAGCGCTCGCCGAGCAGCGCGCCCGTCAGGTCCATGCCGGAGGTGGTGAGGTTCTCGCCGAAGAGCCCGGCGGGCAGTTCGCGGTCCAGCTCGCCCTCCCACCAGTCGAGGTCCTCGCGCGCGTAGGCGTAGACGGACTGGTGGTCCCCGCCGTGGTGGCGCAGGTCGCAGACGGCGTCGCCCTTGAGGCCGCCGGCGCCGATGCCCTTGGGCCCGGGAGGGAACACGTGGACCGGGCCGGGGACGGGGTGCTTGCCGATGCCGGTCACCCCGCCCTGCGCATCGGTGTAGTCGACGGCCGTCGCGCGGCCGAGGTTCACGGAGACGACGCGCGGAGGGGCCGCGGGGGCGCCGGGGGCGTCGGGAGCGGTGAGGGCCATGAGGACCACGGTAGTCCAGCCTCCTCAAAGGGGCGCGAGAGTATTCGCGCCGAGCCCAAAGCTGGGCTTATGCTCGAAGGATGATCGAGGCACGTCATCTCCGGGTGCTGCGCGCCGTCGCCGGCACCGGGTCCTTCTCCGCCGCCGCCCGCGAGCTCGGCTGCACCCAGCCCGCCGTCTCCCAGCAGATGAAGGCGCTGGAGCAGTCGGCCGGCACCCCGCTGCTCGTCCGGGCCGGCCGCGAGATGCGGCTGACCCAGGCCGGTACGGCCCTGGTCCGGCACGCGGCCGGGATCCTCGCCGGGCTGACCGCCGCCGAGGAGGAGGTCGCGGCCATCGCCGGGCTGCGCGCGGGCCGGGTCCGGCTGGTCTCCTTCCCCAGCGGGAGCTCCACGCTGGTGCCGACGGCGCTGGCCGCGATGCGCGCCGAGCACCCCGGCACCCGGATCTCGCTGGTCGAGGCGGAGCCGCCGCGGTCGGTGGAGATGCTGCGCGAGGGCGACTGCGATCTGGCGCTGGCCTTCCGCTACGGCTCGGCCTCCCCCTCGGCCGGCGGCTCGGCCGCCGAGGGGGAGTGGGAGGACCTCGTGGTGCGGCCGCTGCTCACGGACCGGCTCGTGGGGCTGGTTCCGGAGGGGCACCGGCTGGCGGGGGCCGAGCGGGTGGGCATGGCGGAGCTGGCCGACGAGCCCTGGATCGCGGGCTGTCCGCGCTGCCGCCGCCATCTGGTGGAGGTGTGCGAGGAGGTGGGCTTCACCCCGCGCATCGACTTCGCGACCGACGACTACCCGGCCGTGGTCGGCCTGGTCGGCGCCGGTCTGGGCGTCGCCGTACTGCCGGAGCTGGCGGTGGAGTCCGTACGGGCCAAGGGCGTGAGCACGGTGGCCGTGGAGCCGGCGGTGGAGCGGGAGGTCGTGGCGCTGACCCTGCCCGACCTGGCGCGCGTACCGGCCGTGGCGGCGACCCTGGCCGAACTGGAGCGGGCCGCCACGCGTTGACCGTACGGCGCCGGCGTACGGCCGTACGGCCAATCGCGTGACGTTCGGGTCCGCGCGAAGGTTCGCGAAGGCTGGAGAAACGTTCCTTCGTACGTTTCGGCGAATTGCGGATCAGTGCGGCGGAAGGGGTCCGATCGTGGTCGACGCGGGGATCAGGCGATGGCGCGCGCGTCCCATCAGCTCTTCGCGCTCATCCTCGGTGAGGCCGCCCCACACCCCGTAGGGCTCGCGGACGGCCAGTGCGTGCGCGGCGCATTCCGAGCGCACCGGGCATCTCATGCAGACCTCTTTAGCCGAGGCCTCGCGCGCACTCCTGGCCGCGCCCCGCTCGCCTTCCGGGTGGAAGAAGAGGGAGCTGTCGACCCCCCGGCAGGCGGCCAGCAGCTGCCAGTCCCAGAGGTCGGCGTTCGGTCCGGGGAGGCGGGAGAAATCTGCCATGGGTAGTCCTCTTGGTGCCGGTACTGAGACGGATACGGTCCAAGTCTCCACACCTACTGTCGTAGTAGATGTAAATATGACTCATTGGGAATCTAGCCTCAGACACGTGCCAAACGGAAGAAAAGCCGCCAAATAGGGCATAGCTCCAGATGGAGGACACGCAGCGAGTGGCACCCACACCGTGTTCGCTTCCTCACGTAGAGTGCCGAAGGTGTCCGTCCGACCCGTAACTCTTTCGAGTGACCATCGTTGAGAGTGCGAAGGCGGTTGAATCAAGAAGTTCCCGGACAGGTGTCCGAGGGCATCGACCGCACAGGTGACGATACGTACCAGCCTGGAGGCTCAAGGTGACGCGCATCAGCAGCTGCGGAGGGCGGTCATGACTTCCGTCCTCGTCTGCGACGACTCCCCGCTTGCCCGAGAGGCGCTCCGTCGCGCGGTTGCCACCGTGCCCGGCGTCGAGCGTGTGACGACGGCTGCCAACGGCGAGGAAGTCCTCCGCCGCTGGGGTGCCGACCGCTCCGACCTGATTCTGATGGATGTACGGATGCCGGGGCTGGGCGGTGTGGAGACGGTGCGCCGACTGCTCTCGGCCGATCCGGGCGCCCGCATCATCATGCTGACGGTCGCCGAGGACCTGGACGGGGTGGCCCTCGCGGTCGCCGCCGGCGCCCGGGGCTATCTGCACAAGGACGCCTCGCGCGCCGAACTGCGGGCCACGGTCACCCAGGCCCTGGCCGACCCGACCTGGCGACTGGCCCCGCGCCGGCTCCGCTCGGCCGAGATGGGCGCCGCGCCCACGCTCACCGCGCGCGAGATCCAGGTGCTGGAGGGCATGAGCCACGGCCGGTCCAACGCGGAGATCGGGCGCGAGCTCTTCCTCTCCGAGGACACGGTCAAGACGCACGCCCGCCGGCTGTTCAAGAAGCTGGGCGCCTCGGACCGGGCGCACGCCGTGGCGCTCGGGTTCCGCTGGGGCCTGGTCCGCTGACCGCGAGACCGCAGGCCGGACGCTGAGAGCGGTCCCGTCCGCCACCGGCGGGCGGGGCGGCACGCCGAGCGCCCGGGCTGTGTGTCCGCCGGTGTGTCCGCCTGTACGCCCGGCCGCCTTCGGCCGTCCGCGGCCGCCCCGGCCGTCCCTGCGCGTGCCCGTCGAGAGCTCGTCGAGAGCTCGTCGAGTGCTGGTCCGTTCCCGTCCCGCCGTACCCGGTGCGCACCCGGGGATGGGCGGGGCACAATCGGGGGACGTGTCGCTTCGCGCGCGATGCCGCATGCTTGAGGTGTGGCGCATTTTCTGGGATGGGGCCTCGGGGAGTATTCGGTCGAGCGGGAGGGGAGGGCGCAGTGACGAGCTCAGGCGCACCCGCTCATAACGCTTCGACGCACAACACGGGCCGTGGTGCCGCGAATGCTCCGGCGCCAAGGCACCATGGATTGATGCGCGACGACGAGGCCCCGGGGTCACCCACGGCCACAGGCTCCACCGGCGCCGCCAAAGGCGGCAGCGCCGGGGCCGTCAGCGCGCTCGTACGCCGAGCGGTCGAGGGTGACGAGCAGGCGACGCACGATCTGCTCGCCTTCGTGCACCCGCTGGCGATCCGCTACTGCAGAACCCGGCTCTCGCGGCTCCCGGGTGACGCCCGCCACTTCGTGGAGGACCTCGCGCAGGAGGTCTGCGTCGCCGTCCTGATGGCGCTGCCGCGGTACCGGGACACCGGCCGGCCCTTCGAGGCCTTCGTCTTCGCCATCGCCGCGCACAAGGTCGCCGACCTGCAGCGGGCCGCCATGCGGCACCCGGGCAGCACGGCCGTGCCCTCCGACGAGATGCCGGAGCGGCCCGACGACTCGCTGGGTCCGGAGGAGCGGGCGCTGCTGAGCAGCGACGCCGCCTGGGCCAAGAAGCTGCTGGCCAACCTTCCGGAGAACCAGCGCGAGCTCCTCGTACTGCGGGTGGCGGTCGGCCTGACGGCCGAGGAGACCGGGCAGATGCTCGGGATGTCCCCCGGTGCGGTGCGGGTGGCCCAGCACCGTGCCCTCAGTCGGCTGCGCGCGCTCGCGGAGCAGTAGTCGGGGCGCGGGCCGGATCCCTGCGTCCTCGTAGGAACAGACGAAAATGCTGCTTGACCTTGGTCGTGGAATGAGACGCGTCGGGATCCCGTTAGCATGGACATCCGCGCTGAGCAAGACCATTTGGGAAGGTGTCATGACCGCCGACGGAGTGCCCGACAAATTCGCCACGCTCGGACTGACCTACGACGACGTGCTGCTGCTGCCGGGCGCGTCGGACATGTCGCCTGATGCCATCGACACCTCTTCCCTGATCTCGCGCAACGTCCGCGTGAACGTGCCGCTGCTGTCCGCCGCCATGGACAAGGTCACCGAGGCCCGCATGGCCATCGCGATGGCCCGCCAGGGCGGCGTCGGCGTTCTGCACCGCAACCTGTCGATCGCCGACCAGGCCAACCAGGTCGACCTGGTCAAGCGCTCCGAGTCCGGCATGGTCACCGACCCGATCACGGTGCACCCCGACGCGACGCTGCGCGAGGCCGACGAGCTGTGCGCGAAGTTCCGCATCTCCGGCGTGCCGGTGACCGACCCGGCGGGCAAGCTGCTCGGCATCGTCACCAACCGCGACATGGCCTTCGAGTCGGACCGCAGCCGCCAGGTGCGCGAGGTCATGACCCCGATGCCGCTGGTCACGGGCAAGGTCGGCATCTCCGGCGTGGACGCCATGGAGCTGCTGCGCCGCCACAAGATCGAGAAGCTTCCGCTGGTCGACGAGGCGGGCATCCTCAAGGGCCTCATCACGGTCAAGGACTTCGTCAAGGCCGAGAAGTACCCGAACGCCGCCAAGGACAAGGGCGGCCGCCTCCTGGTCGGCGCCGCGGTCGGCGTCGCCGGCGACGCGTACGACCGCGCCCAGGCGCTGATCGAGGCGGGCGCCGACTTCATCGTCGTCGACACCGCCCACGGCCACTCCCGGCTCGTCGGCGACATGGTCGCCAAGATCAAGTCGAACTCCTCCGTCGACGTCATCGGCGGCAACATCGCCACCCGTGACGGCGCCCAGGCACTGATCGACGCCGGCTGCGACGGCATCAAGGTCGGCGTCGGCCCCGGCTCCATCTGCACCACCCGCGTCGTCGCCGGCATCGGCGTTCCGCAGGTCACCGCCATCTACGAGGCCTCGCTCGCCGCGAAGGCGGCCGGCGTCCCGGTCATCGGCGACGGCGGCCTGCAGTACTCCGGCGACATCGCCAAGGCGCTCGTCGCCGGCGCAGACACGGTGATGCTCGGCTCGCTGCTCGCGGGCTGCGAGGAGTCCCCGGGCGAGCTGCTCTTCATCAACGGCAAGCAGTTCAAGTCGTACCGCGGCATGGGCTCGCTCGGCGCGATGCAGACCCGCGGCGACCAGCGCTCCTTCTCCAAGGACCGCTACTTCCAGGAGGGCGTGGGCGGCGACGACAAGCTCATCCCCGAGGGCATCGAGGGCCAGGTCCCGTACCGCGGCCCGCTCTCCGCGGTCGTGCACCAGCTCGTCGGCGGCCTGCGCCAGTCGATGTTCTACGTCGGCGGCCGTACGGTGCCGGAGCTCCAGGACCGCGGCCGCTTCGTCCGCATCACGTCGGCGGGCCTCAAGGAGAGCCACCCGCACGACATCCAGATGACGGTCGAGGCGCCGAACTACAGCCGCAAGGGCTGAACCGACAGCGCATGAAGGGGGCGGGTCCGGCCGGACCCGCCCCCTTCGCCGTGCGTCCGTACAGCGGTCACCGGAACGCGGGGCGCCGGGGTTCGGGGATACTGGACGGGCAGACCCAGAGGAAAGGCCACCACACGTGACTGAGATCGAGATCGGGCGCGGCAAGCGCGGCCGCAGGGCGTACGCGTTCGACGACATCGCCATCGTCCCGAGCCGGCGTACGCGGGACCCGAAGGAGGTCTCGATCGCCTGGCAGATCGACGCCTACCGCTTCGAGCTCCCGTTCCTCGCCGCCCCCATGGACTCGGTCGTCTCCCCGCAGACCGCCATCCGCATCGGCGAGCTCGGCGGCCTCGGCGTGCTGAACCTCGAAGGCCTGTGGACCCGGTACGAGGACCCGCAGCCGCTGCTCGACGAGATCACGGAACTCGACGAGGACGCCGCCACCCGCCGTCTCCAGGAGATCTACTCCGCCCCGATCCAGGCGGACCTGATCCGGCAGCGCATCAAGGAGGTCCGCGACTCCGGTGTCGTCACCGCCGCCGCGCTCTCCCCGCAGCGCACCGCCGAGTTCTCCAAGGCCGTCGTGGACGCGGGCGTGGACATCTTCGTGATCCGCGGCACCACCGTGTCGGCGGAGCACGTCTCGGGCGCCGCCGAACCGCTGAACCTGAAGCAGTTCATCTACGAGCTCGACGTCCCGGTCATCGTCGGCGGCTGCGCCACGTACACCGCGGCCCTGCACCTGATGCGCACCGGCGCCGCGGGTGTCCTGGTCGGCTTCGGCGGCGGCGCCGCGCACACCACGCGCAACGTGCTCGGCATCCAGGTGCCGATGGCCACCGCCGTCGCGGACGTGGCCGCGGCCCGCCGCGACTACATGGACGAGTCCGGCGGCCGCTACGTGCACGTCATCGCCGACGGCGGCGTGGGCTGGTCCGGAGACCTCCCCAAGGCCATCGCCTGCGGCGCCGACGCCGTGATGATGGGCTCCCCGCTGGCCCGTGCCACCGACGCGCCCGGCAAGGGCCACCACTGGGGCATGGAGGCCGTCCACGAGGACGTCCCGCGCGGCAAGAAGGTCGACCTGGGTACGGTCGGCACCACCGAGGAGATCCTCACCGGCCCGTCGCACACCCCGGACGGCTCCATGAACCTCTTCGGCGCCCTGCGCCGCTCGATGGCCACCACCGGCTACAGCGAGCTCAAGGAGTTCCAGCGCGTGGAGGTCACGGTCGCGGACTCCCAGCACCGCCGCTGACCGTAGTCGGCGCGTACGCACGAAGGGCCGGCTCCCCGGATCGGGAGCCGGCCCTTCGGCGTTCGGCGGTTCAGCTCCGGCCCTGCCCTCCATGCGGCGGCGCATGAGCAGGTCCCACGGGATCAGGAACGCCGCCGAGATGATCAGGCACGCGAACAGGAAGCGCGCACCCTCCTGCGGAATACCGTCGTCCCCGGCGGCCGGGTCGCGCGCCGGCGACGCCGGGGCGGGCGGGCGGGCGGTCCTGCGCCGCCCGTCAGGCGCAGCCTCAGTCGCTGGCCTTCTTCGCGGCGCCGAACGCCACGAAGCCGCCGATGGCGAGGAAGACGTAGTCCATCGCGTCCGTGGCCTCCTGCCAGATGTCGTGCAGGCCGCCGAAGCCCGCCTTGTCGAGGACCTCGCCGAGGCCGACGTGGCCGTAGTCGGCCAGGGCCAGCGCGATGGCGAAGACCTGGCCGAGGTAGACGGCGCCGAGGGAGAGGACCGCGCCGACCACGGGGAGCACCGGGTTCTTGCCGCCGAGCTTTCCGGCGACGAAGCCGATCAGCAGGCCGACGCCGACCGCCGCGTAGCCGACCTGGCGGTCGATCGCGTTCATGATCCCGCCGTACACGCCGGCCGCGACCAGGGCGGCGACCACGGCCGCGGCGATGCCCAGGCCGATGTTGCCGGTGCGGGCGGGCTCGGCGGGGTACGGGACGGCGGCGGCCGGGATCGCGGAGCCGGCGGCGGCGTCGGACTCGGGTGCGGGCGGCTGGATGTGCTGGCTCATGGTGGAAATCCCCCCCAGGGATTCGGGCATACGGGTTTCCGCGGAGGTCGGCCGAGGACGTATGGATGAGATAAGTCGCCGCAGGCTAGCAGGCGGCTCCGACATCCGCTGACGCGTTTTCCGGGCCCGGTCCGGGCCCGGTCCGGCACGATCCGGCCCGGTCAGAGCCGGTGCGCCGCCCCCGCCGGGCTGGCCCCGCGGGTGTCCAGCAGCAACTGCGCCTTCACCGCGAGGCCTTGGAGGTCGTACGTGCGGTGGTGCTGGAGCAGGATCGTCAGATCGGCGTTCGCGGCGGCCTCGTACAACGATTCGGCACGGGGGACGGGCCGGTCCCTGACGCGCCATCCGGCGACGTACGGATCGTGGTAGCTGACCAGCGCCCCGAGGTCGAGCAGCCGGCTGGCGATCTCGCGGGCCGGTGAGCCCTCCTGGTCGCCGAGGTCGGGCTTGTACGTGACGCCGAGCAGCAGGACGCGCGCCCCGCGGGCCGATTTCCCGTGCTCGTTCAGCAGGGTGGCGGAGCGTTGGATGACGTACTGAGGCATCCGGCCGTTGATCTCCTGTGCCAGGCCGACCATGCGGAGGGGGTGGCCCGGGGTGCGCGTGGTGTGGGGGAGGTAGTTGGGGTCGAGGGGGACGCTGCGGCCGCCGACCCCCGGGCCGGGCCGGAAGGCCTGGAACCCGTACGGCTTGGTCTCGGCGCAGCGGATGACGTCCCAGAGGTCGACGCCGAGGTCGTGGCAGAGCACCGCCATCTCGTTCATGAGGGCGATGTTGACGTGCCGGTAGTTGGTCTCCAGGAGCTGTACGGTCTCGGCCTCGCGCAGGCCGCGCGCCCGGACGACCTTCTCGGTGAGGCGGGCGTAGAAGGCGTGCGCGGACTCGGTGCAGGCGGGGGTGAGGCCGCCGATCACCTTGGGCGTGTTGGCGATGCCGTGCGTCCGGTTGCCGGGGTCGAGGCGGCTGGGGGAGTACGCGAGGTGGAAGTCCCGGCCGGCGCGCAGTCCGGAGCCCTCCTCCAGGATGGGGCGCAAGTAGTCCTCGGTGACACCCGGGTGGGCGGCGGATTCGAGGATGACGGTGGTGTGCGGGCGCAGCCGGGCGGCGAGCGTGCGGCCCGCCTCGCCGACGGCGGAGAGGTCGAGGGCGCGGTCGGCGCCGAGTTGGGTGGGGGCGCAGATGACGGCGGTGCGGACCCGGCCGAGTTCGGCGGGGTTGGTGGTGATCCGGAAGCCGGCGGCCGACATGCGGCGGATCTCGGCGGCGGTGAGGGTGGAGTCCGTGGCGGTGGAGGTGACCGCGGGCGTGGCCGTGGCCGGGTCCGCGGCCATTGCCGCCGTCGGACCGCTGTCGTAGCCGACCGTCTCGATTCCGGCGGCGACGGCCGCCTGCGCCAGCGGGAGGCCGAGGTGGCCGAGTCCGATGACGGCGAGATCTGCGGGCATGGGGTGCCGTCCCTTCCCTGGCATGCATGAGGGGGCTGGGTGCGCAAGCCCTGTGGACCGTGCAGGTGGAGTGTGGAGCTGGCGCGATGTCAGACTAGGCGTATATATGACCGATGTGTCGTATTACGGGGTGATGGTCGCCGTTGTGTTGTCCACAGGCGGTGGCTGATGTCGGTACGGCGGGTCAGAATCGTGAGGGGGGATGTGAGCGGGGTCACCCGCACCGAGCGGGAGCGACCGCACCGACGGGAGGCAGCAGTGAGGACAGCGACACTGGGGCCGGTCCAGCGCGAAGAGGCGCTCGCCCGGATGGCCGAGCGGGAACTGGACGTGCTGGTGGTGGGCGCGGGCGTGGTCGGCGCGGGCACCGCGCTCGACGCCGCGACCAGAGGCCTCTCGACGGGGCTGGTGGAGGCCAGGGACTGGGCGTCCGGCACCTCCAGCCGGTCGAGCAAGCTGATCCACGGCGGCCTGCGGTATCTGGAGATGCTCGACTTCGCCCTCGTCCGGGAGGCCCTGAAGGAGCGCGGCCTGCTGCTGGAGCGGCTCGCTCCGCACCTGGTGAAGCCCGTGCCGTTCCTGTACCCGCTCCAGCACAAGGTCTGGGAGCGGTTCTACGCCGGATCGGGCGTCGCGCTGTACGACGCGATGTCGGTGTCCAGCGGGCACGGGCGGGGGCTGCCGGTGCACCGGCACCTGTCGCGCAAGCGCGCGCTGCGGGTGGCCCCGGCGCTGCGCAAGGACGCACTGGTGGGCGCCCTGCAGTACTACGACGCCCAGATGGACGATGCGCGGTACGTGGCCACTCTGGTGCGGACGGCGTCGGCGTACGGGGCGCAGTGCGCCAACCGGGCGAGGGTGGTCGGCTTCCTGAGGGAGGGCGAGCGGGTCGTCGGGGCGCGTGTGCAGGACGTGGAGGGCGGGGGCGAGTACGAGATCCGCGCGCGGCAGGTCGTGAACGCGACGGGGGTGTGGACGGACGACACGCAGGCGCTGATCGGGGAGCGGGGGCAGTTCCACGTCCGGGCGTCGAAGGGCATCCACCTGGTCGTACCGAAGGACCGGATCCACTCCTCGACCGGGCTGATCCTGCGTACGGAGAAGTCGGTCCTCTTCGTCATCCCGTGGGGCCGGAGCTGGATCGTGGGCACGACGGACACGGACTGGGACCTGGACAAGGCGCATCCGGCGGCGTCCAGCGCGGACATCGACTACCTGCTGGAGCACGTGAACTCGGTGCTGGCCGTGCCGCTGACGCGGGACGACGTCCAGGGGGTGTACGCGGGCCTGCGGCCACTGCTGGCCGGGGAGTCGGACGCGACGAGCAAGCTCTCGCGCGAGCACACGGTGGCGCATCCCGTGCCGGGGCTGGTGGTGGTTGCGGGCGGCAAGTACACGACGTACCGGGTCATGGCGAAGGACGCGGTCGACGAGGCGGTGCACGGGCTGGACCAGCGGGTCGCGGAGTGCGTGACGGAGGACGTGCCGCTGGTGGGGGCGGAGGGGTACCGGGCGCTGTGGAACGGGCGGGCCGGGATCGCGGCCCGGACGGGCCTTCATGTGGTGCGGGTGGAGCACCTGTTGAACCGGTACGGCGCGATGACGGACGAACTGCTGGACCTGATCGCGGCGGACCCGGGGCTGGGGCAGCCGCTGGGCGGGGCGGACGACTACCTGCGGGCGGAGGTGGTCTACGCGGCTTCGCACGAGGGGGCGCGGCATCTGGACGACGTGCTGACGCGGCGGACGCGGATCTCGATCGAGACCTTCGACCGGGGGACGCGGTCGGCGCGGGAGTGTGCGGAGCTGATGGCTCCGGTCCTGGGGTGGGACAAGCAGCAGATCGAGAAGGAAGTGGAACACTACGAGAAGCGGGTGCTGGCGGAACGGGAATCGCAGCGTCAGCCGGACGACCAGACGGCGGATGCCGCGCGGCTGGGGGCGCCCGACATCGTTCCGTTGTAACTCCGGGATGCGGAGGGGGGAACCGCGGACCCGGGGCGCCCGTCCGTTGCGGAGTGAGGAACAATGAGGGTTCTGCCGGGGCGGGTTACCGCACGGGTTTTCCCGGAGCGGCCCACCGGGGATCCCCGGGGCAGCAGGCGGCACGATCGCAGAGGGGACGCATGTCGAAGCCGGAGCACACCGAGTCGCCCGCCGAGTCGCCTGCGGCGAAGCAGGAGGCTGCGCGTGCGGCGAAGCCTGCCGCCTCGGCCGCGGCGGAGCGTGACGCCGGACAGGCGGTGAAGCCGGGGGCTGCGAAGCCTGCCGCCTCGCCCGTGGCCAAACCGGAGGACAACGAGCCCGCCGCCCCGCCCGCGGCCGGGGCCGACCTGAGCAAGTCCGCCGGTGGGTCTGCCGTGTCGGCGGAGCCGAAGGACAAGGAGCCGGCTGCGGCCAAGGCCGACCCGGGCGAGCCTGCCGTGCCCGCCGCCGAGTCGGCGGCAGACGCGGATGCGGACAGAGCCGGTGGCGGTGCGTCGCAGGACGCGAAGTCCGCGGGCTCGGCCGTGGTGGAGCCGGACCCGGGCAAGTCCGCCGGTGCGTCTGCCGGGGCGAACCCCGTGGTCGAGAAGGCCGATGCCGTTGCCGCTGCCGTCAAGGCCGCTGCCGCAAAGGCCGCCGAGGGCGCGGGAGCCGAGGGGCGGCTGCTCGCGCGCCGCTACCGGCTGCGCGAAGTGCTCGGCAAGGGCGGCATGGGCACCGTCTGGCGCGCCGAGGACGAGACCCTCGGCCGGACGGTCGCGGTCAAGGAACTCCGCTTCAGCACCGGCGTCGACGAGGACGAGAAGCGCCGCCTCATCACCCGTACGCTGCGCGAAGCCAAGGCCATTGCCCGGATCCGCAGCGGCGGCGCCGTCACCGTCTTCGACGTCGTGGACGAGGACGAGCGCCCGTGGATCGTCATGGAGCTCATCGAGGGCCCCTCGCTGGCCGAGTTCATCCGTGAACAGGGCCCGCTGACTCCCCACCGCGCCGCCGAGGTCGGCCTCGCCGTCCTCGACGTACTGCGCGCCGCGCACGGCCAGGGCATCCTGCACCGCGACGTGAAGCCGTCCAACGTGCTCATCGCCCGCACCGGCCGCGTCGTCCTCACCGACTTCGGCATCGCACAGGTCGAGGGCGACCCCTCCGTCACCTCCACCGGCATGCTCGTCGGCGCCCCCTCGTACATCTCCCCCGAGCGCGCCCGCGGCCAGAAGCCCGGCCCGCCCGCCGACATGTGGTCCCTCGGCGGACTGCTGTACGCCGCCGTCGAGGGCGTGCCCCCGTACGACAAGGGCTCCGCACTCGCCACCCTCACGGCCGTGATGACCGAGCCGGTGGAGCCGCCCAAGAACGCGGGTCCGCTGACCGAGGTCATCTACGGACTGCTGGCCAAGGACCCGGCCCGCCGCCTCGACGACGAGCGCGCGCGGGCGATGCTCACCGCCGTCGTCAACGCGCCGGAGCCGGTGCCGGCTCCCGTCCTCGCCCCGGCCGTCGAGGAGACCCGGCAGATCTCGCTGGCCGACGCCCAGGAGGCCGCGGCCAAGGCCACAGCCGAAAAGGCGGCCGAAAGGGCGGCCGAGAAGGCGGAGAAGAAGGAGCGCGATCGGCTTGAGCGCGAGCAGCGCGATCGGGCCCGCGCGGCGCTGAAGGCGACCCGCAAGGCCGCGGCCGCCGCGGCGGCGACCACGGCGGCCTCGGCCGCCTCGGCGGCCGAATCCCCGGCCTCCGCACCGGCGTCGGGCAGGCCCTCACCGGTCGCGGCTCCGCTCACCGACGTCATGTCCCGCCGTACCATCGCCCTCGCGATAGCGGGTGTGGTCGTCGTGCTCGCCGCGATCGGTTCGCTCATCGCGTACGCGGTCAGCGGTGACGACGCGGCCGACAAGAAGAAGGAAGAGGGCAAGGGCGGCCCGGGTACGACGGTCTCCGGCAGCCCGAATCCCAGCTCGTCCGCGAAGACCGGCGAGGCCGGCGCCACCTCGGGCAAGGGCGGCACGGCCAACGGCGGTGCCGGCAGCCAGCCGAGCCAGGGGCAGTCCCCGGGCGGGCAGCAGAGCCAGGGCACCAGCCAGGGGCAGAGCCAGGGCCAAGGGCAGAGCCAGGGGCAGGGTTCGACCTCGGGCGGTCCCGGAGCCGGGCTCCCCGAGGGCTACGCGAAGGTGACGGACCCGGGGTTCCACTTCTCGATGGCGATGCCGTCGGGCTTCAAGGTGATGGGCATAGCCGGCGAGAACTCCGGCGCGATATACAACCGTGACGGCGGCTTCCCGCGCATTCAGGTCGACTACACCGCCAGCCCCGGCAACGACGCCCGCGCCGCATGGGCCGAGGCGGTCGCCGGAACGGCGAGCAGCAGCACGAACTACCGCACGATCCGGATCGACCCGACGGAGTACAACGGCTACCCGACCGTCGCGGACTGGGAGTTCGAGCGGGAGCAGAAGGGCATCAAGGTCCGCGTGCTCAACCGCGGCTTCAAGGTGGACGCGAAGCACGGCTACGCCATCATGATCAGCTGCCCGGCGGACCAGTGGGACGCCCCGGAATGCACGACGATGCGCAACACGGCGTTCCAGACGTTCCAGCCCCTGGGCTGAATTGCTCCGCCGGGGCCGCCGAGCCGGGCGTTGACGAGTGACGGGTCACCGGTGACGAGCCTTTGCAGGCTCGGGACGCGGGCGGCCTGCGCGACGTATCGTGGCAGCGGGGCCATGGGGGACGTGCGCCCCGGCACTCGGGGGAGGCGAAGTGGAGGACTACGCGGGCCGGATCCTGGCCGACCGCTACCGTCTGCCGCTGCCGCCGTCGGACGAGTACGAACTGGTCGAGACCCGCGCCTTCGAC
The DNA here is from genome assembly GCF_044769045.1 of Streptomyces sp. NPDC090741. NCBI lineage: Bacteria > Bacillati > Actinomycetota > Actinomycetes > Kitasatosporales > Streptomycetaceae > Streptomyces > Streptomyces sp. NPDC090741. The sequence goes on along the minus strand of NZ_JBIVXF010000001.1, from coordinate 979,701 downwards.
ACGCGCAGCGGGCAGGAAGTCCTGGTACGGCAGGTGCCGTTGCCGGAGATCGTGGATGCCGAGCTGCTCGACGGGGAGACGCCGAGGCCTCCGGCGGCGGCCGGGGGAGAGCTCCCGGCCGTGCGCCGGGCGATCGCCGCGGCGCAGGCGGCCGCGTCCGTGCCGGACCATCCGCGGCTGGACCAGGTCTTCGACGTGTTCGCCGAGGGCGGGTCGCTGTGGATAGTGAGCGAGTTGGTGCCGGCGCGCCCGCTGGCCGCGCTGATCGCCGATGAACCGCTGAGCCCGTACCGGGCGGCCGAGGTCGCGGCGGACGTGCTGACGGCGCTGCGGGTGCTGCACGCGCACGGCTGGACGCACCGGAACATCACGGTCCGGACCGTGTTGATATGCGATGACGGCCGGGTCGTCCTGACGGGCCTGGCGGTGGGCGCCGCGGAGGACGCCCTGTGCGGCTACGACCCGGTCCCCCGGGAGTCCGCGCCCGCGCCCCGTACCGAGTCCGAGTTCTGGGACGACCGGCCGCCTCCTCCGTCTCCTCCTCCTGTCGGGACTGCGGATTGGGGCACGGGGCCGAACGGCATGGCCGCCTTAGGCCGGGACCCGGGCAGGGGTGTGCCGCCCGGTGCGGGGTTGGACGTACGGGGTGCTCAGGGTGATTCGGCGGGCGACGGGCCGGACGGTGGTCCGGGCGCGGCCGGTTATGCGCCGCTCGTGGCGCCCGGCTACGACACCGGCCCGCGGTACTCCGACCACATCACCCCCGGGGCGACGGGGGAGCGGTCCGACCTCAAGGCCGCCGCCCGGGCCGGGGCCATCGCCGCGTACCGGGCGGGGGCGCAGGCCGCCGCCGCGCGGGTCACCGAGCAGCGCAAGGGCGGGTCCGAGTCCGCGCCGGAGCCGAGGCCGCAGGGGTCGACCCTCCCGCAGGGGTACTCGTACCCGTACGGGGGGCCGGAGACCGGTACGAGTGCGCCGTGGCACGGGGCCACGCCGCGCCGGCAGGCCGCACTTCTGCCCGCCGAGCCGTCGCAGCCGGAGCCGTCGGAGCCGGAGCTGTCGCAGCCGGGGCCGGAGCTGTCGGGGCCGGAGCCGTCGGAGCCGGGGCCGGAGCAGGAGCCCGACTCGCGGCCCGACCCGGCGCCGGTCCGTCCCGCGCTGCCCGCGCAACTGGCCCTGCCCGAGGGCTATCGCCAGGCCGAAGCCCCGGACCCGACCGCCTACCTCCGCCCGGGCCAGCCCGGCCAGCCCCGCCCGCCGCACGGCACCGAGGGCCCGAGCATGGCCTCGTACCTGCCGTCCGGCGAGCCCGGCCGGCTTCGGCCGAACGGGTCCGACGCCTCGGACGCGGCCGCGTCCCCCCGCCCCGGCCAGGCCGCCGGACCGCAGGGCGCCGAGCGCCGGGAAGCCGGGGGCTGGGGCGAGGGCGGGCTCCGGGGGCTGGGGGCCGAGCGGGCTCGGCTGACCCGGATGGCCGTGGTCGGGGCCGTCACCGAGCGGTGGGCTCCCGAGCAGGCCGGGTCCGTCACCGGGCCCTGGCAGCTGGCCGCGCCCGTCGGGCCCGCCACCGACCTCTGGGGGCTCGGCGCGCTGCTGTACCGCGCGGTCCAGGGGCACGCCCCGTACCCCGAGGACAGCGTCACCGAGCTCGTCGACATGGTCTGCGCCGAGTCCCCGGCCTTCGCCGAGGAGTGCGGCCCGCTGCGCCCCATCGTGGAGTCGCTGTTGCGCCAGGACCCCACCGAGCGCCCCGACTTCGAGGAGCTCCGCGGCTGGCTGCGCTCGCTCGTACGGTCCGCCCCCGAGCCGGACGGCGCCCTCGCCGCGCTCCCGATGCCGGAGCCGGATCCCGCGCGGCTGCCCGTCGTACGCCGGCGGGGCGAGCTGCACGGCCGCCACCGCAATCCCGCCGCCTCCCGCAAGCCCCGCTCCCTCGGGCGGACCCTCCTCCTCGGCGTCCTGGTCCTGCTCGCCGGGGCCGTGGCCTACGCCATCCTCTTCCTGCCGAGAAACGAGCAGCAGCAGCCCGCCGCCGTCGCCAAGCCCCCCGCGCAGTCCCAGTCCCGGTCCCGGTCCCCGTCCGCCCCGGCTTCGGCTTCGGCGTCGCCGAAGTCGACGCTCAGCCAGCCCGCCTCCGCCCCCGCTCCTCCCGGCTACACCACCCAACAGGACCCCGAGCACTTCGAGATCGCCGTCCCCAGCGGCTGGGAGCGGCGCGGGATGAACGAGGCCGGGCAGGTCCGGTACACCGACGGGGAGTACGTCCTGACCGTCGTCCCCGGCCGGGACAAGGTCGACGGCAATCCCGACCCGGCGACGTACCAGAAGGACAAGGAGCCGGAGCTGGCCCCGTACCGGTCCTCGACCTGGGCCAGCGGCGGCGACGTGAAGACCACCAAGGTCGGCAGCCAGCTCCGCGTCACCGGCCGGTACACGTGGATCGACGGCAACGGCCGCAGCGTCGTTGCCCGGAATTTCGTCGTGGCGCTCGGCGGCAGCTACCACGTCGTCATGGTGACCGGTCCGCAGGACGGCGAAGGCAAGGTCACCGAGGTCTTCGAAAAGGCCACGGGGAGTTACAAATCAGGCGGCTGAGGCCGACTGACGGTGACTCAGTACGGCGATTGCGTCACAGTGCTGCCGGAACCGCGCCTTCACGGTTCCGGGAGCCCCGGGCGCTCCGTAATCTGGCCCGAAGTGCACAGAGTGGCGGGGTTTCGTGGAACAGCAGACAGGTGCGGGCGCGGTGCTCGCTGGCCGGTACCGGCTCGTGGAGCCCATCGGCAGCGGCGGCATGGGCAAGGTGTGGCGCGCGCATGACGAGCTGCTGCACAGGACCGTCGCCGTCAAGGAACTGACGGCGGGTCTGTACGTGGCCCAGGCCGACCGGGAGGTGCTGCACGCCCGGACCCAGAAGGAGGCCCGGGCCGCGGCCCGGATCCAGCACCCGGCGGTCGTGGTCGTCCACGACGTACTGGAGCACGACGACCGGCCGTGGATCGTCATGGAGTACATCGACGGCCCCTCCCTCGCGGACGCGGCCAAGGCGGCCGGCCGGATCGAGCCCGCCGAGGCGGCCCGGATCGGCCTGCACGTACTGGGCGCGCTGCGCGCCGCGCACGCGGTCGGCGTCCTGCACCGGGACGTCAAGCCCGGCAACGTGCTGCTCGCCAAGGACGGCCGGGTCCTGCTCACGGACTTCGGCATCGCCGCGATCGAGGGCGACTCCTCCATCACGCGGACCGGCGAGATCGTCGGCTCCATCGACTACCTGGCTCCGGAGCGGGTCACCGGCGGCACCCCCGGCACCGCCTCCGACCTGTGGTCGCTGGGCGCGACCCTCTACACGGCGGTCGAGGCGCGCTCGCCGTTCCGCCGCACCTCGCCCATCTCCAGCCTCCAGGCCGTGGTCAACGACGAGCCGCCGGCGCTGCGGCAGTCGGGGGCGCTGGGCCCGGTCATCACGGCCCTGCTGCGCAAGGACCCCGACGAGCGGCCCTCGGCGCAGGAGACCGAGCGGATGCTGATCGAGGCGATGGAGGGCCGGCCGCCGAAGGCGGCGCAGGCGTACGTACCCACGCGCGCGGTGACTCCGGAGGAACTCGCCGACGCCGCCGAGGAACCGCAGCCGGAAGCGGAGCCCGCTCCCGCCCCGGCCCCCGACCCGGCGCGCACCGCGGCCCTGCCCGAACAGCCCGGCCCCGCGCCCGCACCGGCGGCCACAGGCGGCGGGCGGATCAAGCGGGCCGCCGCCGTCGCCCTCGTGGCGGCGCTGGTCGGCGGCGGCGCCGTCTTCGGCGTCCTGAAGTTCACCGGGGACGCGGAGGCGGGGAAGGACGGCGGCTCCGACAAGAACGCGAGCGCCCCCGACCAGCAGGACAGCGCCGAAGAGGACGCCCCGCCCGCGGGCTACACCCAGGTCACCGACCCCACCGGCTTCACCCTCTTCGTCCCGGCGGGCTGGAAGCGCCAGATGGACGGCGACCAGATCGACTACACCCCGGACAACGGGAAGCACTTCATCCGGATCGCCGCCGACCCGACCCCGGACTACGAGAACCCGTACGAGCACCTGACCGACCTGGAGAAGCAGGTCGCGAAGCGGACGGACTACAAGAAGCAGCGGCTGAACCAGAACACCTTCCGGGACAGCACCCGGGCCGCGCTCTGGGACTTCAGCTGGACCGAGAAGGGCACGCACGCAGGACCGCGCCGGGCCATCGAGCAGATGTACGTCGCCCCGGACGGCACCGAGTACGCGATCTACATGTCGAGCCCCGTCGCCGACTGGAGCACGACCCGTCAGCAGTTCGACGTCGTGCTCAGCGGCTGGGAACCGCCAGCCGGGAAGCCCTGAGCTTTTCCGGGCCTATTCCGTCATCCTGCCAGCGATCGCTGGCGGAAATGGCAAAATCCGGTTACCGACGGGTACCCAAAGGCCCCCGGGCGGAATACGCTCACCGCCATGACGGACTCGCAGGCCCCGGCCCCCCTCCGCAGCGCACCGCAGCCCACCAACCCGGTCGCTCCCGCCCCGGCCGGTGCCCGTACCGCCGCCGACGTGGTGACCCCCGACCTGGTCACCCGGCTCACGCGCGGAGTGATCGGCTCCGGCCGGACCGCCAACCACACCCCCTTCACCGGGGCCAAGCTGGCGGACCTCCCCGAGGCCACCCCCGAGGACGTCGCCGAGGCCTTCGACCGGGCCCGCGCCGCCCAGGGCGCCTGGGCCGCCGTCCCCGTACGCAAGCGGGCCGCCGTACTGCTCCGCTTCCACGACCTGGTCCTGGCCCGCCAGGCCGAGGTGCTCGACCTCATCCAGCTGGAGACCGGCAAGGCCCGCCTGCACGCCCACGAGGAGGTCCAGGCCGTCGCCGTCGCCGCCCGCCACTACGGCCGCAAGGCTCCCTCGTACCTGCGCCCCAAGGGCCACACGGGCGCCATCCCCACCCTCACCAAGGTCACCGAGCTGCGCCAGCCGCGTGGGGTCGTCGGCCAGATAGCCCCGTGGAACTACCCCCTCGAACTCTCCGTCGGCGACGCGCTGCCCGCCTTCGTCTCCGGCAACGCCGTCGTCATGAAGCCCGACACCGAGACCGCGCTCACCGCCCTGTGGGCCCGTGACCTGCTGATCGAGGCCGGACTGCCCGCCGAGGTCTTCCAGATCGTCCTCGGCGACGGACCCGTCGTCGGCCCCGAGGTGGTGCGGCACGCCGATTACGTCTCCTTCACCGGCTCCACCCGCACCGGCCGCGAGGTCGCCCGGGGCGCGGCCGCCCGCCTGGTCGGGGTCACCCTCGAACTCGGCGGCAAGAACGCCATGCTCGTCCTCGCCGACGCCGACATCGAGAAGGCCGCCGCGGGCGCCGTCCGCGCCTGCTTCTCCTCCGCCGGCCAGCTGTGCATCTCCATCGAGCGGTTGTACGTCCACGCCTCCATCGCCGACACGTTCGTCGAGCGCTTCGCCGCCCGTACGAAGGCCATGCGGCTCGGCGCCTCCCTCGCGTACGGCGCGGACATGGGCTCGCTGGTCGGCGAGCGCCAGCTGGAGACCGTGCAGCGGCACGTCGACGAGGCCGTCGCCAAGGGCGCCACCCTGGTCGCGGGCGGCGCCGCCCGCCCCGACATCGGCCCGCTCTTCTACGAGCCCACCATCCTCGACGGGGTCGAGGCGCCGATGGCGGTCTGCGGCGAGGAGACCTTCGGCCCGGTCGTCTCCGTCTACCGGTTCACCGACGAGGACGAGGCGATCGCGCAGGCCAACTCCACCGCGTACGGGCTCAACTCCAGCGTCTGGACCAAGGACGCCCGCCGCGGCCATGCCGTCGCCGCCCGCCTGCGCACCGGCACCGTCAACATCAACGAGGGCTACGCCCCGGCCTACGGCAGCGCCCAGGCGCCCATGGGCGGCATGAAGGACTCCGGCCTCGGCCGCCGGCACGGCTCCGAGGGCATCCTCAAGTACACCGAGGCCCAGACCGTCGCCCACCAGCGGCTGCTGCCGATGGCGCCCTCGCTGGGGATGGACGACGAGAAGTACGCGGCGTTCATGACGCGCAGCCTCAAGGTCATGAAGACGCTCCGATTCCGTTAGGCACCATCGCTCGGGGAGGCACCGCAGTGTCGGACAACACCGACGAGAACGAGAACGAGAACGAGAACGAGAACGGGTACGACTATGACGTCATCGTCATCGGATCGGGCTTCGGAGGAGCGGTCTCGGCGCTGCGGCTGACCGAGAAGGGGTACCGGGTCGGCGTCCTGGAGGCGGGGCGCCGGTTCACCCGCGAGAGCCTGCCCCGCAACAGCTGGGACCTGCGGAACTACCTGTGGGCCCCGGCCCTCGGGCTGTACGGGATCCAGCGGATCCACCTGCTCGGCAACGTGATGGTGCTCGCGGGCGCCGGGGTGGGCGGCGGCTCGCTCAACTACGCCAACACCCTGTACGTGCCGCCCACCGCCTTCTTCGAGGACCGGCAGTGGGCGTCCATCACGGACTGGCGCGAGGAACTCGCCCCGTACTACGACCAGGCCAAGCGGATGCTCGGCGTACGCCTCAACCCGACGATGACCCCCTCCGACGTCCACCTGAAGGCCGCCGCCGAGAAGATGGGCGTCGGGGACTCCTTCCACATGGCCCCGGTCGGCGTCTACTTCGGCGACGGCGCGGACGCGGACGGCTCGGGCGGCAGCCGCACCGCCCGCCCCGGCGAGGAGGTCCCCGACCCGTACTTCGGCGGCGCCGGCCCCGCCCGCAAGGCCTGCACCGAATGCGGCGAATGCATGACCGGCTGCCGCCACGGCGCGAAGAACACCCTGAACGAGAACTACCTCCACCTCGCCGAGCGCGCCGGAGCCGTCATCCACCCGATGACCACCGTGACCGCGCTCGCCGAGCACCCCGACGGCGGCCACCGCATCCGCACCGTCCCCACGGACGCCCGCCGCCGGGGCACCGCCAAGGAGCTGCGCGCCCGGTACGTGGTCGTCGCGGCGGGCACGTACGGCACCCAGACCCTGCTGCACACCATGAAGGACAACGGGCTGCTCCCGCGGATCTCGGACCGGCTCGGCGAGCTGACCCGGACCAACTCCGAGGGCCTGGTCGGCGCGCAGACCGACGACCGCCGCTACCGCAGGCGCCACGGCCCGGGCCCCGGCGAGGAGCAGCGGGCCGACTTCACCCGGGGCGTCGCGATCACCTCGTCCGTGCACCCCGACGCCGACACCCACATCGAGCCCGTCCGCTACGGCAAGGGCTCCAACGCCATGGGGTTCATGACCGTCCTCCAGGTGCCGTACAGCAGGCACCGGGTACGGGCCTGGTTCGCCCGGACCGCGAAGCACCCGGTGCAGCTGGCGCGCTCGCTCTCCAACCGGCGCTGGTCGGAGCGGACGATCATCGGGCTCGTCATGCAGTCGCTGGACAACTCGCTGACGACGTACCGCAAGCCCGGCGGCCTCGGGAAGGGGCTGCTCACCGCCCGCCAGGGGCACGGCGCCCCGAACCCGGTGCAGATCAAGGAGGCCACCGAGGCGGCCACCCTGCTGGCCGAGGAGATCAACGGCTTCCCCGGCAGCAACATCGGCGAGCTGATGGGCACCCCGCTGACCGCGCACTTCCTCGGCGGCTGCCCGATCGGCGCCCGTGCCGAGGAGGGCGTGGTGGACCCGTACCACCGGCTGTACGGGCACCCGGGGATCTCGGTGGTCGACGGCTCGGCGGTCTCCGCGAACCTCGGCGTCAATCCGTCGCTGACGATCACGGCGCAGGCGGAGCGGGCGATGTCGTACTGGCCGAACAAGGGCGAGCAGGACCCGCGGCCGGAGCAGGGCGCGGCCTACACCCGCCTGGCGGCGGTGGAACCGGCTCGTCCGGCGGTTCCGAAGGAGGCCTTCGGGGCGCTGCGGCTGCCGCTGCTGCTGCCGGTACCGGAGGTTCCGAAGAAGGCCTGAGCCCGTGACACGTGTCGCGGCGGCGGGTTCTGCGCTCCCCCTCCGAGGGCAGACCCCGCCGCCGCGTACATAAGTGACAGGTGATCAGTCCGGATGGTTGCATGTGATGCCCGTCACCCTCTGAAGGGGGCAACCGAGACCCGTACTCGGCGGTCTCGATCTTCATGGACAAGCGCATCTCCCTTTTGGCCGCTACTGGCTTGGCGGCGCTGAGCCTCGGCGCGGCCGCCCCCGCGCTCGCCGCGGAACCGGTCTTCCCGCTCGGCGGCCCCTCCGCACTGGTGCTCCAGCCCTACCCGGACACGGGCGCCTCGAAGGAGCGCAGCCTGCGCTACGAGCTGGCCCACGTGGGCCCCGGGGACAGCTTCCCGGGCGAGTTCACCGTCACCGTCGACCTGACCAAGGTCGCCGGAGTGGCGTCGGTCCGGCTCGACCCGGCCAAGCCCAGGCCCAACTGCACGACGAGCGCCACCGCGATCGTCTGTAAGCAGCAGGGCCTGTCGGTCGGGAGCGATGGGACCGGTGGGACCGGCAACAGCTTCGACCTGCTGGTCTCCGCCGCCAAGGACGCCAAGAACGGCGCGAGCGGCGAGATCGCGGTCACCGGCCGGGTGGCGGGGGCCGGCGTCACGCCGGTCACCACCAAGCTGACCGTCGGCGGACCCGACCTGCACCTGGGCGAGCTGAAGCCCAAGGGTGAGGTGACGGCCGGCGAGCAGCAGGACCTGCCGCTGGCCTTCGCGAACCGGGGCACGCTGCCCGCCAGGTCGGTGGCGCTGGAGCTGGACACCTCGGCCGGCCTGGAGCCTGCCGAGACGTACGACAACTGCCGGCGGCAGGACCACGGCGGCATGGGCGCCACCACGGTGTGCCTCGTCGAGGGCGAGTTCCTGCCCGGCGAGTCCTACCGGCTCGCCCCCGACTCCCCGCTGCACCTCAAGACCACCGAGCGCGCCTACCAGGACCGGCTGAGGTACGGGGTCGTCCCCGACCCGGCGCCGGTAAAGGACGCGCCCGAAGGCAAGCCGGCGACCGGCAAGAAGCTGAAGCTGGTCAAGGCGTCGGCCGCGGTGCCGGTCACGGAGTCCGACCTGGACGAGCGGGACGCCCAGCGGGCCCGGGACACCGACCTGAACCCGCGCGACAACGAGCGCGCGTTCGAGTTCACCGCCAAGGGCGCCCGGGCCGACTTCGAGGCGGTCACCGCCTCGCCCTCCGGCAAGGTGGGCGACACGGTCGTGGCCGAGCTCGGCTTCCGCAACAAGGGCCCGGCCGTGATCAGCCACCTGCGCTCGGGCGAGAGCGTGGCCCGTACCGACATCGTGATGCCGGCCGGAGTCCAGGTCACGGACGTGCCCCGGAACTGCCGCGCGGTCAGCGCGGACGGCAGCGACCGCACGGAGCAACTGGGCGCGCCGCGCTACTTCTGCGACGGCGGGGTGTTCGCGGACGTCCCGGGTGCGTACACCGGCCGGTTCTCGATGAAGATCGAGAAGGCCGTGGCGGATGCCAAGGGCTCGGTCACCGTCGGCGAGCCGGTCGCGGGCGGCACCAAGGCGCTCGCCTTCGACCCGGTCGGGGGCAACTCCAAGGCCGTGTTCGTGGTCGAGGTCAAGAGCGGTACGAGCCCGAGCCCGTCCGGCTCGGCCTCCGCGTCGCCGTCCCCGTCGGCCTCCGCCTCGCCCTCGGCGTCGGTCTCGCCGAGCGCGTCCGCGTCCGCCACCGGCGGCACGGGCGGCACGGGCGGCAACCTGGCCTCGACCGGCAGCTCCGTCGGCCCGATCGCGCTGGGCGCGCTGGGTGCGGTGGCCGTCGGCGGTGCGCTGTACGTGGGGGTCCGCCGTCGCTCGGGCGGGCACGCGTAGGCGCGTAGGCGCGTAGGCGCGTAGGCGCGTAGGCGCGTAGGCGCGTAGGCGCGTAGGCGCGTAGGCGCGTAGGCGCGTAGGCGCGTAGACGCAGAGAACGGCCGGCCGGGGGCGTCCCCCTGGCCGGCCGTCCTTTTTTGGGGTGACCGGGCTGCTGTCCCCTGCCGTCCGGTCAGGCGAAGGAGCGAGGTCCCACGACGCACGTCCCGGGGGGCCGTACGTCTCATCGCTCCCGAAGAGCCACGCGTGGTGCTGCGGTCCCGCGCCTGGCTGGCGCGGCCATCCACACCAACGAAGGGCGCCGGGGCCGGTCACGGTCCGGACGAGTGACGAACAGGCGTGAGACCCGGAACGGGCGTAAAGCTCCGGAACGGGCCTCAGACCCGGCCGCGGCACAGCTCCAGCAGCGTCATCGCGAGGGTGGTCCCCGGCTTGCCGAGGGCGTCGCTCCAGTGCGCGAGCACCTCCATCTCGCGCGAGAGGTGCACCCGGCGGCCGCCCGAGGCGATCCGGGCGTCCTGGATGACGGTCGAGACGGCCATCCGCTCCTGGATCAGCCCGATGATCCGGTCGTCGATGGCGTCGATCCGCTCGCGGGACTCGGCGATCAGCTGCGCGGGGGTCGTGGTCACGGTCATGTTCTTACTCCTGTGGGTCGTGCCGGCAGGAGCGGAAACGCCAGAGCGCCCCGGTCCTGTCGGACCGGGGCGCTCTGGGAAGTCAGCGGCTCAAGCGAGCATCACGTGGACCCATGGCGACCGGACCGGCCGGTGCCATAGGTAAAGAGGAAGCTCAGCTGCTTGCGCATGAACCGGATTATGTCGGCCCACCGCCCTCCGGGCCAACCCGGCCCGGATCGTGAGACGGACCGTGACGTGGGCCTCGGATGGTGCGACAAAGTGGCGGCCGGCGCCACCGGTAGAATCGACAAAACAGCCACCCTCTTCCGCCGGAAGGCCGCCCCGTGCCAGAAGCACCCTCCGCCGCCCACGACAGCGCCCCGGACACGGTTCTCGTCGTCGACTTCGGCGCCCAGTACGCCCAGCTCATCGCCCGCCGCGTCCGCGAGGCACGGGTCTACAGCGAGATCGTCCCCAGCACGATGCCGGTGGCCGAGATGCTCGCCAAGGACCCGAAGGCGATCATCCTCTCCGGCGGCCCGTCCTCGGTGTACGAGGAGGGTGCTCCGCGCCTGGACGACACCCGCGCCCTCTTCGAGTCCGGCGTCCCCGTCTTCGGCATGTGCTACGGCTTCCAGCTGATGGCGACCACCCTCGGCGGCACCGTCGACAACACCGGCGCCCGTGAGTACGGCCGTACGCCGCTCGCCGTCTCCAAGGCCGGCTCCACCCTCTTCGAGGGCACCCCCGAGAACCAGTCGGTGTGGATGTCCCACGGCGACGCCTGCTCCGCCGCCCCCGAGGGCTTCACCGTCACCGCGTCGACGAACGTCGTCCCGGTCGCGGCCTTCGAGAACGACGAGAAGAAGCTGTACGGCGTGCAGTACCACCCCGAGGTGATGCACTCCACGCACGGCCAGCAGGTGCTGGAGCACTTCCTCTACCGCGGCGCCGGCCTGGAGCCCACCTGGACCACCGGCAACATCGTCGAGGAGCAGATCGCGGCCATCCGCGAGCAGGTCGGCGACAAGCGCGCCATCTGCGGCCTCTCCGGCGGCGTGGACTCCGCGGTCGCCGCGGCCCTCGTCCAGAAGGCCATCGGCTCCCAGCTGACCTGCGTGTACGTCGACCACGGCCTGATGCGCAAGGGCGAGACCGAGCAGGTCGAGAAGGACTTCGTCGCCGCCACCGGCGTGCAGCTGAAGGTCGTCGACGCGCAGGAGCGCTTCCTGACCGCGCTGGCCGGGGTCTCCGACCCGGAGACCAAGCGGAAGATCATCGGCCGCGAGTTCATCCGCGTCTTCGAGCAGGCCCAGCTGGAGATCCTCCAGGAGGACGGCCCGGCGGTGGCCTTCCTGGTCCAGGGCACCCTGTACCCGGACGTCGTCGAGTCCGGCGGCGGCACCGGCACCGCGAACATCAAGTCCCACCACAACGTGGGCGGCCTGCCCGACGACATCGAGTTCGAGCTCGTCGAGCCGCTGCGCCAGCTGTTCAAGGACGAGGTCCGGATGGTCGGCCAGGAGCTCGGCCTGCCCGAGGAGATCGTCCAGCGCCAGCCCTTCCCGGGCCCGGGCCTGGGCATCCGCATCGTCGGCGAGGTCACCAAGGAGCGCCTGGACCTGCTCCGCGAGGCCGACGCCATCGCCCGCCACGAGCTGACCGCGGCCGGCCTGGACCGTGAGATCTGGCAGTGCCCGGTCGTCCTGCTCGCGGACGTCCGCAGCGTCGGCGTCCAGGGCGACGGCCGTACGTACGGCCACCCGATCGTGCTGCGCCCCGTCTCCTCCGAGGACGCGATGACCGCGGACTGGACGCGCATGCCGTACGAGGTGCTCGCGCGGATCTCCACCCGCATCACCAACGAGGTGCCGGACGTGAACCGCGTCGTCCTCGACTGCACGAGCAAGCCCCCGGGCACCATCGAGTGGGAGTAGTCCCCGCCCGACGCCCGTGACGAAGCCGCCGTTCCCCCGGGAGCGGCGGCTTCGCCGCGTGTATGGCCACTTGGTGCGGCCGCCGGTACCTTGCGCGGCGAGCCGAAGGAGGGGGTCATGCCGGATCAGCCCGTACCCGTACCCGCGTCCGTACCCGCGCCCGCGCCCGCACCCGTACCGGTGGACCGGCTGCGGTTCGCGCTGCCGCCCGTCCACGCCGAACCGGCCGAGGAGCGCGCGCACCGCAAGGAGCGGCTCGCCGGGGCGCTGCGGCTGTTCGGCCGCCTCGGGTACGAGGACGGGGTCGCCGGGCACATCACCGTGCGGGACCCGGAGTTCGCGGACTGCCACTGGGTGAACCCGTTCGGGCAGGCCCTGTCCGCACTCACCGCCGACGACCTGCTGCTCGTCGACGGGGACGGGCGCGTGCGCCGGGGCGGGCACCGGGTCAACGAGCTGGCCTTCGCCGTGCACGCGGCCGTGCACCGGGCCCGCCCCGAAGCGGTGGCGGTGGTGCACGCGCACGGCCCGTACGGCAGGGCGCTGGCCGCGCTCGGGGAGCTGCTCGCCCCGATCAGCGAGGAGGCCTGCGCCTTCTACGAGGACCACGCGCTCCTGGACGGGTTCGCCGGGCCGCAGGACGGCGGGCGGATCGCCCGCGCCCTGGGCCCGTACAAGGCGCTCGTCCTGCGCAACCGCGGGCTGCTGACGGTCGGCGACTCCGTGGACGCGGCGGCCTGGTGGTTCATCGCGGCGGAGCGGGCGGCGCAGGTGCAGCTGATCGCGCGGGCCGCCGGGAAGCCGGTACCGATAGACCACCGCGCGGCGCTCGCCGCCCGGGAGCGTTTCGGCACGGATCTCGCCGCCTGGGTCAGCTACCAGCCCCTATGGCAGACCGTCGCCCCCTGGCACGACGGGGCCGGGCGGGTGGCGTCAACATCATGAACGGTTAATCACCTGCTCTGACATCGTGCGCAATCCGGAGCACTGCCGCAGTGGTGCACAATTCGCTGGCATTGCACCGTAGTTCAGAGAGGCGGCACGCACGTGGCTGTCCAAGAGATGTCCCGAAGCACCCACGGCGGCGCCTGCACCTGCGACGACTGCCCGCACGGCGCGCAGGAGGGGCACCGGCGCGCAGTCGCCGCGTTCACCGAGAAGCGGGACGAGTTCGCGGCCGGCCAGGGGCTTCCGGCCGCGGTGGCCCGGTCCGCCGGGGCGTCCCGGCAGTGGGTCTCCGACGAGCTGACCCTGTCGGCCCGTACGGTCGCCGACCGGGGCCGGGAGGCCGGCAACTCCTGGCTGTACCTGTTCTCGCGGCGGGCCGTGCTCGCCGTGTGGATCGCCGCCGGAGTGCTGCTGCTGGTGCAGGTCGGCACCGCGCTCGGCACCGGCTGGTCCACGGCCCGCACCGCCGGGCTGCTCGCGGCGGTGGTCCTGGCCGGGCTGCTCACGGTCGCCGCCCGCGCCCAGTCGCTGCGCGGCGGGCTGCTCGCCCCGCTGGTCGGCGAGGACAACCGGCTGTCCACCTCGAAGGCGGTGCCGAGCGCCTGGGTGGTGCTGACGGCGTTCGCCGCGCTGCTGCCCGCGCTGCGGCTGGCGGCCTCGCCGCCCGGCCCGGGACGGCAGGCCCTGTACGCGGGGCTGGCGCTCGGGCGGGCGCTGCCGCTGCTGGCGGTGGTCGCGCTGACCTCGGCCGTGGCGGTGCTGGTGCGCCGGGTGGTCACCGTACGGATCATGGGCCAGCGGATGCAGAAGCTGCCGGCGGACCGGCCGCGCGGGGTGGACCTGCTGACGGACGACGCGGGCCGGGGGAGTTTCCCGGACGCGCAGTACGTGCTGGTCTCCACGGTGGTCCTGGCCTTCGCGGCGGTGTCGATGGCCCGGTTCCCGGACCGGCTGCCGCGGCTGCCGTGGGCGCTGGCCATGCTGGTGGCCCTGTCGGCGGCGGTGTACCTGGCGGCGAAGTACGCCGAGGTGACGCGTCCGCTGATCCTGTCGGTGGTCCGCAGACGGGAGCCCGGCGACCTCGACGCGGCCATCCGGCCGGGCGACGACATCGAGATCCGCGGTGTGGGCTTCGTGCCGCCCGGGGCGCAGACGCCGGAGATGCTGGCCCGGTTGGTCGTACGGGTCGGGGCGGTCCACGTGCACGTGCCGCTGGTGCCGGTCGCGGGCGGGTTCACCAACCCCTCGGACTCGGCGCTGACGGTGCCGGTCCCGGCGGAAGTGGAACCCGGACGCATCGAGGTGCAGGTGGTGACGGCCGCCGGAGTGGAATCCAACCGCTGCACCATCGACGTGGCCGAGTGAACCGGGGTACACATGGGACGTGACCCGAACTGATGTCCCTTCCGTCGGTCCCTCCGGCTCGTCCGGCTCGTCCGGCTCGTCCGGGTCGACCGGCTCGCCCGGCCGTTCCGGACTGCGGGAACAGGCCGCCCGGTACGCCCTGCTGCCGCTGCGGATCTTCCTCGGCGTGACCTTCGTCTACGCGGGCCTGGACAAGCTGACCGACTCCGCGTTCCTGTCCGCCTCCGGCGCCGGCTCCATCGGCGAGCAGATGCACGGTGTGCGCGACACCTCCGCGATCCCTGCCCTGGTGGACTGGGCGCTGCTCTCGCCCGTCGGGTTCGGTGCGGTGCTGGCCGTCGGGGAGCTCCTGGTGGGCCTGGGCATCCTGGCCGGCCTGCTGACCCGGATCGCGGCCACCGGCGGAGCGCTGATCTCGCTCAGCCTGTGGCTCACGGTGTCCTGGCAGGTGACCCCGTACTACTACGGCAACGACCTGGTCTACCTGATGGCCTGGATCCCGATGATCCTGGCCGGTGCGCCCTATCTCTCGCTGGACTCGCTGATCCGGTCGCGCCGGTCCCGGCGCACTGCGTAGGTCACCACCCCCACCAGCGCGGCCAGGCAGAGCCCGCCCATGGTCATCGGGATGACCAGGAACCAGGGCAGATCCGCCTCCCCGGTCGCGTCGAGCAGGTACAGCACGCCCGCCGCCACCAGGATCAGGCCGGCCAGCAGCCGACCGGGCTGGAACTCATGACGCGGCACGGGCCACCTCCACCTGTCCGACACCTGCGTTCAGGTGCAGCTCGATCGTTCCCCCGGCCTCGGTGCCGGCGGACGGCTTCAGGGTCGCCTGCTGGGTTTCGCCGCCGCTCTTGATGCGTACGTCCTGGCTGGTCTCCCCGGGCATGTGGATGTCACCCAGCTTCACCGAGACGTCGGCCTGCGCGGTGACCTCGCGGGGCACGATCACCTTGAGCCGGCCGGCCTCCACGGTGGCGCGGACGGACAGCGTGGTGCCCTTCGGTACGTCCAGCCGGCTCAGGTCCAGCGTGGCCAGCCCGGTGCCCGCCGTGTAGACGGGTCTGACGTCGGCCACCGCGGCCGGGCGCCATTCCACGGACTTCCAGTCGGTGCCGATCTCGCGGGGCAGCGCGGAGGCGCCGGCCAGCAGCCCGGCGGTGATCACCGCCAGCAGGATGGTGCCGAAGCCGGTGCGGCCCTTGACGGAGCTGACCGCGAGGCCCAGCCCGAAGACGGCGAGCGACGAGGCCAGACCCATCTGCAACGCGTGCGAGAGGGTGCTGCCCTGCCAGACCGCGGCGGTGGCGGCGCCCCCGGCCAGCAGCGCCAGGACGAACACCCGGCCGCCGATACCGCCGCGCGGGAACTTCGGGGCGGCGGCCCGCTCGGGGGCCTGCGCGGCGCGGCCGCCCCCGATGTTCCGCGCGGCGTTGGCGTCGGCGGAGTCGTCCGGCCCCCACAGGTACCCGGTGGATCCCACGGGGCCGGTCGTGCCGTCCTTGACCAGTGGGTCCCGCCACCAGGACGGGCTGCCGGGCACGGGCGGAGCCTGGGTCTCCGGCGGGGCCGGGCGGTGCGCCGCCTGCGGCTCGGCCTCGGGGGCGGCGGCCTTCCGGCGGCGCTGCGACCAGTACGAGGCCCCGCCCAGGGCCAGGATGACCAGGACGGAGAACACGGCCAGCCCGCCGTTGTCCAGCATCGACAGGAACAGCGCGCAGCCGACCAGGGCCGCGAACACCGCGGCCAGGGTGGCGCCTTCGACCCGGCCGGTCAGCAGCTTCTTCGCCTCGCTGTCGTCCTCGCCCTCCACCGGGAGCAGCAGCCACGCGAAGCCGTAGAAGATCAGGCCGACCCCGCCGGTGACCGCGAGGACGCCGAGCACGATCCGGAAGATCACCGGGTCCAGGTCGAAGTACCGGCCGAGGCCGCCGCAAACGCCCGCGAGGACCTTGTCGCGCTTGCTGCGGCGCAGCGGCGGCCGGTCGGCGGCGCGGTCTGCGGGCCGGTCTGCGGGCCGGTCTGCGGGTCGGTCGCCCGGCGGCGGGGCCGTACCGGTCGGCGGCGGGGAGTCGTGCTTGGTCATGGCTCCATGGTGGCAACCCGCCGCGCCCCGCGGCACCGGGCCCGACCCTGGCACAACCCTGATATCCCCCCGACAGAACTGGGGGGCTGCCCTGATGTTCCGTACGCCGCCCGCGTGTGACCATCAATGGCATGCCCGTCTCCACCGCCCCCCGTCCCCCGCATGCGGCAGACGCCGACGAACCGCCGCAGCGCAAGCTCTACCGCAGCGCCGACGGCCGGATGCTCGGCGGTGTAGCGCGCGGTCTCGCCGGGCACCTCGGGCTGCCGGTCGTCTGGGTCCGGCTCGCGTTCCTCGGCCTGTTCATGTGGGGCGACGGGCTCGGCGTACTGCTGTACGCCGCGTTCTGGGTCTTCGTACCGCTGGGGGTCGGCGGCCGCACCGGGCACCGCTCCTTCTTCGAGACCCTCTCCGACGGCAGCCGCCGCCTGCGCAAACCCGACCGGGGGCAGATCACCGCCCTCATCGCGCTGTGCATCGGCGCCGGCATCTTCATCTCCAAGGTCCAGCTCGGCGGCACCTCCGGCCGGTACGTGTGGCCGACGCTGCTGGTCGGCGCCGGTGTGGTCCTCGTATGGCGCCAGGCCGACAACGCCCGCCGCGCCCACTGGGGCGCCGCCGCCGGGCGCAACGCGCGCCTGCTCCAGATGGCCCGCGGGTTCGCCGGGGTCGCCCTGGTCGGCGTCGGCCTGACCGTCTTCATCGTCGTACGCGGCTCGGCCGCGCAGCTCGGCAACGTACTGACCGCGGCCCTCGCCGTCCTCGTCGGCACGGCCCTGCTCGCCGGCCCCTGGCTGATACGGATGACCCAGGACCTCTCCGAGGAGCGCCTCATGCGCATCCGGGCCCAGGAGCGCGCCGAGGTCGCCGCCCACGTGCACGACTCGGTGCTGCACACCCTGACCCTGATCCAGCGCAACGCGGAGGACGTCGGCGAGGTGCGCCGCCTCGCCCGCGCGCAGGAGCGGGAGCTGCGGAACTGGCTGTACAAGCCGGAGGGAACCGGCAAGGACGAGGCCGAGGAGCCCACCACCCTCGCGGAGGCCGTCAAGAAGACGGCCGCCGAGGTGGAGGACCACCACGGGGTCCCGATCGAGGTCGTCGTGGTCGGAGACTGCCCGCTCGACGAGAGGCTCGGTGCACAGATCCAGGCCGCGCGCGAGGCGATGGTCAATGCCGCCAAGTACGGTGGCGAGGGCGGGCCGGTGCAGGTGTACGCCGAGGTGGAGGGGCAGACGGTGTTCGTGTCCGTACGGGACCGGGGGCCGGGCTTCGACATCGACGCGGTACCGGACGACCGCATGGGCGTACGAGAATCGATCATCGGCCGGATGCAGCGCAACGGCGGGACCGCACGGCTGCGGTCCGCGCCCGACGGCGGCACGGAAGTCGAGCTGGAGATGGAGAGGGCGGCGAACGCAGCATGACCGAGGAGACGACCGGCAGCACGGCAGTGGACAGGCACGTCCGGGTGGTGCTCGTCGACGACCACCGGATGTTCCGCGCGGGCGTGCAGGCCGAGATCGGCGAGACCGCCCGGACCGGGGTCGAGGTCGTCGGCGAGGCGGCCGACGTGGACCAGGCCGTCACCGTCATCACCGCCACCCGCCCCGAGGTGGTCCTGCTCGACGTGCACCTGCCCGGCGGCGGCGGGGTCGAGGTGCTGCGGCGCTGCGCCCCGCTGATGGCGGCCACCGAGAACCCGGTGCGGTTCCTGGCCCTGTCGGTGTCGGACGCCGCCGAGGACGTCATCGGGGTCATCCGGGGCGGCGCGCGCGGGTACGTCACCAAGACCATCACCGGGACCGACCTGGTGAACTCGGTCTTCCGGGTGCAGGAGGGGGACGCGGTGTTCTCGCCGCGGCTGGCGGGCTTCGTGCTCGACGCCTTCGCCTCGACGGACGCGCCGCCGGTCGACGAGGACCTGGACCGCCTCACACAGCGCGAGCGCGAGGTGCTGCGGCTGATCGCGCGCGGGTACGCGTACAAGGAGATCGCCAAGCAGCTCTTCATCTCGGTGAAGACCGTCGAGTCCCACGTCTCGGCGGTGCTCAGGAAGCTCCAGCTCTCCAACCGGCACGAACTGACCCGCTGGGCGACGGCACGCCGCCTGGTGTGACGTCCGCGCTGGTCCGACATCCGCGCGGGTGTGACCGACGCCGCAGGGTGCGGGGGCAACCGCGCGGTGCCGGGCCGCCCTCTTGGGTGGCGTGATGAGCTTGACGGGGTTCCCCCTGTTCGCGACGGCGATCGCCCTCACGGCGATCGCCGTTCTCCTGCCGCTGGCCGTGTGGAGCAAGGTGCGCGGCCCCGCCGTCGTACGCGTGTCGACCCGGGCCCTGATGGTGGTGTTCGCCCAGGTCACCGCCGTCGCGCTGGTGTTCATCTCGGTGAACCGGCAGGAGACCTTCTACGCTTCCTGGGGCGATCTGCTCGGCACCGGCAAGTACGTCACGGCCGCTCCCGACCTCGGCGCGGACGGGCTCGGCGGGAAGAAGGCCGCGGAGGTCAAGGCGGAGCCGAAGGTCCTGCAGAACTTCCAGCCGGTCGACGGTCTCGGCGGCCGGGTCAAGAAGACCGAGCTCGACGGCAAGATCTCCGGGGTCAAGGGCGACGTCATGGTGTGGCTCCCGCCGCAGTACGACGACCCGGCGTTCAAGAACAAGAAGTTCCCGGTGGTCGAGCTGATCCCGGGCATACCGGGGACGGGCAAGTCCTGGTTCCAGGGGCTCAAGGCGGCCGAGGTGCTGGAGCCGCTGATGAAGAGCGGCAAGGTGCAGCCGTTCATCCTGGTCTCGCCGCGCGCGATGCTGCTGGGCAACGGCGACACCGGATGCGCGAACATCCCCGGCAAAGTCAACGCGGACAGCTGGTTCAGCGTCGACGTCCGCAAGATGGTCGTCGACAACTTCCGGGCCTCCGACGAGGCCCGCACCTGGGGCGTGGCCGGGTACTCGGCGGGCGCGTACTGCGCCGCCAAGCTGGCGATCCTGCACCCCGACCGCTACAGCGCGGCCGTCTCCCTGTCCGGCTACAACGACCCGGGCCAGGAGCCCACGTCGCTGGTCGCCCAGGACCCGGAGATGCGCCGCACCCACAACCTGAAGGCCCTGCTCAAGGCCGCGCCCACGCCGCCGGCGGTCTCGCTGTGGATGTCGGGCGCCGAGCAGGACGGCTACCTGTCCGGCACGGACCTCAAGGGCATCGCGCAGACCCCGACCGCGGTGCACGCGGAGAAGGTCACCGGCGGGCACAACCTCGACTCGTGGTCGAAGCAGCTCCCGCAGGCCTTCGGCTGGCTGACCACGCAGGTCAAGGCGCCGTAGGGCCCGGGCGCCGCAGGGCCTTCGGGCAGCGGGCTCACGCCGGGCGGGAGGCTCACGCCGGGCGGGAGGCGCCCGCCCAGGGCATCGAGTCGATCGGCGCCACGCGGACCGTCGACCCGGGGCGCGGGGCGTGGATCATCTGGCCGCTGCCGATGTACATGCCGACGTGGGTGACCCCGGAGTAGAAGAACACCAGGTCACCGGGGGCCAGCTGGTCACGGGAGACCCGCTGCCCCGCGTTGATCTGGGTGTAGGTGGTACGGGGGAGCGAGACCCCGGCCGAGCGCCAGGCCGCCTGGGTCAGGCCGGAGCAGTCGAACGAGCCCGGTCCCGTCGCGCCCCAGACGTACGGCTTGCCGATCGCCCCGTACGCGAAGGCCACCGCGCGGGCGGCGCGCGACCCGTCCGCAGGCGGCGCCGGGGCCGTGGCTCGCGGACCGGCCGGGGCCGCGCCGCCCGACTGGGCCTCGTACGCGGCCCGCTCCTCGGCGGTGAGCTTGGCCAGCAGCCGCTTGGCGGTGTCGAGCTTGCCCTCGACGGTGGCCTTGTACTCGGCGAGTTCGCCCTCGCGGGCGCGCAGGTCGGCGAGCCGGCCGGCGGCCTTGTCCTTGAGCTGCCCGACCTCGTCGAGCCCGCGTCGTACGGAGGAGACCTCGGCGGCGCTGCGGTCGCCGGTCCGGGTGAGGAACGAGGCCTGGTCCAGGTAGTCCTGGGGGTTCTCGGCCAGCGCCAGCCGCATGGCGGGCCCCAGGCCGCCGGTGCGGTACTGGCCGGCGGCCAGGGAACCGAGCGCCCGGCGGGCGGTGTTGAGCCGGTCGGTCTTGCGGGCGGTCTCGTCGCGCAGTGCGTCGAGCGCGCGCTGGGCCTCGTCGGCCTGCTCCTTCGCCCCGTTGTACCGCTCGGCCGTCTCCTCGGCCTCCTCGTAGAGCCGGTCGACCTCGGCCTTCACCTGGGAGGGCGTCTGCCGGGGGTCGGCCTGCGAGGTGCCTTCGAAGGCGGTGGCGGTGGCAGCGCCCGCGAGGGCGAGCGTCGCGGCGGTCCGCACGGTGCCGCGGGAGAGCGGATGGAGCGGGCGCTGCCTGGGCTTTCGGTGACTGGCCACGAGGGCCTCACGTCCTTCCTCGCTCGGGAGCTCGGTGCTTGGAGGAGGACGCTAGACCGGAAAGTAACGGTCGGATGACGAGATGACCGCAAGTGCTCCGACGTGACCTGAGATGACCGGATGTGGCCGTTGTGGTTCGGTGCCGGGATCAGTGCCAGAGGACGGCGATGAAGATATTGACCACGGTCAGCCCGCCGACCGCACCGAACAGCGCCTTGTCCACGTGCTCCTCGTCCCGCTTCACGTAGACGAGCGCGAGGATCACGAAGAGGACGGCGAGCTTCACGCCGATCTTGATGCTGTTGACGTGGCCGCCGTCCATCTCGCGGAAGCCGACCAGCAGGACGCCGGTGACGAGCATCGTCAGCGCGCCGTGCAGCATTGCGGGCACGAAGCGGGCGGTGCCGGCGCTCATCGCCTTCATCTGGGTCAGGAAGCCGCCCAGGAGGGAGGCGATCCCGATGATGTGCAGGCCCACGAAGACACTGATGAGTACGTCCATGGCGTCGAGCGTACGGGGGCTCCCGGTCAGCCCAGGAAGCGGGTCAGCTCCTCCACGACCACCTCCGGCCGCTCCTCCGGGAGGTAGTGTCCGCTGCCGTCGACGCGGACCACGCGGGTGTCGGTGCCGAGGGCGGGGACGGCGGTCACGAGGCTCTCGTAGTTGCTGTACTCGCCGCCCAGGGCCAGGATCGGCGCGGTCACCGGGGTGTAGGCCGCCATGTCGGCGATGTCCTGGGTGAAGGTCCGGTACCAGTCGTTGGCGGCGCGCACCGCCTCCGGTGCCTCGTAGGCGCGGGCGTACACCGCGCGGGCGTGCGCGTCGACGGAGCCGGGGTCGGCGGCCGCGTTCTCGAACAGCCAGTCCAGCAGGAGGTGGAAGCGGCCGGCGAGCAGCTGCTCGGGGAGGCCGTGGACCTGGTTGAAGGCGAACCACCACTTGTGGCGCTGCCCCTGCTGGGGGAGCAGGGTCTGCCGGGCCCAGCTCTCCTCGGGGTGGGACACGTCCAGGAGGGCGATCTTCCGGGTGGCCTCGGGGTGGTTGGCGGCGAACGCGTAGGCCACCATCGCGCCGATGTCATGGCCCACGACGTGCGCGCTCGCGATGCCGAGCCGGCCGAGCAGCACGTGGATGTCGCGGGCCAGGGTCTTCTTGTCGTACCCGGTGGCGGGTTTGGCGGAGCCGCCCATGCCGCGCAGGTCCACGGCGATCACGCGGTGGCGGGCGGCCAGGGCGGGCAGCACCTTGCGCCACTGCCACCAGGTCTGCGGCCAGCCGCCGAGCAGGACGAGCGGCTCGCCGCCGCCGCCCTCGACGTAGTGCAGCCGGGTGCCGTTGACGTCGGCGTGGTGGCTGGTGAAGCCGCCGTCGAGGGAGGCGGCGAGTGCGGCGTCGTCGAGCGGGGTCTCGGTGAACGGGCTGATGCTGCTGCTGGGCATGGGAGGTCCCTCCTGCCAGTGCGTCGACCGACCGTTCGAAGATTTCGTACGGTCGCGGTGGGCGTGACTGTACGAGATCTTCGAATGGTCTGGCAATCTCCGTACGAGATCTGCGTACAGTGAGGGCATGCCTGCCGCCGCCGAGCCGACGACCCATCCCTGCGCCGAGGACCTCGACCTGGCCGAGGTGCTCGCGGCCCTGGGCCACCCCGTCCGCCTGGAGATCGTCCGCAAGCTCGCCTCCGGCGAGGAGACGTTCTGCGGCGAAGTGGTGCCCGACCTGCCCCGATCGAGCGTCACCCACCACCTCAAGACGCTCCGCGAGGGCGGGGTGATCTGCCAGCGCCCGCAGGGCCGCAAGCTCTACCTCGCGCTGCGCCGCGACGATCTGGAACTGCGCTTCCCCGGTCTCCTGGAACTCGTACTGGCGTGTCGGTCCCGACCCCTAGACTCGGAATGCGATGAGCAGCCTCTTTGACGACAGTTTCCTGGCGGACCTCACCCCCTCCGACGAGGTCCCCCCGCCGCCCGAGGATCACCCCGCCCCGGACGAGGGCGCGGACGATCTCTTCGGGGGCCGGTTCGACGTGGCCGTCGGCAGTGGGGGGAGCGGTGACGCGTACTACCGGGACGGCGCCCCCAAGCCCGTCATCGACCCCGCGACGCTCCTGGACGGGCTGAACGAGGAGCAGGCCGCGGCCGTCGTGCACGCCGGCTCCCCGCTGCTCATCGTGGCCGGCGCCGGCTCCGGCAAGACCCGGGTCCTGACCCACCGCATCGGCCACCTGCTGGCCGCGCGGAACGTCCACCCCGGCCAGATCCTGGCGATCACCTTCACCAACAAGGCCGCCGGCGAGATGAAGGAGCGCGTCGAGAGCCTGGTCGGCCCGCGCGCCAACGCCATGTGGGTGTCCACCTTCCACAGCGCGTGCGTGCGGATCCTGCGCCGCGAGTCGAAGCGCCTCGGTTTCACCTCGTCCTTCTCGATCTACGACGCGGCCGACTCGAAGCGCCTGATGGCGCTCGTCTGCCGCGACCTGGACCTGGACCCGAAGAAGTTCCCGCCCAAGGCCTTCAACGCCAAGATCTCGAACCTCAAGAACGAGCTCATCGACGAGGACGCCTTCGCCGGGCAGGCCGCCGACGGCTTCGAGAAGACCCTCGCCCAGGCGTACGCGATGTACCAGGGGCGGCTGCGCGAGGCCAACGCGCTCGACTTCGACGACATCATCATGACGACCGTCCACCTGCTCCAGGCGTTCCCGGACGTCGCCGAGCACTACCGGCGGCGCTTCCGCCACGTCCTGGTGGACGAGTACCAGGACACCAACCACGCCCAGTACACGCTGGTGCGCGAGCTCGTCGGCACCGGCTACCCGGACCTGCCGCCGGCCGAGCTGTGCGTGGTGGGTGACGCCGACCAGTCGATCTACGCCTTCCGCGGCGCGACCATCCGCAACATCCTCCAGTTCGAAGAGGACTACAAGGACGCGACGACGATCCTGCTGGAGCAGAACTACCGCTCCACGCAGACGATCCTCTCCGCCGCCAACGCGGTCATCGAGCGCAACGAGAACCGCCGCGCCAAGAACCTGTGGACCCAGGCCGGCACCGGCGCCGTCATCACCGGCTATGTCGCGGACACCGAGCACGACGAGGCGCAGTTCGTCGCCGACGAGATCGACCGGCTGACGGACGCCGGGGACGCCAAGGCGGGCGACGTCGCGATCTTCTACCGGACGAACGCGCAGTCGCGTGTGTTCGAGGAGATCTTCATCCGGGTCGGACTCCCGTACAAGGTCGTCGGCGGCGTCCGCTTCTACGAGCGCAAGGAGGTCCGCGACGTCCTCGCGTACCTGCGCGTCCTCGCGAACCCGGAGGACAACGTCCCGCTCCGCCGGATCCTGAACGTACCCAAGCGCGGCATCGGCGAGCGCGCGGAAGCGATGATCGACGCGCTCGCGATGCGCGAGAAGATCACCTTCCCGCAGGCGCTGCGGCGCGTGGACGAGGCATTCGGCATGGCCGCCCGCTCGACCAACGCGGTGAAGCGGTTCAACGTGCTGATGGAGGAGCTCCGCACGATCGTCGACTCGGGCGCGGGCCCGGCCGTGGTGCTGGAGGCGGTCCTGGAGCGTACGGGCTACCTCGCCGAGCTCCAGGCCTCGACCGACCCTCAGGACGAGACGCGCATCGAGAACCTCCAGGAACTCGCGGCCGTGGCTCTGGAGTTCGAGCAGGCCCGGGGAGAGGACAACCCTGGCACTCTCGCGGAGTTCCTGGAGCAGGTCGCGCTCGTCGCAGACTCCGACCAGATCCCGGACGAGGACGAGGACGGCTCGGGCGTCATCACGCTGATGACCCTGCACACCGCCAAGGGCCTCGAATTCCCGGTGGTCTTCCTGACCGGCATGGAGGACGGGGTCTTCCCGCACATGCGGGCCCTGGGTCAGACCAAGGAGCTGGAGGAGGAGCGCCGCCTCGCCTACGTCGGCATCACGCGGGCGCGCGAGCGGCTGTACCTGACCCGGTCCAGCATGCGCAGCGCGTGGGGCACGCCCTCGTACAACCCGCCGTCGCGGTTCCTGGAGGAGATCCCGGCCGAGTACCTGCAGTGGAAGCGCTCGGGGGCGGCGCAGAAGCCGGCGGGCCCGATGCGGAGTTCGGGCTCGGGGTACGGGTCCTCCGGCTCGGGGGGCGGCAAGGCCACGTTCGGGACCTCGCCGGAGGCGTTCCTGTCCTCGTCGCGTACGAAGTCGGGGCCGTCCGGGTTCGCGACGCGCCGGGCCGCCGACAAGCCGGTCATCGCGCTGTCGGTCGGGGACCGGGTCACGCACGACCAGTTCGGGCTGGGCACGGTCATGGAGGTCAAGGGCGCCGGCGCGGACGCGCAGGCCACCGTGGACTTCGGGGACGACAAGCCGAAGCGCCTGCTGCTGCGCTACGCGCCGGTGCAGAAGCTGTAAGGGGGCGGGCGGGCCGGGCCCGGGGGATTGCTTCCCGGGCTCCGGGCGGGTCTAGGTCGGGTCCAGGCCGTGGCTGCGGAGCCAGGGCAGGGGGTCGATCGCCGCGCCGCCGCCGGGCCGGACCTCGAAGTGGAGGTGCGGGCCGGTGGAGTTGCCGGAGTTGCCGGAGTAGGCGATGACGTCGCCCGCCTTGACCTTGCCGGACCGGATCTTGGTGCTGCTGAGGTGGCAGTACCAGGTCTCGGTGCCGTCGGGCGAGGTCACTATGGCCATGTTGCCGTACGCGCTGTTCCACTGCGTGCGCACGGTGCCGTCGGTGGCGGACATGACCGGGGTGCCGTACGAGACCGGGAAGTCGATGCCGGTGTGCACGGACATCCACATGCCGCCGGCCTGGCCGAAGCTGGCGCTGAGGCCGTGCTGTTCGACCGGGATCGCGAACTTGGGGCGGGCCGCTTCCTTGGCCGCCTCCTCCTCCGCCTTCCGCTTCTTGTCGTCCTCCTGGCGCTGGCGCAGGTCGATGCGTTCCTGCGTGCGGCTCGCGCGGTCCGCGAAGTCGCCCGCGTCGGCGCTGAGCGCCGTCAGCTGGGTGTCGAGCTTGCTGTTCGCCGCGACGGGCTTCACCGATGCCGGGTCGGGCGCGGCCATCGTGGTGGTGTCCTCGGCGGGCTTGTCCGCGGCGGTGAGTCCGCCGACGGAGGCGGCCGCGACACCGGCGACGCCCATCACGCAGGCGGAGGGAACGGCCACGGTCAGCAGGGCGGAACGCTTCGCCGGGGTGCGGCGCCGGGAGGTGGCGGCAGCGGCGGGCGCCGACTTCGTCTTGGCACCGGCACGGCGCGAGGCGCGGGGCGCGGGCGCGGCGTCCGGGGTGACGGGCATGGCCTGGGTGGGCAGGTCGTGCACGGGGTCGGCCGCGAGGTCGAGGTCCAGGTCGAGGTCGAGGTCGAGACCGAAGTCCGGCTCGGGGCTTTCGGTGCCCTCGGTGTCGAGGACTTCGAAGACGGCGGTCTCGCTGTAGACGCCGGCGGCCGGGGCCTCGTAGGTGTAAGCCGTCTCTTGCTGCTGCTGGTGCTGCTGCTGGTACTCGTACTGGTGGTGGTCGTACGAGAAGGTCTGGGTCTGCTGCTCGTGCTGCGGGACCGTGTTCCAGGCGGTGGCGTCGTACGCACCGGTCTCGGTGCCCGTGGTGCCGTAACCCGGCATCGCCCACTGCCCGGTCTGCTCGTAGCCGAGGGGGGTGGCGGTGGCCTGGTAGTCGGTGCCGGCGCTCTGCTGGTTCCAGGCGCTCGCGTCCCACTGCCCGGTCCCGGCGTCCTCGGGGACGCCGCCCTGGGCGGGGATCGTCGACAGGTAGCCGCCGTCCTGCGCGTAACCGTCCTGCGCGTAACCGTCCTGCGCGGACCAGGCGGTGGCGTCGTACGCGCCGGTCTCGTACGAGGGGTAGGCGGAGGCGTAGTCGTACCCCTGACCCTGTGTTTCGTAGGAAACGTAGGGCGAGTCACCAGCGAAAGTGGTGTTGGGAAGGCCGTCGTACCCGGAATCGGGGTACAGGCCCGACGAGGGGCGGTCGTTCACCAACTTCTCTTTCGCCTCGGCAGTGGGGGGCCTGGGTGGCCAGGGAACGGGAGGTTCCTTGGGGAGAGCAGTGGCGTGACTGTACCCGGCGGTTACTGGCAACGACAATCTTCCAGGGGTTTCGAGCTTTGCGGAACCGGGCATTCGGCCGTCTTTCGGTCGCGGCAAGGCCGAGCCTTGGCCTTGAGTTCGAAATCCGTTCGAGTTTCGGTGGGTTGGCGTTCACGCGACGGAAGCGGCGTCTCCGAGGCTCGTGAGGGCGGCCGGACCGGGCTCGTCGAGGGCGCGCCGGACCGCTGCCGTGACGGCGGGATGCGCGGGCAGGGCGAGGTGCCCGATGCCGGTGACCTGCACGTTCTCCGCGTGGAGGTCCGGGTGCTCGATGCGGGCCGTCTCGGTCGGGTCCATCAGCTCGTCGAACTCGCTCCAGAACGCCACGCATCGGGTCCGGCAGCCGGGCGCCGGCGCCCGCAGCTCGGCCATCACCTCGGAGTCCGGGCGCATCTGCCGGACCAGCGGGTGGGCGTCCATGAAGGGGGCGACCCGCGTGCCGGAATGCGGGGTGCCGAGCGTGACGAGCGTGCGGATGCGGGCCTCGCCGCCGAGGCGCTGGACGTAGTACCGCCCGACCAGCCCGCCCAGGCTGTGCCCGACCAGGTCCACCCGCTCCTGCCCGGTGCGCTCGCACAGCTCCTCGACGCGCCGGGCGAGGTGGCGGGCGGTGACGCGCAGATCGCGGGTGAAGGGGGAGTAGTTGTACGTCTCCACGTGCCGCCGCCCGCCCGCGGCGAGGGTGCGGCGCAACAGGACGAAGACGGACCGGTTGTCGGTGAACCCGTGCAGCAGGAGCACGGGCGGCCGCCCGAGGTCTTTTCCATGGGTCCCGGCGGGCTTCTCGGACAGTATCCCGGTCGGGTAGAGCAGCAGGTGGCCGCCGAGGACCACTGCCTCCAGCACGCCCGCCCGCAGTGCGGCCCCGGAAACGGGTACGGGTATGGACACCCCCATCGACGGCCCCCCTCAGCCTTCTGGGACGGCGCCTTTGGAATGGGCCTTTGGGCCGCGGCCGACCGCGCCACCGTGCCGTGCGGCTGTCGGTACGGTGGCGCGGCGCCCCCGGTGCGGCTCCCCTGGCGGTGAATCAACGCCGTCCCACGTGTGATTTCCCCCTCCTGGTTGACCGTGAAACGGGGGTGTGCGCGATGCTGTACTTAACGTTCGTTCACTCGGGAGGCAGTGCGATGGGTGTGACCGGTCCGATCCGTGTGGTGGTGGCCAAGCCGGGTCTCGACGGCCACGACCGCGGGGCCAAGGTGATCGCGCGTGCGCTGCGGGACGCGGGTATGGAGGTCATCTACACGGGCCTCCACCAGACCCCCGAGCAGATCGTGGACACCGCCATCCAGGAAGACGCCGACGCGATCGGGCTCTCGATCCTCTCGGGCGCCCACAACACGCTGTTCGCGCGCGTCCTGGAACTCCTCAAGGAGCGTGAGGCGGAGGACATCAAGGTCTTCGGCGGCGGCATCATCCCGGAGGACGACATCGCCCCGCTGAAGGCCAAGGGCGTGGCCGAGATCTTCACCCCCGGCGCAACGACGACATCGATCGTCGACTGGGTCCGCACCCACGTCCGCACCGCGTAGCCCCCGACGCCCGGCCCGCCGACCCCGCCCGGGTCGCCGGGCCATCGGGTCGCGGGCCGTTGGCGGCGGTCAGGCGGGAGCGAGTTCCGAGAGCATCGCGGCGCGCAGGCGCAGGGTGGCTACCAGGCGCTGGAAGGCCTCGGCCCAGTACGCGGCGGCGCCGGAAGAGGCCTCCGCCGGGTCGGCGAAACCGGCGCCCTGCGCCACCACCGCCTCCAGCCGCTCCGCCTCCGCAGGATCCAGGCAGCGCTCGGCCAGTCCCATCACCCCGCTGAAGCTCCACGGGTAGCTGCCCGCCTCCCGCGCGGCGTCCAGCGCGTCCACCACCGCCCGCCCCAGCGTCCCCGCCCACGGCACCACGCACACCCCGAGCAGCTGGAAGGCCTCCGAAAGGCCGTGGGCCCGTATGAACTCCGCGACCCACTCCGCCCGCTCCCCGTCCGGCAGGACCGACAGCAGCTTCGCCCGCTCCGCGAGCGACGCCGTGCCCGGGGCCGTCGCGGGCGGCGCCGACGCCGAGCCGAGCAGCGCCTTCGACCACACCGGATCACGCTGGCGCACCGCCGCCCGGCACCATGCCGCGTGCAGCTCCTCCCGCCAGCTCTCGCCCTCGGCCACCGGCAGTGCCACGATCTGCGCCGGGCCGAGCCCCCCGAACCGCTCCCGCCAGCAGGACAGCGGCGCCGCCTCCACCAACTGGCCCAGCCACCAGGCCCGCTCCCCCCGCCCGGCGGGCGGCCGTTCGACCACCCCGTCACGGAGCATCCCCGCATCGCACTCGGCCGGCGGAGTCACCCCCTGCGGCCCCACGCAGGCCAGCGCCCGCTCCGCCATCCGTCCGGCCAGCGCCGACTCGGGCAGCGCGGACAGCAACTCGGCGGCCGTCGCCCGGACGTTGCGGCTCCGGTCGCCCAGGGCCGCCTCCAGGAACGGCTCGTCCCCTCCCGTCAGCCCCACCCGCAGCGAGTCGAGGAACATCAGCCGGTCCTCGGCCCGCTCGGTGGCCCAGGTCGTCGACAGCAACCGCGTCGCGGCCGCCGCCTCGTGTGCGCGTACGGCGCCCAGGAGGGCCACACGCTCCGCGAACAGCCCCTCCTGCCACAGCCGTTCCACCCCCACCCGGTCCGCGGGGTCGGGCAGTTCCCCGGCGCCGCCCGCCCCGCCGCGCAGGGCGAACCGCCAGTCCGGATTCAGCCGGGCCAGCCACAGCCCCCGCGCCCCGGTCAGGGCCAATGCCGGGGCGCGCAGGTCCGTACGGGCCCGCGCCGCGTCCAGCAGCGCCGGCACCAGCGCGTGCGGCGCCCGGTACCCGTGCCGCCCGGCGGCGGCCAGCCACTGCGGCAGCAGCTCCATCAGGTCCGGGGCGGCCCCGCGGCGCCCGCCGCCGCTGCCCGTGCCGGTCCGGCCGGCCAGCAGCTGGGCGAGCCGCCGCCGGGCCGCCGCCGGGGGAGCCGGCCGCGGATCCAGCGGCGCGGGCTCCGGCCGCGGCCCCGCCGCGGCGGGCCGCAGCCCGGCCCGCCGCCGTACGGTCTGCACCGCCGCCGCGTCCAGCAGCGCCCCCGGACGCCCCTTGCGCCGCGCGGTCCCCAGCACCGCGACCCCGACCAACTCCTCCCACTCCCCGTAGCCGTCCCCCGCACCCGCGCCCGGTGTCGTCCCCGTCGTGGTCACCGTGCCCCTCCCTCTCGTCGTGCAGTGCTCCGGTCCCGCCCCCTCCGCGGGACCGGAGCTGATTTCGTGCCCCGTCGGTCGACCCTTCAGCTTGCGTGGTTGTCGTTCACAAAAGCCCCCCGGCTTCGTCGTTCGTGCACGTCAGCGCCCCCGCGCCAACGCTCCCTCCCCTACTGGGCCGTGTCTTTCGGCTCAGGGCGGGCCCGGGGCGTCTGGCACCGCGCCTCGCCGCGTTCTCGTCGGTCGCCGACACACCACGTCGACTCCCTCCTCGGCCTTGCGATGCACGGCACCAGACGCCCCGGGCTGATCCGCCCTGATCCGAAAGACGCGGCCCCGCCCCCCGGCCCCGTCACCCCAGGGCGACCGGTTCCGGGCAGCCCGGATGCCACGCCGTCAACGGAGTGAATCCGCGGTGTCCGCATTCGCCGAACACCGTGACCGGGCCGCCGCCCGAGAGCGCGGCCAGCTGCCACAGCCCGGACCGGGATCCGGCGCCGCCGGCCGGAGTGACCGGCAGCGCGGAGGTGCCCTCCGCATCCGCCAGCTGCCAGCCCAGTTCCCCCGGTATCGGGATCACCGGGCCCAGCACCACCGGCCACGCGTCGAGCCACGGGTCCTCCCGCAGCGCCGCCCCGTACGCCTCCAGTGCCGCCCCCGTACCGACCCCGGCCGGGGCCCGGCCCGGTGCGGCCGCCGCGGACCTCTCCCCGAGATCCGCCCGCAGCCCCGCCGTACCGGGCCGGAAGCGAGCTTCCGCCTCCACCGCCAGCCCTACGGGCAGTGCCAGAGCCGGAGGCCGCCCCGGCGGTCCGAAGTCCAGTACCAGGGCCGGGCGCCCGCTCCCCAGCCCGTGCAGCCACGTCCGGCGGGTGGTGAGCCTGCCGTCCGGTGACACCGAGTCGTACTGGGCCAGCACCAGCCAGCGGTCCCGTACGACCTCCCCCTCCGCGGCGGTACCCGGTAGCCCCACCCTGCTCCGGACCGTCGCGGCGAGCGGCTCCGGCAGGCCCGCCAAACCGAGCCAGCCCCGGTTCAGCAGGTGCAGCAGCGCGCCCTCCTCCAGCATCCGGGCGGGCCATCCGGGACCGCAACTGGGTATCGTCCCCAACTCCCGCACCCGGGCCGCCAGTCCCGGCGCCTGGGCGTCGACCATCCGCGCCGCGGTCTCCTCCCAGGGCCCGTACCCGGCCTGCTGCTGGCCGGCCAGGCCGCTGCGCAGTACGTCCTCCAGCCGCTGTTCCAGCTCGGCGACCCCCGCGCCGATCCGGGCCGCCCTCCGTTCGGCCCGGCGCTTCGCCGCCTCCCCGTCCGCCGGTCTGTCCGGCGCGGCCGCCTGGCGCGCGGCCTTCGCCGCCCGCCCCGCCTCCCGCCCCGTCGACCACTCGGCCGCCCAGTCCGGCACCTCACCGCTCTCGGCGACCCCCTCCGCCGCCCGGAGCAGCAGCAGCCCGAGCGCGTGCTTGCACGGGAACTTCCGGCTCGGGCAGGAGCACGTGTACGCCGGGCCCTTGAGGTCCACGACCGTCCGGTACGGCGTGCTGCCGCTGCCCTTGCACAACCCCCACACCAAACCGGAAGCGGAACCTCCGGTAAGCGACCATGGACCCGCCCTGCCCAGCTTGGCCCCCTCCTTGCGCGACGCATCGTCAGGAGCCAGAGCCAGTACCTGTTCCGCTGTCCAGCGGACCCCCTGCTCAGTCATGTGTTCCACCGTAGAGACCCCCACTGACAATCGCCCTGACCTGCAACAACGTTGACGGGGAGGGGCGTTGTCAGTGGTGTGGTGCACGGTTGTTCCAGCAGTCGGGAACGGCTGTCGAGCATTGGAGGGGGACCATGACCATGTCCGAGAACGACAAGGGCGCAGACGCGCTGCGACCGCACGCCGAAGACGCCTTCGCGGAGGAACTGAAAGCCCTCGCGGCCGCCGACGACAGGCCCCGCCCGACGCGCTGGAAGCTCTCCCCGTGGGCCGTCGCGACCTACCTCCTGGGCGGCACCCTCGAAGACGGCACCGTCATCACGCCCAAGTACGTCGGGCCGCGCCGCATCGTCGAGGTCGCCGTCACCACCCTCGCCACCGACCGCGCCCTGCTCCTGCTCGGCGTCCCCGGCACCGCCAAGACCTGGGTGTCCGAGCACCTGGCCGCCGCCGTCAGCGCAGACTCCACCCTCCTCGTCCAGGGCACCGCCGGCACTCCCGAGGAGGCCGTCCGGTACGGCTGGAACTACGCCCGCCTCCTCGCCCACGGGCCCAGCCGCGAGGCCCTCGTACCGAGCCCCGTCATGCGGGCCATGGCCGAGGGCTCGACCGCCCGCGTCGAGGAGCTCACCCGCATCCCGGCCGACGTCCAGGACAGCCTCATCACCGTGCTGTCCGAGAAGACGCTCCCGATACCGGAGCTCGGCCAGGAGGTGCAGGCCGTGCGCGGCTTCAACCTCATCGCCACCGCGAACGACCGCGACCGCGGGGTCAATGAGCTCTCCAGTGCGCTGCGCCGCCGCTTCAACACCGTCGTGCTGCCGCTGCCCGCCACCGCCGACGCCGAGGTCGAGATCGTCGCCCGCCGCGTCGACCAGATGGGCCGCGCCCTCGACCTGCCGGCCGTGCCCGAGGGGCTGGAGGAGATCCGCCGCGTCGTCACCGTCTTCCGCGAGCTGCGCGACGGGGTCACCGCCGACGGGCGTACGAAGGTGAAGTCGCCGAGCGGCACGCTGTCCACCGCGGAGGCCATATCGGTCGTCACCGGAGGCCTGGCGCTGGCCGCCCACTTCGGGGACGGCGTCCTGCGCGCGTCCGACATGGCCGCCGGGATCCTCGGCGCCGTGGTCCGGGATCCGGCCGCCGACCAGGTCGTCTGGCAGGAGTACCTGGAGGCCGTGGTGCGCGAGCGGGACGGCTGGAAGGACTTCTACCGCGCCTGCCGGGAGGTGACGGCATGAGCGGGCCGGCCGCCGGGCGGCGGGGGCCGCTGCTGCTGGGCGTACGGCACCACGGGCCGGGCTCGGCCCGTGCGGTGCGGGCGGCCCTGGACGCGGCCCGTCCGGCGGCCGTGCTGATCGAGGGCCCTCCGGAGGGGGACGCGCTGCTTGCGCTGGCCGCCGATCCCGGGATGCGGCCGCCCGTCGCCCTGCTCGCGCACGCCGCCGATGATCCGGGCAGGGCCGCGTTCTGGCCGCTGGCCGCGTTCTCGCCGGAGTGGGTCGCCATCCGCTGGGCGCAGGAGCAGGAGGTACCGGTTCCGGTCCGGTTCATCGACCTCCCGGCCGCGCACACGCTGGCCGCGCGGACCGGCACCGACCCGGACGAGGCCGACTCCGTACGGCTGGATCCGCTCGCGGTGCTGGCCGAGACCGCCGGGTACGACGACCCCGAGCGCTGGTGGGAGGACGTGGTCGAGCACCGCGGCCCGGGGGCGGCGGATCCGCTCGGCGCGTTCGAGGCGCTCGGGGAGGCCATGGGGGCCCTGCGCGAGGTGTACGGGGACGGGGGCCACCCCCGGGACCGGGTGCGCGAGGCGTACATGCGGCAGCGGATGCGGGCCGCCCGCCGGGAGTTCGGTGACGGGTACGCCGTGGTGTGCGGGGCCTGGCACGTGCCGGCGCTGGGCGCGAGGACCACGGTGGCCGCGGACAAGGCGCTGCTGACCGGGCTCCCCAAGGTCAAGGTGGAGACCGCCTGGGTCCCCTGGACCCACCGGCGGCTCGCCCGGGCCGGCGGGTACGGCGCGGGCATCACCTCGCCCGGCTGGTACGCGCACCTGTTCGCGGCCCGGGACCGGCCGGTGGAGCGGTGGCTGACCAAGGTCGCCGGGCTGCTCCGGGAGGAGGACCGGCAGGTCTCGCCGGCGCACGTCATCGAGGCGGTCCGGCTGGCCGGGACGCTGGCCGCGATGCGGGGAAGACCCCTGCCCGGTCTGACGGAGACGCTGGAGGCGGTCCGGGCGGTGATGTGCGACGGCTCCGACGTACCGCTCGCGCTGATCGAGGACCGCCTGGTCGTCGGGGACGTGCTCGGCGAGGTCCCCGACGGGGCCCCCGTGGTCCCGTTGCAGCGGGACCTGACCCGGCAGCAGCGCTCGCTGCGGCTCAAGGCCGAGGCGCAGGAGCGCGAGCTGGAGCTCGACCTGCGCAAGGACACCGACGCGGCGAAGTCCGTGCTGCTGCACCGGCTGCGGCTGCTCGGCATCGACTGGGGCGCGCCGGCGGCCTCGCGGGGGAGCACCGGGACCTTCCGCGAGACGTGGCGGCTGCGGTGGGAGCCGGAGCTGTCGGTGCGGGTCGCCGAGGCCGGGATCTGGGGTACGACGGTCGTGGCGGCCGCCACCGCCAAGGCCGAGGCGGACGCGGCCGGGGCGGCGGAGCTCGGCGAGGTGACGGCGCTGGCCGAGCGGTGCCTGCTGGCCGGGCTGTCCGGGGCACTGCCCGCCGTACTGCGGGCCCTCGCGGACCGGGCCGCCCTGGACACCGACGTGGCGCATCTCGCCAAGGCCCTGCCGGCGCTGGCCCGTTCGCTGCGGTACGGGGACGTACGGGGGACGGACGCGTCGGCGCTGGCCACGGTCGCGGGCGGGCTCGCGGAGCGGATATGCGTGGCGCTGCCGCCGGCCTGCGCGGCGGGGCTGGACGCGGAGTCGGCCGCGGAACTGAGGGGCCATGTGGACGCCGTGCACGGCGCGATCGGGCTGTTGGACGAGGAGGGCCTGCGGGAGCGCTGGTCGGCGCTGCTGCGGGTGCTGGCCGGCCGGGACAGGGTGCCGGGGCTGATCCGCGGCCGGGCGGCCCGACTGCTGCTGGACGACGGACGCCTGCCGGCCGACGAGACGGCACGCCTGATGGGCCTGGCCCTGTCCCCGGCGGCGCCGCCGCCCGACGCGGCGGGCTGGATAGAGGGCTTCGCGCAGGACGGCACGCTCCTCGTCCACGACGAGAGGCTGCTGGCGCTGATCGACACCTGGCTGGCCGGGGTCCCGGAGCGGGCCTTCACGGACGTACTCCCGCTGCTGCGGCGGACGTTCGGGGCGTACGAGCCCGGAGTCAGGCGGAGCCTGGGGGAGCTGGTCCGCCGGGGCCGCTCGCCGAAGCCCGCACCGGGCGGTGCCCCCGCGGGTTTCGCCCCCGCCTTGGACCCGTCCCGCGCGGACGCGGTGCTCCCGGTCCTCGCCCTCCTCCTCTCCGGCCCACCGGCATGACCGCCGCCGGGCAGCGGACGGGCCGCGGGCGGGCAACCGGCGGTGGACAGGACGAACAGCGGAAGCGGAAGGGGACGGGGAGATGACCGGTACAGGGGACTCGGCAGTGGCAGACGCCTCCGGAGAGGACCGGCTGCGGAGGTGGCGGATGGTGCTCGGCGGGGAGGAGGACGGGACCGGGTGCGTGCTCGGTGGACGGGATGCCGCGATGGACACCGCGCTCTCGGCGCTCTACGGCAGAGGCGGGCAGCGCAGTGCGGGGCTCGGCGGCTCCGCGCCGCACGTGGCCCGCTGGCTCGGCGACATCCGTACGTACTTCCCGAGCTCCGTCGTCCAGATCATGCAGCGGGACGCCATCGAGCGGCTCGGCCTCGCCTCCCTCCTCCTGGAGCCCGAGATGCTGGAGGCCGTCGAGCCCGACGTGCACCTCGTCGGCACCCTCCTCTCCCTCAACAAGGCCATGCCCGAGACCACCCGCGAAACGGCCCGCGCCGTCGTCCGCAAGGTGGTCGAGCAGCTGGAGGAGCGGCTCGCGTCCCGCACCCGGGCCACCCTCACCGGCGCCCTCGACCGCTCCGCCCGCACCGGCCGCCCCCGGCACGCGGACATCGACTGGGCCCGGACCATCCGGGCGAATCTGAAGAACTACCTGCCCGAGCACCGCACCGTCGTTCCCGAGCGGCTCGTCGGATACGGGCGCGCCGCCCGGGCGGTGAAGAAAGAGGTGATCCTCTGCATCGACCAGTCCGGCTCGATGGCGGCCTCCGTCGTCCACGCCTCCGTCTTCGGCGCGGTGCTCGCCTCGATGCGTTCGATCGCGACCCGGCTCGTCGTGTTCGACACCGCCGTCGTCGACTTGACGGATCAGCTGGCGGATCCGGTCGACGTCCTCTTCGGCACGCAGCTCGGCGGCGGCACCGACATCAACCGCGCCCTCGCCTACTGCCAGTCCAAGATCACCCGTCCCGCCGACACCGTCGTCGTCCTGATCAGTGATCTCTACGAGGGCGGCATACGCAACGAGATGCTGGGCCGCGTCGCGGCGATGAAGGCGTCCGGCGTCGAGTTCGTGACCCTGCTCGCGCTGTCCGACGAGGGGGCTCCCGCCTACGACCGCGAACACGCCACAGCCCTTGCGGCACTTGGGGTTCCGGCCTTCGCCTGCACCCCCGACCTGTTCCCGGACGTGATGGCCGCGGCCCTGGAGAAGCGCCCCCTGCCCGTCCCCTGACCCTCCCCTGACCGACCTGTCGATCCCCTCCTGCCGAGCCCCGCGCCCCGCCCCGCCCCGCGGCCCCGATCCCTCCCGCGGCGGGGTCGCGATCCGTCCCCGCCGTGCGCCACCGCGCCTGGCTGATCACACGAACATCCAGCTCAACGGTGAGGGGATCTGTGACAGGTATCACCGCTCAGGTGTGATCTGCGATTTAGGGACCCACGTCCCACGGGGATAACCTGCGGGACGGACATGCCGCGTCCACGGTCACCGTGTGCGCCTCCCTAGTGACAGCGCCGTCACGTTGCCCTCCGCGGCACGCCCACGCAGACAACCGCGAATCACTGCGAATCTTTGAAGACAAGGGACGGACGCGCGTGGACCTGTTCGAGTACCAGGCGAGGGACCTCTTCGCCAAGCACGGTGTACCGGTGCTGGCCGGTGAAGTCATCGACACGCCTGAGGCGGCTCGCGAGGCCACCGAGCGGCTGGGCGGCAAGTCGGTCGTCAAGGCGCAGGTGAAGGTCGGCGGCCGCGGCAAGGCCGGTGGCGTCAAGCTCGCCGCCACCCCGGACGAGGCCGTCGCCCGCGCGACGGACATCCTGGGCATGGACATCAAGGGCCACACGGTCCACAAGGTGATGATCGCCGAGACCGCTCCCGAGATCCTCGAGGAGTACTACGTCTCGTACCTGCTGGACCGCACCAACCGCACCTTCCTGGCCATGGCCTCGGTCGCGGGTGGCATGGACATCGAGCAGGTCGCCGAGGAGACCCCGGAGAAGCTCGCCAAGGTCCCGGTGAACGCCAACGAGGGCGTGACCATCGAGAAGGCCCGCGAGATCGTCGCCCTGGCGCAGTTCCCGGCCGAGGTCGCCGAGAAGGTCGCCGAGGTCCTCGTGACCCTGTGGGACACCTTCATCGCCGAGGACGCGCTCCTCGTCGAGGTCAACCCGCTGGCGAAGGTCGCCTCCGGCGACGTCATCGCCCTCGACGGCAAGGTCTCGCTCGACGAGAACGCCGAGTTCCGCCAGCCGGGCCACGAGGAGTTCGTGGACCACGCGGCCGCGAACCCGCTCGAGGCCGCCGCCAAGGCGAAGAACCTCAACTACGTGAAGCTCGACGGCGAGGTCGGCATCATCGGCAACGGCGCGGGTCTCGTCATGAGCACCCTCGACGTCGTCGCGTACGCCGGCGAGAACCACGGCGGCGTCAAGCCCGCCAACTTCCTGGACATCGGCGGTGGCGCCTCCGCCGCCGTCATGGCCAACGGTCTCGAGATCATCCTCGGCGACCCGGACGTCAAGTCCGTCTTCGTCAATGTCTTCGGTGGCATCACCGCCTGTGACGAGGTCGCCAACGGCATCGTCCAGGCGCTCCAGCTGCTGAAGGACAAGGGCGAAGAGGTCACCAAGCCCCTCGTCGTCCGTCTCGACGGCAACAACGCCGAGCTGGGTCGCAAGATCCTCTCGGACGCCAACCACCCGCTGGTCCAGCGCGTGGACACCATGGACGGCGCGGCCGACAAGGCCGCCGAGCTCGCGGCTGCGAAGTAAGGGCAGAGGTCACAGACTCACATGGCTATCTTCCTCAACAAGGACAGCAAGGTCATCGTCCAGGGCATGACCGGTGCCACGGGCATGAAGCACACCAAGCTGATGCTCGCTGACGGCACCAACATCGTCGGCGGCGTGAACCCGCGCAAGGCCGGCACGACCGTCGAGTTCGACGGCACCGAGGTCCCGGTCTTCGGGTCCGTCGCCGAGGCGATGAAGGAGACGGGCGCCAACGTCTCCGTCCTCTTCGTCCCGCCGGCCTTCGCCAAGGCCGCCGTCGTCGAGGCCATCGACGCCGAGATCCCGCTGGCCGTCGTCATCACCGAGGGCATCGCGGTGCACGACTCCGCCGCCTTCTGGGCGTACGCGACCGCCAAGGGCAACAAGACCCGGATCATCGGCCCGAACTGCCCGGGTCTGATCACCCCCGGCCAGTCCAACGCCGGCATCATCCCGGGCGACATCACCAAGCCCGGCAAGATCGGTCTCGTGTCCAAGTCCGGCACGCTGACCTACCAGATGATGTACGAGCTGCGCGACATCGGCTTCACCTCCGCCGTGGGCATCGGTGGCGACCCGATCATCGGCACCACGCACATCGACGCCCTGGAGGCCTTCGAGGCCGACCCGGACACCGAGCTCATCGTCATGATCGGCGAGATCGGCGGCGACGCCGAGGAGCGTGCGGCGGACTTCATCTCGAAGAACGTCACCAAGCCGGTCGTCGGCTACGTCGCGGGCTTCACCGCCCCCGAGGGCAAGACCATGGGCCACGCCGGCGCCATCGTCTCCGGCTCCTCCGGCACCGCGCAGGCCAAGAAGGAGGCCCTCGAGGCCGCCGGCGTCAAGGTCGGCAAGACGCCGACCGAGACGGCCAAGCTCGCGCGCGAGATCCTGAACGCCGCGAAGTAACGCTTGCCGCTGCCGTACGTGTGCGTACGGCTGTACGGGCGTGGCCCGCATCCCCGCGTGGGGTGCGGGCCACGCCCGTTTCCGTCGGCTGTTCGAGCGGCTATTCGAGGCTGGGGGCGAGCCGCTCGGGCCGGTGGGCGGGGTGCGCGCGGAGTCTCTCGCGCAGCTGCCGGGTCTCGTCGGTGAGCCGCTGGGGGCCGGCGAGAGGGGGGACCCCGGAGACGCTCGCGCCGGGCGCGATGGGGGGCTCGTACTGGCGGGGCGCGGTCGCGGTGGTGTACGCGGTCGCGACGGCGATCACGGCGGTCAGGCCGAGGAACGCGCGGGTCAACCGCGTGGCGCGGTACTCGGCGGCGAAGCGCACGGCGGCTGCGGGGCGCGGTTCCAGCGGGACGGCCGGAGTGACCGCGCCGAGCCGCTCGCGCAGCACCGCGGACTGCTTCTCGGCAGGCGCGGCGGCCAGTTCCGGGATGCGGTCGGCGAGGGCGGCGTGCGCGTGCAGGAGGCGGTTGCCGGCGGTGGGGGTGCTGGCCTCGGTCTCGGCGGCGGTGTCGGGCAGGTCGAGGCCGACGCCGTCGTAGAGCAGGACGGTACGGCGGTGGGCCGGCGGGAGCGCCAGCATGGCGTCCATCAGGATCCGGTCGGCGGGGGCGGTAGGGGCCTTGTCGGGGTGCTTGTGGGCACGGCGGAGCCCGTGCCAGGGGGAGAGGGCGTACTCGTACGCGGCTGCGCGCACCCAGCCGACGGGGTCGGGATCGATGGCCACCTCGGGCCACCGCGCCCAGGCCTGCTGGAACGCCCGGTCGACGGCCTCTTGGGCGAGCCGGCGGCGACCGGTGAGCAGGTACGCCTGCCGCGCGAGCGCGGGCGCGGCGTACTGGTACAGCGCATCGAACACGGCCCCGGGCCCCGGGGGCCCGGGCGCCACGGCCGCCTGCCCGGGCTCCCCGGGGGTGGCGCTCGCGTCCGTGGCCGGGGCTTGCCCGGTGGTTTCTGCGGGTGCCGGTTCGGCCGTGTCGGAGTCGGCTGCCGTGGCTGCGGCTGCCGGCGCGGGGTGGGGCGGGGTCTCTACGGGCGCCTGCCCGTGCCCCTCCGGGGGCGCCGTCGCGGTCCCGGCCGCAGTGGCTCCGGTGGTGGCCTGCCCGGAGGCCTCGCCGGGCGCGGGCCCGTGGCTCTCCGGGCCGGACGGGGGCTGCTCGCACGCCTCCGCTTCGGCGGGGGTGGGGTACGGCAGCGGGCCGGTCGGCCCGGAGGTGGCGAGACCCGGTGTGCCGATGGCCCTGGCGGTGGCTTTGACGGTGAACTTCGCCTCGTGGCGGGGCGTGGCCGTCGGCGGCTTCGCGGCCCGCTTGGCCGCGACCGGCGGCCGGGTCCGCGGCCCGTGCCCGCTCATACCGAAGGGCCGCATGGCCCCGGGCATCCGCACCGCGGCCCCACCGGCCGAGGTCCCGCCGGGGACCGCCCCTGCGGGGTCCGGCGCTCCTGCGGAGGGCGTGTCGCCGGGCACCTCTGCCGATGCGGCGACGGAGCCCCGGGGCGCGGCGGCCGTCGGGGCCGTCCGGGCGTCAGCCGCCACGGCGGCGGGGGCTGCGCCCGGCCCCGCGGGCGCGGTGTCCTGCGGACCCGCAGCGCCCGGCGCCGCCGTCTTCGCGCCCGTCGGGTCGGCGGGGGGCGGGCTCGGCGGGGCGGCGGCAGTCGCCCGTGCGGGGGCGGGAGCGGAGTCCGGCGGTGTGCCGGGGGCTGCGGGGGCTGCGCCCGCGCCCGCTCCGGCAGGAGCGGTGTCCTGTGGGCCCGCGCCTGCCGCCCGGGTGGCGTCCGGGTCCGGCTTTGCGGGGGCGGCGTCGGGCGCCGCGGACGCCGCGGACGCCGCCGCGAGGGACTTCAGGAAAGCGGCGTACGCCTCGTGTTTGCGGCCTCGGGGGTGGGTGCGGCCCGATTCCCAGGAGCGGACCGTGTTGGCCCTGACGCCCACCGCCGTCGCGACGGCCTCGTACGTCAGGCCGGCCGCCTCGCGCAGTCCGCGGCGTTCCTTGGGCGAGGGGAGCCTCGGCTCCTCGACGCTCTCTGTCATGCCACACTCCCCGTGACCTGCCGACAGACCTGGGCGATAAAGTACATAAAACGTATATTGAGCGACACCACGGGCATTCGCCTGTTACCCGCCCATAGCGCGTGTCGTTGGCACCATGGCGGGGTGACCCAAGTGACCGAACGCGGGACCCCGTTGCCGGCGGCCCCCCGGGCCGCCGCCGGGCGGCGCCGTTCGCCGGCCGCCGCCGCCTGCGTGCTGGGCGGGGCCGTCGCCGCCGGGCTCGGGCTCGGCTTCCTCGCCGTGCTCGTCATCGTGCTCTGGATCAGCTCCCCGTACCCCGACAGCGGTCCCGGCGGCGCCCTGCACCTGGCCGCCGGGCTCTGGCTGCTCGCTCACGGGACCGAGCTCGTCCGGTACGACACCCTCTCCGGCGTGCCGGCCCCCGTCGGCGTGACGCCGCTGCTGCTCGTCGCGCTGCCCGCCCTGCTCATGCGCCGGGCGGCACGGCTCGGCAGCGCCCCCGGCGATGGCGGAGACGGCGGGGACGGGGACGAAGTGCTGCCCGCCTCCGCCGTCTTCTCCGCCGTGACCTGCGGATACCTCTCCGTCGGATCCCTCGCCACCGTCTACGCGGCCGCCGGCCCCATGCCCGCCGACCCCCTCAGCGCCGCCTGGCACGTCCCGCTCGTCGCCGTGCTCGCCGCCGCCGGTGGGGTCTGGGCGGCCAAGGGGCGTCCGGTCGGGCCGCTGCCGCACTGGGTTCCGGGAGCCGTGCGCCGGGCCGCCGCCCGCCCGCGCTACCCCCTCGCGCTGCGCGCCGGAGCTGCCGGGGCCCTCGTCCTGCTGGGCGGCGGCGCGCTGCTCGTCGGGGCCTCGCTCGCCTGGCACGCCGCCGAGGTCCAGGCGTCCTTCCTGGCGCTGACCGGGGTCTGGTCCGGCCGCTTCGCGGTCCTGCTCCTCGCCCTCGCGCTGCTCCCGAACGCCGTGGTCTGGGGCGCCGCCTACGCCCTCGGTCCCGGCTTCGCCCTCGGCGCCGGAGCGACCGCGACCCCGCTCGGCTTCGCCGGTTCGCCCGCGCTGCCCAGGTTCCCGCTGCTGGCGGCGCTGCCTCCGGAGGGGCCCGGGACCCTGCTGACCTGTGCGACCGCCGGGGTGCCGCTGCTGGCCGGGCTGGCAGTCGGGTGGTTCGCCGTACGCCGGGCGCGTGAAGTCTCGTACAAGGAAACCGCCCTGACGGCGGCTCTGGGCGCCCTGGTGTGCGGGCTGCTGCTGGCCGGGCTCGCGGCGGCCTCCTCGGGGCCGCTCGGCTCGCGGGGGCTGGCGAGCTTCGGCCCCGTGTGGTGGGCGACCGGCGCGGCGGCCTTCGCCTGGACCCTGCTCCTGGCGGTGCCGGTCGCGGTGGCGGTGCACTCCTGGCGGACCCGGCCCGCCCGGCAGGCGGAGGCCCTCGCGCTGGACGTCGAGGACGAGTGGCACGACAGCGGCGTACGGGAACTGCGCTGGGAGGCCCTGCGCCGGGCGGCGGGTGCCCTGATCCCGGACCTGGCACAGGAACCGCCGCAGCCCGGGGCCCCGGCGGCACCGGTCGCCACCGCACCCAAACCGCCGCGCCGGCTCACCGTCGTGACGGGGCTTCACCTGGACCTGACACCGACGGACCTGACGCCGACGGACCTGACGCCGACGGACCTGGCACCGACGGACCTGACGCCGATTCCGATTCCGGCGAAACCGGCCGAGGCGCCGCCCCGGCCCCTCGTCCCGCCGGTGGCCGGCGCCCGCGTCATGGCCCGCCGGAAGCCCCCGGCCTGAAAGCCCGCTCCTACTGCTGGACCTTCAGGACCTTGCCCAGCATGTTGTCCGGCAGCAGGTTGTTGCACTGCAGCTCCGCCGATTTCGTGAGGGCGTCCTCACGGCAGACGTAGAAGTCCTTGTAGGCCAGCTGCAATCC
Organism: Streptomyces sp. NPDC090741; assembly: GCF_044769045.1. NCBI lineage: Bacteria > Bacillati > Actinomycetota > Actinomycetes > Kitasatosporales > Streptomycetaceae > Streptomyces > Streptomyces sp. NPDC090741. Next base: position 936,330 of record NZ_JBIVXF010000001.1, on the reverse strand, counting down.
GTACGAGCTCAGCGCCAGCAGGATCGCCAGCGAGGCCGTGACCAGCCCGCCGATCGCCGCCGTCCGCTGCGGGCGGGCCGCCGGCCCGAGGGCCGCCAGGCCCCCCTGCGCGCTCGGGCCCGCCACACCGTCCACGGCGGAAGCCCCGGAAACCCCAGAAGCCCCGGAAACCCCAGACGCCCCGGAAACCCCGGACCCGCCGGCCACCGCCGGCCTCCCGCGCAGCCCGCTGATCCCCCAGTACAGGGCGAGCGCGCCGAGCAGCAGCCCCACCGACGGGATCCCGAAGATCCCGAAGAAGAAGCCCCACATGCCGGCCAGCAGCGCGTACCGGGCGCGCCGCTGGACCGGGTCCGTCGGGTCCCAGCGCGCCGGCCCGCCGGGGCCGGATCCGGGGTCCTCGCCCGGGCGGCCGCCGCCGTCGCCGTCGCCACTGCTGCGCGGCTGCCACGGCTGGTCGGGCCGGCCCTCCGGGGGAGCCGCGAAGGGGTTGTCGTCGGTGGAGGAGTCGGGCTGGCGGCGATCCGGCATCGAGTGCGTTACTTCCCCTGTGTCGTGGACGTCCAAGGACGTCCTGTGCCTCGCGAGCGGCGTGCGTCGAAGGGCTGTTGACGTGCGGCACGGTGCTGCGCACCGCGCCGTATGCGGCTTGTATGCCAGACGCTACCCCTCGCCCGTCCCCCCGTCCCTCGGGGGCCGTGCGGTGTGCCGGTATCGTTGCAGGCGGTCGGCGGCTTCGTAGGGTCACCCGTATTTCGGGGCGCCCTGCTTTCGTCCGATCACACAAGATGTACGGAAGTACGTGAAGTACGTATGGACGCATTCCCGCAGAAAGGGCCTCCCATGGCCGCCTCCCGCCTGGTCGTGCTGGTCTCCGGTTCCGGCACCAACCTCCAGGCCCTGCTCGACGCCATCGACGCCCACCCCGGCGGAGCCGAGGGCTTCGGCGCCGAAGTCGTCGCCGTGGGGGCCGACCGCGAGAACATCGCCGGCCTGGAGCGGGCCGAGAAGGCCGGGATCCCCACCTTCGTGTGCCCGGTGAAGGCGTACGCGACCCGCGAGGAGTGGGACGCCGCCCTCACCGAGGCGACCGCCGCCCACGCGCCGGACCTCGTCGTGTCCGCCGGGTTCATGAAGATCGTGGGCGCCTCGTTCATCGGCCGCTTCGGCGGCCGCTTCGTCAACACGCACCCCGCCCTCCTCCCAGCTTTTCCGGGGGCCCACGGCGTACGGGACGCCCTCGCCTACGGCGCGAAGGTCACGGGCTGCACGGTCCACTTCGTGGACGCCGGCGTGGACACCGGTCCGATCATCGCCCAGGGTGTGGTCGAGGTCCGGGATGCGGACGACGAAGCCGCTCTGCACGAGCGCATCAAGGAAGTCGAGCGCCAGCTGCTCGTCGACGTCGTGGGGCGCCTGGCCCGGCACGGCTACCGCATTGAGGGACGAAAGGTAACGATCCAGTGACCGCCGTAGAGAGCAGCACCACCTCGTCGAGCTCGTCGAAGCGGCCGATCCGGCGCGCGCTCGTCAGTGTCTACGACAAGACGGGACTGGAGGAGCTGGCCCGCGGCCTGCACGAGGCGGGGGTCGCGCTCGTCTCCACCGGCTCCACCGCCTCCAAGATCGCCGCGGCCGGCGTGCCCGTCACCAAGGTCGAGGAGCTCACCGGCTTCCCCGAGTGCCTGGACGGCCGGGTCAAGACCCTGCACCCGCGCGTGCACGCCGGCATCCTCGCCGACCTGCGCCTGGAGGACCACCGCAGCCAGCTCGCCGAGCTCGGCATCGAGCCCTTCGACCTGGTGATCGTCAACCTCTACCCGTTCCGGGAGACCGTCGCCTCCGGCGCCACCCCCGACGAGTGCGTCGAGCAGATCGACATCGGCGGCCCGTCGATGGTCCGCGCCGCCGCCAAGAACCACCCCTCGGTCGCCGTCGTCACCAGCCCCGCCCGGTACGCCGACGTCCTCGCCGCGGCCCAGGGAGGCGGCTTCGACCTCACCGCGCGCAAGCGGCTGGCCGCCGAGGCCTTCCAGCACACCGCCGCGTACGACGTCGCCGTGGCCTCCTGGTTCACGAATGCGTACGCCCCGGAGCCGGAGGCCGTGCTCCCCGAGTTCCTGGCCGGCGCCTGGGACCGCAAGTCCACCCTCCGCTACGGCGAGAACCCGCACCAGGCCGCCGCCCTCTACACGGACGGCCGGCCGGGCGGGCTCGCCAACGCCGAGCAGCTGCACGGCAAGGAGATGTCCTTCAACAACTACGTGGACACCGAGGCCGCCCGCCGCGCCGCGTACGACCACGACGAGCCCTGCGTCGCGATCATCAAGCACGCCAACCCGTGCGGCATCGCCATCGGCGCGGACGTCGCCGCCGCGCACCGCAAGGCGCACGCCTGCGACCCGCTGTCGGCCTTCGGCGGCGTCATCGCAGTCAACCGCCCGGTGACCGTCGAGCTCGCCGAGCAGGTCGCGGAGATCTTCACCGAGGTCATCGCCGCCCCCTCCTACGAGGACGGCGCGGTCGAGGTCCTGGCCAAGAAGAAGAACATCCGCGTCCTCAAGGTGGACGGCACCCCGCACCAGCCGGGCGACCTGAAGCCGATCTCCGGCGGCGCTCTGCTCCAGCAGAGCGATCTCTTCCAGGCCGAGGGCGACGACCCGGCGAACTGGACCCTCGCCACCGGCGACGCCCTCTCCCCGGAGGAGCTCGCCGAGCTCGCCTTCGCGTGGAAGGCCTGCCGGGCCGTCAAGTCCAACGCGATCCTGCTCGCCAAGGACGGCGCCTCGGTCGGCGTCGGCATGGGCCAGGTCAACCGCGTCGACTCGGCGAAGCTGGCAGTCGAGCGGGCGGGCGCCGAGCGCGCGCAGGGCTCGTACGCCGCCTCCGACGCCTTCTTCCCGTTCCCGGACGGGCTGGAGATCCTCACCGCCGCGGGCATCAAGGCCGTGGTCCAGCCGGGCGGTTCGGTCCGTGACGAGCAGGTCGTCGAGGCCGCGAAGGCGGCCGGCGTGACCATGTACTTCACCGGGACCCGGCACTTCTTCCACTGAGCCCCGAGCCGGCTCCCCGAACACGGCGAAGGCCGCCACCCCCTGCGGGTGGCGGCCTTCGCCGTGCCGTACGCCGTCGTCGTGGCGGCCCGGCGCCGGTCCTGGTGCTAGGGGCGGCGGAAGTACGCGCCGGCGGCCGAGTTGGCCAGGCCGACGAGGGCCCACAGGGCCAGACCGAACTGGACCAGGGCCAGGAGCAGCGAGAACACGACGGCGCCTGCCGCCGTGTCGCTGCCGAGCGCCACGAAGTTGATGATCAGGCTGGCCCCGGAGAAGAGGGTCATCAGCGATCCGTAGATGACACCGGAGATCCGGACCCCGCCGCGGCCCTTGCTCAGCTTGGCAGCGGTCAGGATCGGCCACAGCGCCAGGGCCAGGGCGAAGATGCCGGCGAAGACGATCACCCCGCCCGCGAGCGTGCCCGCGTCGCTCGCCGAGGAGCCGTACTCCGAAGAGCTGGAGGAGCCCGCGAACACGGAGGCGAACAGCGCCCCGCCGAGGAGGATGACGATGCCGCCCAGGGCCTGGAGGCCGCCGACGACGAACAGGATGACGCGGGCGGCCTTCACCCCGCCCGGCATGGGCATCTGGGCACCCGGGTAGCCGCCGGGGCCGGCCGGGTAGCCCTGGTTCGGGTAGCCGTAGCCGGGCTGGCCCTGCGGGGCCTGCTGCGGGTAGGCGTAGCCGCCCTGGGGCGGGATGCCCTGCGGGGCCTGCTGCGGGTAGCCGTAGCCGGGCTGGCCCTGCGGGGCCGGCGGCTGCTGCTGCCCGTACGGGTTGTTCGGGTCGCCGAAGCTCATCTTGGGGTGTTCCTCCGTGGAAGTGCGGGGACGCACGGCACGCGCGGAGGAATCACTGCGAAGTGCGGTCCGCCCCCCGGCACTGCCCGCGGCACTCTTTCCGTCATCGTGGGCCGATCGGGGCGGAGTTGTCCAGCGGCGGCGCGCCGGGCCGGTCACTTGTTGTGCAAGTGCAATGAACGGGTCAAGCCCGGTACGGAGCACCCGGCCGGGCCCCGCGACTGGAAGCGAAGCCGGTCCATCCGGGAGGATGGGGCCATGACCGCCCAGATTCTCGATGGCAAGGCCACCGCCGCCGCGATCAAGTCCGAACTGACCGCCCGCGTGACGGCTCTCAAGGCCCGGGGCATCACCCCCGGCCTCGGCACCCTGCTGGTCGGCGACGACCCGGGCAGCCGCTGGTACGTCAACGGCAAGCACAAGGACTGCGCCGAGGTCGGCATCGCGTCCATCCAGCGCGAACTGCCCGCGACGGCTTCTCAGGAGGACATCGAGGCGGTCGTACGGGAACTCAACGCGAACCCGGAGTGCACCGGCTACATCGTCCAACTCCCGCTCCCCAAGGGCATCGACACCAACCGGGTCCTGGAGCTGATGGACCCGGCCAAGGACGCCGACGGCCTGCACCCGATGTCGCTGGGCCGGCTGGTGCTGAACGAGCCGGGCCCGCTGCCCTGCACCCCGTACGGGATCGTGCAGCTGCTGCGCCACCACGGCATCGAGATCAACGGCGCGCACGTGGTGCTCCTCGGCCGCGGCATCACCGTCGGGCGCTCCATGGGCCTGCTGCTGACCCGCAAGTCGGAGAACGCCACCGTCACCCTGTGCCACACCGGCACCCGCGACCTGGCGGCCCAGCTGCGCCAGGCGGACATCATCGTGGCGGCCGCGGGCGTCCCGCACCTGGTCAAGCCGGAGGACGTGAAGCCCGGCGCGGCCGTGCTGGACGTGGGCGTCAGCCGCGACGAGAACGGCAAGATCGTCGGCGACGTGCACCCGGGCGTCGCCGAGGTGGCCGGCTGGATCTCCCCGAACCCGGGCGGTGTCGGCCCGATGACGCGGGCGCAGCTGCTCGTGAACGTCGTCGAGGCGGCGGAACGGACGTCGAACAGTGCGGGCTGAGCACGAAGCGGAAGAGGCGGCAGCGGGGACCGGCGCCGCGGCTGGAGCCGGCGCCGCGGCCGGAGCCGGGACCGCGGCAGGAACCGGGACCGCGGCCGGAGCCGCCGGCGCCGCGGCCGAAGCCGCCACACCCGACGCCGCGAAGTCGCGCCGCTTCCCCTCCATCACCAAGGACACCGCCCGCCCCGAGGGCCACGGCCGGGCCGCGCCCGGTGACGCCCTCGCGGCCCGTCAGTGGCCGATGCTCAGCGTGCTCGCCGCCACCGCCATCGGACTGCTCCTGACCGCGCTGGGCCACCCGCGCATCGGCTGCCTGGTGATGGGCGTGGCCCTGATCGCGGCCTCCGTGCTGCGGCGCGTACTGCCGCAGGTGGGCATGCTCGCGGTGCGCTCGCGCTTCACGGACATGGTCACGTACGGGCTGCTGGGCGTGGCGATCACCCTGCTCGCGCTGGTGATGGAGCCCAAGCCGGTGCTGCACATCCCGTTCCTGGAGAGCGCGGTCCGCTTCACCGTCCGCTGAGGTACCTGACGTACTCGCACCCACTCGTACACCCGTCCGGCGGTGTCCGACGGTCGAAAAGAGCGGGGAAATCCCCCTCCACGCCTTCGAACTCCCGGTCCGTGTGCCCTGCACCACACGGACCGGGGGATTGGGCCGCCGGAAGGTCGGATAGCCTGACGCCGGATGTCTCTTCACGTCAAGATTCGCAGGGGAGCGGCGTCCGCCAGCACATGGGGCAGCGACGCCCCACCGCCAGCTGTCTAACGGAGAAGGCCATGACCCGCACTCCCGTGAATGTCACCGTCACCGGCGCCGCCGGCCAGATCGGCTACGCGCTGCTCTTCCGCATCGCGTCCGGCCACCTGCTCGGCGCGGACGTGCCGGTCAAGCTCCGCCTCCTGGAGATCCCCCAGGGCATGAAGGCCGCCGAGGGCACCGCCATGGAGCTCGACGACTGCGCCTTCCCGCTGCTCAAGGGCATCGACATCTTCGACGACCCGAACGCGGGCTTCGAGGGTGCGAACGTCGCCCTGCTCGTGGGCGCCCGCCCGCGCACCAAGGGCATGGAGCGCGGCGACCTGCTCTCCGCCAACGGCGGCATCTTCAAGCCGCAGGGCAAGGCCATCAACGACCACGCCGCGGACGACATCAAGGTCCTGGTCGTCGGCAACCCGGCGAACACCAACGCGCTCATCGCGCAGGCCGCCGCCCCGGACGTACCGGCCGAGCGCTTCACCGCGATGACCCGCCTCGACCACAACCGCGCGATCTCGCAGCTGGCCGCCAAGACCGGTGCCGCCGTCTCCGACATCAGGCGCCTCACCATCTGGGGCAACCACTCGGCGACCCAGTACCCGGACATCTTCCACGCGGAGATCGCCGGCAAGAACGCCGCCGAGGTCGTCAGCGACGAGCTGTGGCTCGCCGACACCTTCATCCCGACCGTCGCCAAGCGCGGCGCCGCGATCATCGAGGCCCGTGGCGCGTCCTCTGCCGCCTCCGCCGCGAACGCCGCCATCGACCACGTCCACACGTGGGTCAACGGCACCGCCGCGGGCGACTGGACCTCCATGGGCATCCCGTCGGACGGCTCCTACGGCGTCCCGGAGGGCATCATCTCCTCCTTCCCCGTCACCACCAAGGACGGCAAGTACGAGATCGTCCAGGGCCTGGACATCAACGAGTTCTCCCGTGCGCGCATCGACGCGTCCGTGGCGGAGCTCGTCGAGGAGCGCGACGCGGTCCGCGAGCTCGGCCTGATCTGAGCGGCCTGATCCGACCGGCCCGACGGGCCCCGGCCGACGACCCGGCCGCCCCGTCGACGCGGTGGATCCGATCCCGCGACACCTGAAAGCCCCGGCGTACGCGCCGGGGCTTTTTGGCGTGAAGCGCCCTGTCCGGCGCACCCCGCGCGCCGTACGGTTGCCCTCCTCCCGAGCGAGGAGAACACGTGAGTGGCACACCCGACGGCAGGGCCCCCGTGGACCCGGTGGCGACAGAGGCGGGACGCCTGCTGTGCGCCGGCGCCTACCTCGACCCGGCCTACCGCGACCGGGTGATCGAGGAGCTGTACGTCCACGAGGAACGGTTCCCCGCACCCTCCTACGGGTTCGACGCCGCCCGCGTCCTCGCCCACGCCCTGCGCGCCCTGCGCACCGAAGTGGCCTGGTCGGCGGCCATCGTCGCGGTGTGGGGCCTCGGCCTCCTCCTCACCCGCGCGTTCTTCCTCTTCCTGCTCGTCCCCGCGCTGCTCCTGAGCGGGGCCGGCCGCATCAAGAAGCGCCGCGAGCGGACCGGCCGCGGCGCCCGGGGCTTCGAATGGATCCTGCGCGGCTGCGCCGCCTTCCTCCTCGGCCGGATCCTGTGGGGCGTGCTCCGCGGGTTCTTCACGGACGACGCGGGCAGCGGAGGGAGCCCGGACCTGAGCTACCTCGGCGAGTACCTCGCGCGCGTCCTCCAGACCGACCCGCTCGGCATCTTCATGGAGGTGCCCAGGATCGGCCAGTACTACGGGGAGGCCTACGCGTGGACGGTCGTCCTGATCGCGGTACTGGTCACGGTGCTCGTCTACTTCCAGCGCGGGCACTTCGCGCAGACCATCAACTCCTCGCTCAGCCGCGCGCACTACGCGGACTGGGAGGCCGACCCGGTCGGGGGCCCGCGCTTCCACCGGGCCCAGGACCGGATCCTGCGCATGCAGCACGCGCAGGTGGTCCTGTACGACATCGACAACCCGTTCTGCGGGGCCGGCCAGGCCCGTCTGCCGTGGCAGCTGACGGTGGAGCTGCGCCCGCGTGCCGGAGCGGGGGCCCGCCGCCTCGACAACGCGGGGATCATCGAGCGGATCCGGCCCAAGCTGGAGGCCCTGCGGGTCCCCTCGCCGGGCGGCCCCGAGGGGTCGGAGGCGAGCGTGCTGGACCGGCTGCGCGAACTGGCCATCGACGAGTGCGTGTTCCTGCCGGCCGCCGGACTGCCCGACGTGGATGCGGTCGACGTGTCCGAGGAGGCGTTCGCCGGACACCGCGCCGCGGCGGTCGAGGAAGGCGGCGAGCGGCGCCGGCACTTCCTGCGCGTCCGGATCGGCGGCTGGGACGAGAACCTCGTCATCACCGTCTTCATCCGGGTCCACACGCAGGGCGGCATGCTGATGCTGGAGGTCGCCCCGCACGTGCTGCTGCCGGTACGCCCCGATTTCCAGCGCGCCGACGACATCGCCCGGCGCCACCGACGCAACAGCCCCCTCGCCAAGGTGCTGCTGGCCGTCAGCAACGCCCCCGGCTCGCTCGGCGTGGCCCTCGCCACCCTCGGCGGGGCCTGCCGGGTCCCGTGGCGGCTGGCGACCGCCGGGCACGGCGTCGCGTACGCGGCGGGGCCGGCCGCGTCCGTACGCGAACTCGCCTCGCAGCGGGAGCTGTCGCTGTTCCAGCTGATGGACCTGGACCGGTACGTGAAGACCATCCAGGAGCGCATCGTCGGCGGGGTGACGCAGGCGCTGCACGACGCGGGCTGGCACACCGAGGAGTTCGCGGAGCGCGCGGTCAACGTCGCGGAAGGCGGGGTGTTCATCCAGTCGGTGAGCAACAGCGCCTTCGGCATCAACGGAGTGAGCCAGAACAGCACGGTGAACCAGGGCACCGACAAGTCGGACCGGAAGGACGGGCGCGTGCGCGCGGGCAAGGAGAGCAGAAGTGGCCAATAGCGGAGGCGAAGGCGCCGGGCTGCCCTCGGTGCGGATCGGCGACGTACGGGGCAGCGCCTTCAGCATCGGCGGCACGGACGTCAGCAACAGCACGGTCAACCACGGCGGTACGGGGGCCGACGCCGGTGCGGCCGGGCCGACCGCGCAGGAGCTGCTGGAGGCCGTACGAGACCTCCGCGCGGCCCTCGTACGGCTGCCCCGGAGCGACGCGAGGGCCGACCTCGACGCCGAACTGGACGCGGCGGCGCAGGAGTTGGAGTCGGCGGCGGACGGCGAGGAGGTCAGGCCGGGCCTGCCCGCCCGGCTGCGCGGGGCGCTGGAACGGTGGGCCCCGCTGGTGGACTCGGTGAGCGCGGCCACCGCGCTGGCCGCCCTGCTGACCTCGTTCGGGGGGTGATCCGTGGCCCCGGGGAGCGGCCCCGCCCGCTGGAACCCGCAGTCGCAGCAGTGGGAGCGCCAGGAGGATCCGGAGCGGCGGAGCCGACGCGGGCGCCCTGAGCCCGGGGCCGGGCGGGAGGAACCGGGGCCCGAGGGGCCGCAGCTCCCGCCGAAGCCCGCCTACCCGCCGGGCACGGAGCCGCCGGACCCGGCGGACGCCGACGCCCCGGCCGACACCCCGCAGGAAGCCCCGGCCGACACCCCGCAGGACGCTTCGCCCGCGCAGCGCACGGGGCGCCGGTGGCGGCTCCGGCCGGGGATCGCGATCGGCGTGGCGGTGGTGGCCGTCGGCGGGGCCGCGCTGGCCACCCCGTACCTGATGGCGGACCCCGCGGCCCTGCCCGACGGCTACAAGGTGCTGCGCAGCGCCGGGTCGGGCTTCCAGGTCGCGGTCCCGGACGACTGGCAGCTCAGCACGTTCGAGAGCGGGACCGCGGCCGGCACGGTGTTCCGCCCAGGGCAGGGCCGCGGCAGCCTGCTCCAGGTCTTCCCGGTCACGAGCGGCCCCGACAACCCGTGCGAGGTCCTGGTCGAGGACACCAAGGAGCTGAACTCCCGGGACGGCTACCGGCGCATCTCGCTCGAATCGAGGGACACCACCGGCTGCGAGATCGTCTACGAGCTCCCCGACGGGGACACGAGCGGGACCGCGCACGCCATCGGGCGGCTGACCGTCGCCTCCGACGGCAGCCGCTGGGTGCTCATGGGCGTCGGCCCGGCCGCCGAGGCCAAGGCCGTCCGCACGCGCATGGCGGCGGCCCTGGGCTCGTTCCGGCCGGACTGAGAGCGGTCGTCGGTCCGCCCGCCGCCCGTCCGTGTGTCTGCTACTTGAACATGCCCGGCGTGTAGTGGCCCGGGACCATGCGCGTGGTGACCGCGAAGCGGTTCCAGACGTTGATCGTCGCGATCACGGCGATCAGGTGGGAGAGCTCCTTCTCGTCGAAGTGCTTCGCGGCCTTCTCGTACACCTCGTCGGGAACGAAACCGTCGGTCAGGACGGTCACGGCCTCGGTCAGTTCGATCGCGGCCACTTCCTTCTCGGTGTAGAAGTGGCGCGACTCCTCCAGGGCGCTGAGCTGGATGATCCGCTCGACGCTCTCGCCGCCGGCGATGGCGTCCTTGGTGTGCATGTCCAGGCAGAACGCGCAGTGGTTCAGCTGCGAGGCGCGGATCTTGACCAGTTCGATCAGGGCCGGGTCCAGGCCCTTCCTCGCGGCCATCTCCAGGCCGACGATCGCCTTGTAAACCTCGGGTGCGTGCTTGGCCCAGCCCATGCGGGGGGTGTGCTCGGGTGCGTGTGCGGTGGTGTCTTGGTACGTGGTGGTCATGTGTCCACTTTAAGAAGCAGGCGGCCCGCCCGTATGGTCCATATCCATGACGGAATCATGGGCCACTTCCGATGCCGGGGCGGAGGGCGCGGGCGGCGATGCCGGTGCCGATTTCGGCGCTGACCTGCATCTGGACCTCTCCGCCGGGCGAGGCCTGCGCGCCGGGCTCGTCGACGCGCTGCGCGAGGCCGCGCGCAGCGGGCGGCTGGCGCCCGGGACCCGGCTGCCGTCCTCGCGCACCTTCGCCGCCGACCTCGGGATCGCGCGGAACACGGTCGCCGAGGCGTACGCCGAGCTCGTCGCCGAGGGCTGGCTGACGGCCCGCCAGGGCTCGGGCACGCGGGTCGCGGAACGGGCCCGGCCGCTGCGGCCCGCGGGGTCCGCCCGGGTCCGGCACCCCGCGCCCAAGCGGCACTCGTACAGCCTGGTGCCCGGCACCCCGGACCTGGGCGCCTTCCCGCGCGCCGCCTGGCTGACGGCGGCCCGGCGGGCGCTGACGGACGCGCCGAACGAGGCCTTCGGGTACGCGATCGACGTGCGCGGCCGGGTGGAGCTGCGGGAGGCGCTCGCCGGATACCTGGCGCGGGCGCGCGGGGTGTACGCGGACCCGGAGCGGATCGTGCTGTGCGCGGGGTTCGCGCACGCGCTGATGCTGCTGGCGGGGGTGCTGCGGGCGCGCCGGGTACGGGAGGTGGCGGTGGAGGGGTACGGCCTCTACATGCACCGGGAGACGCTGACGCGGGCGGGGCTGCGGACCCGGCCGCTCGCGGTGGACGACGCGGGCGCTCGGACGCAGGACCTGTCCGGGGTGGGCGCGGGCGCCGGGGCGGTGCTGCTGACCCCCGCGCACCAGTTCCCCACCGGGGCGGCGCTGACCCCGGCCCGCCGGGCGGCGGCGGTCGACTGGGCCCGGAGTACGGGCGGGCTGATCGTGGAGGACGACTACGACGGGGAGTTCCGCTACGACCGCCAGGCGGTGGGCGCGTTGCAGGGACTGGATCCGGACCGGGTGGTGTACCTCGGCACGGCGAGCAAGTCGCTCGCGCCGGGGCTGCGGATGGGGTGGATGGTGGTGCCGCCGGGGCTGCTGGACGAGGTCCTCGCGGCGAAGGGCACGACCGACTGGACGTCGAGCGCGGTGGACCAGCTGACGCTGGCGGAGTTCATCCGGTCCGGGGCGTACGACCGCCACGTACGCGGCATGCGGCTGCGGTACCGGCGGCGCCGGGACGAGCTGGTCGCGGCGGTTTCCGGCCGGGTGGCGGTGTCGGGCATCGCGGCGGGCCTGCACGCGGTGCTGGACCTGCCGGCGGGGACCGAGGCCGCGGTCCTGCGGGCCGCGGCCTGGCAGGACCTGGCGGTGGTGCCCCTGTCCTTCTTCGCCCACCCGGACGCGGAACTCCCTCGGCGGGAAGCGCTGGTGGTTGGCTACGGCACCCCGCCGACGAGCGCCTGGTCGGCCACGCTGACGGCCCTGCTCGCCGCCCTGCCGTAGCGGGGACCGCCTGCGCCTCAGACGCCGGCTGGGCCGGATTGCGCCGGCGCAGGATTCGGGGGCTCGCCGAAGCGGGCCAGGGCCAGGGCTCCGGCCACCGCCACCGCGAAGCCGAGGACCGCCAGCCAGGCCAGGCCCTCGCGGGTGCTGTCGCCGAGCCAGACCACGCCCACCACCGCCGGGCCGATCGTCTCGCCGAGCACCATGCCCGCCGTGGCCACCGTCACCGAGCCGCGCTGGAGCGCCGAGGTGAGCAGCAGGAACGCCGCGCCCCCGCCCAGCAGCAGTGCGTACAGCGCCGGGTTCGCCAGCGACGCGAGCGAGATGCCGTCGATGAGGCGGACCGCCACCTCCACCACCCCGAACCCGGTCCCCGCCGCCAGGCCGAGGACCAGCGCCCGCGACCGGTCCGGGAGCCCCCCGGCCACCACCCCCACCAGCAGCACCAGTCCCGCCACTCCCAGCAGCCCCAGCTTCAGCGCGAACGACCCGGTCCCCGAGCCCTCCTCGCCCGACGCCAGCGCCAGCATCGCCAGCCCCGCGCACACCACCCCCACCGCGCCCCACTCGGCCCCGCTCAGCCGTACGTGCAGCAGCCGCGCCGAGACCACCGCCGTCACCGCGAGGCTCGCCGCCAGCGCCGCCCCCACCGTGTAGATCGGGATGTGCCGCAGCGCCACGATCTGGAGGACGAACCCGGCCGCGTCCAGCCCCAGGCCCGCCACGTACCGCCACTGCCGGGCCGCCCGCAGCAGCAGCGCCGCGTCCACCCCGGATCCGGTCCCCGGCTCCGCCGCCCGCGCGGCCATCGCCTGCAGCACCGACGCCGTACCGAAACAGACCGCCGCACCGAGCGCGCAAACCATCCCAAGGAGCACGAAATGACTCTAGATCATGGAGGTCATGAGGGGGTTTCGACGGCCGGATTCCATCGGTTCGCCGCCCCGTTCTAGTCTGTCCGCCATGGACGACAGCAGTACGAGCAGCAGCGACACCACCGGCACCACCCGACGCCGCATGCGTTCCGGCGGCGTCGCCCTCGGCGGCATGGGCCTGCTCGCCGCCGCCCTCGTGGCCTGCGGCAGCAGCAGCGAGCCCGACAAGCGCTGCGCGGACCGCGTCACCCTGGAGAAGCTGAACACCAAGGAGTGCAAGAGCGGCGGCCGCGGCGCGTACTACTACGGCGGCTCCGCCGCGTCCAGCAACCGCGTCAGCGGCGGCAGCTTCGACAAGTCCGCCGTCACCCGCGGCGGCATCGGCGGCCACTCCAGCTCCAGCGGCGGCTGAACCCCGTGCAGCGCCACACCATCGAGCCGCGCCCCGACTGGCAGAAGACCGTCGAGGAGCAGGGGCTGATCTACCCCCTCACCCGCTACCCCGACGACTCCCTGCGCCCCTACTGGGACGAGAGCGCGTACTACTCCTTCTCGCTCCCCGAGGTGGAGGCGCTGGAGAACGTCGTCGAGGAGCTGCACGCCATGTGCCTGGCCGCGGCCGCGCACATCGTCGAGCACGACCGCTTCGCCGACCTCGGCATCACCGATGCGCGCCTCGCGCGGCTCATCGCCGAGTCCTGGCGCCGGCGCGCCGAACAGCCCTCCCTCTACGGCCGGTTCGACCTGCGCTACGACGGCTCCGGCGGCCCGGCCAAGATGCTGGAGTACAACGCCGACACCCCGACCTCCCTCGTGGAGGCGGCCAGTCCGCAGTGGTTCTGGATGGAGGAGCGCTTCCCCGGCGCCGACCAGTGGAACTCCCTCCACGAGCGGCTCGTCGAGGCCTGGCGCCGGCAGGCGGAACTGCTGCCGGCCGGCCCGCTGCACTTCGCGCACTCCGAGACCGACGAGCTCGGCGAGGACCTGATGACGGTCGCCTACCTCCAGGAGACCGCCGAGCAGGCGGGCCTGGAGACGGAGGCGCTGTCCGTCGAACAGATCGGCTGGGACAGCCTGTCGGGCCGGTTCGTCGACCAGAAGCTCGGCTTCATCCGCAGCTGCTTCAAGCTCTACCCGTGGGAGTGGCTGGCCACCGACGCCTTCGGCCCGCAGGTCCTGGGCACGTACGACCACGGCGGCGGCTCCGGGAGCACCACCTGGATCGAGCCGCTGTGGAAGATGCTGCTGTCCAACAAGGCGCTGCTGGCGATCCTGTGGGAGCTCTTCCCGGAGCACCCGAACCTGCTGCCCGCCTACCTCGACGGCCCGCGCGAGCTCGCGGAGACCACCGGGTACGCCGCGAAGCCGCTGCTGGGCCGCGAGGGCGCCGGGGTCACCCTGCACCCGGCCGGCGGCGACGAGCCGTTCACACCGGCCGAGGGGGAGACGTACGTCTTCCAGGGCCTGGCCCCGCTCCCCGACTTCGACGGCAACCGCGTGGTGCTCGGCGCCTGGGTCGTCGAGGAGGAGGCGGCGGGCCTGGGCATCCGCGAGTCGGCGGGCCCGGTCACGGACGAGTACGCCCGCTTCCTGCCCCACGTCATCCTGTGACCGCGCCGCCGGGGGCGCGGCCGCGCCCCCGGCGGAATTCCGTCAGCCCGCGGCCAGCACCTCCCGCAGCTGGTCCAGACCCCAGTCCAGGTCCTCCTTGCTGATCACCAGCGGGGGCGCGATGCGGATCGTCGCCCCGTGGGTGTCCTTGACCAGGACGCCCCGCTCCATCAGCCGCTCCGAGATCTCACGGCCGGTGCCGTGCGCCGGGTCGATGTCGACGCCCGCCCACAGCCCGCGCCCGCGTACGGCGGTCACCGCGCCCCCGCCGACCAGCAGGTTCAGCTCCCGGTGCAGATGGTCGCCGAGCTCGGCGGCGCGCTGCTGGTGCTCGCCGGAGCGCAGCATCGCGATCACCTCCAGGGCGACCGCGCAGGCCAGCGGGTTGCCGCCGAAGGTGGAGCCGTGCTCGCCGGGCCGGAACACCCCGAGCACGTCCCGGTCGGCGATCACGGCCGAGACCGGGACCACGCCGCCGCCCAGCGCCTTGCCGAGGATGTACACGTCCGGTACGACGTCCTCGTGCTCGCACGCGAAGGTCTTGCCGGTCCGGCCCAGCCCCGACTGGATCTCGTCCGCCATGAACAGGACGTTCCGCTCGCGCGTGAGCTCCCGTACGCCCTGCAGGTAGCCGGGGGGCGGCACCAGCACCCCGGCCTCGCCCTGGATCGGCTCCAGCAGCACGGCCACGGTGTTGGCCGTGACCGCCGCCGCCAGCGCGGTGAGGTCCCCGTACGGAACGATCTCGAACCCGGGGGTGTAGGGCCCGTAGTGGTCGCGCGCCTCGTGGTCCGTCGAGAAGCTCACGATGGTCGTCGTACGGCCGTGGAAGTTGTTGGCCGCGACCACGATCTTGGCCTGCCCGTCCGGGACGCCCTTGACCTCGTAACCCCACTTGCGGGCCGTCTTCACCGCCGTCTCCACGGCCTCCGCGCCCGTGTTCATCGGCAGCACCATCTCCTTGCCGCACAGTGCGGCGAGCTCGCTGCAGAAATCGGCGAACCGGTCGTGGTGGAAAGCCCGCGAGGTGAGGGTGACCCGCTCCAGCTGCGCCTTGGCAGCATCGAGCAGACGGCGGTTGCCGTGGCCGAAGTTGAGCGCCGAGTAGCCCGCGAGCATGTCCAGGAACCGGCGGCCCTCCACGTCGGTCATCCACGCGCCTTCCGCGGACGCCACGACGACGGGCAGCGGGTGGTAGTTGTGCGCGCTGTGCGCCTCGGCGGAGCGCAGGGCTTCAGCAGTTGTCGACACGGGGTCTCCGATCGTCGGGGGCGGGCGGGATGGAGGTGACGAGGGTGATGGAGGTGACGGGGGTGTCGTCACGTGCATCACGTCACCTTGTATACGGCTATACGTCGCTCGTATACCGGACGGGGAAACCTTTCTTGTGGACCGCCCGCTAAGGTGAGCGGTACGCACGGCGACTGGCGTACGGAGAACCAACTCCGGGGGAGTCGTGCGCGCACGACCGCATACAGGGCCGCTCGCCTGGGCCTCGCGGGGACGAGATCTGACATCGACCCCGGAGGAGCCGCCATGAGCGCGAGCCGCCACCCCGCCCTGACCGCCGTCGACCCCGAGCTGGCGTCCTTCGTCGCCGCCGAGGAGACCCTGCAGGCGCAGACCCTGCGCCTGATCCCGAGCGAGAACTACGTGTCCGCCGCCGTGCTCGAAGCCTCCGGCACGGTGCTGCAGAACAAGTACAGCGAGGGCTACCCGGGCCGCCGCTACTACGAGGGCCAGCAGAACATCGACCGCGTCGAGGCGCTGGCCGTCGAGCGGGCGAAGGGCCTGTTCGGGGTGGACCACGCCAACGTCCAGCCGTACTCCGGCTCTCCGGCGAACCTCGCGGTGTACCTGGCCTTCGCGAAGCCGGGCGACACGGTCATGGGCATGGCCCTGCCGATGGGCGGGCACCTGACGCACGGCTGGGGGGTCTCGGCGACGGGATCCTGGTTCCGCGGCGTGCAGTACGGGGTGTCCGCGCAGACGGGCCTGATCGACTACGACGCCGTGCGCGAGCTCGCGCTGGCGGAGCGCCCGAAGATCATCTTCTGTGGCGGTACGGCGCTCCCGCGCACGATCGACTTCGAGGCGTTCGCCTCGATCGCCCAGGAGGCGGGCTCGGTCCTCGTCGCCGACGTGGCGCACATCGCGGGCCTGATCGCGGGCGGGGCGCACCCGTCGCCGGCCGGGCACGTGGACGTGGTCTCCACGACCACGCACAAGACGCTGCGCGGGCCGCGGGGCGCGATGCTGATGTGCCGCGAGGAGCACGCGAAGGCCATCGACAAGGCGGTCTTCCCGGGCCTGCAGGGCGGCCCGCACAACCAGACGACGGCCGGCATCGCGGTGGCCCTGCACGAGGCGGCGCAGCCGTCGTTCGTGTCGTACGCGCACGCGGTGGTCGCCAACGCGAAGGCGCTGGCGGCGGCCCTGCTGGCCCGCGGCTTCGACCTGGTGTCGGGCGGTACGGACAACCACCTGATCCTGATGGACCTGACCTCGCGCGGGGTGCCGGGCAAGGTGGCGGCCAAGGCGCTGGACCGCGCCGGGATCGTGGTGAACTACAACACGGTCCCGTTCGACCCCCGCAAGCCCTTCGACCCGTCGGGCATCCGCATCGGCACGCCTTCGCTGACCTCGCGGGGCCTGGGGACGGACCACATGCCGCTGGTGGCGGAGTGGATCTCCCGAGCCGTGGACGCCGCCGCGAAGCAGGACGAACCGGCCCTGGCCGCCATCCGCACCGAGGTGGCGGATCTGATGTCGGCCTACCCGGCCCCGGGCCTCCCGCTGTCCTGACCGGTCCCCCCGACCCGTCCCCCGACCCGTCACACCCCCGGGGTTCCGCCCCGGGGGTTTCGGACAGGTGCGGACCACCGCGGCCGCCGTACCTGAGAGAATGAAGCCATGGCTTCTGATCGTCCTCGCGCGCTCTCCGGCATCCAGCCCACCTCCGGCTCGTTCCACCTCGGGAACTACCTCGGAGCCATCCGCCAGTACGTCGCCCTGCAGGAGACGCACGACGCGTTCTACATGGTCGTCGACCTGCACGCGATCACCATGCCGCAGGATCCGAAGGAGCTGCGCGCCAATACCCGCCTCTCCGCAGCGCAGCTGCTCGCCGCCGGTCTCGACCCCGACCGCTGCACGCTCTTCATCCAGAGCCACGTCCCCGAGCACGCACAGCTCGGCTGGGTCATGAACTGCATCACCGGCTTCGGCGAGGCCAGCCGGATGACCCAGTTCAAGGACAAGTCCGCCAAGGGCGGCGTCAACAACGCCACCGTCGGCCTGTTCACGTACCCGATCCTCCAGGTCGCCGACATCCTGCTCTACCAGGCCAACGCCGTCCCCGTCGGCGAGGACCAGCGCCAGCACATCGAGCTGACCCGCGACCTGGCCGAGCGCTTCAACCAGCGCTACGGCCGGACCTTCACGCTCCCCGCCGCGCACATCGTCAAGGAGGTCGCGAAGATCTACGACCTCCAGGACCCCTCGATCAAGATGTCGAAGTCCGCGTCCTCCCCCAAGGGCCTGATCAACCTCCTCGACGAGCCCAAGGTCACCGAGAAGAAGATCAAGAGCGCGGTCACCGACACCGAGGCCGAGGTCCGCTTCGACACCGAGAACAAGCCCGGCGTCAGCAACCTGCTCACGATCTACTCCACCCTCACGGGGGAGTCGATCCCGGCCCTGGAGACCCGCTACGAGGGCAAGGGCTACGGCGCGCTCAAGACGGACCTGGCCGGCGTGATGGTCGATTTCGTCACACCGTTCAAGCAGCGCACCCAGGAGTACCTGGACGACCCGGAGACCCTGGATTCCATCCTGGCCAAGGGTGCGGAGAAGGCCCGCGCGGTCGCCGCCGAGACCCTGGCGCAGGCCTACGACCGCCTCGGTCTGGTGCCCGCCAAGCACTGACCGCCGGAGGCCCTGGCAATCCGGGGGGTGCTGGCCCCACACTGGGTCGGCAGGACCCGTACGCAACCCGTACACACCAGATGACGGAGGAGACATACGTGGGGACCGTAACGCTCGGCGTTTCGATCGCGGTCCCGGAGCCGTACGGCAGCCAGCTCCAGCAGCTGCGCGCCGGCTTCGGGGACGTTGCCGCGCACGGCATCCCCACGCATGTCACCCTCGTCCCGCCCACCGAGGTGGAGGCGGACCGGCTGGCGGAGATCAGGGCCCACCTGGCCGAGGTCGCCGCCGCCTTCGGCCCCTTCGGGATGCGGCTGTCGGGCACGGGAACCTTCCGCCCGCTCTCGCCGGTCGTCTTCGTCCAGGTCGTCGAGGGCGGTACGGGCTGCACCCGGCTCCAGGGCCTGGTGCGCGACCCGGACGGGCCGCTCGGCCGCGAGCTGGCGTTCCCGTACCACCCGCACGTCACGGTCGCCCACGGGATCTCCGAGGAGGCGATGGACCTGGCGTCCGCCACCCTCGCCGACTACGCGGCGCAATGGACCTGCACCGGCTTCGCGCTCTACGAGCAGGGCTCGGACGGGGTCTGGCGCAAGCTGCGCGAATACCCTTTCGGCACCGGCCCGATCGCCGGAGTCCCGGCGCAGTCGGGCTCACCGGTCGATGAGGCGGCGCCGGCCGCGGGGCCCGCGGGCGAGACGGCCGTACGGCGCTCCTGACGCAGCGGCCTGAGGCTCTGGCGGGCGTGGAAGCGGAGCGTACGCAGGAGCAGGGTGGGGAAGGGACAGCCCGTCGGAAGCGCTTCGCGAAAAGTCACAATCGACGACCGTAGCGCCCGAAACCGGTAATCCCGGCTATTTCCGTCGCCTCATTTAACGTGACCCCATGGACTGGCTGACGAAACTCCCGGTGATCGGCCCGCTCGTGGTCCGGTTGATGCGGACCCACGCCTGGCGCGCCTACGAGCGCCTCGACCGGGTCCACTGGAGCCGGCTCGCCTCGGCGATCACCTTCATCAGCTTCATCGCGCTCTTCCCGCTGATCACCGTGGCCGCCGTCATCGGCGCCGCACTGCTCAGCAAGGAGCAGCTGGACCGGCTCCAGAAGAACCTCGCCGAGCAGGTCCCCGGCATCTCCGACCAGCTCGACATCGACGGCCTCGTCGCCAACGCGGGCACGATCGGGCTCGTCGCCGCCGCCCTGCTGCTCGTCACCGGCATCGGGTGGGTCGGCTCGATGCGGGACTGCCTGCGCGCGGTGTGGGAGAAGGACGACGAGGAGCAGGGGAACCCCATCGTCCGCAAGGGCAAGGACGGGCTCGTACTCGTCGGCCTCGGGGTCGTGGGCCTGGCCTCGGCGGCGGCCTCGATCCTCGGCTCCAGCGCGGTCGGAAAGTTCGGCGGCTGGCTGGGCGTGCCGCAGCACGGCGCGGGCGGCGCGCTCCTGCGCACCGGCGCCTTCCTCGTCGGCGTCCTCGCCGCCTTCCTGATCCTGCTGTACGTGCTGACCCTGCTGCCCGGCGTCGAACCGCCGCGCCACCGCCTGATCCAGGCCGCCCTGCTCGGCGCGGCCGGCTTCGAACTGCTGAAACTGCTGCTCAGCGGCTATATGCGCGGGGTCGCCGCGAAGAGCATGTACGGGGCCTTCGGCGTGCCCGTCGCCCTGCTGATCTGGATCAACCTCATGGCGAAGCTGCTGCTGTTCTGCTCCGCCTGGACGGCCACCCGCGCCGACGCGGACGGCGACGGCGCGCAGGACCCGGAGGATCCGCGGGAGCCCGAGAAGCAGGCGGCGTAAGACACCCCCTGGGACTCCCGGGGCGCCTACGACGCCTGGTCGCCGCCGGTGCGGCGGCCGCGCGGGCCCCGAGGCCAGCGGCGGTTGACCGCGTACGCCCCGCCCGCGATCACGGCCAGTGCCCCGCCCGCGACCCCGAGCGCGGTGCCGACACCGCCGCCCGCGCCCTCACCGGCCGCCGACGGGTCGTGCTCGTGCGACTGGGCGGGGGAGCCGATCGAGGAGGTGTCCGCGCTCTTCGGCGGGACCAGCTGGCCCACCGGCTTGACCTTGCCGATCGCCGCGAACCCCCAGTCGAAGAGGTCGGCGGTCTCCTCGTAGACGGAGTTCAGCCCGCCCGAGGCCGGGTTCATCACCGTGACCAGCAGCTTCTTGTTGCCCTGCTGCGCCGCGCCGGTGAAGGTCGAGCCGGCCATGGTCGTGTTGCCGTTCTTCACCCCCGCGATGCCCTTGTACGGGGAGAGCCCGCCGGAGCCCGTCATCAGCCGGTTGGTGTTCTGGATCTCGAAGTACTCCCGCGGCTTCCCGGGCTCCTGCAGCCCCGGGAACTTCGCCTCCGCCGTCCCGCAGTACTCCCGGAAGTCCTGCTTCTGCAGCCCGGAGCGGGCGATGAGGGTGAGGTCGTACGCGCTCGACACCTGCTCCGGGGCGTCGTACCCGTCCGGCGACACCACGTGCGTGTCGAGGGCCTGGAGCTCCTCGGCGTGCGCCTGCATGTCCTTGACGGTCTTGTCGATGCCGCCGTTCATGGCGGCCAGCACGTGCACCGCGTCGTTCCCGGACCGCAGGAACACCCCGAGCCACAGGTCGTGCACCGAGTACTCGTGGTCCTCCTTGACCCCGACCAGGCTGGAGCCCGCGCCGACGCCCTCCATCTCCTGCTCGGTGACCTTGTGGACCTGGTCCTTCGGGAGGCTCGGCAGCACCGTGTCCGCGAAGAGCATCTTCAGGGTGGAGGCCGGGGGCAGCCGCCAGTGCGCGTTGTTGGCGGCCAGCACCTCGCCGGTCTCCGCGTCGGCCACGATCCACGAACGCCCCGACAGGCTCGTCGGCAGCGCGGGGGCCCCGGCGAGGGGGTTCACCTGCACCCCCGGCTTGCCGAGCAGGGCTCCGCCGACGGTGGACATCGACGCCGGCGGCGCGGCAGCGGCCGGGGCCTTGGGCGGCTGCGCCTTCCCGTCCGACGGCGGAGTGGGCGCGGCGTGCGCGGGCACCACGAGCATCGCGGGGACCAGCAGCCCGGCGGAAAGGACCGTCAGCGCGGTCTTCTTGGCAGACACGCAGGTGAAAGTACATCCCGATCGGCTGTCTGCCGTCAGGGACCGGCCAACATGGCCGAACCACCGCCGGTACAGCCCACCCCGACGCGTCCGTCCTGGGGACCAAACCGATACTGGGGGCATGAAACTCAGCCGCGCCGTCTCCTGGTTCCTGCTCGCCTTCGGAGTGTGGAGCTGGTTCATCTGGGCAACTTTCGTCCGGAACCTGTGGAAGGACGCCAGTGGTCTGGCATTCGACGCGGCGGGCGAGCCGACGGCCTACTTCTGGGTACACCTTCTCCTGGCCATCGCCTCCTTTCTCCTGGGGACGGCCGTTGGTGTGATCGGGTTGCGCGGCGTCCTCGCTCTGCGGCGTGAATCACGCCGGGGTCCGGACGCATGACAATCCTGCTCTTCGTGGTGATCGCCCTGGTGGTGCTGGCCCTGCTGGTGCTGGTCCACCGCTGGCTGTGGGTCCGGCTGGTCCGCGATACGACGCGCCCGCGCGGCACGGCGCGCCGCATCGGCACCACCCTCGCCTTCACGCTGCCGCTCCTCTCGCTGGCCGCCCTCACCGCGGGCCGCGCCGGCGCCCCCTTCTGGCTCCAACAGTCGGTGGCCTGGCCGGGTTACATGTGGCTCGCGGTCCTCCTGTACCTGGCCTTGGCAATGCTGGTGACGGAGCCCGTCCGGGCACTCCTGCTCCGCCGGACGCCCGGCTGCATCCAGCCCCGCCGGCGTTTGAGGCGCTCGGCGTCCCCCCAGCACAGCGAGGGGGAGGGACCGGGGGCGGAGCCCCCGGGTCTTCCCGGGCCCGGGCGGAGCCCGGGGAACGGTGGAAGGGCGGGTAGGGGACCAGCCCCGCAGGGCACCCCCGCCACCGACCTGGCCACCCCGGCCCCGCCGACGCAGGCCCCCGCCGGAGCGGCCCCGGCGACGCAGGCCCCCGGCGGAGCCACCCGACGCCAGTTCGTCGCACGAGCGCTCGGCGGCGCCGCCACCCTCGCAGCCACCGGAACCGTAGCCACCGGCACCTACGGAGTCCTCCGCGGCCCCCGCGTCAAGCGCGTCCAGGTCCCCCTCGCCAAACTGCCCCGCGCAGCGCACGGCTTCCGCATCGCCGTGGTCAGCGACATCCACCTCGGCCCGATCCTCGGCCGCGCCCACACCACCCGCATCGTCGAGACGATCAACCGCACCCAGCCCGACCTCATCGCCGTCGTCGGCGACCTCGTGGACGGCAGCGTCCACGACCTCGGCAGCGCCGCCGAGCCCCTCCGCCGGCTCTCCGCCCGCCACGGCTCGTACTTCGTCACCGGCAACCACGAGTACTTCTCCGGCGCCCAGCAGTGGATCGACCACGTCCGCGAGCTCGGCCTCACCCCCCTGGAGAACGCCCGCCGCCCCCTGCCGTACTTCGACCTCGCCGGCGTCAACGACGTCCAGGGCGAGACGGAGGGCCACGGTCCGGACTTCACGGCCGCGCTCGGCGACCGCGACCCGGCCCGGACCGCCGTACTCATGGCCCACCAGCCGATCGTGATCCACGACGCCGTCCGCCACGGCGTCGACCTCCAGCTCTCCGGCCACACCCACGGCGGCCAGCTCTGGCCCGGCAACTACCTCGCCGAGCTCGCCAACCCCACCGTCGCCGGGCTGGAGCGCTACGGCGACACCCAGCTCTACGTCTCGCGCGGCGCCGGTGCCTGGGGGCCGCCGGTCCGGGTCGGGGCCCCGTCCGACATCACGGTCGTAGAACTCGCCTCATACCAGGCCTGACCGGGCTCAACCGGTAACGACCCGCCGTGAATCGGCCTTCCCGAGGCCGAAATTCCATGATGGGATGACCGTTAATCGGACATGGGGATCCGGTGAGCGAGTCAAACCATGGCATTTTCATGGGTGGGGTGGGGTCAAGGGTGAAGTCTGTCCGCTCGAAGGTCATCGCGGCAGGGCTGGTGATCGGCGTGGCCGGTGTCGGCGCCTGGCAGCTGCTCCCGGAGGAGGGCCGCGGCAGCGGGACCGCCCTGCGGGTCGGGACGAGCGACGTGGTCTCGTCCCTCGACCCCGCCGGGGCGTACGACGCCGGCTCCTGGGCCCTGTTCAGCAACGTGTACCAGTCGCTGCTGACCATCAAGACCGGCTCCGACACCCCGGTCCCGGATGCGGCCTCCGCCTGCAAGTTCACCGGCGCGCAGCTCACCACGTACCAGTGCGAGCTCCGCCCCGACCTGAAGTTCTCCAACGGGCGCGCCATCACCGCCGAGGACGTCAAGCACTCCTTCGACCGGATCAAGGCGATCAACTCCGACCAGGGTCCGGCGCCCCTCTTCAACACCCTGCGGTCGGTCAAGGCCGAGGGCCGCACCGTCACCTTCACGCTCTCCGCGCCGGACGCCACCTTCCCCTTCAAGATCGCGACGGGCGCCGCCTCGATCGTCGACAAGGAGAAGTACCCGGCCAAGACCCTCCGGGAGGGCGGCAAGGTCGACGGCTCCGGCCCCTTCACCCTCGGCGCGTACCAGGCCGCCGCCAGCGCCGAGCTCAAGCCGAACCCGGCCTACCGCGGCCAGTCCAAGCAGCCCGCCAAGACGGCCGTCACCGTCCGGTACTACAAGGACTCCGCCCAGCTCAACCAGGCCTGGAGCGACCACCAGATCGAGGTCGCCCACCGCGACATGCCGCCCGAGGTGCTCGCCGGGCTCAACCCGGGCCTGAAGGACACCAAGTACCAGGCCTCCGGCGGCTCCGAGACCCGCAGCATGGTCTTCAACGTCCGCCCCGGCTCCACGACCGCCCCGCTCGCCGTACGCCAGGCGATCGCCGCCGTCATCGACCGCTCCAAGGTGGCCGGCGAGATCCACCGCGGCACGGTCACCCCGCTCTACTCCCTCGTCCCGGCCGGCATCTCCGCGCACAGCACCCCGTTCTTCGACACGTACCCGGCGCCCAACGGCGCCACCGCGAAGAAGCTGTTCAAGGACGCCGGGATCACCGCCCCGGTCTCCCTCACCCTCGGCGTGAACACGCGCGGTCCGAACGTCGCGGAGGCCGACGAGATCGTGAAGCAGCTCACGGCCACCGGGCTCTTCCAGATCAAGATCAAGGCCGTCGACCAGTGGGCCGACTTCCAGAAGGCCTACGCGGCCGGTGAGTTCGACGCCTACACCATCGGCTGGATCGCCGACTTCCCGGACGCGGACAACTTCCTCGCCCCGCTCGTCGGCGCCGACTCCAGCATGAACAACGGCTTCTCGGACAAGGCCGTCGACGACCTCATCGCCCGGACCCAGTCCTTCTCGGACCGCGGCCAGGCCGCCGCCGAATTCCGCGAGCTCCAGAAGCTGGTCTCCCAGCACATCCCGATGCTGCCCATCTGGCAGAAGAAGGACTACGTCATGTCCCGAGAGTCCGTCTCCGGCGCCCAGTACCTCTCCGACGGCACCGGGGTCTGGCGCCTGTGGGAGCTCAACTGGCTGTAGCCGCTACGTGCCTGCCGGGAGCTATGCGCGGCCGGTGCCAGTGCCGGAGTCCGTGTCGGTGTCGGTGTCGGCCCCGGGGTCGAAGTCGGCATCCGGGTCGGAGGCGCGCTTCTTCTTCGACGCCACCGTCTGCGCCATCCCCGGCAGGAAGTCCGCGAACAGCTCGTGGACCTCGCGCACCAGCGGCCGCAGCACCCGGAACCGGGCCAGGACGATGCCCCGCGTCGTCAGCTGCGCGCCGCGCTCCGCGAGCCGCCGCGTCTTCTCGCTGTTCGGGGACCGGTCGAAGACCCAGTACAGGACGAGCCCCATCTGCGAGAGCCACATCAGCTCCGGCAGTACGTCGGCCAGTTCGGCCGGGACCTTCGTCTTCGCACCGGCCAGCACCTCGCGGTGCATGTCGATCGCCGTCTTGCGGGCGGGTTCCGATTCGGGGGAGAAGGGGCTGAGCGGGCTCTCCGGGTCCGCCGCGTTCTTGAAGAACTGCGAGGCGAACTCGTGGTACGGCGCCGCGATGTCCAGCCAGCTCGTCAGCACGCCCGCGAGCCGCTTCTGCAGATCGGTCTCGCTGTCCAGGATGGGCCGGACCGCAGCCAGGTGCGCGGCGCCGATCCGGTCGTAGAACCCCTGAACCAGGTGTTCCTTCGACGCGAAGTAGTAGTAGGCGTTGCCGACCGAGACCCCTGCCTCCTTGGCGATGGCCCGCATGGTCGTCTTGTCGAAGCCGCGCTCCTGGAAGAGACGGAGCGCGGTTTCGAGGATGAGCGTGCGGGTCTGCTCGCTCTTGGGAGCCTTCTGATCAGTCACGGTGTACGAGCCTATCCGGGTACGGAGCAGTGGTCGCCACAGGCCGGTGCCTCCGGCTCCGCTTCGCCCTCTGCCCCGGGCTCGGTCCGTACGGCCTGGCGCCATGCGGAGGCCGTGTACATGGCGGCCCGGGCGAAGGGCCGGCCCGCCGGGGTGGCGAGCCAGTTCGCCTTCGGCCGGTGCTCCGCCAGCGCCCACAGGCACACGATGAAGGCATCGGTCCCGGTCCACACCTGCCCCCCGTCCCCGATGACGGTGATCTCGCGGAGCGTCGACGCGTGGTCGAGCTGCGGGAACTTCCCCTGCGCCGCGAAGGACCCGGCCGGGATCAGCCGGAGCGGAACCAGCCAGCGCTGCCCGAGCAGCCAGTGCCGGATGTGCACGCAGAGCGGACAGTTGGCGTCGTACAGCACGGTCAGGTGCCGGGTCGCCTGCGCTGTCGTCGGCGTTGCCGTTGCCGTGGTCATCGCTCAGGCCCCGGCCGGAGCGGTCCACCCCTGCGGGGCGACCGGCGGGGTCAGCTGGCGCTCCATGATCCCGCGGCGGCGCATCTTGTTCAGCACCCACACGTTGCCGAGGTGCATGACGCCGAGGACCAGCAGGACGACACCGATCTTGACCGACAGGGCCTCGAAGAGCTCGCGGGCCGTTTCGATGCCGACGTCCGAGCGCAGGTAGAGCGTCACGAAGCCGATGTTGACGAGGTAGAACCCCACCACCAGGAGGTGGTTCACGGCGTCCGCGAGTTTCTCGTTCCCGTGCAGGACGTCGGCGATGAAGATGCGGCCGTTGCGGCTGAGCGTACGGGCGACCCAGACGGTCAGCCCGATGCTGATGAGCAGGTAGATGACGTATGCGACGACGGTGAGGTCCATGCCTCAGCCCCCCTTGAACGTGTTCAACTCGTTGGCAGGACTGACTGTAGACCTCTTTTTGAACAGGTTCAAGCGTTCTCGGTGCCGGTGACTTTCTCCAGCAGGTCCGGGTCCACGTACGGCGCCCCGCGCGTCGGCACCGACCGCCAGGCGAGGGGCCAGGTGGTCCCGGAGAGGGCGGGTACGCCGACGTAGGCGGAGGCGTTCCGGGTGCGGGAGGTGTACCGCTGCGTGTACGTCGGCCAAGTCCGGACGCGGGCGGTATGGGGCGGGAGCAGGAAGTACATCCACCGGTACCCGGTGAGCTCGTACACGATCGGCCCGGGGTCGTGGCTGCTGAGCCGACACAGGCTCTTGGCGACCTCTTCGCCGAGTTGCCCCTGGATCCGGACGGCATCGAAATGCACGCCGGCGAGCCGCAACTGGAATCCGGAGTCGGGCACCCAGTCGGGGGCCCATGGGGATGGCGGGATTTCCTCGTTCATACGGCAAGCGTTGTGGGCCCGGGCCTACGCTGAACAGTAGTCGCGCCGTTACGGGCAGCGAGGTGAGAGAGGCTGTGAGAGCCGATGACCGACCCTGTGAACCCGAGTGAACCGATGTCATCCGCGTTGCGGCGGGGACTGGGTGCGCAGATCCGTACCCTGCGCGAGAAACACGGGGTGTCACGCACCGAACTGGGCGGCCAGACCAACTTCTCGGGGTCGGCGATCGGAGCGTTCGAACGGGGTGACCGGACGATCGATCCGGGGATGGTGGTACGGCTCGACGAACTCCTCTCCGCCGACGGGCTGCTGAAGGCGGTGGTTCCGTACCTGGAGGAAGAGGAGCGGTACTCGCCGCAGTTCCGTAACTTCAGGCGCATCGAGGCGATGGCGGTGAGTCTGTGGGTGTACTGCACACACCGGATTCATGGGCTGCTCCAGACGGAGGCTTACGCCCGGACGCTCTTCGAGAACCACATTCCGGCTGTGTCGGACGCGGAGATCGAGCGACGCCTCGCGGGGCGAATGGACCGCCACAAGCTGTTCTACCGGGACCCGCGTCCCACGTTGTGCTTCGTGCTGGACGCCCCGTTTCTGCTTCGCAAGATCGGTGGGGAGGAGGTCTGGCGCGAGCAGCTCCAGCACCTGTTGGAGCTCTCGAAGCCGCCCAACGTGCGCATCCAGATCCTCCCCATGGAGTGTGAGGAGCCGGTCGGTGAACTCGGGCCGATGACGATCGCGGAGACACCGGACCGGCGCATGTTCGGGTACGTCGAGAGCCAAGGGCACAGCGCAGTGATCTCGCAGAAGGACGTGGTCAGCGAGATGATCCAACGCCATGCGAATATTCGGGGAGTTGCGCTGAGCCCCAAGGACTCGGCCCGGTGGATCAAGCAGCTGCTAGGAGAGCAATGAGCAACGAACTGGCGTGGTTCAAGAGCAGCTACAGCGGTGGCGACGGCGGCCAGTGCGTTGAGGTCGCCCTCACCTGGTTCAAGAGCAGCTACAGCGGCGGGGACGGCGGCGAGTGCGTTGAAGTGGCCCTCCCGTGGAGCAAGAGCAGCTACAGCGCGGGCGCCGGCGGCGAGTGCGTAGAGGTGGCGGGCTGTGCCTCGGCCGTGCACGTACGCGACTCCAAGGACGTCACGCGTCCGGCCTTCACGGTCGCCACAACCGCCTGGGCCGCCTTCACCGCCTCGCTGTAGCCGTTCAGCAGGGCGGAACGGGTCCCTCCCTCCTCAAATGCGGGCGGTCGGCCGAGAGGATCGCGGACTCGGGGCGGGGTAGCGGGGTGCCGTCGGGGTACAGGAGGGGGCCCCGGTCCAGGACGAGGCCCGTGTCGGCGCCGCGGCGGGTGGTGTTGGCGGCGGTGACGCGGTTCAGCGGGGCCGGGGTGAGGGTCTGGGTCTCGCGGATGTACGCGACGAAGCTCTCGAAGTCCCGCTGGTGGCGGTACGGGGCCTCGAAGCCGGTCAGCGCGCCGTAGCCGTCGTTCGCCAGGAAGGTGTACGAGGGGGCCGCGAGGCGGTAGGTGCCCGTGAGGCTGAGCGGGGCGCCGTCGATGAAGACCTCGGCCGGGTTCACGCGGTCGCCGACCCTGCCCAGGGTGTTGAAGGTGTAGCGCACGTTCTTGGAGACGGCGAGCGGCGCGAAGAGGAGTTCACCGCTGGCCGCCGTCGTCCACTGCTGCTCCAGCGCGTCGTGGATCTGCTGCCCGGACACCGTCGCGCTGACGATCGGGTCGCCGAAGCCGACGGCCCTCCAGGCGCGGCCGAAGGTGACGGCGCCGCCCGAGGCCGTATCGCGTACGAGATCGCCCGCGATCACGGCCTGGCCGACCCGCGGGGCGGCGGCCACCAGGGCGAACTGGGCGGGGACGTTGGGGTTGACGTTGGCGTCGTTCTCGGGGTCGGTCGGGCGGCGGCCCGCCCACAGGGCCCAGTCGGCGACGAGGTCGCCCATCGTGCTCTCGCCGGCGGTGTTGCGCGTACGGACGAACGATCCGGTCTGCTTGCCGATCTTGGAGGCGTCGCGGGCGGCGGCCTGGCCGGCCCAGTGGTCGACGACCTCCTTGAGGGCGGGGTCGGGGGTGACGTCGCGGGTGTTGGGGTGGTTCGTCGACACCGTCAGCTCGCGGACCACCTTGCCGGTGGCGGGGTCGAGGCGGAGGTTGATCTCGTTGATGAGCTGGCCGTAGCAGCCGGCTTCGACGAAGGGGCGGGGGACGCCGTTCGGGTCCGGGAGCATCATGTTGAACCGGGTGTGCCAGTGGCCGGTGACGATGGCGTCGATGTCGGGGGAGACGCGCAGCGCCAGGTCGAGGGCGGGGCCTGAGGGGTCGGCGCCGCTGTTGAAGTCGGCGCCGGCGACGGCTCCGTCGTGCATGCTCAGGACGATCGCGTTGACCCCCTGGGCCTTGAGCTGGGCCGCGCACCGGTCGGCGGTGGCCACCTCGTCGAGGGTGGCCAGGCCGGGCTGGTAGGAGCCGGGGAAGAGCTCGGCGCCGAGGGCGGTGAGGTGGATGAACCCGATCCGCAGCTCCTGCCCCGCGACCGTCCGTACCGTCTCGATGTTGTACGCGGGCAGGACGGGGCTGCTCTGGTCGGCGGTCCGGACGACGTTGGCGCTGAAGAAGCGGAAGGCGGCGCCGTGGAAGCGGGCGCCGGAGGAGTGAAGGTGGCGTCGAGGCCCTCGACGGTGAAGGGGACGCCCTGCTCCATGTGCCGTTGGAGGAAGGCCGGGGACTTGTCGAACTCGTGGTTCCCGGCGGTCGCGAAGTCGAGGCCCATGCGGTTCAGGGCCTCGATGGTGGGCTCGTCGGCGAAGGCGGCGGCGTCGAACTCCCAGCCGGAGAAGGCGTCTCCGGGGGTGAAGAAGAACGAGTTGGCGCGGTCGGCGCGCAGCCGGGCGAGGTGGGCGCCCATGTGGGCGACGCCGCCGACGGTGTACGTGCGTCCCCCGTTCCCGGTGATGGTGGCGTTGGTGCCGGGGGCGGCCTGGAGGTATCCGTGCAGGTCGGTGATGTTGAGGAGCTGGACGTCGACGTACTCGACGGCGGAGGCGGCGTCGCGCGCGTGCTCGGTGGCGTGGGCGGGGACCCCGGTGGCGAAGGTGGCTGCGGCGGTCCCCAAGGCGGTGAGGAAACCCCGCCGCCCGAGGTGGTGTGAACTCCGGTCCGGATGCGTGGTCTTGGCGAGCCTCGTCACGTGGGCATGGTCCCGCGGGACAGGTCCGGTGTCGATGCGCCGTGCCGGGCGCCGGTACGCGGGCCCGCGGCCGGATGGCGGGCCGGCGGGCCGGGTGGCAGCCTGGAGGAGAAGCCGTGGGGCCGGGCCGGGCCGCGGGCCGAAACGTACGGCTGCCCGGCATCGCCGCCACGGGAAACCACGGGAAAGCACTGTCCGCAATTCGCGGGAGGTGGACCTCCTTGAGCAGGCACGCTTCGCTCACCCGAACCGCTCTGGGCCTGGCCGTGGCCGGAGCCCTGTCGACCGTGCTCGTACCGGTTGCCGCAGCGCCGGCGACGGCCGTCACCTGCGACGCCGCGGCCAGT
Source organism: Streptomyces sp. NPDC090741 (assembly GCF_044769045.1). NCBI lineage: Bacteria > Bacillati > Actinomycetota > Actinomycetes > Kitasatosporales > Streptomycetaceae > Streptomyces > Streptomyces sp. NPDC090741. Next base: position 905,719 of record NZ_JBIVXF010000001.1, on the reverse strand, counting down.
AGCCGGGCCCCGAGCAGCAGCAACGACACCGCCGTACGCAACGCGCTGATCTGCCTCATCAACGCCCAGCGCACCCAGCGGGGCCTGCCCGCCCTCACCGTGAACCAGGCCCTGACGAACGCGGCGCAGCAGCACTCGGCCGCCGCCGTGCAGCTGAAGTGGTGGGGGCCGGGCAAGGACTCGCACCGCAACCCGCAGACCGGTTCCACACCGCAGAGCCGCATCAAGGCCGCGGGCTACTGCCCGAACCCCAGGTCATGGGCCGTCGCCGAGATCACGTACACGGGCTGGGGCGGCTCGGGAACCCCGAAGGCCGCGGTCAACTGGTGGGTGAACGTCAGCACGTACGGCCACCGCCAGATCGTCCTGGACCCCTCGCTACGAGAGATCGGGGCCTGGGCCCAGCCGGGCGCGGCGGACCGCGCGGGAACCGGAGCGAGCCAGGCCGGAACCTACGTCGTGACGTTCGGCCGCTGCCAGCAGTGACCGGCTACGCCGGCGAGGTGCCGGCCGATGCCCGCATCGACGACCACCAGGCCCGGGGAGGGAGGGCGTGGTCGCCGATCGCCTTCTCCGAGCAGCGCCATGGCGGAGACTGCCTACGCCGCATGTGCGACGAAGCTGACGTGTGTGTCGTCCGCGTCGATCGACAGGTCGATCTTGGCGTCGAGGGCGCGAGCCAGCACATGGAGGAGGGCGACGTCGGGCGTGACGGCGCCGCCTTCGATGCGTTCGACCTCGGCTTCGGGCAGACGCGCACGTTGGGCGAGCTCGCGCTGTGTCAGGCCGAGGGCGCTGCGCCGGTCGTACACGGCCTGGCCCAGGGCGATGGCCGCTCCCGCCTCGACGTAGGCCGGGTCGGCCCGGTGCTCGTCCGGGATGTTCCACGTCGTGTGGTAGCCCTTGCTCACGGTTGCAACACGATACGTCGGCCGGGCGCGAGCCAGTACGTGATGCGTACCGCGTTCGTGTCCAAGGTGAAGCGCAGCTCGTGCACTGCCCCGTCGAGGTGCCGGGAGTAGGGCTCGCCAAGCGTCGTCGGGGCATCCGCGAGCCGGTCCGCGTGGCGTTCGACCACCCTGTAGTGCCGCACGGGCAGGTCTTCCAGCCACTCGCGGACCTCCGGTTCCACCTCAAGGAGCCAGCGTTCCGTCATGGGCGGAAGCGTAGGAGCGGGCCGGGAGGCCAGGGGGCCGGACGGGGGAGACTCAGCCGTTCGGGTGGTGGAGGAAGTCCAGGAGGAGGGCCGTGGTTTCCTCGGGGCGTTCGAGGGAGGGGAGGTGGCCGGCCCAGGGGAGTTCGATGTGGCGGGCACCCGGGATGCGGTGGGGGAGGGTGGCGGCGATGGCGCGGAAGTCCTCGACGTCGTGGGCGCCGCCTGCCGCGAGGGTCGGGGCCGTGATGGCTCCGAGATCGGTTTCGTGCTCCGGGAGTTCGTGGTGGGATTCGACGGCCTGCGCCACCTCGAAGATGCGGCCCTGCATGGTGCGGACCAGCGCACGGGCCGCCTCGTCCGCCGAGGGGCCGAGCCAGGTGTCCACCATCAGCTCCACCGCCCCCGCGACGTCCCCCGCTTCGAGCAGTGCGTCCTCCGCGTCGACGACCTTCTGCAGGGCCGGGCCGCGCTGCTGGGCCGGGACGGCCGGGCAGAGCAGGGCCAGTGCGGCCACCCGCTCCGGATGCCGCGACGCGATCCCGAGCGCGACGCGGCCGCCGTACGAGGATCCGGCGAAGGCGGCCCGTTCGACGCCCAGGGAGTCCAGCAGGTCCAGTACGTCGTCCTGGTCGCGGTAGGGCGCGACCGCCGCCGGCGAGTCCCCGCAGGTGCGGAAGTCGGCCCGGACGACCCGGAATCCGGCCTCGGCCAGCGGTCGCCACTGCGGCTCCCACATGCGGCGGTCGCAGACCGAGGAGTGGAGCAGGATCAGGGCCGGGCCGTCCGCCGGACCGGCCACGTCATGGGCAAGGAGGGGGTTCACGGGGTTCATGGAGTTCACGGGGTTCACGGAGGTCATGGAGTTCACGGAGGTCATGGGGAGAGCCTCTACGACGCGCGCCGCAACCGCCTGTGGTTATCCGGGGGCCGAAGGCCGGGGCGTTGTCAGAGGGGGGTCCTAGGCTTCTGGACATGGGAATGGTGACGTTCGTCGACGAGACGACCTCCGGCGGTCGCGCCGACGGCTGGGAGTTCGAGGTGGCCGAGGAGCGGCTCGCGCTGCGCGAGTTGATCCGACGCAGGGTCTTCCAGGAAGTGGCCGAGCGGCGCGCCGCCGGTCTGGTGAAACTGCCCGAACGGTCCGATGCCGAGCAGCAGGCCGAGACCGCGCTCACCGCCTTCCGGCGCAACGGGTTCCTCGTGCTCGTCGGGGACCGTCAGGTCACCGATCTCGACGAGGTCGTCGACCTGCCGCTCGGTACCGAGGTCACCTTCCTGAAGCTCGTCGCCCTGGTGGGTGGCTGACATGGCCAACCGGACCTACGCCGAAGCCGCGTACCGCGCCCTGGCGGACGAGAACGCCTCGGAGCTCGCCACCGCGCTGCTGAAGGCGGCCATCCACTACAGCGGCCACTGGCAGACCAACAAGGAGGCGGCGGAGCTCCTCGCCGCCGTACGGGCCCGGCCCGCCACGTTCCGCCGAAGCCTGATGGACGCGCTCGTCGAGGCCGTCCGCGCGCTCGCGGAGGACTCCCCGGCGCGGGACAACGCCCTGGGCATCGCCGCCGCCGTCGGGCGGGGCCTGACCGCCGGCGACGACCCGATCGCGGCCGAGCGGCGCGCGAAGTTCGACGAGATCGGCCGTCAGGGCACGCTCAGCTACCACGGCTGGGTGGCGGAGTTGGTCCTCGCCGAGCTGGACGCGGGCCGCCCGGTCCCGCCGGCCGCCGTCGCCGCCGTGCGCCGCACCGCGCTGGGCACGTACGGCTACCGGCCGTTCGTCGAGCTCGCCCCCCGGCTGACGGAGCCCGTGCTCAACATCGGCGAGCCCTGGGCGGACCGGGCGCTGGCGGACGGGGAGCGCTGGCACGTCCTCCTCGCGCACGTACTGACCGCGACGGCCGCCAAACCGACCGCCAAGTGGGAGAAGACCGGCCGGGCGCTGGTCAAGGAGGCGGGGGAGGACGAGGTGCGCGAGCGGCTGCTCGGCTGGCTCCGGCTCGTCGGCGCGCCCCGCACCCACACCCTGGACGAGGACCGGTACGGGCCGAACCCGAACGACACGTACGACGGGTACAACGCCAACGCCCTGCGCGGCCTGGCCTGGCTGCTGTCCTTCCTGCCCCCGCACCCGGACACCGCGCGGGCGCTCGGCGCGCTCGTCGAGACCTCGCTGCGCAAGGTCGCGGGACTCGGCCCGCGGGGCCCCAAGGTGGCCAACGCCGGTGTCACCGCCCTCTCCCGTATCGACAGCGAAGCCGCCCTGGCCGAGCTGGCCCGGCTGGCCACCCGCGTGACCTTCAAGGGCACCCTCAAGATGCTGGACTCGGCCCTGGAGGCGCGGGCCGTCGCGCTCGGGCTGAGCCGGGAGGAGATCGAGGAGCTCGCCGTGCCTGCGTACGGACTGACGGGCGTCGGGCGGGCCGAGTACGCGCTGGGCGGGACCACCGCCCTCGTGGAGGTCCGCGGAGCCAAGGCGGCGCTGTCCTGGCGCAGCGCTGCCGGCAAGGCGGTCAAGAGCGTGCCGGCCGCCGTGCGCCGCGACCACGCCGAGGAGCTGAAGGAGCTCAAGGCCGCCGTCAAGGACATCGACAAGATGCTCGGGGCGCAGGCCGAGCGGCTGGACCGGCAGTTCCTCGCCCGGCGCACCTGGCCGTACGGGAAGTGGCGCGAGCGGTACGTCGACCACCCCCTGGTCGGGACCCTGGCCCGCCGCCTGCTCTGGGCGGTGGACGGCACCCCGGTCGGCTTCGCCGACGGCGAGCTGCGCACCCTCGCCGGCACCCCGGTCACCGAGGGCGCCGAGGTGACCCTCTGGCACCCCATCGACCGCGAGCCGGCCGAGGTCGCGGCATGGCGGGACTGGCTCGAACGGCACGGCATCACGCAGCCGTTCAAGCAGGCCCACCGCGAGGTGTACCCGCTGACCGACGCCGAGCTGCGCACCGGTACGTACTCGAACCGCTTCGCCGCGCACTACCTGCGTCAGCACCAGTTCCACTCGCTGGCCGCCGTCCGGGGCTGGCGCAACAAGCTGCGCCTCGCCGTGGACGACAGCGCGCCGCCCGCCGTCCGCGAGCTGCCGCAGTGGGGGCTGCGCGCCGAGTACTGGATCGAGGGCGACGGCGGTGACGACCACGACTACAACGACATCACCGACTCGGGCAGCTTCCTGCGGCTGCGCACCGACCAGGTGCGCTTCTACCCGATCGGCGCCCCGGAGAACCTGGCGCACACCTGTGGCGGCGAGTACACGATGTGGCTCCGGGGCGGCGAGGCCCCGGTCGATCCGGTGCCGCTGACCGAGGTCCCCGCGCTCGTGCTCAGCGAAGTCCTGCGCGATGTGGACCTGTTCGTCGGCGTGGCCAGCGTCGGCAACGACCCGACGTGGCAGGACGGCGGCCCCGAGGGCCGCTTCCACGACTACTGGAACGCGTACGGCTTCGGCGATCTGAGCCAGACCGCCGAGACCCGCCGGCTCCTGCTGGAGCGGCTGGTCCCGAGGCTCGCCATCGCCGACCGGTGCCGTATCGAGGGACGGTTCCTGCACGTACGGGGCGAGCTGCGCGCGTACCGGATCCACCTCGGGTCGGGGAACATCCTCATGGACCCGGGCGACCAGTACCTGTGCATCGTGCCGGCGGGGCGCACGGCCTCCGGGACGGAGACCGGGTACCTGCCCTTCGAGGGGGACAGGACGCTCGCGCTGATCCTCAGCAAGGCGATGATGCTGGCGGACGACACCGGCATCACCGACCCGACGATCACCCGTCAGATACTGAGCGAACGGGCGTAGTTGATCTGCTGCATCACCCACGGGTAGGTGCTCGCGTCGACCGCCGGGATCATCGTGGAGTGGTGGCGGCCGCCGCTGGTGACGGTGACCTGGATGTAGCCGGTGGTGGTCTTCTCCTTCATGAGGAGGAAGAGCAGACCGAGCAGGCAGAACAGGAAGAAGATGACCGCGAGCACGATGGCGTGCGCCGGGATCTTCGTCTCGGTGCGGGAGAGGTCCGAGGCGTTCCACATCGCGCCCTTGAGCGGCATCGGGCCCGAGGGAGTCATGATCTGGTCCCCGGCGATGGTGATGTCGCCGAGGGCCAGCCCGGACCCGCCGCCATAGGCCGGAGGCTGCACGGGCGGCATCATCGGGGGCTGCCCGGGGGCCGGAATGCCGGCGCCGCCGACGGTCGGCTGGTACCCGGGCGCGGGCGGTGTGGCCGGGTACCCGTACCCGGGAGTCCCCGGAGCCGCCGGATACCCCTGCGGGTATCCATAACCCGGGCCCCCTGGGGCCCCGTTGTCACCTGAGTACGGATTCGGCTGCTGCTCGCTCATGCGCTCGATCTTTCCACAGCCTCGCCCGACCTCGTACCCCGGTCAGGAGAGCTCGCTGTCTTCGCTTTCGGGCTTGCGCCGCGCGGCGGTGAGGACCGCGGCCACGTCCAGGGTCACCTTGGCGCCGATCGACTCGGGGAGGGTGACGAGCTCACCGGGGCGTGGACGCGGTGGGTGGCGTACTCGTCCTGGGCCGGATCGGTGATCACCCGAACGGGCGAGGGCCCCGCCCCCCGGTGGAAACCGGTGAGCGGGGCCCTCGTACGAACGCGGACCGCCAGGTCAGAAGCGGCGCGTGATCAGCGCGCGCTTGACTTCCTGGATCGCCTTCGTGACCTCGATGCCGCGGGGGCACGCGTCGGTGCAGTTGAAGGTCGTGCGGCAGCGCCACACGCCGTCCTTGTCGTTCAGGATCTCCAGCCGCTGCTCGCCGGCCTCGTCACGCGAGTCGAAGATGAAGCGGTGGGCGTTGACGATCGCCGCCGGGCCGAAGTACTGCCCGTCGTTCCAGAACACCGGGCACGACGAGGTGCACGCCGCGCACAGGATGCACTTCGTGGTGTCGTCGAACCGCTCGCGGTCCTCCGCCGTCTGCAGACGCTCACGCGTCGGCTCGTTCCCGTTGGTGACGAGGAACGGCATGACGTCGCGGTACGCCTGGAAGAAGGGCTCCATGTCGACGACAAGGTCCTTCATCACCGTGAGGCCCTTGATGGCCTCGACCGTGATCGGCTTCTCCGGGTTGATGTCCTTGATCAGCGTCTTGCAGGCGAGCCTGTTCTTGCCGTTGATCCGCATCGCGTCGGAACCGCAGATGCCGTGCGCGCACGACCGGCGGAAGGTCAGCGTGCCGTCGAGGTCCCACTTGATCTTGTGGAGACCGTCGAGCACGCGCTCCTTCGGGTCGATCTCGATCTGGAAGTCCTGCCACTGCGCCTCGTCCGAGATCTCGGGGTTGAAGCGGCGGATCCGGAAGGTGACCGTGATGAACGGGGAGGCCGCAGCCGCCTCTTCCATCTTTTCCAGGGTGGGGGTAGCCATCAGTACTTACGCTCCATCGGCTGGTAGCGGGTCGTGACGACCGGCTTGTAATCGAGCCGGACCGAGTCCGAGCCGTCGGCTCCGACCTCGCGGTACGCCATGGTGTGGCGCATGAAGTTGACGTCGTCGCGGTTCGGGTAGTCCTCGCGGTAGTGACCGCCGCGGGACTCCTTGCGCGCGAGCGCGGACACGGCCATGACCTCGGCCAGGTCGAGCAGGTTGCCCAGCTCGATGGCCTCCAGCAGGTCCGTGTTGAAGCGCTTGCCCTTGTCCTGGACGGACACGTTCTTGTAGCGCGCGCGCAGCTCCGCGATCTTCTCGACCGCGGTCTTGATGGTCTGCTCCGTACGGAACACCATCACGCAGGCGTCCATCGTCTCCTGGAGCTCCAGGCGCAGGTCGGCGACCCGCTCCTTGCCCGTGGAGTTGCGCAGGTGCTCGACCAGGTCGACGACCTGCTGCGCCGGGTTCTCGGGGAGCTCGACGTAGTCGTTCTCCTGCGAGTACTCCGCCGCGGCGATGCCGGAGCGCTTGCCGAACACGTTGATGTCCAGCAGCGAGTTGGTGCCGAGACGGTTGGCGCCGTGCACGGAGACGCAGGCGACCTCGCCGGCCGCGTACAGGCCCGGGACGACGGTGGTGTTGTCCGACAGGACCTCACCCTGGACGTTCGTCGGGATGCCGCCCATGGCGTAGTGCGCGGTGGGCTGGATCGGGATCGGGTCCGTGTACGGCTCGATGCCCAGGTACGTACGCGCGAACTCGGTGATGTCCGGGAGCTTCGCGTCGAGCTGCTCCGGCGGCAGGTGCGTCAGGTCCAGGTACACGTGGTCACCGGCCGGACCGCAGCCGCGGCCCTCGCGGATCTCGGTGTAGATGGAGCGCGAGACGACGTCACGGGACGCGAGGTCCTTCATGACCGGCGCGTACTTCTCCATGAAGCGCTCGCCGTCCTTGTTGCGGAGGATGCCGCCCTCACCGCGGGCGCCCTCCGTCAGCAGGATGCCCATGCGCCAGATGCCCGTCGGGTGGAACTGGAAGAACTCCATGTCCTCCAGCGGCAGGCCGCGGCGGTAGCAGGCCGCCTGGCCGTCACCCGTGAGGGTGTGCGCGTTGGAGGTCACCTTGAAGAACTTGCCGGTGCCGCCGGAGGCGTAGATGACGGCCTTGGCCTGGAACACGTGGATCTCGCCGGTGGCGAGCTCGTACGCGACCACACCGGCCGACTTCTTGACGCCGTCCTCCTCGACGAGGAGCTGGTCCAGGACGTAGAACTCGTTGAAGAACTCCACGCCCTCCTTGACGCAGTTCTGGTACAGCGTCTGGAGGATCATGTGGCCGGTGCGGTCCGCGGCGTAGCAGGACCGGCGGACCGGGGCCTCGCCGTGGTTGCGCGAGTGGCCGCCGAAGCGGCGCTGGTCGATGGTGCCGTCCGGCGTGCGGTTGAACGGCAGGCCCATCTTCTCCAGGTCGAGGACGGCGTCGATGGCCTCCTTCGCCAGGATCTCGGCGGCGTCCTGGTCGACCAGGTAGTCACCGCCCTTGACCGTGTCGAAGGTGTGCCACTCCCAGTTGTCCTCCTCCACGTTCGCCAGCGCGGCGGCCATGCCGCCCTGCGCGGCGCCCGTGTGGGAGCGGGTGGGGTAGAGCTTCGTCAGCACGGCGGTGCGGCTGCGCTTCGTCGACTCGATGGCGGCACGCATGCCCGCGCCACCTGCGCCGACGATGACGGTGTCGTACTTGTGGATCTTCATCTTGTTTCGCCTCAGCCCCGTTGCCTAGCGGATGTTCGGGTCGAAGGTGAAGATCACCAGCGTGCCCAGAAGGATGGTGAACACCGTGGCGGTGTAGAGCAGGCCCTTCAGCCACAGCCGCGTGTTGGCGCGCTCCGCGTAGTCGTTGATGACGGTACGCAGACCGTTGGCGCCGTGCAGCATGGCGAGCCACAGCATCAGCAGGTCCCAGACCTGCCAGAACGGGGACGCCCAGCGGCCGGCCACGAAGGCGAAGCCGATCTTGGAGACGCCGCCGTCCAGCACCAGCTGGATCAGCAGGTGGCCGAGTACGAGTACGACGAGGACGACGCCCGAGAGGCGCATGAACAGCCAGGCGGCCATCTCGAAGTTGCCGCGGGTCGAGCGCGGCGTCTTGCCCGTGCGCTTGCGCGGGGCCTCGATGTACGGCGCCGGGTTGTCGACGTCGTAGAGGCTTACGCCCTCCACGTCGCCGATGGCCTGGGCGGAAGAAGTGTCAGAAGACATGAGTGTCACTTCCCGAACAGTTCGGCAGCTGCGTGGCCCAGGACGGGGTACAGGGCCCCGATCATCAGGATGATCCAGACGATCATGACGCCCCAGAGCATCTGCTTCTGGAGACGGGGGCCCTTGGACCAGAAGTCCACGGCGATCACACGGAGACCGTTGAGCGCGTGGAAGAGGATGGCGGCCACGAGGCCGTACTCCAGCAGCGCGACGATCGGAGTCTTGTAGGTAGCCACGACATCGTCGTACGCCTCGGGGGAGACGCGGACGAGAGCGGTGTCGAGGACGTGTACGAACAGGAAGAAGAAGATGAGGACGCCGGTGACTCGATGAGCCACCCAGGACCACATTCCTTCCCGGCCGCGGTACAACGTTCCAGCCGGCACGGAAAACCCTCCGGAAGCGGGGCGGGGGCCAGCCGGCTTCTTTGTCGGTCGGGCCCGGCCGGGTACGGTCCTCCGGCCCCGGACATCGTAGCGACGCTTTGTCGGTTCCCTCGCGCCGGGTCCATCGGTGTGATCAAACAGGCACGGACGGACTATCCCACAGGGGCGAATAGCCCGGAATTCGCAGCGGATACACCGTCTGGGGAGGTCAGCCAATGTGTCAGGTCGGCGAGCCGCACCTGGGCGAGGCGGCGCAGCTCGTCCGCCGAGATCGACCGCTCCTCGTCCGCCTCCAGCTCCATGCGGCGCCGGATCGCGGCCAGCAGCTGGTCCGCCTGCTCCTCCGGCGGGTGCCCGTCCAGGCAGATCACGAAGGCGTGGCCGAACTTGCGCTCGTACTCCGCGTGCGCGGCGTCGAGCGCCAGGAGCGCGGCGTACGAGGCCCCGTGGTCCAGTTCCACCGGGAACTCCGAGGCCAGCGCCTCGCTCAGGTCCGCCTGGGAGAGGTCGTACGAGGCCTCGTCGGCGGCGGCCAGCAGCGCGCCCGGATCCGGGTACGGTCGGTGGGCGGCCACCCGCTGCGCCCAGCGCCGGCTCCCGCAGCAGTGCAGCAGCACGGCCTCGGCGGCTTCGGGGGAGAGGGCGTTGAACCGCGCCAGTCCGGAGCCGGGGGAGGGATCGGAGCTGCCGCGGGCCTGTGCCGGAAGGTGGCTGGACAGCGGGGGGCTCCTCGGGGCGTGGCGCGGGTGTACCGCCACGCTAGCGACGCCGGGCCGGGTGTGTCGTACAGATCCGAGCTTTTCGCCCGGAAGTGAGCCGAAAGGATGACGGGCGTGGCGAGGAAACAGCCTGGTGGGGGAGAGGGGAAGACGACCGAGGCCGCCACCCCCCACAGGAGAGGCCCCGGTCGCCGTCCGTACGGGCTCGTGCGACAAGCCCGTACCCCTGTCAGCGCCGCGAGTGCGTTTTGTGTCACACCCCGCTTCGCGCACGATTGGTTGCTCCCCGTACAACTCGTGGACGAAGGTACTTGAAAGCCGTAACGTGCTGATTTGCGCCACAGGTACAGGACAGTGAAACGGTTGGGGACTTTGCTGGGGGACGACGCGGAGCTGACCGCCGCGGTGCTCGCGGCACAGGGCGGCGACGAGAGCGCTTTCCGTACTGTGTACCGCGCCGTGCACCCGCGCCTGCTCGGTTACATACGCACGCTCGTCGGCGACGGCGACGCGGAGGACGTGACTTCGGAGGCGTGGCTGCAGATCGCCCGCGACCTCGACTCCTTCACCGGCGACGCCGACCGCTTCCGCGGCTGGGCCGCCCGCATCGGCCGCAACCGGGCCCTCGACCACATCCGCATGCGCGGACGACGTCCCGCCATCGGCGGCGACGAGACCGAGCTGACGGGCCGCGCCGCCGACAGCGACACCGCCGGCGAGGCGATGGAGGCCCTGTCGACCGGCCGGACCATGGCACTGATCGCCCAGCTTCCGCAGGACCAGGCCGAGGCCGTGGTGCTCCGGGTCGTCGTCGGCCTCGACGCGAAGAGCGCGGCCGAGACCCTGGGCAAGCGGCCCGGGGCCGTACGCACCGCGGCCCATCGGGGCCTGAAGAAACTGGCAGAGCTGCTCGGCTCGGAGGGCGGCTTCGCGCCCGAGCCGGATCCGGGCGCGGACCCGGCGGGGCCGGTCGGCCATAATGCCGGTGGCCAGGCGCGGGACGGCGGGGGCGGGAGGGATCTCGACGCCGTACCCGCTCAGCGCGGCCGGGGCGGTGGTCTCGTACAGCAAACCGGTGTGACGCATTCACGTTGGCGGACGCAGAAGGACATGTGATGGCCGACGAGCGCAACAGGTGGCTGGACCAGGCCGCGGCGGAACGAGTGCTGCGCGGCGGCCAGGCCGTACCTGGCGGCGACCGGAGCGCCCGCGAGGCGGAGGCCCGGCTCAGAGCCGCCCTCGACATGCTGGCCGGGCCGCAGCCGTGCGCCGGGGTGGAACTGCCCGGCGAGGCCGCCGCGGTGGCCGCCTTCCGCGCGGCGCGCGCCGAGGCCGGGGCTCAGGCGGTGTCCGGGGCGTCGACGGTCTCCGGGGCTCCGGCGCTTCCCGGGATGCCTTCGCCGGCCGGCGGCGACACCTCCCCCCTCGTGGAACTCGGCAGGATCCTCCCCCTCGCCGCCCCTGTGTCCACGGCGCGGCGCAGCCGCCCGGTGCGGTTCGGACTCGTCGCCGCGCTGGCGGGCGTCGCCGTCGGAGGCCTGGCGGTCGCCGCGGGGGCCGGCCTGCTGGACCGGAGCACCCACGACTCGGCGGGTCCCGTACCGGCGGTGTCCCTCAGCGCAGACGAGAACCCGTCGCCGCCCGGCGACACCGGGGGCCCGACCCCGGGCCCGCAGCTGCGGCCCACTCCGTTCCGGGGCGCCGACGGCGTACAGCCCACCCCGGGCGGCGGGTCGACGCCCGGCGGCCTGGACTCGGGCGCGCCGCAGGGATTCGGAACCGGAACGGGAACCGGCCCCGACGCGGCGTCCGGCGGCGGCGCCGACAAGGACGGCAGCGACCCCGAGGGCACGAAGGGCGGCATGGACGCGCTCGCGGGCGGGACCACCTCGCTGAAGGACGGGCAGACCCGCATCAAGGCGGTGGACCTGTGCGAGGCCTACCGCTCGGGGCAGATGACCTCGGACCGCCGCGAGAAGCTCTCGAAGCTGGCGAAGGGCCTCGCCCGCATCCCGCACTTCTGCGAGGACCTGCTCGACGGACCGGCCAGGAGCACCACCCCGACCGTTCCGCGCGGTTCGGACATCGGGGGCGACGTACTCAAGGCGCCGACGCTCGCCCCGGCCAGCCCGGGCATGTCCGCGCCGGCCCGCCTGCCGTCGCGCTGAAGGTCCGAAAGCCCGAAAGCCCGAAAGCCCGACGGCTGTTTCCGGCCATCCTTCGGGTGGTCTTCGGACGGTCCGTACGGGCTCACCGGGCAGGTTACGGGCGACGTCATGAACGGGCTGTAACACTTTTCGAACCTGCGGCGCAGTACATATCGAGCCGACTGGTCATCGGCCGCGCATGAGCCGGGGTTCCCCCCGTACCCCTGGGCTCTGCGCACCCGGCGCGGGCAGGGTTCGTTCCCCCGGCCCTGCCCGCGCCCTCTACTTCACCGACCGGATCACCGGAGTCGCCGGGATCGCCGGGATCACCGGAGTCACCGGGATCGCCGGCACCGCCCGGCCGTCGGGGATCACCAGTAGACGACGACCTTGTCGCCGACCTGCACCTGCTCGAACAGCGACGCGAGCTTGCCTTTGTCCCGGACGTTCACGCAGCCGTGCGAGGCGCCGGCGTAACCGCGGGCCGCGAAGTCGGCGGAGTAGTGCACCGCCTGGCCCTGGCTGAAGAACATCGAGTACGGCATCGGCGTGTGGTAGATCGTCGACGTCCAGTCCTTGGCCTTCCACTCGACCTTGAACTGGCCCTCTCGGGTCGGGGTGTTCTCGGAGCCGAAGCGGACGTCCATCGTGGAGACGGTCTTGCCGTCGATCATCCAGGCGAGCGTGCGGCTCTCCTTGCTGATGCACATGACGCGGCCCGTCATACAGCGCGGGTCCGGCGCGTCGACCTCGTTGACGGTCGGCGGGCGCAGCTCGTCGGCGGTGGGCTTCTTGCTGACGCCCTGGATCTTCTTCCAGGTGGCGTCGTCGACAGCGCCCGAGGCCGTCAGGTCGTTCTTCGACTGGAAGGACTTGACCGCGGCGGTCGTCTTCGAGCCGTAGAAGCCGGTCGGGGCGACCGTCATGTACTTGAGCTGCTTCAGGCGGGCCTGGAGCTCGCGCACCTGCTCGCTCTCGTCGCCGTTCGCCATGATGGCCTTGACGGTCGGCGAGGGGGACGCGGACGGCGAGGCCGACTGCGAGGCGGACGGCGAGGGCGAAGGTGAGGCGTCGCCGGGCTTGCCGTCCGTCGACGGGGAACTCTCGGGGGTGGAACCCGCCGCGGACGCGGACGGCACCGTGGAAGCGGAGCCGGCCGGCTCCGTCTTCTGGGGCCCGCAGGCGGTCGCGGCGAGCGCGACGGCGGTGGCCACCCCGAGCGTGCGGACTATGACTCTCTGGCGAAGCATTGCAGTCCCCCGATTTCTACGTCGTGTATGTAGGTGATGCCTGACGGGCGTGGACAGTTGCGGACGGTCCAGGGATGTTGCGCCATTGTGACCAGCGGCCGTCAGACGACAGCCGGAGCCGCCGCGGGGAGTTGTATCAGCCCCGAGCCCATTTGCTCCATGGAGGGTTTGGTCACATGGCCAGTACCGAGAGCGGGATTCCGATCGAACCTGTGTATGGGCCGGGGGATCTGACGGGATGGGATCCTGGGGCCAAACTGGGCGAACCAGGGGCGTATCCGTACACGCGAGGTGTCTACCCGAGCATGTACACCGGCAAGCCGTGGACCATGCGGCAGTACGCCGGGTTCGGGACGGCGGCCGAGTCCAACGCCCGGTACCGGCAGCTCATCGCCGGCGGCGGCACCGGACTCTCGGTCGCCTTCGACCTCCCGACGCAGATGGGGCACGACTCCGACGCGCCCCTGGCGCACGGGGAGGTCGGCAAGGTCGGCGTCGCCGTCGACTCCGTCGACGACATGCGGGTGCTCTTCGACGGGATCCCGCTCGACCGGGTCTCCACGTCCATGACGATCAACGCCCCGGCGGCGCTGCTGCTCCTCATGTACCAGCTGGTCGCCGAGGAGCACGGGATCGCGGGCGCGCAGCTGACCGGAACCGTGCAGAACGACGTGCTCAAGGAGTACATCGCGCGGGGCACCTACATCTTCCCGCCCGAGCCCTCGCTCCGGCTGACCGCCGACACCTTCAGGTACTGCAAGGCCGAGATCCCCCGCTGGAACACCATCTCCATCTCGGGCTACCACATGGCCGAGGCCGGTGCCTCGCCCGCGCAGGAGATCGCGTTCACGCTGGCGGACGGGATCGCGTACGTACGCACCGCGCTGGCCGCCGGGATGGAGGTCGACGAGTTCGCCCCGCGCCTCTCCTTCTTCTTCGTCGCCCGCACCACGCTGCTGGAGGAGGTCGCGAAGTTCCGGGCCGCGCGCCGGATCTGGGCCCGGGTCATGCGCGAGGAGTTCGGGGCCCGCAGCCCGAAGTCGCTGATGCTGCGCTTCCACACCCAGACGGCAGGGGTGCAGCTGACGGCGCAGCAGCCCGAGCTGAACCTCGTACGGGTGGCCGTGCAGGCACTGGCGGCGGTGCTGGGCGGCACCCAGTCGCTGCACACCAACTCCTTCGACGAGGCGATCGCCCTGCCGACGGAGAAATCGGCGCGCCTCGCGCTGCGGACCCAGCAGGTGCTCGCGTACGAGACGGACGTGCCGCACACCGTCGACCCCTTCGCGGGCTCGTACGCGGTGGAGCGGATGACGGACGAGGTCGAGGAGGCGGCGCTCGCGCTGATGCGGCGGGTCGAGGATCTGGGCGGGGCGGTGGCCGCTATCGAGGCCGGCTTCCAGAAGGGGGAGATCGAGCGGAACGCGTACCGCATCGCGCGGGAGACGGACGGCGGCGAGCGCGTGGTGGTCGGGGTCAACCGCTTCACGCTGGATCAGGAGGAGCGGTACGAGCCGCTGCGCGTCGACCCGGAGATCGAGAACCGGCAGCGTCAGGCGCTGGCGGCCCTGCGCGCGGAGCGCGACGGCGAGGCGGTGGCGGCAGCGCTGAACACCCTGCGCGAGGCGGCGGCGGGCACGGCGAACGTGCTCTACCCCATGAAGGAGGCCCTGCGCGCCCGCGCCACGGTGGGCGAGGTCTGCAACGCGCTGCGGGAGGTGTGGGGGACGTACCAGCCGACCGATTCCACCTGGTGAAATGCCGGCGACGACAGGTGCGTCCTTGTGGGACACTCCTGCCCATGCTGGGTGTCACCGATCTGCCGACCTATCTCGTCGGGCTCATATTGATCATTTTGCTGCCGGGGCCGAACTCGCTGTACGTGCTCTCCGTCGCGGCGCGCCGCGGGGTGCGGACCGGGTACAAGGCCGCCGCCGGGGTGTTCACCGGCGACGCCGTCCTGATGGTGCTCGCCGCCGCCGGGGCCGGGGCGCTGCTCCAGGCCAGCCCGGTGGCCTTCGGCATCGTCAAGCTGCTCGGCGCCGGGTACCTGACCTGGCTGGCGGTCGGGATGATGCGCGGGGCGTGGGCACTGTGGCGCTCGCGGGCCGAGCGGGACGAGATGGCCGAGGTGGCCGAGGCCCCGGCCCCGGGCGAGGGCGGCGAGGGGGAGCGGCCCTACCGTCGGGCCCTGCTGATCAGCCTGTTCAACCCCAAGGCGATCCTGTTCCTCGTCTCCTTCTTCGTGCAGTTCGTGGATCCCTCGTACGCCTACCCGGCGCTCTCGTTCCTGGTGCTGGGCGCGCTGCTCCAGCTCGGCAGCTTCCTGTACCTGACCCTGCTGATCTTCAGCGGGACCCGGCTGTCCTCCGCCTTCCGCCGCCGCAGGCGGCTCTCGGCCGGGGCCACCTCGGCGGCGGGCGTGCTCTTCCTCGGCTTCGCCGCCAAGCTGGCCGTCAGCTAGCGGTCAGCCGAGGGCCTTGCGAAGGCGCGGGCCCAGCGGGCGTTCCACCCAGCGGTGGACCGCCCAGGCCAGCGCCAGTATGGCCGCCACCGTCAGCGCGAACACCGCCCCCGGCGGCAGCCCCGCCCGGCGGTGCAGGGCGGCGATGACCAGCCAGCCCAGGTGCTCGTGGACCAGGTAGAAGGGGTACGTCAGCGCCCCGGCCAGGGTCAGCCACCGCCACCCGGGCCACCCGGTCCGGCCGCCGAGCGCGCCGAGCCCGCCGCCGAGCCGGCCGAGCGCCACCAGCGCCACCGCCGCGAACCCGGCCGTGACCACCGCGATGATCACCACCGCACTGCGGTACGAGAAGAACCGCGGGTCCGGCGCGTGCCACAGCCCCGCCACCGCGTAGTGCTGCCCGAGCAGCCAGCCGGCCAGGGCCACCGCCCGGGCGAGCCGGTCCCGCCGATCGCGGTGCACCAGGTAGAGGCCGATGCCGCCGATGAAGAACGGCGCGTACTGCGGCATCAGCGCCTGGGCGAGGAACCCCTTCCCGCCCGGGTCGGCCGCGTCCGCGAGGACCGCCGTCAGCATCCAGCCGGCGCAGAACAGCAGGGTCCGGCGGCGGCCCCCGCCCGGCAGGACGACGCAGAGCGCGAAGAGCACGTAGAACCGCAGCTCCGCCCAGAGCGTCCAGCACACCCCGAGGACCCGCTCGGCCCCCAGCGGCTGCTGGAGCATCGTCACGTTGACCAGGAAGTCCGACGGCGGCACGGCCCGGGCGGTCACTGCGACCAGGACCAGCGCCACCCAGTACGCGGGGTACAGCCGGGCCGCGCGCGAGGCGGCGAAGGCGCGTACCGAACGCCCCTCGGCGCTCAGGCAGATCACGAAGCCGCTGATCACGAAGAAGATCTGCACCCCGAGGCAGCCGTACGCCAGCCAGGGCGCGGCGGCGGGGAACAGCTGCCGCGGCGAGGCGCCCCAGGCGTCGGCGATCTGCCCGCCGCGGCCGCCGTAGTGGTACCCGGCGACCATCAGGGCGGCGAGCAGCCGTAACCCGTCGAGCGCCCGCAGCCGCCCGGCCGCCCCCGCCCCCGCGGCCCGCTCCCGGACCCGCGGGGCGGGGACCGCGGCCGCGTCGGCGGTCGCCGTCACCGCGGGCGGGCCGCGCGCAGCCGCTTCAGCCGGCGGACCACGCGGCGGACGGCCGGGCTGTGCGGCAGGAAGGAGAGCTGGGCCGGGATGCCGCCGGGCAGCCCGAGGGTGGTCAGCCGGCGGCGCTTGAAGTAGCGCCAGGTCCGGTCGTCCAGATGCGCGGCGAGATGGCGCTCGGCCTCGGTGCGGCGCGAGGCCAGGATCTGCGGCTGCATGGTGAACCCGACGGCGGTGAGCAGTCCGGTCAGCCGGTCCCCGTTCTCCTCGGGGCCGGGCGCGGTCCACCCGGCGACGGCCTCGGCGTCCGCGAGGTCGGGCAGGGTCGCGTCCACGATCGTGAGCGGGATCCGGTTGCTGTTCTGGTACGGGGTGAGGCGGGCCAGTATGGCCTCGGTCCCGGTGCGCGCCACGGGCAGCCCGTACAGGGTGGCGGCGGTCAGCAGCCCGGTGGAGAAGCAGCCGACGACCAGGGCGGGGCGCAGCCGCTGGTAGAGGGTTTCGGCCAGGACCGGGGTGGCCATGACGGTGAGCCGGGCGCCGAGCCGTTCGGCCTCGGCCTCGGCGCGGCGCGAGTACGCGGCGGGGGCGCTGGGGTGCGGTTTGAAGACGAGCTCGCGGTGGCCGAGGGCGTACGCGCCCCGGACCATCTCCACGTGGAGCTCCTCCTCTTCCTGCGGGGAGAGGAGTTCGAGCGCGGAGAGGTACTGGCCGAGCAGCAGCGCGGGGGCCTCGCCGACGCCGTCCAGCCCGGGCGCGTAGGAGGGGAGCTCGGCGAGCACCTTCAGGAACTCGGGGGTCGGGACCAGCTCCGGCCGTACGTCGAACTCGGTGAGCAGCAGCGGTTCCAGACCCGGCACCAGGTCCAGGTGCAGGACGCGCCGCACGCGCATGCCGAGCTGCGGGTCGAGGCGGAAGCGGGTGGGTCCGTAGCTCATCAGCCCGTCGGCGTAGACGTCTACGGCGGCGCCGGGGAAGAGCGTGCACAGGGTCCGGGCGGGCGGGACCTGGATCGACTCCACGATGATCTCGACGCGGTCCTCGCCCAGTCCCCAGATCGCCCGGAGCTGCCGCTCCCACAGCGGGACGTCCTCGGCGCGCGGGGCCCAGGCGCTCGGGTGCTGCGGGGCGATGGCGGCGTTCCAGTCGAGCACCTCGTCGAAGCGGGTGCGCAGCGCGGCGAAGCCCGGCATGTCGGCGAGGCCGGGGGAGACCTCGGCGGTGAGGGCGTGGTTGCTGGTGAGCAGGATGCGGCGGCCGGCCGGCGGGAAGCTGCCCGCGTCGATGCCGGCGGCGAGCGTGGCCATCCCGTAGAGGGTGGAGGCCAGGAAGATCTGCGTGCAGGGGACGGTGTTCCGGGTCTCCGGCGGGGTGTGCTGAGTGGCCATCAGAGCGTGGCTCCCGCTCGTGCGGGTCGGCGGCGCAGGCTGCGCAGCACTCCGGCGCGGTCGGCGTCCATCGCGTTAAGGGCCTGGTCCAGTACGTCCTGGGGCATGCGTCCGAGTGCGGCCGTGCTCATCGAACGGAGTTTCTTGGCCACGGCCGGTTCGTACCTTTCGATGGACCCGATGTGGTGCGCGATAATTGCACAATATGTTCGGACGGCTTTCGGAAGCAGAAGACCGCTTTCCCGGTCTTCGGCCGTATCGGCCAGAACCTGATCGAAAGCCTTGATGAAATCGAGCTGGCGCTCGTCCTTGATCTGCGTGAGCGAGGTCGCGACCCCGCGCCGGTAGAAGATCCCCGGCAGCCCGACCGCCGCGAACGACTCCGCCCCCCGGTGCAGGCGCCAGATCCACGGGCGGTCCTCCGCCGTCCGCAGCCCGTCGGTGAAGTGCAGCAGTCCGCGGTCCAGCAGCCGCCGGTGGTACATGCCGGCCCAGGCGTACGGGTAGTCGACCGAGGTGGCCCGCGAGGAGGGCAGGATCCCGGCGCGCGGATCGCCGACGACCAGCTGCGGACCGTACGGGACGCGCTGCACGGTACGGGTGCGGCCGGTCACCTGGACATGGTCGTTGCGGACGAAATCGCAGTTCAGAGCCTCTATGACGGCCAGGGTGCGGGCCAGGTGGCCGGGTGCCAGCCAGTCGTCGCCGTCCAGGAACGTGACGTACTCGCCGCGGGCCGCGTCCAGGCCGGTGTTCCGGGCGGTGGCCAGGCCGCCGTTCCGTTCGTGTCTGAGGAGCACCGCCCCCGGCAGCTCGCGCGCCGCCCGCTCCAGGAGTTCGGGCGTGCCGTCCGTCGAACAGTCGTCGACGAGCAGGAACTCGAAATCGTCCCGGGCGTTCAGTTCGAGGCTTTTCAGGGCATCCGGTGCGTATGTCTGCACGTTGTAGAACGGCACGACAACAGAGAGCTTGAGCACCCGCGAGACATTAAGGCGTCGGTCGGCATTCACCATGGCCCGTACGCGGATTCCATGTGAACGAAGCGGGGCGGGCGCGTTAACCGGTGCGGTTTCGCATGACGTAGACGGGTTGTTAACCCGCTGTTGTGCGTTCGTTGGGCCGATCACCGAAATTGCGGAATAGCTTCTGCCGGGTGCCAGCCAGTAATCGCGCAGCATCCCGTAGTCATCCTCGGACTGCCCTCCGCGTCGCCGTACTCGCCGATTCCGATACGCGATGGAAATGGGGCGCACTCACCGCCCGCCGCCTGGCGAAGGAACCGCACCTCACCGGATTCCTGCTCCGCGGCCGGGCCACCCCGACCGCGCGCCAGCTCGGCGAAGTGGGCGTCCGGGTGGAGCGGCTCTCGGAGGTGACCTGCGCTCAGTTCCTCGCGGAGATCGAGCGCGAGAAGTACGACGTCGTCGTCCTCGCCCTCGTCGGCGGGGCCGTACAGGCCGTCCTGCACGGGGTACGCGCACTGTGGCCCGAGCCGGCCGACCGCCCCGTGCTGGTCACCGGGTACGTGGGCGTCGTATACGAGAAGCTCGCCGACGGGCTGCTGCTGCGCCACGGGGCGGACCTCGTCCTCGCCAACTCCCGGTACGACGCCGGACGCTTCCGCGCGGTGTACGAGGGCGTCGGCGCGGACGCCGGCGCCGTCACGGAGACGGCGCTGCCGTTCCTGGACGGAGCGGCGTACGAGAAGGCCGGCGCCGGCGCGCACACCGTGGTCTTCGCCGTCCAGCCCTCCGTCCCCGAGAGCCGCGCCGACCGCGCGTACCTGCTGGAGCGGGCCGCCCGGCACGCCCGGCTGCACCCGGAGCGCGAGGTGCTGATCAAGCTGCGCAGCCGGCCCGGGGAGCACACCACGCACCTGGAGGAGCAGCCGTACCAGCGGCTCGCCGAGCGGGTCCCGGGCGGACTGCCCGCCAACTGCCGCCTGGTGTACGGGAACATGGGCGAGGTCCTGGACGGCACGGACCTGCTGGTCACCGTCTCCTCCACGGCCGCCCTGGAGTCCCTGCACCGCGGGATCCCGACGGCGGTCCTCACCGACCTCGGCATCCGTGAGGTGCTCGGCAACCACCACTTCCTCGGCTCGGGCTGCCTGGCCTCCTGGGACCAGCTCGACGCGGGCCTGCTGCCGCAGGGCGACGCGGAGTGGCTGGCCGACCAGGGCGTGATCGGCGCCCAGGGATCGGTCAAGGGGTCCGCCGATGCCGATGCCGATGCCGATGCCGATGCCGATGCGGACGCCGATGCCGCCGACTCCTTCGCCGCCGCCCGGGCCCGGCTCGGCGAACTGCTGGACCGCCCGGTGCTCCCCGCCGTCGCCCCCTACTACACACAGGTCACCGCGCCCGGGTACCTGCCCGGCATCCTGGCCCGCCACCACCTCGCCCCCGACGGGACCCCGCTGCCCGGCGCCGTCCGCGAGAGCGGCGGGGAGTCGCGGCTGCGCCGCCGGCTCCGCTCGCACCTGCGCGAGGCCGCCCGCGGGGCGTACCGGCACGGCGTCCAGCGCGTGGCCCCGGTGATCCGCCGGATGGGGGAGCTGTGAGCCCCCGCGCGAACCCCACCGCCCGCCCCCGCGTACTGGCCGTGATCCCGGCCCGCGGCGGCTCCAAGGGGGTCCCGGGGAAGAACCTCGCCGAGGTGGCCGGAGTCCCGCTCGTCGTACGGGCCGTCCAGGCCTGCCGGGGCGCGGACACCGTCACCGACGTCGTGGTCTCCACCGACGCCGCCCCCATCGCCGAAGCCGCCCGCGCCGCCGGGGCCGACGCGATCCGCCGCCCCGCGGCGATCTCCGGGGACACCGCGAGCAGCGAGGCCGCCGTACTGCACGCGCTCGACGCCTTCGAGGAACTGCACTCCCTCACCGTGGACGTCGTCCTCCTCGTCCAGTGCACCAGCCCCTTCCTGACCTCCTCCGACGTCGAGTCGGTCGCCGCCGCCGTCGCCACCGGTGCGGCCGACTCGGCCCTGACCGTCGCCCCGTTCCACGGCTTCCTGTGGCGGGAGGCGGCCGGCGGCGCCGGGGCCGGCGTCAACCACGACAAGGCCGTCCGCCCCCGCCGCCAGGACCGCCCCCAGGACCTGCTGGAGACCGGCGCCGCCTACGCCATGGACGCCGCGGGCTTCCGCGGCGCGCGGCACCGCTTCTTCGGGCGCACCCTCCCCGTCGCCACCGACCCCGCACGGGTCCTGGAGATCGACGACCCGCACGACCTCGCGCGCGCCCGCCTCCTCGCCCCCCTGTTCACCTCCCCTCAGCGCCCCCACGCACCGAACGAAGGACCTCTTCTGCCATGACCGTCGCCACCCCCAACTCCCGCCTGCGCACCTTCGGCTCCCGCACCGCCGGCCCCGGCCGCCCCGTGTACGTCGTCGGTGAGATCGGCATCAACCACAACGGCGACCTCGGCAACGCGTTCGCCCTCATCGACGCCGCCGCCGAAGCGGGCTGCGACGCGGTGAAGTTCCAGAAGCGCACCCCGGAGATCTGCACCCCGCGCGACCAGTGGGACATCGAGCGCGACACCCCCTGGGGCCGGATGACGTACATCGATTACCGCCACCGCGTGGAGTTCGGCGAGGCCGAGTACCGCTCCATCGACGAGCACTGCGCCAAGCGGGGCATCGACTGGTTCGCCTCCCCGTGGGACACCGAGGCCGTGGCCTTCCTGGAGAAGTTCGACGTCCCCGCCCACAAGGTGGCCTCCGCCTCCCTCACCGACGACGAGCTGCTGCGCGCCCTGCGCGCCACCGGCCGCACCGTCGTCCTCTCCACCGGCATGTCCACCCCGAAGCAGATCCGCCACGCGGTGGAGGTGCTCGGCAGCGACAACATCCTGCTCTGCCACGCCACGTCGACGTACCCGGCCAAGGCGGAGGAGCTCAACCTGCGGGTGATCAACACCCTGCAGGAGGAGTACCCCAACGTCCCGATCGGCTACTCCGGCCATGAGACGGGCCTGCAGACCACCCTCGCGGCCGTCGCCCTCGGCGCCGCCTTCGTCGAGCGCCACATCACCCTCGACCGCGCCATGTGGGGCTCCGACCAGGCCGCCTCCGTGGAGCCCGGCGGCCTCGCCCGCCTGGTCCGCGACATCCGCACCATCGAGACCGCCCTCGGCGACGGCATCAAGCGCGTCTACGACTCCGAGCTCGGCCCCATGAAGAAGCTCCGCCGGGTCCAGGGCGAGCTCGCCTCGGTCTGACCCCGCGGTCCTTCCCCCCGGTCCACCCCCCGGTCCGGGCCGGGGTCCGACCCCGCGGCCCGTCCGGTCTCTCCGTTCGGTTCCCTCTCCGGTTCTCCGTCCGGTACGACGCCCCGCCCCCGCCCCTGACGAGGAGTACGTGGTGACCCCCTCTGCCTCCAGCCTGGCTTTCGTCGAGAGTCCGGTCCAGCTCCTGAACGTGCTGGAGTGGGCGCACGCCGAAGCCGCGTCCGCACCGGGCGGTGTCCCGCTGCTCGACGCCGTCCCGAGCCAGCCCAGCCGCGCCGCCGCCCGCGGCCCCGCGTCCGGGGGCGCTGCGGCAGCCACCGGCACGGGCCCGGCCGGCCGCTCGGCCGGCGCGTCGTCCTGGCTGCGGATCGTCGTACTGCCGCCCACCGACCCCATGTCCCGCGGACAGCTGCGCCGGATGGCGGGGCTGGCCAGGGACGAGGGGTACGCGGTCGTCTGGCAGGAGGCCCGCGGCGGCCGGCTCGCCCCGCTCAAGGCATTCGCCGCGCTCGCCAAGGACGTGCGCGCGGCCCGCCGGGTCGTCGTCGGCGACCCCTTCTCCCGGTACGTGCAGCTCCTGCTCACCCTCGTACGGGCCGAAGAGCTCGTCGTGGTCGACGACGGCACCGCCACCATGGAGTTCGTCGCCCAGACGGCCCGCGGCGAGCGCCTCGTACGCTGGCACCGGGTCGGCGGGGGCGGCCTGCCCGGCCGCATCCGCGAGCTGGCGTACGCGCCGGTCTCGGCCACCGCCCGGCGCCGCTTCACCCCGGCCGCGGGCACGGGGCGGCGCGTCGAGGTGTTCAGCTCGATGCCCGTCACCGTCCACGGCGCGATGACGCTGCGGGTCAACGAGTTCGCCTGGACCCGCGCCCGGTTCGGCCCGCCGCGCCTGACCAAGGGCACCGACCTCGTCGGCACCTCCCTCGTGGAGACCGGAGTGGTCGACCCGGCCCGCTACCTGGACGCCGTACGCGCCCTGACCCTGGAGCACGGCGCCACCCGCTACTTCGCGCACCGCCGCGAGTCCCCGGAGAAGCTGCGCACGCTCAGCGAGGCGACCGGGCTGGAGATCGTCCGCCCGGACCTGCCGCTGGAACTGATCGCCCGGCGCGGACCGGTCGGCCGCACGATCGTCAGCTTTCCGTCCACCGTCGTCCACACCCTGCCTTACGCGCTGACCGGAACCGGTGTGACCGTCGCCGTATGCGATGTCGACCCGGCCTGGCTCACCGGCTCCGCCTCGCCGCGGGCCCGCAGCTTCCTCGCAGGGGTCACCGAGACCGCCCGTGATGTGCACAGACTCCCTGCCCAGACGGCCTCCGCGGCCGGATGAGCGCGCGAGTCTACCCCCGGGTGCATCCGGTCATGCGTCCAGAGGTCTGGTTTTTTTCCCCTAACGGCATGAACTTTTGGTGATCCACAGCCAGTTGGGCCATTCGTGCGCCTACCCTTCAACGGGTGAACCAGTTGATGTCCCGCGAGTCCCAGACCGCCCTGCCCGGCACGCCTGACCGGCCCGAGCTGCCCGGCAAGATTCCGGACCACCTGCGTGCCGAACTGATCGAGTTCCGCCGGGACTTGCACATGCACCCCGAGCTAGGACACCACGAGTTCCGCACCACGGCGGCGATCAAGGCCCGGCTGGAGAAAGCGGGGCTGCGGCCCCGCGTACTGAAGTCCGGAACCGGCCTGATCTGTGACGTGGGCACCTGGGACGGGGGCCGGCCGATGCTGGCCATTCGCGCGGACATCGACGCCCTGCCCATTCCGGACGCCAAGACCCACGTGGCGTACCGCTCGACCTTCCCGGACCGCGCGCATGCCTGCGGCCACGACGTGCACACCGCCGTCGTCCTCGGCGCCGGCCTGGTCCTCGCCGACCTCGACCGGCAGGGCCTGCTGCCCCGCCCGGTACGGCTGCTGTTCCAGCCCGCCGAGGAGGTGCTCCCCGGCGGAGCCACCGATGCCATCGCGTCCGGCGTCCTGGACGGCGTGGGCCGGATGATCGCGGTGCACTGCGACCCCCGGGTCGACGCCGGGAAGATCGGACTGCGCACCGGTCCCATCACCTCCGCCTGCGACCGGCTGGAGATCGCGCTGGCCGGCCCCGGCGGGCACACCGCCCGGCCGCACCTGACCACCGATCTGGTGACCGCCGCCGCCCGGGTCGCCGTCGACCTGCCGGCCGTACTGTCGCGCCGGATGGACGCCCGTTCGGGCATGTCGATCACCTGGGGCCGGATCGAGGCCGGGCACGCCTGCAACGTCATCCCCATGCACGCCGAGCTCTCCGGAACGATCCGCTGCCTGGACATCAACGCCTGGCACGAGGCGCCCGATCAGATCCACGCCGCGATCGACGAGATCGCGGGGATGCACCGGGCCAAGTCGGAGATCACGTACGTGCGCGGGGTGCCGCCGGTCGTCAACGACCCGGTGGTGACCGAGCTGCTGCGCGAGGCGATGGCGGCCCGGCTCGGCAAGGAGTCGATCGAGGACACCGAGCAGAGCCTCGGCGGCGAGGACTTCTCCTGGTACCTGGAGCACGTGCCCGGAGCCATGGCCCGGCTCGGCGTGCACACCCCGGGCGCGAGCGCCAAGAGGGACCTGCACCGGGGCGACTTCGACGTGGACGAGTCCGCGATCGGGGTCGGCGTGGAGTTCTTCACGGCCGCCGCGCTGCTCGACGGACGGCGTACCAGGCCTGTCGGATAGCGATCGGGCAAAAATTTGTACAACATCTGAGCGCGTCCCGTCACACCTGTCCAGCCCTTGGTACACAAGGGCTGGACGCGTGGGGAGTTACCGATCGGTCACTGTCCGATTCGCGACGATCCGATAACGACTCATGAACGGCCCTTTAACTGACATCTACGCGCGTTACGATCGCCGCGAAACCAGCGCCGGTCGTGGCGCTTCGGTCAGGTTTTGAAGGAGCCTCCCCTTGCGCCGGATCACCAGGATCGCCACCGTGGGCATCGCGTCCGCGGCGCTGGCCCTCTCTGCCACCGCCTGTGGCGGAAAGAAGTCCTCGGACACCTCGTCCTCCCCGTCCTCCTCCTCTTCTTCCGCGAAGTCGATCGCCATCGCGTACGACATCGGCGGCCGTGGCGACCAGTCGTTCAACGACGCCGCCTACGCCGGTCTGCAGAAGGCCGAGAAGGAACTGGGCGTCAAGGGCAGCGAGGCCGAGCCCACCGAGGGTGAGGGTGAGGCCGACAAGGTCCAGCGCCTCACCGAGCTCGCCCGCAAGGGCAACAACCCGGTCATCGGCGTCGGTTTCTCCTACGCCCCGGCGATCAAGAAGGTCGCGCCGAAGTTCCCGAACACCACGTTCGGCATCATCGACGACACCTCGGTCACCGGCCCGAACATCGCCAACCTGGTGTTCAACGAGGAGCAGGGCTCCTACCTGGCCGGCGTCGCCGCGGCCAAGGCCTCCAAGACCGGCACGGTCGGCTTCATCGGCGGTGTCGAGGTTCCGCTGATCAAGAAGTTCGAGGCGGGCTTCACCCAGGGCGTCAAGGACACCAACCCGAACGCCAAGGTGCTGAGCCAGTACCTGACCCAGCCGCCGAACTTCGACGGCTTCTCCAAGCCCGACCTCGGCAAGGCCGCCGCCCAGGGTCAGCTCGACGCCGGCGCCGACGTGGTCTACGCCGCTGCCGGTCTCGCGGGCTCGGGTGCCATCGAGGCCACCGCCGGCAAGGGCAAGTGGGCCATCGGTGTCGACTCCGACCAGTACAACCAGGCCGGTCTGTCGAAGTACAAGGACCACATCCTGACCTCGGTCACCAAGGACGTCTCCGACGCGGTCTTCAACCAGATCAAGTCGGTCCAGGACGGCAAGCCGGCCACCGGTGAGATCCGTTACGGCCTGGACAAGGACGGCGTCGGCCTGGCCGACTCCAACCCCGAGTACAAGAAGATGACCGACCTCACCGCCGCCGTGGAGAAGGCCAAGGCCGACATCATCGCGAAGAAGATCACCGTCAAGACCGCGCCGTAAGGCATCGTCTGACGTGCGATAAGGGGTCTCCGGGGTCCGGGAAGCGGTCTCTACCGCTCCCGGGCCCCGCCCCTGTTCCGTGTCGCTCGTGGCCACTTGGCCGCAAGTTTTCACTTTCGACAGTGCTACGCGC
Organism: Streptomyces sp. NPDC090741; assembly: GCF_044769045.1. Taxonomy (NCBI): domain Bacteria; kingdom Bacillati; phylum Actinomycetota; class Actinomycetes; order Kitasatosporales; family Streptomycetaceae; genus Streptomyces; species Streptomyces sp. NPDC090741. The sequence continues at coordinate 879,055 of NZ_JBIVXF010000001.1, read as the reverse complement.
GTAGAGGCATCGTGGACGCGATACCGTCCTCCTCCCGCCCACCCGCCCGGCCGATCCTCGCCCTGCCCCCTGCCAACTTGGCTTTCCAGCTCCTTCCGCGCCAAGGAGAGTGCGTCATCAACGCGTCCAGCCCGCCCCCCGCCGTAGAACTTCACGGCATCACCAAGCGCTTCCCCGGCGTCGTCGCCAACAAGGACATCGCGATCACCGTCCGCAAGGGCACGGTCCATGCCCTCATCGGTGAGAACGGTGCCGGAAAGTCGACCCTGATGAAGATCCTCTACGGCATGCAGAAGCCGGACGAGGGCACCATCGCCATCGACGGGGAGCAGGTCACCTTCAACAACCCCGGCGACGCCATCGCCCGCGGCATCGGCATGGTGCACCAGCACTTCATGCTCGCCGACAACCTCACCGTCCTGGAGAACGTGGTTCTCGGCGGCGAGAAGCTCCACGGCATCGGCGCCAAGGCCCGCAGGAAGATCCTGGAGATCTCGGACGCGTACGGCCTCGGCGCGCGCCCCGACGCCCTGGTCGAGGACCTCGGTGTCGCCGACCGCCAGCGCGTGGAGATCCTCAAGGTCCTGTACCGCGGCGCCCGCACCCTCATCCTCGACGAGCCCACCGCGGTGCTCGTGCCGCAGGAAGTGGACGCGCTCTTCGACAACCTGCGCGAGCTCAAGGCCGAGGGCCTGACCGTCATCTTCATCTCGCACAAGCTGGGCGAGGTGCTGAAGGTCGCCGACGACATCACCGTCATCCGCCGCGGCACCACCGTCGGCACCGCCGACCCGAAGACCGCGACCACCAAGCAGCTCGCCGAGCTGATGGTCGGTGCGGAGCTGCCCTCGCCGGAGACCCGCGAGTCCACGGTGACCACCACCCCGATGCTCCAGGTCGAGAAGCTGACCGTCGCCGAGCACGGCCTGCCCGTCGCCACCGAGGAGACCGCGCGTACGCCGGGCCTGTCGGACGCCAACGTGCCCGAGATCGTCGAGGCCGGCCGCCTCCTCCTCGACGGGATCACCTTCACGATCCACAAGGGCGAGGTCCTGGGCATCGCCGGTGTCGAGGGCAACGGCCAGACCGAGCTGATCGAAGCCCTCATGGGCATGATCACCCCGGACACGGGCGTCATCACCCTGGACGGCACCGACATCACGAAGGCGCCGGTGCGCAAGCGCCGTGAGGGCGGCATCGGGTACATCCCCGAGGACCGCCACCGCCACGGCCTGCTGCTCGAATCCTCGCTGTGGGAGAACCGCATCCTCGGTCACGTCACCGAGGCGCCCAACTCCAAGCGCGGCATCATCGACCCGAAGGCCGCCCGCAAGGACACCGAGCGGATCGTGCGCGAGTACGACGTCCGCACGCCCGGCATCGAGGTCACCGCGTCGTCGCTCTCCGGCGGCAACCAGCAGAAGCTGATCGTCGGCCGCGAGATGAGCCACAACCCGAAGTTCCTCATCGCCGCCCACCCCACCCGTGGTGTGGACGTCGGTGCGCAGTCGCAGATCTGGGACGCGATCCGGGACGCCCGCCGCGAAGGCCTGGCGGTCCTGCTGATCTCCGCGGACCTGGACGAGCTGATCGGCCTGTCCGACACCCTGCGCGTGATCTACCGCGGCCGCCTGGTCGCGGACGCCGACCCCGCGACCGTGACCCCCGAGGAGCTCGGCACCGCCATGACGGGCGCCGCCTCCGGGACCCTGGAAGCCACCGACAACCACTCCGCCGCCGGTACCGACGCTGGTACCGACTCCCCGGAGGACGAGGCCCGATGAAGAAATTCGACAAGGACCGGCTGCTCCTCGGCTTCGCCGGGCCCGCTCTCGCTCTGGTCACCGCGTTCCTGCTGACCATGCTCGTGCTGGCCGCGACGGGTGTGGACCCGATCGAGCCGCTGCGCCTGATGGTGGAGAACGCCAGCTACGAGGACGTCCAGGTCCTCATCGTGAACCAGGCGGGCACGTACTACCTGGCAGCCCTGGCCGTGGCCATCGGCTTCCGGATGAACCTCTTCAACATCGGTGTCGACGGCCAGTACCGCCTCGCGGCGATGCTGTCCGCAGTGGTCGGCGCGGCCGTCACGCTGCCCGGCCCGCTGCAGATCCTGCTGATCGTGGTCGTCGCCATGTGCGTCGGCGCCTTCTGGGCCGGCATCGCCGGTGTCCTCAAGGCCAGGCGCGGCGTCAGCGAGGTCGTGTCCACGATCATGCTGAACGCCATCGCGACCAGCCTGATCGCCTGGCTGATCCTGCCGAAGAACCTAGGCGTCCAGCCGGCCGGCTCCAACGACCTCACCACCGGTGACATCCCGGACTCCGGCTGGTTCCCGGCCGTGGACCTCGGTGACGGCCTGGAGATCTACGGCTTCACCTTCCTCGCGTTCGCGCTGGGCATCGTCTACTGGTTCGTGCTCAACCGGACCCGCTTCGGCTTCGACCTGCGCGCCACCGGCGCCAGCGAGTCCGCCGCCCAGGCCTCCGGTGTGGACGCCAAGAAGATGATCATCACCTCGATGCTCATCTCCGGCGCCGTCGCCGGCCTCGCCGGCATGCCGGTCCTGCTCGGCGAGAGCCACACGTACAGCCTGGCCTTCCCGGTCGGTGTCGGCTTCACCGGCATCACCATCGCGCTGCTCGGGCGCAACAGCCCGATCGGCATCTTCTTCGCCGCCTTCCTGATGGCCTTCATCGACAAGGCCTCGGCCTCGCTCGACACGGCCGGGTACGCGAAGGAGATCGGCACGATCATGAAGGGCCTGATCGTGATCGCCGTTGTCGTCTCGTACGAGCTCGTCCGCCGCTACGGCATCCGCCGCCAGCAGCAGAAGGTCGGCGAGGAGCTGGCTGCAGGCCACGCCATCAAGACCGATAAGGAGGTCGCGGCGTGAGCACCAGCACCGTCTCCGCGACGAGTGCCGCCCCGAAGAAGGCCGGCGGCCGCAAGAAGCTCACCCTGCCGTGGATCATGCTGATCATCGCGGGCGGGCTCGCGCTCGTCTCGCTGGTCCGCGTGATCAGCGGGGCCAACGACCTGACCTCCATCGGCCAGGTCTCCGGAGCCCTCCAGCTCGCGGTGCCGATCGGCCTCGCCGGCCTCGGCGGCCTGTGGGCCGAGCGGGCGGGCGTCGTCAACATCGGCCTCGAGGGCATGATGATCCTCGGCACCTGGTTCGGTGCCTGGGCCGGCTACCAGTGGGGTCCCTGGACCGGCGTCGCGGTCGGCATCCTGGGCGGTGCCCTCGGCGGCCTGCTGCACGCGATCATCACGGTCACGTTCAACGTCAACCACATCGTCTCCGGTGTGGCCGTCAACATCCTCGCGCTGGGCTTCACCCAGTACCTGTCGAACTTCACGTTCGCGAACGCGCCCGGCGGCTCCTCCAAGCAGTCGCCGCGCGTCGAGGAGATCTACAAGATCACCGTGCCGGGGCTGTCCGACTGGATGGCCACGCTCCAGGCCAAGCACTGGTTCTTCGTATCGGACCTCGCCGGCCTCATCGGCGGCCTGGTCACCGAGCTCTCGCTGCTGACCGTCGTCGCCCTGCTGCTGATCCCGGGCACCTGGTGGGTGCTGTGGCGCACCACCTTCGGCCTGCGCCTGCGCTCCTGCGGTGAGAACCCCATCGCCGCCGAATCGCTCGGCGTCAACGTCTACAAGTACAAGTACATCGCCGTGGTCGTCTCCGGCGCCCTGGCGGGCCTCGGTGGCGTGTTCCTGTCGATCGTCGCCAGCCCCATCTACCAGGAGGGCCAGACCGGCGGCCGCGGCTACATCGGTCTCGCCGCGATGATCTTCGGTAACTGGATGCCGGGCGGCATGGCGCTGGGCGCCGGCCTCTTCGGCTTCACCGACAGCCTCAAGCTGCGCGGTGGCGCCGAGAACGTCCACGCGATGCTGCTGCTCCTCGCGATCCTGCTGGTGCTGGTCTGCGCCTGGCAGCTGTACAAGAAGAAGCACTTCCAGGGTGCCCTCTCGGGCGTCTGCGCCGGTGGGCTGTTCCTCTGGTACGCGCTCACGGACGCGGTCCCGAGCCAGTTCGTGGACGCGGCCCCGTACCTGACGACGCTGCTGGTGCTCGCGCTGTCCGCGCAGCGGCTGCGGATGCCGAAGGCGGACGGCCTGCCGTACCGCAAGGGCCAGGGCAAGTGACGACGGCGATCCACCCCGACTGGGAGGCCCTGCGGGAGGCCGCCCGGGACGTCATGTCCCGGGCGTACGCCCCCTACTCGGAGTTCCCGGTCGGGGTCGCCGCCCTCGTCGACGACGGCCGGATCGTCGTCGGCTGCAACGTGGAGAACGCCAGCTACGGGCTCAGCCTGTGCGCCGAGTGCGGGCTGGTCTCCTCCCTGCAGGCCACCGGCGGCGGCCGCCTGACGCACTTCACCTGCGTCGACGGCAAGGGCGACATCCTCGTCCCGTGCGGCCGCTGCCGTCAGCTCCTCTTCGAGTTCGGTGGACCGGAGCTGCTGGTGGAGACCCCGAAGGGGGTCCTTCCACTGGCCGAGATGCTGCCGCAGGCCTTCGGGCCGGACCACCTGAGATAGCCGCGTTGACGGCCCTTCGCCCCTGCCGGGCGGAGGGCCGTCGCACTTCCCTCTTCTTCTCTTCTCTCTCCACCCTCTCTATGCGCGTAGAAGGAAGCACCACATGGACGTCATCTCCGTCATCCGAACGAAGCGTGACCGGGGCGAGCTGAGCCCCGAGCAGATCGACTGGGTCATCGACGCGTACACGCGCGGTGTCGTCGCCGACGAGCAGATGTCGGCGCTGGCGATGGCCATCCTGCTGAACGGCATGAACCGGGCCGAGATCAAGCGCTGGACCGCAGCGATGATCGCCTCGGGCGAGCGGATGAACTTCGACTCCCTGTCCCGCCCGACCGCGGACAAGCACTCCACGGGCGGCGTCGGCGACAAGATCACCCTGCCGCTGGCCCCGCTCGTCGCCGCCTGCGGCGCGGCCGTGCCGCAGCTGTCGGGCCGCGGCCTCGGCCACACCGGCGGCACCCTGGACAAGCTGGAGTCCATCCCCGGCTGGCGCGCGCTGCTCTCCAACGAGGAGATGCTGCACGTCCTGGACACCACGGGCGCGGTCATCTGCGCGGCGGGCGACGGCCTGGCCCCCGCCGACAAGAAGCTGTACGCGCTGCGCGATGTGACGGGCACCGTCGAGGCCATCCCGCTGATCGCCTCCTCGATCATGTCGAAGAAGATCGCCGAGGGCACGGGTTCGCTCGTCCTCGACGTGAAGGTCGGCACCGGCGCGTTCATGAAGAACATCGAGGACGCGCGCGAGCTCGCCTCGACGATGGTCGCCCTCGGCACGGACAGCGGCGTCAAGACCATCGCCCTGCTCACCGACATGTCCACCCCGCTCGGCCTGACGGCCGGCAACGCGCTGGAGATCCGCGAGTCGGTCGAGGTCCTGGCCGGCGGCGGCCCCTCCGACGTCGTCGAGCTGACCCTGGCGCTCGCCCGCGAGATGCTGGACGCGGCGGGCATCAAGGACGCCGACCCGGCCAAGGCCCTCGCCGACGGCTCCGCCATGGACGTCTGGCGCCGGATGATCTCCGCCCAGGGCGGCGACCCGGACGCGGCCCTCCCGGTGGCCCGCGAGCAGCACGTGGTCACCGCCCCCTCCTCGGGCGTCCTGACCCGCCTTGACGCGTACGGCGTCGGCGTGGGCGCCTGGCGCCTGGGCGCCGGCCGCGCGCGCAAGGAGGACCCGGTGCAGGCGGGCGCGGGCATCGAGCTCCACGCCAAGCCCGGCGACACCGTGGTCGCCGGCCAGCCGCTGATGACCCTGCACACGGACACCCCGGAGAAGTTCGAGTACGCCCTGGCCTCCCTGGAGGGCACGTACGACATCGCCCCGGCCGGCACGGCGTTCTCCGCCACGCCGATCGTCCTGGACCGCATCGCCTGACCCGCGGCCCCCTCTACGCGTCGGCGCGGCTCCCCGTCCGGAGCCGCGCCGGCGTTTTTTCGTACGCGGACGAGCCGCCGATGAGCCCGCCGATGAGCCCGCCGATGAGTTCGGGCGGGCGCGGCAGTCATCCCCTCGTGGAGATCATGCGACTCGTGCTGCCCGGAGCCGGAGAGGCCTTGCGGGATGTGGAGGGGCTGTGCGCGCGCCTGGTGCGGCTGTACGAGGACGGGGCCGCCGCCGTGGAGTGCGACGTCGGCGCCGTCACCGCGGCGGACCTGGGCACCGTCGAGGTGCTGGCCCGGTTGCGGTTCGCCGCCGGGGGGCGGCCGCTGCGGGTGACCGGGGCCGGACCTGAGCTACGCGCCCTGCTGGAGCTCGTCGGACTCCTCCAGCTGCTCGGGGAGGCCGAAGAGCGGGAACCAGCGGTCGGTGTCCAGGAAGGCGTTGAGCCCGGTGATCCGCCCCTCTGAGATCTCCAGGACCTGGAGCGCCCACGGCACGTGCCCCGGCTTCCCGTCCTCCCGCGGCCGGTACTGGCCGAAGGCCGGCAGGCCGTTCGCCGTCGTCGGGACCAGGCGGGAGCCCTTGCAGCCGATGCCCTGGTTCAGATGCCAGGCCGCGATGTCGGCGGGCCCCCGGAGCCACAGGTCGAACGGCGGCATCGACAGCACCGCGTCCTCGTGCAGCAGGGTGGTCAGCCGCGAGATGTCGTACGCCTCGAAGGCGGAGAGGTACTGCTCCAGCAGTTTCACCTGCTCCGCGTCCAGCGGGTCCGCCGCGTCGCTCTCGCGCATCCGGCTCGCCGAGAGCGTCGCACGGGCCCGCTGGAGAGCGCTGTTCACCGACGCCACCGTCGTGTCCAGCAGGGTCGCGACCTCGTCCGCCTTCCACGCCAGCACCTCGCGCAGGATCAGCACCGCCCGCTGCTTCGCCGGCAGGTGCTGCAGCGCCGCCACGAACGCCAGCCGTACGGACTCCTTCGCCAGCGCCATCTCCGCCGGATCGGCGGTCTGCGGCAGCACCCGCCCGTCCGGCACCGGCTCCAGCCACGTCACCTCCGGCCGCTCATTGAGCACCGCCGACGCCTGGTGCTGCGGAGCACTGAGGTCCATCGGGCGGGCCCGCTTCTTCCCCGCGCTCAGCAGGTCCAGGCAGACGTTCGTGGCGATCCGGTACAGCCACGAGCGCAGCGAGGATCTGCCCTCGAACTTCTCGAAGCTGCGCCAGGCACGGACGTACGTGTCCTGCACCGCGTCCTCGGCGTCGAAGGAGGAGCCGAGCATGCGGTAGCAGTAGCCGGTGAGCTCGACCCGGTACCGGTCCATCGCCGCGTCCAGGTCGGATTCGATACTCGTGGCGACGTCACTCATGGCTGTCTTCCCCCAGTAGGTCCGATATCCCGAAGCTACCCGAGGGGTCTGACAACGGCAGCCGGACGCCGCCCGCTACGTACCCGGCTTGCGGCCGTACACGTACACGTCGTCCCCCTTGGCCAGCAGGTTCCAGTACGCCTTGGCGTCCGCGAGCCGCATGTTCACGCAGCCGCCCGACCCCGGCGGGTTCCACATGCTCTTCTCCACCGAGTGGAAGGCGATCCCGCCGTCGAAGAACTGCGCGTACGGCATCGACACGTCGTAGATGGTCGACCAGTGGTCGATGCTGCGGTAGTAGATCCGCTTCAGGCCGGTCCGGGTCTCGGTGCCGTCCTTCCCGGTGCGCACCGGCACCGGGCCGTACTTCAGGGCGGCGCCGTCCTGGACCCAGCTGAGCTGGCGGGTCAGGTCGACGCAGGCGATCCGGCCCAGGTCCGCCGGGCACTTCCCGTCCCTGTTCGGGGTCGTGCCCGCCTCCCGCTGCGCCAGCATGGTGCTCATCGTCTGCCAGGTGAGCGGCCCGGCGTACCCCGCGGTCGGGGTGATCCCGTGGTTCGCCTGGAACGCCTTGATCGCCTGGCAGTCGGCCGCGGACTGCGACCCGTCGACCGGCCGCCCCAGGAACTGCTCCACCTGCCGCTGGTACGGCCCCGTGGTCACGTTGCACGAGCCGGCGGCCCGCGCCGCCCCGCCCCCGCCGACCACCAGCGGGACCGCGAGCGCCACCGCCCCGCAGACCACCGCCACCGCACGTCGTCCCGTACGCATCCGCCCCGTACGCATCCGCCCCGTACGCATCCGCCCCGTACGCATCCGCATCAATGTCACGTCGTACTCCCTCCCACCCCCATTCCTTCCCGGCGGGGAGGGGCAACGCGCCGGAGCCCGGGGCGGCTTGCGCCTCCGGGCTCCGTAATTCCGCTCGTACCGATGCCGTACGCACCGATCCCTACGCGGCCGTATCAGCGTGCGGCGGCCAGCGAGCCGTGACGCCGCTCGGCGCGCGCCGCGTGCGAGCCGTACAGGGTGATCGACACGACGCCGAGCACGGCCAGCAGCGCGATGCCCACCGTCGCCGCCCAGCCCGCCGAGTGGTAGGCGAGCGCACCGAGCGTGCCGCCCGCGCTGGAGCCCAGGTAGTACGCCGACTGGTACAGCGCCGAGGCCTGCGCGCGGCCCGACGTCGCGGTCCGGCTCACCGCGGCGGACGCCACCGCGTGGCCCGCGAAGAAGCCGGCGGTGATCAGGACCAGCCCGACGAGGATCGCGGCCAGCGAGTCCGCCAGCGACAGCAGCAGGCCCAGCGCGGTCGTGGTCACCGCCAGGTACAGCGCTCCGCGCCGCCCCGCCCGGGCCACCAGCTGCCCGGCGGCCGCCGAGGAGACCGTACCGACCAGGTAGATCAGGAAGATCGACCCGATCACGCCCTGCCCCAGGGAGAACGGCTCGTCGACCAGCCGGTAGCCGATGACGGTGTAGACGGCCCCGAAGACGGTCATGAACAGCGCGCCGATCCCGTACAGGCGCAGCAGCAGCGGATCCCGCAGGTGCCCGGCGACCGTACGGCCGACCGCGCGCGGGTTCAGCGAGGCCGGGCGGAAGAACCGGGCCCGGGGGAGCAGGACGAGGAACGCCGCCGCGCAGGCCAGCGCCATGACGCCGACGGCCAGCAGCCCGCCGCGCCAGCCCCACGCCTGGGCCGCCCAGCCGGTGACGAGGCGGCCGCTCATGCCGCCGATGGAGTTGCCCGCCACGAACAGGCCGATCGCGCCCACCAGCGCCTTCGGCTTGACCTCCTCCGCCAGGTACGCCATCGCGGAGGCCGGGATGCCGGCGATCGCCGCGCCCTGGACGGCGCGCAGCGCCACCAGCCACTCCAGGTTCGGCGCGAACGGTACGAGGAGGCCGACGCCGACGGCGACCAGCATGGAGACCGTCATCATCCGGGTCCGCCCGAAGCGCTCGGAGAGCGCGCTGAGCGGCAGGACGAACAGGGCGAGGGCGCCGGTGGCCGCGGACACGGTCCAGCTGGCCTGACCCGCCGTCACCCCGAACCCGTCGGAGATCGCGGGCAGCAGCGCCTGGGTGGAGTAGAGGAGGGCGAAGGTCGCGAGTCCGGCGGCGAAGAGCGCGAGGCTCATCCGGCGGTAGCCGGGGCGGCCGGGTGCGTGGGCTTCCGGTGCGGCAGGAGACGACGGGGTGGAGGCACCCGTGGTGACGGGTGCCCCGGTATGAACGGGAGGCATGCAAAGACCGTAGACCCGCCGCGTTTCATGCGTCCAATGCACAGAATCGCGATAATCAATCCACTGCTGCATGACCGCAGCTCAGAAGGGTGTCTGTTAATGAACCGTTACGAAGAAGACATCGCGGTGACAGGTTTGCTGGCACCTCGCCTCGCGTACTTCGCCGCCGTCGCCCGCCACGAGCACGTCACCCGCGCCGCGCACGAGCTGGGCGTCCCGCAGTCCACCCTCTCCCGGGCCATGGTCCGGCTCGAACAGGACCTCGGCGTCACGCTGTTCGCCCGCAAGGGCCGCACCGTCGCCCTCACCACGGCCGGCCGGACCTTCCTCGCCTCGGCCGAGCGGGCCCTCGCGGAGATCGCCCGCGCCGCCGAGTCGGTGCAGCTGGACGCCGATCCGGCCCTCGGCAAGGTGGCGTTCGGCTTCCTGCACACCCTCGGCCCCGAGACCGTACCCGGCCTGATCCGCGCCTTCCGCGCCGACCACCCGCGCGTGCGCTTCTCCCTGGTGCAGAACTACGGCGAGGCCATGCTGGAGAAACTGCGGGCCGGCGAGCTCGACCTCTGCCTGACCTCACCGCTCCCGGACGCGCCCGACCTGGTCGCCCGCCGCCTCGACGAGCAGAGGCTGCGCCTCGTCGTCCCCGACGACCACCGGCTGGCCGGCCGCAAGCGCATCCGCCTCGCCGAGGCCGCCGAGGAAACCTTCGTCACCCTGGAGGCCGGCTACGGCCTGCGCCGCATCACCGACGACCTGTGCGCGGAGGCCGGGTTCACCCCGCGGGTGGCCTTCGAGGGCGAGGAGGCGGAGACCCTGCGCGGCCTGGTCGCGGCGGGCCTCGGCGTGGCCCTGCTGCCACCCCCGGCCGTGGCCCGCCCCGGCGTGGTCGAGCTGACGGTGACGGCTCCCCGAGCGGTCCGCGAGATCGGCGTGGCCTGGCTGGACGGCCACCCCGACACCCGCCCGGTGGCCGAGTTCAAGCGTTTCCTGCTCTCCCGCCGCGGCCGCCTCATCCCGGAGCTGCACGGCGGGCACCTCGGGAACCCCGGTCAGGATCCGGCGCCGCCCTCGGGATCCGGCGCCGGCGCCGCGGAGAGCAAGTAGCCCGCCTGGAAGCGGGACTTGGCGCCCACCGCCCGCATGATCTCCGCGATGTGGCGCTGGCAGGTGCGTTCCGACATGCCCAGCCGGCGCGCGATCACCTTGTCCTCCAGCCCCTCCGCCAGCAGCCGTACGATCAGCTGCCGCAGCTCGTCCGAGAGCGAGCGTGCCGCCTCCGGGCTCACCGTCGTCGGGAAGGGCTCCGCCGCCACCCACGAGCGCTCGAACGCCGACGTCATGAAGTGCACCACCGCCGGCTCCCGCACCACCAGCGCCGCCCCGGCGCGGTCCGGCACCGACATCAGCCCCGTGTGCCCGTCGAAGACCAGCATCCGCATCAGCCCGTCGCCCAGCGTCCGTACCCGAGCGCCCAGTGCCGTCACCCGCTCCACGTACGCCGCCGTGGGCCGCGAGTAGCGCGCCGTGTGCTGGTAGATCGTGCGCATCCGCACCCCGCGCGCCAGCAGCGACTCGTCCCGCCCGATCGCCTCTTCCAGCGTCTCCAGCGGCCGGCCCCCGCCCGGCTGCGAGGCCAGCAGCTCCTGCCCGCACTCCGCGACAAGCTCCGCGATCAGAGCGCGCGCCGCCCCCAGGTCGGTGACCAGCTCCAGCTCCGCCCGCCCCGACCCGTTCCGTTCGAGGTGCGCCGCCCCCGCCTCGTACGCCGGGACCAGCGTCTCCAGCCGCCCGCGCAGCCGGTCCATCTCGTCGTGGGTCTCCCGTACGAGCAGGGCCAGCGGGGCCAGCGCCCGGGCCGCCGCCGTCCGCGGCGCGACCGCGCTCCACCGCTCCGGGCCGCCGCCGGGGGCCCGCTGCAACAGGTGCGCGGCAGCCAGCTCGGTGATCGCCGCGGCCGCCCGCACCCCGAGGTCCCCGGTCGCCTCGGCCTCGGCGAACGAGTGCCGCTCCACGGCGTACGCGTACAGCCGCCGGGCGGCGCGGCTCAGGTCGCCTCCGGACGGCGGTTCGGCTTCGTCGGCTGGCATAGGCGTATTCGTCCCGGCTTGAGGATGTTTATAAACCCCTCGTGTTCCCGCAAGGCGGCAAGACGACGCCCTATCGGGCGCCGTGCACATATGCCGAACCGGCACAGTGGTGACACCGGGTGAAGGGGGAAACGCGGTGACGGGGGAGCGGGAGCGGGGTGCGGGACCGGGCGGGGGCCCATGGCGGTCCTGCTGAGCCCGCGCCCCGCCGTGGTGGCCGCCCGCCCGACGGGCAGGCGCGCGCACCGTGGTGGTCGCGCCGGGTCCGCCGGTGCCGTCCGACCGTGAGGGGGCGGAGCGGCGGGTACCGGCGGACCGGCGCGACCACAGCCGCCTGGTCGGCGCCGTCGGCCGGCTGGACGCCGTCCGCCGCGGACGGGCCCGCGCCTTCGGCTTCGACCCCGCCGGAGCGCTCGCCGCCGCCCGCGCCAACGAGACCCTCGGCCTGCCCGGCACCCCCGCCACGGCCGTCACCGCCCTCATGGACGAGGCCGTCCTGGACCGGGCCGCGGCCCTGCTCGGCCGACCGGGACCCCTCACCCCGGATTCACACGGGATTCACGTACCGCCGCCACCGTGGGGGTATGGCCCTCACGAGGCGTGAAGTTCTGGCGACCGGTGTGTCCGGCGCCGCCGCAGTCACCACCCCGCACCTGTCCGCGCCCTCGCCGGACACCCGGATCCTGACCGGCACGATCCCCCCGGGCGCCCCGGACTTCGTGGAGATACCCCTCGATGTACCGCGCGGTGTACGTGAGTTGAGAGTGGCGTACACGTACGGCAAGCCGCCCGTACCGCCCGGCACCCCCGGAAACGCCCTCGACATCGGCATCTTCGACCAGCACGGCACCGCCCTCGGCGGCCGCGGCTTCCGCGGCTGGTCCGGCGGCGCCCGCAGCGAGTTCTTCCTGCGCGCCGACGAGGCGACCCCCGGCTACCTGCCCGGCCCGATCGGCGCCGGCCGCTGGCACGTCCTGCTCGGTCCCTACACCGTCGCCCCGCAGGGACTCCCGTACGAGATCACCGCCCGCTTCACCTTCGGCGAGCCGGGCACCACTGCCCGCCCGGTCCACCCGCCCCAGCGCGCCCGGGGCCGCGGCCGGGCCTGGTACCGAGGCGACTGCCACATCCACTCGGTGCACTCCGACGGGCGGCGCACCCCGGCCGAGATAGCCGGCCTGGCCCGCGCGGCCGGCCTGGACTTCATCAACTCCTCGGAGCACAACACCCACAGCGCGCACGCCGCCTGGGCCGACGCGCTCTCGCCGGACCTGCTGATCCTGACCGGCGAGGAGATCACCACCCGCACCGGCCACGTCCTGGCCGTCGGCACCGACCCGGGCGCCTTCGTCGACTGGCGCTACCGGGCCCGCGAGAACCGCTTCGGCCGGTTCGCCCGTACGATCCGGGGCGCGGGCGGCCTGGTCGTACCCGCCCACCCGCACGCCACCTGCATCGGCTGCGCCTGGAAGTTCGGCTTCGGCGAGGCCGACGCCGTGGAGGTGTGGAACGGCCCCTGGACCCCCGACGACGAGGTCTCCCTGGCCTCCTGGGACGCCACCCTGCGCGGCGCCGACGGCGAGCGGTGGCTGCCGGCCGTGGCCAACAGCGACCACCACCGCGACCCGGACCGCATCGGCGGCCCGCAGACCGTGGTCCTGGCCGAGGACCTGACCCGGGAGGCGATCCTCGCGGGGATGCGGGCCGGGCGGTCCTACGGGGCCGAGTCCGTCCAGGTCTCGGTCGCCTTCGAGGCGGTGGGCCCGCACGGGGAGCACGCCGGCATCGGGGAGACGCTGCGGGTGGCCCCGGACGCGGACGTCCTGATCCGGCTCACGGCCACGGGCGCCCCGGGCTGCGAACTGCGGCTGATCACCGACCAGGGCCCGGCCGTGACCTCGTCGGACGCCGCCCTGGAATGGCGCACCAGCCCCACCCGCTCGGCCTACGTACGGGCCGAGGTCCGCCACCCCGCCACGCTCCCGCCGCTCCCGGGCGCCCTGGCGGCGTTCACGAACCCGGTGTGGCTGCCCACGGGGTGACCGTTGAGGTACCCGGAGGTCAGGAGGCCGGCTTCGCGTACGTGACGAAGCCGGTCCAGTCGACCGCCACGCACTGCTCGTCGCCGAGGACCCAGGCGTCGTGTCCGGGCTCGATCTGCATGAAGTCGCCGGGGCCGTACTCCTCGCTGGCCCCGTCGTCCATGACGACCTTCATCCGGCCGCTCACCACGTAACCCGTGTGTGCGGCCTCGCAGCTGTCCGTGCCCGCCAGCGGCTTGATGTGCTCCGACCAGCGCCAGCCCGGCTCGAAGACCGCGCGGCCCACGGCTCCGCCGTCGGTCTGGATGACGTCGAGCCGGCCCTTGCCGTCCGCGAACGGACGGGTCTCGTCCGCTTGGTCGAAGCTCTTGCGCACGATCGCGGCCATGCCGCATCGCCTCCCGCAGAGAAGAGCCCCGAGTCCACTCCTCACTTTACGCTCGGGCGGCCCGGCGGCCCATTCGCCCGCCGCGGCCCCTCAGCCCCGCAGGGAGCGCCCGAAGCCCGCCGCGAGCGGCATCCGCAGCCCCAGTGGCGGCGGCGCCGCCAGCGCGTCCGTCACCGGCCGCGAAAACCGCCCCGAGAACATCGCCCCCAGGACGAAATCCACGGACAGCGCCACGACTTCCGCCTGGTGCTCGCGCAGCCGGTGGCCGTCCGAGTGCACCTCGAACCGGCACGTCGAGCGGTTCGCCTTCTTCGCCTGCGCCGCCAGCCGAAACGATGCTTCCGGGTCGCTGTGCGCGTCGTTCGTCCCGTGCACGATCAGCACCTGCCGCCCCGACAGCTGTTTCACCGGTTCCGGGGAGTCCGGCGAGACCGCCTCTCCCAAGGAAGGGGCAAGCGCCAGCACCGAGTTGACGGCCTCGTGGCCCGCCGCCCGCAGCGCCGCCCGGCCGCCCGCGTCGTATCCGGCGAGGCACACCGGCACGTCCCCGTACCTGCGCACCACCTCGTCCGCCGCCCACCGGGCGTCGTCCTCCCGGCAGGCCCCCCTGCCGTGCAGCACGGTGTGCGCGACCAGCCCGTCCGCCCCGCCGGCCCGCACCAGTGCCCGCGCGAGCGGACGCACCGGACCGGGGGACAATCTGGATCTACCGGGGAGTAAGAGGACGACTCCGTTGACCGTGCTGCCCGTCGAGACCGAGCCGTTCGCGCCGGCCGCCCGCCCCAGGCGGGCACCGCGCGCCGGCGGCGCATGCTGTGCCATGGCCGAACACTCTCAGACTGACAGGTGTACGCGACCCGTGCGTACGGTCTCTGTTACGTATCGACCCCTGTCGCCGACGCGCTGCTCTACGCGCGTAGGAGTAGAGTGCCCGGATGACGAGCGAGACCCCCAACCTGCCCACCCCGGATCAGATCCGCCGCTCCCCGAAGGTGCTGCTCCACGACCACCTCGACGGTGGCCTGCGCCCCGGGACCATCATCGAGCTGGCCCGGGAGGCCGGCTACGAGAACCTCCCCGAGACCGACGCCGACAAGCTCGGCATCTGGTTCCGCGAAGCCGCCGACTCCGGCTCCCTGCCGCGCTACCTGGAGACGTTCGCGCACACGTGCGCCGTCATGCAGACGAAGGCGGCCCTGTTCCGCGTCGCCGCCGAGTGCGCAGAGGACCTGGCCGAGGACGGCGTCGTGTACGCCGAGATCCGCTACGCGCCCGAGCAGCACCTCGAAGCCGGCCTGACCCTCGAAGAGGTCGTCGAGGCCGTGAACGACGGCTTCCGCGAGGGCGAGCGCCGCGCGAAGGCCAACGGCCACCGCATCCGCGTCGGCGCCCTGCTCACCGCGATGCGCCACGCCGCCCGTGCGCTGGAGATCGCCGAGCTGGCGAACCGCTACCGCGACAACGGCGTGGTCGGCTTCGACATCGCCGGCGCCGAGGCCGGGTTCCCTCCCACCCGCCACCTGGATGCGTTCGAGTACCTCAAGCGCGAGAACAACCACTTCACCATCCACGCGGGCGAGGCCTTCGGCCTGCCGTCGATCTGGCAGGCCCTGCAGTGGTGCGGCGCCGACCGCCTGGGCCACGGCGTGAAGATCATCGACGATATCGAGGTCGCCGCCGACGGTTCCGTGAAGCTGGGCCGGCTGGCCTCGTACGTCCGGGACAAGCGCATCCCCCTGGAGATGTGCCCCACCTCGAACCTGCAGACCGCCGCGGCCGCCTCGTACGCCGAGCACCCGATCGGCCTGCTGCGGAAGCTGCACTTCAGGCTGACGGTCAACACCGACAACCGGCTGATGAGCGGCACCAGCATGAGCCGTGAGTTCGAGCACCTGGTCGACACCTTCGGCTACGCGCTCGACGACATGCAGTGGTTCACCGTCAATGCGATGAAGTCCGCGTTCATTCCTTTCGATGAACGACTGGCCATGATCAATGAGGTCATCAAGCCCGGTTATGCGGAGCTGAAGTCGGAGTGGCTGTTCCAGCAGACCGCTTCGACCAGCGGTTCTGTCTCGGCTTAGGCCATGGCATGACAGACGGAAAGCGCCCGGGAGGAGCAATTCCCGGGCGCTTTCTCGTATTTACGTATGTTTGCGGGCGGGGGTTTGAAGTGACTAGTTTGCGGAGCCGCTCAATTCCCCGTCGCAAGGACTAAATCTTCATGAAGAAGTCAGCTGCCAAGACCCTCGGTGCCGCCGCTCTCGGCGCCGCCTTCGTCGCCGCCGCCGCGGGCTCCGCCTCGGCCGCCGTGCCCGCGATCGGCCTCTCTGACGCGCTGGGCACCGTGACCGGCGCCGCCCAGGGGCTGACGAGCCAGCAGCACGTCAGCGCGGAGGACGGCCAGCAGCAGAGCGACCCGGCCGCCCCCCTCAACCAGCTCACCGACGCGGTCGGCCCCACGCTCGGCGGCCTGCCCCTCCAGAGCGCGCTCGGCGGCTGATCGCCGCCGGACCCCTCCGCGGACTCGTCTGCGGATTTTTCGCACGCGCACGCACGTGGCGCACGCCGGTTCGATCGGGTGTGTGCCACGTCGTGGCGTGTGCCACGATCACCACCAACTGCCCGCCGACGCACTGGGTATGAGGTCATCGGTCATGCGCTTGAAGGCACGAGTCACGGTCGCAGCGGCCACCGCCGCCCTGCTCCCCGCCCTCCTCCTGGGGGCCGTCGGGTGCAGCAGCAACAAGGACGCCCCCGCGGCCGGCAAGACGCCCGACCCCAAGGGATCCGCCCCCGCGGGCTCGGCCGCCGCGTCCCCGGGCTCCGCCCCGAGCGGCTCGGCCGCGCCGAAGGCCGGGGCGGGCAAGCTGGAGCGCTCCGCGCTCGAACAGGGCGATCTGCCCGGCTACCAGGTCTCCGCGCAGGGCAAGAACCCGAACGCCCCCGACGGCCAGCCCCAGGCCGACCGCAAGGCCTGCCAGCCCCTGGCCGACATCATGGGCGACCAGCCGGACCCGGCCGCCCGCGAGACCGTCAACCGCGGCATCGGCTCCCAGAAGCAGGTCGGACTCGCAGTCTCCGCCTCCGTCAGCTCGTACGCCGAGAGCGACGCCAAGGCACTCATCGCCCGCCTCCGCAGCGCCGTGGGCGCTTGCGGTACGGGCTTCACCGCCACCGTCGACAAGCAGAGCGGCAGCTACCGCGAGGTACGGGCCGCCGAGTACAAGACGGCCGGCGACGAGACCGTCAGCTGGACCACCACCGCGGCCGCCCAGGGCGTCTCGGCCCAGGTCCACGTGGTCGTCGTCCGTCAGGGCGCCACCGTCGTACGGCTGATGGCCCTCAACGTCGCCGGGGCCCGGCAGAAGGCTCTGGTCCCGCAAGAGGTGGCGGACAAGCAGCTGGAGAAGGTCCGCGGCTCGAGCTGACGCCCCGGGCTTTCCGCCGCGACCGCTTTGCCGGGCGTTTACGGGGCCTTTTACGGCGCCTCTTACCAGGCGTTCGAGGCGGACTTCTCGTTCGGCAGCAGCAGCCACAGCGCCAGGTAGATCAGGAACTGCGGGCCGGGCAGCAGGCACGAGACGACGAAAATGACGCGCATCGTGTTCGCGGATATTCCGAAGCGACGCGCCAGTCCGGCGCAGACGCCGCCGATCCAGCGGCCGTCACGGGGGCGGACAATCGCGCTCATGGGGTTCTCCTCTGTGGCATCCGGCGGGAGGCTTTCCCGCGATGCCTCAATACTCCCGCGGCACCGCCGACAAAACGTCGGTCCAGGGGCCGAGCCCGACCCTGGGAATTCTCGGGGTGGACCCCTGAGAGGACTGCTCGGAGCGCCGCGAGCGCCGCAGCCGCGCACGCAGCGCCGGTACGACGGCCACGTGCGCGAGTACGACGCCCAGCCCGTTCAGCAGGACCGAGTCCACGTCGACCACCTGCCCGGGGACAGAGCTCTGGAGCATCTCGATGAGGAGCGAGACCAGCACCCCCGCGGCGGCGGTCCGGCCCAGCGAGGACCACGCTGCCAGCGGCGAAGGCGCCAGGTTCCCGTTGACGAGCGGCAGCAGCACCCCGAGCGGGGCCAGCAGCGCCAGCGCCTCGCCGATCCGCCGGGCCGCCTCCAGCGGTCCGTACGAGAGGTCCGCCCGGATCCCCTCCAGCGGGCTCAGATTGGCCGCGGCCGCCCAGGGCACGTCCAGGGGCCGCAGAGTGAGCCAGCCGACGAGGAGGAGATGGGCGACCAGCAGCCCCCCGCCCAGGAGCCGGAGCCGGAGGTGAATGGCGGTGGCGGCACTGCGGCCGACCTCGTTGCGCTGCACATGTGCGAGGACGCAGGCCCCGGTGGCCGCGGTTCCGGTCGGATCCTGTGAGCGGGCTCGCATCAACCCGTACGGGGGGCCGGGGGCCGGTGCAGGTGGGCCGGTACGGGTCCGCGACGGACGGGCCAGGCAGGCGTCAGCCGATGACGAGCAGCACGATCAGGAACACCACGCCGAGGGCGACGGGGGCGAGGACCTCGTACGACCACCGCACGCGCACGCCGCCCTGGGCGCCGGCCCGCGAGGCACCGCGCTCGGCCAGCTCCCGCAACTCGTTCACGACCTGGTCGGCCTGGGCCCGCTGCGGTTCGGCGGAGGCGGTCGGGCCGGCCTTGCCCGGCGAACCCGCGGCCCCCTTGCCGGTGAGCCCGCCGCGGCGGGAGAGCGCCTGCCGGCTCTGCTGCCGGCTCGCCTTCTTCCGCTCGCGCAGCGAGACCGGGACGGACCACAGCTGGTACTTCGAGCCCCCGGCCAGCACCTCCGCCGAGTACCCGGCGCGCACCGCGTCCACGGAGGCCCAGGGCAGCTCGATGATCCGGAAGGGGTTCCGCACGCGCATCCGGTCGTCATTGGCGAAGACGGCCGGGCGGATCGTGAACGCCACGACCAGCGGTACGGCCAGCAGGGCGATCGCCGCGGCGAACCACGGGGCGTTCCCCGACCCCCGCACGATGGCGTCCCCGCACAGCCACGCGATGAGCGCGAGCAGCAGGACCCCCGTGACGACGGCCATGGGGGAGCGGTAGACCCGGTCTTCGTACGCCGGCTCTTCGGGGGGCTGCTGGCTGCTCATGAGGCCGATTCTGCCTCAAGCCGTCTCAGCCGACGAGATCGGCGTACACGATGATGTTGTCGGGCCGGTGGCCGTCGGTGATCTCGCCCCCGCAGGTGATCAGTCGCAGCTCGGGGCGCACGGTGTTCCCGTACACCTTGGCCGTCGGGAAGCTCTTCTTGTCGACCTGTTCCAGCGCGCGCACCCGGAAGACGGCGGAGCTGCCGTCCGCCCGGGAGACGGTGATCTCGTCCCCGGCGTGGATCTTCGCCACGTCGCGCAGTACGGCCGGGCCGCGCGCGGTGTCGAAGTGCCCGATGAGCACGGCCGGTCCGGTCTCGCCCGGGGTGACGCCCTTCGTGTACCAGCCGATCCGGTCCCCGTTCGCGACGGAGGGCACCTCGACGCTGCCGTCGGCGGCCAGACCCAGCTTCAGCAGCGGGCCCGTGTCCACCCCGGCCGCGGGGATCCGTACCCGTACGGGCTCGGAGGCGGGCAGCGCGGCGGCGGGCGCGGCCGACGCCGCCGGGGCGGGCGGGGCCGCCGCCGGGGCCGCGGCGATGCGGGGCGCGGGCGGGGGCGCCGGCGCGGCCGGTGCGCCGCCGCAGCCGGTCAGGGCGGCGAGGGCGAGCGGACCGAGCAGGGCGACGGCGAGCAGGGGACGGACGCGGTGGGCCATGGGGTGCTCCGGGAAACGGGCCCGGCGGGCCACCGAGGAGGTGGCCCGCCGGAGGCAGGAACGGGAGGGAACGGGTCGGAACGGGTCGGAACGGGCAGGTCAGGCCCGGCTGCGGGCCGTCAGCCCCGGCTGCGGGCGGCGCGGCGGCCGCGGGCCAGCAGGGCCACACCCAGCCCGGCGAAGATCGCGACGAGACCCGCGCCGGCGGCCACGGTGGTGCTGTTGTCGGTGTCCTCGGCGGCGAACTCGGCCCCGGCGGCCACCCCGCCCTTGGGCACGACCACGGTCTGCGCCCCGGTCTGTGCCTTCACGTCGGCGACCGGCTTGACGGAGGTCGTGGCAGGGGACTTGGCGGTCGGCTGCGCGGACGGCTCGGCGGAGGGCTTGGCCGACGGCTTGGTCGACGGTGTGGTGGTCGGCGCGCCCTTCGGCAGCAGGTAGAAGTCCGAAGCCCCCTCGCCCTTCCGGTGGACGTTGAGCCCGTAGTCGCCCGCGTCGGTGAGCGTGTACTCGGTGTCCTCGATCACCGCGCGGCGGTTCGAGAGGTCCAGCTTCGCCAGCACGCGGCCCGCCCAGCCGTCGGCCGGCTTCCAGTTGTCGCCCACGGCGCGGATCCAGACCTCGGGGCCCTCGGACTCGTTGCGCAGCACCGCGATCCGGTTCTTGCCGACGAGAACGAGCTCGCCGTCGTAGCGGTCCTTGTCCGACGAGGCCGCGGAGACCGTGGTCACCGCCGAGACCGAGGTGGCGGCCTGCGGGGCGGTCGCGGCGAGCGCGGTCGTGGCCGGCGCGAGCAGAGCCCCGGCGAGGGCGGCGGTGACGATCGAGGTGCGGAGGGCGGAACGCATAACGACTCCTGGAAGCTGTGTCGCGGATAAAGGGAGAGTCGCATGCCGCGTTTTCTCTGTCGGGCTTTCATCCGGTGAGGTCTGGCGGGCTGCTGAAGAGAAATTTACGGATCTTGTTCGACCGGACCATCGGGTTCCTGTCTTCGCCGTGCAACAGCAAAAGCGGAGGTCAGCGGTCCGCAGCCGGGGCCGGGTCCGGATGCCCGCCCCGCCCGGATGTGGCCGGTCCCGCACATATGTGCGCCCGCGGGGGGTGACAGGCAGCTACGCGCGTAGATATGCTCATCTGGTGACCATGCCCACCACCCTCACCGCATTCGCTGACGTGACGACGTCCGACAGCGCGCTGCGCCGCTTCCTGTACGGGCTGCCCGGCGTAGACGCCGTCGGCCTGGAGGCCCGCGCGGCCGCGCTCGGTACCCGTTCGATCAAGACCACGGCCAAGGCGTACGCCATTGACCTGGCCATTTCGATGATCGACCTGACCACGCTTGAGGGTGCGGACACCCCGGGCAAGGTCCGAGCGCTCTCCGCCAAGGCCGTCAACCCCGACCCGACCGACCGCACGACGCCCATGACCGCCGCGGTCTGCGTCTACCCCGACATGGTGGCCACCGCGAAGGCCGCCCTGAACGGCGCCGACGTCAAGGTGGCCTCCGTCGCGACCGCCTTCCCGGCCGGCCGCGCCGCGCTGCCCGTCAAGCTCGCGGACACCCACGACGCCGTCGCCGCGGGCGCCGACGAGATCGACATGGTCATCGACCGTGGCGCCTTCCTCGCCGGCCGCTACCTGGAGACGTACGAGCTGATCAAGGCCATCAAGGAGGCGTGCGTACGCCCCGACGGCACCGCCGCCCGCCTCAAGGTCATCTTCGAGACCGGCGAGCTGTCGACGTACGACAACATCCGCCGGGCCTCCTGGATCGGCATGCTCGCGGGCGCCGACTTCATCAAGACCTCCACCGGCAAGGTCGGCGTCAACGCCACCCCCGCCAACACGCTGCTGATGCTCGAAGCCGTCCGCGACTTCAAGGCGCAGACTGGAATCCAGATCGGCGTGAAGCCGGCCGGCGGCATCCGGACCACCAAGGACGCCATCAAGTTCCTGGTCCTGGTCAACGAGACCGCGGGCGAGGACTGGCTCTCCAACCACTGGTTCCGCTTCGGCGCCTCCAGCCTGCTCAACGACCTGTTGATGCAGCGCCAGAAGCTGAGCACCGGCCGTTACTCCGGTCCCGACTACGTGACGGTGGACTGATCACCATGGCATCCCTTTTCGAGTACGCACCGGCCCCCGAGTCGCGTTCCGTCGTCGACATCGCCCCCTCGTACGGGCTCTTCATCGACGGCGAGTTCGTCGACGCCGCCGACGGCAAGGTCTTCAAGACCGTCTCCCCGTCGTCCGAGGAGGTCCTCTCCGAGGTCGCCCAGGCCGGCGCCGCAGACGTCGACCGCGCCGTCAAGGCCGCCCGCAAGGCCTTCACGACCTGGTCCGCGCTGCCCGGCTCCGAGCGCGCCAAGTACCTCTTCCGCATCGCCCGGATCATCCAGGAGCGCAGCCGCGAGCTGGCCGTCCTGGAGACCCTGGACAACGGCAAGCCGATCAAGGAGACCCGCGACGCGGACCTCCCGCTCGTCGCCGCGCACTTCTTCTACTACGCGGGCTGGGCCGACAAGCTCGACCACGCGGGGTACGGCGCGAACCCGCGCCCGCTCGGCGTGGCCGGCCAGGTCATCCCGTGGAACTTCCCGCTGCTGATGCTGGCGTGGAAGATCGCCCCGGCACTCGCCACCGGCAACACGGTCGTCCTCAAGCCCGCCGAGACCACCCCGCTCACCGCGCTGTTCTTCGCGGACATCTGCCGCCAGGCGGGCCTGCCCAAGGGCGTCGTCAACATCCTCACGGGTTACGGGGACGCGGGCGCGGCCCTCGTCGAGCACCCGGACGTCAACAAGGTCGCCTTCACCGGCTCGACCGCGGTCGGCAAGGCCATCGCCCGCCAGATCGCCGGTACGGACAAGAAGGTCACCCTGGAGCTGGGCGGCAAGGGCGCCAACATCGTCTTCGACGACGCCCCCATCGACCAGGCCGTCGAGGGCATCGTCAACGGGATCTTCTTCAACCAGGGCCAGGTCTGCTGCGCGGGCTCGCGCCTGCTGGTCCAGGAGTCGATCCACGACGAGCTGCTGGACTCCCTCAAGCGCCGCCTGAGCACCCTGCGCCTGGGCGACCCGCTCGACAAGAACACCGACATCGGCGCGATCAACTCCGCCGAGCAGCTGGCCCGGATCACCGCGCTCGCGGAGACCGGCGAGGCCGAGGGCGCCGAGCGCTGGTCCCCGGCGTGCGAGCTGCCGTCCTCCGGCTACTGGTTCGCCCCGACGCTCTTCACGAACGTCACCCAGGCGCACACCGTCGCCCGCGACGAGATCTTCGGCCCGGTGCTGTCCGTGCTGACGTTCCGTACGCCCGACGAGGCCGTCGCCAAGGCCAACAACAGCCAGTACGGCCTGTCCGCCGGCATCTGGACGGAGAAGGGCTCGCGCATCCTCGCGGTCGCGAACAAGCTCCGCGCGGGCGTCGTCTGGGCCAACACGTTCAACAAGTTCGACCCGACCTCGCCCTTCGGCGGCTACAAGGAGTCGGGCTTCGGCCGCGAGGGCGGTCGCCACGGCCTGGAGGGCTACCTCGATGTCTGAGTCGACCCGTCTGAACGTCTTCAAGACCTACAAGCTGTACGTCGGGGGCAAGTTCCCCCGCTCCGAGAGCGGCCGGGTGTACGAGGTGACGGACTCCAAGGGCAAGTGGCTGGCCAACGCCCCCCTGTCCTCCCGCAAGGACGCGCGTGACGCGGTCGTCGCGGCCCGCAAGGCCTTCGGCGGCTGGTCGGGCGCGACCGCGTACAACCGCGGGCAGATCCTCTACCGCATCGCCGAGATGCTGGAGGGGCGCCGCGAGCAGTTCGTCCGTGAGGTCGGCGAGGCCGAGGGCCTGTCCAAGTCGAAGGCCGCCGCGGTCGTCGACGCGGCCATCGACCGCTGGGTCTGGTACGCGGGCTGGACCGACAAGATCGGCCAGATCGTGGGCGGGGCCAACCCGGTCGCGGGCCCGTTCTTCAACCTCTCCACCCCGGAGCCGACGGGCGTCGTCACGGTCGTCGCCCCGCAGGACTCCTCGTTCCTGGGCCTGATCTCGGTGATCGCCCCGGTCATCGCGACGGGCAACACGGCCGTCGTGATCACCTCGGAGAAGTCCCCGCTCCCCGCCCTTTCCCTGGGCGAGGTGCTGGCCACCTCCGACCTGCCGGGCGGCGTGGTCAACATCCTGTCCGGCAAGGCCGCCGAGATGGGCCCGCACCTGGCGTCCCACCAGGACGTCAACGCGATCGACCTGGCGGGTGCCGACGCGGCGCTGGCCAAGGAGCTGGAGATCGCGGCGGCCGACAACCTCAAGCGCGTCCTGCGTCCACAGCCTGTGGACGACTGGAGCGCCGACCCGGGTACGTCGCGCATGACGGCGTTCCTGGAGACGAAGACGGTCTGGCACCCGACGGGTTCGCTGGGCTCGGGCGGATCCTCGTACTAAGGGATCCCCCTCCGAAACCGGCCCCGGCAGCGTCCCCCGCGCTGCCGGGGCCTTCTCGCGCCGTACTCGGGCTGCTGCGGCTGCTGCGGCTACTGCGGCTGCTGCGGCGACTTCGGCAGCAGCGGTCCGAGCAGCGAGGAGGCGGCCGCCCCGGGCAGCTCGCCGACGGACGGACCCTGCGTCAGGATCCCCGTGACCATGGTCGTGCCGACCGAGGGGAAGTCGGCGACCCGCGTGGCCACGCCGTTGTCGAGCGGGTCCACGCCGGTGTGGGCCAGCGGGTTCACCTTGAGGTTCGCGATGGGGTCGGCGACCCCCGCGAGGGCCGCCGGAACCGAGAGCTCACCGGCCTGGGCGCCACCGGCGGCCATGGCCAGGGCCGCACCGGCCATGGAGAGTGTGATGCCTGCGGAGCGCAGGGTGGAGCTACCGGGGGCTGCGTGACGTGCCATGGGGTTCCCGCCTGAGGTCGTAGTCGCGTGCGCACGCAGCGTAGTTGACGTGTGATCCTGGATACCAACCGGCCACCGGAGGCATCCCCTGCGCGGGGGAATGGTTCACACTGGTGTCCCGTGAGCTCCTCCTCTCCTTTGCCTACGCGTGTCGTCCTGCTGACCGGGCCTTCGGGTTCCGGCAAGTCCAGGCTGGCTGCCCGTTCCGGGCTGCCGGTGCTGCGCCTGGACGACTTCTACAAGGAGGGCGACGACCCGACCCTCCCGCTGGTCGACGGCAGTTCCGACATCGACTGGGACTCCCCGCTGTCGTGGGACGCCGCGGCCGCGGTCGCCGCGATCGGGGAGCTCTGCGCGGGCGGCCGTACCGAGGTGCCGGTGTACTCCATCGCCACGTCCTCCCGTACGGGTACGGAGACGCTGGACATCTCCCGCACCCCGCTGTTCATCGCCGAGGGGATCTTCGCGGCCGACATCGTGGCCCGGTGCCAGGAGATGGGGCTGCTGGCCGATGCCATCTGCCTGCGCGGCCGGCCGTCGACGACGTTCCGGCGCAGGCTCGCGCGGGATCTGCGCGAGGGCCGCAAGTCGCTGCCGTTCCTGCTGCGCAGGGGATGGCGGCTGATGCGGGCGGAGCGGGGCATCGTGGCCCGCCACACCGCCCTCGGCGCCCACGCCTGCGCCCGCGACGAGGCCCTCGGCCGCCTGGCCGCCTGCGCCGCGGGCCGCCACCGCACGGCCGCCCCGGCGTAGCAGTACGAGAAATAGCAATACGAGAAGGCGGGACCACGCGGACCCCCGGCCGCCTGATCCCGCCTTCTCCCCCCGCAGGCCCCCGTCCCACCCCCGTAGGACGGGCCCCCTGGCCCATGGTCTGTGGTGTGCCGCGTTACGCGACGAGCTCCTCGAAGGACTCCGCCTCGTCGCGGCCGAAGCTCAGCACCTCGTCGTCCCGCAGCCGCCGCAGCGACCGCCAGATGCTCGACTTCACCGTGCCGACGCTGATCCCCAGGATCTCCGCGATCTCCGGGTCCGTACGGCCCTCGTAGTACCGCAGCACCAGCATCGTGCGCTGCGGCTCCGGGATGCGGGCCAGCGCCTGCCACAGCACCGCGCGCAGTTCCGTACCCCGCATCGCGTCCGTGTCGGAGGCCGTCTCCGGGAGCTCCTCCGTCGGGTACTCGTTCAGCTTGCGCCGGCGCCACGCGCTGATGTGCAGGTTCGTCATCGTGCGCCGCAGGTACCCGCCGACGGCGGCCTTGTCGCTGATCCGGTCCCAGGCGCGGTACGTGGAGAACAGTGCGCTCTGGAGCAGGTCCTCGGCCTCGTAACGGTCACCGGTCAGGTGGAAGGCCGTCGCGTAGAGGGCGGCCCGCCGCTCCTGGACGTACGCCGTGAACTCGGCCTCCGAGGTGGCGGAGAGCTCGGGCGTGCGCTGCACCGGGACGGCGGACTGGTACGTGTTCGCGTCGATGGCCACCGTGTGCGCCGGCCGCGGACGGGCGACCGTCACCGAACGGACACCTGCCCGGCGGTTCACATCGTGCAGCCGCGTGACAACCGCGCTGGTGGTGATGCTGTGCAGCGTGTTCATCTCGCGCCCCCCGTCGTGGAGTCTGCTTCGGATCCTGCTCGGTTTCGTTGGTAAAAGACTGCCCGGCCGACTTAACCGGGGTGTCCGCCGACTGTCACAGACCTGTCACAGCGGCTCCGGCGGGTCCCCCGTGCGATCCCGTGGGCCCGACGGTCGAACTCCGAACGGTCGATGGGACAGAATGAGCCCGTGCCTTTCCTGTTGCTGATCGAGGACGACGACGCCATCCGCACGGCCCTCGAACTCTCCCTGTCTCGCCAGGGCCACCGTGTGGCCACCGCGGCGACGGGCGAGGACGGCCTGAAACTGCTGCGCGAGCAGCGGCCGGACCTGATCGTGCTGGACGTCATGCTGCCCGGGATCGACGGCTTCGAGGTGTGCCGGCGGATCCGCCGCACCGACCAGCTGCCGATCATCCTGCTGACCGCCCGCAGCGACGACATCGATGTCGTCGTGGGCCTGGAGTCGGGGGCCGACGACTACGTCGTCAAGCCCGTCCAGGGCCGGGTGCTCGACGCCCGGATCCGGGCCGTCCTGCGCCGCGGGGAACGGGAGGCCAGCGACTCCGCGGTGTTCGGTTCCCTGGTCATCGACCGGGCGGCGATGACGGTCACCAAGAACGGCGAGGACCTCCAGCTCACGCCGACCGAGCTGCGGCTGCTGCTGGAGCTCAGCCGCCGGCCCGGGCAGGCGCTCTCCCGCCAGCAGCTGCTGCGGCTGGTCTGGGAGCACGACTACCTCGGCGACTCCCGGCTCGTGGACGCCTGCGTGCAGCGGCTGCGCGCCAAGGTCGAGGAAGTACCGTCCTCGCCCACCCTCATCCGGACCGTGCGTGGTGTCGGCTACCGGCTGGACTCGCCGCAGTGATCAAAGCCCTGTTCGCGGGCCGGCGCTGGACCAGCCTGCGGCTGCGGCTCCTGATGGTGTTCTCCCTGGTCGCGCTGGTGGCCGCCGTGTCCGCGTCCGGGATCGCGTACTGGCTCAACCGCGAGGCCGTGCTCACCCGTACCCAGGACGCGGCCCTCGGCGACTTCCGCCAGGAGATGCAGAACCGGGCCGCAGCGCTGCCCGCCGACCCGACGCCCGAGGAGATGCAGCGCACCGCCGAGCTGATGGCGGGCAGCAGCCCCGGCTACAGCGTGCTGCTGGTCGACGAGCGCAAGGACGGCCGCAAGGTGTTCGGCGCGGCCGGCCCCGACGCCTTCGGGCTGAACGACGTACCGGGCTCGCTGCAGCGCGCGGTGAACGACCGGCAGAAGGCGACGGCCGCGAACGACGCCGAGTACCACGTGTACTGGCAGCGGACGAAGCCGCGCGGCAATCCGTACCTGGTCGGCGGGACGCGGATCGTGGGCGGCGGCCCGACCGGCTACATGTACAAGTCCCTGGCGCAGGAGCGGGACGACCTGAACGCGCTCGGCTGGTCGCTGACCATCGCGACGGGGCTGGCGCTGCTCGGGTCCGCGCTGCTGGCGCAGGCGGCGGCCCGGACCGTGCTCAAGCCCGTACAGCGGCTGGGGGACGCGGCGCGGCGGCTCGGCGAGGGCGAGCTGGACCACCGGCTCGACGTGTCGGGGACCGACGAACTCGCGGACCTCTCGCACACGTTCAACAAGACGGCGGAGGCGCTGGAGAAGAAGGTCGCCGACATGAGCGCGCGGGAGGAGGCCAGCCGGCGCTTCGTCGCGGACATGTC
This sequence comes from Streptomyces sp. NPDC090741, assembly GCF_044769045.1. NCBI lineage: Bacteria > Bacillati > Actinomycetota > Actinomycetes > Kitasatosporales > Streptomycetaceae > Streptomyces > Streptomyces sp. NPDC090741. Next base: position 851,033 of record NZ_JBIVXF010000001.1, on the reverse strand, counting down.
GCACGAACTGCGCACTCCGCTGACGGCGTTGACGGCGGTCGCCGAGGTGCTGGAGGAGGAGGTCGACGACCTCGATCCGATGATCGCTCCGGCGGTGGGGCTGGTGGTCAGCGAGACCCGGCGGCTGAACAACCTGGTGGAGAACCTGATGGAGGTCACCCGCTTCGACGCGGGGACGGCTCGGCTGGTCCTGGACGACGTGGACGTCGCCGACCAGGTGACGGCGTGCATCGACGCGCGGGCGTGGCTCGACGCGGTCGAACTGGACGCGGAGCGGGGCATCGTGGCGCGGCTCGACCCGCGCCGGCTCGACGTCATCCTCGCCAACCTGATCGGCAACGCGCTCAAGCACGGCGGCTCGCCGGTGCGGGTGTCGGTGGTCGTCGAGGGCGAGTGGCTGGTGATCGCGGTCCAGGACAACGGGCCGGGCATTCCGGAGGAGGTGCTGCCGCACGTCTTCGACAGGTTCTACAAGGCGAGCGCCTCGCGGCCGAAGTCGGACGGCAGCGGGCTGGGCCTGTCGATCGCAGTGGAGAACGCGCACATCCACGGCGGTGACATCACCGCGGCCAACGGGCCGAAGGGCGGTGCGCTGTTCACGCTGCGGCTGCCGGTGGACGTGGGGAAGGTGATCGCCGGTGAGGCGGACGCGTAGGGCCGGGGCGGTACTGCTGGTGCTGCTGACCTCGGCTTGCGGGATCAGGGCGACGACGGTGCCGGTGGACGTCGGCGCGGCGCCTTCGCGGGTGTCGTGCGATACGCCGGGGCCGCAGAGCGGGGTGCAGGGTTTCCGGGCCACGGTGGAGCTGGTCTGCGGATCGCAGCTGGTCGGCGTGGAGCGGGTGGTGCCGGTGCCGGAGAAGAAGCCGGTACGGGACCCGGTGGTGCTGGTCGCCGAGGCGCTGCTGGAGGCGCTGGAGCGGGAGCCGTCGTCGCAGGAGCGGGACGCGGGGTTCACGACCGGGGTTCCGGGCGGGCTGACGGTCGCGCCGGCGCGTACGGGCGACCCGGCGGGGACGATACGCATCAGCCGCAAGCCGGAGGATCTGCCGCCGGTGGCGCTGTCGCAGGTGGTGTGCACGCTGGCGGGCAGCGAGGCCGTCTCGGCGGGCCCGGGCCCGGTGGTCCTGGGCGGCCCGGACGCGGACCCGCCGCGTGCCTGGGAGTGCACGGAAGCCGTGCGCTCCCGCCCCGAGTCGGTCCCCACCCTGGGCGAACTGGTCCGCCCGACCCCCACTCCTTCTTGACGCGCCGCTCGCACGGCTCGGCCCTGGAGGGCCTCCCCGGCTTCGCGCCGCTGCGCCGGCCTCCGACCGGCGGATGCGGACCGGGGAGCGGGGTCCCGGCCGGTCGGCATCAGAGGAGGGCTGGGGGTTTCCCGCCAGTCTCACTGTCCTTCCGTGCCGCGCCGGCCCGTCAAGGGCGCTCCTTCGTCGCGTCGCTACGCGATCGCCTTCGGCGCCCCTTGACAGCCCGCCCCGCCCCGGAAAGACAAAGACTGCCGGGAAGCCCCCAGAAGGACGGTCACGGGGACGAGCAGCAGGAGCGGCCGCATCACCGACGCGCCGACCCCTCTGCGGCCAGGCACGCCGAGAGCCAAGCCCATTTCCCTCTGATCCAGGGCCGGGGCGGCCTACCCGCACGAAACGACGCCCAGAGCGTCCTGCGGAGTGCCGGGCGCGTCAGATCGCTACGCGCTCCGCACGGCTTGGCGTCCGGCGGCCGTCCGGGGCTGACCGTGGTCAGCTCGGCGGCCACCGCCGGGCCCGGGGCACCCCTGCACGACGTGATGCTGCTCGACCTCGGCCGAACACCCTAGACGGCCGCCGGACGCCGAGACCGGAGGAGCGGGTAGCGATCTGGTGCGCCTGGAGGCTCCCCGGGCCGGTCCGGTCGTCGTCAGCTGCGGGTATCGGCCCCAGACGGCCGCCGGACGCCGAGACCGGAGGAGCGGGTAGCGATCTGGTGCGCTTGGGTGGCCCGGCGGGGGCTCTGGTCGGCATCGGGTGCGGGTATCGGCCCCAGGCGGCCGCCGGACGCCGAGACGAGAGAAGCGCGTAGCGATCTGGTGCGCCCGGACGCTCGCCTGGCTGATCTGGTCGGCATCGGGTGCGGGTGGCCGCGCCCCTGGTTCGGGATCTCGGTCTCTGCGGGCCCGGGTGCCCGGCGTGCCGGAGCCCGGTCCCTCGTCTGGTCTCTGACTCGGCCGCTCCTCCGACGATGGTCCGTGCCGTTCTTTCGGGGGGTTCCCGGCAGTCCTTGTCTTTCCGGGGCGGGTCGGTCGGTCAAGGGTCGCCGAAGGCGATCGCGTAGCGACGCGACGAAGGAGCGCCCTTGACGGGCCGGCACGAACCGGAACGACGATGGGACTGACGGGAAACCCCCGAACCCACTCTGAGACGGGCCAGGGGGATACGGCTCCCCGTACCCGCCCCCGTAACGCCGTCGGCCCCCTCAGGCGGAGCTGAGGGGGCCGGGCGAGGGGCGGAGCCCCTGGGCTGTGCCCGACGGACGGAGTCCGGCGCAGCGGCGCGAAGCCGGTGAGGCCCGCTAGGGCCGAACGTGCGAGCGGCGCGTAGCGAAGGCCAGGCCCGCCAGGGCCGAGCCGTGCTAGCGGCGCGTGAGGGAATCAGAGGCCCATGGCCGCAGACAGGTCCTTCTTGATCCCGTCCAGGACTTCCTGGCCGCGGACGCGGGCCGACGCCAGGTCGGAGGCCTCGGACACCGGGACCACGACCTCCAGGTAGCACTTGAGCTTGGGCTCGGTGCCGGAGGGGCGGCAGATCACCCGGGCCTTGTAGTCGCCCTCCAGGTGGTAGCGCAGGCCGTCCGTGGGCGGGAGCTTGTCCGTGCCCTGGTTGAGGTCCTCCGCCGAGATCACCCGCAGCCCCGCCAGCGATACCGGCGGCTCCGCCCGCAGCGCGGCCATCGCCGAGGCGATGACCGACAGGTCGGAGACGCGGACCGACAGCTGGTCGGTGTGGTGCAGGCCGTGGGCCATCGCCAGGTCGTCCAGCAGGTCGGTCAGCGTGCGGCCCTGCTCCTTGAGCTCCGAGGCCAGCTCCGCCACCAGCAGGGCGGCCGTGATGCCGTCCTTGTCGCGGACGCCCTCGGGGTCGACGCAGTAGCCGAGCGCCTCCTCGTAGCCGTACCGCAGGCCCTCGACGCGGGCGATCCACTTGAAGCCCGTCAGGGTCTCCTCGTAGCCGACGCCCGCCGCCTCCGCGATCCGGCCCAGGAGGGACGAGGACACGATGGACTCGGCGAAGACGCCGCGGGCGCCCTTGTGGACCAGGTGGGCCGCCAGCAGCGCGCCGACCTCGTCGCCGCGGAGCATCCGCCAGCCGTCCGCGGTGGGGACGGCCACCGCGCAGCGGTCCGCGTCCGGGTCGTTCGCGATCACGATGTCGGGCTGGGCCTCGGCGGCCGTCGCGAACGCGAGGTCCATCGCGCCCGGCTCCTCCGGGTTCGGGAAGGCCACCGTCGGGAAGGCCGGGTCCGGCTCCGCCTGCTCGGCGACCAGCACCGGCTCCGGGAAGCCGGCCCGGGCGAAGGCCGCCAGGACGACGTCCTTGCCGACGCCGTGCATGGCCGTGTAGACGGTCCGCACGCCCCGGGGGGAGCCGGAGGTCAGGACGGCGTCCGTACGGGCCAGGTAGGCCTCCAGGACCTCGTCGCCGAGGTTCTCCCAGCCGGACTCCGGACGGGGGACCGAGGCGAGGGTGTCCACGCGCTCGATCTCCGCCGCGATCTCGGCGTCCGCGGGGGAGACGATCTGCGAGCCGTCGCCGAGGTAGACCTTGTAGCCGTTGTCCCGGGGCGGGTTGTGGCTCGCGGTCACCTCGACGCCGGCGACGGCACCCAGGTGCCGTATGGCGTACGCGAGGACGGGCGTCGGCAGCGGGCGGGGCAGGACGGCCGCGCGCAGGCCCGCGCCGGTCATCACGGCGGCGGTGTCGCGGGCGAAGTCCGCGGACTTGTACCGCGCGTCGTAGCCGACGACGACCAGGCCACCGGCGTGACCCTGGGCCTTGAGGTAGGCCGCGAGGCCGGCCGCGGCCCGGATGACCACGGAGCGGTTCATCCGCATCGGGCCCGCGCCGATCTCGCCGCGCAGTCCGGCCGTGCCGAACTGCAGGGTGCCGGAGAACCGGTCCGCGAGCTCCGTGACGTCCCCGGCCTCGATGAGCTCGGCCAGCTCGGCCGCCGTCTCCGGGTCCGGGTCCTCCGCCAGCCAGGCCTGCGCCCGGGTGATCAGGTCGTCCTGTGCCTGTTCCTGCACTGCTTCCGCCTTACCTCTCGTACGTCGATCAGATGCGGGCGAGGACCTGCGTCAGCAGCTTGCCCATGCGCGCGGCCGAGTCGCGGCCGGCCTGGAGCACCTCTTCGTGGTTCAGCGGCTCGCCGGAGATGCCCGCCGCCAGGTTGGTGACCAGGGAGATGCCGAGCACCTCGGCGCCGGCCTCGCGGGCGGCGATGGCCTCCAGCACGGTGGACATGCCGACCAGGTCGGCGCCCATGACGCGGATCATGTTGATCTCGGCCGGGGTCTCGTAGTGCGGGCCGGGGAACTGGACGTAGACGCCCTCTTCGAGGGTCTCGTCGATCTCCTTGCACATCGCGCGCAGGCGCGGCGAGTACAGGTCGGTCAGGTCCACGAAGTTCGCGCCGACGATCGGCGAGGTGGCCGTCAGGTTGAGGTGGTCGCTGATCAGTACGGGCTGGCCGGGCTTCATGCCCTCGCGCAGGCCGCCGCAGCCGTTGGTCAGGACGACGGTCTTGCAGCCGGCGGCGACGGCGGTGCGCACGCCATGGGCGACGGCGGCGACGCCGCGGCCCTCGTAGTAGTGGGTCCGGCCGAGGAAGACCAGCGCGCGCTTGTCGCCGATCTTGTACGAGCGGATCTTGCCGCCGTGGCCCTCGACGGCGGCGGGCGGGAAGCCCGGCAGATCGGTGACGGGGAATTCGGCCTCGGGCGCGCCCAGCGCCTCTGCGGCGGGGGCCCAGCCGGAGCCCATGACGAGGGCGACATCGTGGGTTTCGGCGCCGGTCAGCTCACGCAGGCGGGCGGCTGCGGCGAAGGGGTCGGTAACAGATGCGTTCACGCAGACGAGCGTAGCCGAGCATTGCCTACGCGCGTAGATGGCGCAGCTCACGGTGTTCGGATCGTTGCCTTGTCGTTTCCGCCGAAATGCCCCCGGCGCTTCACCCGCCCAGGGGGCGTCTGCCGGAGGACCCCTAACAGGCCGGAGGACCCCTAACAGGGGCGCTTGCGGAGTTCCATCACGTAGTCGTGCGGGGCCCCCGCCGATTCGGCCGCGTCGGCGATCTCGCCGAGGTAGCGCGCCGAGGGCAGGCCGCCCTCGTACCCGTTCAGCACGTAGCACCACGCCGGCTCCTCGCCGTCCAGCGTGTGGACGCGGATCCGCATCCGGCGGTAGATGTCGAGCCCGACGCCCTCCCACCGGTCCATGGAGTCCTCGTCCAGCGGCGCGATGTCGTACAGGGCGACGAACACCTGGTGGCGCGGGGCCTCGACGATCGTGGCCAGGGCGCCCTCCCACCCCATCTGCTCACCGCCGAAGGTCAGCCGCCAGTCGTTGATCCAGCCCGTGCCGCGCAGCGGCGAATGCGGAGCGCGGCGCGTCATCAGCCGCGGGTCGAGGTTGCCGGCGTACGCGGCGTAGAGCGACATGAGGTCGAGGGTACGGGAGGGGCGGGGCGGGCCGCGTGCCCGGCCGTCCTCACGGATGGCCGGACCGGGGGAGAAGCACCTTGAAGCGTGCGGGACAATGGGGCACGGAATGCATCCCCCGGGGAATCCCCCGGAAGCCCCGGCCGGGGCGGCAGCCGGCCGGGTAGACGTGAGGCGGAGTTTTCGTGACCCGGATCGTGATCATCGGCGGCGGACCCGGCGGGTATGAGGCGGCCCTCGTGGGGGCCCAGCTCGGCGCGGAGGTGACCGTCGTCGACTGCGACGGCCTCGGTGGCGCGTCCGTCCTCACCGACTGCGTACCTTCCAAGACCCTCATCGCGACCGCCGAGGTCATGACGACCTTCGACTCGTCGTACGAGGAGCTCGGCATCGTCGTCGCCGACGACACCCCGCACATCGAGCAGGCCGCGCGCGTCGTCGGCGTGGACCTCGGCAAGGTGAACCGGCGCGTCAAGCGCCTGGCGCTCGCCCAGTCGCACGACATCACCGCGTCCGTCACCCGGGCCGGCGCCCGCGTCGTACGGGGCCGCGGCAAGCTCGGCGGCCCGCAGGGCATCGACGGCACGCGCGACGTCATCGTCACCGCCGCCGACGGCACCGAGACGATCCTGACGGCCGACGCCGTGCTCATCGCGACCGGCGGCCACCCCCGCGAGATCCCGGACGCCATGCCCGACGGCGAGCGGATCCTGAACTGGACCCAGGTCTACGACCTCGACGAGCTCCCCGAGGAGCTCATCGTGGTCGGCTCGGGCGTCACCGGAGCCGAGTTCGCCGGTGCGTACCAGGCCCTCGGCTCCCGGGTGACGCTGATCTCCTCGCGCGACCGCGTACTGCCCGGCGAGGACCCGGACGCGGCGGCCGTGCTGGAGGACGTCTTCCGGCGCCGCGGCATGAACGTCGTCGGCCGCTCCCGCGCCGAGTCCGCCAAGCGCGTCGGCGACCGGGTCGAGGTCACGCTCTCCGACGGCCGCGTCATCACCGGCACGCACTGCCTGATGGCGGTCGGCGCGATCCCGAACACCAAGGACATGAACCTGGAGGAGTCCGGGGTCCGGCTCAAGGAGTCCGGGCACATCTGGACCGACAAGGTCTCCCGTACGTCCGCGCCCGGCGTGTACGCGGCGGGCGACGTGACCGGGATCTTCGCGCTGGCCTCCGTCGCCGCCATGCAGGGCCGCATCGCGATGTACCACTTCCTCGGCGACGCGGTGGCCCCGCTGAACCTCAAGACGGTCTCGTCGAACGTGTTCACCGACCCGGAGATCGCCACTGTCGGTTACACCCAGGCCGATGTGGACTCCGGCAAGATCGACGCCCGTGTCGTGAAGCTGCCGCTGCTGCGCAACGCGCGGGCCAAGATGCAGGGCATCCGGGACGGGTTCGTGAAGCTGTTCTGCCGCCCGGGCACCGGAATCGTGGTCGGCGGTGTGGTGGTCTCCCCGCGGGCGAGCGAGCTGATCCACCCCATCTCGATCGCAGTCGACAACAACCTGACCGTCGAGCAGATCGCAAACGCGTTCACGGTGTACCCCTCGCTGTCGGGTTCGATCGCCGAGGTGGCGCGCCAGCTGCACACGCGGAAGACCGCCGGCGAGGCCTGAGGGCGGTAACCGCCCCACGTCAGAGGGGACTTGGGGCGGGCCTGCGGAGGGTGGAGTGACGTTCATTCAACCGCCCCGCCGCGTATACCACTAGTCGCCCTGTTTTATGGACAACTTCGGTATTCCGGTGCAAGGAGCTGAAACAAGACGGTCGTTGGGGTTACTGTCAGTTTCGTGTTCGCTGCAGAACGTCGCCAATTGATTCTCGAAATGGTGCGGGCCAACGGAGCGGTATCGCTCCGGGAGCTCGCCCGCGTCGTCCAGACCTCCGAAGTGACCGTACGGCGGGACGTGCGGGCACTGGAGGCCGAAGGACTCCTCGACCGCCGACACGGCGGTGCGGTTTTGCCGGGCGGTTTCACGCGGGAGTCCGGATTTCCGCAAAAATCCCATCTCGCGACGGCGGAGAAGACCGCCATTGCCGACGTAGCGGCCGGCCTCGTCGAAGAAGGCGAGGCCGTCGTCGTCGGCGCGGGCACCACGACCCAGGAGCTGGCCCGCCGGCTCGCCCGGGTGCCCGGACTGACCGTCGTCACCAACTCGCTGCTGGTCGCGCAGGCACTGGCCCACGCGAACAGGGTGGAGGTGGTGATGACGGGCGGCACCCTCCGCGGCTCCAACTACGCGCTGGTCGGCAGCGGGGCGGAGCAGTCCCTCCAGGGGCTGCGGGTCTCCCGGGCCTTCCTGTCGGGCAGCGGCCTGACGGCGGAACGCGGCCTGTCCACGTCCAACATGCTGTCGGCGAGCGTGGACCGGGCCCTGGTCCAGGCCGCGGCGGAGGTGGTGGTCCTCGCGGACCACACGAAGCTGGGCACGGACACCATGTTCCAGACGGTGCCCACCGATGTGATGACCCGTCTGGTCACGGACGAGCCGCCACCGCACGACGACCGTGCGGCGACGGAACTCCAGGCCCTGGCCGACCAGGGCGTCCAGATCACGATCGCCGGCGCCGTGGCCTCCGGCGGTACGGGTGACGGCATGGCGGGCCGCCGCCCGCGGCGGGAGTCCCCGCTGCCGGTGCAGCGGCGCGGGGGGCCGTCCGGGCAGCTGCGCAGCGCCCCCGCGTCGATGCTGGAGCAGCAGTCCGCGGGGGACCGCCCCCGCGTCGCGGACATGCGGCGCCGCTAGCGGACGCCCCAGGCGTGTCCGGCGGGCTGTCCGGCCGTGTCCGGCGGGCTGTCCGGCGGGGCGTCCCGAAACGCGTGAGGCCCGGAACCCCCGTAGGGATTCCGGGCCTCAGCGGTTCAAGGACGTCAGTCCTTGATCTCACAGATGGTGGCGCCGGAGGTGAGGCTGGCGCCGACTTCGGCGGTGAGGCCGACGATGGTGCCGGAGCGGTGCGCGTTCAGCGGCTGCTCCATCTTCATGGCCTCCAGGACGACGACCAGGTCGCCCTCGTTGACCTGCTGGCCCTCCTCGACCGCGACCTTGACGATCGTGCCCTGCATCGGGGACGCCAGCGTGTCGCCGGAGGCGGCCGGGCCGGACTTCTTCGCCGCGCGGCGCTTCGGCTTCGCGCCGCCCGCCGCGGCCGTGCGGGCCAGCGTCATGCCCAGCGAGGACGGGAGGGAGACCTCCAGGCGCTTGCCGCCGACCTCGACGATGACCGTCTCGCGGCCCGGCTCGTCCTCGGTGTCCTCCGCCGCCGGGGCGGCGAACGCGGGGATGTCGTTGACGAACTCGGTCTCGATCCAGCGGGTGTGGATCCGGAAGGGGTTCGAGGTGAACGCCGGGTCGGCGACGACCGCGCGGTGGAACGGGATGGCCGTGGCCATGCCCTCCACGTCGAACTCCGCCAGCGCGCGCGCCGCCCGCTGCAGGGCCTGCTCGCGCGTGGCACCCGTAACGATGAGCTTGGCGAGGAGGGAGTCCCAGGCCGGGCCGATGACCGAGCCGGACTCCACGCCCGCGTCCAGGCGGACACCGGGGCCGGAGGGGGCGTTGAACTTGGTGACGGTGCCGGGGGCCGGCAGGAAGCCGCGGCCCGGGTCCTCGCCGTTGATGCGGAACTCGAAGGAGTGCCCGCGCAGGACCGGGTCGCCGTAGCCGAGCTCCTCGCCGTCGGCGATGCGGAACATCTCGCGGACCAGGTCGATGCCGGTGACCTCTTCGGTGACCGGGTGCTCGACCTGCAGGCGGGTGTTGACCTCCAGGAAGGAGATCGTCCCGTCCGTGCCGACCAGGAACTCGACCGTGCCGGCGCCGACGTAGCCGGCCTCCTTCAGGATCGCCTTCGACGCCGCGTACAGCTCGGCGTTCTGAGCCTCCGACAGGAACGGCGCGGGGGCTTCCTCGACCAGCTTCTGGTGGCGGCGCTGGAGGGAGCAGTCGCGGGTGGAGACGACGACCACGTTGCCGTGGGAGTCGGCCAGGCACTGCGTCTCGACGTGGCGCGGCTTGTCGAGGTAGCGCTCGACGAAGCACTCGCCGCGACCGAAGGCCGCGACGGCCTCGCGGACGGCCGAGTCGTAGAGCTCGGGGACCTCTTCGAGCGTGCGGGCGACCTTCAGGCCGCGGCCGCCGCCGCCGAAGGCGGCCTTGATCGCGATCGGCAGGCCGTGCTGCTCGGCGAACGCGACGACCTCGTCGGCCCCGGAGACCGGGTCCGGGGTGCCCGCGACGAGCGGGGCGCCGGCGCGCTGGGCGATGTGACGGGCGGCGACCTTGTCACCGAGGTCGCGGATGGCCTGCGGGGGCGGGCCGATCCAGGTCAGGCCGGCGTCGAGGACGGCCTGCGCGAATTCGGCGTTCTCGGAGAGGAAGCCGTATCCGGGATGGATGGCGTCCGCGCCGGAATCGGCTGCGGCCTGCAGGACCTTGGAGATGTCCAGGTAGCTGCCGGCCGGGGTGTCACCGCCCAACGCGAAAGCTTCGTCGGCCGCGCGGACATGCAGAGCGTCCCGGTCCGGATCGGCGTAGACGGCTACGCTTGCGATTCCGGCATCCCGGCAGGCCCGAGCAACGCGGACAGCGATTTCGCCACGGTTGGCGATGAGCACCTTGCGCACGATGGCTCCCTCCTTGAAACAAGCTGAGTTTAGGGACAGCCCACACGGCGTTTCGACCCTTCCCTAGAGGTGACCTTGCCCACACGGAGTGTGATTCGAGTCCGCCTCGAGCGAGGAAAGCCCTTGTGGCGCCCCAGGTCAGGGGGATCCCCGACTGCACAGTAACCCCGTCACCCATCCGAGGTCTCTGTTCCCCCGGTCAGCGGGCCCCGGTGATTCTTTGTCGAGTCCCTACGAACCGCCCACACATTCTTTGCGTGATCGCCGGCGCGGGCACCTCACGTAACGAAGCTGCCCGGACCCCTTGTCCGTACGTTTACCCGTTAGTAGCCTCCAGGGCGTCGAACAGGCTTGTGGTCACTGTGGGGCCGGGGGACGTACGGCCGGGACTTGTGGGGAGGGGTGGGTCGTCGTGGGCGTCGTGCTGCGCAGACTCGTGGCCGGACTGGCCGCGATCGTGCTCGTCGCCGAGGCGGCGGTGCTGGTCCTTGTCCACGTCGTGCTGGGGAAGACCACCCACAACCAGTCGATGTCCATCGCGGGCATGGATCCGGATGTCATGTCCACGGCGACGTACGCGATGGGGGCTGGCATCGGCGCGTTCCTGCTCCTGTGCGCCGTGCTCCTCGCCGTGGCGGCCGTACGCGACCGCGCGCCCGGCACCTTCGCCCGTGTCGTGCTCGTCACCGCCGCCGTCACCCACGGGGTGCTCGGCGCCCTCGCCGTGGGGCTGGTCGGCTGGGGCGCCTTCGCGGTGATGATGCTGATCCTGTGCCTGCTGGTCCTGACCCTGATGCTCTACGCGGCCCGGGGCGCGGACGGGGCGGCCCCGGAGGGCGCCCCTGACGGCCGGGACGCCCCGCCTGCGCCGCTCGGGGAGCTCAAGCCCACAAATCCGTGATCGACACGCCCAGTTCGCCCAGCAGGGACCGCAGCAGGGGCAACGACAGCCCGATGACGTTCCCGTGGTCGCCGTCGATGCCCTCGATGAACGGAGCCGACAGCCCGTCCAGGGTGAAGGCCCCGGCCACGTGCAGCGGCTCGCCGCTCGCCACGTACGCGGCCACCTCGGCGTCCGTCGGCTCGCCGAACCGGACCGTCGTGGAGGCGGTGGCCGACACCTGACGCCCGGTCGCCGTGTCGATCACGCAGTGCCCGGTGCGCAGGACCCCGGCCCGCCCGCGCATCGACTTCCAGCGGGCGGTGGCCTCCTCGGCGTCCGCCGGCTTGCCGAGCGCCTCGCCGTCCAGCTCCAGCACCGAGTCGCAGCCGATCACCAGGGCGCCCGCGGCCTCGTCCAGGGCCGCCACGACGCCCGCCTTGGCCTCGGCCAGCGCCAGCGCCAGCTCGGCCGGGGTCTCCGCGCTGAGCGCGTCCTCGTCGAAGTGGCTGACGATCACGTGCGGGGCCAGCCCGGCCTGCCGCAGCAGGTTCAGCCGGGCGGGCGAGGCGGAGGCGAGGACGAGGGCGTGGGCCGGGGCCTGGGCAGCAGCAGTCATGCCCGCCATCGTAGGCGCGGGCCTCACGCCCCCGGCACGCCCTAGAAGCCCACCCCCAGCACGTACACGACCACCAGCATCGCGAGGACGACCACCACGGTCATCCGCCGGACCATCGCCTGCACGTCGCGCATGTCCTTGGGCGGCTCGTTCTTCGGGTCTGACCAGAGCATGCCCCGATCCTGGCCCCGCGGACCGGTGTGGCGCCTGAGTACGGGTACTCAGGCGCCACAGTCCGTTCACACCATCTTCACGACCGGCCGGTGGGCTAACCGGGCCAGTACGTACGGGCCCACGCGCGCGGCCCCGGCTGCGGCAGCGTCCGCCGGGCCACCCGGGCCGGCGCCGACCACTCGTCCGCCACCCGTGCGGCGCCCGACGGTGCCGACGCCAGCACCGCCGCGCGCGCTTGGACCACCGCCAGTGCGGCGGCCAGCTCCTCGGGCGTCGGGTTCCCCTTGACGACCTTGATCACCACGGGACTGCCTCCTAGCGTCGTAGCGTCCTAGAGGGGGATGTTGCCGTGCTTCTTCGGGGGCAGGGACTCCCGCTTGGTGCGCAGCTGCCGCAGCCCCTTGACCACGTGGGTCCGGGTCTCCGACGGCATGGTCACCGCGTCGATGTAACCGCGCTCGGCGGCCGTGTACGGGTTCAGCAGCGTGTCCTCGTACTCGGCGATGAGCCGGGCCCGCGTCTCCTCGGCGGTGCCCGCCTCCTCCGCCTCGGCGATGGCACGCCGGTGCAGGATGTTGACCGCGCCCTGCGCGCCCATGACGGCGATCTGCGCGGTCGGCCAGGCCAGGTTCAGGTCCGCGCCGAGGTGCTTGGAGCCCATGACGTCGTACGCGCCGCCGAAGGCCTTGCGGGTGATGACGGTGATCAGGGGGACGGTGGCCTCGGCGTAGGCGTAGATCAGCTTCGCGCCGCGCCGGATGATTCCGTTGTACTCCTGGTCCGTGCCCGGCAGGAAGCCCGGAACGTCCACGAACGTCAGCACCGGGACGTTGAAGGCGTCGCAGGTCCGCACGAAGCGGGCGGCCTTCTCGGAGGCGTTGATGTCCAGGCAGCCGGCGAACTGCATCGGCTGGTTGGCGACGATGCCCACCGGGTGCCCCTCGACCCGGCCGAAGCCGGTGAGGATGTTCGGCGCGAACAGCGACTGCGTCTCCAGGAACTCCCCGTCGTCGAGCACGTGCTCGATCACGGTGTGCATGTCGTAGGGCTGGTTCGCGCTGTCCGGGATCAGTACGTCGAGCTCGCGGTCGGTGTCGGTGACCTCGGTGTCCGCCTCCTCCGGGAAGGCCGGCGGCTCGGAGAGGTTGTTCGACGGCAGGTACGCCAGCAGGGACTTCACGTACTCGACGGCGTCCTTCTCGTCCCCGGCCATGTGGTGGGCCACGCCGGAGGTCGAGTTGTGGGTGCGCGCGCCGCCGAGCTCCTCGAAGCCCACGTCCTCGCCGGTGACCGTCTTGATGACGTCCGGGCCGGTGATGAACATGTGCGAGGTCTGGTCGACCATCACGGTGAAGTCGGTGATGGCGGGGGAGTACACGGCGCCGCCGGCGCAGGGCCCGACGATCAGGCTGATCTGCGGGATCACCCCGGACGCGTGCACGTTGCGGCGGAAGATCTCGCCGTACATGCCCAGCGCGCTGACGCCCTCCTGGATGCGGGCGCCGCCGGAGTCGTTGATGCCGACGAGCGGGCAGCCGGTCTTCAGGGCGAAGTCCATGACCTTCATGATCTTCTGGCCGTAGACCTCGCCGAGGGCCCCGCCGAAGACCGTGAAGTCCTGGGAGAACACGGCCACCGGGCGGCCGTCCACCGTGCCGTAGCCGGTGACGACGCCGTCGCCGTAGGGGCGGGTCTTCTCCAGCCCGAAGGCGGTCGACCGGTGCCGGGCGAACTCGTCGAGCTCGACGAAGGACCCCTCGTCCAGCAGCAGGGCGACCCGCTCACGCGCCGTCAGCTTCCCCTTGGCGTGCTGCTTCTCCACCGCGCGCGCGGACCCGGCGTGAGTGGCTTCGTCGATGCGGCGCTGCAGGTCCGCGATCTTGCCCGCGGTCGTGTGCATGTCGATCGGCTCTGAGGGTTGTGACATCGGGGTCGCGGCTCCCTGTGTGGTGTCAACTGCCTGGTCAATTGATTGACTACTGCTGGCTACTGGTGCGTAGCGTATCGGCGGGCATGGCGCTCGGCAGTGCGGCGTTTGACACACCTACTGTGGGTTGCATGACGCCATCAGATGCATCAGGTGCGGCTTCCACCGGCCGCTGGTCGAGCCTTGAGCGGCCGCCTTTGAGCGCCGCCGCGCTGGAGCGGGCCCTCGTCGCCGGCGGGGGGCTGTGGAGCTCGGTCGAGGTGGTCGCCGCCACCGGATCCACCAACACCGATCTCGCCGCCCGGGCCGGGGGGCTGCCCGAGGGGGCCGTGCTCGTCGCCGAGGAGCAGACCGCCGGGCGCGGGCGGCTCGACCGCAGCTGGGTCGCGCCCCCGCGGTCCGGGCTGTTCTTCTCGGTGCTGCTCAAGCCGGGCGACTCCGTACCGCAGGAGCGGTGGGGGTGGCTGACCCTGCTGGCCGGTGTGGCCGCGGCGAACGGGCTGTCCCGGGCCGCCGGCGTGGACACGGCCCTCAAGTGGCCCAACGACCTGCTCGTCACCGTGAACGGCGAGGAGCGCAAGACCGGCGGCATCCTCGCCGAGCGGGTCGGCGACGGGGTCGTGATCGGGATCGGGCTCAACGTCACCCTGACCGAGGACGAGCTGCCGGTGCCGGAAGCCGGGTCGCTGATCCTGGCCAAGGCCGCCGTGACGGACCGGGAACCCCTGCTCAAGGCCGTACTGCGCTCCCTGGAGCAGCGGTACGGGGACTGGCGGGCGGCGGGCGGGGACCCGGCCGCCAGCGGGCTCCAGGAGGCGTACGCGGCGGACTGCGTGACCCTCGGCCGGCACGTACGGGCGGACCTGCCCGGCGGGCGCACGCTCACCGGGACGGCGGAAGCGGTCGACGCGGACGGGCGGCTCGTGATCCGTACGGCCGAGGACAAGCACGAGGCCGTGGGGGCCGGGGACGTCGTCCACCTGCGGTCGGTGCGGTAGCCGGCCCGGCGCTGCGGCCACGGCTGCGGGGAGTGGGGAGTGAGCTACGGCACACCTGCCGTATGGTTTAGGCGATCCCGGTCCTCCCGGTGATCACCCGGTTCGGCAGGGCAGTGTGCACGGAATGGACAGGAGGCGGCCCTTGACCGTCGACGACTCTACGTCCGGCGCGTCCGCCCCGCGGACGGGTGGTCCGGGGCCGGCCGGCCCGGGGTCCACCGGTCCGGGCACCCCGATCGGGCGCGACCAGCACACTCCCCACCACGAGGTCGACCACACCGCACAGCCGACGGCGGACCCGCTCGCCATCCGGCTGGAGCAGCTGATCCTGGGCGCGGAGCGCCGGTACACCCCGTTCCAGGCGGCCCGCAGCGCCGGCGTCTCGATGGAGCTCGCCTCCCGCTTCTGGCGGGCCATGGGCTTCGCGGACATCGGCCAGGCCAAGGCGCTGACGGAGGCCGACGTACTGGCGCTGCGCCGGCTCGCGGGCCTGGTCGAGGCCGGGCTGCTGAGCGAGCCGATGGCCGTGCAGGTGGCACGGTCCACGGGGCAGACCACCGCCCGGCTGGCGGAATGGCAGATCGACTCCTTCCTGGAGGGCCTGACGGAGCCGCCGGAGCCGGGAATGACCCGTACGGAGGTCACGTACCCGCTGGTCGAGCTGCTGCTGCCGGAGCTGGAGGAGTTCCTCGTCTACGTGTGGCGCCGCCAGCTGGCGGCGGCCACCGGGCGGGTGGTGCAGGTGGCGGACGACGAGGAGATGGTCGACCGGCGGCTCGCGGTGGGCTTCGCGGACCTGGTCGGCTTCACGCGCCTGACGCGGCGGCTGGAGGAGGAGGAGCTCGGCGAGCTCGTCGAGTCCTTCGAGACGACCTCGGCGGACCTCGTGGCCGCGCACGGCGGCCGGCTGATCAAGACGCTGGGCGACGAGGTGCTGTACTGCGCCGACGACGCGGCCACGGCGGCGGAGATCGCGCTGCGGCTGATCGAGACGATGGAAGCGGACGCCCAGATGCCGGAGCTGCGCGTCGGCATGGCGTTCGGGACGGTGACGACCCGGATGGGCGACGTCTTCGGGACCACCGTGAACCTGGCCTCGCGGCTGACGTCGATAGCGCCGAAGGACGCGGTGCTGGTCGACGGGGCGATGGCGGAGGAGCTGGGGCGTACGGGCGCGGCGCCGGTCTCCGAGAAGGAGGCCGAGGCGGAGGAGGGCGGCGGTGCGTACCGCTTCGCGCTCCAGCCGATGTGGCAGCGGCCGGTGCGCGGTCTGGGGGTCGTGGAGCCCTGGTCGCTGACGCGGCGGAAGCCTAAGATCCCCGGGTAACGTTCGTTAACCGGGAGGGTCGCGGTGGTCGCTGTGTCTGAGTTCGTGGCTGTGCGCCGTCATGAGGACGGGGTCGCGGAGCTGGTCCTGGACCGGCCGAAGGCGATGAACGCGGTGTCGACGGAGATGGCGCGGGCCATCGGCGACACGTGCGCGGAGCTCGCGGCGGACGCGTCGGTACGGGTGGTCGTGCTGTCGTCGGCGGTGGAGCGGGCGTTCTGCGTCGGGGCCGACCTCAAGGAGCGCAACTCGCTCTCCGACGCCGAGCTGGTGCGGCAGCGGCCGACCACGCGGGGCGCGTACGGGGGCGTGCTGGAGCTGCCGATGCCGACGATCGCGGCGGTGCACGGGTTCGCGCTCGGCGGCGGCTTCGAGCTGGCGCTGGCGTGCGACGTGATCGTGGCGGACGAGACGGCGGTGGTCGGGCTGCCGGAGGTCTCCGTGGGCGTGATCCCGGGCGGCGGCGGTACGCAGCTGCTGCCGCGGCGCGTGGGTGCGGCGCGGGCGGCGGAACTGATCTTCACGGCGCGGCGGGTGGAGGCGGCGGAGGCGCTGTCGCTGGGCCTGGTCGACTCGGTGGTCCCGGCGGGCACGGACCGGGCCGAGGCGCTCGCCCTGGCGGCCCGTATGGCGGCGAACTCCCCGGTGGGCCTGCGGGCGGCAAAGCGCGCCCTGCGCCTGGGCCACGGGATGGACCTGACGGCGGGCCTGGAGATCGAGGACGCGGCCTGGCGGACGGTGGCCTTCTCGGGGGACCGCGCGGAGGGCGTGGCGGCGTTCAACGAGAAGCGCCGCCCCAACTGGCCGGGCCGCTAGCCGTACGTCGCAAGATCGCGGCGATTGTCGGCAAATCTGACAAAACTCCCTAACCTGGAGTGATGGGAGTCGACGGGCGGCTGCGAGCCGTCGTGGGGCTGGCGCAGGCCATGGCCGCCGCATGTGCACCGCGGGACGGCGTCCGGGCCGCGGCCCGCGGGGCCCGGCTCGCGATGGACGGCTCCTTCGCCGCGATCTCCGCCTGGGAGCGCGAGCGCGGCCGGCTCCGCGTGCTCGTGAACGAGGGCGGGCTGCGGGGCGGGGAAGAGGAGTTTCCCGAGGACGAGTCCTATCCCGTCCACGACTTTCCCGAGATCACCGAGTTCCTGCACGAGCGGTGGGTCGGGGGCGGCGGGCCGCACGCCTGGGTGGAAGGGGCCGGCGGCGGCCGCCCCGGGCGGCGCGGCGAGGCCCTGCGCCGCCGCGGCCGCGGGACCTGCGTGGTCGCGCCCATCGTGCTCAGCGGCCGCGCCTGGGGCGAGCTGTACGTCGCCCGCGACGCCGGCCTGCCCGACTTCGACGCGGACGACGCCGAGTTCGCGACCGTACTGGCCGCCGTCGTCGCCGCCGGCCTCGCGCAGAACGAGCGGCTGGAGGAGGCCCGCCGCCTCGCCTTCACCGATCCCCTGACCGGCCTCGCCAACCGGCGCGCCGTCGACATGCGGCTCGACGAGGCCCTGGAGGAGCACCGGCGCGGCGCCGCCGTGGTCAGCCTCGTCGTATGCGACCTGAACGGGCTCAAGAAGGTCAACGACACCCTCGGGCACGCCATGGGCGACCGGCTGCTGGAGCGGTTCGGGTCGGTGCTCAGCCTCTGCGGGGCCATGCTGCCCGGCGCGCTCGTCGCCCGGCTCGGCGGCGACGAGTTCTGCCTGGTCAGCGTCGGGCCCCCGGCCGACGAGGTGGTACGGGTCACCGAGGAGCTGTGCCTGCGCGCCGCCGAGCTGGAGCTCGGGGAGGGCGTGGCCTGCGGGGTGGCGTCCACCGGGGACCCGATCGGGCCCGTGAAGTCCTCCCGGCGGCTGTTCCGGCTGGCCGACGCCGCCCAGTACAAGGCCAAGGCCGCCCGCTCCCCGAAGCCCGTGGTCGCAGGCCGCGACACCGCCGTCGTCCGCTTGGCCGATGCCGCTGCCGCGCAGGAGGTGCCGGGGGAGCGGCGCCGCTTCCGCGGCCGGTCTTGACCCGCTCCCGTGCCGAGCCGCGCGAGGGGCGCGTGAAGAGGGGTGACATGAAGCGATTCAGTCCGTAGGCTGCTGAATATGGATATGCACACTGTCGTGGTGGGGACGTCCGGGACCACCGCCGAGGACGTCATCGCCGTCGCCCGCGGCAACGCGCGGATCGAGCTGTCCGGCGAGGCGCTCGACGCCCTCGCCCGCGCCCGCGCGATCGTCGACGCCCTCGCCGCCAAGCCCGAACCCGTCTACGGGGTGTCCACCGGCTTCGGCGCCCTCGCCTCCCGGCACATCAGCCCCGAGCTGCGCGCCCAGCTCCAGCGCAACATCGTCCGCTCGCACGCCGCCGGCATGGGCCCGCGCGTCGAGCGGGAGGTCGTGCGCGCCCTGATGTTCCTGCGCCTGAAGACCGTCGCCTCCGGCCACACCGGCGTCCGGCCGTCCGTCGCGCAGACGATGGCCGACGTACTCAACGCCGGCATCACGCCCGTCGTCCACGAGTACGGCTCGCTCGGCTGCTCCGGCGACCTCGCGCCGCTCTCGCACTGCGCACTCACCCTGATGGGCGAAGGCGACGCCGAGGGTCCGGACGGGGTCGTGCGCCCCGCCGGCGAGCTGCTCGCCGAGGCCGGGATCCAGCCCGTCGAGCTCAAGGAGAAGGAGGGCCTCGCCCTCCTCAACGGCACCGACGGCATGCTCGGCATGCTGGTCATGGCCCTCGCCGACCTCGGCAAGCTCTACAAGTCCGCCGACATCACCGCCGCGCTGACCCTCGAAGCGCTGCTCGGCACCGAGAAGGTGCTCGCGCCCGAGCTGCACGCCATCCGCCCGCACCCGGGCCAGGGCGCCTCCGCCGCGAACATGGCCGCCGTCCTGAAGGGCTCCGGGCTCACCGGGCACTTCCAGGAGGAGTCCGCCCCGCGCGTGCAGGACGCCTACTCGGTGCGCTGCGCCCCGCAGGTCGCCGGCGCCGGCCGCGACACCATGGCGCACGCCGCCCTCGTCGCCTCGCGCGAGCTGGCCTCCGCCGTCGACAACCCGGTGGTGCTGCCCGACGGGCGCGTGGAGTCCAACGGCAACTTCCACGGCGCGCCGGTCGCGTACGTCCTGGACTTCCTGGCGATCGCGGCGGCCGACCTCGGCTCCATCGCGGAGCGCCGCACCGACCGGCTGCTCGACAAGAACCGCTCGCACGGGCTGCCGCCGTTCCTGGCGGACGACGCCGGTGTCGACTCCGGTCTGATGATCGCCCAGTACACGCAGGCCGCCCTGGTCAGCGAGATGAAGCGGCTGGCCGTGCCGGCCTCCGCCGACTCGATCCCGTCCTCCGCCATGCAGGAGGACCACGTCTCGATGGGCTGGTCGGCCGCGCGCAAGCTCCGTACCGCCGTGGACAACCTGACCCGGATCATCGCGATCGAGCTGTACGCGGCCACCCGGGCCATCGAGCTGCGGCACGGGCTCACCCCTGCCCCGGCGAGCCGGGCGGCCATCGCGGCGGCTCGGGCGGCCGGTGTGGAGGGTCCCGGGCCGGATCGTTTCCTCGCCCCCGACCTGGCCGCGGCCGACGCGTTCGTCCGCAGTGGCGGCCTCGTCGCGGCGGTGGAGCCGGTGACGGGCCCGCTCGCCTAAGTCGTACTCGCACCGCGAAGGGCCGCTCCCGGGAGTCCCCGGGGGCGGCCCTTCGGCGCGTGTTCGTACGGGCGCTACGCGCGCGAGCGGCGTACGGAATAGGTGACGAACCCGGCCCCGAGGCCCAGGCAGAGCGTGCCGCCCAGCAGGTACGGGGTGGTGTCGATCCCGCCGGTGTCGGCGAGCCCCAGCGGAACCTGACCGGCGCTCTGGGCGGTGTCGCCGGAAGCGTCCGAGGACTGCGCCACCAGCGTGGTCACCGACCCGGTACCCGCCGTGTTGGCGGACTCCGGCGCGGCGGAACCGGAACCAGAACCGGAACCGGAGGACATGGAGGATTCGGACCCCGCGGACCCCGGTGCGGTGGCGTTCGCCGAGGGCACGAACCAGAGGGCGGCGAGGAGGCTGGTCGCCCCGAGAGCGGTGAGCAGCGGTCGACGTGCGGACACGGTGCGATCCCCCTTGCGGACGCAGCGAATTGGCCGTGTGCGGTGATGCTACGGACAAGGGCGGGTCGTGGGAAAGTCGGGGCTGCCGCGGGCTTACGCTCCGTCGTATGAACCCTTCTGACACATCACGATACGTCCGGCTTCGAGTGGATTTGGTACTGGAAGTGCCCGACGCCGATGCGCTCACCAGCGCCGCGCTCGCGCACATCGAAGCCGACGAGTTCATGCCGGACGAGGAGCGCGGCCACGCCGAATCGGCGGTACGGGAAGACGAATCGGAGGCGCTCGCATACCTCGTCGACCCCACTGACCTGGTCGCGGACATCCCCGGGGTGGAGCTGGCGCAGGCCTCCTGGAGCAGCGAGCCCGTCGAATACGACCCCGAGTCCATGGAGTGGGACCTGGGCGAGGAAGATGGGGAGTACGACGAAGAGACGACCGACAACGCCTGACCGTGTGGTTGCCCACATTCAAACGGGATGTGGAACCGATCCGGCCCTTCAACGCGTTGACTGGTGCGGGGCAGGGGGCGTGTCTCCCTGCCTTGATCGGGGCACCACCGGCGGTCGCCGGGGGAAGCCCGGGGGTTCTGGCAACGATGGAGTGGCGTGTGAGGACGGACAAGAAGCGGCGGAGAAGGTCCCTGGTGGCCATATCCGCCGTACTCGGTGGCGTGCTGATGCTCTCGGCCTGCGGTGGGGGCGACGAAGGCAAGGCCAAGGGCGGCGACGCGAGCAGCGGCAAGTCCCAGTCGGACGTGGACGCGGCCGCGGCCAAGGACGCCTCCAAGGCCAAGATGACGATCACGCCGAAGGACGGCGCGACCAATGTCGGCCTGAACGACGCGACCAACGTCGCCGTCGCCGACGGCACCCTCACGGCGGTCGAGCTGAAGACCTCCGAGGGCGCGGCCGTGGCCGGCAAGATAGCCGCCGACGGCAAGAGCTGGAAGCCGGACGCCGCGCTGAAGCGCTCCACGAAGTACGTCCTGGCCGCGACCGCCAAGGACGAGGCCGGCAAGGAGGCGCACGAGAACGCGTCCTTCACCACCGTCTCCCCGGAGAACAGCTTCGTCGGCTCGTTCATACCGGACGACGGCCAGACGGTCGGCGTGGGCATGCCGGTCTCGATCACGTTCAACAAGCCGATCAAGGACCAGAAGGCGGTCCAGGCGGCGATCACCGTCAGCTCCAGCAGCGGCCAGGAGGTCGTCGGGCACTGGTTCAGCGCGCAGCGCCTGGACTTCCGCCCCGAGCAGTACTGGCAGGCCGGCTCCACCGTCACGCTGAAGCTGGCGCTGGACGGGGTGCAGGGCGCCCCCGGCGTCCAGGGCGTGCAGAACCGGACCGCCACCTTCAAGATCGGCCGCAGCCAGGTCTCGACGGTCGACGCGAAGACGAAGAAGATGACCGTCACCCGGGACGGCGCGGTCCTCAAGACCATCCCGATCTCGGCGGGCTCCCCGGAGAACCCGACGTACAACGGCCAGATGGTGATCTCCGAGAAGTTCAAGGAGACCCGGATGGACGGCTCCACTGTCGGCTTCAAGAACAGTGAGGGCAAGGGCGAGTACGACATCAAGGACGTCCCGCACGCGATGCGGCTGTCCCAGTCCGGCACGTTCATCCACGGCAACTACTGGGGATCGGACTCGATCTTCGGCAGCGTGAACACGAGCCACGGCTGTGTCGGTCTGAACGACGCCCAGGGTGCCAACGACCCGAACCAGCCCGCTGCCTGGCTCTACGACAACTCGCTCATCGGTGACGTGGTCACGGTGGTCAACTCGCCGGACAAGACCATCAAGCCGGACAACGGCCTCAACGGCTGGAACATGAGCTGGGCGGACTGGAAGGCCGGCACGGCCGCCTGACCTCCGGTTTCGACCGACCGGTTCGACCGACCGGTTCGACCGACCGGTTCGACCGACCGGTTCGACCGACCCCCGCGGATGGCGGGGAGCCCCCGGAAACGGCGAGGCTCCCCGCCATCCGTCGTAGCTCAGGCGGTAGCCCCGTCAGGGGACGAAGCAGCCGAAGAAGGAGCGGCAGGGGCGGCGGAGGGAGCCGACGGAGCGGCGGCGGGCGCCGACCAGGAGGCCAGCATCCGCAGCGCGTCCTGCGAGGGGGAACCCGGCGCCGCGTGGTAGGTGACCAGGACCTGTGCCGAGTCGCCCGGCAGGGCCAGCGTCTCGAAAGACAGGGACAGTTCGCCGACCAAGGGGTGCCGCAGGTTCTTCACCCCGTGCGTCTTGTTGTCCGCAAGCGTGTGCGCCGCCCACAGCCGGCGGAACTCCTCGTTCTTCACCGACAGCTCACCGACCAGCGCCGACAGCTGTTCGTCGTCCGGGTGCTCGCCCGCGTACATGCGCAGACTGCTCACGACCCGGCAGGCCAGGCAGTCCCAGTCCGCGTAGAGCTCGGCCGCCGCCGGGTCCAGGAACACCAGCCGCACCAGGTTCCGCTCCTGGGGCGGCAGCAGGCCGAAGTCCCCGAACACCGCCGCAGCCAGCCGGTTCCACCCGATGACGTCCTGCCGCCGCCCCAGGAGGTACGCGGGCACCCCGTCCATCGCGTCCATCAGCGTCCGCAGCTCCGGACGCACGTGCTCCGCCCGGTACTGCCTCGCGCGCTGCCTGCGGGGTCTGGGGCGGGCCAGGTGGGTCAGGTGGGCCGTCTCCGTGCCGTCCAGGCGCAGCGCCCGGGCGATCGCGTCGAGCACCTCGGCGGACACGTTCTGGCCGTGCCCCTGTTCGAGCCGCGTGTAGTACGCCACCGAGACGCCCGCCAGCTGCGCCAGCTCCTCGCGGCGCAGCCCCGGTACGCGGCGGTGGCGCCCGTAGTCCGGCAGGCCGACGTCCGAGGGGCGCAGCCGCGCGCGGCGGGAGCGGAGGAACTCGCCCAGTTCGGCACGCTGATCAAGCTGGTCCATGACGCCAGTATCGCCGGGCGGCCGTCGCGGCGGGACCGTGTTCCTGACCCCGTCAGGGGTAGGACCGCCGGTCCTAGGCAGGACAGGGGGCTGGGTGGCGGGCCGGCGGTTCGGCATCTTTGGCTCCACCGCAGATCTTCCGCAGCGTTCGAGGAGCCCTCCCATGTCCGTCACCCAGGTCGCCGCCTACGCCGCCCCCGCCGCGAAGGCCCCGCTGGAGCGCACCACCGTGCCGCGCCGCCCCGTCGGCCAGCACGATGTCCTCATCGAGGTCAAGTACGCCGGCATCTGCCACTCCGACATCCACCAGGTCCGCGACGGCTGGGGCGAGGGCATCTACCCGATGGTCCCGGGGCACGAGATCGCCGGTGTCGTCGCCGAAGTCGGCCCGGGCGTCACGAAGTTCGCGGTCGGCGACCACGTCGGCGTCGGCTGCTTCGTGGACTCCTGCCGGGAGTGCGAGTACTGCCTGCGCGGGCAGGAGCAGTTCTGCGTCAAGGGCATGACCGGCACGTACAACGCCCTCGACAAGCAGGGCGAGCCCACGTACGGCGGCTACTCCACGCACCTCGTCGTCGACGAGAACTACACCGTCCGCATCCCCGACGGCCTGTCCCTCGACGTCGCGGCCCCGCTGCTGTGCGCCGGGATCACCCTGTACTCCCCGCTGAAGCACTGGCAGGCGGGCCCCGGCAAGAAGGTCGCGATCGTCGGCCTGGGCGGGCTCGGCCACATGGGCGTGAAGATAGCGGCGGCCCTCGGCGCGGAGGTCACCGTCCTCTCGCAGTCGCTGCGCAAGCAGGAGGACGGCCTGCGGCTGGGCGCCTCGCACTACTACGCCACGAGCGACGAGGCCACCTTCGAGAAGCTGGCCGGCAGCTTCGACCTGGTCATCTCGACGGTCTCGGCCCCGCTCGGCCTCGACGCGTACCTGGGCCTGCTCAAGGTCGACGGCGCGCTCGTGAACGTCGGCGCCCCGGAGGAGCCGGTCGAGCTGAACCTGTTCTCCGTCATCCAGGGCCGCAAGACCCTGGCCGGCTCGATGATCGGCGGCATCGCCGAGACCCAGGAGATGCTGGACTTCTGCGCCGAGCACGGCCTGGGCTCGGAGATCGAACTGATCCCCGCCGCCGAGATCAACGCCGCGTACGACCGGGTCCTGGCCAGCGACGTCCGCTACCGCTTCGTGATCGACGCCTCGACGATCTGACAGCATCAGGCGCCCGGGGCGGACCGGCCGACCGGCGGACCGACCGACCGCCGCGCTAGCCGCGCGGACGGAGGACGGAGAGGAAGACGCGCAGGCGATGGCGCGGTCCCCGCCCCCAGCCGTTGTACAGGTGCGCGTAGGCGGCTCGCGCCACAGCGCCCGGCGCCGCATGGTGGGCGCTGACACCCAGCATGCTCCGTGCTGTCGCACGCTTGATCCGGACCACGGGCGGAGCGTATTTCTTGGCCATCAGGACCATGATGAGTTCCAGGATCCGGCGTGCTTCCGGTTCTCGATCACCTCTCCAGGCGCCCAGGGCGGCAAGGTTTACCCACGCCAGGTGTCCGCAGTCTTCGTCACCGACCTCCAGAGCGATGGTGAGACTCCTTTCGAAGAGCCGGATCGCCTCCTGCTGGTTCGACTCCTCGTGCACGTCCCTGCGCAGTGTGAGGATGGCCAGGTCTCTGAGGGCATGGACCTCAGGCCGGCCACCCGCACTGCCCCCGAGCAGTCTCACGGCCTTCTCGTAGTGGGCCGCGGCCTCTGCTTCACCATGGGTCCGCAGTGCGGCATCGCCGAGCAGGACCAGAACGGTCGCCTGGCCCGGGCGGTTCCTCAGTTCTTCCTGGATGCGCAGAGCCTTCGTGAAATACGACTCCGCGTCCGCGAAGCGACGCTCTGCCATGGCGAGGTGGCCGCGGCACTTCAGTGTGCCGGCCTCGCCGTCGCGATCGCCGAGGTGCTCCATGATGTCGAGTTCGTCGCGGAACAGGGTGTCCGCCCGGTCGGCCAGGTGCCCGCGCGCCGCGAAATGGGCACGGGCATGCAGGACGCGTGAGCGGAGTACGGGATCCTCGTGGGTGTCGGCCAGCTCCGTGGCCTGTGCCAGCAGCCGCTCCTCCGTGTCGGTCTTCCCGTCGAATCGTGCGAGCTTCGCGAGCGCGAGGAGGCTCAGTGCCTCCTTCGCCGGATCTCCCTCGGACCGGTTGATTTCGACCGATCGCCGTAGGAGGGGCTCGGCCTCGTTCGGGCGGCCCGTATCGATGAGCAGGGTGCCCAAGTTGTGCAGGATCACTGCCTCTGCGTGGCTCTCGGAGGCGTCCCGGTATTCCGCCAGGAGGGTGCGGTACTGCGTCTCCGCTTCCTCCTCCCGGCCGGTTCTGCGCAGGAGTGTGCACAGGCGGTTGAGCGTGTCATCGGCGGCGTAGGAGTCTTCCGTCTCCTTGAAGAGCTCCGCTGCTTCCCGATAGAGGGATTCGGCCTCACCGTCTTGTTCGTTCGACTCCGCGAGCATGATCGCCAGTGACTTCATCGTCCTGGCCCGGCCGAAGCCGTCTCCGATCGCCCGGTGCTCTTCCAGCGCCTGACGGTAGAGGCCCTCCGCCCACTCGGACGCCCCGTCCGTGCTGTGGCTCAGATCCGCCCTGCGCCGCAGCGCGTCCGCGGCGCAGATGTGGTCGCCCACCGCGAGCAGGAGCGCACGGGCTTCCTCCAACATGCGCGCTGCCGCAGTGGGGTCGGACGCGGTCCGGAGTCTGGCCAGGGTCCGCAGCAGGTGCCCGCTGGCCTTCGTCATGCCCAGCGACCGGTTAATGCGCAGCGCCCGCTCGTACAGGACCACCGCCTCGTCGGATCCGTCCTTCTCGGCGACCTGGCCCAGCAGTTTCAGTGTCTGGGCCTGCCCCTTCTTGTCGTGCGCACCATGAAAGCTGTCGTAGGCCTGGCGCAGCAGCGATGCGGCATCGTCGTCGCGATCCTGGTCGAGTGCGATGCGTCCGCCCGTGAGGGCCGCCGATGCGGCCATGGCCGGGAAGTGCCGGAAGGTGTGCGGTGCCTGCTCCGGAGCGGTGACGATCTCGACGAGCCGGACCACCTCGTCCGTGTCGCCGACGCGCTCCAGCTCGTGCTGCCGCTGCTGCCAAGCGTCCACGCAGGTGGCGTCGCCCGTGGCGAACCGGTGGTAGGCCTCGTCCATGAAGCTGCTCCGTGCAGCGAAGTACGCTGCCGCGCGCTCGTGCAACGCCTGCCGGTAGGACGGCTCTTCGTGGTCGAGGTAGGTGAGGACGGCCAGCCGCACCAGATCGTGCATGCGCCGCTCCGGTCGCCCCTGGGGCTCTTGGACCACGCGCATGAAGGAGTAGCCGCACAGCGTCTCGTACCACTCCGGCGACAGCCGCGTCTCTTCGAGGAGGATGCCCACCGCCTCTTTCGACACGCTGCGCAGCGTGGCCGCGGCCAGCACCACGCGGCGCTGCTCGCGTGGCAGGCGTTGCATGAAGTGGTTGGGAAGCCATTCGTGGGCCGCCCGTCCGGCGGCGGCCTCGGCCAGCCACTGAGGTGTGATGGCCTCGTCGGCGTCGCGGCTGTGTCTGGCGAGCTCGGCCACGAGGGCGGTCCAGACCGGCACTCCCCGGCACACCATGTGCACGGGACGGCTCAACTTCTGGGCGTCGAGGCCGCAGGAATCGAGGTACTGGAACGTGTGCTCCAGCGTCCACTCGGTCAGCTCGACCCGCTCCGCGACGATGTGGGCGGGCAGGTACTCCACCGGCTCGCGTCCGGCCAGTACCACCCTCAGCCCGCGTGCCTCGTCGAGGAGTCTGGGCAGCAGCACGCTGGCGAACCACTGGCCGACACCCCCCTGGCGATCGCTGTGCTCGGAGGATCCGGCAGTGGCGTCGGTAAGGAGGCGCAGGCGCTCGCTCGTGTCCAGCATCAGCACGCAGCGGCGGCGGCGCAGGCTGCGGGCCAGCCGGCACAACTCGTCGGTGAGGACGTCCCGGTCGACGGACGTCCTCGCCTGCCTGGCGTCCACGTGGACGGAGGTCCCGGAGACGGAGCTGGCCTCGATGGCCTGCACGTGCGTGTTGACGTACGTCGACGTTGCGGTCGACGCGGCGCGCAGCCGTGATCGGAACCGTGCGTAGCGGCGGCGTGCGAGAAGGGGGTGTGCGGACCAGTTCGCTATGACGCGGGCAATGCTGTCCACCAGCACGGTCGCCAGGTCCCGCCCCAACTCCCCGGACTGCGCGTCCACGGCCAGCAGCGGATCCAGATCGATCAGTTCGCAGCGGCGCGGTGCGGTCGGGCTCTGGCGGATGTGCCGCAGCAGGGACGACTTCCCCTGCCCCGAGACACCCCAGTACACGAGAGTCCTGTCCGGTGAGGCGCCGGTGGACATCAGGCGGCCGAATGCCGCCAGCGGCTCCTCGCGGTCGGTGAACAGTCCTGCATCGGCGCGCATCCCGTCCTCCCCAAATCCAAGAACCGGCATCACAGTACGGAGGATTGGCGCCATGTCGGTGGGAAGTTGCATCATAGTCAGGCGACTTGTCGGACTGTCCGCGAAATCATCACTCGGGGAGCTTCATGGCAGGGATCAAGCCCGGTGTGGGCGCCGCACTTTCCGTGACGCTCAGCGCTGCCACCGGCTACGTCACCAACATGGTCACCGACGAGTGGAACTGGTCCCTGGGCATCGCCCTGGGGGTGTTCGTCGCGGCCGCTGCCGCACTCGCGTGGTGGGACCGCGCTCACACCGACACGGGGCCCCGGCGCACGACCGTCCGGCAGACGGCCGAGGGAGGTTCCACCATCACCGGAGGCGCCATCACGGCGCGGCTCGGATCCGACGTCACGGAGAACGCCGTGAACCGGGGGACGATCCGGAATTCCACGATCGAAGCGGGCAACGCGGCCCAGGTGGAGCGCAAGGCGGACGACAGCCGGATCGAGGACAACCAGATCGTCACGGACTGAGCCGGGTGGACCGGGGTGGCATCCAGCCACACCCGGTCCGAGTGCAGGGCGTACGGGGCCCGTCAGGCATCGGCCCCCGGGGGCGGGGCTGTCAGCCGTCGGCGCGGGCCACGCCGATCGGGCAGCTCACGCCCGTGCCGCCGATGCCGCAGTAGCCGTCCGGGTTCTTGTCCAGGTACTGCTGGTGGTAGGGCTCCGCCGGCCAGAAGGGGCGCTCCGCCGCCGGGAGGACCGCCGTCGTGATCTCGCCGTAGCCCGACGACACCAGGACCTGCTGGTACGCGGTGCGGGAGGCCTCGGCCTCCGCCTGCTGGGCCTCGGAGTGGGTGTAGATCGCCGAGCGGTACTGGGTGCCGACGTCGTTGCCCTGGCGGAAGCCCTGGGTGGGGTTGTGCGACTCCCAGAACAGCTTCAGGAGGGTGGCGTACGAAACCTGCGCCGGGTCGAAGACCACGCGTACGACCTCGGTGTGGCCGGTCCGGCCCGAGCACACCTCGTCGTACGTCGGGTTCTCGGTGAACCCGCCCTGGTAGCCGGCCAGCGTGGTCCACACCCCCGGGGTCTGCCAGAACTTGCGCTCCGCGCCCCAGAAGCAGCCCAGACCGAAGTCGGCCACCTCCAGCCCGGCCGGGTACGGGCCGGCGAGCGGGTTGCCGAGGACGGTGTGCCGGTCCGGGAGCGAGAACTGCGGGGTCGCGCGGCCCTGAAGGGCCTCCTCGCGGGTGGGGAGCTCGGGCGTGCGGCGGTACGAGAACATGATTCCCTCCTAGTGGTGCTCCCTTCAACGGACGGGGGCGGACCTGGATTCCCCCAGGCCCGCCCCCGGCCGCCACGTCATACTTCCGTCATTTCCTGCGGCTCACGCGCCCGGCCCGGCCGTCGCCGGCACTGCCCGGTTCCGGGCGTACAGGTACCGCCCCTTCGGTGTCCCCGAGTAGTACCAGGGCAGCGCGCCGATGTACCCGTAGACGACCCCCGCGGGCCGCGCCGGGTCAGTGGGGCAGGGTCGCCGGGGAGCCGCCGTTGGCCTCGTAGCCGGCGACCGCCAGGGCGCGGAACACCGCGTACTGGGCCGCCGGGTCCGGGGAGGCCGACCACGGGAGGGCGCCGACGTAGCCGTCGATGTGGCGGATCTGCTCCATCGCCTCCGCCCAGCGCTCCATCGGCACCAGGAAGGACAGCAGCATGTGCCGTACGTGCGCCAGCATCGGGTCGTCCTGGCGGGCGCTGTGCACCGCGTACAGCGCGCCCTCCACGGCCCGGGTCACCACCGACCCCTGCCAGAAGTTCGTCAGGACGACGTCCGGCACGTGCTCGTACACCGCGAACAGCGGCAGCGCCGCCAGCAGCGAGCCCTGCGGGGCGCGGGCGGCCGCCGCGTGCGCGAAGGCGTCCGACTTCTCCCGCGAGCCGTGCCACTTCTCGCACCAGTAGTGCAGCGCCGCCAGGTGCGCGCCCATGTGCGCCGGCGCCACGTCGATGACCTTCGCCCAGAGTGCGTCGAACTCCGCCTCCGAGTACCCCAGCGCCCGCGCCACCGCCAGCTCCGTGATGTGCGGGACCGGGTCGCCCGGCGCCAGCAGCGCCGCCTTGCGGCACGCCTCCCGGGCCTCCTCCAGGATGATCCGGTGGTCCGTGGAACCCACGCCGCCCGAATGCCGCCACGCCTGCTGCACCAGCAGCTCCGCGTGCACCTGCGCGCCGCCCGCGTCCTTCTCCGCCTCCAGCCGCCACGCCTTCAGCCAGCGCGCGCCGACCCCGGGCTCCGCGACCAGCTCCAGCGCCGCGGCCCCGCCGAAGGCCTGGACCCGCTGCCAGCGCGGCTCGCCCTCCTTCGGGGTCCCGGCCAGCAGCTGGGACGCCGCCTGCCATTGCCCGGTGCGCTGCACGGCCTCCAGGGCGTCCATCAGATCGTCGTCGGGCCCCGGGACCCGGATGTCCAGGCGCTCCTGGCGGGCGAAACCGTAGTTCTCGGGGTCGGCCGCGTCCGGGCTGCCCGGCGGAACCAGGCGCAGGTTGCCGCCCCGCCTGCGCCGTATGTACGGGCTGAAGGCGGCCACGAGCAGGCCGAGCGCGATCAGGAACCACAGAATCTCCATGCCCCCCAGCGAACCAGACGCACCCGCGCGAAGGCCAATGCCCCAGCCGCCCTCCGGCCCGGCACCCCATAAGCTCTGCCCATGAGCGACGACAGCCACGAGCACCAGAGCTTCGAGACCCGCGCGATCCACGCGGGCAACACGGCGGACCCGCAGACCGGCGCGGTCGTGCCCCCGATCTACCAGGTGTCCACGTACAAGCAGGACGGCGTCGGCGGACTCCGCGGCGGTTACGAGTACAGCCGCAGCGGCAACCCGACCCGGACCGCGCTGGAGGAGAACCTCGCGGCGCTGGAGGGCGGGGCCCGCGGCCTGGCCTTCGCCTCCGGCCTCGCCGCCGAGGACTGCCTGCTGCGCACGCTGCTCTCCCCGGGCGACCACGTGGTCATCCCGAACGACGCCTACGGCGGCACCTTCCGCCTCTTCGCGAAGGTCGTCTCCCGCTGGGGCGTGGAGTGGTCGGTGGCCGACACCTCCGACGCGGCGTCCGTACGGGCCGCCCTGACCCCGAAGACCAAGGTCATCTGGGTCGAGACCCCCTCCAACCCGCTGCTCGGCATCACCGACATCGCCGTCGTCGCCGACATCGCGCGGTCGGCCGGCGCCAAGCTGGTCGTGGACAACACCTTCGCCTCCCCCTACCTCCAGCAGCCCCTCGCGCTCGGCGCGGACGTGGTCGTGCACTCGCTGACCAAGTACATGGGCGGCCACTCCGACGTGGTCGGCGGCGCGCTGGTGGCCGCGGACGCGGCGCTGGGCGAGGAACTGGCGTACCACCAGAACGCGATGGGCGCCGTGGCCGGCCCCTTCGACTCCTGGGTCGTGCTGCGCGGCATCAAGACCCTCGCGGTGCGCATGGACCGGCACGCGGAGAACGCCGAGAAGATCGTGGAGCTGCTCAAGCGCCACCCGAAGGTCACCAAGGTCCTCTACCCGGGCCTGGCCGAGCACCCGGGCCACGAGATCGCCGCCAAGCAGATGCGCAACTTCGGCGGAATGATCTCCTTCCAGGTCGCCGGCGGCGAGGAGGAGGCCGTCGCGGTCTGCGGGCGCACCAAGATCTTCACTCTGGCCGAGTCCCTCGGCGGCGTCGAGTCCCTCATCGAGCACCCGGGCCGCATGACCCACGCCTCGGTGGCCGGCTCGGCCCTGGAGGTCCCGGCGGACCTGATCCGCGTCTCGGTGGGCATCGAGAACGCCGACGACCTGATCGCGGACCTGACCCAGGCCCTCGGCTAGTCATTTCCGTACGACGAGAGCGGCCGGGCGGTGGCTACCAGCCCTCCAGGGGCGGGGAGACACCGCTCGGCGGCACCTCCCACGGGCGGGTCAGCGAGGCCCACACCGCGAAGGCCACCGCCGCCGCGGCGAGCAGCGTCCAGCCGACCCGGCGCAGCGCCCGCCGGCGGCGCAGCAGCCGGCCCCCGCGGGCCGCGGCACTCGCCGCCAGCCCGGCCGGAACCACCGGGCGGGGGCCCTCCAGCAGCCGCCTGACCTGGTCCTCCTTGCGGTCGGGGGCGCTCATGCCGCCTCCTGGGAGCGCACGGCGGCCACGGCCCGGGTGCACAGCGCCCGCACCCGCTCGACCGGCAGTCCCAGCTGGGCGGCCGTGACCTCCTCGGCGACGCCCTCGTACACGCGCAGCACCAGTACGAGCCGCTCCAGCGGGCCGAGCGGCGCGAGGACCCCCGTACCGCCGTGGTGGCGCCAGCCGGTGCGGGCGAAGGCGGCGCACAGCTCCTGGCGGGTGTGGTCGTACGGGTCGTCGCCGCGCACCCGGCGCCACTGCACGTACGTACGGGCCAGCGCGCCCGCGAGCAGCCGGCGGGCGGCGGCGGGCTCGGTCTCCGGCTCGGCGGTCAGCAGGACGGCGACGTGCAGGAGCCGCCCCGCCGCACCTGCGACGAAGGCCTCGAACTCCGCGTAGGTGCCCGGCCCGTGGTCGTCCACAGGCCACATAGTGGGGGCAGGGGGACCGCCCGGCCAAGAGGTCGGACGGACTCCGGATCGAGCCGGCGGATCAGGAAGCGGGGCCCGCCTCCGACACGGCGCCCATCAGCTCCGACAGCGAGCCGTTGAACCGGGTCAGCAGCCCGGTGAACGACTCGCGCTCCTCCTCGGACCAGCCGTCCGTCACCCGGGCCATCAGCTCGCGCCGCGAGGAGCGGACCTCCTCCAGCCGCGCGAGCCCGCGCGGGGAGAGCGCGAGGACCACGGCCCGCCCGTCCTCCGGGTGCGAGGTGCGCTTGACCAGGCCGCTGTCGACGAGCGGCGCGACCTGGCGGGTGACGGTGGAGGAGTCGATGCCCATGCCGCCGGCGAGCGCCTTGACGCCCATCGGGCCTTCCAGGTCGAGCCGGTTCAGCAGCAGGTACGCGGCGCGGTCCATCGAGTTGCGGGCCTGGCCGACCCCGCCCAGGCGGGTCTGCTCCGCGCGCCGGGCGAAGACGGCCACCTGGTGCTGGAGCGCGTCGAGGAGCCCGGCTTCGGCGGACGCCTCGGCCGCCGTGGGCAGGTCGGAATTGGCCGGGTTGGAGGGCATGGCCGTGAGCTCTCTTCGCGTGGGGCCGACAAGGTTGGGGGACAGAGTACGCGGCCGTGGGGCGGCCCGTACGCCTCGTACGAGAACTGATACGGGCAGTACGGACCGAGGCCGCGAGCCCGTCCCGGATGGCGTGATTTCGCCCCCTGTGGGCCCCCGGAGCCCTGCCCTCCGGCGCCTGTCGCCTCGGGCACGTGCCCGGTCCGGAAGGCCTGGCTCCGATGCCCGGCTCCACCGCGGGGTTCCGCTGACCGGACCGTGATCCCCGGGGGCTGCGAGACTGGCGGCATGAACTACCGCGTGCCCGTGCCCGTTCCGCAGGTCATCCTCGACGACGTCCGGGGGGCCCAGAAGATGCTCTCCGGCGTCGCCCGGGTCACGCCGATGGAAGGCAGCCGGCACCTGACCGCCCTCACCGGCTCCCCGGTCCACTTCAAGTGCGAGAACCTCCAGCGGACCGGCTCCTTCAAGCTGCGCGGCGCGTACGTGCGCATCGCCGGCCTGCGTCCCGAGCAGCGGGCCGCAGGCGTGGTCGCGGCCAGCGCGGGCAACCACGCCCAGGGCGTGGCCCTGGCCTCCTCCCTCCTCGGCGTCCGCTCGACGGTGTTCATGCCGGTCGGGGCGCCGCTGCCGAAGGTGGCGGCGACGCGGGAGTACGGGGCC
Source organism: Streptomyces sp. NPDC090741 (assembly GCF_044769045.1). Taxonomy (NCBI): domain Bacteria; kingdom Bacillati; phylum Actinomycetota; class Actinomycetes; order Kitasatosporales; family Streptomycetaceae; genus Streptomyces; species Streptomyces sp. NPDC090741. The sequence continues at coordinate 817,501 of NZ_JBIVXF010000001.1, read as the reverse complement.
GAGGTGCGGATGCACGGGCAGGTCGTCGACGAGACCCTGGCGGCGGCCGAGGAGTACGCGGACCGCACCGGGGCGGTGTTCATCCACCCGTTCGACCACCGCGACATCATCGCGGGCCAGGGCACGGTCGGCCTGGAGATCCTGGAGCAGTGCCCGGAGGTGCGGACGATCCTCGTCGGCATCGGAGGCGGCGGCCTCGCGGCGGGCATCGCGGTCGCCGTGAAGGCGCTGCGGCCGGACGTGAAGGTGATCGGCGTCCAGGCGGAGGGCGCCGCCGCCTACCCGCCCTCGCTGCGGGTCGGGCACCCGGTATCGATCGACAACCCGGTCACGATGGCCGACGGAATCAAGGTCGGCCGCCCCGGCGACATCCCCTTCCACATCATCGGGGACCTCCTCGACGGCGTCCGCACCGTCTCCGAGGACGCCCTCTCCAGTGCCCTGCTGCTCTGCCTGGAGCGCGCCAAGCTCGTCGTCGAGCCGGCCGGGTGCAGCCCGGTGGCCGCCCTGCTGAGCCGGCCCGAGCTGTACGGGGGCGGCGGCCCGGTGGTGGCGGTCCTGTCCGGCGGGAACATCGACCCGCTGCTGCTCCAGCGGATCCTGCGGCACGGCATGGCGGCGGCGGGCCGCTACCTCTCGCTGCGGCTGCGCGTGGCGGACCGGCCGGGGGCGCTGGCCGGGCTCCTGGCGGTGCTGTCGACCGTGGATGCGAACGTGCTGGACGTGAGCCACGTACGGACCGACCCGCGGCTGGGGCTCACGGAGGTGGAGGTGGAGCTGCACCTGGAGACCAAGGGCCAGGAGCACTGCGCCGAGGTCGCGCGCTCGCTCCACGCCGCCGGATACATGGTGATGAGCTAGCTCTTGTCCCCTTCGCCGGTGACACAGGGGTGCGGAATCCGGCCGTTTGTGTGAGACTCCCGGCCACGTTCACATGGGGTGGGAGTCTCTCGGTGCACATTCGCGTCAGACCGCAAACGGCGGCAGTCATCGCTCTTGCCGCCTCGGCGGCCCTCGCCCTCGCGGGCTGCTCGTCCTCCGACGGATCCGGTGCGGCGGCGGCGCCGAAGCCCGCGGCCGCCGGGTCCCAGTCGGCCAAACCCTCCGCGAAGGCCACCGGGGCGCCGCTCGGCCGCGACGCCGTGGACGACGAGGTCAAGTCCTCGCTGCGCGCGGCGGGTCTGGACCCCGAGAAGGGGAAGGGCTCGGGCGACACGAACATGACGAAGAACGCGAGCGTGGTCGACTGGACCGCGGTCACGACCACGCAGCAGGCGGAGTGGGCCCTGCCGCGGCTCGGCGAGCAACTCAAGCACCTCGGCTGGCGGGAGACGGCGCCGCAGAGCTACGAGAAGACGGACTGGGTGCTGCTGATCGGCAGCACGAAGCAGTCGAGCACGGTGAACCTGAAATCGGGCGAGAGCCTGCTCACCGTGAACGTCACCTACCTCGGCGCGGGTTGAGGCACGCGGGCCGACGCACGGGCGGCACTTGACCCGCCCCCATAAGATTTGCCTAGGAAAGTACCGGTTTTCTGGCTCGATACACCCAGGGGGAATCCCTATGCCAGGCGCCATCTACGCCGAAGGCCTGGTCAAGACCTTCGGCGAGGTACGGGCACTGGACGGCGTGGACCTCGATGTCCCCGAAGGCACCGTGCTGGGGCTGCTCGGCCCCAACGGCGCGGGCAAGACCACGGCCGTGCGCGTCCTGACCACCCTCCTCCGGCCCGACAGCGGCAAGGCCGTCGTCGCCGGCTTCGACGTACTGAAGCGCCCCAACGAAGTCCGCCGCGCCATCGGCCTCTCCGGCCAGTTCGCGGCCGTGGACGAGTACTTGACCGGCCGCGAGAACCTCCAGATGGTCGGCAGGCTCTACCAGATGACGGGCAAGGCGGCGAAGGCCCGGGCCGGCGAACTGCTGGAGCGGTTCAACCTCGCCGACGCCGCCGACCGCACCGCGAAGACGTATTCCGGCGGCATGCGCCGGCGCCTGGACCTCGCGGCCGCGCTCGTCGTCCGCCCGCCCGTGATGTTCATGGACGAGCCGACCACCGGCCTGGACCCGCGCAACCGCCAGCAGCTCTGGGACGTCATCCAGGAGCTCGTGGCCGGCGGCACCACGCTGCTGCTCACCACCCAGTACCTGGAGGAGGCCGACCACCTCGCGCACGACATCTGCGTGGTCGACCACGGCAAGGTCATCGCCCGCGGCACGTCCGACCAGCTCAAGGCCCAGACCGGCGGCGAGCGCGTCGAGGTCGTCGTCCACGAGCGCGACCACATCGCCGACGCCCGCGCGGTGCTCGCCGGATTCGGCAAGGGCGGGACCACCGTCGAGCAGCACACCCGCAAGCTGACCGTCCCGGTCAGCGGCGGCGCCAAGCTGCTCGCCGAGGTCATCCGCGAGCTGGACTCCCGCGGCATCGAGATCGACGACATCGCCCTGCGCCGGCCGACCCTCGACGACGTGTTCATCTCCCTCACCGGCCACGCGGCCGCCCTGAACGACGAGGAGGCGCAGAAGTGACCCGCACCTCCCCGACCCCGGAGCTCGCGGCGCCCCGCCCCCGCGGCGGCATCGTCCAAGGCGTCAACGACTCCCTGGTCATCGCCAAGCGGAACCTGATCAGGATGTCCCGGATCCCCGAGATGATCATCTTCGGGGTCATCCAGCCGGTCATGTTCGTCGTGCTCTTCAGCTACGTCTTCGGCGGCTCGATCAGTGTCGGCGGCAGCACCTCGCCGGCCGCCTACCGCGAGTTCCTGATGGCGGGCATCTTCGCCCAGACCGTCACCTTCGCCACGGCCGGGGCGGGCGCGGGCATCGCGGACGACATGCACAAGGGCCTGATCGACCGCTTCCGCTCGCTGCCCATGGCCCGCGGCGCGGTCCTGACCGGCCGCACGCTGGCCGACCTCGTCCAGACCACCCTCACCCTGGTCGTCCTGGCCGTCGTCGCCGTACTCGTCGGCTGGCGCACCCACACGAGCGTCGGCGAGGTGCTCGGCGGCTTCGGCCTGCTGCTCCTGCTCGGGTACGCCTTCTCCTGGATCGGCGCGCTGATCGGCCTGTCGGTGCGCACCCCGGAGGCGGCCACCTCGGGCGGGCTGATCTGGCTCTTCCCGCTGACGTTCATCTCGATCGCCTTCGTCCCGTCCGACAACATGCCGACGTTCCTGAGGCACATCGCGGAGTGGAACCCGTTCAGCGCCACCGTCCAGGCGGCCCGGCAGCTGTTCGGCAACCTCCCGCCGGGGTACGAGGCCCCCGCGGCCTGGCCGATGCAGCACCCGGCGCTCGCGTCGGTCCTGTGGTCGGTGCTGATCATCGTGGTCTTCCGGACCCTGTCGGTCCGCAAGTACCGCTCGGCGACCGCGTAGCCCTCGGGCCCGCGCAGGTCCGCCGAGGCCGCTCGGGCCGGCACGGGCGCACGGGAAAGCCCCCGCCGGATCGGTCCGGCGGGGGCTTCCTCGTACGCGTGGGGTGATCAGCCGGTGAAGGGCTTGACGTCGAGGATCTTGACGGCGGCCTTCTTGCCGTTCGGCAGCTCGTACTCGGCGTTCTCGCCGATCTTCTTGCCCATCACGCCGGTGCCCAGCGGGGACTGCGGGGAGTAGGTCTCGAAGTCGGAGGACGCGTACTCGCGCGAGGCGAGCAGGAAGGACATGGTGTCGTCCTCGTCGCCGTCGAAGGCGATGGTGACGACCGTGCCGGGCGCGACCTCGCCGTCGGAGGCGGGTGCGGTGCCGACCTTGGCGTTCTCCAGGAGCTGCGTCAGCTGGCGGACGCGGAGCTCCTGCTTGCCCTGCTCCTCCTTGGCCGCGTGGTAACCGCCGTTCTCACGCAGGTCGCCCTCCTCGCGGGCGGCTGCGATCTTGGTGGCGATCTCCGTGCGTGCGGGACCAGAGAGGTAGTCCAGCTCGGCCTTCAGCTGGTCGTACGCCGCCTGGGTCAGCCAGGTGACGCTCTCGCTCGTCTGGGTCACGGGTGCTCCTCGTCGGTACAGGGGACTACTTGGCCGCCAGCGGCGGGCGAAACCACGAGCCTAACAATTCGGGAAGAAAAGGGGGAGGACACCATGTGTATGAAGTGTGTCATCGGGCCCGTGAGCAGGAAAGAGCTCAGCCTGACGTCGGCGTGGTGCCCTGGCCCGCCGCCTGGCAGCCCACGAGTTCGATCATCGTGGCCCGGCCCGTGGTCTTCAGCGAGAGCATCTCGTCCACGCGCGTGTCCTTCTGCCCGAAGGTGAAGTCCGCGCGGCCCACCTCGGCGTGCTCCTCGTTCTGGGAGCTGAGGGTGCACACCCCGGTGACCCCGGCGTCCTTGCGCACCTCCAGGTGCACCTTCACTTCGGAGTCCGAGACCACCTGGAACTTGATCACCTCGGCGCTGACGCTCTGGCCTGCGACGTAGTCCCAGCCGATCCACCCGACCAGGCCCAGCAGCCCGACGCCCAGCACCGACCCGACGATCTTGAGCTTGCGGTCCGCACGCTCGTCCGCGGACCGGCCGTACCGGCCCTCGGGCAGCCCCTCGCGCACCGTACTCATTGATCGTTCCTTTCGGAGGGCCGGAGTCCACAATCCCAGGGGCAGCCCCGGAATTTTTCCACCCCCCGATTCGGTCACTATAGGAGGCGAACGCCCTGACGACTCAAAGAGGATCCTGTCTTGACCGAGCAGCTTCGACTGATGGCCGTCCATGCCCACCCCGACGACGAGTCGAGCAAGGGCGCGGCCACCATGGCCAAGTACGTGTCCGAGGGGGTTCCCGTGCTGGTGGTGACCTGCACCGGGGGCGAGCGCGGCTCGATCCTCAACCCCAAGCTCCAGGGTGACAAGTACATCGAGGAGAACATCCACGAGGTCCGCGCCAAGGAGATGGACGAGGCGCGCCAGATCCTCGGCATCGAGCAGGAGTGGCTGGGCTACGTCGACTCCGGCCTGCCGGAGGGCGACCCGCTGCCCCCGCTCCCCGAGGGCTGCTTCGCCCTGGAGGACGTGGACGAGGCGGCCGGCCGCCTGGTGAGGAAGATCCGCGCCTTCCGGCCGCAGGTCATCACCACGTACGACGAGAACGGCGGCTACCCGCACCCCGACCACATCATGACCCACAAGATCTCGATGGTGGCCTTCGAGGGCGCCGCGGACACCGAGAAGTACCCGGAGGCCGAGTTCGGCCCGGCGTACCAGCCGCAGAAGCTCTACTACAACCAGGGCTTCAACAAGCCGCGCACCGTCGCCCTGCACGAGGCGCTGCTCTCGCGCGGCATGGAGTCCCCGTACGGGGAGTGGCTGGAGCGCTGGAAGGAGTTCGAGCGCTCCGAGCGGACCCTGACCACGCACGTGCCGTGCGCGGAGTTCTTCGAGATCCGCGACAAGGCGCTCATCGCGCACGCCACGCAGATCGATCCGGACGGCGGCTGGTTCCGCGTGCCGATGGAGATCCAGAAGGAGGTCTGGCCCACGGAGGAGTACGAGCTCGCGAAGTCGCTCGTCGACACTTCCCTCCCCGAGTCCGACCTCTTCGAGGGCATCCGGGAGAATGCGTAGCCATGAACGCTACGCAGGCAGCACTGACCGAGCTCCTTCCGCTGGCGGGTGACACCTTCGACAAGAACAAGGTGACCCCCGGAGTCCTGGGCTTCATCGTGTTCGCGGCCCTCGCCCTGGCGGTGTGGGGCCTGATGAAGTCGATGAGCCGGCACATGGGCCGGGTCGACTTCCAGGAGGCCCCGGAGGCCGGAGCGGCGCCCGCCGCCGCCCCCGCCGCGGACCGGGCCCCGTAGGAGCCGTCACGCCGCTCCTGCCGCGGACCGGCCCGTAGCGGAGCCGCTCCCGCACCTCAGGGCGGTGCGCCGCCGCCCTCCCGTGCCACGGGCGGGGCGGCGACAGCGCGCTGCCCGCGGTCGGGCCCCGCGAGCGTCGGGCCGATCCGCGACGGGCGGGGCCGTACCGCGGTCGGCCGCCTTCGGCCTGCGCGGCCGTACGGCCCCCCGGTCATGCCGCCGGCAAGGCGGGCGGCATCGGGACGCCCATGATCTCCCGCGAGTGCAGGTTCGGGACCAGCCCGAGCCGCCACGCCTGCCAGCCCTCCGCCGGATCCACCCCGCGCCCCAGCACCACCGCGTAGGTGTCCAGGCCGTCCTCCAGCCGCCCGTCCCGCATCGCGTGCGGCGCCGCGGCCAGCCGGGCCAGCTCCGCCCGGGCCTCCTCCACGCCCGCGCCCGGGAGCGCGTACGGAAGCATCGTGCAGCGCAGGAAGCGGGCCCAGTCCTCCCCGCGCCGGTCCCCGTACGAGATGAACAGCCGGGCCGCCTCCTCGCACAGGCCCAGCGCCTGAGACACCCGCCCGTTGCCCGCGTCCACCACCGCCAGCTCCAGGCAGGTCCACGCCTCCCCGTGCGCCAGTCCGATCCGCCGGAAGTCCGCCCGCGCGTCCACCAGCAGCTGACGCGCGAACCCGGAGTTGCGCAGGTTCCCCGTCTGCGCCGCCCGCTGGTCGCGCGTGACCCGGCCCGAGTGGTGCCGGGCGTGCGCCAGCCCGTACACGTCCCGCATCCGCGAGAACATCGTGCGGGCCCGCTCCAGCTCCCGTACCGACTGGTCGCGCTCGCCGCCCTCCTCCAGCGCCTGCCCGAGGTAGTACAGCGTCCAGGCCTCGCCGCGCGCGTCCTCCTGCTCCCGGTGCTTGGCCAGCGCCTCGCGCAGCCGCTCCACCGCCGGGCCCGGGTCCCCGTCGACGACGCGGGCGCGGCCCAGCTGGGTCAGCGCCCAGGCCTGGCCGCGCTCGTCGCGCGTGCGCCCGTACAGGTCGAGGGCGAGCTTCAGCTCCGCCTCGGCCCCCGGCACGTCGCCGAGCCGCAGGTACACCTGCCCCAGCTGGAAGTGCGCCCACGCCTCGCCGTGCACGCTCTCGCTCTCCCGGTGCAGGGCCAGGGACTGCTCCAGCAGCCGCATCGCCTCCGCCAGGTGCGCCCGGTCCCGCTCCACCGCCGCCAGGGCGTGCAGGGCCCACGCGCGGTCGCCGGCCAGCTCGTCCGGCTCCTGGAGCACCAGCGCCTCGCGGATCCGGGCCGCGGCCTCCGGGAGCTGGCCCTGGTGGTGCAGGGTGATGCCGAGCGAGATGAGGGCCATGCCCGCGCCGGCGTCCTGGTGGGCCTCCCGGTACTGGTCGACCACCGAGGTCAGCGTGGTCCGCGCCTTGTCCAGCTCGCCGAGCTGGCGGGCGGCGATGCCGGTGCGCCACTGCACGGAGCGGACCAGGCGCCCCTGGCCGGGCTCGCCCCGGCGCGCGGCCTCCACCGCCAGCGTGAGCTCGTTGATCTCGCCGAGCCGGTACAGGTCCCCGCGCAGCAGGCAGAAGTCGCAGAGCGCGCCGAGCAGGTCCAAGATCGCTTGCTGGTCCACGTCCTCCGAGTGCCGCAGCGTGGCCGTGATGAAGCTCGACTCGTCGTCCAGCCAGCGCAGCGCCGCGTCGAGCGAGGCGAAGCCGTGCCCTCCGACCGTGCTCGTCTTCAAAGGCGTGTTGGCGCGGGTCGACATCTTCCCGTCGACCATACGGATCACCGCGTCGGCGAGCTGCGCGTAGTTGCGGATCAGGCGGCCGTGCGCCGCCGAGGACTCGGCCCGGTCCTCGTCCGCCGCGAGCCGCGCCGCCGCGTACGAGCGCACCGCGTCGTGCATCCGGTACCGCTCCCCGCGCACGTGGTCCAGCAGGCCCGCCTGCGCCAGCTCGCGCAGCAGCAGCCCGGCCGCTGCCCGGTCCGCGTCGATGAGCGCCGCCGCGGCCGACGGGCCGAGCGAGGCCCGCCCGGCGAGCGTGAGCCGCCGCAGCAGCCGTCGCCGCTCCTCGGGCAGCCGTACGTAGGCCAGGGCGAGGGCCCCCTCCAGCGCATCGGCGGCGTCTCCGGCGTCACCGGCATCCGCGGCGTCACCGGCGGCACCGGCATCCGCGGCTTCTGCCGCTCCGTCCGCCCCGAGCGGGGCCAGTACGCGCAAGGCCAGCGGGAGCCCGCCGCCGAGTGCGAGCAGACCCCGCAGGGCCTCCTCCTCGTACGGGGCCGTGCCGGCCGCCTCGGCCCCGGCGCGGACCAGCTCCGCGCCCTCCGCCTGCGCCAGCCGCTCCACCGGGAGCTGGTGCACCCAGGCCGACGGGCCGGGCAGCTCCAGCGGATCCCGGGCGGTCACCAGCACCAGGCTCTCCGACCGCTCCGGCACCAGCATCCGGACCTGCTCCGCGTCCACCGCGTCGTCCAGCAGCACCGTCACCGGCAGCCCCTGGAGGTGCTGGTGGTACAGCTCGCCGAGGCGCCGTACCTGCTGCTCCGCCGAGGACCCCTCGCGGAACAGCAGCTGCTCGCGCGGGGCGCCGAGGCGGTTCAGCAGGTGCAGCAGCGCCTCCCGGATCGGCAGCGGCGCCTCCCCGCTGAGCGAGCCGCCCCGCAGGTCCACCACGCAGGCCCCGCGGAACTGGTCGCGCAGCGCGTCCGCCGCCCGCAGCGCCAGGGCCGTGCGGCCCACGCCGGGCTCGCCGTGCAGCACCACGACCACCGGGCGGGTCTCCGTACTGGCCCGGGCCGCCTGCACCCACTGCGCGATCCGGGTCAGCTCCGCCCGTCGGCCCGCGAACGAGGCTGCGGTCTGCGGGAGTTGGCCGAAGGACTGCTCCAGTACGCTGCGCCGCCGGGCCTCCGCGCTGCGGTCGGTCCCGCGCAGCTGGGGGGCGGCGGGCCGGGAGGGCTGCCGGGGCACCCGCGCCGCGGCGGTCACCGCGCGCTGCTGCTCCAGGAACGGGCGTATCCCGCGCACCTCCAGTGCCGTCAGCCACTGCAGTCTCAGCTGCTCCGGCCCACCGGGCCGGCCGCGCACCCCGGCCCGGCGGTTCGCGGCGGGCAGGTGCAGGGCGGTCACCTTGGCGACCGTGGCCGCCGCCCCGGCGATCCCGGTGACGGCGCCGGCCGCCAGCGCCGTACCCGCCGCCACGCCGAGCGACAGGTCGGCCCCGACGGCCGCGGCCGCCGCAACCGCCGTCACGAGCAGTGCCGTTGAGGTGTTGCCGCGCCGGAAGGCCTCGCCGAGGGACTCGTCCCCGGCCGCCGCCTCGTCCAGGGCCCGTACGTACGCCTCGTACTCCTCGGCGGCGCTCGCCGCGAGCGCGTCCAGCGCCTCCAGGCCGCGCGCCGTCAGCGCCGCCTTGTCGGCCGGCGTGCCGCCCCCGGCGCCCCGCCGGGCCTCCTCGTCCACGGCCCGCTCCAGCAGTCGCTCGGCCTCACCGCGATGGCTGTCCCGCATCCGCATCCCCCTCAAGAGAGCTCCGGCAACGTGGCCCCAAGTGTCCGCCGGGACTGCCGCGAGCGCGAGGGAATCTGAGCTAGATCAGAGGGAGTTGCCCCAACTCCCCCCGCTCACGCGCATATATGTACGTTCCACCCCGCGGCTGCGGCCTCCGGTCCACGCAGGGTGGTCACGGCCGTAGCCCGGGCCCCCGGTGCACGGCCGATGTGCGGTGGGCACGCCGTCGTCCGGTCCGAGGCAGGCGAGCGCCGCGCCTCGGCCCCCGTACCGCAGTGAGTGACCCCCCTCCGGGAGGTCGAGTCCGAGATGGCCCGCGCGCCCCGGCCCGCGCCGGCTGCGCTGCGAGCCGGACCCGGACCCGCGACACCCGGACCCGCGACACCCGGACCCGCGACCTGGCCCCGCTCCTTCGTCGCTGATCCGGGCGTGTGCGGCAGGATGGCCCCATGCCGAACCGCCTCGCGAACGAGACCTCCCCCTACCTCCTCCAGCACGCCGACAATCCCGTCGACTGGTGGCCCTGGTCGCCGGAGGCGTTCGCGGAGGCGCGGGAGCGGGGGGTGCCCGTCCTGCTCAGCGTCGGGTACAGCAGCTGCCACTGGTGCCATGTCATGGCGCATGAGTCCTTCGAGGACGAGCTGGCCGCCGCCTACATGAACGAGCACTTCGTCAACATCAAGGTGGACCGCGAGGAGCGGCCCGATGTCGACGCCGTCTACATGGAGGCCGTGCAGGCCGCCACCGGGCAGGGCGGCTGGCCCATGACCGTGTTCCTCACCCCCGACGCCGAGCCCTTCTACTTCGGGACCTACTTCCCGCCCGAGCCCCGGCACGGGATGCCCTCCTTCATGGAGGTCGTCGAAGGCGTGCGGACCGCCTGGGTGGGGCGGCCCGAGGAGGTCGCCGAGGTCGCGCAGCGGATCGTACGGGACCTCGCCGGACGGCAGTTGGACTACGGGAAGGCCGGTACGCCCGGCCCCGAGGAGCTGGCCCTGGCGCTGCTCGGGCTGACGCGGGAGTACGACGCCGTCCGCGGCGGCTTCGGCGGGGCGCCGAAGTTCCCGCCGTCCATGGTGCTGGAGTTCCTGCTGCGCCACCACGCGCGCACCGGGTCGGAGGGGGCCCTGCAGATGGCCGCCGACACCTGCGAGGCGATGGCCCGCGGCGGGATCTACGACCAGTTGGGCGGCGGGTTCGCCCGCTACTCCGTCGACCGGGAATGGGTCGTTCCGCATTTTGAGAAGATGCTGTACGACAACGCGCTGCTGTGCCGCGTGTACGCGCATCTCTGGCGGGCCACCGGGTCGGACCTCGCGCGGCGCGTCGCGCTCGAAACCGCCGACTTCATGGTGCGCGAGCTGCGCACCGCCGAGGGCGGTTTCGCCTCCGCGCTCGACGCCGACAGCGAGGACCCGCAGACCGGCGAGCACGTGGAGGGGGCGTACTACGCCTGGACCCCCGCCCAGCTGGCCGAGGTACTCGGCGCGGACGACGCGGCGCTGGCCTCCGCGTACTTCGGGGTGACGGACGAGGGCACCTTCGAGCACGGCAAGTCCGTGCTCCAGCTGCCCCAGGACGGGCCCGTCGTGGACGCCGGGGCGATCGACGGCATCCGTCAGCGGCTGCTCGCGGCGCGCGCCGAGCGGCCCGCGCCCGGCCGGGACGACAAGATCGTCGCCGCCTGGAACGGCCTGGCCATCGCCGCGCTGGCCGAGTGCGGGGCGTACTTCGACCGGCCGGACCTGGTCGAGCGGGCGACGGAGGCCGCGGACCTCCTGGTACGGGTGCATATGGACGGGCGCGCGCGGCTGGCCCGGACCAGCAAGGACGGCCGCGTCGGCGCCAACGCCGGTGTCCTGGAGGACTACGGCGACGTCGCCGAGGGCTTCCTCGCGCTGGCGGCCGTGACCGGCGAGGGCGTCTGGCTGGAGTTCGCAGGGTTCCTCGTCGACCTGGTCCTGGACCGGTTCACCGCCGAGGACGGCTCCCTCTACGACACCGCGCACGACGCCGAGCAGCTCATCCGCCGCCCCCAGGACCCGACCGACACCGCGGCCCCCTCGGGCTGGACGGCCGCGGCCGGCGCGCTCCTCTCGTACGCCGCGCACACCGGCTCCGAGGCGCACCGCACTGCGGCCGACCGGGCCCTCGGCGTGGTGCACGCGCTGGGTCCGCGCGTCCCGCGCTTCATCGGGCACGGGCTCGCGGTCGCCGAGGCGCTGCTCGACGGTCCGCGCGAGGTGGCCGTGGTGGGTCATCCGGAGGATCCGGCGCTGGCCGGGCTGCACCGGGCGGCGTTGCTGGGGACGGCTCCCGGGGCCGTGGTGGCGGTCGGGCTGCCGCGGGCGGCCGACGGCAGCGGGGGCGAGTTCCCCCTCCTGGCCGAGCGCACACTCGTACGCGACCTTCCGACGGCGTATGTGTGTCGACATTTCGTCTGCGCGCGGCCTACGACAGACCCGGTCGAACTGGCTGATCAGTTGGGTGCGGTTCATCCCTGAATCCACCGGAGTGCCGTCAATTCCGGTTGCCTGTCCGACAGTTCGGAAACCTGGTTTTTATCCCCGCGGCTCCTGAGTTTCATATTCGCTGCCTACTCTCGTGTCTGCGGACGTCACTGGGGAGCCGCGGAGCAGGTGCACCGGGGGGTGCGCCCGAGGGGGAGCTGGGGGAAGCAGGGGCGGGCAAGGCGGGCCGGGGGGCCCGCCTTGATCCCCTGGGGGGTTTGCCGATCGCCGCCTGGTGTCGCGGCATGTCTGTGGGGGACGTTTTGTACACCTCTGTCGTTATATCCGTGATTTCGTTTGCGCTCTTCTGGATGGCCGCCTTCACGCTGTGGTGGCAGATGCACGCGTGGCGCACGCCCGAGACGCTCGCCTCCACCCGGTTCGACCGCCCCGACGGCGAGGGCCGGCTGGCGTTCTCGCTGCTCCTGCCGGCCCGGCACGAGCAGGCGGTCCTGCGCCACACGATCGAGAGGCTGCTCGAATCGAGCCACGGCGACTACGAGATCATCGTCATCGTCGGGCACGACGACCCGGAGACCGCCGCCGTCGCCGAGGCCGCCGCCGCGCGGGCGCCCGAGCGGGTCCGGGTCGTCGTCGACCACCACGAGGCCAAGAACAAGCCGAAGGCCCTCAACACCGCCCTCCCGCACTGCCGGGGCGACATCGTCGGGGTCTTCGACGCCGAGGACCAGGTCCACCCCGAGCTGCTCGCGCACGTCGACCACGCCTTCCGCTCCACCGCGGCCGACGTGGTCCAGGGCGGGGTCCAGCTCATCAACTTCCACTCCTCCTGGTACAGCCTGCGCAACTGCCTGGAGTACTTCTTCTGGTTCCGCTCCCGGCTGCACCTGCACGCCGAGAAGGGGTTCATCCCGCTCGGCGGCAACACCGTCTTCGTACGCACCGAGGTGCTCCGCGAGGCCGGCGGCTGGGACCAGAACTGCCTGGCCGAGGACTGCGACCTGGGCGTACGCCTCTCCTCGGTCGGCAAGAAGGTGGTCGTCGCGTACGACTCCGACATGGTCACCCGCGAGGAGACGCCCGGATCGCTGATGAGCCTGCTCAAGCAGCGCACCCGCTGGAACCAGGGCTTCCTCCAGGTCTACCGGAAGAAGGACTGGCAGCAGCTGCCCGGCCGCGGCCAGCGCTGGCTGGCCCGCTACACACTGATGACCCCGTTCATGCAGGCAGCCTCCGGGGTGATCATCCCGGTCAACTTCGCCGTCGCGGTCCTGCTCGACGTGCCCGTCGGCATCGCGATCATCACCTTCCTGCCCATGATCACGGCGATGGTGACGTTCGTCTTCGAGATCGTCGGCCTGCACGAGTTCGGCCGCCAGTACGGGCTGCGCGTCCGCTTCGTGCACTACCTCAAGCTCGTCGTCGGCGGCCCGTTCTACCAGGTGATGCTGGCGGGCGCCGCGATCCGGGCGGTCTGGCGCGAGCAGCGCGGCCGCAACGAGTGGGAGCTGACCAGCCACACCGGCGCCCACCTCGCTCCGATCAGCGTCACCGCCGCGGTCTCCACCGCCGGCGCGTCCACCGCGATCCGAGAGGACAGCCACCGGTGACCGCCACCCTGCCCACGGCCACTGATCCCCAGCCCGGCGCCGCAACGGCCCTCGTCGAACCGCGCGTCCCCGACCGGCGCGGTCCGAGCGGCTCCGGCAGCCGCGGCGGACTCGGGGTCCGGCCGCCCGCCCCGGCCCACCCCCTCGTCCGCTTCCGCTCCTCCCGCCCCGACCTGCTGCTCTGCGGGGCCGTCCTGCTCGCGATCGTCCTCGTCCAGGGCTGGAACATCACGCACTTCCCGACCCTGAGCGACGACGAGGGCACGTACCTCGCCCAGGCGTGGGCCGTCCAGCAGGGCGACGGCCTCGCCCACTACACGTACTGGTACGACCATCCGCCGCTCGGCTGGATACAGATAGCCGGCCTGACCTACCTGCCCTCACTCCTCGTGCCCGACTGGATGACCGTCGCGCCGATGCGCTTCTCGATGCTCGCGGTCTCCGCCGCCGGCTCCGTGCTGATCTACGTCCTCGCCCGCCGGCTCTGGCTGCCGCGCTGGGCGGCCGGACTCGCGATGGCCCTCTTCGGGCTCTCCCCGCTCTCCGTCGTGCTCCAGCGGGAGATCTTCCTCGACAACCTCGCCGTGATGTGGATGCTGCTGGCCTTCTGCCTGGCCGCGTCCCCCAGCCGCCACCTGTGGCACCACTTCGGATCGGGACTCGCGGCCGCCACCGCGGTCCTGACCAAGGAGACGATGCTGGTGGTGCTCCCGGCGCTGCTGGTGACCATGTGGCGCCACAGCCACCGCGACACCCGCAAGTTCGCCGTCACCGGGGCCGTCACCGCCTGCGCGCTCATTGGGCTCTCGTATCCCCTGTACGCGCTGCTCAACAGCGAGCTGCTGCCCGGCGCCGGGCACGTCTCGCTGATCGACGGCATCACGTACCAGATGAGCCGGCCGGGCTCGGGCTTCATCCTCACCCCCGGCTCCGGCTCGAACGGAGTGCTGCGGTCCTGGCTGTACTACGACACCGTCCTGCCGCTCGGCGGGCTGGCCGCGGCGCTCCTGCTCCTCGCCACCCTCAGGTGGTCCGTCACCGCCCGCGCGCTCGCCGGCCCGGCGCTCGCCGCCGTGCTCCTCGCCGCCGTCGCGATGCGGCCCTCCGGCTACCTGCCGGCGATGTACGTGATCCAGGCGCTGCCGTTCCTCGCGCTGGTCCTCGCCGGGGGCGCGGCCAGCGTCACGCACGCCGTGCTGCGCCGCCGCAGCGCGCCGGGGGAGCGGCGGGCGCTCACGTACGGGCGCAGGGTGCTGCTCTGCGTACTCGCCGCGGCCGCCGCGGTGTACGTCCTGCCGCACTGGTACGAGGGCGACCGCACCGCGCTCACCGCGGACGCGAACGCCCCGTACCGGCAGGCCGCCGCCTGGCTCGGCCGGGAGGTCCCCGACCCCGGGCACACCCGGGTCCTGGTCGACGACGCGCTCTGGCTGGACGCCGTCCACCACGGCTTCGAGCCCGGGCCCGGCGCCATCTGGTTCTACAAGGCGGACCTCGACCCCGCCGTCACCCGGACCCTGCCGCGCGGCTGGCGCGACATCGACTACGTGGTCTCCTCGCCCACCGTCCGCCGGGACGCGGTGGACCTGCCCAACGTGAAGGCCGCGCTGGAGCATTCGACGGCGGTGGCCGTCTTCGGCTCCGGCGAGGACCGCATCGAGATCCGCAGGACCGACCGAGCCGACGGGAGCTGATCCGCCATGAGCGAGGACCTGTGGACCCCGCATGCCCTGAGCAATCCGGAAGTCTCCATTCCGGAGGAGGAGGGGGAGGGGGAGGCGGCGGCGGGCAGCGTGGCGGCGGGCAGCGTCACCCTCATCATCCCGACCTTCAACGAGGCGGGGAACATCGGCGAGTTGCTGAGCCGGCTCGCCGACTCGCTCCCCGCCCGCCTGCCCTGCGAGGTGCTGTTCGTGGACGACTCCACGGACGACACCCCGGCCGTCATCGACAAGGCCGCCCTCGACCTGCCCTTCCGGGTCTCCGTCCTGCACCGCGAGCGGGCGGTCGGCGGCCTCGGCGGCGCCGTCGTCGAAGGCCTGAAGCGGGCGGACACCGACTGGATCGTCGTCATGGACGCCGACCTCCAGCACCCGCCCCACCTGGTGCCCGAGCTCGTCGGTGAGGGCGAGCGCACCGGCGCCGACCTCGTCGTCGCCTCGCGCTACATCCCCGGCGGCAGCCGGGCCGGACTCGCCGGGAACTACCGCATCGCCGTCTCGCGCGGCGCGACCTGGCTCACCAAGGGGCTCTTCCCGCGCGCCCTGCGCGGGATCAGCGATCCGATGAGCGGCTTCTTCGCCATGCGCCGCCCGTTGGTCACCGCGGACGCCCTCAAGCCCCTCGGCTACAAGATCCTGCTGGAGCTGGCGGTCCGCGGCCGGCCCGCCAAGGTCGCCGAGGTGCCCTTCGTCTTCCAGGACCGCTACTCGGGGGAGTCCAAGTCCGGGGCCCGCGAGGGGCTGCGGTTCCTCGCCCACCTCGCCGCGCTGCGCTCCGCGACCCCGCTGGCCCGGATGATCGGCTTCGGGCTGATCGGGCTCTCCGGCTTCGTCCCGAACCTGTTCGCGCTGTGGCTGCTCACGCACGCCGGGGTGCACTACCTGCCGGCCGAGATCGCAGCCAACCAGGCCGGGGTGCTCTGGAACTTCGTCCTCATCGAGACCCTGCTCTTCCGCGACCGGCGCCGGCACCGGCACTGGGCGGACCGGGTCGGCCGCTTCGCCCTGCTGGCCAACGCCGACCTGCTGCTGCGCATCCCGCTGATCGCCCTGTTCGTCGGCAGGTTCGCCATGGAGGTGCTGCCCGCCACGGCTCTGGCCCTGGTCACCACCTTCGTCCTGCGGTTCGCGGCCACCGAGGCCCTCGTCTACCTCCCGCGCAAGACCCGTACCGCACGCACCACCAGGAGTTGAGCCGCACAGAGCCGCCGCACAGAGCCGCCGTACAGAACAGAAGGGAACTCGTCCATGCCAGCGAACATCCGGCGGAAGGCCGGGCGGCGCGCCGCCCTGGCCGCCGTCGGGGCGATGACCGCGGGCCTGCTGCTCACCGCACCGCAGCAGGCCACGGCCGGACCGCCCAATCTGCTCACCAATTCCGGTTTCGAGACCGCCGGCGCACCCGGCGAGGACATGCCGTCCTGCTGGGAGAAGTCCGGCTGGGGCGACAACGACTTCACCTACGCCACCGTCGCCGACGCGCACAGCGGCACCAAGGCCATGAAGGTCTCGCTCACCCGCCGCGTCAGCGGCGACCGCAAGGCGCTCGTCACCGAGAACACCGCCTGCGCGCCCACCGTCGTACCGGGCAAGCAGTACGACCTGTCCGCCTGGTACAAGTCGAACACCCCGGACGTGTCGGTGACCGTGTTCCGCCACGACACCACCGCGGGCTGGCAGTACTGGACCGACCTGCAGAATCCGCCGGTCAGCGCCGGATGGGCGCGCACGGAGGTCCGTACGCCCGCCGTCCCGCCCGGCACCGACAAGATCACGTGGGGGCTCTCGGTCTACGGGGTGGGCACGCTCACCA
Organism: Streptomyces sp. NPDC090741; assembly: GCF_044769045.1. Lineage (NCBI taxonomy): Bacteria > Bacillati > Actinomycetota > Actinomycetes > Kitasatosporales > Streptomycetaceae > Streptomyces > Streptomyces sp. NPDC090741. Next base: position 800,590 of record NZ_JBIVXF010000001.1, on the reverse strand, counting down.
CGGACGACTACGCGCTGGAGGAGGTGGGCGCGGCCCCGCAGCAGCCGGGCTGCACGGGCACGCCCGACGAGTGCGCCAAGGGCAAGTGGGAGGTGATCCCGGCCAAGAACCCGGTGCGCTCGATGCACGCGGTGGTGCTGAATGGGGGCACCTCCCAGGCCGCAGGCTCCGGGGGAGGCAAGGTGCTGCTGATCGCGGGCTCGGGCAACGACATCGCCCAGTTCAACGCGGGCACGTTCACCTCGGCCGTGTACGACCCCGCGAACGGGTCCTTCAAGACGATCCCCACGCCGGTGGACATGTTCTGTTCGGGCCACGTGCAGCTGTCGGACGGCCGGGTGCTGGTCATGAGCGGCAACAAGGGGTACCCGTCCGCCGACGGCAAGATCGGCTACCAGGGGCTGAAGGACAGTTACGTCTTCGACCCGGCGACCGAGGCGTACACGAGGACCAACGACTTGAACGGCGGGCACTGGTACCCGTCGGCGACGGTCCTCGGCAACGGCGACGTGATCTCCTTCGGCGGTCTGAAGGAGGACTCGACGGGCAACGTCACCGCGGAGAAGTTCTCGGCGGCGCGGGGCAAGTGGCTGCCGATGAACGAGGTCAACCAGACCTGGTCGTACTGGGGCCTGTACCCGTCGATGATCCTGATGCAGGACGGGCGGCTCTTCTACTCGGGCAGCCACACCTTCGGCAACGGCACGCAGGGCAGCGGCGCGTCGATCTACGACTACAACGCGAACACGATCACGGACGTGCCCGGGCTGCGCAAGAAGGACGAGCGCGACGAGTCGGCGAGCGTGCTGCTGCCGCCCGCCCAGGACCAGCGGGTCCTGACGATCGGCGGCGGCAACAACGAGTCGAACCCGGCGGCGAACCGGCTCACCGAGCTGATCGACCTCAAGGCGGCGAGCCCCGCGTACACCGCCGGGCCGGACCTGCCGCAGGGCCTGGTCGACGTGGGCGGGGTCAAGAGGGCGCAGACCGGGGCCGAGGGCAAGATGTACGTGTCGGCCGTACTGCTGCCGGACGGCAAGGTGCTGGAGACGGGCGGCGGACTGCACGACCGGGCCGACCCGGTGTACGAGGCCTCGTTCTTCGATCCGGTGACCAACACCTACAAGGCCGGACTGCCGTCCGACCCGATCCCGCGGACGTACCACTCGGCCGCCTTCCTGCTGCCCGACGGGCGGGTCATGACGGTCGGCGACAACCCGGGCAACGGCACGTACAACAACAACGTGTCGATCTACACCCCGCCGTACCTCTTCAAGGGCGCGCGCCCGAAACTCACCTCGGTGATCGACACGCAGTGGGTGTACGGGGACACGCAGCGGATCACCGTCGACCGGCCGATCGCCAAGGCGGAGCTGATCCGTCCGGCGGCGGTCACGCACTCCTCGGACCCGAACCAGCGGTACGTGGACCTGCCGTTGTCGGTGGTCGACAACACGACCGTGGACCTCAACGTCACCAGCAACCCGAACCTGGCACCGCCCGGCTGGTACATGCTCTTCGGGGTCGACGCGAACGGCATCCCGTCGGTGGCGACCTGGGTGCACCTGGGCGGCGCGTCGGCGCTCGCGGCCACGGAGGAGGCCCCGTCCCCGCACGTCCACGAGTTCGCGGACGCGCCGCAGGCGGCCCCGAAGCAGAACCCCGGGAAGCGGGACTCGGCGCCGGTCGCCCCGGGCGTGGCCGGCTGCGACCGGCACTACGGCACGGCGAGCCAGTGCGTGCCGACGAGGTTCCCGGCGGAGGTGAAGGAGACGACGAAGGCCCGCTGCGACTGGCTGGCCTCCCACCAGTACCCGAAGCGCATGAAGGTCAACGGCAGTGACCCGCTGCGCCTGGACCCGGACGGCGACGGCTACGCCTGCACGTAGCCGCACCGGCAGAACGGAGCCCCGCCGCGCACCGCGACGGGGCTCCGCCAGTGCTGCTAGTGCTGGTACGCGGCGAGCGAGATGCCGACGTAGTGGGTCACGAAGGCGGCCAGGGTCAGCGAGTGGAAGACCTCGTGGAACCCGAAGAAGCGGGGGGAGGGGTTCGGGCGCTTGATCCCGTAGATCACGCCGCCCGCGCTGTAGAGGAGCCCGCCGACGATCACCAGGACCAGGACGGCGATGCCCCCGGTGCGCAGGAAGTCGGGGAGGAAGAAGACCGCCGCCCAGCCCATCGCTATGTAGCAGGGGGTGTACAGCCAGCGCGGAGCCCCGACCCAGAAGACGCGGAACGCGATGCCGGCCGCGGCCGCGATCCACACCGCCCACAGGAGCGTCCGTCCGGTGGAGGGCGGGAGCAGGAGCACCGTCAGCGGGGTATAGGTCCCCGCGATGATCAGAAAAATGTTGGCGTGGTCGAGACGCCGCAGGATGGCCTCACCCCGCGGACCCCAGGTGCCGCGGTGGTACACGGCGCTGACGCCGAACAGCAGGCAGGCCGTAAGGATGTACACCCCGCACGCCACCCGCGCCCGCGTCGACTCGGTGAAGGCCATCAGCACCAGGCCCGCGACGACCACGGCAGGGAACATCCCGGTGTGCAGCCAGCCGCGCATCAGCGGCTTGGCCTCCGGTGCGGCCGGAGCGGCGGCGGCGGCGTCAGAAGTCATGGCCGCCATGCTACCTACGGGTCCGTAGGTTTCCGTTAGTGCGCTTTACGGAAGATTGACGGGAGTGGCGATGCTCACGTGAGAGGCCCCCTGGACATATGCGCACACGCACCGGATGATCAGATGAGTGCGGTCGGCACCGGATGAGCGGAGCGCGAAGCATCCGGGTCGCAGCCCCCACGGGGCAAACACCAAACAAACCCCTCTTCAAGGAGCAATCGTGGCGCGCGAGAACGCGGCTCCCCTTTCTGTCCCGACGACTCACCAGGAGCTGACCTCCTGGGTGGACGAGATCGCAGCGATCACCCAGCCCGACCGGGTCGTCTGGTGCGACGGCTCCGAGGCCGAGTACGAGCGCCTGTGCGCGGAGCTCGTCGCCAAGGGCACGTTCAAGAAGCTGGACGAGGGCAAGCGACCCAACTCGTACTACGCCGCCTCCGACCCGTCCGACGTCGCGCGCGTCGAGGACCGGACCTTCATCTGCTCCGAGAAGGAGGAGGACGCGGGCCCGACCAACCACTGGAAGGCTCCTTCCGAGATGAAGGCCCTTTTCACCGGTGAGGGGGGCTCCGCCGGGCAGGAAGGTATCTTCCGCGGCTCCATGAAGGGCCGGACGATGTACGTCGTCCCCTTCTGCATGGGCCCCCTCGGCTCCGAGCTCTCCGCGATCGGCGTCGAGATCACCGACTCCGCCTACGTCGCCGTCGCCATGCGCACCATGACCCGCATGGGCAAGGCCGTCCTCGACGAGCTCGGCACCGACGGGTTCTTCGTCAAGGCCGTCCACACCCTCGGCGCTCCGCTCGCCGAGGGCCAGGCCGACGTCCCGTGGCCCTGCAACACCACCAAGTACATCTCGCACTTCCCGGAGACCCGCGAGATCTGGTCGTACGGATCCGGCTACGGCGGCAACGCCCTGCTCGGCAAGAAGTGCTACGCCCTGCGCATCGCGTCCGTCATGGCCCGCGACGAGGGCTGGCTCGCCGAGCACATGCTGATCCTCAAGCTCACCCCGCCGCAGGGTGAGGCGAAGTACGTCGCCGCCGCCTTCCCGAGCGCCTGCGGCAAGACGAACCTGGCCATGCTGGAGCCCACGATCCCCGGCTGGACGGTCGAGACCATCGGCGACGACATCGCCTGGATGCGCTTCGGCGAGGACGGTCGCCTGTACGCGATCAACCCCGAGGCCGGCTTCTTCGGCGTCGCCCCCGGCACCGGCGAGCACACCAACGCCAACGCCATGAAGACGATGTACGCGAACACCGTCTTCACCAACGTCGCGCTCACCCCGGACGGCTCCGACGTCTGGTGGGAGGGCATGACCGAAGAGGCGCCCGCGCACCTCATCGACTGGAAGGGCAACGACTGGACCCCGGAGTCCGAGACCCCGGCGGCCCACCCCAACGCCCGCTTCGCCGTCCCGGCCTCCCAGTGCCCGACGATCGCCCCCGAGTGGGAGGACCCCAAGGGCGTCCCGATCTCCGCGATCCTCTTCGGCGGCCGCCGCGCCTCCGCCGTCCCGCTGGTCACCGAGTCCTTCGACTGGAACCACGGCGTCTTCATCGGCTCGAACATCGCCTCCGAGAAGACCGCCGCCGCCGAGGGCAAGGTCGGCGAGCTGCGCCGCGACCCGTTCGCCATGCTGCCGTTCTGCGGCTACAACATGGGCGACTACATGGGCCACTGGGTCGACGTGGCCAAGGGCAAGGACCAGTCCAAGCTCCCGAAGATCTACTACGTGAACTGGTTCCGCAAGAACGACGCGGGCAAGTTCGTGTGGCCCGGCTTCGGCGAGAACAGCCGCGTCCTGAAGTGGATCGTCGAGCGCCTCGACGGCAAGGCCGCCGGCGTCGAGACCCCCATCGGCATCCTGCCGACCAAGGACTCCCTCGACCTGGACGGCCTGGACCTCCCCGAGGCGGACCTGGACTTCCTGCTCACCGTCGACAAGGAGGTCTGGCGCGACGAGGCCTCCCTGGTCCCCGAGCACCTGAACACCTACGGCGACCACACTCCCAAGGAGCTGTGGGACCAGTACCACGCGCTCGTCGAGCGCCTGGGCTGAAAGACCTGCCCGGAGGAAGCTCCGGGCACCTGGGTGTGGGAGCCCCCGACCAAGCGGTTCCCACCGCAGCACCGGCCGAAAGTCCTGTCAGGAGTGTTGTCCGCGCTCCTCCAGGTAGGTCGTGTGCGTCTGCTGACGGCGGGCCTCTGCTTCGCGGAGGTCCGCCGTCAGGCGTTCCGCCTCCTCGTGCAGCAGCGACAGCTGCCGTTCGAGGTGCCGCTCGGGCGACTCCCCGCCGGGCGTGAGCCGGGTCCACCAGCGCGTCCGGTTGTACGTGTCCACGCACTCCGGCACGTCCAGCTCGATCGCCCGCGACAGCGCGTGCACCGACTCCGGGTCGGCGGCCAGGACATCGGCCACCCACCCCGGCTCCAGCAGCGCCCCGTACAGCTCCATCAGCTCCGCGAGCCGGCCCTCGGCCGGATCCGGCAGGTCCACCTCGGCCACGTACTCCCGCAGCCGGCCGAACCGCTCCCGTATGTCGTCCAGCTGCTGCGAGGGCCCCCGGGGCTCGGGCGGCGCCGGCCGCTCCGGCGGGGCGATCAGCGCGCCCGCGCCGTACAGCCCGGCCACGACCACCGGCCAGTACGTGCCCGCCACCCCGGTGACGGTCAGGCCCAGCCCGACCATCCCGCAGGCGCTGCCCACCAGGTTCTTCTTCGACTCCAGCCAGCCGAGCACCCTATTGGTAGCCACGGATCTCCTCGAAGGCTCCGTCCAGCGAACCGTTGCCGCCGGTGGCGTCGAAGAGCCGCCCGCCGGTCAGTTCGGTGATGTGGGCGAGCTCCTTGCGGTCCGAGTCACCGAACAGCACCGCGAAGACCGGTGTGTGCTTCTGCGCGTCCGGCAGCCCGGCGTAGAAGGAGTCGAAGTCCTTCGCCTTGTCGCCGCTCTGCCCGTCCGTCATCAGCACGATCGAGGTGAACGCGTCCGCGTTGCCCTTGCCCAGGTGCTCGTACGCGGCCTTCAGACTGCCGTACACCGCCGTACCCCCCTCCGGCTGGAGCGAGTTCACATCGCCCCGGATCGCGTCGAGCGCGGGCCCGGGATTGCCCGGCTCGACGACGTGCGTCAGCACCTTCTTCACCTTGTCGCCGAACGGCAGGAGCGTCACCTCCTCGCGGTCCCGGAACCGCTGCCCGGTCCCCGAATCACCCGTCCCCGTCAGCTCGGTGAGCGCCGACCGAAGCCGCCCGATACGGTCCTCCTCGGCCATCGAGCCCGAGGTGTCCAGCACGTACACCGTCCGCGAGGGCCGGCGCAGCTCGTTCTCGTACGAGGCCAGCAGCCCGTCCGCGACCGACCGGGTGCCGGGGAACGGCAGCTCGCGCCGCTTGTCCGCGTTCAGCCCGGCCGCGGGCTGCACCCCGGCCGCGACCGGCCGGCGGAAGGTCTTCTCGGTGATCGCCTTCTGCGCCTCGGCGCCGCTGAGGTAGTCGGTCAGCGCCCGGCCCGACTCGCGCGCCCCGGCCGGGGCCGAGGTCAGCAGGGTCAGCGGATAGTGGGCGGTGACCACCCCGTCGCGCGGCCGGATCACCGTCAGGCCCGCCTTCGCGTCCCGGTTCACGGACAGCAGCACCGACTCGTAGTTCACCAGCGCGTCCACGTCCCCGCGCTCGGCGTACGCGGTGGCCAGCCAGCCGGAGGAGCCCGAGGTCAGCTTCTGCCCGGCGAAGAACTCCTTCAGCTTGGGCTGCGCCGTCTTCACGTCCGCGTCCGTCAGCGCCGCCTGCGCGCCCGACAGCCCCGAGGCCACCGAGATCAGCGCGGAGAACCCGGAGTTGGAGCGCACCGGATCGGTCATCCCGTACGTCAGCTTCCCGGCGGCGACGGCCTCGTGCACCGCCGACCAGGTCACCTCCTCCGGCTTCCAGCCGAGCCGGGCCAGCGCGTCCGCCCGTACGCCCAGCGCGACCGGCGAGGACATCACCGGCGTCTCGCTGCTGAGCTTCCCGGCGGCCTCGGGGCGCAGCCGCAGATAGTCGTTGGAGGACAGCCAGATGGCGTCGTACTTGCCGTCGGCCTTCCCGGAAGCGACCTGCTCGGCCGCGTCCAGGGTGCCGGACCAGGTGAGTTCGACGCTGACCCCGGTGGCCTCCTTCGCCGCCTTCAGCACCGGTTCCATGTCGGCCAGTTCGCTGGAGGCCAGCACGCGCAGCTTGCCCTCCTGGTACTTCGACCCCGTCGGCTTCGCCGGATCCGGACCGCCGGAGGTGCAGGCCGAGGCCCCGAGCAGGGTCGCGGCGAGCGTGACGGCCACCGCGAACCGTCTGCGCACCGATGCGGTACGCACGCTGCGGATGGTCATCGATCCCCGCCTTCCAGGACACCGGACGTGCGCGTACGGGCCAGGTGGGCCGAAGCGGTCCGGAGCTCTCCGGTCAGGGACTCGACGGTGGCGGCCATGTTCTCCGTGGCCTGCGCCTTGAACGTGTCGATCGCGTCCAGCGTCTTGTAGATCTGCGCGAAGGCCGCACGCAGCGTCTCCGCGCCCACCGCCGGGTCGGCCGCGATCCGCTGGATCTCGCCGCTCTGCGTGGACAGCATGTCCGCGTTGCCCCGGATCAGCTCCTCGGTGGCGCCCTTCAGGGCGTTGACCTGCTCGATCACCTTGCGCTGGCTGTCGAGGGCCGAGGCCAGCATCACGGCGATCCGCAGCGCGGACACGGTGGTGGTGGCGGCCCGGTCGACGCCCTTGATCAGCTCGTCGTTGTTGCGCCGGACCACGTCCATCGCCAGGTAGCCCTGCGCGCACACCGCCAGCTGGGTCAGCAGGTCCTGGTGCTTCTGCCGGACCGGGAAGAGCAGGTCTGCGCGCATCACGTCGGCCGACGCCGGGTCGGCGTGCCCGGCCTCGGCGATCCGCTCCTCCACCGCCGCGTCGAGGGCCTCGGTGAGGACGGCGTACTCCTGGAGCTTGCCCATGGTCTCCCACAGGCGGGCCCGCTCGGTGTGCAGGGCCGCGTTGTCGCGGCGCAGCTCGTCCTGGCCGCCGCGCAGCGCGCCCACGATGGTGTTGAGCGTGGTCTGCGAGGAGGCGTACTTGGCCACGTGGTCGCGGAACCTGTTGCCGCCGGGCAGCTTCGCGAGCAGCTTGCGGGCCCCCTTGGCGGGCGTGTCCCGCGGGTCGAGGTCCTCGACGGTGCGGCGCAGTTCGACGAGGGAGCCCGCGACGCGGGCCTGGGCGTCGCCGCCCCCGTCGGAGCCCAGCGACCGTACGGCCCGGTCGAGCATCCGGTTGGACTGCTGGGCGGCGCTGCGGATCTCGCCGGCGCCGAGCCCGGATATCTCCCCGATGCGGCTCGCGAACTCGGGGGAGCGGGTGTCGATCCCGGCGAGCGAGCCGACGTACTCCCCGGCCCGGCGGGCCATCTCGTCGCGCACCCCGTCCTGGAGCGGGACCAGGCCCGAGGCCTGCTCCCGCCGTACGGGGGCGACGGGCTCGGGGGCGGTGAGGACGAGCGGGCTGTCCTGCGGTGGTGTCAGAGACATGTACGTGCTCCCCCTAGCCCTTGGCGCGCGCGGCAAGCGCCATGAGGATCTTGACGGTCGGTGCGCTGACCTGGCGGATGCCGGTCAGCTCCGGGTTGAGGTACGCGGCGTGCGCGGCGGTCGCCGCGGTGAACTCGGGCACGCCGTTCTGCGGCCGGAACCCGTGCCGGACGGCCAGCTCGCGCAGCTTCGGGTCGCTGGCGAGGAGGGAGCCGAGCTCCTTGGCGTTCTCGCTGATCGGCACGAAGGTGTGCGGGGAGTTGACGGTGGTGTCCGGGTAGAGCACGACCATATTGTCAGCGGCCCCCGTGTCCAGCTTCTGCTGGAGCAGGGAGGCCACCTGGGACTCGTACGCGAGGATGAGCGGCTCGCCGCTGCCGGAGATGAAGGCCCGGAACGGGTCGTCGGTGCTCGGTTCCAGGGCGCCCTGGACGCGGATCAGCTTCTGCATCAGGGGTGCGGTCCGGTCGATCCCGGCCTCGTCGGATACCACCGTCTTGTCGTTGGCGACGTTCGAGGTGGCGGCCAGGAACAGCGCCCCGGAGTTGGACGTCGCCGGGTCCGTGGTCTTGATGTACACCCTGCCGCTCAGCTCGGTGAAGGCTGCGGAGCCGGACAGGTCCTGCCAGTTGCGGTCCTCGGCGGCGGCCTTGAGGTAGGGGCCCATGAGGAGGGTCCCCGAGTTCTTGCCGGTCATCTTGGCGAGGTTGTTGTCGGCGAGCACCTTGGCGGCGTTGGCGCGGGCGATGACCACGAGCGGGGAGAAGAAGGGCTTGGTGGTCTGGGCGCCCTTGACGCCGGCCGCGGCCTCGATCTCCGGGGCGGGCTCGCTACTGCTGGGGAAGGCGAAGTCGAAGTCCTTGAGGGCGAGTTGGTCCATCGCCCAGGAGCCGGACGTTTCGGTCTTCACGGTGTAGCCCTTGCCGGCCAGGGCTTTGACGACGTCAGGGTCGCGGAAGTATTCGGACTTCTCGGATCCGATGACGCCTTTCACGGTCTTCGTTGCCGTGGGTGGGGTCTTCTCTCCTCCGGCGAGCACGACGGCGACCACGCCGCCGAGGAGGAGGACCGCCAGGGCGATACCTAGGATGCGTCTCACGGGTGCAGCGTGCTCGCGGAAACCCACATTCCGCGCGAAGTTGAATGAACGCCAGGTGTCCAGGCGGTCCCACTTCGAAATGCTGTGTGGATCGGTCGGTGCTGGCAGGCGGGGCGGCAGGCCGGGAGGATCGTCCCATGGGCGTGAGCGCGTTGAAGTGGCAGGGCTGGGCGGTCGGCCTGACGGTCCTGGCCGGCCTGCTGGTGTTCGCCCCGCTGGGCCTGTACGTGTGGGCCAGCGGCGAGCCGGGCGCGGCGCCGCCGCGGCCGGCGGTGCAGGACGTACGGGTCACCGGCTGCCGGATCGACCCCGGCAGCCGCCGCGTGGTGGCGACGGTGGAGGTCTCGGGCCGCCCCGAGGGCACGGGCGCCTACGTGGTGACGGTCGAGTTCCGCGAAGGGGCGACCCCGGACCCGGTCGCCCGCCCGGCCCAGGCCCTGGTGAGACTCCCGGGCGTCGCTCCGTCCGCAACGGAACACGCGGAGGCCCTGGGCCCTGTCTGGCCGGCGGGGGCGACGCCGTGGTGCGGGGTCGCGGCGGCGGAGTTCGCATCCGGCCCCGCCGGGTGACGCGGCCATGATGCGGCCCGCGCCCGATCCGGCCGGGGGGTGGCACCCGGTCCGGAGCCTCCGCGGCCCCGGACCGGGGCCGATCAGAGGCTGCCGGCCAGGTCCCGTGAGGCCAGGGCAGCGGCATGCGCGTCCATGCGCTCGGCGGCGAGGATCGCGACGGTGGTGTCGGCGCGCGACGCGGCGACGACCAGCGCGCGGCCGGCGAGGTCATGGGCCCGCTGGTGCAGGGCGAGGAGTCCGGCGGCACCCGCGATGTCGGCGCGCGGCGCCCGCGCCGGATCGGCGCCGCGCAGCCGCGCCACCTGCGCGGCGATGCGCGCGGCGGCGCCGTCGAGGCCGAGCTCGTCCGTGACGGTGAGCAGGGCCGCCAGGTGCCCGGCGAGCTGGATGTCCAGCGCCTCGGCGCGGCTGCTGTGCGGGTACCCCGAGTGGCTGTCGGAGTGGTGGCCGCCCACACGGTGGACGACCGACTTCGTGCGGATCGGCTCGTACATGAGGAGGCCTCCTGCTTGGTCAGGAGGCCATCCTACATTGGATTGGTTCTAAAGTTGTGCTCGATCCGGTATCGAGTGCCTAGTGCTGGCCGTATCCGTCCAGGAACTCGCCGATCCGGGTCACCGCGTCCGCCAGATCCTTGGCGTTCGGCAGCGTCACGATGCGGAAGTGGTCGGGCTCGGACCAGTTGAAGCCCGTGCCGTGGACCACCATGATCTTCTCGGCCCGCAGCAGGTCGAGGACCATCTGCCGGTCGTCCTTGATCTTGTAGACGGCCGGGTCCAGCTTCGGGAACAGGTACAGCGCGCCCTTCGGCTTCACGCAGGTGATGCCGGGGATCTGCGTCAGCAGGTCGTAGGCCGTGTCGCGCTGCTCCAGCAGCCGTCCGCCCGGGAGGACCAGGTCGTTGATCGACTGCCGGCCGCCGAGGGCGGTCGCGACGGCGTGCTGCGAGGGCATGTTCGCGCACAGCCGCATGTTGGCCAGGATCGTCAGGCCCTCGATGTACGACGAGGCGTGCTTCTTGGGGCCGCAGACCGCCATCCAGCCGGCCCGGTAGCCGGCGACGCGGTAGTTCTTGGACAGCCCGTTGAACGTGAGGGTCAGCAGGTCGGGCGCGATGGCGGCGGTGTTGGTGTGCGTGGCGCCGTCGTAGAGGATCCGGTCGTAGATCTCGTCGGAGCAGACGACCAGGTTGTGGCGGCGCGCGATGTCCGTCAGCCCGCGCAGCATCTCGTCGTCGTAGACGGCGCCGGTGGGGTTGTTCGGGTTGATGATCACGATCGCGCGGGTGCGGTCGGTGACCTTGCGCTCGATGTCGGCGAGGTCCGGCATCCAGTCGGACTGCTCGTCGCAGCGGTAGTGCACGGCGGTCCCGCCGGCCAGGCTGACGGAGGCGGTCCACAGCGGGTAGTCCGGCGCCGGGACCAGCACCTCGTCGCCGTCGTCGAGCAGTGCCTGCATCGACATCTGGATCAGCTCGGAGACGCCGTTGCCGAGGTAGATGTCCTCGACGTCCAGCTCGATGCCCTTGGTCTGGTAGTGCTGCATGACCGCGCGGCGCGCGGAGAGCAGCCCCTTCGCGTCCCCGTACCCGTGGGCGTTGCCCAGGTTGCGGAGCATGTCCTCAAGGATCTCCGGCGGGCACTCGAAGCCGAAGGCCGCGGGGTTGCCGGTGTTCAGCTTGAGGATGCGATGACCTGCTGCTTCGAGCCGCATGGCCTCTTCGAGCACGGGCCCGCGGATCTCGTAGCAGACGTTGGCGAGTTTCGTTGACTGGATCACCTGCATGACGGGAGCTTACGGGCCGGGCGGCCGGTCCGCCGAGGTATTCGGCGCGGGAGCGCGGGAGGGATATGTCCCGTTTCGCATGATGGGACGGTGGGGGCCCGGTCCGCCCTTGGAAACGGCGGCCACGCCGCCGCCGCGACCTGCGGAATGGGTGGAACCCGGGTGGCGCCGGATCCGTGGTGTTGCACTCGTCACGTCGGGGTGTGCGTACGGAAGGCGCGTACGGGGCCTGAGTACGGGCATGAGTGCGCGTACTCATGCGTCACGGCGCCGCCGCGGCGCAGGCTTGCCTCGACGGCCGGTCGGAGGCGCGAGAAGGCGGGGCGGAGCGGTGGAATTCATGGTCGGGGACATGTCGATCAGCACGGTGGGCACGGACGGCGACGACCGGGCGATCGAGTTCCTGGTCGCACCGCGGAGCGGGGAAGGCGGCGCGGGCGGCGCGGGCGGCGCGGGCGCCGAGGGCGCCGAGGAGGCGCACTTCGCGATCCACCGCGAGCACGACCAGGGCTGGGAGGCCGCCCGTCTGACCATCGACCCCCTGTCGGGGAGCGTCCCGATCGCGGCGGTGGAATGGGCGATGGAATTCGCCCGCGAGTACCTGTGACCGACCGCCGGGACCCGGCCCGGGACCCGGCCCGGGACCCGGCGCCGTTGTCAGTGGCCGCCCGTAGGGTCGTGGGTGGGGGAAAGGGGCGGACCGTGAAGCAACTGCGCATCATGGCCGGGGACGCGACCGGCCCGCAGGCCAAGGGCCCGAAGATCATCGGGCACGTCTGCAACGACATCGGCGGCTGGGGCAAGGGTTTCGTGCTGGCCCTCTCGAAGCGCTGGCCCGAGCCCGAGAAGGAGTTCCGGGCCTGGCACCGGCGCCGCAGCGGCAACGACTTCGGGCTCGGCGCGGTCCAGCTGGTCCAGGTGCGGCCGGACACCTGGGTGGCCAACATGGTCGCCCAGCGCGGCATACGCACGGGCAGTGACGGCCCGCCGATCCGTTACGACGCGCTGGAGCGCTGCCTGGCGGCACTCGGCGAGCACGCGCTCGCGCTGGGGGCCTCGGTCCACATGCCCCGCATCGGCTGCGGCCTGGCCGGCGGGAAGTGGTCCCGCGTCGAACCGCTGATCACCGGGGCCCTGTGCGCCCGGGACGTGGCCGTGACCGTCTACGACCACGCCTGAGCGCGGGCAGGGGCGCCGCCGGGGCTACGGGGTGATGATCACCAGGGGGATCTCGCGGGGGGAGGCGGAGGCCTGGTAGTCGTCGAAGAGGGGCCACAGGGCCGTCATCGCCGGCCAGTAGACCTCGCGCTCCGCCGGGCAGGCCGTGCGGGCCGTGGCCCGGAAGACGGCCGCGCCGACCTGGAGGCGGACCTCCGGGTGCGCGGTCAGGTTCCGGTACCAGGCCGGGTGCTCCGCGGCGCCCCAGTGGGCCGCGAGCACGATGTGGCGGCCCGCGTCCTCGACGTAGATCAGCGGGGTCCGGGAGGTCCGGCCCGTGGCGCGGTCGAGCGTGGTGAGCAGGAGCGTGGGGACTCCGTGCCACAGGTGGCCGTCGAGCCCGCCGGTGGTCACGTAGTCCTGTACGTGGCCGCGCTCGCGGCTCTGGCGGGGGTCGGTGGGGTGTTCCCAGTCGATGGTGATCGTCTGCATGGCGGTGCCTCCGAGTCAGGGCCCCCGCGAGACTTAACGATCCTTCTCCGCCCCTGGATGCGGTCGGCCTCCGGCGGACACCCGTCCAGACGATGTGTGGCCCCGGCCCGGGGACGCCGCCCCAGGTCGGGGCCACCAGCAGCTCTGTGCCGCGCCACCGCCCCGGTTAGGGGAGGTAGCGCTCGATGACCTGCGGACCCTCCTTCTCGATCAGCTGGCGCGCCTTCTCGAGCCGCTCCGGAGTCGGCTCCATGCCTTGCACCATCACGAGGTCCTCGGGGTCGTACGGCCGTTCCCCGCCGCTGAAGAGCTTGGCCGGCCGACTGGGCTGCTGGCCCGATTCACTGTCCATCGGGATACCTCCTCGGAAATGCAACGCCCTCCCTGGTTCCCTCATCCTCCGGCGACATCGCCATGAACGCACCTCGGACTCGTACCCTCCCGCCATGGACAAGATCGCTTCCCGCCTGGAGGCCGCCGCCACGCCGACCGCCCCCGCTCTCCTGCTGCGTCCGTGGCGGCACACCGACACCGGCGACCTGGTCGAGGCGTACCGGGACGCCGCCCTGCGCCGCTGGGCGAGCGTCACCGTCCACGACGAGGCGAGCGCGGCGCAGTGGGTCCGGGACCAGCAGCGGAGATGGGAAACGGGCGACCGCTTCGCCTTCGCCGTCGTGGAGTCCCGGGCGGACGGGGACGAGGGGCGGGTACTGGGGCAGGTGGTCCTCAAGGGCGCCGTTCCCGGCGCCGCGTCCGCCGAGGTCGGCTACTGGACCGCGGCCCCTGCCCGCGGCCGGGACGTGGCACCGCGCGCTCTGCGGACGCTGACCGACTGGGCCTTCGCCTCCTTCGGCGGCCAGGGGCTGGAGCGCCTGGAGCTCCTGCACCAGGTGGACAACCCGGCGTCCTGCCGCGTCGCGCAGAAATGCGGGTACGCACTGGCCGGGGTCCTGGCCGCGGAGCCGCCCGCCCATCCCCTCGACGGGCACCTGCACGTGCGCGGGCGCGGACTCTGAGATTCCCGTCGCGCCGCCTACGCCGAGGCGATGGCCGCCAGCGCCGTCACGGCGACTATCCCCGCGCAGATGCTCAGGTTCACCGTCCTGTGCTCCCAGAACACCGCGACGAACTCGCGGAGGGTGGCGCTCGGCCAGAAGTACGTGGCGGTCGGGGAGCCGAGCACCTGGCCGTTGACACCGGCCGTGCGGGCCGTCATCGCGGCCCGGAACGCGTGGAAGTTGTTGGTGACGACCACACACCGGTAGCCGGGGTCCGCGTCGGCCATGATCGTGCGGCTGAACGCGAGGTTCTCCCTCGTCGTGCGCGAGCGGTCCTCCAGCCGTATCCGCTCCTCCGGGACGCCCCGCGCGATCAGCCAGTCGGCCATCGCCCGCGCCTCCGAGAGCTTCTCGTCCGATCCCTGCCCGCCCGAGACCAGCAGCAGCGGCGTGCGCCCGCCGCGGGCCACCTGGGCGGCGTGGATCTGCCGGCCCTTCTCCAGCCGTGAGGCCAGCAGCGGGGACACCCGCTCGCCGCAGATGAGCCCGGAGCCCAGCATCACCACGTAGTCGACGTCGCCGCGCACCGTGATCCGCCCGTACAGGAAGGCGTACGCCAGGAAGCAGAGGAAGATGAAGGAGACGTATCCGACGAGCATGACCAGGCCCGCCACCATCGTGTCCACGACCCGGGAGCCCCGCCCCGCCACCCCGAGGACCAGTGCGATCAGCGCGAAGATCCCCAGGCCCGCCGCCATGGACAGCAGATTGGTCGGCCTGCGGCCCTCCTTGCGGACCATCGTCAGGCCGTTGCGGATCAGGTAGCCGCCCAGGACGAGCGTGCCGGCCGTCGGCACGACCAGCACCAGCAGCACCGCGATCGCGTCCAGGGGTGACGGCAGTTCAGGTATCTGGAACAGCAGGCCGATCGACCCGCACATGAGGGTGAGGCCCAGGAGGACCGCGTTCCGGAAGCGCCGGCGGTCCTCCCGCACACTCACGCAGAAGAGGACGAAAAACAGCGCGGCGGGGACAAAGGCGAGCATGCCGCCCATCGTAGGCGGACGGGCTCAACGGCCCCCGTACGGCGTCCTGCGGACCGCCCGCCCCGCCAGGACCTGCGTCCTGCGCCCGTCCCGCATCACGAACCGGCCGTCGATCAGCACGTGCGGGATCCCGGCCGGCAGCACGCGCGGGTTCTCGTACGTCGACCCGGCGGCGACCGTCTCCGGATCGAAGAGCACGAGATCGGCCCGGTACCCGGCACGGACCAACCCCCGGTCCGGCAGCCGCAGTCGGGCCGCCGGACGGCCCGCCAGATGGGCCACGCACTCCTCCAGCGAGAGCACGCCGAGCTCGCGCACGTAGTGGCCCAGGTAGTGCGGGAAGGTCCCGTACGCCCGCGGATGCGGCTTCGCGCCCTGGAGGATGCCGTCGGAGCCGCCGGTGTGGACCCGGTGGCGCATGATCGCCCGGACGTTCTCCTCGTGCCCCACGTGCTGGAGGATCGTCGGCCCCAGCCGGTCCGCCAGCAGCAGCCGCCGGGCCACCTCCCAGTCCCGCGGGCGCGTGCCCACGTACGCCCCGTGCGCCGGGTCCGCCGTCCCCGCGATCTCGATCGTCGCCCAGTCCACCGGAACGCCGTGGCAGCCGTCCGCCCCGGTCACCTCCAGCGCGTACCTGATCCGCTCGGCCTCGCCGTCGTCGCGCAGCCGGGCGAGCACGGCCTCGGGCCCGCCCTCGTTCGCCCAACCGGGCAGCAGCGCCACGAGGGTGGTGCAGCCGGGGGTGTACGGGTACGAGTCGAGGCTGATGTCGGCCCCGGCGGCGAGGGCCTCGTCGAGGAGGGCGAGCAGCTCGCCCGCCCGGCCCTCGTTCTCCGCGAAGTTCATGGTGGCGTGCGCGAGGTGCAGCGCGCAGCCGGCCTCCCGGGCCAGAGCGAGCATCTCGGCGTACGCGCCGAGCGCGCCGCGCCCGTACGAGCGGTGGTGCGGGCAGTAGTAGCCGCCGTACGAGGCCACCACCCGGCACAGCTCGGTCAGTTCGGCGCCCGACGCGTACATGCCGGGGGTGTACGTGAGCCCCGAGGACATGCCGACCGCGCCCTGCGCGAGGCCCTCGGCGACGAGCGTGCGCATCCGGTCGAGCTCGGCGGGGGTCGCGGGGCGGTCGCCCCAGCCGAGGGCGTACGCGCGGACGGTGCCCTGCGGCACGAGGTACGCGGCGTTGACGGCGATGCCGGTGCGGTCGAGCCGGTCCAGGTACCCGCCCACGTCCCGCCAGCCGAACTCGACGTCCTCGCCCGCGCCGTTCCAGCCGGTGATGGCCGCCCGCACCTCGGCGAGGGTGCGGTCGTCGACGGGCGCGTACGAGAGCCCGTCCTGGCCGAGGACTTCGAGGGTCACGCCCTGCGCGGCCTTGGCACTGTGGTCCGGGTCGCGGAGCAGGGCGAGGTCGCTGTGCGCGTGCATGTCGACGAAGCCGGGGGCCAGGGCGAGCCCGTGCGCGTCGACGGTGTGCCGGCCGCCGGAGCGGATCCGGCCGATCTCGGCGATCCGGCCCTCGTGAACACCCACATCGGCGGTGTACGAGGGCCCGCCCGTGCCGTCGACGACGCGGGCCCCGCGGATGACCAGGTCCACCGGCCCCGGCTCCGCTAGAAGAAGGTGCGGACGTAGTCGGTGACCGTGCCGTCGGCCTCGACGACCGGGATCAGCGGCCACTTCTCGAAGATCGTGCAGGGGTGGGACATGCCGAGCGCCACCCAGTCGCCGACGTTCACGTCGTCGGCGGCTTCGGTCTCCAGCCAGGCGTGCTGGTCGGACAGTTTGACCACGCGGACCCCGGTGGCCGGGCGCTCCTCGCCGGTCAGGGCGTCTCGGACCAGCTCGGCCTCGGGCAGGCCGAGGTCGTACGCGATGTCGCGCTTGCCGGCGTTGACGAAGGCCTGGGTGGGGGAGGGGCGGGAGACGACCTGGGTCCAGAGCCGGAACGCGGGGCGCAGGCCGCCCTCCTCCGGGACCCGGTTGAAGGGGGTGAGGCGGGTGTACCAGCCGTGGTCGTGCGAGACGTACGCACCGGAGCGCAGCAGCCGCAGCACGGGCCGGGACAGCTCCGGGAGCTCGGCGAACACGTCGGCGACGGCGTCGAACCAGGCGGAGCCGCCGGCGCTGACGACGATCTCGTCGAGGTCGGCGGCGAACCGCCCGGCCCGGTCGAACTCGACGGCCAGCGCCGTGAGCCGGCGCAGGTACGCGTGGACGGACTCCGGGTCGGCGCCGGGGACCTCGGCCTCGTACCCGGCGATGCCGACGAGGCGCAGGCCGGCGGCCTCGGCCACGGCGTCGGCGACGGCCCGGCAGTCCTCGTCGGTCCGCGCACCGGTACGGGCGCCCTCGCCGGCCCCGAGCTCGACGACGACGTCGACGACCTGGGGCTGCCCTTGCAGGGCCCGGTCCATGAGCTGGACCCCGCGGACGGAGTCGACGTAGCAGACGAAGCGGAAGCCGGGGTCGGCGGCGAGCTCGGCGGCCACCCAGCGCAGCGCCGCCGGGTCGACGAGCTCGTTGGCGAGGAAGATCCGCTGGATGCCGAAGGCGCGGTAGACGCGGGCCTGGTGGGGGACGGCCGCGGTGATGCCCCAGGCGCCGTGGTCGAGCTGGCGCCGGAAGAGCTGCGGTGCCATGCAGGTCTTGCCGTGCGGGGCGAAGGCGAGGCCGTGGCGGGCGGCGTACGTGCCGAGCGCGGTGAGGTTGTGCTCCAGCGCTTCGGCGTCGAGCGTGAGGACGGGGGTGGTGAAACCGCCGGTGTAGAGGTCCCGCTTCTCGGCGGCCAGCTGGCCGACGGTGAGGTTCGCCCGCTCGGCGTCGGGCGGCAGCCCCTTGAACCGGTGGTCGACCGGTTCGTCGGCGAGCCGTCGGACTGCGTCGCTGCCCATGCGGATTCCTCCTCGCGTTGCATCTGCTGCAACGTGCGTTGCGTGTTGTGCCGCTTGCTGTCTAGCATCCTGCGTACGAGGGGTCAACGCCCGGCCGTGTGCACGGGTTCCGCCGGGCCCCGCGCAGCGGGCGGCGGCGGGGCGAAGGGGGACGGCGTGAGCCAGTCGGTGGAGCGGGCGCTGCGGATCCTGCCGCTGCTGGCCGAGGGCCAGGCAGGGCTCGGCGAGGTCGCCGAGGAGCTCGGCGTCCACAAGAGCACCGCCCTGCGCCTGCTGCGCACCCTGCACGAGCACGGCTTCGTCTACCGCCAGCCCGACGGCCGCTACCGCCTCGGAGCCCAGCTCTTCGCGCTCGCCGCCGAGGCGGTGGAGAACCTCGACGTCCGCACGGTCGCCCACCCCCACCTCGTCGAGCTCAACCGCCTCACCGGCCACACCGTGCACCTCGCGCTCCACCAGGACGACGAGGTCGTCTACATCGACAAGGTCGAGAGCCGCTACCCCGTCCGCATGTACTCCCGCATCGGCCGGCCCGTCCCCCTCACCGTCGCCGCCGTCGCGAAGCTGCTGCTCGCCGACCTCCCCGAGGCCGAGCGCCGCAGCCTCGCCGAGCGCATCGACTACCCCCGCTACACCGCCCGCTCCACCCCCGACGCGCAGGCCTTCCTGCGCGAGCTGGCCCTCGTACGGGAACAGGGCTGGGCCACCGATCTCGGCGGGCACGAGGAGTCCGTCAACTGCCTCGGCGCGCCCGTGCGCGGGCCGGACGGGCGGGCCGTGGCCGCGCTGTCCGTCTCCGCGCCCAGCGTGGTCGTCACCGCCGGGGAACTGCTCGAACTGCTGCCCCTGGTCCGGCGCACCGCCGACACCATCAGCCGGGAGTACTGCGGCTCCCCGCACGCCCCACACGACGACGAGGACACCCCGTGACCGAGAAGACCGCCATCACCCCCGACACCCACACCACCCCGCCGGCCCGCTTCTCGCACGGCGTGCGCAAGGGGAACATCCTCCAGGTCGCCGGCCAGGTCGGCTTCCTCCCGCACGTGGACGGCCAGCCGCCGACCCCCGCCGGCCCGACCCTGCGCGAGCAGACCCTCCAGACGCTGGAGAACGTCCGCTCCGTACTGGAGGCCGGCGGCGCGGGCTGGGACGACGTGATGATGATCCGCGTCTACCTGACCGACACGGACCACTTCGCCGAGATGAACGCCCTCTACAACGCCTACTTCGAGGAGCAGGGCCTGAAGGAGGCCCCGGCCGCCCGCACCACCGTGTACGTGGGCCTCCCCGCAGGCCTGCTCATCGAGATCGACGCCCTCGCCGTCCTCGGATAGGGCGGCCGGACACGCCTGGGGGCGCCCCCCCTGGCGGTAGGGCGCCCCGGCCGGTGCCGTCGGCTCACGTGCAGTACTGCGACTGCTTCCCGATCGAGCGGTACATGCAGTCCGCGTTCTCCAGCAGCTGCAGCACGGCGTCGCGGTTGCGCGCCGTCTCGCGCTCGATCACCTCGTCCGGCGGGTAGAAGCCGCCCCCGCTGCCGGACTCGGACGGGTACATCTCGAAGGTGTACGTGAAGATCTTCTGGTTGCCCCACAGCCAGTCGTCGATCGTCCCGTCCGTGATGTACAGGTCGCTCGACTGCTCCGGCGTGTAGCCGTTGCTGCGGGCCATGCTCGTGCCGATGGTCTTGTAGACGGCGAGGTCGTCCGCCGTCATGCCCGGCGCGGTGTCGTTGTACGTCCACCCGAAGGGCCACAGCACCAGCTGGCTGTACGTGTGGAAGTCGATCGAGGCGGTGATCTGCTGCTTGCCGCCGATCACGCGGCTGCGCACGAAGTCCGCGACCACCTTCACCTCGGGGGCCGACTCGCCGGCCGCCCCGCGGTAGGTCTCGGAGCTCTTGCTGCTGCTGGAGCCGCCGCAGCAGCCCCACTTGTAGTCCCAGTTGCGGTTCAGGTCGGTGCCGACGTACGAGGAGCCGGCGTTCGGCTGCCGGTTCTTGCGCCAGGAGCGGTACGAGCCGGTGGCGATGTCGTACTCGCCGCCGTCCGGGTTGAGGTCCGGCACGATCCAGATCTCGCGGCCGTTGACCATGTCGGTGATCCGCGAGTCGGTGCCGTACTTGGAGCCGAACTCCTTGAGCAGGTAGAGCGCCATCTCGACGGTCAGGTGCTCACGGGCGTGCTGGTGGTGCGTGAAGAGCACCTCGGGCTCGTTCTCGTCGGTGGCGACGTTGTCGCTGATCTTGATGGCGACGATGTCCCGGCCCTGGTACGACTTCCCGATCACCTTCTTGCTCATGATCGAGGGGTACTGGGCGATGCGCTGGTCGATCTCCGTGTTGGCCTCGGCGTAGTTGTGGTACATCGAGTCCTTGGACGGGAAGTCCATCGGGCTCGCCGCGACACCGCGCTCCGAACGGTCCGGCGGTCCGGGCAGGGCGGTCAGCTTGTAGCCGAGCGCCCGCAGCTCCTTGGCCTGCTGGGGGTCGGCGCTGACGACGACGGAGCGGGCGTCGACCTCGTCGATCGAGACGCCCGTACGGAGCAGGGCCGTTCGCTCGGCCGCCGTGGCCGGGCCCTTGACCTCGTACTGGACGATCGCCTCGTCCTGGGTGGCCGTCGAGGGGGTGGGCGGCGGGGCCGCCGTCGCGCTCATGCCGTAGGCGGGCGCGCCGAGCGCGAGAGCGAGCAGGGCCGCCGTGACGGCGGCCCTGCGTCGGGTGTGGAGCCGCATGCGTTCTCCTGGGTGGGAGTGTGGGGGTAGCCGTGCGGACGCGCACAGCGTGCTCTCCTGGCATGTCCCGGTCAAGAACTCCATTCCGGCCAGATTCGCCGGTCGGCCACCCGCCGGGACGGCCACCCCCACACGTACCGCCTAGGGCAGGGCGTGAACCTTCGGACCCACCGAGTTGGACCAAGCGCTACCCGCCTTGGCGTCCCAGTTGGTCGACCAGGTCATCGCGCCGCGCAGCCCCGGGTAGGTCTTCGACGGCTTGAAGGACCCGCAGTTCGTGCCCCTGGCCAGGCAGTCCAGGGCGTTGTTCACGATGGTCGGGGAGACGTACCCGCTGCCCGCGCCGCTCGGCGAGGCCGGCACGCCGATGCCCACCTGCGAGGGGTCGAGCCCGCCCTCCAGCTGGATGCAGGCCAGCGCGGTGAGGAAGTCCACCGAGCCCTGCGAGTAGACCTTGCCGTCGCAGCCGTTCATCGAGCCGCTGTTGTAGTACTGCATGTTGACGACGGTCAGGATGTCCTTGATGTTCAGCGCCGTCTTGAAGTAGCCGCCCGCCGTCGACTGCATGTCGATGGTCTGCGGGGCCATCGTGAGGACGAGCGAGGAGCCGGCCTTGGCGGACAGCGAGCGCAGCGCCTGCGTCATGTAGGTCGGGTTGAGGCCGTTCTCCAGGTCGATGTCGATCCCGCTGAAGCCGTACTCCTGCATCAGCGCGTACGCGGAGTTCGCCAGGTTGTTCGCGGAGGTCGGGTCGCCCACCGAGATGGTGCCCTTCTCGCCGCCGATGGAGAGGATGACGGACTTGCCGGCCGCCTTCTTCGCGGCGATGTCGGCCTTGAACTGCGAGACGGTGTAGCCGCCGAGGCCCGCCGAGTCGAGGTTGAAGGTGATGGCGCCGGGCGTGGTCGTGGCGTCGGCGAAGGAGACCGCGATGATGTCGTACTGGGCCGAGACGTCGGAGATCTTCTGGACGGTCGCGCCGTTGTTGAAGTTCTGCCAGTAGCCGGTCAGCGCGTGCTTGGGGACCGAGGGGTTCGGGTTCGGGTTGCCGCCGCCGGTCGTCGTGCCGGTCACGGCCGCCGACTTCGGCCCCTCGCCGGCCGCGTTGTACGCGCTCACCTGGAAGGAGTACGAGGTGGCGGCGGCGAGCCCGGTGATCTGGGCCGGGGAGCCGGACACGGTCTTGACGCGGACTCCGTCCTGATAGACGTAATAGCCGCTCGCCCCGCTGACCGCGTTCCACGAAAGGGTGAGTCCGTTCGCGCTCTGGCCGGAAACGGCGGTCCCGCCCGGGGCGCCGGGAACGGACGGGCCGGGGTCGGTGCCGCCGCCCCCGTCCGGGCCGAAGACGCTGAAGTCGTCGACGACGTAGGAGGGCTGCCCGTACCAGCCGTGCGTCCACACCGTGACCTGCGTGGTGCTCGCACCCGTGGTGAAGGTGGTGGAGAGCTGCTGCCAGCCGCCGCCCGAGCCGGGGGTCCAGGTGGACACGTCCTGCGTGCCGGTCCCGGTCACGCCGAGGTACACGTACGAGCCCTGCACCTGCTCGCTGAGCGTGTACGTCGAGTTCGGCTTGACCGTGACGGTCTGACTGCACTGCGCATTGTCCTGGCCCGCCGGGGTGCCCTTGAGGGCGGCGGCCCCGGCGTGGACGGGCGAGGAGACGACGGCCCCGCTCCCGGAGCCGCACGTCCAGTCGGCGAGACCGGACTCGAAGCCTCCGTTGCGGACGACGTTGACGTCGGCGGCCTGCGCGGTGCCGGTGGCGAGGGCGGTCAGGCCGCCCGCGGTCAGGGTGGCGGCGCCCAGCAGGGCGAGCGAGCGTATGCGGTTCACGTGGTCTCCGTGGGGGGAGAAGGGGATGTGAAGGGGGAGGTGGAACTGGTGAACGAACGCACCCGGGGTCGTGGGTGGGGGGAAACCCCGTTGGCGCGTCACCGCGTGGGGCCCAAGTTGGTCCAGACCAATCCTCCTGTCAAGACTCTTTGCAATGTGGCTTGAATTGATCGAGCGTCCGATCCCGGATGTCCGGGTTTCCCGCCACCTGTGACAGGGGCCGCCGGTACGGGAATTACCAAGCCCCTGCCCTGCCAGGGACGACGCGGATATGGTGCTGGGGCAAGGGGGAAGGGCGCCGATCGTTTGCGGTCGCGCAGGGGTGCGCGTACGCGACGGCGGCGCCGACGTATGGGGCGTACGGGGTGAACAGGGGGATTCGCGTGCCGACCGCCATTGCCGTCACCAGCGCCGATCTGGTGCTGCCGGCCCCCGACCGGCACACACCGCCGGCCGTCGTCCTGCACCCGCCCGGACAGCTCGACCTCGCGGGCGCCCTCGCCGAGACGAGCGCCCTGCTGGAGCGCCACGGCCACCTCGTGGCCTTCGTACCGCCCTGGCTGCCGGCCGCGACCGTCCAGCGGCTGCACACCGTGCGGGCCATCCTGGAGACCGACCGGATCGCCCTCCTCGACATCGATCTGCCCCCGCTGGCCACGGCCCTGCTGGCCCGTCAGCTGCGCCAGCTCAGCGTCTGCGACTTCAGCCCCGGAGTCATCGCCTCCGCCGCCCGGCTGCTGTCCCACTACATCCACGCCGGGGCCCTGCTGGGCTCCGTCGCCAGACTGGACCGGGTCCCGGTCGGCCTCAAGGCGCACGCCCGCTCGTGGTCGCCGAGCGCGCAGTTCGCCGTACTGGCCCACCCGGCCCCGCACCTGGTCAAGCTGACCGGCTCCGGCGGGCGCGGCGCGCACGCCGGGGGCTCCGCCCTGCCGCCCGGCCCCGCGTACGCCACCCACCTCACCTTCGCGCGCGGCCAGCTCGCCTCCGACTGGGTGGCGGCCGAACTCGCCCCCGCCTGGCGGGTCCAGGGCGTGATGGAGAACCCGCTCCCGGCCGACTCGCCGGTCTGGTGGGCCACGGCGAAGCTGGTCGAGTTCGCCGCCGCCATCCCGGACCCGTCTGTGCTCTACCAGCTGGTCGCCTCCGTCCGCCGCGAGGAGTGCCACTGGTGCGGCCTCGAACTCATCGGCGACCGCTGCGCCTTCTGCGCCGCCCCCCTGGCCGCCCCGCCACCGGCCGAGACCGGGGACAGGACGCCGCCGCCGGCCTTCGCCGGCGCCCCCAGACCAAGACACTGACCGGCTGAACGATCGAAGAACGGCGAGGTAGTACGGCCCATGAACTCACGCCAGCGCCGCGGCGTCATCCTGCTGCTCCTGTCGGTCCTGTGCGCCCTCGCGGCGTTCGGCGGGGTCCTCGTGGTGATCGGCGACGTCAATTCCAAGGTCGGGGCCGAGGTCACCGCCTACCGCGCCAAGGGCGACATCCCGCCGTACAGCCCGCTGTCGGCGGGCCAGTTCGAGGAAGTCTCCATCCCCAAGCGCTGGCTGTCCGACACCGCCGTCACTGACCTCGGCCGGCTCAGGGACAAGATCGCGCTCACCACCCTGCGCAAGGGCTCGCTGCTCCAGTCGGACATGTTCGTCGACAAGCCGCAGCTCCAGCCCGGGGAGCAGGAGATCGCCATCATGATCGACGCGGCGACCGGCGTGGCCGGCAAGATCTACTCCGGGGCCAAGGTCAACATCATCGCCACCTTCAAGGGCGCCAAGGACACCGAGTCCTCCCGCTCGGTGATCATCGTGGCCAACGCCCGCGTCCTGAACGTCGGCAAGCTCACCGCCCTCGACAAGGACAGCGACAAGAAGGGCCCCGCCGAGGCGGTCCCGATCACCTTCGCCCTGAACACCAAGGACACCCAGCGCGTCGCGTACGCCGAGTCCTTCGCGGAGCACGTACGCCTGGCCCTGGTGGCCCCCGGCACCGACTCCGCGCCCGGTCCGGGCGACCGTACGTACACCCTCGACGGGGACAAGTGAGGCCCGGATGACCACCCGAATCCTCCCCGCGGCCGGCGACCCGGACGCCGCCCGCGCCATCTCCACCCTCCTCAGCCAGCTCCCTGCCGCCGAGCCGGGCGTACCGGTGCCCGACTCCACCACCCTGCTCGACACCCTGGGGCGGCTGGCCGCCGAATCCATCGACGAACTGCCCGAGGTCGTCCTCGTCCACGAGCGGATCGGCCCGGTGCCCGCGCTCGACCTGATCCGCGAGGTCGCGCTCCGCTTCCCGGCGGTGGGCGTGGTGCTGGTCTCCTCGGACGCCGGACCGGCGGTGTTCTCCGCCGCCATGGACTCGGGCGCGCGGGGTGTGATCGGGCTGCCGCTCGCGTACGAGGAACTCGCCGCCCGCGTCCAGGCCGCCGCCCAGTGGTCCATCGGCGTACGCCGCCACCTGGGCCGGGGAGCCGACGTGTTCACCGGGCCCGGCGGCAAGGTGGTCACGGTCACCGGGGCCAAGGGCGGCGTCGGCACCACCTTCACCGCCGTGCAGTTCGCGCTGGCCGCGGCCGCCTCGGGGCGGCGTACGGCCCTGGTCGACATGGACCTCCAGGCCGGCGACGTCGGCTCGTACCTCGACGTGCAGTTCCGCCGCTCGATCGCCGACCTCGCCGGGATCCACGACATCTCCCCGCGCGTGCTCCAGGACGCGGTGTACGAGGACCGGACGGGGCTGGCGCTGCTGCTGGCCCCGGCGGAGGGCGAGCGGGGCGAGGAGGTCGACGAACGCGCCGCCCGGCACATCGTCGGCGCCCTGCGCGGCCGGTACGAGCTCGTCGTCATCGACTGCGGCACCCAGGTGACCGGCGCGAACGCGGCGGCGGTGGAGATGGCGGACGTGGCGGTCCTGGTCACCACGCCCGACGTGGTCTGCGTACGGGCGGCCAAGCGGCTGGTCCGGATGTGGGAACGGCTCCAGGTCCGCAAGGCGGAGGACACCGCGATGGTGGTCAACCGCTGGAGCAAGCACACGGAGATCCAGCCCTCGCTGATCGAGAAGATCACGAAGACCCGGGCCACCCGGACCCCGGTGCCGGCCGCCTTCAAGGAGCTCCAGGCGGTGGTGGACGCGGGCCGGGTGCAGGACCTCGACAACCGCTCCAGCGTGAAGCAGGCGCTGTGGACGCTGGCGGGCGAACTGGGCCTGCTTTCGCCGCCGTCCGCGGCGGAGCCGGAAGCCGCCGCCGGGACCCCGGGCGCGGCCCTCGCCATACGGGCCGCCGGCCCGGTGGCGCGGCTGCGCCGCGGCCGGGAGGGCTGACGGATGCCCGCGCGCAGACCCGTCGGGCGCGGCCGGGGCGCCCGGGGTGCCTGGGGCGCCTGGCGCGATCGCGGCCAGGTGGCGGTCGAGTTCGTCGGCATGGTGCCGCTGATCCTGCTGCTCGTGGCGGCGGTGTGGGAGTGCGTACTGATCGGGTACGCGTTCTCCCTGGCGGGCAACGCGGCGGACGAGGCGGCGCGGGTGGGCGCGGTGCACGGGGACGGGGCGTGCGCGGACGCGGCGGATCGGCACATCGGGGGCGCCTGGCACATGAGCGTGCGCTGCGGTGAATCGGGCGACGTCTACAAGGCGACCGTGGAGCTCAACCTCCCGGTCTTCTTCCCGGGCCTCGACATCGGCACGCCGATCACGGGCGAGGGCGGCTCCCCGAAGGAGGACGAGTGAACCGATACCGACACCGGGGCGCGGACCGGGTCCGGAACCGGGTCCGGAACCGGGTCCGGAACCGGGTCCGGAACCGGGTCCGGAACCGGGGCCGGGGCCGGGACCGGGGCCAAGTCGCCCTGGAGTACATCGGCTTCATCCCCATCCTGCTCTTCGTCGCGCTCTGCGGGATCCAGCTCGGCTGGGTCGCGTACGTGGAGCAGCAGGCGGACACGGCCGCCCGTACCGCGGCCCGCGTGGAGGCCCGCAAGGGCGAGGGCGGGGAGGCCGCCGGCAAGGCGGCGATCCGGCCGAGCCTCGCCTCGCTCGCGCAGATCGACGTCGCCGCGTCGCGCGACGCCGTCACCGCGACGGCCCGCATCACCGTCAAGTCGATCGTGCCCGGCCTGGACTCCTACACGGCCGAGCGCACGGCCGTCATGCCCAACGACGATCCGAAGGGGTGACCGCACCATGAGCCTGCGTTCCCGCGTCAACACCCCCGACGACCGGCACAGTCCGCGCGAGGACGGCCGGCTGGTCTCCGCGTACCGGGCGAAGCTGCTGGAGGAGATCGACCTCGCCGAGATGTCGGCGCTCGCGCCTGCCGAGCGGCGGGCCCGGCTGGAGCGCGTACTCGGGCACATCATCAGCCGCGAGGGCCCGGTCCTGTCCACCGTCGAGCGGGCGCAGCTGATCCGCCGGGTCGTGGACGAGGCGCTCGGCCTCGGCGTGCTCGAACCGCTCCTCGAAGACGCCTCGATCTCCGAGATCATGGTCAACGGCCCGGACCAGATCTTCGTCGAGCGCGCCGGCCGCGTCGAGCAGCTGCCCCTGCGCTTCGCCTCGCACGAGCAGCTGATGCAGACCATCGAGCGCATCGTCTCCACCGTCAACCGCCGTGTGGACGAGGCGAATCCGATGGTCGACGCCCGGCTGCCGAGCGGCGAGCGCGTCAACGTGATCATCCCGCCGCTGTCCCTGACCGGGGCCACCCTCACGATCCGCCGCTTCCCGCGCGCCTTCACCCTGCACGAGATGATCGGCCTCGGCTCGCTGGACGCGCAGATGCTCCTGCTGCTGTCCGGTCTGGTCCAGGCGAAGATGAACGTCATCGTGTCCGGGGCCACCGGCACCGGGAAGACCACGCTCCTCAACGCCCTCTCCGGTCTCATCCCGGAGGGCGAGCGGATCATCACGATCGAGGACTCGGCGGAGCTCCAGCTCCAGCAGGCCCACGTCATCCGCCTCGAATCCCGCCCGGCGAACGTGGAGGGCAAGGGCCGGATCACCATCCGCGACCTCGTACGCAACTCCCTGCGCATGCGCCCCGACCGCATCATCGTCGGCGAGGTCCGCGGCGGCGAGACCCTCGACATGCTCCAGGCGATGTCCACCGGCCACGACGGCTCCCTGGCCACCGTCCACGCGAACAGCGCCGAGGACGCGCTCATGCGCCTGCAGACCCTCGCCTCGATGTCCGAGGTGGAGGTCCCCTTCGAGGCCCTCCAGGACCAGATCAACAGCGCGGTGAACGTGATCGTCCAGCTGACCCGCTTCGGCGACGGCTCGCGCCGCCTCACGGAGATCGCCATCCTCGACTCGCACGGCCGCGAGCCCTTCCGCATCACCACCGTCTGCCGGTTCGCCGCCCAGCCGATGAGCGCCGACGGCCGGGTCCACGGCCACTTCGAGTACTACCCGCTGCCGCGCCGCATCGCGGACCGCCTCTACATGAACAACCAGCCGATCCCGCAGGCCTTCGGGGTCGCCATGTCCGACGACCAGCTCGCCACCCGCATCACCCGGACCGTCCTGTGAACCCACTGATCCTCCTCACCCTCGGCGTCACACTGCTGGCCTGCGTCCTCGTGGTCGCGGGCGTCCAGGCGTACGCCGCCGGCCGCGCCCAGCGCGCCGCCCTCATCGAACGCCTCGCCGCGGAAGGCGCACCGGAGCAGCCGGGCCGCAGGCGCCGCTTCCCCGGGGTGGACCGGCGCCTGCGCCGGACCGCGCTCGGCAAGCGGATCGAGGTGAAGCTGGCCGTGACCGGCCTGGACCTCACCCCCGGCGAGTTCTTCGTCTACGTGCTGATGTCGGTCGCCGGGGTGTGGCTGGTCGCGGCCAGCTTCCTGGCCCCGTTCTTCGGCCCGGTGGCCGGCCTGATCGGCCTGTGGGCGGCGGACGCCTTCCTCAACTGGCAGCGGGCCCGGCGCAACGAGCGCTTCATCAACCAGCTGCCCGAGCTCGCCCGCATCCTCGCCAACGCCACCCAGGCCGGGCTGGCCCTCCGTACGGCCATCGCCATAGCGGCGGAGGAGCTGGAGGCCCCGGCGGGCGAGGAACTCTCGCGCGTCGCCGACCGCCTCGCCGTCGGCCACTCCATCGAGGAGGCGCTGGGCGAGATCGCCGAACGGCTGCCCTCCCGCGAGCTCGTCGTCCTGGTCTCCACCCTCGTGCTGTCCGCGCGGGCGGGCGGCGCGATCGTCGGCAGCCTGCGCAACCTGACCGTGACGCTGGAGCAGCGCAAGGAGACGCGGCGCGAGGTCCGCACCCAGCTCTCCCAAGTGACCGCGACGGCCTATCTGGTGCCGGCGATCGGGCTCGGCTCGCTGCTGCTGGTGAACGCGATGATGCCGGGAGCCCTGGACCGTATGACCGGCGCGTTCATCGGCCAGACAGCGGTGCTGGTGGCGATCGGGCTCTTCACGCTGGGCTTCGTCCTGATCCGCCGGCTCTCGAAGATCGACGTGTGAGGGGGCGACGGACATGACGGCTCTGCTGCTGGCGCTACTGCTGGGGGTGTCGGTCTTCGGCGTCTTCCACGGCGTCCGCCTCTACCGCGCCGAGGTGAAACTGCCGAGCGACCTCGCACTGGCCCTGGAGGTCGGCGCCACCCGTACGACGGCCGTCGGCTCGGCCGTCGACCGGCTGGGCATCCGCTGGGCGCCGCTCGTGCTGCGCCTGATGGGCCCGAACCGGGTCGCCCGCAAGCGCCGCCAGATCGACCTGGCGGGCAATCCGGCGGGCCTGACCATAGACCGGTACGCGGCGCGCCGCGCGGTGTACGGGTTCCTCGGCGCGCTCGGCGCCTTCTCGATGCTGATCAACGGCCGGCTCGTACCGGCCCTGCTGATGGTCGCGTTCGGCCTGTTCTGGATCGAGGTCGGCCTGTGGTCGGCGATCCGGGTCCGCCGCGACCACATCGAGCGGACGCTGCCGGACTTCCTGGACGTACTCGCGGTCGTGGTGAGCGCGGGGCTCGGCTTCCGGCAGGCGCTGGAGCGGGTGGCCGCCAAGTACGACGGCCCCTGGTCGGACGAGGTCCGGATCACCTTGCAGCAGATGGACATGGGCGTCAGCCGCCGCCAGGCCTTCGACGAGCTGCGCCGGCGCAACGACTCCGAGCAGGTGGCGCAGTTCGTGACCGCGCTGCTGCAGGGCGAGGAACTGGGCTCGCCCATCGTCGACACGCTGATCGCGATCGCCGAGGACATGCGCCGTACGGACGCCCAGAACGCCCGCCGGCGGGCGGCCCGGGCGGTCCCGAAGGCCACTTTCGCGGTGACCATGTTCATGCTGCCGGGAACGCTGATCCTGCTGGTCTGCGGCTTCGTGTACGGCGCGGACGTCGACTTCGGCGCGCTGCTCGGGGGCGGGTGAACCATGGCGGTGCTCCACATCCCCCTGGCGGGGCTGTCCGTACGCGGAAAGACGGCGGGGGAACCGTCGCCCTCCCCCTCCCCGGCACTCCAGTCCCATGCGCTCCAGGCGCTCTCCCGCCGGGTCTTCGCCTTCCGGATGGTGATGATCGGCCTGGGCGCTCCGCTGGCGCTGGGGCGCACGGCGGGCGGCGGGCCGACGTACCTGGTGGGCGGCGCGATCCTGCTCACCTTCATGCTCTCGTACGTACTCTTCCGCGACTGGGAGCGCTTCGGGCCGCTGCTGCTGCGCCACCGGTGGCTGCTGGCCCCGGACCTGGCGTGCTGCGGGCTGCTGCTGGTCACGGCGAGGCCCGAATCGCCGCTCGGCTTCGCCGTGCTCTGCACACCGCTGGTGGCCGGGCTGGTCTACGGGTGGCGCGGCTCGGCCCTCTACGCGGCCCTGGCGGCGGTGGCCGTGGCCGCCGTGGCCGGCGGTCTGACCCTGCCGGTGCTGTGCCTGCTGGCGGGCGCGGCCGGTGCCTCGCTGCGGGACCTCCTCTTCCGCTTCGGCGCGGCGAGCCAGGCCCTGACGGAGACGCGGGCCCGGCTGGCGGTGGCCGAGGCGGTACGCGCCGAACGGGACCACCTGGCCCGCGAGATGCACGACTCGGTGGCGAAGACCCTGCACGGCCTGGCCCTGGCGGCGGACGCCCTCGCCCGCACCACGGACCCGGCGACCGTGCGCCGCCAGGCCTTCTTCCTCTCCGGCGCGGCCCGCGCGGCGGCGGCGGAATCCCGCGCACTGCTGACGGAGCTGCGGGGGGAGGCTGCGGGGGTCTCGCTGTCGTCCGAACTCCCGGTCCTGGTCGGCGAGGACGCGGAACTCCGCACGACGGGTGTCCTCCCGGTGGTGGCTCCGGGGATGGCGCACCACATCCTGTCCATCGCCTCGGAGGCCCTGGAGAACGCCCGCCGCCACGCGGGAGCCTCGCGCGTGCGCGTTTCGGCGGCGGCGGAGGCGGGGGTGTTCACCCTGACCGTCGAGGACGACGGCTGCGGCCTCCCGCCGGACGCCCTGCACCGCGGGGGCCGCTACGGCCTGCGCGGCATGACGGAACGCGCGTCGGAGATCGGCGCCCGCCTCCGGATCGAAGCCCGGCCATCCGGCCCCGGGACGGTGGTCCGCCTGGACCTCCCGCTCGCGGCCCTGACCCCGGAGGGGAGCCCGTGACGCCGCTCCGCGTTCTGATCGCCGACGACAACCCGGTGGTACGGGCGGGCCTGACGTCTCTCCTGGCGACGGCCGGGGACATGGAGGTCGTGGCCCAGGCGGCAGACGGCCGCGAGGCCCTGAGCCTGACCCGCCGGCACGCCCCGGACGTGATCCTGCTGGACGTGCGCATGCCGGGCGTCGACGGCATCTCGGCCCTGCCGCACCTCGTACAGCTGGCGCCCGTACTGATGCTGACGTACAGCCGGGAATCGGAGGTCGTCCGAGAAGCGCTCCTCCTGGGCGCGGGCGGCTACCTGGTCCACGGCGAATTCACGCCGGAGGACCTGGTCCGCGCGGTCCAGGGCGTCCGCGAGGGGAGGGCCCATTTCACGCCGACGGCGGCGAGCGCGCTCCTCGCGGAACTCCGCACCTCTTCGCAACCGCAACGAACTGTGGCACGCTCTCCTGAGCGACTGCACAACTCGGTTCTCTTCGGCCTGAGTTCGAGGGAGGTGGAGATCATGGATCTCATCGCGTCCGGGATGAGCAACCAGCAGATCGCGGCCACCTGCTTCATCAGCGAGAAGACGGTGAAGAACCACATCAACCGCATCTTCGCGAAGCTCCAGAGCACGAGCCGCAGCGAGGCGATAGCGCGCTGGCTGGGAACGGCCCGTCCAGGGGTGAGCGGCCATGGGTAGACGGAGTGCGCAGTGGGTCCGTAATTGGGCCCCGGGACCCTTGGTTATCACCGGTAACTCCCCGTACGGTCCGCAAACCAACAGCGCCACCGGCCCGGGAGGAAACCCCCATGTTGCAGAACACCCTGGCGAGGATGCGGAAGCGGTACGAAACGAAGGGCGCCCGGGACCGAGGCCAGACGGCCTTCGAATACCTGGGCATCATCCTGGTGGTCGTAGTGATCATCGGCGCAATCGTCGGCACGGGCATCGGTCAGAGCATCACCAACAAGATCAAGGATCAGATCACCGCCATCACAGCGGGCAAGTGACTGCCCGCCGACTTGGTGACCGTGGGCAGGCCTTCCCCATTTACATCGTGGTGGTCGCTGGTCTGCTCTTCGCCGCGTTGGCGTTCTTCGCGGTCGGGATGGCCGGTGCGACCCGCAGCAATGCCCAGGGTGCAGCGGACGCTGGGGCGCTGGCTGCTGCGCGCGAAGCGAGGGACAACGTATTTCTGGGCCTTGACCTGCTCAGCCTCAAGCCCGCCGACTGGGAGAAGATCGTCAACGGTGATCGCCTCAACGGGGCGGGCGCATGCGGGAAGGCCATCGACTTCGCGGCCTTGAACGATGCCGACGCGGAGTGTGATCCGGCCCTGCTGCCCAAGTTCACCGTCAGCGTCACCACCAGAGGCACAGTCGGAGACTCGGTCGTGCCGGGCGCCAGCGGCACGAAGGGCAAAGCCAAGGCGACGGCCCTGATCGAACCGCGATGCACTCTGCGGTCGGCCCCCACCCCGGCACCCACACCCACCCTCACACGGCCACCGACGCCGAGCCCCTCACCCTCGCCTGGGGAGGGGAGTGTCACCTTCGTGTGCAGTGGGAAGACCCTCACGTTGGATCCTGCGAAACCAGGCCCGTTGTCCCGGCTGGCGAGGGCACTCTTCAGCGTGCGACTGGTCGACTGACAGCGAACGAGAGACAAGGAAACGGCGTAGATGAGCTTGCGGCACAAGGTGAAGGTCCGCGGGGGAGCGGCCGTTGTGGTTGCGGCGGTCTTGGCCCTCACATTGGCTGGATGCGGCAGCAATGACGACAAGCCGGCAGGTGCGCAAAGCTCCTCCGCCCCTAAGCCCTCTGGGGGTGGCTCGCAGGAACCGGCTGCCGGGAATCAGAGTTCAGCCCCACCGGCGGTGATCGCGACGGCGGCCGGCGAGGACGGGGTTGTTCTCGAAGTCAACGAGGCCAAGCGCGATGCAGGCGGCTTCCTCACCGTCAGCGGCCAGTTCAAGAACACCGGCGACAAGGACTTCAGCCACACGACGGCTTGGCGCGGCAATGAACTCACGGGCAGCGGCGAGTCGGTTGCGGGAGCCACCCTCGTCGACAAGGCGGGCAAGAAGCGCTACTACGTGCTGCGCGACACCGAAGGAAGGTGTCTGTGCACCACAGGCGTGAACTCGATCGGAGCAGGCAAATCGATGCCGTTCTTCGTCCAGTTCCCCGCGCCCCCGACGAACGCTGCCGAGGTTGAATTCAGCCTCCCCACCTTCGCAACGGCCACCATCAAAATCTCCGGGTGACCCCAATGAATAAACGCCACCGCGTCTCCGCATCCACAGCCGTCGTCGGCCTCGTCATCGCCGGGGCTCACTTCATCGGCGCGACGAGCGCCCACGCCGATGGGGTCAAGCCCTCCGTGCCCCCCGGCACCGAGCCATCGGCCTCCGCGCCCGTGCCCATCGACTCGAACTCGCCCGGCCTGAAGATCCCCCAGGGCGGGACCCTGGCTCCGATCAAGGTGCTGGACATCGCCGAGGTCGTCGAAGACCTCGGCGGTGAGCAGCGGCGGCAGGAGACCAATCAGACCGTCATGA
Source organism: Streptomyces sp. NPDC090741 (assembly GCF_044769045.1). NCBI lineage: Bacteria > Bacillati > Actinomycetota > Actinomycetes > Kitasatosporales > Streptomycetaceae > Streptomyces > Streptomyces sp. NPDC090741. The sequence continues at coordinate 766,673 of NZ_JBIVXF010000001.1, read as the reverse complement.
TGGCCCTGCAGTCCGAGGTGCTCTTCCCCGAGAACAGTGCCGTCTTCAACGCCCAGGCCGCCGCCCGGATACAGGCCATCGCCAACGAGATCAACACGCAGAAGGCGACCCGCGTCCGAGTCTTCGGGTTCACCGACGACCAGGGCAGCTACGAGCACGGCAAGGAACTCTCCAAGCAGCGCGCCGACGCCGTCCAGGCCGAACTCGCCAAGACCGTCACCAGCTCCGGCGTCATCTACGACGTGCGCGGCTACAGCGAGGACTACCCGATCGCCGACAACGGCACCGAGGAAGGCCGCAAGAAGAACCGCCGGGTCGAGATCACCTTCCCCCGCACCACCCCCTAGCCCTGCCCGCCCCCGGCCCGCATCAGCGTCGACGCCGCCGCCCCCGCGCGGCGGGCCGGTTCCGGGCCGGGGTCCAGGGCCGCCACCACCGTCGCGCCCTCGACCAGGATCAGCAGCTGGTCCGCCAGGGCCCGGCGCCCGGGCCCGGCGGCCTCCGCCAGCAGCTCCCGCAGCTCCGCCTTGTGGCGGCGTACGACGTCCAGCACCGCGGCGGGGCCGGAGCCCAGCTCCCCGTACGCGTTCAGGAATGCACAACCCCTGAAGTCCGGCTCCGAGAACCACTGCGCCAGCCACTCGAAGACCGCCTCGACCGCCCCGTCCGGATCGGCGGCCTCCACCACCGCGCCGCGAAGGCTCGCCGTCCAGCGCCGGTCGCGGCGGTCGAGGTAGGCCGTGACCAGGGCTTCCTTGGCCGGGAAGACCTTGTAGAGCCGCTTGAGCGGTACGCCCGACTCCGTGCGGATGCGGTCCATGCCGACGGCCTGGATGCCCTCGGCGTAGAACAGCACCTCCGCCGAGTCCAGCAGCCGGGTCCGGGCCTCTTCGTCGTCCATGAAGGCAGCGTAGCCCAGGATCGCTTGCGCTGAGAACGGTCGTTCTCTAAGGTCGAGAACGACCGTTCTCGATTCTCTCGACTCTCTCGCCCGAGGTGACCGCCATGGCCGACCCCGCCGCCGTACGCCCGCCCCTCCCGCCCTTCACCGAGGAAACCGCCCGCGCCAAGGTCCAGGCCGCCGAGGACGCCTGGAACAGCCGCGACCCCGAGCGCGTCGCCCTCGCCTACACCGAGAACTCGTTCTGGCGAAACCGCGACCGCTTCCTCAGCGGCCGGGACGAGATCCGCGAGTTCCTCGCCGAGAAGTGGGAGCGCGAGCTCGACTACCGGCTCCGCAAGGAGCTGTGGGCCTACACCGGAAACCGGATCTCCGTCCGCTTCGAGTACGAGTGGCACGACACCTCCGGCCAGTGGTGGCGCAGCCACGGCAACGAGCAGTGGGAGTTCGACGGCGACGGGCTGATGCGCCGCCGCGAGGCCAGCATCAACGACATCCCGATCACCCCCGAGGACCGTCGCCTCACCTGATCCGCAACCAGGTGTACCGCCCCCCGCCCCGCGGTATGTGTCTGCGCGAGCACTCAAACCCCCGGACCCCCCGTGAGGAGACTCGGCATGGCGGCACGGGCTCGCGTGAACGGCGTGGACCTCTACTACGAGGTCGTGGGCGAGGGTGAACCCCTGGTCCTCGTCCACGGCTCGTGGGTCGACCACGAGACCTGGCAACTCGTGGTCCCCCGCCTCGCGCGGTCGTTCCGCGTACTGGTCTACGACCGGCGCGGCCACAGCCGCAGCGAGCGCCCGCCGGGCCAGGGCAGCCGGCGCCAGGACGAGGACGACCTCGCGTCCCTCATCGAGATCCTCGGCGCCCCGGCCCATGTGGCCGCGAACTCCTTCGGCGCCTCGACCGCCCTCGGCCTCGCCACCCGCCGCCCCGAGCTGCTGCGCAGCCTGACCGCGCACGAGCCCCCGCTCATGGGCGTCGTGGGCGACGGGGACCGGGAGCTCCGCCCGGTGCTCCAGGCCATGGAGTCCGCCCTCGACGGCGTCCTCACTGCTCTGCGCGCGGGCGAGGACCGGGCGGGGGCGCAGCGGTTCGTGGACGAGGTCGTCATCGGCCCCGGCGCCTGGGAGCAACTGCCGGACCGAGTGCGCGAGACGCTCACCGCGAACGCCCCCACGTTCGCGGACGAACACGGCGACCCGGACTGGGCGCGCCTCGACCTCGCCCGCCTCGCCGGCTTCCCGGGCCCCGCGCTGCTGACCTTCGGCAGCGAGAGCCCGCCGTGGTTCCCGGTGATCGTCGGCAAGCTCGCGACCGCGCTCGGCGGCCGGGCGCGGATGCGGACGCTGGTGGGGGACGGCCACGTCCCCCACCTCACCCACCCCGACCGGTACGCCGACGACCTCACGGCGTTCATCCGGTCCACCGCGTCGAAGCCGTTCAGTCGGCCAGCAGGTGATCGGCCTTGCCGGCCTTGATGTCCCGGATCATTTGCCGGAGCGCGTCCGCCGTGTCGCTGAGGTACGCCGCCTCCTGACCCGCCACCGCGATGTAACTCCGCCCTTCCCCGTCCACCCCGATCCGGTAGCAGGAGTTGCCTTCTCCGCAGTACGGCTCTTCCCAGGTCACGGTGGTCATGGTGTCCCCTCTCAAAGCTGGCTCGCGATGGTTCGGATGAAGTCCCGGGAGGCGTCTGCGGACAGGGCCAGGCTTTCCATCAGCGCGAAGTGAGCCCGGTACTTCGCGAGTTGCGCCTCGGCATGGATGAAGTCGGGCCCATGCGAGTTGTCGACCTGCACGGTGTCGAGCTGTACGGTCGGGCCCTCCGCGTAGATCACGGTCTGTCCCGCACCCGGGAAACCTCCCGCGTCGAACGGGAGAACGAGCACAGTCACATTGTCCTGCTCGGAACGGTTGAGCAAGTGGTCGAGCTGGGCACGCAGCACGGCGCGTCCGCCGAACTGCATGCGCAGGACGGCTTCGTGCACGACGGCCACGAACTCGGGTGCGTTGTCACCGTCCAGGACCTGTTGGCGCTCGGCGCGCAGCGCCAGCCGTAGCGCGACCTCCTTCTCCGGCAAGGCGGGGATCACCATCCGGAACACGGCGAGTGCGTGGTCCGAGGTTTGCAGGAGCCCGGGCATGTGAATCGAGAATGCGCCCCGCATGCGGGTGCAGCGAGCCTCCATTTCGGCGATGTCCAGAAGGCCCTGGGGGAGTTTGCCCCGGTAGTGATCCCACCACTGGCGCCCCGTGGGCTGTGCCATTTCCATCAGCCCGGAGATGTACGGCTCGTCGGTCACCTCGCAGTTGCAGGCCAGTGTGCGCAGGCGCTCGGTCGAGATGGCGCGGGTCCCGGACTCCATGGCGGAGATCGCACCTCTGTCCACGCCCAGAAGTCCCGCTGCGAACTCGGCCGAAACCCCTGCGGCCGTACGCATCCTGCGCAGCTCGTACCCCAACCTCTTCTGGCGCTCTGTGGTGGCTGTCCTCGCGGTCATGGCCCGAAGTCTTGCGCGTTCAGAGCCCCCCTGACCACGAGCGGCTGACTTCTCCCGCCGAGCGGGCCAAATTTGGCCCGACGAGCGCTACATTGGGTAACGCACCGCTCACGCAACGGGAGTTGAAGTGCATTGCTGCGGCATGCGCATGCCTAGGCGACGGGCCACCACCCCCACGGCGGAGCCACTCGCAACCACAGGGAGTTCGCGATGCTCAATCCCTTCATGCAGTCGACCCAGAGCCGATTCGACGTCTGCCCGAGCACGCCACCCGCGCCCGACGGGGACGTGCCGCCCTCGCCGGGTGCGCTGATGTGCAGCCTGACGGTGCCCGGGGAGGCGTACAGCGGGCAGATCGCGCGGCGGACCGTACGGTCCGTACTCCACGCACATCGGCTCGATGCGCTTGCCGTCGCCGCCGAGCAAGTCACCGGCGAACTGCTCGCCGCCTCCTGGCACTTGGATCCCGGGCGCAGCCTCTACCTCTCCGTCCGGTACCGGGACGACGCGCTGCGGCTCACCGCTTACGACGGGCATGCGACCCACTCCCACCCGCGACTCGCCGCCCACTGCGAGGCGCGGCGGCGGGCCGCCCTGCGTCTGATGGCCGCCGTCGTGCGCGAGTGCGGCGGGTCCTGGGGCTTCGGTGAGTCCCGCGAGCCCGGCGGCGGCACCCGAACCTGGGCGACGCTCCCCCGAGCCGGCGCGCTCGGTTACCTCACCCTCTGATCCCTGACGCCGACCGTGAGGACCGCCCGGACCCGAACGCCACCCCGGTGGGTCATCTCCTCGCTGCCCCCAATCCCGTCAGGGCTCGGGTGACCAAGTCGGCCTGGTGGGTGGTGCCTTGGAGGTTGGGGTGGAGGACCGTACAGGCTTCGCCTGTGGCGGGGATCCTGCGGCAGAGGCCGGAGGGCGGGTCGGTCTGGGTGCCGGAGCCGGTGAGGTTGTCCTTGATGCCGTACATCCACCGCTGGTCCGCGGCCGCGCAGACGCCGTGGCCGGTGCTGGAGGTGTACGTGTCCACGTAGACGGCGCCGGCGCGCTGCGCCTGGGTGCGCAGGACGGTATTGACCCGGCGTTCCAGGGCGTCGAGGAAGGGCATGTCTCCCTTGGTGATGGTGCCGAGCTGGCGCCAGGACCCGAAGGAGCAGCCGGTGCTGTCGGCGACGACGGCCGGGTATCCGACGACCGCCACCTTGGCGTGGGGTGCCCGGGCCCGAATGTCCTTGAGGGTGGTGGCGAAGTCCGCTTCCAGGGCGGTGAATCGGCCGTCGAGCCAGCTGGTGCCGGAGCCGCGGGTGTAGTGGGTGGAGCAGGGGCTGCCGGTTCCGAAGGACGCGATGCCCTGCTCGACGCACTTCGTGACGATGTCGACGAAGCCGACGGAGTTGCCGCCGATCCCGAAGGTGACGAGGTCCGTGGCGGCGGTGACGGCCTTGATCTGGGCCGGCCGGGGGGCCCAGCCGCCCTTGGGCGGAACGGACGGGGGACCGGTGAACTCGGTCTGCGACTCCAGGATGCCGGCTCTGACCTCGGCGGCCGAACAAGTGACGTCCGTGAGGCGGACATTGAGGCGGCGGGCGGTCTGCTGCGGATAGCTGAGGGTGGAGCGGCCGCAGCCGTCATCGGCGGCCCAGGGGCGGACGAAGGCGCCGGCGCTGTACGAGTCGCCGAGCGCGGTGTAGTCGAGGGGAGCGGGGGGTGGTACGGCCGTGGCCGGGGCGGTGGTCAGGGTCATGAGGGCGAGGGCGCTCGCGAGTGCGTACCTGGCGCGGAACGGCATGGCGGTGTCCTTGGCTCGGGCGCCGTGCCGGCCGATCCGGGCGGCGCACTTCACTCAAGGTAGTCGATCTGATCACGGAGAGTAGCGGACGGGTGCGCAAACCCCCGGATCGGGTGAACGGTGGGGCTCAGGACGCCTGGTGGGCCTGGGTGATGAGGTCCGTCGCGACCTCCAGGGCCGCCAGGCGGGTTTCCTCCGGGTCGCCCTCCACGTGCTGGAGGAACATCATCCCCGCGTGCAGGGTGAACAATGCGCTCACGCACCGCACCTGGTCGGTCAGCGGCCCGTCCTCCGTCCGCAACAGCTCCACCAGGGTGAACAGCCGGCGCTTGACCGTCTCGCCGATGCTCAGCTCCCGCATCGTCGCCTGGTTCTCCTGCATGAAGCGGTACAGCGGCGCGCCCGCCGCCATCGCCTCGCTGTAGCGCCGCAGCACCTCGCGCTTCATATCCAGCGTCCGCGGCTGCTGCTTCGCCCAGTCGATCAGCTCGTCGATCGGCCTGGTCAGGTCCTCGAAGACGCTGATGATGATGTCTTCCTTGGTCTTGAAGTGGTAGTACAGCGCCGCCTTCGTGACCTCAAGCCGCTCCGCGATCTCGCGCAGCGACGTCTTCTCGTACCCCTGCTCGGCGAAGAGTTCCAGTGCGACGTCCTGGATGCGCTGGCGCGTGTTGCCGCGGCGCGCCTGCGGACTGCTGCTGGACATGGCTCTCCCCAACTACTTACTTGACGCCCGGCTAGTGACGGGTCTACCTTCCCCAGTGTAGTGAACTAGCCGGGCGGCAAGTAAGGGCCTGGAGCACATGGGTAAACGGGGAGTGACATGGCTGAAAACATAAACGCGGCGGAGACCTCCGAGGAGGTGAAGCCGCGCAGCGTCCGTGTCGTCCTCATGGCTCTCATGATCGCAATGCTTCTCGCCATGCTCGACAACATGATCATCGGTACGGCGATGCCGACGATCGTCGGCGAGCTCGGCGGCCTGGAGCACCTCTCCTGGGTGGTCACCGCGTACACGCTGGCCACCGCCGCCTCCACCCCCATCTGGGGGAAGATCGGCGACATGTACGGGCGGAAGGGCTCCTTCCTCACCTCCATCGTGATCTTCCTGATCGGCTCCGCGCTCAGCGGCATGGCCCAGGACATGGCCCAGCTGATCGGCTTCCGCGCCGTCCAGGGCCTCGGTGCCGGCGGTCTGATGGTCGGCGTCATGGCGATCATCGGCGACCTGATCCCGCCCCGCGAGCGCGGCAAGTACCAGGGCATGATGGCCGGCGTGATGGCCCTCGCCATGATCGGCGGACCGCTGGTCGGCGGCACCATCACCGACCACCTGGGCTGGCGCTGGTCCTTCTACATCAACCTGCCGCTCGGCGCCGTCGCGCTCGCGATGGTCACCGCCGTCCTGCACCTGCCGAAGAAGACCGGGGAGCAGCGGCCGAAGATCGACTACCTCGGTGCGGCCCTCCTGACCGTCGCCATCACCTCCACCGTGCTCGTCACGACCTGGGGCGGCACCGAGTACGCCTGGGGCTCCGGCCAGATCATCGGCCTGATCGCCGTCGGCATCCTGTCGATCGCCGCCTTCCTCTTCGCCGAGACCAAGGCCGCCGAGCCGGTCATGCCGCTGCACATCTTCCGCAGCCGCAACTTCACGCTCATGTCGGTCATCGGCTTCCTCGTCGGCTTCGCGATGTTCGGCGGCGTGCTCTACCTCCCGCTCTTCCAGCAGTCGGTCCAGGGCGCCTCCGCCACCAACTCCGGCCTGCTGCTCCTGCCGATGCTGCTCTCGATGATGGTCGTCTCGCTGATCGCGGGCCGGGTCACCACCAGCAGCGGCAAGTACAAGATCTTCCCGATCATCGGCGGCGCGCTCATGGTCGTGGGGCTCTTCCTGCTCGCCCAGATGGACACCGACACCAGCCGCCTGATGTCCGGCGTCTACATGGCCATCCTCGGCGCCGGCCTCGGCTTCCTGATGCAGATCACCATGCTGGTCGCGCAGAACAGCGTGGACATGAAGGACATGGGCGTCGCGTCCTCCTCGGCCACCCTCTTCCGTACGCTCGGCGGCTCGTTCGGCGTGGCCCTGATGGGCTCGCTGTTCACCAGCCAGGTCACCCAGACCATGACCGACCGCCTGGGTCCGGGTGCCGCCAAGGCCGCGGGCTCGGCCCAGCTCGACGCGGCCAGCCTGGCCAAGCTGGAGCCGACGATCCGCGATGCCTACCAGCACGCGGTCGCCGCCGGTACGCACTCGGCGTTCCTCCTCGGCGCGTGTGTCGCCGTACTGGGCTTCGTGGCGGCCTGGTTCGTCAAGGAGGTCCCGCTGCGGGGTGCGGGTCCGGCCAAGGCCGACGACGCGGCCGACGACAACGCGGCGCAGTCCCAGGCGGCGTCCCTCGCCCACTGATCACTCGGTTCACCAGCCCGGCCCCGGCGGATCTTCCGCCGGGGCCGGGTTTTTTCATGGGCTGAAGACGTGGCTCGTGGGGTAGGCGAGTACGCGTGATGCAGGGGAGGTTGATCTGGTTCCGTCCCGTTTCAGGTGGGGTCCAAATCGGGAGGATCAAGGACCAAGGTCCTATTAGCTGGATTTTATGGGGGAATTGGCGGGAACCCGGCTGCTTCACGGGTCGTCATGGAAGGCAGAGCGCACACAGGAACGGACGGGGAACGGACGGGGAGGGGACGGTTCATGGGCTTCATGGCGCGCGCGAACAGGCAGGGCATCCGGGCCGGGGCGGTCGTCGCGGCGGCAGCCGCCGCGGTGGCCGGGACGGTGTGGGGAGTGGCGACCTTCGTCGGACCGGGCCAGGGGACCGGACAGCAGCCCGCGCACGAGAACGTGTCACGCCGGACGGGCAGCCCCGACGACGGCGCGAAGAACGGCGGCGCTCCGCAGTCAGGGATACCCGACGGCATAGCCCACGCCTCCGAAAGCGGAGGCAACGCTGTCAACATCACCATCGACGACGGCCCGGACCCCCAGTGGACCCCCAAGGTCCTCGACGTACTGAAGAAGTACGACGTGAAGGCGACCTTCTGCATGATCGGACCGCAGGCCAAGGCCCACCCCGACCTGGTCAAGCGTGTCGTCGCGGCCGGCCACCGGCTCTGCGACCACACCATGGACCACAACACGGCCATGGACAAGAAGCCCGTCGCCTACCAGGAGCAGCAGATCCTGGAGGCGAAGAAGATGATCGAGGACGCGGCGGGCGGCGGCGCCGAGGTGGAGTACTACCGCGCCCCCGGCGGCGCGTTCACCCCCGACAGCCGCCGCATCGCCGCCGCGAACGGCATGCGCCCGCTCGGATGGAACGTCGACACCAAGGACTTCGGGAAGCCCGGCATCGCCGCCATCGTCAACGCGGTCAAGCGCGAGATCGGCAACGGCCCGACCGTCCTGTTCCACGACGGCGGCGGCAACCGCTCCCAGACCGTCGTGGCCCTCGACCAGGTGCTGGACTGGCTGAAGGACCAGGGCCGCCCCACCGGATTCCCCGTCCGCACCGCCCCGGACGGCTCCTGACACGCCGTCCGGTGGCGAACGGGTGAAGGTCGCCGCCCCGGCGCCGCCCGCGGTGTTCCCTGGTCGCGTACGCAGCCCTCGTACGGGAGAGCCCGTACGACCGCCCCAGGAGGCCCCCGTGATCTCACCGGACCAGCTGTCCGACCCCACCGTCCGCGCCTTCGTCACCGCCGTCAACGCCGGCGACAACAGCGCCTTCCAAGCCGTCCTCACCCCGGGCGCGACCATGTCCGACGACGGTTCGGACCGGGACATCGCTCAGTGGGCCGAGAAGGAGATCTTCTCCTCCGGCGGGCACATGGACGTCGAGAAGGAGTCCGACGGCGGCCTCGCCCTCATCGTCGACTACCGCAACGACACCTGGGGCGAGATGCGCACCGCCTGGCGGTTCGTCACCGAAGACGGCCGCATCAGCCGCTTCGAGACGGGTCAGGCCTGAGCGGCCGCCCGTGTCGTCCGCGCGGATCCCGTACGGGTGAAAGCGCGCCCGGCCTCGTTTCAGCCCGCCGCGGGTCCCCGTTGGGCCGGGCATGAAGCGCACCCGTACCGCCGTTCTCGCCCTCGCGACCGCCGCGGCGGCCCTCGCCCCGGTCCTCGGCCAGGCCGCCGCCACCGCCGCGGACGGCACGTACCTCCAGGACCCGGCCGGCGGCGAGAAGGCGATGAAGTCGCAGTGGACCAAGGACGAGATGCACAAGGTGGAAGGGCAGTTCCGCCTCTACCCCGGAGTGCAGTACAAGACGGTCACCCGCCCCGGCCCCTCGGGCGCCCCCGACTACGAGCGGAAGGTCGCCGACCCCAAGACCCTCGCGTGGCAGCCGTCGTTCGACTTCGGCTGGGCGGTGTCGGACTCGACGCTGGTGAAGAAGGCCGTGACCACCAAGGACGGCAAGCACCCGATCGTCGTGCACGCCGTACTGCGGCGCTCCTCGGACCACGCCAAGGCGGTCGAGGTGCACCAGGAGCTGGCGGACCGGCCGGCGACGGGGCGCGCCAAGGTCCCGGGCGGCAAGCGGATCGCCTGCGACACGGGTGAGTACACGGTGGAGTGGTCGGTCACGCGCTCGGGCTACGGGACGCTCACGGGCACGCTGCGCTGGGACTCCAGCTGCGAGCAGTACCGGACGGCGTTCTCGACGGAGAACGGCAAGGTCTGACCCTGAGGCGGGGGAAAGAAGGAAAGAGGGGGAGGGGAGAAGAGGGAGAGGGCCGGCCGCCCCGCGCACCTTGTGGGTGGTCGGCGGCGACTGGTCCGCGGCCTTGGATCAAGAGCCGTAGCAGCCATTCTGTCGCACGGGGTGGGGTGCGACAGGGTCGAAAGTCCCGTGTCGGACGGGATGTTCAGCAGTTTCAGCAGTTTCCGCAGTCAGTGCCGCTTCGGTCAGTGCCTCTTCCTGGTCTCCTCGTTCGCCTTGGCGGCGATCTCCTCCAGGACGTTCTTCGCGTCGCCGTTGGGCTCGACGGCGCGGCCGATGTTGCGCTTGATGGTGTCGCTGACCATCACCCACGACGGGTCGTTCACCGGGTACAACTGCGCACCGCGCAGAGCGGTCAGGAAGAACTGGTCGTTGCTGTCGAGGCCGCCGCCGGAGGGGTTGCGGGAGGCCGAGACGGTCGACGGCAGCAGGTGGTAGCGGCCCGCGAAGTCCGTCAGGTTCTTGTCCTGGTAGATGAAGTCCAGGAACTTGCCGATCTCCACGCGCTTGCCGTGCTGCTTGAACGCCATCATCCAGTCGGCGACGCCCACGGCCGGCGTGCTCTCCCCGGAGCCGAGGGTGTCCGAGACCGGCATGGGCGCGGTGCGGACGTCGATGCCCTTGGCGCGGGCCTCGTGCAGGAGCTGCGGATAGCCGTTCAGCATGCCGACCTCGCCGCGGGTGAACGCGGCGAATGCGTCGGCGCGGTTGAGCTGGGACGGCGGGACGGGCCCGGTCAGGCCGGGGCCGACCAGGTTGTCCTTGAGCCAGCGGAAGGTCTGGATGTTCTGGTCGGAGGCCAGGTTGTAGTTGCCGCTGCTGTCGGCGTAGCCGCCGCCGTTGCTGAGCTCCCAGATCATCGCCTCGGCGTGCGCCTCCTCCGGGCCCAGGGGGAGGGCGTACGGGTACTTCACGCCCTTCTCCTTGAGCGCCTTGGCGGCGGACTTCAGGTCGGACCAGTTCTTGGGCTCGCTGACGCCGGCCTGCTTGAAGAGGCCCTGGTTGTAGAAGAGGAGCCGGCTGCTGGCCACCCAGGGCAGGCCGTAGAGGGTGTTGCCGACCGAGCCGGCCTCGGCCAGCGGCTGGAGGAAGTTCGCCTCGGCGGTGACCGAGAGGAGTTCGTCCGCGGAATAGAGCTTGTCCTGCGCCGCGAAGTCCGAGTACGAGCCCATGAGGGCCATGTCCGGCGCATTGCCGGACTTGACCATACGGGAGACCTCGCGGTCGATGTCGGCCCAGGGCAGGAGCTGGACCTCGACCTTGATGCCGGGGTTGGTGTTGGTGAAATCCTCCGTCACCTTGTCCCAGAAGGCCTTGGAACTGGTGGCCTGGGTGTCCCCGTATTCCGCGGCGACCAGGTGGAGCGTACCGCTGTCACCTGCACTGTTGCCTGAATCGCCGCATCCGGACAGTGGTATCAGCAGACCGAGCACGGCCGCGGTCGCACTCGGGCCGAAGATTCTTCGTTGCACGGGTGTATTCCCCTGAATTTCTTTGAGTCCCGTTACTACTTATGAGTTGCTCCGGGCTGGGGTGTCCGTCCGTGGCCCGTTGGCCGGAATTCTCTCCTGTGTGGGGGCGATTGATTCCATTGGGGCGGAACTTGTGGTCAATGCTCCAAGTGCGGGTTTTCCGGCTGGTGTTTTCCGATATGTGATCAACAAATCGGACGCGCGTAGACATGCCGAATGGCCCGATTCCGGCCCATTGGGGCTGTGGAACGGGTCGGGGGGTCGGATCAGGTCAGCTCAGGTCAGCTGAGCTCAGGTCGGCTCGGGTCAGCTCAGGTCAGCGCGAAGCGGTGCGGCCCGGCGCTCAGTCGGCGAACTCGCCCGCGTACGGGTCGGGCTCGCCCGTCTCGGGGTTGCGGCCCTCCTGCCAGCGGCGCTGGGCCTTGCGCCAGTGCACGAAGCTGAGGTGCCCGCCGTCCCAGAAGGTGATGCTGACCGGGCTCACGTCGAACTCGTCGGAGCAGAGCCGGTACAGGAACTCCGCCATGCCGTACGGGTACACGGCGAAGGCGTCGGCGGTGTGCCGGCCGACCACCAGGACGGGCCAGCGGTCCGGATCGGGGTCGGAGGTGAGCCAGCAGAGGATGTCGGAGCCGCCGGTGACCCCCCACGCGATGATCGACTCGGGGTCGACGCCGAAGGCGGCCCGGCCGCCCTCCGCCGCCCAGAGCTGGCGGGCGTTGGCGGTCTCCTCGCCCATCTCGGCCGGGTCCCACTGGAGACCGGGCTTGGGGAGGGGGAGGAGGATGCTGGCCTCGCCGTTGATGGAGCCGGCGCCGAAGCGGCCCATGAAGGCGATGAAATCGGCCGGGAACCGGGTGCGCCAAGCGGCTTCGGCAGCCGGCCAGTCGATGTCCTCGTCGGCGCCGTGCGTCGCCGGCATGATCTGCTCCAGCGCCTTGATCCGCGCGTTCTCCGTCATGCCGCTCCCCTGAGACCCCAGCTCAACCGCCCCAACCTACCGCCGTCCTCGCGCGGAGCCTAGCGGCGGCTGAGACGGGTCAGGTCGCCCGGTCCCTCGATGTCCAGCCGGGTCCCCACGCGCAGGCCCCAGGCGGCCATGGCGCCGGCCTCGGCCTCCAGGACGTGCCGGGAGCGGAGCCGGGGGAGGCCGAGGCGGTTCGGGGGCATGGTGGTCAGGGCGATGACGCGCAGGCGGCGGTCGAGGTACGCCACGTCGATCGCGAACCGCATCCGGAACGTGTGCACGCTGCCGGCCGGGGTGAGGAGCAGGGCGGCGCCGGGTATGCCGTCGCGGCCGAGGAGCCCGCGGGTGCGGGCGCGGTAGGAGGCCGCGATCTCCAGGGGTACCGGCGGCAGGTCCGGCCCGAGCCGGAGAAGGCCGTTGCTGGTGGTCATGGCGGCAGGGTAGGGGTGGTTGGGCCCCAGGGCCCATGCAGGTGCCGGTGTCTGCGCCTACGGTCGGCGGATGGGCCTGTTCGTGATCACCGCCGTCGCGGTCGCCTACGGCGTGGCCGCGGGGCTGCTGCTGCCGCGGGCGGCGTACCGCCTGTCGGTCGAGCCGGACGCCGTGTGGCGCGACCGCTGCCCGGAGGGCCACCCCATCGCCGGCTGGCTGGGCCTGCCCCATTGCCGCGACGCCGCGCCCGCCCGTCCCTTCGCCCGCCCCTCCGCCCGCCCTCGCCATACGTACGGAGTGGGCCCCGGGTGGGCCGCCGGAATCGCCGGGATCGCCGGGGTGGTGTGCGGGGGGCTGGCGTGGGCCGGTGGCGGTCGGCCCGAGGGGGTCGTGTTCGTTGCGGCGGTGCCGGTGCTGCTCCTGCTCGGGATCGTGGACCTCGCCGTGCAGCGGCTGCCCGATGTGCTGACCCTCCCCCTCGCCGGAGCCCTCGCCGCCGGGCTCGGGGGCGCGGCCCTCGTACCCGGCGCCGGCGGGTCCTGGACGGGGGCGCTGATCGGCGGGGGCGCGCTCGCCGGGGCGTACCTCCTGCTCTTCCTCCTCAACCCCGCCGGCCTGGGCTTCGGCGACGTCAAGCTGGCGCTCGCGCTCGGGGTCACTCTTGGGTGGTACGGCTGGGGGGTATGGGCCGCCGGAGCCTTCCTGGGGTTCCTCTACGGCGCCCTGTACGGGCTCGCCCTTGTGCTGCGGGGCCGCGGAGACCGCCGGACGGCGTTCCCGTTCGGCCCCTTCATGGCCGCCGGAGCCCTCACCGGAGTGCTGCTGGGCGGTTTCGGAGCGTAATCATCTTGCGCCAATGCACGCATCAGGCTTTACGAAGGGTTATGGTGGAACCCCCCCCTCGGGCCGGTCCGTATCCCCCCCACGGACCGGCCCGTTTTTTGTTTCCACCACCCCGCGCGCAAAAGCGCAGGTCAGCCGCGCTGGGCCCAGATGTTCGTGCCGGGGGTGGACACCGCGAAGGAGTCGATCTCCTTCAGCTCCTCCTCCGACAGCGGCGCACCGCCCAGCGCCGCCACGTTCTGCTCCAGCTGGGACACGCTCGAAGCGCCGATCAGCGCCGAGGTCATCCGCTCGTCCCGGAGCACCCAGTTCAGCGCCAGCTGCGCCAGCGACTGCCCGCGGCGCGCCGCGATCTCGTTCAGGCCGGCCAGGCGACGGACCACGTCCTCCGACAGCAGGTCCGGGTTCAGGGACTTGCCCGCGGCCGCCCGGGAGCCCTCCGGGATGCCCTTCAGGTACTTGCCGGTCAGCAGTCCCTGCGCGAGCGGCGCGAAGGAGATGCAGCCCATGCCGGCCTCCTCCAGGGTGTCCAGCAGCCCGTCCTCCTCCGTCCAGCGGTTGATCATGGAGTACGAGGGCTGGTGGATGAGCGGCCGGATGCCCATCTCGCGCAGGATCCGCGCCGCCTCCGCCGTCTGCTCGGCCGTGTACGAGGACACACCCACGTAGAGCGCCTTGCCCTGCTGGACCGCGGACGCGAGCGCGCCCATGGTCTCCTCCAGCGGGGTCTCCGGGTCGAAGCGGTGCGAGTAGAAGATGTCGACGTAGTCCACGCCCATGCGCTTCAGCGAGGCGTCGAGCGAGCTCATCAGGTACTTGCGGCTGCCCCACTCGCCGTACGGCCCCTCGTGCATGAAGTAGCCGGCCTTGGTGGAGAGGATCAGCTCGTCGCGGTACGGGGCGAAGTCCTGCGCGAAGAGCTTCCCGAAGTTCAGCTCGGCCGAGCCGGGGGGCGGGCCGTAGTTGTTCGCCAGGTCGAAGTGGGTGACGCCGAGGTCGAAGGCCCGGCGCAAGATCGCCCGCTGGGACTCCAGGGACTTGTCGTCGCCGAAGTTGTGCCAGAGGCCGAGGGAGATGGCAGGGAGCTTGAGGCCGCTGTGGCCGGTGCGCCGGTACTCCATGGAGTCGTAGCGCGAGGGCTCTGCCCGATAGGGATTGTTATCAGTCACGTTGTCCTCCCTATCACGGACTTGTGACAGACCGAGTTGGGTACCAGATCCCGCCGCGCAGTAATGTGGCGGACCGGGGGAGGGACCGCAATTCGCACGGGGGCATTGCACGGAGGGGCTCGAAGATCGTGAAGCTGCGCGACCTGGTGTACAGGCTCTACGCACGCCGGGTGGAAGGCCGCCTCGACCATGACGCGTCGCCCAAGCACATCGGCGTGATCCTGGACGGGAACAGGCGCTGGGCGAAGGCGTCCGGAGGTACGACGGAGCAGGGCCACCAGGCGGGGGCCGACAAGATTTCCGAGATGCTGGGCTGGTGCACCGAGACGGACGTCGAGGTCGTCACCCTGTGGATGCTGTCCACGGACAACCTGGACCGGCCGGAGGTCGAGCTCCGCCCGCTGCTCAACATCATCGAGAACACCGTTCGGGGCCTCGCCGCGGACGGCCGCTGGCGCGTCCACCACGTGGGCAACCTCGACATCCTGCCCGCGCGGACCCAGTCCGTGCTCAAGGAGGCCGAACAGGCCACCCACGACGTGGACGGGATACTGGTCAACGTCGCCGTCGGCTACGGCGGCCGCCAGGAGATCGCCGACGCGGTCCGCTCGCTGCTGCTGGAGCACGCGGAGAAGGGCACCTCCTTCGAGGAGCTCGCCGAGATCCTCGACATCGACCACATCGCCGAGCACCTCTACACGCGCGGCCAGCCCGACCCGGACCTCGTGATCCGCACCAGCGGTGAGCAGCGGCTGTCCGGATTCA
The DNA here is from genome assembly GCF_044769045.1 of Streptomyces sp. NPDC090741. Taxonomy (NCBI): domain Bacteria; kingdom Bacillati; phylum Actinomycetota; class Actinomycetes; order Kitasatosporales; family Streptomycetaceae; genus Streptomyces; species Streptomyces sp. NPDC090741. The sequence continues at coordinate 751,100 of NZ_JBIVXF010000001.1, read as the reverse complement.
TGCTGTGGCAGAGCGCGCACTCGGAGTACTACTTCTGCGAGGTGTTCTGGCCGGCCTTCCGCAAGGTCGACTTCCTGCGGGCACTGCGCGATTACGCCGCCCGTCACCGGCGCTACGGAGCCTGAGGGCCGGGCGGGCTGACGCCCCCTCGGCCCCGGCCGTCCCCCCTGCAAGGCCTTCACCAGGGATTCACCGAGCGTCCGTCATATGCCATGGCATGGCCGGGCCTGATCGGGGAATATCCCTTTCAGGTCGATGCCCGGTCCACGGGTGTCGAGTCTCAGCGGGCGACATGGGGTCGTCCGCCCGGGAGGCCCTTTGCACCAGGACGCACGTGCGGTTCGCACGGACGGAGTGGGAGGGCCGGAAATCGGCCCCGCAGGGGTGCCGATGACCGGTCCGGTCTTCATGGCCCGACCTCTTCCGAGGGGGTACGTCCTTCCGTGGTGACCAGCACAAAGCGCCGCCTGCCCGACAGGCGGACCTACGTCCTCGACACCAGCGTCCTGCTGGCAGACCCCAACGCGATCACGCGCTTCGACGAGCACGAGGTCGTGCTCCCGATCGTGGTGATCACCGAGCTGGAGGCAAAGAGGCACCATCCCGAACTCGGCTACTTCGCCCGTCAGGCCCTGCGCCTGCTCGACGACTTCCGGGTTCGCTACGGTCGCCTCGACGCCCCCATCCCGTTGGGCGATCTCGGCGGCACCCTCCGTGTCGAGCTCAACCACTCCGACCCCGGTGTCCTGCCGGCCGGCTTCCGGTTGGGGGACAACGACTCGCGGATCCTCGCGGTCGCCCGCAATCTCCAGGCCGAGGGCTACGACGTCACGGTCGTCTCGAAGGATCTCCCGCTGCGCATCAAGGCCTCCTCCGTGGGGCTGCTCGCCGAGGAGTACCGGGCGGAGCTCGCGATCACCGATGCCGGCTGGACCGGCATGAGCGAGCTCGCGCTGTCCGGGGAGCAGATCGACCTGCTCTACTCCGAGGAGCGGCTGTACGTACCGGAGGCCGCCGAACTGCCGGTGCACACCGGGCTGGTCCTCCAGTCCGAACGCGGCAAGGCCCTGGGCCGGGTCACGCCGGACGGCAACGTGAGGCTCGTACGGGGCGACCGCGAGGCCTTCGGGCTGCACGGCCGCAGCGCCGAGCAGCGCATCGCCCTGGACCTGCTGCTCGACCCGGAGATCGGCATCATCTCCATGGGCGGCCGGGCCGGCACCGGAAAGTCGGCGCTGGCGCTGTGCGCGGGCCTGGAGGCGGTGCTGGAGCGCAGGCAGCACCAGAAGGTGATGGTCTTCCGGCCGCTGTACGCGGTGGGCGGCCAGGACCTCGGCTACCTGCCCGGGGACGCGTCCGAGAAGATGAGCCCCTGGGCGCAGGCGGTCTTCGACACCCTCTCGGCGGTGGCCGGGCGCGAGGTCATCGAGGAGGTGCTGAACCGGGGGATGCTGGAGGTCCTGCCGCTCACGCACATCCGCGGGCGCTCGCTGCACGACGCCTTCGTGATCGTGGACGAGGCGCAGTCGCTGGAGCGCAATGTGCTGCTGACCGTTCTGTCCCGGATCGGTGCGAATTCGCGGGTCGTTCTGACCCACGATGTCGCCCAGCGGGACAATCTTCGGGTCGGCCGGTACGACGGAGTGGTCGCCGTCGTTGAGAAGCTGAAGGGGCATCCGCTCTTCGCGCACGTCACGCTCAACCGCTCCGAGCGCTCGCCGATCGCCGCGCTGGTGACCGAGATGCTCGAATCGCTGTAGCCGAGCACGGGGGCAAAAACCCCATAGCGGGAAAGCGAGTTGGCGCCGCCCGGCGAAGGCCCGAGAGCCTAGCCGGGCGGCGTCGTGCTGCACAGGCCTTTGGGGAAACCAACGGCAACATGCCAGGTGTGACCTTTCACACGCAATGGAGAATTGCCTTGCGGTGTCGGGGTCCGGCAGAGTCTGTTTTCCGTCAGGCCCCGCATACGGCACATCTGTATCTCCCGTTACTACGACGGGAGGTGCGCGCTGCACCACAACTCCAGAGTCGTTCGCCGTATGCCGCCCGAGTCATCACGCGGCAGCCCCCGCAAGGGAGTTGCCCACGGGCCCGCGCCTCCAGTGATCACAGAACCACGGAGGCCAGTGTCGAGGGGCACTATTGCGCCCGCCCGGTCACTGCGGACGCTGCTGGAAGGACACCGTGTGAGCCGGATCTCGGTCCGGGGATTCGCTGTGGCTTCGGCCACCGCAGTCACCACCGTTGGCGCAGTCGTGGGCGTTGCCACTGGCGACCCCGCCGCCTCGAACGATCTCGAGACCACCGCGTCCGGGGCGACCCTCCTCACCGACATCCCGGTCGGCGAGCAGGCGCAGGTCCAGAACGCGTCCCTGACGCAGCAGGCCGACGCCATCGCCCAGGGCGCCGACACCGACGCCAAGCGTGTCGCCGAGGAAGCCGCCCGCATCCAGGCCGCCGAGGACGCCAAGTCCAAGAAGGCCGAGGCGCAGAAGGCCGCCGACGAGAAGGCGAAGAAGGACCGCGAGGAGAAGGAGCAGATCGCCTCCCGCTCCGCGGCGCGCAGCGCCGGCGACTTCGCCGTCCAGAGCTCCTACACGGTCGCCCAGGTCAAGGACATCGCCCGGCAGATCGTCCCGGCCGGTCAGTTCCAGTGCTTCTCGAACATCATCAACGAGGAGTCCACCTGGAACTACAAGGCCGTGAACTCGTCCTCGGGCGCGTACGGTCTGGTCCAGGCGCTCCCGGGTTCGAAGATGTCCTCGGTCTCCGACGACTGGCGGACCAACCCGGCCACCCAGATCCAGTGGGGCCTCAACTACATGAACGAGCGCTACCACAGCCCGTGCGCGGCCTGGAGCTTCCACCAGGCCAACGGCTGGTACTAGAGCCCGCCTCCGCTCAACCTCGAAGAGCCCCGCACCGTCCTACGGTGCGGGGCTCGTCGCGTGTACGGTCTTGCGAGGTGTGTCCACGGGCGGGGGGAAGGGAAAGACATGGCGAAGAGGGCAGGCTGGATCGGCCGGCTCGGGAACAGGCTGAGCCGGGTGGAGGCGCGGCTCCAGGCGCGGCGTGCCGAGGTCGAGGCGGAGAGCATCGGCGCGGCTGCCGCGGTCCCGGTCACCGCTGCCGGCACGGCCGGCGCTGCCCCCGTGGGCGCGGGCGCCGCTGCGCATCCCCCGGCGACTCCGGCCCCGGCGTCCGCCCCGGCACCCGGCACGTCCGCCGAGCAGCACGGCCACCTCCCGCACCCGCCCGCCCTGCGCGGGCGCCCCGACCCGGTGAGCGTCGTCCCGTGGGGCATGCGGGTCGCCGCCGAGGTCAGCTGGCGGCTCCTGCTGCTCGCCGGGATGCTCTGGGTCGTGATGAAGGTGATCAGCGAAGTCCGCCTGGTCGTGCTCGCCTTCGCCGCCGCCCTGCTCGTCACCGCGCTGCTCCAGCCCTTCGTGGTCCGGCTGCGCCGCCTCGGCCTGCCGCGCGGACTCGCCACCGCCGTCACCGCGATCCTCGGGTTCGTGGTCATCGGGCTGGTCGGCTGGTTCGTGGTCTGGCAGGTCATGGAGAACCTCGACGACCTCTCCGCCCGGGTCCGTGACGGCATCAACGAGCTCAAACTCTGGGCACTGGACAGTCCGTTCCACGTGACCGAGAAGCAGATCAACGACATCGCGAAGAACCTCAGCGAGACCATCGGCACCAACACCGAGCAGATCACCTCCGCCGGCCTCCAGGGCGTGACCGTCCTCGTCGAGGTGCTCACGGGCATCCTGCTCGCGATGTTCTCGACGCTGTTCCTGCTCTACGACGGCAAGCGCATCTGGATGTGGGTGCAGGGCCTGGTCCCGGCCGCCGCCCGCCCCGGTGTCGCGGGCGCCGGTCCGCGCGCCTGGCGCACGCTGACGGCGTACGTGCGCGGCACGGTGCTCGTCGCGCTCATCGACGCCATCTTCATCGGCCTCGGCATCTACTTCCTCAAGGTGCCGATGGCGGTGCCGCTGGCCGTCTTCATCTTCCTGTTCGCGTTCATCCCGCTCGTCGGCGCGGTGGTCTCCGGCGCCCTCGCGGTGGTCGTCGCCCTGGTGACCCAGGGGCCGTGGACCGCGCTGCTGGTGCTGGCCGTGGTGCTGGCGGTGCAGCAGATCGAGGGGCACGTGCTCCAGCCCTTCATCCTGGGCCGGGCGGTACGGGTGCACCCGCTCGCGGTGGTGCTGTCGGTCGCCGCGGGCGGCATGGTCGCGGGCATCGGCGGCGCGGTGGTCGCGGTCCCGCTGGTCGCCGTCACCAACACGGTGGTCGTCTACCTGAGGGCCTACTCCCGGGACCAGCTCCTCCAGGGCGCCGCACCGATCGGGCCCGGCCCGCACGGCTCGACGGCGGTCGAGCAGGCCTTCCGGGAGGCCGGGCGTGATCAGCGAGCCTGAGCTCGAAGGGGAGTGGGGCACCGGCCGGCCGCCCACGGCGGCCGAGGAGCCCGACACCCCGCGCGAGGGCGTACGGGGGCCTCGTAGGGCCTGGTCATGGGCGCTGGGCGGGACCGTACTGGCTTCGGCCGTCTGGGCCGGTGTCATGGCGGCGCAGGATCGTTTCGGCGACCCCGCGCCGCAGATCGCGTACCGGCATGTCGAGGACCTGTGCAAGGTGCCGCTGACCGCGGTGTCCGCGGCCACCACGCGGCTCACCGGGGACTACGCGCGCCATGAAGAGCATCCCTCGCTCGACTGGGCGTACTGCGCGCACGGCGCCCCGTACGTCGAGGGCCGCCTGTCGTACGGGGCCGAGATGCTGGTCCAGCTGCACAAGAAGACCGATCCCCGCACGGAGTTCGGTGCCGGACCCACCGGCCTCGGGGGCATCGGGGGCATGGCGAGTTCGGGCGGCGACGTGGAGCAGGTCCCCGGGCTCGGCGAGCGGGCGCTGCTCACCCGCCGGGTCGGCGGTTCACGGCTCGAAGTACTCGACGGGGGCGCCGCCTTCAGCCTCACGGTTCAGTGGTACGGGGGGCAGGGCGCCCCGGACCCGGACGAGGACGCCGTCCAGGCGGCGATGGTCGAGGACATGCGCGCCCTGATGGCGTTCCTGCGCAAGTGAACCGAAGGACAGGACCCCCGCGGCCGGGAACGGCTGCGGGGGTCCTGTCCTTCGGTCGTACGGCCGTGCGTACTACTCGGCGGCGAGGGCGGCCTCGGCGTCGAGGGTGACCGCGACGGCCTGGATCACCGAGGCGATCTTGAAGGCCTCCTGGATCGTCTCGCGGTCGACGCCGGCCTTGCGCAGGACCTGCTCGTGCGAGTCCAGGCACTGGCCGCAGCCGTTGATCGCGGAGACGGCGAGCGACCACAGCTCGAAGTCGACCTTCTCCACGCCCGGGTTGCCGATGACGTTCATCCGCAGGCCCGCCCGCAGCGTGCCGTACTCCGGGTCGGAGAGCAGGTGGCGGGTGCGGTAGAAGACGTTGTTCATCGCCATGATCGCGGCCGCGGACTTGGCGGCGGTGTACGCCTCCGGCGACAGGGCCGCCTTCGCCTCCGGCTCCAGCTCACGCAGGACGCGCGGGGAGCGGGCGGCGATCGCGCAGGACAGGACGGTGCCCCACAGCTGCTGCTGCGAGAGGGTGGCCTGGTTGCCGACGACCGAGCCGAGGTTCAGCTTCAGGTCCTTGGCGAAGTCCGGTATGGCGGACTTGAGGGAGTCGAGGGACATCCGTCACTCACCGGCCAGCAGCGAGCCGGCGTCCAGGGTGCCCTCACCCTTGTTCCAGTTGCAGGGGCACAGCTCGTCGGTCTGCAGGGCGTCGAGGACCCGCAGGACCTCCTTGGGGTTACGGCCCACGGAACCGGCGGTCACCATCGTGAACTGGATCTCGTTGTTCTGGTCGACGATGAACACGGCGCGCTGCGCGAAGCCGTCCTCGCCCTGCACGCCGCAGGCCTGCATGAGCTCGTGCTTGGAGTCGGCCAGCATCGGGAAGGGCAGGTCACGCAGGTCGGCGTGGTCCTTGCGCCAGGCGTGGTGGACGAACTCGGAGTCGCCGGAGACGCCGAGGATCTGGGCGTCGCGGTCCTGGAACTCCTCGTCCAGCTTGCCGAAAGCGGCGATCTCGGTCGGGCAGACGAAGGTGAAGTCCTTCGGCCAGAAGAACACCACGCGCCACTTGCCCTCGTAGGTCTTGTGGTCGATCTGGGCGAACTCGCTGCCGGCTTCGAGCGAGACGCAAGCGGTCAGATCGTAGGTGGGGAACTTGTCGCCGACAGTGAGCACGTGCTCTCCTTGCGAGACGGGAAGATGTCCCTTTTGGGGACTTCCCTGAGGGGGTTGGACGGTCTCACATGCTGGCACAGTCAGCATTGATCGCGGAAATCGCAAACAGCGGTCCCGCTGATCAGTCTTCCCTATCAATGCGCCCGTACGCGCAAAGAGCGACGCACAGTGATCGGTTCGGTGACAGTTACTTGCAGAACTCGGCCGCGGCCTTCGTGGCGCCCTCGTTGTAGCCGCGGGTCCATTCGGGGTCGGGTGCCACGGCGGTCTTCGGCGGAGCGGTCTGGCAGGTGGCCTTGGTGGTGTCGTAGCCGAGCTTGTGGCCCTTGTCGTACTCGGAGGTGCCCGTCTGCCCGTCCTGCTTGCCGCCGCAGAACGTCTTGGCGGCCAGTGCCGCGCCGCTGTCGTAGCCCTTCTGCCAGTTGGGGTCGACCTGGCCCAGGGTCTTCGGCGGTTCGGCGGTGCAGCTCGCCCTGATCGCCTGGAACCCCTTCTGGAAGCCCTTGTCGTACTGGGCCTTCGCGTCCGCACCCGTGTCCGTACCCGTACCGTCCTTGGCGGGCTCCGCTCCGCCCGTGCACGCGACACCGCCGACCGTGTAGTGGCCCGGGGCCAGGGCGGAGACCCGGACGCTGCCGGCGGTGACCTTGGCGGCAGGGACGCTGGAGCCGTTGTCGCTCGTGACCGCAAGGGTGTCGTGCCGCCGCCGCGGGGTGGGCCGCGGCACCGTCGGACCCAGGACCAGCGGTGAGGCCGCCAGCGGGGCCAGGACGGCGATTCGAACGAGCCGGTTCATCATGATTGCCTCCCGGGCGAAGCCCGTGGCCGGGCCATTCCTACCCTCCTTCCGCTCTCACGCGGGGCAGGGCGGCCCGCAGCGCGCAGGGGTTCGGGGGTGGCCGCCGGAGCTAGTCTGGTGGCGGGTGATCGGAGGTACCTATCAGTGGCACTCGGCAACAGGGGAGCGAAGCAGGCGACGCTCGCACAGCTGCGCGCGTTCGCGGCCGTCGCCGAACACCTGCACTTCCGGGACGCCGCCGCGGCGATCGGCATGAGCCAGCCGGCGCTCTCCGGCGCCGTCTCCGCGCTGGAGGAGGCCCTCGGCGTCCAACTGCTGGAGCGCACCACCCGCAAGGTGCTGCTCTCCCCGGCGGGCGAGCGGATCGCGGCCCGGGCCCGGACGGTACTCGACGCCATGGGCGGGCTGCTGGAGGAGGCCGAGGCCGTACGGGCCCCGTTCACCGGGATCCTGCGGCTCGGGGTGATCCCCACGGTGGCCCCGTACCTGCTGCCGACCGTGCTCGGGCTGTTCCACCGCCGCTATCCCCGGATGGACCTCCAGGTGCACGAGGAGCAGACCTCCTCGCTGCTGGAGGGGCTGGCCGGCGGGCGGCTCGACCTGCTGCTGCTCGCCGTGCCGCTCGGCGTCCCCGGGGTCACCGAACTGCCCGTCTTCGACGAGGACTTCGTCCTCCTCGCGCCCCGGGAGCACCCGCTCGCCGGGCGCCGGGACATCCCGCGCGAGGAACTGCGGGGCCTGCAGCTGCTGTTGCTCGACGAGGGGCACTGCCTGCGCGACCAGGCCCTGGACATCTGCCGCGAGGCGGGCCGGCCCGACGGGGCGGCCGTCACCACCACCGCCGCCGGGCTGTCCACCCTCGTACAGCTGGTCGCCGGGGGACTGGGCGTGACCCTGTTGCCGCGCACCGCGCTGCGGCTGGAGACCGCCCGCAACGAGTACCTGGCCACCGGGTACTTCGCCGAGCCCGCGCCCTCGCGGCGGATCGCGCTGGCCATGCGGACGGGCACGGCCCGCCAGGAGGAGTTCCGGGCCATCGCGGGCGCCCTGCGCGAAGCCGTACGCCCGCTCCCGGTGTGGCCGGCCGAGTAGGGCGGGCGCCTGCGGGAGGGGCGTACAGGAGGGGCGTACGGGAGGGGGCGTACGTACGGACTCGCGCGCGCTCGGCGCTACTCCGTGCGCAGGCCGTCCGGACGCATCAGCCGCAGCAGCGGCGGCAGGCTGAGCAGGGTCACCGTGACGGCCACCCCCGCGCCCATGCCGATCATCGAGGCGACCGAGGTCCAGTCGACGCGCACCGGAACGGCGGCCATCCGCATCAGCACGGTGCCCAGGGTCAGCCCGACCAGGGTGGCGAGTCCCAGGCCCAGGCCGATCGGGATGGCTGTCTGCCACAGCACCGACAGGCTGAGCGTGGAGCGCTTCGTACCGAAGGCGACCAGCGCGGCCAGCAGCTTCTTGCGGTCGCGCAGCGGTGAAGGGTGGTTCTCCTGTGGGCCCAGAGCCCACAGGAGAACCACCCGGTTCCCGTTACGAGGAGCGGGACGCCTTCTGGCGGCGCTTGAGGGCGTCGGCCGCCCGCAGACGCGGAGCAGCCGTGGCGTCGGTCGCGCCTGCACCTGCGGCCGGGGATAGGGTCCATGCCGCGATCTTCTTGGCGACCTGGCCGAGCAGCGGGTCGCGGGGCCCGACGGCGATCTCGAAGTGGCTCTCCTTGGGAGTTGACTCGTCGCCGCCCCAGCGCACCACACCCTCACAGTCGGCGAGGATGTCCCGTACGAGCGTCAGCTCCTCGGCGAAGAACCCGTTCCTGGCGCCCGTGGGATACATCTCCGGCCGGATCGCAATGGCCGTGCCCGAGAGGTAGTTGCTCTCGTAGGCCTGCGCCACGGTGTGCCGCGTCGTGTGACCGGTCATCTCGCCCTTTTCCAGCCGGGCGATTTCGTAGTGGTACCGGCGGATCACGTGGAGGAACACCGTGGCGATGTCGCCGTCCAGGACGGAGACGGTCAGGGCGCCCGCCCCTTCGACGGGGTACGTGCCGGTCGTCTGCACGACGGGCCAGCCGTTCGCCGAAGTCTTCTTCTTCCACTTCGAGCCCCTTGCGTCGGCAGCCTCGGCGGTACCGCCAAGGAGGTTGCCGCACCGGCGATGCCGAGGCCCGAGACGAGAATCCGACGCCGGCCGATGTTCCGGGCGGGGATGGAGGGGTCAGTCATGGACAAGCTCCTTCTTGTTCTTGATTGCCGCACGCAGCGCCATGAAGACGCAGACCGCCGCGGCCGCGGCGCACAGGTAGAGCACTGGATTGACCCAGAACGGCACCAGGTCGTGCGTCATCCCGTCATCCCAGGTACAGAGCTTGGACAGCGGGAAGCCCGTCGCGCGCACGGAATCCGCGCGCGAGCGCCCGACCTCTAGGCCGCACGTCTCTCCTACCTGCGCGAAGCCGGCAATGGCCCCCGTGAGGAAGGTCGGGACGGCCACGGCGACGCTCAGCGCCAGACCCTTGACCCAGATCGTGGGACCGCTGCGAGGTGCTCGCCCTTCCCCCGGGTTCACAGGCCTCCTGCTCCGCAGGCTGTACGCACGGGCCCCCAAGACCGCGATCACCAGCAGCGCGATGACCAGAACCACGGGGCCGAATACTACGGTGGCGTTACTCATGAGAGGTCACTCAGCTTTCGGAGTCGGCCCGCGCTTTCAACTGGTCGGCGAAGCCGTTGCAGAAGTTGTCCAGACGGTCCCCGGGGAGCATCCAGGGCATCAGGACGGAACCGTTTCCTCCGGCGTTCCTGCTGATCAGATACTCCCGACCGGTGGAAATCACCGGGTCGATCTCCATCGTCAGCATGTAGCGCGCCAGGCTGGCGGCCGTGGAGATGGATCCGCCGAATCGCTGAGTGTAGTAGTTCTTGAAGCGCCGGGCGCTGCCACCGTTGGAGCCGTAATGCTCACGGACGATGTCGACGATGCTCTTCGTGGCTTTCTCCTGCCTGACGCGCTCGGAGATCAGGTAGCCGTCCGCGTCCTCCACCAGGTCGGCGAAGCTTCGTTGAACACGCAGGCGGCGGAGAAAAGCTGCACGAAGACGCCGGTGTTACCCGGGGTCACTGTGTGGTTGCGCAGCCCGGCCTTGGTCCCCTCGCCGAAGTTGCCCGTGACCTGGGCTTCGGGAATGCCGATCTCGTACTGGATGGCCTTCATCAGCGCGGTCTGCACGTCACGCGAGTAGATCCCGTCACAGGGACCGACGTAGAACGTCGACTTGTTGAAGTACCGGCCGTTCAGCCACCGCTGGATATCGCGGACCTTCTCGGAGCCGCCGCTGAGGAGAACGTACGCATCCATGCTGAGCAGGGCCTTGAAGACCTTGGGCTGCACGGCGCCGTTGGACGAGTCGAGGCCTGCGTTGCTCTTGAGATCGACCACGGATCGCGAGGTGTCGAGCGCGTAGGTGTCTTCGCCGTCACCACCCCAGTAGCCTTTGCAGAACAGCGCGTGCTGCACGATCTTCCGGATGTTGACGTTCGACTCACCGGGGCCGATGTCGTTGCGCTCGGCCAGCTTCGCCAGCGTGGTGGGGCCGAAGCTGTTCGAGACGGGCGTGATGCCCAGCTCGTGCTGGAGCGCGCGCGTGAACGCATACATCGTCCCCCAGCCGGTTTTGCCGTCCCCCGGCGCAAGGCCGACCTGCGTTATCCCCGCTTTGTAGTAGGTGGCATTGACCCATTTCTGGGCAGCGAGAACCTTTTCATCCATGGATGGGTCTCCTTTGAGGTCCATGGCCACAGGAGGCGGCCAAAGGGGTCGATGTGCTCGGGGTCGAGCAGGGAGGGGCAGCCGGCCGCGTACTGCCGCACGGCTCAGCGGCGGAGTGCTTCCACGGGATTGGATGCGGCTGGCCCGCCAGGCCGGGTAGATGCCGGCCGCCAGGCCCGTCAGCAGCCCGATGGCCGGAGCGGCCGCCACCGTCGCGGGGTGGATGACGGGGGTCCAGTTGCGGGCGACGGATGCGACGACCACGGTGAGCACACCCAGCGAGGTCCCGATCAGGCCACCGAGACTGCCCAGGGCTCCCGACTCCGTCAGGAACTGGCTGGTGATGTGGCGACCCCGGGCGCCCAGGGCGCGGCGCAGCCCGATCTCGCCGGTACGTTCCAGCACCGCGACCAGCAGGCCGACGCCGGCCAGCGGGAGCAGCAGGCGCCACCAGATCCGGCGCCGGCGCGGAGTGGCCGTACGGACCACGCCCAGCGGCTCGATGACCACGCCGCGCAGGGCGAACAGGGTCACGGCGACGGCCGCGGCGGGCACCGCGATGGCGACGAGGGCGGCCAGCCAGGGGGCCGGGTTCAGATCGGCGGGGAAGACGCTGCGCTGGTACAGGGTGACGGCAGGGGCCAGCTGCCGGGCGACGAGGAAGAAGCCCGTACCGAGGACCAGACCGATCAGGGATCCGGCGACGGCCTCGCCCGCAGCGATCCGGCGGACCATCCGGGCGTCGGCGCCGACCAGGCGCAGGGCGGCGAGCCGGCGGTCGCGGCGGTCGCCGCCGAAGCGGACGGCGGCCGCGATGAACACGTCTCCAGGGCGGTGCGCTCGGCCTGCTTGCGCTTCACACCGGTCAGGCGCAGCGGCAGGGCGACGTTCTCGATGCAGGTCAGCTCGGGGACGAGCTGGCCGAACTGGAACACGAAGCCGAACTCGCGCGGCGCAGCGCGCTGCGCTCGGCGTCGTTCATGGCCGACAGTTCGCGGCCGGCGTACGTGATGGTGCCGGAGTCGGGCGGGACGATCCCGGCGAGGCAGTGCAGGAGCGTCGACTTGCCGGATCCCGAGGGGCCCATGACGGCGACGACCTCGCCGGGGTGGACGGAGAAGTCCGCGCCGTCGAGCGCGGCGGTGGACCCGTACGTCTTGCGCAGGTCCGTGGCCGAGAGCAGGGTGCCGGCCGGGGGCATGGGGCTCATCGGTGGACCTCCCGGGCGAGCTGGTCGAGGCGGGCGGCGGCGAGTTCCAGCCATCGCAGATCCGCTTCGAGGTGGAACAGGGCGTGGTCGCGGACGAGTTGGTCGGCGAGGTCGCCCTTGCGCTTGCGCTGGGTCAGGATGCGCATGAGCCGCAGGTGCTCGGACCGCTGGGTGTCCAGCAGGTCGGCGGCGCTGCGGCCGGTGAGCAGGGCGAGGACGACCTTGGTGTAGAGGGTCGACTGGAGGTACGGCTCGGGCTTCTCGGGCTGGGCGAGCCAGCCGTCGACGTCGGTGATGCCGGCGTCGGTGATGGCGTACCGCCTGCGGTCGGGACCGCCGCCGCTCTCTATCCCCTCGACCTCGACGAGGCCGTTCTTCAGGAGACGGGACATGGTCGAGTAGGCCTGGCCGTAGGCGAGGGGCCGGTCGTGGCCGAACTTCTCGTCGAAGGCGCGCTTGAGGTCGTAACCGTGGCGTGGAGCGGCCTCCAGGAGGCCGAGGAGCGTGTGACCGATGGACATGCCGAGGACTGTGCATCCGGTGTATACGCTCGATGTATATCCGGGGTGTAGAGAGGACTTTCGGCCTGCCTCATCGGTCACTCGTCGGGACTTCGGTCCTGATCCGCTCAGGCGTCGGGCGGGACGCGGGGGCGGCCGCGCGGCGGGATCGGGGCCGCGCCGCCCGGGAGGCGGCCGGCCTCGGAAAGGGCCCGCCGCAGCAGGAACTCGATCTGCGCGTTGGCGCTGCGCAGCTCCTCGCCCGCCCAGCGGGCGAGGGCGTCGTGCACCTGCGGGTCGAGCCGCAGCAGCACCTGCTTGCGCGCCTGCCGCCCGGCCCGCGCGGGCGGCCGCTCCCGGCCCTCGCCCGCCTCGGGCTCCTGCTGCTCGCCGGCGGGGCTCACTGGTAGAGCGTGCCCGTGTTGACGACCGGCTGGGCGGCCCGGTCGCCGCACAGGACCACCATCAGGTTCGACACCATGGCGGCCTTGCGCTCCGGGTCCAGGTCCACGATGTCCTGCTCCGCCAGTCGGGTCAGGGCCAGTTCGACCATGCCCACCGCCCCTTCCACGATCTGCTTGCGGGCCGCCACGACCGCGCCCGCCTGCTGGCGCTGGAGCATCGCGGAGGCGATCTCCGGAGCGTACGCGAGATGCGTGAACCGGGACTCGATGATCCGGACGCCGGCCGCCTCCACCCGGGCGTGCAGTTCGAGCGCCAGCTTCTCGGTGATCTCCTCGGCGTTGCCGCGCAGCGACAGCCCGCCCTCGTCGTGCGCGTCGTACGGGTACTCGATCGCGATGTGCCGGACCGCCGCCTCGGTCTGGGTCTCGACGAACTGCGTGAAGTCCTCCACCTCGAACGTCGCCCGCGCGGTGTCCTCCACCCGCCACACCACGACGGCCGCCAGCTCTATCGGGTTGCCGTACGCGTCGTTGACCTTCAGGACGGCCGTCTCGTGGTTGCGGACCCGGGTGGAGATCTTCTCCCGCGAGGTGAGCGGGTTGACCCAGCGCAGGCCGTCCGTACGGATCGTCCCCCGGTACCGGCCGAACAGCTGGACCACGCGGGCCTCGCCCGGAGCCACCATGTTCAGCCCGCCCATCGCGAACGCCGAGGCGGCGATCAGGAGGATGCCGAGCACGATCAGGGACACGTGCGCCGCCGAGCCCTCGGCGGCCGCGCCGAGGGCGATCAGGGCGGCGCCGGCCGCAGCCCCCAACAGCCCCAGCAGCAGGGCCAGTCCGCCGCCCATGCTGCGCGCCGTGAACTCCCGTATGTCTCCGGTCATAGCCGCCGTATTCGTCATGATCTGCCCCCATTGGCTTGGTCGCGGCCGGTCGAGCCGCTTAGCAAAGTGATATCACTTTTTGAGGCCGCCGCAACCCTGCGGGCTTGTGGCGCGTCGGTTCCATTGATGTGGGTGCTGATTCTCACGTCCGAATTGACCGGTATTGGCCAGGGTTGGTCAACCTTTGTCACAACCTGCGGTGTTAGCTTTCTGAGCTGACGTCGGGGGGGTAATCGAGCGGAGCGGGAGCGATGGGCCGAGCAGAAGCGCGTAAGGCGCAGCAGCGCAGTGCGCGACGGGCGCCGCGCGGGCGCGCCACCGGGAAGGGGCGTGCCGGCAAGCGGACCGGCATACGTCGCTTCTTCACATGGAAGAAGATCCTCGGGGCCTTCTTCGGGATCATCCTGCTCGGCATGGGCGCACTCGTGGCCCTCTACTTCTACGTGGACGAGCCCGACCCGAACGCCGACGCCATCAAGCAGAGCAACGTCTACAAGTACGCGGACGGCTCGATCATGGCGCGCGACGGCAAGATGAACCGCGAGATCGTGCCGATCAGCCGGGTCCCCAAGGACGTCAAGACCGGCTTCATCGCGATCGAGAACAAGTCCTTCTACGAGGACCAGGGCGTCGACTTCCTCGGCATCGCCCGAGGCCTGTTCAACACGGTCACGGGCAAGGGCAAGGCCGGCGGTTCGACGATCACCCAGCAGTACGTCAAGAACTTCTACCTGAACCAGGACCAGACGGCGACCCGCAAGCTCAAGGAGCTCGTGATCTCCCTCAAGGTCGACCGGCGCATGCAGAAGGACGACATCCTCGAGGGGTACCTGAACACCAGTTACTTCGGACGCGGCGCGTACGGCATCCAGGCGGCCGCCCAGGCCTACTACGGCGTCGACGTCGACAAGCTGACCCTGGAGCAGGGCGCGTACCTCGCGGCCGTCCTCCAGGCGCCCAGCGACTACGACCTGGCGACCGCGGGCCCGAACGGCACGCGGCTGGTCAAGATCCGCTTCAACGGCGTGCTCGACAACATGGTCGAGATGAAGGCGCTCGACCCGGAGAAGCGCAAGCAGCTCCAGCTTCCGATGCCGATCAAGCCCAAGGCCGCCCCCGGCATGGAGGGCCAGAAGGGCTATCTGAAGCAGGCCGCGGACGCGGAACTGCGGCGGCAGACCAACATGACCACCCAGGAGCTGCAGGCCGGCGGCTGGGAGATCACCCTCAACATCGACCCGAAGAAGCAGGCCGCGCTGGAGAAGGCCGTCCAGGACGAGCTGGAGTCCAAGCTCGACCGCAAGGACCGGCCCGTCGACGCGAGCGTGCAGGCCGGCGCCACCTCCGTGGACCCGAAGACCGGTGCCGTCGTCGCGATGTACGGCGGTACCGGGCTCTCCGACCACTGGGCGAGCAACGCCCTGCGTCAGGACTTCCAGCCCGGCTCGACCTTCAAGCCGGTCGTGCTCGCCTCCGCGCTGGAGAACAAGTCCACGACGCACGACGGCAAGCCGATCACGCCGAACGCGCTCTACGACGGCACCAGCAAGCGCCCGGTCGTCGGCAGCGACACCCCGTTCGCCCCGCAGAACCAGGACAACGCGAACTACGGCGACCCGCTCCTCACCGTCCAGGCGGCCACCAACTCCTCCGTGAACTCGGTGTACGCCCAGATGATCGTGGACGTGGGCCCGCCGAACGTGAAGAAGACGGCGCTCGCACTCGGCATGAAGGACCGCGACGGCTGGCCGGCCGACAAGCCGGCCATGTCGCTCGGCACCATGAGCGCCAACACCCTGGAGATGGCCGGCGTCTACGCCACCTTCGACAGCCACGGCAAGAAGATCACCCCGACGATCATCAAGGGCGCCAAGCACGCCGACCGCACCTTCAAGCCGGTCGAGTCCGTGGGCGGCCAGGCCATCAGCCGCGAGAGCGCCGACACGGTGACCAAGGTGCTCACCGGCGTCGTCCAGGACGGTTCCGGCAAGGCCGTGAAGAGCTCCGCCTACGAGGCCGCCGGCAAGACCGGTACCACCGAGTCCAACGTGGCCGCCTGGTTCACCGCGTACACGCCTGAGCTCGTCACCGTCGTCGCGATGTTCGGCGAGGAGCCCGGAACGGCCAAGCAGGTCACCCTGACCGGTACCGCGGGCGGTGGCCGAGCGGGTGGTTCCAGCTTCCCGGCCGAGATCTGGAAGGCGTACACGCTGGCCGCGCTCAAGGGCGTGGACACCGGCGAGTTCGACCTCTCCGAGGCGAAGATGGGCGCCTCGCAGGCGCCGAGCCGCAGCAGCTCCCCGTCCTCGTCGAGCTCCTCTTCGGCCAGCACGCCGTCGGCGCCCGTCTCGCCGTCGCAGAACACCCCGGGCCCCGGCAAGAGTTCGCCGGACCCGACCAAGAGCGCGACGAAGAGCCCGGACCCGACCAAGAGTCCGGACCCGACGAAGAGCCCGGACCCGACGAAGAGCGCGCCGATCACGATCCCGTAGCGCCCGTGGCGCCCGTGGCGCCCGTACGGCCGTGAACACACCGCCGCCCCGCAGCATCCACGCTGCGGGGCGGCGGTGTTGCGTCACAGGGTCGGTCAGCGCCGGTCCTGCGCCCCCGGCAACGGGAGCTCGAACCAGACGACCTTCCCGCTGCTCAGCCGGGTCGCGCCCCAGCGCCGGGCCATCCGGTTGACCAGGAACAGCCCGCGGCCGCCCTCGTCGGTGTCCCGGGCCCGGCGCTGGCGCGGCAGCTGCGGGGAGTCGTCGCCGACCTCGCAGCGCAGTACGTCCGTCCGCAGCAGACGCAGGGTCACGGGCCGCTCGGCGTACCGCACGGCGTTCGTGACCACCTCGCTGACCAGCAGTTCGAGGGAGTCCTGGAGCTCCTCCAGGCCCCACCGGGTCAGCGCGCGGCGGGCGAACCGGCGGGCGCGGCCCGGAGCGGTCTCCTCCGGGTCCAGGAACCAGTACGCGACGTCGCTGGGCGCGATCCCGTCGAAACGGGCGGCGAGCAGCGCGATGTCGTCGTCCCGGTCGCCCGGCCCGAGCATGTCCAGGACGTCGTCGCAGAGCGCCTCCAGCGGCGGCGGGTGGTCCAGCCCGGTCAGCTGGGCGGTGGTGGCCAGGCGCTCGCGCAGCTGCTCGATGCCCGTCCACACGTCGCGCAGCCGGGATTCGACCAGCCCGTCGGTGTAGAGCAGGAGGGTGGCCCCGGCGGGCGCGTCCAGCTCCACGGCCTCGAAGTCCACGCCGCCCACGCCGATGGGGGCGCCGGGGGGTACGCGGAGCACCTCGGCACGGCCGCCGAGGTGCAGGAGCACGGGCGGCGGGTGGCCGGCGTTGGCGATGGTGATCCGGTGCGAGACGGGGTCGTAGACCGCGTACAGGCAGGTGGCCATCCGGTCGGAGCCGAGCCGCTGGGCCTGCTCGTCCAGGTGGTGCAGGACCTCGGCGGGCGGCAGGTCCAGCTGCGCCAGGGTCTGGGCGGTGGTGCGGAGCTGGCCCATGATCGCGGCGGAGGTCATGGAGTGGCCCATGACGTCGCCGACGACGAGCGCGACACGGCTGCCGGGCAGCGGTATCGCGTCGTACCAGTCGCCGCCGACCCGGGCCGTCTCGGCGGCGGGCAGGTAGCGGGAGGCGAGCCGGACCCCGGTGGGCTGGGGGAGGCTGTCGGGCAGCATGGTGCGCTGGAGCTCGTCGGCGATGTACGCCTCGCGGCCGTACAGGACCGCCTTGTCGATGCCGAGCGCGGTGTGCGTGGCCAGCTGGGCGGCCACCAGGAGGTCGTTCTGCTCGAACGCGGGCCGCTCGGGGCTGCGCAGGAACACCGCCGAGCCGATGACGCGGCGGCGGCCGCGCAGCGGCGCGAGGATGGCCCGCTGGCCGCGCGGTACGGGGTGCTCCGAGCCGAGCAGCTCCGGCAGGGCGTCCTTGGCCCCGGCGGCGGACCCGAACACGGGGCGGACGCCGCGCAGCACCTCGGCGAGGGCACCGCCGGGGCGGATCTCGCAGAGCTCGGCCGCGGGCAGGTCACCCTGCGGGCCGACCAGCGGCAACTGGCTGAAGTCGAGCTCGCCGGCGGCCCCCGCGGCCCCCGCGCCCTCGGTTCCCGTCAGATCGTCGATCGGGCGGAGCCGGTCGGTGCGGCGCAGCCTTAAAACGACCGGGCCGACGGGACGTTCGTCGCCCACGGGGAGGGGATCGCGCAGGTAGACGAGGATGGCGTCCGAGAAGGTGGGCACGGTGGCCCGGCACAGGCCGAGGACGATCTCGTCGAGGTCGATGCCGCGGGCGATCCGCCGGGTCGCGGCCCCGACGAACCGCAGCCGGTCACCCTCCCGCCGGGCCACCCCGCCGTCGGTCCCCTGCAGACCCCCGCCGACCGCACCGTCCGGCGTACCGGCGCCCTGGCCGTACACCTGCGCCTGCGCCGCACCACCCTGGCCGCCGAGCGCGTCCGCGCCCTCACCGGCTCCGGCGCTCTGTCCGGCTGCGTCTGCGGCTGCGTCTGCGCCGTCGCGGGGGCGGGAGGCCTCCGGTATCGCCGCCGGGCGCTCCTGGGCCCCTCGGGCCTCGTGGGCCCGGGCGGCGGACTGGCCGGCCGGGTCCTCGCCGTGCGCGGCGTTCCGTGCCGCCTCGCCGTCGCGCCGCCGGGACCCGCCCGCCGCCGCGGCGTCGCGTACGGCGCCCCGGGCCGCCTCGGCGTCGCGGCCGCGGCGGCCGGCCGCGCCCGATGCCGCCGTGCCCCGGGCGCGGCCGCGCGCCGGGAGGGGCGTGCCGTCCTGCGGGGCGGGTACGCCCTCGCCGCGCGGGCGTGGGACGTCCGAGCGGACGGGGTCGTCGCCGGGCGCGGCCGAGCCGCGTACGGCCTCGGCCGCGGGGACGGGGGCCTTGCCGTGGCCCAGCTCGTCCGTACAACCGCCGGGGACGGCGGGCATGCCGGGGCCGCCCGGGGCCGGTGTCGCGGCGGCCGCGGCAGGCTGCGGGCCCTCCTGCGAGGTGGGGTACTCCGTCACGCGTGGAATTCCGTCCGTTTGCGCTCGATGTGCGCTGCACTCAACTCGGTCAGTCGCGGTATACCCGCTCAGCGGCGGGGACACCACCGCCCCGAGGTTCCGCGTCCCGCTCGTTACCTCTCGCTCTGCGTTGACCTCCGGTCAAGTCCCGCGTACGGCACGACATTTACGGATTCGGGGCCCAGCGCGCCTCCCGCGCGCGACCTGCGGAGGGAGATCTTACGGTTGAACCCCGGGGGCGCATCAAGGGTCTCATGAGGTCATATGCGCCGGAGTGCGGTCCCAGTCCTCGGGAAGGGCCGGAACTCCCCAGGCGGGATCCGGCCGCCAGTCCTGCCAGCCGTCGCAGAACGGCGCCCCCCACTCCTTGATCACGTCCACCGCCGCCCGCCCCGCGGCCTGCACCTGGCGGGCCTGTTCCGCGTCCATCAGACCGGCCCGCTGGGCCTGTGCGAACTCGTCCTCGTCGCGCCACTTCCACGTACGGTCGGGGTAGACGGAGATGTCCAGGAAGTGGTCCACGGAATCGATCCCGCCGGACCACCGGGTCCGAGGCTCCTCCAGGTTCACGTACCAGCTCTTGAACCGCCAGCCGTGGTCCCAGAACAGCCATACCGACCACGGGTCCCCGGGCCGCGCCAGCTTCAGGACGCCGGCGCCGAACCAGCGCGACCGCGCGGTGGTGCGCGGCGCGGTGTACCGGGTGGCGAGCGGCTCCTCGTGGACGGAGGTGCCGTCGGCCAGTACCGGCTTGACGCACTCGGTGCCGGCGGCCATCCACACCGCCAGCAGGTCGGCGGTGTCCTGCACCACCGTCACCGGGCGGCAGATGTGGACCGCGCCCTTCAGACCCGGGGCGTGATCGCGGTAGCGCCAGAGGATCTGCGCACCCGGCCGCCAGCGGGTGCCCTGTGCGTCGCCGCCCCCGCGGCCTCCGGTACCTGTCATGCGCAGATCTTAGGGCGGGGGCCCCCGCGCCCGCTGCGTTGCAGGTCACGGAGGTGCGCGGGGACGGGAAACGACCGAATCCGGTCCTCCTCCTGTGACGTTTTCAGGGCCGGGTCATGCGCAGGACGTCGAGGGCCGCGTCCAGCTGTTCCAGCGTCAGGTCGCCGCGGTCGACGTACCCGGACTCCAGCACGACCTCCCTGATCGTCTTCCGTTCGGCGAGCGCCTTCTTGGCGACCTTGGCCGCCTCCTCGTAGCCGATGTACCGGTTCAGCGGGGTCACCACGGAGGGGGAGGACTCGGCGAACTCCCTGGCCCGCGCCACGTTCGCGGTGATCCCGTCGACCGTGCGGTCGGCCAGCAGGCGGCTCGCGTTGCCGAGCAGCCGGATCGATTCCAGCAGGTTCTTGGCCATCACGGGGAGCATCACATTGAGCTCGAAATTGCCCGCCGCGCCCGCCACGGCGACGGTCGTGTCGTTCCCGGTCACCTGTGCGGCGACCATGAGTACGGCCTCCGGGATCACCGGATTGACCTTCCCGGGCATGATCGAGGAGCCCGGCTGGAGGTCGGGCAGATTGATTTCGGCCAATCCCGTGCGCGGTCCCGAGGCCATCCAGCGCAGATCGTTGGAGATCTTGGTCAGGGAGACGGCGATCGTACGGAGCATCCCCGAGGTCTCCACCAGCGCGTCCCGCGCCCCCTGGGCCTCGAAGTGGTTGCGGGCCTCGGTCAGCGGCAGCCCGGTCGCGGCGGCCACCTCGGCGATCACGGCCGCGGAGAACCCGGGCGGGGTGTTGATCCCGGTGCCCACGGCGGTCCCGCCCAGCGGCAGTTCGGCGAGCCGGGGCAGGGCCGCGCGCAGCCGCTCGACGCCGTAGCGCACCTGGGCGGCGTACCCGCCGAACTCCTGGCCCAAGGTCACCGGGGTGGCGTCCATCAGGTGCGTCCGGCCCGCCTTGACCACCTCCGTGAACTCGGCGGCCTTGCGCTCCAGGGCGGCGGCGAGGTGCTCCAGGGCCGGGATCAGCTCGCGGGTGACGGCGGCGGTCGCGGCGATGTGGATGGACGACGGGAACACGTCGTTGGAGCTCTGCGAGGCGTTGACGTGGTCGTTGGGGTGGACCTCGCGGCCGAGCCGCTCGCCGGCCAGGGTCGCGATGACCTCGTTGGTGTTCATGTTGGACGAGGTGCCGGACCCGGTCTGGAACACGTCGACGGGGAAGTGCTCGTCCCAGCGGCCCTCGGCCACCTCGGAGGCGGCGGACCGGATCGCGTCGGCGATGTCCTCGTCCACCACCCCCAGCTTCGCGTTCACCGCGGCGGCCGCGGCCTTGACGAGGGCGAGCGCCTCGATGTGGGCGCGCTCCAGGCGCTGTCCGGAGACGGGGAAGTTCTCCACCGCGCGCTGGGTCTGAGCCCGCCATTTGGCGTGCGCGGGGACCCGTACCTCGCCCATCGAGTCGTGCTCGATCCGGTAGGCGTCCTGATTCTGATCGTCGGTCATGTTCGTTGCCTCCTCAAAAAGTTGAGCAATTGTCTTGTTCGAAGTGTTCCCAAGTCCCCTACCGGCCAGTAAATACCGTGGGTAACACCGATAGGGGAGACGTTCATGACACGTGTACGTACGAGACCCGGGCTCAGATCTACCTTCGCCGCCGTCGCGGCGATCGCGGCCGCCCTCGGGGGCGTCACCGCCATCACCCCCATGGCCCAGGCGGCGACCACCCCCGCGGCGGCCGCCACCCCGCTCTCGCCCGAACTGGAGGCCGTCCGCGCGGCGGAGGCCGTCAAGATCTACGGCGACCCGGCGATCCGCCCGCTGAACGAGCGCAAGACCGGCCTGATCTCGCTCGGCGACAGCGAGATCTCGGGCGAGGGCGTGGGCAACTACGACCCGGCGACCAACACGCCGAACAACCAGTGCCACCGCTCGCCGGACTCCGCGATCCACCGCACCGGCATCCCGGCGGACCTGACCTTCAACGTCGCCTGCTCCGGCGGCTACACCGGCAACATCCGGATCGGCGGCAGCAAGCAGTACGCCGACGAGCTGGTGCAGAGCGACAGCCTCGCCGTCAAGGCGCGCAATACGAAGATCAAGATGGTGCTGCTCGTCGCCGGCGCCAACGACGACCTCCAGTTCGGCCCGGTCATGACCGACTGCGTGACCCGCTGGGTGCTCAGCCAGGGCACCTGCGAGCCCAAGTACGGGCCGGGCTGGCAGGCACGCGTGGACGGCCTGAAGCCCAAGGTCGAGGCGACGGTCGCCGACCTCAAGACCGTCATGCGCGACGCGGGCTACGCCGACTCCGACTACAAGCTCGTCGTGATGGGCTACCCCAGCCCCATCGGCCCCGACTTCTACGACAATCCGAACTTCCCCGGCAAGCTCCCCGGAGGCTGCGCCGGCTACGACTCCGACGCCGCCTGGGGCCGCAACTACGCGGTGCCCACCTTCGAGAAGGGCATGCGCGCGGCGGCGCTGGCCTCGGGGGCCACGTACCTGGACAACTCGCGGCTCTTCCAGGGCCACGAGGTCTGCATGGAGGACACCTGGGCCCGCGGCCTCTACCTGGACCTCGGGGACCACTTCCCGTGGGACGAGAACACCGCCCGCCAGTCCTTCCACCCGAACTACCGGGGCCACGGAGCGTTCGCGTCATGTCTGACCCAGCTCTACGACTCGGGCCTGCGCGAGGCCTCCTGCGCCGACCCGGCGAGCACCGGAACGCCCGTCCTGCAGGCCGGGGCCTGGGACTCCCTCTACGCGCCGCTGAAGAACGAGGCGACCGGCAACTGCCTCGACGCGAAGGGCGGATCCAGCGCCAATGAGACGGCCGTCCTGGGCTGGGACTGCCACGGCGGCCGCAACCAGGGCTGGTGGTACGACGGGGCCCGCAAGTCGGTCCACATCGAGCTGACCCACGACCGCTGCCTGGACGCCCCCGGCGCCAACTACGGCGCGGGCACCGGCCTGATCATCTGGAACTGCCACGGCGGCGCGAACCAGAGCTGGGTCCGCGACGGCGCCACCCTGCGCCCCGCGGCCGCCCCGGGCATGTGCCTGACCGTGGCCGCCGCCCACGACCAGCTGCGCCTGCAGACCTGCAACGGCTCGGCGAACCAGCGCTTCGTGTAGAGGCACTGCGCACAACCCCGTCCCGCAGCACCCGCACCCCCCACACCCGGCCGGCGCACCCGGCCGGGTGTTCTCATCCGGACTCTCATCCGGACTCACAACCGGCGCAGGTACTCGCGGACTTCCCGGGGCCGGTTGGTGATGAGCGTGTCCACGCCCAGGCGGACGCAGAACTCCACGTCCTCCGGCTCGTCGACCGTCCAGACGCGTACCCGCAGCCCCTGGGCCTTCAGCCGCGCCACCAGCCCCGGGTCCTTGCGCAGCAGGTCGATGCCGGGCCCGGCGTGCCCGGCGAACGGCGGCCGGACGGGCCGCAGCCTCCGCTCGATGAGGTACACGGCGGGCAGCCCGGGAGCCAGCCGGTTCAGCCGGATCAGGGCGTTGCGGGAGAAGCTCATGACCTCGACCCGGCCGTCGGAGCCGTCGGCGAGCCCGTGCTCCTTGAGGACCCGTACGAGCTCGGCCTCCAGGCGCCCGCCGGCGCGGGTGGGGTGCTTGGTCTCGACGGCCAGCCCGACGGGCCGGTCGGCGGCCAGCGCCTCCTTGAGCAGGTCCTCGAAGAGCAGCACCTGCGCCCCGCGGTGCGCCTCGCCCTTCCAGCCGCCGAAGTCGAGCCCGGCCAGCTGTTCGTACGTCATGGCGGAGACGACCCCGCGCCCGTCGGAGGTCCGCTCCACCCGCCGGTCGTGCACACACACGAGCCGCCCGTCGGCACTCAGCCGCACATCGCACTCCAGCGCGTCGGCGCCGTCGTCGATGGCCTGCCGATAGGCCTCGACGGTGTGCTCGGGGTGGTCGTGGGAAGCCCCGCGATGGGCGATGACCCGCACGTCGCGGGCGGTGGCGAGAGAGCTCATGCTCCGACGTTATCCGGATGCGGTGACCGGCCCGGTACGCGATCCTGCACCGATGGCCGAACAGTTCGCGACACTGCACCGCGAGCCCCGCTCCGAGTGCCGGTTCGAGGCGGCTCGCCCTTGAGAGCCCCCGGCGGGTGCCAGGGGCTCTCAGCGGGTGATGCAGCCGGGATCAGCCGAGGCCGGGGCCGCGGACCGGGATGCTGGTGAAGGTCGGGGCCGGGGCCGGGTTCTGGAAGAAGTCGTTGCCCTTGTCGTCCACGACGATGAACGCCGGGAAGTCCTCGACCTCGATCTTCCAGACCGCCTCCATGCCGAGCTCCTCGTACTCCAGGACCTCGACCTTCTTGATGCAGTCCTGGGCCAGGCGCGCCGCCGGGCCGCCGATCGAGCCGAGGTAGAAGCCGCCGTGCGTGCCGCACGCGTCCGTCACCTGCTGCGAGCGGTTGCCCTTGGCCAGCATGACCTTCGAGCCGCCCGCCGCCTGGAACTGCTCGACGTACGAGTCCATCCGGCCGGCCGTGGTCGGGCCGAAGGAGCCCGAGGCGTAGCCCTCGGGGGTTTTCGCCGGGCCGGCGTAGTAGACCGGGTGGTCCTTCAGGTACTGCGGCATCTCCGCGCCCGAGTCCAGCAGCTCCTTGATCTTGGCGTGCGCGATGTCGCGCGCCACGACCAGCGGGCCGGTCAGGGAGAGGCGGGTCTTCACCGGGTGCCGGGTGAGCGTGGCGAGGATGTCCTCCATCGGCTGGTTCAGGTCGATCGACACCACGTCCGACGAGTCGTTCAGGTGCTCGTCCGTCGTCTCCGGCAGGAAGCGGGCCGGGTCGCGCTCCAGCTGCTCCAGGAAGACGCCCTCCGCGGTGATCTTCGCCGTCGCCTGGCGGTCCGCCGAGCAGGACACGGCGATCGCGACCGGCAGCGACGCGCCGTGGCGCGGGAGCCGCACGACGCGCACGTCGTGGCAGAAGTACTTGCCGCCGAACTGCGCGCCGATGCCGATCTTCTGGGTCAGTTCGAAGACCTGCTGTTCGAGGTCGACATCGCGGAAGCCGTGGCCCAGGGGGGAGCCTTCCGTGGGGAGCTCGTCCAGGTAGTGGGCCGAGGCGTACTTCGCCGTCTTGAGCGCGTGCTCCGCCGAGGTGCCGCCGACCACGATCGCCAGGTGGTAGGGCGGGCAGGCCGCCGTACCGAGGGAGCGGATCTTCTCCTCCAGGAACTTCATCATGGAGGCCTCGTTGAGGACCGCCTTCGTCTCCTGGTAGAGGAAGGACTTGTTGGCCGAGCCGCCGCCCTTGGCCATGAAGAGGAACTTGTACGCGCCGCCGTCGGTCGCGTACAGCTCGATCTGCGCGGGCAGGTTCGAGCCGGTGTTCTTCTCCTCCCACATGGTGAGCGGGGCCATCTGCGAGTAGCGCAGGTTCAGCTGCGTGTACGCGTCGTAGATGCCGCGCGAGAGGGCCGCCTCGTCTCCGCCCTCGGTGAGCACGTTCTGGCCGCGCTTGCCCATCACGATCGCCGTGCCCGTGTCCTGGCACATCGGCAGGACGCCGGCCGCCGCGATGTTCGCGTTCTTGAGCAGGTCGAGCGCGACGAACTTGTCGTTCGACGAGGCCTCGGGGTCGTCGATGATCCGGCGCAGCTGCGCGAGGTGCGCGGGGCGCAGGAAGTGCTGGATGTCGTGGATGGCCTCTTCGGCGAGCTTGCGCAGCGCCTCGGGCTCGACCTTGAGGAACGTACGGCCGTCGGCCTCGAAGGTCGAGACGCCCTCCGAGGTCACCAGCCGGTAGGGGGTGGTGTCCTCGCCCAGGGGGAGCAGGTCGGTGTACGCAAACTCTGGCATGACGGCAGTCATTCCTCACTCGGCAGACGGCGCTGGCGACCATTTGGCAGCGCGGCTGTCCAGCGTAGGACCTCCATGCCGGGCCGTGTCTGTGAGGTAAGGCTCACTGTCAACTGCGGACGGCTATCGCGATCTATCGCGTATCGCTATGCTGACTGCCGTGGACCTGGAAAAGAAGCCTGCCGCGCCTGCCGCTGCCCCCGCCGAACTGCGGGCCTCCGACGCCGATCGCGACCGGATCGCGCACATCCTGGCCGACGCCCTCGCCGAGGGCCGGCTGACCGCCGACGAGCACTCCGAGCGGCTGGATTCGCTGTACGCCGTGAAGACCGTCGGGGAGCTGGAGGTGCTGGTACGGGACCTGCCGGCGCCCGGCGGCCCGGCCGCGGCGGCGCCCGCGTACGGACAGCATCCGGCCCCGGCTCCGGCCGCCGCCGGCCAGGCCGCGGTCTCGGAGACCGTGGTCGCCGTGTGCAGCAGTTCCACCCGCAAGGGCCGCTGGCGGCCCGGCGCGCACACCCGTGTGGTCTGTGTCCTCGGCGACGTCGCCATCGACCTCACCGAGGCCGTCTTCGAGCAGCAGATCACCGAGATCGACGTGACGAGCGTGCTGGGCAACGTCGAGATCACGGTCCCGGAGAACGTGACGCTCCGCGGCTACGGCAGCGGGGTCCTCGGCAACTTCGAGGTGCACGGCGAGGGCCGCGCCGACACCACCGACCCGAGCGCCCCGGTCGTGATCATCCGCGGCTTCGCCCTGCTGGGCAACATCGAGGCCCGGCCCAAGCTCGGCGCCCGCCTGGTCGACCTGGCCCTGAAGCTGCGCAAGCGCCTGCAGGGGTAGTGGCGGGGTCCGCGGGCCGCGCCACCCGGAGCGGCTGCGACGGAATCCGGCCGGGCGTGCGCGGACACGTGACGGCGTACGCAGGCGTCGTGTTTCGGTCGAAGTTCGGCGGGGCGGCGCCCTTGCCCCACGCAGTGCATAGGGGCGCGCACAGCGGGTAGGGACAGGTGCATCGTCTCTCGCTTGCGTATACGTCGTCAGGAGTAGGCCGTGCCGCATCCGCCGCATCAGTCCCTGCAGGTAGCCGCTGTACCGAGCCTTCAGGCGCGTCCGGCCGCCGTACCGAAGCCGCGGGTGCCGGCGAGGGAAGATGACGGCCCATGGCACGCGGAGGCGGTGTGCCGCCGGGACGAGGCGGGGCTGTTCTTCGCCCCCTCCAAGGAGCCGACGGCGGCCCGGCTCTCCCGCGAGGAGGCCGCGAAGCGGGTCTGCGCGCGGTGCCCGGTGATGGTCGCCTGCCGCGAGCACGCACTGCTCCAGCCCGAGCCGTACGGGGTGTGGGGCGGGCTCACCGCGGCCGAGCGCCGCGTGGTGCTGGCCCGCCGCAGGCGCCGGGCGGCCGAACTGCGCCAGGCGCAGGGGGCCGGGCCGATAGCCGCCGCGGGCTGAGCCCCGTACGTACGCAAGCGAGAGGGGCGCCACCGCCGCACGCGGTGGCGCCCCTCTCGCTGCCGGGGACCGCCTGAAGGCCTGCCCTGAAGGCCTGCCCGCTCCTACTGGGCGCGGTCGAAGTCGATCGCGCTGTACGCGCGCAGCTTCGACAGGCGGTGGGTCGAGTCGATCTGCCGGATCGTGCCCGACTTCGAGCGCATGACCAGCGAGGACGTGGTCGCGGTCTCGGAGCGGTAGTGGACGCCGCGCAGCAGCTCGCCGTCCGTGATGCCGGTGGCGACGAAGAAGACGTTGTCGCCGGAGACCAGGTCGTTGGTGTGCAGGACCCGGTCCAGGTCGTGGCCCGCGTCGATGGCCTTCTGGCGCTCGGCCTCGTCCTTCGGCCACAGCTTGCCCTGGATCGTGCCGCCGAGGCACTTGATGGCGCAGGCCGAGATGATGCCCTCGGGGGTGCCGCCGATGCCGAGGAGCAGGTCCACGCCGGTGCCCTCGCGCACCGCCATGACCGAGCCCGCGACGTCGCCGTCCGAGATGAACTTGATCCGGGCGCCCGTCTCGCGGATCTCCTTGACGATGCCCTCGTGGCGGGGGCGGTCCAGGATGATCACCGTGACGTCTTCGACGGCCATGTTCTTGGCCTTGGCGACGCGGCGGATGTTGACGGAGACCGGCGCGTTGATGTCGACGAAGTCGGCGGCCTCGGGGCCGGTGACCAGCTTCTCCATGTAGAAGACCGCGGACGGGTCGAACATGGTGCCGCGGTCGGCGGCGGCCAGGACGGCGATCGCGTTCGGCATGCCCTTGGCGTTCAGCGTCGTGCCGTCGATCGGGTCGACCGCGATGTCAACCTCGGCGCCGGTGCCGTCGCCGACCCGCTCGCCGTTGAACAGCATCGGGGCTTCGTCCTTCTCGCCCTCGCCGATGACGACTACGCCGTTCATCGAGACGGTGGAGATCAGGGTCCGCATCGCGTTGACCGCGGCGCCGTCGGCGCCGAGCTTGTCGCCGCGCCCGACCCACCGGCCCGCGGCCATGGCTGCGGCCTCGGTGACCCGGACGAGTTCCAGGGCGAGGTTGCGGTCGGGGGCCTCCGGAGAGACTTCGAGCTGGGGCGGCAGGTTGTGCTCGGTCATCGGAGCGCACCTTTCTGTACGGCGACGGCCGGGAAGTGAGGGTGCTGGAACTCTATCGGTACATCGACAAATTGAGCAGACCGGGTCACGTATGAGCGCCGTATCGGTCGGGGGTTTGGCGTGAGCGGACATCTTGCGGAACATCTCGCGGACCCGTGCGGGCGCCGCGCCGACCCCGGCGGAGATCACTCCCGGTCATGGGGGACGATGGTGGCGTGGCAGGTATGAAGGGCAAGCAGACGGTCTGGGACATGGTCCGGTCGCTGGCGGTGATCGGTATCGTCGTCGCGGGGATCTACATCTTCGTCCCACATGACGAGAAGGTCGATCCGACACACGTGGTCGACTACCGGGTGGAGACGATCACCGCGCGCCGCGCGGCGCCGTATCCGGTGGCCGCGCCGGTGGGGCTTCCGGCGCAGTGGCGCGCGACCTCGGTGACGTACGACCGCAAGGCCGCGAACGCCTGGCACCTGGGCTTCCTGGACCCGAAGGGGCAGTACGTCGCGATCGAGCAGTCCAGCGACGCCTCGGCCAAGCGCCTGGCAGGCGTCACCCGGAGCGCGAAGGCCACCGGGCAGACGCAGCAGATCGGCGACCTGGTCTGGGAGCGCTGGGAGGGCGAGAAGTACGACGCCCTCGTACGGCAGGAGCAGGGGTACGCGACGGTGGTGACCGGCACGGCCTCGTTCGAGGACCTGGGCGCGATGGTGGCGGCGCTGGAGTTCAAGCAGGGCGCGCAGCAGTAAGCAGCCGTAAGCAGCGCTGATCCGAGTGACATGCGAGAAGGCCGCTCCCCGGAATCCGGGGAGCGGCCTTCTGCGTACCTGTCCGGATGTCCGGATGTCCGGATGTCCGGATGTCCGGACTCAGACGGTGGTGATGACCTCGTCGAAGCCCAGGCGCGGGGAGCGGTCGAACCAGGCGTCCTCGCCCGGCTTGCCGATGTTGACGACCATGATCGGGGTGTGGTCGGCGTCCAGGAACTCCTTCTGGATGCCGGCGAGGTCGGCGCCGGTCATCGGGCCCGCGGCCAGGCCGGCGGCGCGGACGCCCACGATGAAGTACGCGGCCTGAAGGGCGCCGTTCACCAGGGCGGACTGCTCACGCACCGGGCGCTCGGAGAAGAACATGTCCTTGGCCGGCGGGAAGTGCGGCAGCAGGCGCGGCAGCTCCTCGTGGAACTCATTGTCCGCGGCGAGGATCGCGACGAGCGGCGCGGCGGCGGTCTTGGCCTGGTTGCCCTCGGCCATGTGCTTCACCAGGCGCTCGCGGGCCTCGGGGGAGCGGACCAGGGTGATGCGCAGCGGGGTGCCGTTGAAGGCGGTGGGGCCGAACTTCACCAGGTCGTAGATCGCCTGGACCTGCTCCTCGGTCACCGGCTCGTCGGAGAACGAGTTGGCGGTGCGGGCCTCGCGGAACAGCAGGTCCTGAGCGGCGGAGTCGAGAACGAGAGACATCGGAAAGCCTTCTTCCATACATGCGGGGGGCGAAGCGATGCCCCGACTCTAAGCCGGAAGTTGTAGAACTTTCAACTAAATCGGCTTGAGAATGACTCACATCACGTCTGACCCGCCCGCTCAGGCGTCCCGCTCGTCACCCCCGCCGCCCTCACGGGCGCCGTCGACCCCGCCCGCACCCGCTTCGCGGGCCGCCAGCGCCGAGTCGAGCCGGGCGCGGGCGCCTTCCAGCCAGTGCCGGCAGACCTGTGCGAGCTCTTCGCCGCGCTCCCAGAGCGCGAGCGAGTCCTCCAGCGACGTGCCGCCGGCCTCCAGCTTGCGGACGACCTCGATGAGCTCGTCCCGGGCCTGCTCGTACCCCAACGAGGTATTGGTTTCCGTCATTCCCGTTCCGCCTTATGTGTGCAGTGCATCGAATATGTTCCGGGCGCTCGGGCCCGTTCAGGCCGGCCGGCTCACTCGGCGCCCGGCCCCGCCACCCGTACGGAGAACTCGCCCTCCGCCACCCGCGCCCGCAGCACCTCGCCCCCCGAGACCTCCTCCGGCGAGCGCACCACGTGCCCGTCCGCCCGCTGGAGTACGGCGTACCCGCGCTCCAGCGTCGCCGCCGGGGACAGCGCCACCACCCGGGCCAGGGTGTGCGCCAGCTCCGAATCGGCCCGGTCCAGCAGGTGCCCCAGCGTCCGCCGGGTGCGCCCCAGCAGGGCCTCCAGCTCGGCCTCGCGGGTCTCCACCATCCGCTGCGGATGGACGAAGACCGGCCGGGCCAGCGCGTGCACGAGCCCCCGCTCCTCCCGGTCGAGCAGCCCGCGCACCGCCCGGAGCCCCCGGCCCTGGAGCTGGCGTACCCGCTCCAGTTCCTCGCCCACGTCCGGGACCACCTTCTTCGCCGCGTCCGTGGGCGTGGAGGCCCGCAGGTCCGCGACGAGGTCCAGCAGCGGGGAGTCCGGCTCGTGCCCGATCGCCGAGACCACGGGCGTACGGGCCGCCGCGACCGTCCGTACGACCTCCTCGTCGGAGAACGGCAGCAGGTCCTCCACGCTGCCGCCGCCGCGGGCCACGATGATCACGTCGACCTCGTCCAGGGCGTCGAGCTCCTTGACCGCCCGGATCACCTGGGGCACCGCGTTCACCCCCTGGACCGCCACGTTCCGTACCTCGAAGCGGACCGCGGGCCAGCGCCGCCGGGCGTTCTCCAGTACGTCGCGCTCGGCCGCCGAGGCCCGCCCGACGACCAGCCCGATCAGCTGCGGCAGGAAGGGCAGCGGCTTCTTGCGGTCCAGGGCGAACAGGCCCTCGGAGGCGAGCGAGCGCTTGAGCTTCTCCAGCCGGGCGAGCAGCTCGCCGATGCCGACGGGCCGTATCTCGGTCGCCCGCAGCGACAGCTGCCCGCGCGGGGCGTACCACTCCGGCTTGGCCAGGACGACGACCCGCGCGCCCTCCGTCACCGCGTCCGCGACCTCGTCGAAGACCTGGCGGTAGCAGGTGACGCTGAGCGAGATGTCGTGCGAGGGGTCGCGCAGCGTCAGGAAGACCACCCCCGCCCCCGGCCGCCGCGAGAGCTGAGTGATCTGCCCCTCCACCCACACCTGGCCCAGGCGGTCGATCCAGCCCCCGATGAGCCGGGACACCTGGCCGACCGGCAGCGGCGCGTCAGCCGACGTATTCAGACCCATGTACGCAGGCTATCCGCCCGCGCCGACAGCCACACTGACGGCGTCTCAGGGACCGCCGGTGGCGTCGGGATCCGGCCGGTCGCGGCGGGTCCCCTGAACGACGAGGACGGCCAGGCCCGCCGCCAGCCAGACCGCGCCGACCAGCTGCGCCGTCCAGGCCGCCTCGACGATCACCGCGATCGTCACCGCCGCGCCCAGCACCGGCATCAGCAGGTGCTTCCACCAGACCGGGGCGCCCGCCCCGCGCTGCACCACGAACCAGCCGACCACCGAGGCGTGCAGCAGCGTGAACGCCACCAGCGCGCCCACGTCCACCACCGAGACCAGATGGTCGAGCCCGTCGTCGCGGCGGGCCGCCCACACCGCCGCGACCAGCGTGATCGTCGCCGCCGCCAGCAGCGCCGGCCGCGGGGTCCCGTCCGAGGTGCGCGCCAGCGCCCCCGGCAGCCGCCGCTCGCGGGCCATCGCGAACACCAGGCGGCCCGCCGCCGCCTGCCCCGCCAGCGCCGCGAAGGCAGCCCCGATCGCCTTGCTGACCGCGACCAGGTCGTGCAGCCAGGTCCCGACCGAGGACTCCACCGCGGTGTAGAACGCCGGGCCCTGCTGCCCCGGATCCGCCGCCAGCTGCGCCG
The DNA here is from genome assembly GCF_044769045.1 of Streptomyces sp. NPDC090741. Taxonomy (NCBI): domain Bacteria; kingdom Bacillati; phylum Actinomycetota; class Actinomycetes; order Kitasatosporales; family Streptomycetaceae; genus Streptomyces; species Streptomyces sp. NPDC090741. The sequence goes on along the minus strand of NZ_JBIVXF010000001.1, from coordinate 719,125 downwards.
AGGACACCGGCATCAGCAGCGCCGCCAGGTAGCTCTGCACGACGAACAGCACCCCGGCCAGCGCCAGGCAGAACAGCACCGCCCGCGCCACCCGCGCCGAGCCCCCCGTCACCTCCTCCGCGAAGGAGACGATCGCGTCGAAGCCGAGGTACGACAGGACCGCCACCGACACCGCGCCCAGGACCGCCGCCGGGGAGAAGCCCAGCGCGCCGTCCCCGGTCAGCGGCGACAGCCAGCCGCGCTGCGCCCCGCCCTGGACCAGCACCGTCACCGCGGCCGCCACGAAGACCAGCAGCACCACGATCTCCATCGTCAGCACCGCGAAGCCCACGCGCGCGGCCGCCCGTACGCCCCACAGGTTCAGTGCGGTGGTCACCAGCACCGCCAGCGCCGTCCACACCCACCGCGAGACCTCCGGGACCAGCGCGTTCATCGCGATCCCGGAGAAGAGGTAGGCGACCGCCGGGATCAGCAGGTAGTCGAGCATCGCCATCCAGCCCGCGATCAGCCCGGCGCCCTCGCCGAGCCCCTTGCGGGCGTACGTGAAGACCGAGCCGGCCTGCGGGGCCACCTGGACCATCTGCGCGTACGAGAAGGCCGTGAAGGCCATCGCGACCGTCGCGCAGAGGTAGACGAGCGCGACGGCGCCCTGCGATTTCGCGTCGAGCGTGCCGAAGACCCCGACCGGGGCCATGGGGGCGATGAACAGGAGCCCGTACACGACCAGGTCCCGGAATCCGAGGCTCCGGCGGAGGGCCGGCTTCGGCTCCGTACCGGGGTCCGTCACGGACGCCATCATTCCTCCGAGGGGCGGTCGGTTCGTACGTTCGCCCCAGTCTGTGCCGAACGGGCGACGCCCGGCCTCCTGGAGACCCCCGTACGATGGACCGCATGACTGCTGCCGCCCCTGTTCCCGCTTCCCGACGCGTCCTGCTCGCCGCCCCGCGCGGCTACTGCGCGGGCGTGGACCGAGCCGTGATCGCCGTCGAGAAGGCTCTCGAGCAGTACGGTGCGCCGGTCTACGTCCGCCACGAGATCGTGCACAACAAGTACGTCGTGCAGACGCTGGAGAAGAAGGGCGCCATCTTCGTCGAGCGGACGGAGGAGGTGCCCGAGGGCTCCATCGTGATGTTCTCCGCGCACGGCGTGGCCCCGGTGGTGCACGAGGAGGCGGCGCGCGGCAAGCTCGCGACGATCGACGCGACCTGCCCGCTGGTCACCAAGGTGCACAAGGAGGCCATCCGGTACGCGAACGAGGACTTCGACATCCTCCTCATCGGCCACGAGGGCCACGAGGAGGTCATCGGCACCTCGGGCGAGGCCCCGGACCACATCACGATCGTGGACGGCCCGGACGACGTGGACAAGGTCGTCGTGCGCGACGAGTCGAAGGTCGTGTGGCTGTCCCAGACCACCCTCTCGGTCGACGAGACCATGGAGACGGTCGACGCGCTGAAGACCAAGTTCCCGCTGCTGGTCTCGCCGCCGAGCGACGACATCTGCTACGCCACCTCGAACCGCCAGGCGGCGGTCAAGGTGATGGGCGCCGACTCCGACCTGGTCATCGTCGTCGGCTCCAAGAACTCCTCGAACTCGATCCGGCTGGTCGAGGTCGCCCTCGACGCCGGCGCGGGCGCCGCGTACCTCGTCGACTTCGCCAGCGAGATCGACGAGGCCTGGCTGGAGGGCGTCACCACGGTGGGCCTGACCTCGGGCGCCTCGGTGCCGGAGGTGCTGGTCGAGGAGGTCCTGGAGTGGCTGGCGGCGCGCGGCTACGCGGACGTGGAGATCGTCAAGACCGCCGAGGAGTCGATCGTCTTCTCGCTGCCGAAGGAGCTGCGCCGCGACCTGCGCGCGGAAGCGGCCTCGCTGGTCGCCGAGAAGTAGACCGCTTCGTTTCGTACCGTGATTCCATGCAGATCTTCGGCGTGGACATCGGTGGTTCAGGGATCAAGGGCGCTCCCGTGGACCTGGACCGTGGCGAGCTGGCGCAGGAGCGCCACAAGGTACTGACACCGCAGCCGGCCACCCCCGACGGGGTGGCCGGCTGCGTCGTCGAGGTGGTGCGCCACTTCGACTGGGACGGACCCGTGGGGGTGACGTTCCCGGGGGTGGTCAGCGGCGGGGTCACCCGTACGGCGGCCAACATGGACCAGGGGTGGATCGGCGTCGACACGGCCGCCCTGCTGTCGCAGCGGCTCGGGGGCCGGCCGGTCACGGTGCTCAACGACGCGGACGCGGCCGGGATCGCGGAGATGACGTACGGCGCGGGCAGGGGCCGCGGCGGGACGGTGATCATGCTGACGCTCGGCACGGGCATCGGCAGCGCGCTGTTCACGGACGGCCGGCTGGTGGCGAACACGGAGCTCGGCCACCTGGAGCTGAAGGGCCACGACGCGGAGAAGCGGGCGTCGGTCAAGGCCAAGGAGGACGGGGAGCTGACCTGGGAGCGCTGGGCGCACCGGGTGCAGCGCTACCTGGAGCACGTGGAGATGCTCTTCTCCCCGGACCTCTTCATCATCGGCGGCGGCGTCAGCCGCAAGCCGGAGAAGTTCCTTCCGCTGATCGAGGACGTACGGGCCGAGATCGTCCCGGCGAAGCTCCAGAACAACGCGGGCATCGTGGGCGCGGCGATGGCGGCGAGGGCGGCGATGGATTCGGCGACTTAGCCGGTCCGGCGGGGGAGCCTGCGCCGGGAGATGAGCACGGCCTTCCGTACGACGACGATCAGCGCGGAGACGAGGGTCCCCCCGTACAGCCAGCCGGCGTGCAGCGACAGGGCGGACACGATGCCCATGAGCTCCGCGCCGAAACCGCCGGAGCCGCCGGAGATGGGCCACACTCCGGCGGCGAAGGCGATCGGGGCGGAGATCGGCGCGGTGATCAGGTCGGCCGGGCGCACCCAGAGGGCGGTGGCGGCCGCGACGGGCAGGAAGAGCAGCCCGTACGCGAACAGCGAGCCGCCGAACAGCAGCCAGGTGATCCCGGCGGCCAGGGTCATCGCGACGCAGGCGAACAGCCCGCCGCCGAGCCCGGTCAGGCGTGGCCGCGGCAGCCGCCGGGCGGGCGCGGGCCGGGGCCGGCCACCGCCGCCCTGGGCGGGTACGCCGCCGATGGGCTGCGCCGCCGGGGCCGGGGCCGGGCGGCGCGGCTGCTGCTGTTGCTGTCGCTGCGGGTGATCCACCGAACGCGTCCTGTAGTGCTCCACCCCACCACGCTAGGCGGGCCGAGCGCAGTATCGGTGTGGGGACACGCGTACAACGACTGCCACTCATCGGAAAGTAAACTGTCCGGTGGCCCACTCCCGGGCCGCCGCCCCCTCCAGCTACGGGAAGTCGCCAACGTGTCGCTCACGATCGGAATCGTCGGCCTGCCGAATGTCGGCAAGTCGACCCTGTTCAACGCCCTGACCAAGAACGACGTGCTGGCGGCCAACTACCCGTTCGCCACCATCGAGCCGAACGTCGGCGTCGTCGGCGTCCCGGACTCGCGCCTGGCCGTGCTCGCCGGCATCTTCGGCTCGCAGCGCATCCTCCCGGCGACGGTCGACTTCGTCGACATCGCGGGCATCGTGCGCGGCGCCTCGGAGGGCGAGGGACTCGGCAACAAGTTCCTCGCGAACATCCGCGAGTCGGACGCGATCTGCCAGGTCATCCGTGCCTTCAAGGACGAGAACGTCGTGCACGTCGACGGCAAGGTCTCGCCGAAGGACGACATCGAGACGATCAACACCGAGCTGATCCTCGCCGACCTGCAGTCCATCGAGAAGGCGGTGCCGCGCCTGACGAAGGAGTCCCGCCTCCAGAAGGACAAGGTCGCGGTCCTGGCGGCGGTCGAGAAGGCCCAGAAGATCCTCGAAGCGGGCGACACCCTCTTCTCGCACGGCATCACGAAGGGCACGGAGCAGGGCGACCTCCTCCACGAGCTGCACCTGCTGACCACGAAGCCGTTCCTCTACGTCTTCAACGTGGACGAGGACGAGCTGGTGGACGACGCCTTCAAGGCGGAGCAGAGCGCCCTGGTCGCCCCGGCGGAGGCCATCTTCCTGAACGCGAAGCTGGAGCAGGACCTCTCGGAGCTGGACGACGAGGAGGCCCTGGAGCTCCTGCAGTCGGTCGGCCAGGAGGAGCCAGGCCTGGCCACCCTCGGCCGCGTCGGCTTCGCCACCCTGGGCCTGCAGACCTACCTGACGGCCGGCCCGAAGGAAACCCGCGCCTGGACGATCAAGCAGGGCGCGACGGCCCCCGAGGCGGCCGGCGTGATCCACACCGACTTCCAGCGCGGCTTCATCAAGGCCGAGGTCATCTCCTTCGCGGACCTGGTCGAATGCGGCTCGGTCCCGGAAGCCCGCGCCAAGGGCAAGGCCCGCATGGAGGGCAAGGACTACGTCATGCAGGACGGCGACGTAGTCGAATTCCGCTTCAACGTGTAGTGACGTCCATACTGTGCGTTGACTGATTAGTCAAACGTGCAGGTCGGAAGGGGTCGGGCTCCGTCGAGTCTGACCCTTTCTGTATTCCCGTGCCGACTTGGTGCTGACTTGGAATCGCGGTGTCAGGCCGACTGGCCCGGTGCCAGCTTGTCCAGATCGAGGCTGATCTCGAACGGCAGGGATCGCTGGAGCGCGTGGCGGAAGATCCCCGCCGGCGCGTACGAGCCGGTCGGCTCGTCGAGCTCGTAGACGTGCACGGCGGGGACGGTGTCCTCGTCCTCGATACACCAGTAGTGCCGGATGCCGGCCTCGGCGTACTTACGAAGCTTGACGGTTCGGTCGCGGTGGGCAGATTCCGGCGAGACGACCTCGACGACGAGCTGGACGTCTTCGGGAGCGAACCAGGTGCAGTCAGGGTCGTATGGGGCCGTGGTCACCACGAGGTCCGGTTCCGGGCGGTTCCGGGCATCGAGGCGGATGGTCATCTCCCGGCCGACCCTGAAACCCGCTGGGGCCTGCGCCCTGAGAGCCAACGTGAGGTCGGTGACGATCTCTCCGTGCCACCAGCGCTGGGGCGACATCATGAATACGAGGGCTCCGTCGATCAGCTCGGTGTGGCGCGGCGCTTCCGGGAGGCGGTCCAAGTCCTCCGCGAACCAGCCTTCCGCGCGCGGCGGGCGCATCCAGTCGGGCAGTGCGGTCATGGCTTCACGGTAGCGGTCCGCAGCTCAGGCTGGGGAGCAGACGATCTCAGCCGGATGATTTTCGGCAACTTTCCACGCTGCACCAGCCACCTGATTGGCATCCGGTCATGAGCGACTCATCGGTTCAGATCGCCACGGTGGTCATTTCCGTGGCGGCTCTCGTCTTCTCCACGACGGCCGCGTTCTGGTCTCTCGTCTACAACCGGCGTCAGGCGAGGGCGGTTGCCGAGGCCAACGCCCTCACGGAGAGGGCCCAACGCGAGCAGGCGGAGCCGTACGTCATCGTCGACATCAGGCCCCGCATCCCCGGTTCGTCATTGCTTGTGCTGGTGATCGAGAACATCGGCCAGACGCTGGCCCGCAACGTGCGCATCTCGGTGAGTCCTCCGCTCCAGACCACTCTGGGTGCCGAGCGGGCCGAGACCCTCAACTGTGCTGTTGGTCGGCGCATCGCGACGACCGTGAAAGCGCTGGTGCGGCAGGCGCGGTCGCTTGACGAGTTGAGTCAGCAGATTCAGCGGGGTGTTGAACGGCAGGACTCGGAGCGCCCGTCGGACGCTGACGTTCCCAACTCGGTGGAACCCGCCCTCCCTGAGGTCCCTATGGCGCCGTTGAGTGACGATGGCGATCCGGCGCAACGGTCGTACTCCCGTGCTGATTCTGTGCTGACTTAGTCCGCCCAAAACCACGTTTCCGCAGGTGGGAGCGTTGCGCTACACGTTCCGCTTCAACGTGTAGTGACGTCCGTGCTGTGCGTTAATTAGTTGGTCAAACGTGCAGGCCAGGGAGGGTCGGACTCCGTCGAGTCCGACCCTTTCTGTATTCCCGTGCCGACTTGGTGCCGACTTGGAACCGTGGTGTCAGGCCGACTGGCCCGGTGCCGGCTCGTCCAGATCGAGGCTGATCTCGAACGGCAGGGATCGCTGGAGCGCGTGGCGGAAGATTCCCGCCGGCGCGTACGAGCCGGTCGGCTCGTCGAGCTCGTAGACGTGCACGGCGGGGCGAACCGGGTGCAGTCGGGGTCGTATGGGGCCGTGGTCACCACGAGGTCCGGTTCCGGGCGGTTTCGGGCATCGAGGCGGATGTTCATCTCCCGGCCGACCCTGAAGCCCGCCGGGGCCTGCGCCCTGAGACCGGCCTTCCGCGCGCGGCGGGCGCATCCGGTCGGGCAGCGCGGTCATGGGTCGGACTCTGTCGAGTCCGACCCCTTCGCCGTCACCGTGCTGGATGGGTGCCGGATGTTCTGACGCGGGGTCAGTGGCAATCAGGTCTCGTAAACGGTGGACCGGTGTCCCACATGAACGACCCAGACCACCAGCTCTCCGTTGTCGAGCGTGTAAACGACGCGGTAGTCGCCGACGCGCAGGCGGCGACGCTCGGGCTGGGATACGAGTGCGGTGGTGTCGAAGCCGAGAGGGTCGGTTTCCAGCTCTGTCAGCTTGGCCAGGATGCGCAGCGCCATGTCGCGGAGGATCTTCCGGAGCTCGGCCTGCGCCTCGGGGCGGAAGACGGTTCGGTACTCACTCACCGCGCGCCAGCGTCTCCCTCATGATGTCCTCGATCGGGATGCCGGGTGCGGGGTTGGCCATGCGCTCGTCGATGATCCGGTTGATCTCGCGCTCTTCCCACTCCTGGTACTTGCGCAGAACCTCGATGGAGACGACGGCGGCGACTTCCTTGCCCCGGCGCGTGATCACCGTGGGTACGTCGTCGCGGTCCGCGCGCTCCACGACCTCGGCCAGATGCGCGCGCACGTCGCGGATGGACTCTGTGGGCAGCGGCTGCGTCATGCGCTCAAGGGTACCGAGTGTCCCATGTGTACACAACGGCTGGGATTCTGTGGTGGTCCGTGCGGGTGTTTCCCGTCGGGCCGGGGGCGCGGGCAAATGGGGTGGCTGGGCGGAGAGCCTCGTTGACGGGTGGATCTTGGTGAGTAGGGTCACGGAGCGCACGCGGTCTCGACAGCAGACCGGGGGGAAGCGTCGGCGCTCGGGAGGCTCAGGCCGTGACCAGATGTCGATTGCGCACGCGGTTGTGGATCGCGGTGACCTCCACCGGCCTGTTGCTGGCCCTGGCCCCCGGACCGGCCACCGCCGCCCCGCCGGGTGCCGCGGATCCCGCCGATCCGACCGTACGGGGTGACCCTGCCACCGGGCACGCCCGGATGGTCTTCAACTCCGGGGGGTACCTGACCCCGCCGTCCAAGCGGGCTCCCGAGCACGTCGCGCTCGCCTACGTACGCGACCACCGAGGGGAGTTCGGGCTCTCCGCCCGGCAGGCCGAGCAGCTCGGCGTCGTCTCCTCGTACCCCACCCGGCACAACGGGGCACGGCAGGTGACGATCGGCCAGAGCATCGACGGCATGCGCGTCCACGGCGGGCTCCTCACCGCCACCGTCGACAAGCGCGGCCGCCTCGTGATCCTCGGCGGCGCCGTCGTGACCGCCGAGCCGGCAGGCACCGTCGAGCTGACGGCCAAGCAGGCCCTCGACCAGGCGGCCGAGGCCCAGGGCGCGCGGCCCCACCACACCCTGACCGGCACCGACAACCGCGACAAGGGCCGGCAGAAGTTCAAGAACGTCTACGCCAAGCGGCTCACGAAGCCCAACGACGTGACCGCCGAACTGGTCTGGTTCCCCGCCGACTCCGGCCGCGAGCTGCGCCCCGCCTGGCTCACCGACATCGAGGTCTCGGGTACGTCCTGGTACGAGACGGTGGTCGACGCCGCCGACGGCCGGGTCCTGAGCCGCGAGAGCCGGTACCACCACGCCGGCCCGGAAGGCACCGTCTTCACGGCCCAGCACCCCGACATCAGCGGCGCCACCCGCACCGTCACGCCGCTCACCGGCCGCGACGGCTCCTGGGTCGCGGACCGGCTGACGCAGGGCAACAACGCCAACGCGTACCGGGACGAGGACGGCGACAACACGGTGCCGGACACCGGGAACGACGCGCTGCGCCCGCAGTCCCCGGCGAGCGGCGACCCGAACTACCAGCACTTCGACTACACGTTCAACGACACCTGGCGCACCAACGCCGGCGCGACGCAGGCCAACCTCGACGCCGACGTCGATCCGGTCATCACGCAGCTCTTCTACTACACCAACGTGATGCACGACTACCTCTACGACCTCGGGTTCGACGAGGCCTCGCGCAACTTCCAGGTCGACAATTTCGGCCGCGGCGGTTCGGGCAACGACCCCGTACTGGCCGAGGCGCAGGACGGCTGGGACCTCGGCTGCCTCGACGACGCCACCCCGCCGAACGCGATCCCCTGCACCAACAACGCCAACTTCGCCGCCCCCGCGGACGGCTCCAGCCCGCGCATGCAGATGTACATGTGGCAGCCGCCGGGCCGGCCGTTCCGCGACGGTTCGCTCGACGGCGACGTCATCGCGCACGAATACGGACACGGCGTGTCCAACCGCCTCGTCGGCGGCGGCCACCTCGGCGGCGGCTCCCAGACCGGCGCCCTCGGGGAGGGCTGGAGCGATGTGATCTCCTTCCTCAAGTGGGGCGACGCGACGGTCGGCGAGTACGTCACCGGCAACACCGCCACCGGCATCCGCTCGCAGGCGTACGACACGTCCACCGAGAAGTGGGGCACCTTCAACCCCGCCCGCGGCGTGCACCGCAACGGCGAGATCTGGGCCGCGACGATGTACGACATCCGCGAGGCGAAGGGCGTCGCGTTCACCCAGCAGCTCGTCATCGACGGCATGAAGAACACCGTCAGCACGCCGAGCTACCTCGACGCGCGCGACGGCATCCTGGCCGCCGACATGACCAACAACGCGGGCGCCGACCAGTGCCTCCTGTGGCGGGTCTTCGCAGGCCGCGGCATGGGCGCCAACGCCGCGTCCAGCGCGGACCAGAACACCGTGACCGCCGACGAGACCGTTCCGGCCGCCTGCCTGCCGACCGCCAAGGCGGGCGGCCCGTACACGACGAACGAGGGTACGGACGTCACGCTCAGCGCGGCCGGCTCCACCAAAGGGACCGCGCCGTCGGCCGGGAACCTGACCGCGTACGCCTGGGACCTCGACAACGACGGGCAGTACGACGACGCCACCGGGGTCACCACCACCTTCAGCGCGGTGGGCGGGGACGGCGTCTCCACCGTCGCACTGCGGGTGACCGACGCCGCCGGCAACACCGACACCGACTCGACGACGGTCACCGTCGCGAACGCCGCACCGGTCGTGACGCTCCAGCCGGTCCCCCCGGCCGGGGAGAACAGCCCCGTCACCCTCACGGGCAGGATCAGCGACCCGGGCTGGCTCGACCCGCTGACCGCCACGGTCGACTGGAAGGACGGAGCGGGCCCGCAGGAGCTCACCGGCACGCTGGAGAACGACCGCCCCGACGCGACGCTGACCTTCACCGCGGAGCACACGTACGGGGACGACGGGACCTTCCCGATCGAGGTCTGCGGCAGTGACGACCGCACGAGCACCTGCCGGACGGTCGACGCGACGATCGCCGACATCGACCCGACCGCGGAGATCTCGGGCGACGGGCAGACGACGTACAGCGGGCAGAAGGCCTTCATCGCCCACGCCGGCACGCCGGTCGCCGTCACCGGCGCCTCCGCCGACCCGGGCAGCGACGACCTCACCCTGAACTGGCTGTGGGGCGACGGGGCCTCGGACGACCTGGTCTCGCTGGTGAACCCGCCGGCCACCGACCCGGACCCGAGCCCCTCGATCCAGCCGCGCAACGTGACGGAGACGAAGTCGCACGCGTACCCGGCCGCCTGCCTGTCCACGCTGACGTTCACCAGCACGGACGACGACGGCGGCTCCGCCTCCGACACGGCCTCCGTCATCACCACCGGCAATGTGAAGTGGGCGCACAGCCAGGCTTACTGGATGAAGGAGTTCGGCGGGCCCTCGCCGAAGCACTTCACGGCGGCGCAGCGGGCCTGCCTGCTGAGCGTGGCCTCGTTCATGAGCGCCGTGTACGGGCCGCTGACCGACGCCCAGGCGTACGCGATCCTCAGCTCGGGCTCCCCGCAGCCGCGGCCGCTGGTCTCCCAGCAGCTGCTCGCGGCGTGGCTCAACTTCGCGAACGGGTCGTACGACCTGTCCACGCCGGTCGACACCAACGGCGACTGGGAGACGGACTCGACCTTCGGGGCGGCGGTGGCCAACGCCGAGGCCGTCTACAACAACCCCGCGTCGACGCGGAACCAGCTGCTGAACCAGGTCGACGTACTGCTGCGCTTCAACGTGCGTGACGGTGGCTGACCGGCGCCTGGTATGCCTCGCCGCCCTCGCCCTCTTCACGGGGTGCGGGGGCGGCGAGGTGCGTCCGCCGGCGAAAGGGACGCACGAGCCGGACGGTACGGGTGACCCGGCCGTCACCGGCGGTACGGGTGCCACCGGCGGTACGGGTGCCACGGGCGCTACGGGTGCCACGGCGGCCGGCCCGGCGACCCCGGCGCAGGGCCGCGTACTCACCGGGGCCGACGACGGCTTCGCGGGGCGGCTCGCCGTCGGGCAGACGGCCCGCCTGCGTCTGCCCCTCCCGGAGGGCGGCCCGGAACCCACCGCCCGGGGCGATGCGGTGCTGGTGATCCGCATCAGCAACGTGACGGGCTCGGGCCACCGCGAATGGGAGCTCCGCGCGGTCCACCCGGGCACCACCCGCATCACCGTTCCCCGCCCCGGCGCCGCATCACCGGCCGCCCTGACCCTCACCGTCACGTGACCGGCGGGGCGACCGGTCTGCCGGTCGGCTGGGCGAAGTGGGCCGAGGCCAGGACCGAGCCTTCCGGGGTGAGGAGGCGGGCGCCGGCGAGGGTGGTGGCGTTCACGTCGGTCGTCGCGACCCAGTAGCCGTAGCCGTCCCGGAGCGAGAACGTGCCGAGGCGGGTCATCGTGCCGTCCGTGTGGTCGAGGACGCAGCTGATCTCGGGCATCGGCTTCTCCAGGTCCACCGACATGTACACCCAGCCCTGCGCGCCCGGGTGGGCGAAGACCCGGCCCACCTCCCGGCCGCCGGTGACCAGCGGGGCCTGGAGCAGCTCGGCGCCCGCGCGGGCCGTCGGGGACGCGGGTGGTGCCGAGGCCTGTTGGATCGCCGTGCCCGCCGCCCAGCCGCCGAACCCGCACGCCACCGCCAGCGCGGCCGCCACCGCCGCGACCCGGGGCCGCAGCAGCCACCGCCGGGCCGGAGCAGGCGCCGGATCCGGGGGCGGCGGCTGGAGACGGGCCGCGACCCGGCTCTCGAAGCCGACCGGGGGCTCCGTCCCCGGCAGCAGGCCGAGCAGGTCGTCGCCGACCAGCGCCAGCTGCTCGATGTGCTCCCGGCAGCCGGGGCACTGGTCCAGGTGGGCGACGGCACGGGCGCGCTCCCGGGCCGGAAGGATGCCCAGCGCCAGCTCGGCGTCGCATTCCCTCAGCTGTTCGCAGGTCATCTCGCTCATCGCCGGACCTCCTCGGTCCCCAAGGCCCTGCGGAGCTTGTGCATCGCCGTCCGGATCCGCGTCTTGGCCGTCCCCAGGGGGACCCGCTCCATGTCCGCGATCTGCTGCGCGGTCAACCCGTAGATGCCCGCCATCACCAGGGCGCGGGCCTGTTCCCGGGGCAGGGCCGCCACGGCCGCCCGTACCCCGGCCGAGGTCTCGGCGGCCACGGCATGCTGCTCGGGGGTCTCCGTCACGATGTCGAGGAGGGCGTCCAGGTCCTCCGGGGCGACCGGATTGGCCCGGCGGGCACGGACCGCGTCGATCGCCAGATGGTGCGCGATCGCCGTCAGCCAGGTCCGTACCGACCCGCGGCGCGAGTCGTAGACCTGCGCGTGCCGCCACGCCCGCTCGAACGTCTGCTGCGCGATGTCCTCGGCGAGCTGGGCGTCGCCGACCACGGCGATGGCCACGCCGAAGACCGTGCGCTGGAAGCGGCGCACGAACGCGACGGCGATCTCGGGATCACCCGTCGCAAGGCCCGACAGCAACGCTTCGTCCGGCGCACGCCCGAGCGGGAGGCCCATTCTCTGCACGTCAGTGGATACGTTCGGCCTCCCCGAATGGATTGATTCGGGTTCGTGCGGAAACACCCCTCCATTCTCCTCCTGTCCCCGTTCCCGCTCCCGTCCGCGGCCACCCGGCCGCCGCGCGCGGGTCACGGGGGACCCCGCCGGCGACGGTAGGTTGCCTCCAGTCGGCCGTGCAGCGGGCCGTCACCCGGCGCGGTCGGGAGCAGTCGGGGGGTGAGGGGCATGCGGCGCAGGGCGGCGGGCGAGGTGATCGGCGCGGGTGAACGCCTGCACGCCGCCGCCGGCGCGCTGCTGGCCGACCACCGGCGGGCCGTCGAGGCCGTACGGGAGGCCTGGGCTCCGATCCACGCCGACCTGGCCCGCTCCGAGCTGCGCCGGATCCCCGCCGACCGGCTGGCCCACGTCACCGAGGGGCGGCTGCGGGCGGGTGCGGTGGCCGTCATCGAGGCGGCCGGGTTCGACACGGTGCAACGGGTACTGGACGCCGGGCGCCACCGGCTCCGGCAGATCCCCGGGGTCGGGCAGCAGACCGCCGACCAGGCGCTCGGCGCCGCGCGGCAGCTCGCCGAAGCCGTCGGGGAGACCGTCGCCGTGCACCTCGACGTGGACCGCCCCGAGCCCCGGACCACCGCCCTGGTCGCCGCCCTGCACCCGCTCGTCGAGGCCGGGCCCGACGCCCGCCGGGCCGTCGAGGCGGCCACGGCCCTGGACGCCGGGCTCGGACCGCTGCTCGCCGACGCCGGACCCGCCGCCGGCCGGCTGCGGGGGTGGTTCGCGGGCCGGGAGCGGCGCGAGCGCGCGCTCGCCGCCCTCGACGATATCGGCCGGCGGACCGGGCGGGCCGCCGCGGACGGAGTGCCCGTCCTGCTCGGGCAGGCCTCGGTCGACCTGCTGCGCGGCCCCGCCGACGAGGCGGCCGCCTGGGTCGACTTCGAGCTGCGCTCCGCCGAGTACTACGGCGTGCTCGCGGAGGTCACCGAGCGGCCCGGCGGCGGCGCCGACCCGGCCGCCGCCCGGGGGTTCCTGCCCGAGGCGCTGGTCGAACGCGTCCGCGCCCAGGCCCTCGACGGCACGTACCGCCGGGTCTCGCTGCGCGGGTACCAGTCCTTCGGCGCCCGCTTCGCCCTCGCCCAGCGGCGGGTGATCCTCGGCGACGAGATGGGACTGGGCAAGACGATCCAGGCACTCGCCGCCCTCGCGCACCTCGCGGCGCAGGGGCACCGGCACTTCCTGGTGGTCTGCCCGGCCGGCGTCCTGATCAACTGGACCCGCGAGATCGAGGCGCGCAGCACCCTGCGCGCGGTCGCCCTGCACGGCCCCGACCGGCACGACGCCTTCGCGGACTGGCGAGGGGAGGGCGGGGTGGCCGTGACGACCTTCCAGGCACTGACCGGTTTCCCCGAACCGGCCGCGGGCGGGCTGGGCATGCTCGTCGTGGACGAGGCGCACCACGTCAAGAACCCGCAGGCGCAGCGCTCGCTCGCGGTCGCAGCCTGGGCCGCGGGCTGTGCGTACGTCCTCTTCCTCACCGGCACCCCGATGGAGAACCGGGTTTCGGAGTTCCGCAGTCTCGTACGGATCCTGCGGCCCGAGGTGGCCTCCGGGATCGGCGACGTCGACACGGTGGCCGGGTCCAAGGCGTTCCGCAAGGCGGTGGCGCCCGCGTACCTGCGGCGCAACCAGCGCGACGTACTCGCCGAACTGCCCGAGCTCCAGTGGACCGACGAGTGGGAGGAGCTGAGCGCGGCCGACCGGGAGGCCTACCGGTCGGCGGTGCGGGCAGGCAATTTCATGGCGATGCGCAGGGCCGCGTACGCGGAGCCGGAGAAGTCGGCGAAGCTGCGGCGGCTGTGCGAGCTGGTGGCGGAGGCCGCGGCGAACGGGACGAAGGTCGTGGTGTTCTCCGCCTTCCGCGAGGTGCTGGGGGTGGTCGAGGACGCGCTCGGCCGGCCGCCGCACGCGGGCGGTGGCGGTGGTTACGGCGGTGGCGGTGGTGGCGTCCTCTTCGGGCCGATCTGCGGGAGCGTGCCGCCCGCCCGCCGCCAGCGGCTGGTCGACGGGTTCGGGGCGGCGGCCGGGCACGCGGTGCTGCTCGCGCAGATCGAGGCGGGCGGCATCGGGATCAACCTCCAGGCGGCGTCGGTGGTGATCCTGTGCGAGCCGCAGGTCAAGCCGACCACGGAGCAGCAGGCAGTGGCCCGCGCGCACCGGATGGGCCAGGTGCGCGCGGTACGGGTGCACCGGCTGCTCGCCACCGACGGGGTGGACCAGCGGATGCTGGAGGTGCTGGACCGCAAGGCACGGCTCTTCGACGCGTACGCCCGGCGCAGCGTGGTGGCGGAGTCGGCGCCCGAGGCGGTCGACGTCTCGGACACCTCACTGGCCCGCCGCATCGTCGAGGAGGAACAGGCCCGCCTCGGCGCCGCCCGCTGACGCCGCAGGGCCGGGCCGTGCGAGCGGCGCGTCAAGAAGGCCGGGCTACAGGCCGCGGACCGAGGCGATCGTGAAGGCCGTCGGCGTACCCGGGCCCATCGGGCCGCCCTTGTCGAACTGGGAGCGGACCACGAGCGTGCGGCCCGGGGTGTGACTCAGCGTGGTCGGGATCTGCAGCGACGGGTCCGTGATCGTCCGGGTCAGCCGGGCCCGGGTGCCGTCGGGGCTGACGTGCCACCGGGTCAGGGTGTTCGTGATGTTGTGGGCCACCCGCAGGGTGCCGTCGGGCGCCAGGTCGAGGCCGTCGGCGTGGGTGAGGTCCCCGCCCTGGAGGGCGACGCGGGTGATCGCGCCGGTGCGCAGGTCGATGCGGTGGAGGTCGCCCGCGGTCATGTCCACGGCCAGCAGGAAGCGGCCCGCCGGGTCCGAGACGATGCCGTTGAGGGCGAAGCTGCCCGCCGGGGACGGGGTGAGGTGCCCGTTCAGGTCGTACGCGGGGAGCAGCGCGCCCGAACCGGCCGCGAGCTGGGCCGGGGTGACCCGGTAGATCACCGAGCGCACGCTGTCGGTCAGGTAGGCGGTGCCGTCCGGGGTGATGGTCAGGTCGTTGACGAAGAGCCCGCCGGTCCCGGCGACCTCGAAGTGGGCCAGGCGGCGGCCGGACGCGGTGTCGTAGACGGCGACACCGGAGGTGGAGTCGGTCACCCACAGCCGGCCGCGGGCGTCGACGCGCAGGCCGTTCGCCGTGTGGCGGCCGTCGGTGCCGGCGGGCAGGAACACCTCGGCGGTGCGCTGCCCGGGGCGGGCCCGGTAGACGGTCCCGTCGGCGTACGAGCCCACGTAGACGGTGTGGTCGCGGGGGTCGGTGGCTATGCCCTCGGGGTAGACCTTCCCGCCGGGGAGGGTGAAGGCGGTGGAAACGCGGCTGTCGGAGACGGACGCGGCCTGCGAGGCGTGCGCCGCCGGGATCGCGCTCAGCGTGAGTGCCGTGGTCAGGGTCAGGAGGGTCGCGGGCAGGAACTTCTTCAGCACAGCAGGTGTCCTCTTCCGTGTGGGTGAACACGAAGATATGTTAGAGCTCTAATGCATGCAAGGGCCTTAGGATGCAGCAATGACCTCCATGCCTCCCGAGGAGCGCATCGGCTCGCACGTCAAGCGCGCCGAACAGGCGCTTCTCGCGGCCAAGAACGCCGCGCTCAAACCCGCCGCAGTAACGGTTCCGCAGTACGCCGCGCTGCTCTGGCTCTCCGAGAAGCCGGGGATCTCGGCCGCCGGGCTCGCCCGCCTGTGCGGGGTGACGCCGCCGACGATGAACACCGTGCTCAAGAACCTCCAGGAGCGCGCGCTCATCGAGCGGACCCCGCACGAATGGCACCGCAACGTGCTCGAAACCCGGCTGACGGAGGAGGGGCGGGCCGCGATGGAGCTCGCCGACGCCGGCGCCGTACGGGTGGAGCGGGCGCTCGCCGCCGCGTTCTCGGCGGAGGAGCGGGAGCAGTTGATCAGCCTGCTCGGGCGGTGCGCGGAGGTACTCGACGCCCAGCGGTGAGTTCTCGTACGTCCGACATCAGAACCAACGCGATACCCAGCCGTTCTGTCCCGACCGGGACGGCGATGACCGTTCGGAGCCAAGTTCGTGCACCAGCCCCCGCCCGCCAGGCGCTCCCGCCGCGCGATATGGATATCCGCCGCCGTGGCCTTCGCGCTCCTGCTCGGCGGCGCCGGCTTCGCCGCCTGGAAGCTCGAATGGCTCTCCGGCAACGGTGGGTCCGTGAGCTTCGGCAAGGCCCCCGCGTCCGATGCCTCCGCCTCCGCCGCCCCCGAGGCGGGCAAGCCCTCCCCGGGTGCGCCGTCGCCCTCCGCCACGCCCGGCGGCGATCCGGACGTACTGCTGCCGACCGGCCCGAGGTCCGACTTCAAGCAGACCGCCGAGCTGGACGACGGCACGATCATCGCGAAGGCCCGCCTCGCGGGCGCGAAGTCCGGCTTCGAGGGTGACGTCTGGGTCTGGACGCCCAAGGAGTACAACGAGGCGAAGTACGAGAAGAGCGCCTTCCCGGTGCTCATCGCCCTTCCCGGCGGCAACGGCTTCCCGAGCAACTACTGGTCCGACCGCAGCCTCGGACTCCAGAAGGCCATCAGCGAGGGCGTCCAGGCCGGTACCAGCCTGCCGTTCGTCGTGATCATGCCGGTGCTCAACCCGGACAGCAAGTACTACTACGACGGCGCCGACATCCCCGGCCACCCCAAGATGGGCACCTGGATCGCCGAGGACGTCCCGGCCTTCACCAAGGCCAACTTCCGTACGTACAAGTCCCGCGACGGCTGGGCCTTCATGGGCTCCTCCTCCGGCGCCTTCGTCGGCATGAAGACCGTCCTCCAGTACCCGGACCGCTTCAAGGCCGTGATCGCCAGCGGCGGCGAGATCGTTCCCGACTCCCCGCTCTGGAAGGGCCACCAGGCGGAGATGGACGCGAACAATCCCGAGAAGCTCGCGAAGAAGCTGATCGACGGCAACGGCCCCGAGGTCTACATCAACTTCCAGATCGGCACCAAGGAGTCGGGGAAGGAGCGGATGACCAAGTTCCAGCAGTCCTTCGGCAAGGGCCCCGTCAAGACGACCATCCGCGACATCCAGAACGGCGAGCACAACGGCTGGCACTACGTCCGGGGCATGAAGGAAGGCTCCCTGGAGTGGATCAGCAAGGTGCTCAAGGCCCCGCAGCCCGCCACCGGCTGACCGGCCCGTACGCACGGTGTGCCCGGACCGGCGTGGGACGCGCCACGTCCCGCCGGTCCCAGGCAACCCATCCGATCGTTGACACCTCTGTAAGGGGTGAAGGGGGACCGATCGGTCCGACCCGCGCTCTTCTGGAGCGCCGGAGAAGGAACGGGACAAATCCGTGCAGCATGACCAGCTTCAGGGTGATGGCGACCTCATGACCGAGGAAGGCCCGCAGACCACGGGCCGCCGCCGTCCCAAGCGCCTGCGCAGGCTTCTGATCAGTGGCGCGCTGGCGCTCACGCTCGCCGCCGGGGGCGGCGCCGCGGCGTACAAGTACAGGCTCTTCTCGGACATAGGGGATCCGGTCTCCTTCGGGAAGGTCCAGGAGTCGGCCGCCGCGGCCGAGGAGATCCGGCCGGGGGTGATCATGCCGACCGGACCGAAGGCCGACTTCGTCCGGACGTACCGGCTGCCCGACGGCACGCAGATCGGCCGGACGACCCTGACCGGCGCGAAGTCCGGGTTCACCGGTGACGTGTGGGTCTGGGTCCCGAAGCAGTACGACGACCCGAAGTACGCCAAGAGCGCCTTCCCGGTCCTGATCTCCCTGCCCGGAGGCCGCGGCTACCCCACGAACTACTGGGGCACGGGCCCCGGCCTCGGCCTCCAGAAGGCGGTGAGCGACGGGGCGAAGGCCGGTACGAGCCTGCCCTTCATCCTGGTCATGCCGGTGCACAACGCGGACACCAAGCACCACTTCGACGCCTCCGACATCCCCGGCGAGCCCAAGATGGGCACCTGGATGGCCGAGGACATCCCGGATTTCACGAGGGCCAATTTCCGGACCTTCGCCTCCCGGGACGGCTGGGCCTTCATGGGCTCCTCCGCGGGCGGTTTCGGCGCGTTCAAGCACGTCCTGAAGTACCCCGACCGCTTCAAGGCGGCCATCGCGAGCGGGGTCGACATCGTCCCCGATTCCCCGCTGTGGAAGGGGAACACGCAGGCCATGGACGAGAACAACCCCGAGAAGCTCGCCGAGAAGCTGATCAAGGAGGGCGGTCCGGACGTCTACATCAACTTCCAGATCGGCACCAAGGAGACCGGCCGCGAGAAGGCCGAGAAGTTCATGCAGGAGTACGGGAAGGGCCCCGTGCACACCACGCTCCAGGTGATCCAGGATGGTGAGCACAATGGGAAGTCGTACGTCCGCGGTATGAGGGAGGGTGCTCTGGAGTGGATCAGCAAGGTCATGCTGGCACCGACCCCCGATCCCGCCGTGCGATGAAGGCAGTCGTCCGGGGCGCCTCCGCGGCTGCCGCCGCGACCGTGGCGGCGGCCTTGGCCGTCGGCTTCGTCAAGGCGACGGACGAGGACCTGAACGCCGTGCACGCCTTCCCCGGTGTCGGCGTGCTCATGGCGAACGGCGAGCACTGGTGTACGGCGAGCGTCGTCGACAGCCCCAAGGGCACGGTCGTCGCCACCGCCGCGCACTGCGTGGCCCCGGCGGGCGAGGACGGTGAGCCCGGAGCGGTCGCGCACGACGGCATGGCCATCGGCACGCTCTCCTTCGCCCCCGCGTTCACCGGGGAGGGCGGGGGTCGCCAGCCCCTCGGGGTGTGGAAGGTCCGCGCGGTCCACGTGGACGAGCGTTGGACCAAATGGGGCGAGGACACCGCCGACTTCGCCTTCCTCAGCATCGAGCCGGACGGGGACGGCCGGACGGTGCAGCAGGCGGTCGGCGGCGCCGACGAAGCCCCGAAGCCCGACTGGACCTCCGGGTACGAGCGCGAGGTGACGGTCGTCGGCTATCCGGAGTCGGACCGCAACCCGCAGAACAAGCCCGTCTCCTGCACCACCCAGACCGGCCACGACCAGGAGGACCCCGCGATGCTCTACATCAGCTGCGCGGGCTTCTGGTCGGGCACCAGCGGAAGCCCCTGGATCGCCGACCGCGGCGGTCCGGGGAACCCGGGGCGGCTGATCGGGGTGCTGAGCGGCGGGGAGACGGACGTGGACTCCACGGCCGCGCTGTTCGACGAGAAGGCCAAAGCGCTGTACGAGCGGGCCTCGCGGGACTGAGGTCGCCGCGTACGGGGTCCTCGATACCGGCGTCTCAGCCCTTGAGCAGGGCGTTCAGCTCGCCGTACGAGAGGCCCGCGTCGAGCGCGGTGTACGTGCCGCCCGTGAGCAGTTCCTCGGTGGCGCGGCGGACCACGTCGTACGCGGCCGACGCGACCCCGGAGCCGACGCTGACGCGGGCGACGCCGAGGGCGCCGAGCTCGGCTACGGTCGGGGCGCCCGGGCCGGCGAGGAGGTTGAGCGGGGCGTCGATGCCCTTGACCAGCTCGGTGACGGTGGCCGGGTCGGTGACGCCGGGGACGAAGATGCCGGAGGCGCCCGCGCGCAGGCACGCGGCGGCGCGGGCGAGCGTCTCGTCGAGGCGGTTCTCCTCCTCGCCGAGGCCGAAGAGGAACGTGTCGATGCGGGCGTTGATGAACAGCGGCACCCCGGCGGTGTCGGCGGCGGCGCGGGCCGCGGCCACCCGCTCCGCGTGGTCGGCGGGGGCCCGCGTGCCGTCCTCGATGTTGATGCCGACCGCGCCGGCTTCGAGCACCCCGGTAACGGTCTCGGCGACCCCGGCGGGGTCGGCGCCGAAGCCGCCCTCGATGTCGGCGGTCACCGGGACGGAGACGGCCGCGGCCACCCGGGCGATGAGGTCGAGGGCGCGGTCCCGGCTCAGGGCGTCCCCGTCGGGCGTTCCGAGGGACCAGGCGACCCCGGCGCTGGTGGTGGCGACGGCGGGGGCGCCGGCGGCCTCGCCGAGGCGGGCGCTGAGTACGTCCCAGGCGTTGGCCAGGGCCAGCGGCGCGGCGGGGGTGTGCAGGGCGGTGAAACGGCGGGCGAGGTCAACAGTGGTGGTCATCGGCCCAGTTCATCAGAGTGAGCAAGGGTTCGGCTGGCGATTTTCCGACACATATCCCGATGGGTGCGGCATGATCCGAAAGGCGCGGCCTACGCCAGACCGGCCTTCAGGCCCGCTCCGCACAGCGGGAGGACCGCCGTGCGGCCCTGGAGGGGATCGGCGGGGGCCAGTGGGCCCACCGCGGCCCAGCAGGCCGCCGCCGTCGGCTCCACGAAGAGCCCGCGCCGCGCCAGGTCCCGCTGGGCCGCGCGCAGGGCCGGGTCCGGGACCGTCAGGAAGGTGCCGCCGGACTTGCGGACCGCGGCCAGGATCTGGCGCGCCCGCGGCGGGGCCGGGATCGCGATCCCCTCGGCCAGGGTGGGCCGCTGCTCCACCGGATCGGCGTCCTCCGCGCCCGCCGCGAAGGCCGCGGCCAGCGGGGACACCGCCTCCGCCTGGACCGCGATCAGCGCCGGCGGCTTCACCCCGCGCCGGGCCAGTTCCTCCACCGCCAGCGCGGCCCCCAGCAGCAGGGTGCCGTTGCCGACGGGGACGACGAGGGTCTCGGGGAGCCGGCCGCCGAGCTCCTCCCACACCTCGTACACGTACGTCTTCGTCCCGTGCAGGAAGTACGGGTTGAAGACGTGGCTCGCGTAGAAGACCCCGGGGAGGTCGGCGGCCTCCCGGGCCGCCACCGCCGTGGCCTCCCGGCCGCCCGGCACGACGCGGACCGCCGCCCCGTGCGCCCGGATCTGCTCCGTCTTCTTCTCCGAGGTGCCCTCGGGCACGAAAACTTCACATTGCAGTCCGGCCCGCGCGCAGTACGCCGCCACGGACGTACCCGCGTTCCCGCTGCTGTCCGCGACCACCCGCTCCGGAGCCAGCCGCCGGGCCAGTTCGGCGAGCATCACCGCGCCCCGGTCCTTGAACGACAGGGTCGGCATCAGGAAGTCGAGCTTGGCGTGAATGCGCTCCGCGAGCGGGACCAGCGGGGTGTTCCCCTCCGACAGCGTCACGGAGAACGCCCCCGGAAGCGGCAGCGCGGAGCCGAACCGCCAGAGCGAGTTGGGTCCGGCGGCCGGTTCGAGCGGACTGGCCGGATCCGGCGCGAAGTCGAGATCCCACGGTCCACCGCACAGCGGGCAGCACCAGGGGGCCGTCCGGGCGTCGGCGCGCGTGGAGTCTTCGGGGCAGACGTAACCGGGGAGTGCGTGCGTCATGTGCGGAGCGCCTTTGCTCGTTCATGGCCGTTGTATGGCACGGATGTTAAGCGTTCGTCATCCTCTTGTGGGACTGCCGGAGCGTGCGTCAACCTTTCGGCAGCGGCAGCCGGCAGAACATGGGTGTCATTGTCATGGGCATGCCTATATCTCCTTGCTCATTGCCCATTGCCCGGACGTCCGCTCTTCATGTCACCGACGAGAAGGACCCCCCACATGTCCGCCATGCGTCACACCCGCCGGAAGATCGCCGGCCTCAGCGCGACCGCCGTCGCCGCCCTCGCGCTGGGCGCGGCCGCCGCGTTACCCGCTTCCGCCGCCGACAACGGGCCCCAGGGCGTCATCGAGAACGCCGGCGCCCCGGGCGTGGTGGCCGAGAGCTACATCGTGACCCTGAAGGACTCGGCCGCCCGGTCCACCGCCGACAGCGGCAAGGCCGTCGCCCGCCGCTACGGCGCGACGATCGGCCGTACGTACAGCGCCGCCCTCAACGGCTACTCCGTCAAGGTCTCCGAGGCGCAGGCCAAGAAGCTCGCCGCCGACCCGGCGGTCAAGTCCGTCGTACAGAACCGGACGTTCACCGTCGACGACGCCCAGGGCGCCCAGCCCAGCCCGCCGTCCTGGGGCCTGGACCGCATCGACCAGCACCCGCTTCCGCTCGACAACAGCTACACCTACCCGGACCAGGCCGGCGAGGGCGTCACCGCGTACATCATCGACACCGGTGTCCGCATCAGCCACACCGAGTTCGGCGGGCGCGCCTCCTACGGCTACGACGCCATCGACAACGACAACACCGCCCAGGACGGCCACGGCCACGGCACGCACGTCGCCGGCACGGTCGCCGGCAACTCGTACGGCGTGGCCAAGAAGGCCAAGATCGTCGGTGTCCGCGTCCTCGACAACAACGGCTCCGGCACGACGGAACAGGTCGTCGCCGGCATCGACTGGGTCACCCAGCACGCCGTCAAGCCGGCCGTGGCGAACATGTCGCTCGGCGGCGGCGCCGACCCCGCGCTCGACACCGCCGTCCGCAACTCCATAGCCGCCGGCATCACGTACGCCGTCGCCGCGGGCAACGAGTCCACGGACGCGAGCACCAAGTCCCCGGCGCGCGTCGCCGAGGCCATCACGGTCGGCGCGACCACCAACACCGACGCCAAGGCGAGCTACTCCAACTACGGCTCCATCCTGGACATCTTCGCCCCCGGCTCCTCCGTCACCTCCTCGTGGGGCACCGGCGACACCGCCACCAACACCATCTCGGGCACCTCGATGGCCACGCCGCACGTCGTGGGCGCAGCCGCGCTGTACCTCTCGCAGAACCCGGCGAGCACCCCGGCGCAGGTCTCCGCGGCCCTGGTGGCGGCGGCCACCCCGAACGTGGTGACCGGTCCCGGCTCCGGTTCCCCCAACCGCCTGCTGTACGTGGGCGGCACCACCACCCCGCCGAACCCGGGCAAGCGCTTCGAGAACACCGCCGACTACGCGGTCAACGACAACGCGACCGTCGAGTCGCCGGTCACCGTCAGCGGGGTCACGGGCAACGCCCCGGCGGCGCTGAGCGTCTCGGTCGACATCAAGCACACGTACATCGGTGACCTGAAGGTCGACCTCGTCGCCCCCGACGGCTCGGTCTACAACCTGCACAACCGCAGCGGCGGCAGCGCGGACAACATCGTCAAGACGTACACCGTGAACGCCTCTTCGGAGGCCGCAAACGGGGTGTGGAAGCTCCGCGTGAACGACAACGCCAACGTCGACACCGGCAAGATCGACTCCTGGGCGCTCCAGTTCTGAGGCGCTTCTGACGGACTTCTGACGCACCTCCCACGCACGGAAACAGCGGGGGCGACCGTTACGGCGGTCGCCCCCGCTGCGTACTATTTCGCGCATTCGTTCGCGCACCACCCGTGATGGAGCCCCTCGTCCCGTGAGCACCCCGCCGCCGCCCCACAGCCCCCCTCCGCCCGCGCGGCAGGCGTACGGCGAGCGGGGCAAGGCGCTCGCGATCACGGGCCTGGTGGTGTCGCTCGCGATGACGGCGGCCCTGATCCTCGTCACGGACCGGGTGGGGGAGCGGCTCTTCGACCGGCTGGACACGCTGGAGCAGTACCAGGACGTCGAGGGCGAGTTGACCGCCATGGACGACATGCGCGCGGGCGACTGCTTCAACGTCCCCGGCGGGGACCTGCTCGCCGAGCGCCCGTTCATCTACAAGACCGCGTGCACCGAGCCGCACGAAGGGGAGGTCACCTCCTCGACCCGGCTCGCGGGCGGCCCCTTCCCCGGCGACCCCGAGCTGAGGCGGACCTCCGTGGACGCCTGCTGGAAGGCGCAGGACGCGTACGCGATGGACTCGTGGGCGCTGCCCTCGTACGCGGAGATGTTCTACTTCGTGCCCTCGCACGAGTCGTGGGGCGGTGGCGACCGGCGGCGGCTCTGCGTCATCGGCACGGCGGAGCAGGAGCACCGCGGCAGCCTGCGCAAGGACGCCACGATGCTGACGCCGGAGCAGGTGGCCTTCCTGCGCGTGATGAACGAGACCGACCTGGTGCTGGGCGGCGAGCCGGAGGAGGAGATCGACGAGGCGCTGCCGCGGTACCGGGAGTGGGCCGGCGCGGTGGACCGGGCGCTGGGCGTGGAGGCGGGGCTGCTGGACGGGGTACGGGAGCGGCCGGAGCTGGCCGGCCCGGCAGGGGCGCAGCTCAAGGAGGTCGAGGCGGCGCGCGCGGGGTGGCGGCGGGCGGCGCGGGCGACGAAGCCGGCGGAGTTCCAGGCCGCGTGGGACGAGGCCTCGGCCGCACCGTCCGTGGACACGGAGAAGGCGCTGCGCGGGGCGTACGGGCTGGCGACGACGGTGCCGGAGTGGCTGGCGGGGCAGTCGGACGGCTCGGACGGCGACCTTGAGGACTCGGACGAAGGCTCGGCGGGGGGCTCGGCGGGCGATTCGGACGGGGCGTCGGCGTCCGCGGTCCGAGGAACGTCGAGGATAGCGTGATGTAACGCGCGGTAACCGGTTTCAGTGACCTGCCTTCATCACTTCGGGTGAAACTCTGGCCCTTGCTTGCGGTGTACAACCGTCGGTTGCCAGGCTGTAGCTGTCTGTCAAGCTGATGGGAGTGGCCAGTGACTTTCGGTGAGCAGCCGGCCTATCTGCGCGTCGCCGGGGATCTGCGACGGAAGATCGTCGATGGGTCCCTGCCCCCGCACGCCCGGCTCCCCTCGCAGGCCCGGATCCGCGAGGAGTACGGGGTCTCCGACACCGTGGCGCTGGAGGCGCGCAAGGTCCTCATGGCGGAGGGGCTGGTCGAGGGCCGTTCCGGGTCGGGTACGTACGTACGGGAGCAGCCCGTGCCGAGACGGGTCGTCCGATCGGGATACCGCACGGGCGGGGTGTCGACGCCGTTCCGGCAGGAGCAGGCCGAGGCGGGCGCGCGCGGCACGTGGGAGTCCAGCAGCGAGCAGACGGGCGCGCCGGCGGAGATCGCCAAGCGGCTCGGCATCGAGCCGGGCGAGCGGGTGATGCGGACGCGGTACGTCTTCCGCGACGCGGGCGAGGCGATGATGCTGTCGACCTCCTGGGAGCCGCTCGCGGTCACCGGCCGGACCCCGGTGATGCTGCCGGAGGAGGGGCCGCTCGGGGGTTCGGGGGTCGTCGACCGGATGGCCGCCATCGAGGTGGTCGTGGACAACGTGGTGGAGGAGGTCGGGGCACGGCCGGGCCTGGCGGAGGAGAACATGCTGCTGGGCGGGGTCCCGGGTCATGTGGTCCTGGTGATCGGCCGTACGTACTTCGCGTCCGGGCTGGCGGTCGAGACCGCCGACGTGGTGGTCCCGGCGGACCGCTACCGCCTCTCGTACCACCTGCCGGTCCGTTAGGGGGTGTCCGGCGGCCGTGGGCGGGGTTCCCCGGGTGGTGTGACTCCGGGGGCCGCCGTCGCGTGACGGGGCGTCATGGACCCGGCGAATTTCGGCGCGATGGTGATCGCCCCCGCCGCGCCGGTCCTCGCCTTCTCCGTGCGTGCGCCCTCTGCGCCGAGGGCCGCGCCCGGATCCGCGCCGTCCTCGCGGCCGGACTCGCCCTCGCCCCGTGCCTGTTGACCGCGCCATTCGCCGCGCGGTGCGCCGGGTTTGAACCGGCGTGCACGGCCCGCTCGTACGCATGGCCGGATGCGTACGCCTGTGAGGTACCTCTTCGTAAAAAACCGTATCCGCTCCGTAAAGGTCGGGCGTAAGCTCGGGCATATGCGCAATGCGGTTTCCCGGGCAGGTACATCGGCGGAGGGTGAAACGCGATGAACGACAGCGGTGCCCTGCTCCCATGGCTGGTCATACGTCAGGACGACAACGGCAACCGCTACCGGGTGGGCCGCTATCCCACCCGGTCCGAGGCCCAGAAGGTCGTCGACAGCCTGGAAGACAAGGGCCACAAGCAGCTGTACTGGGTCGAGCGGATCGGTCAGACCGCCACGACGAACTGAGCGTCCGTACGTTGACATAGGCTCCGCCCCATGACGGTACGAGTGGTCGTGGGCGGAGCCCTTTGTCATGAGGGCCGCCTGCTGGCCGCCCGCCGCAGCGCACCCCCCGAGGTGGCCGGACGGTGGGAGCTGCCCGGCGGCAAGACCGAGCCCGGCGAGTCCGTGCCCGAGGCGCTCGTACGCGAACTGCGCGAGGAGCTCGGCGTCGAGGCCGAGGCGCTGGAGCGGATCCCGGGGGAGTGGCCGGTCAGGGCCGGGCTCGTGCTGCACGTGTGGACCGCGCGGCTGCTGTCCGGCGAGCCCGCGCCGCTGGAGGACCACGACGAGCTGCGCTGGCTCGGGCCGCAGGAGCTGGACTCCGTGGACTGGCTCGACCAGGACCGGCCGGCCGTCGCGGAGGTCGGCCGCCGGCTGCGGGCCGAGCGGGACGAGCGGGGCGAGCGGGCCGGGCGCGGTGAGCGCGATGGGCGCGCCGCGGGCCACGAACGGCACACCGGGTCGCACGGGGGCGCGTGACGCGCGTGCGCTGGGCCGTCTGCGCCACAGTGCGCCGGTGCGTGAGGGATCGGGTGGTACGACGCCTCGAATATCGGGTATGTCGCTATTAGTCCCTATCGTGTACTGCCCCTCGTGGCTCTGTCCCTGCGGAATCGGACTGGGGCCGTTGCCGGCCCGGGAAGTGATCGGCGTGATCGACACAGACGGTGAATGCGCCGAGTGGGCCTTCCCCGCAGAGCCCGGCGCCGTCCGCACCGCCCGCCACGCCGTACGCGGCACGCTGAGCTCCTGGGGCCTCGACTCCGTCGGTGATGTCACCGTCCTGCTGGTCAGCGAGTTGGTCACCAATTCACTGCGGTACGCCTCCGGCCCCATCGGGGTCCGGCTGGTGCGGCAGAATTCGGCCAGTGGGAGTCCCACGGGGGGCGCCGCGCTGTTGGTGGAGGTATCCGATCCGCTTCCGGATCCGCCCCGCGAGCGGGTCGCGACGCCGGACGACGAGGGCGGCAGGGGGCTTCATCTGGTCTCCGTCTCTGCGCAGCGCTGGGGAACCCGGCACGGGAAATCGGGTAAGACCGTGTGGTTCGAGTTGGCACTTCCTGGTGAGTAACAAGGTGACGGATGGCCGACGATCACAGGGATGGCTCGAAATAGTCGGGACCTTTTTGTGATCGTGAACGCCGTGCCGTGCGGGGCCGTGGTGCTGAATACTTCGGTCATGGCCGGTCCGGTTGCGGTGAGCTGGAGGGGACGGTCGCGTGAGCGAGATACCTGCGCAGGCACATCAGGCCCGTGTACCCGGGGAGACATGGCACGACTCCCTGTGGCACAGCAGCCCGCCTGGCTCGATATATGACTACATAAAGGTCGCGTCTTTTTCCATCGGACCCGACGGGCTCATCGACCAGTGGAGCCTGCGCGCCGAGGAGCTGTTCGGGCTGACCGCCGCGCAGGCCGTGGGCCGGGACCCGGTGGATGCCTTCATGCCGCCGGAGCTGCGCGCCGGCGGCCACCGCACAATGGCCGAGATCCTCGACGGCAAGGAATGGACCGGCCTCGTCCCCTTCCGCATTCCCGGCGGGGACGGCGCGCACGGCGTGGCCGAGATCTACGTGATGCCCACCCAGACCGAGACCGCCGAGCGGGCCGCGCTGTGCGTCGTCGTCGACGTACGCGCGCTGCGCCGCATCGAATCCGATCTTGCCGCTTCGCAGGCCATATTCGGCCAATCTCCTTTCGGCTTCCTGCTCTTCGGCACGGACCTCACCGTGCAGCGCGCCAACCGCCGTTTCGCGACCGTTTTCGGCGGTGCGGTCGAGGAACACCGCGGCCGCACCGTCCACGACTACCTCCCGCCCCAGGAGGCCGACCGGATGACCGAGGCCCTGCGGCGGGTCCTGGAGACCGGCGACTCCGTCACCGACCTCCGGATCACCGGCGCCGCCCCCGGCAGCCGGGACCACCGCCACTGGTCCATCAACCTCTACCGCGTCCACGGCGGCACCGGCCGCCCCATCGGCGTCGCGGGCCTGGGCACCGACGTCACCCGCCGCCACCTCGCCGCCCGCGAGGCCGCCGGGGTCCGGCGCAATCTCGCCCTGCTCAACGAGGCCGGGCACCGCATCGGGAACTCCCTCGACCTGGAGACCACCGCCCGCGAACTGCTGGACGTGACCGTCCCGGGCTTCTGCGACCTCGCCGCCGTCGACCTCTACCAGGGGCTGCTGCTCGGCGACGACGACCGGCCGGCCCGGCCGCACGGCCCCGGCGTACCCCCGCTGCCGCACGGGCGGGGTCCCGAACGGGCGCCCTCCCCGCCGCTGCGGCGGGTCGCCTTCGCCTCGGCCGTCTCGGACGGTCCGCTGACGGATCCGGGCACACCCGTCTCCGTGGGGGAGGTCCACCGCTATCCGGCGGCCTCGCCGGGGGCGCTGGCCCTGCGGACCGCGCGGCCCCGGCTGATCGAGGGCGGCGGCACGGACGACCTCGTCCAGTCGACGCTCGTCGTCCCGATGGTCGCCCACGACACCGTGGTCGGGCTCGCCCAGTTCTCCCGTACGAAGGGCAGCGAGCCCTTCGGGGAACGGGACCGGGCGGTGGCCGTGGAGCTCGCCGCCCGCGCCGCCGTCTGCATCGACAACGCCCGCCTGTACCGGCGCGAGCACGAGCGGGCACTCATCCTCCAGCGCAGCCTGCTGCCGCCCGGCGACCCCGAGGCGGCCGGCCTCGACATCGCCTGCCGGTACCTGCCCGGCAACGCGGCCACCGAGGTCGGCGGGGACTGGTTCGACGTCATCGAGCTGCCCGGGCACCGCACCGCGCTGGTCGTCGGCGACGTCATGGGCCGCGGGCTGCGGGCCGCCGTCGCGATGGGCGAACTGCGCACCGCCGTACGGACCCTGGCGCTGCTCGACCTGGAGCCGGCGGAGGTGCTGACCGCGCTGGACGAGATCGCCCGCGGGCTCGGCGCGCCCGGCGGCGCCCAGCAGGCCTCCCGGGCGGCCCTGCACTCGCGGGACGCGGACCGCTCGGAGGTGTACCTCGCGACCTGCGTCTACGCCGTCTACGACCCGGTGACCCGGCGCTGCACCATCGCCAACGCCGGCCACATGCCGCCGGTGCTGGTGGAACCGGCGGAACCGGGCGCCCCGCCGCGGCCCGCCCTGCTGCTGGAGGTGCCGCCCGGGATGCCGCTCGGGGTGGGCGGGGAGCCGTTCGAGGAGGTGGAGGTCGACCTTCCCGAAGGTGCCCTGCTGGCCCTCTACACGGACGGGCTGGTCGAATCGCGCGACCATCCGCTGGAAGAAGGGCTGCGCGGGCTGCGGGACGCGCTCGCCGACCCGGTGCGGCCGCTGGAGGACGTCTGCGACCACGTGCTGAACACGCTGGACACGCGGCACGGCGAGGACGACATCGCGCTGCTGATGGCACGGGTGCAGGGGCTGCCGATGGACGCCGTCGGGGACTGGCAGCTGCCGCGCGAGGCCCGCTCGGTGGGCCGGGCGCGTGAGCTGGCGCGGGCGAAGCTGCCCTCGTGGGGCCTGGAGGGGCTGCTGGACACCACCGAACTGCTGGTCAGCGAGCTGGTGACGAACGCCCTCCGGTACGGCGAGGGCGAGATCCGGCTGCGGTTGCTGCTCGACCGCACCCTGGTCTGCGAGGTCTGGGACGGCAACCTGGTGCAGCCGCGCCGCCGCCGCGCCCGGGACACCGACGAGGGCGGGCGGGGCCTCCAGCTGGTCGGCATGCTGTCGGCGGGCTGGGGCACGCGGCGGACCCACCGTGGCAAGACGGTGTGGTTCGAGCTGCCGCTGCCCGGCGGCGGGTCGCAGCCGGTGACGGAACTCTCAGCGGAGCAGCTGCTGAGCATGTACGGCTGACCGCGGGCGGGCGGGCGGGTGGGCCGCCGGGCGGGTCCGCTGCGCGGGGGGAAGGCCCCCGCGCAGCGGGAGCGTCAGGCGGCCCGGGACTTCAGCGCCGCCAGGCGGGCCTCGATCTCCGAGGACGTGTCGAGGTCGTCCAGGGCCTCGAACTGGGCGTCCAGGGAGGAGGCCGCCAGTTCCTGCCGGCCCAAGGCCCTGGCCTCCTCCCGGCGGACCTTGTCCTCGAAGCGGGAGATGTCGCTCGTCGGGTCCATGACGTCGATGTTCTTCACCGCGTCCATCATCGTGTTCTGCGCCTGCGCGGTCTTCGCCCGGGCCACCAGCTCGTCGCGCTTCGCCGTCAGCTCCGTCAGCTTGTTCTTCATCGAGTCCAGCCCGGACTTGAGCTTGTCCACGATCTCCGTCTGGGCGGCGATCGTCGGCTCCGCCGTCTTCGCCTCCTTCTCCGACTGGAGCTGGCGGCCCAGGGCGACCTTCGCGAGGTTGTCGAACTTGTCTGCGCTGCCGGCGTCTCCCGCCGCCCCTGCCGCCCCTGCCGACCCCGCCGCCCCCGACGCCCGCAGCTCGTCCGCCTTCCGGCTCGCCGCGAGCGCCTTGCCGCCCCATTCCGCGGCCGCCTCCACGTCCTCCTTGTGGTCCGCCTCCAGCATCCGCAGATTGCCGATCGTGGTGGCGACCGCCTGCTCCGCCTCCGCGATGTTGTTCGTGTAGTCGCGGATCAGCTGGTCCAGCATCTTCTGCGGGTCCTCCGCCTGGTCCAGCAGCGCGTTGATGTTGGCCTTCGCGAGCTGGGTGACGCGACCGAGGACGGTCTGCTTGCTCATCGGTGCCCTTTCATG
Source organism: Streptomyces sp. NPDC090741 (assembly GCF_044769045.1). Taxonomy (NCBI): domain Bacteria; kingdom Bacillati; phylum Actinomycetota; class Actinomycetes; order Kitasatosporales; family Streptomycetaceae; genus Streptomyces; species Streptomyces sp. NPDC090741. Next base: position 688,504 of record NZ_JBIVXF010000001.1, on the reverse strand, counting down.
GAGTGGGAAGATCGGGGAGATCGGGTCAGAAACGGCCGCCGCCGCCCATGCGGCCGCGGGTGCCCCCGCCGCCGAACGAGCCCGGGCCCGGCCCCCCGCCGCCGAAGCCGCCGCCCCCGAAGCCCCCGCCGCCCCCGAATCCGCCGCCCCGGCCCCGGCCGCCGCCCAGGATCTCGCCCAGGATGATCCCGCCGAGGACCGCGCCGCCCATGCCCCCGCGCTGCTGCCGCTGCCCGCCGTACGGGTTCTCGTACGCCCGTACGTCCTGCTCCGCCAACTCCTGCGCCTGCCGCGCCAGCCCGTCCGCCCGCTGCGCCTCCGCCAGCGCGCCCGCCGGGTCCGAGCCCGCCAGGGCCGCCGACCGCTCCATGTGCCGCTGCGCCTCCGCCAGCCGGGTACGGGCCTGACTGCCGACCGCGCCCCGGCTGGTGGTGACGTAGTCCGTCGCCGCGCCGATCGCGCTGCGCGCCGAGAGCACCGCCTGGTCCAGCAGCGCGGCCGCCCGCTGCCGTCCCGTCTCCCGCTCCCGGGCCCCGGCCAGCGCCTCGTCGAGGACGGCATCGGCCTCCTCCACCCGGCGCAGGGCGTCGATCGGGTCGTACCGGCCGGCCGCCTGCTCCCGCCGTACGTCGGCCAGGACCGCCTCCGCCCGGCCGATCCGGCCGCGCAGGTCCGCCGTCGAGGCCCCCTCCGCGGTGCCGCTCAGCAGGCCGCGCGCATCGGCGAGGTCGGTGTCGGTCTCCGTGAGCGCCCCGGGCAGCTTCCCGGCCGCCTCCGCCAGTTCCTGCGCCCGCCGCTCCACCGCGTCGACCAGCTTCGCCGCCTGGTCCACCGCGCCCTCGGCGGCCCGTACGTGCACGGCCGCCTTCCCGTTGTCGCCGCCGTCGATCGCCGCCCGCGCCTCGCCGAGGCTGGTCGTCGCGAACAGCAGCCGGTCCCCGGCCTGTTCGGCGTTGGAGGCCACCGGAGCGGCCGCCGAGTCCGCGTAGCGCCCGGCCAGCGCGGTCAGCGTCGCCCCGGCCGTCGTCGTACGGCCCGTCAGCGCGCGGAAGTGCGCCTCCACCGTGGCGAGCGCCTGCGGGGCGTTCTTCTCCAGGTCCCGCAGCCGGTCGAAGTCCGCCGACTCGGCGTCGAGCCGCCGGCTCGCCTCGGTGCAGCGGGCCACGATCTCGTCCAGCATCCGCCGCCGCGTCGGATCGTCCTCGGGGTGAGCGTCGTCGAGCTGCTGGCGCAGCCGGAACGCGGCCGTCAGCTCGCTCTGCGCGAAGGCCACGGCCTCGGTGAACGTGCCCACCGCCGCGTCGCCGAACTGCGCGGACGCGAAGCCGAGCTCCTCGTTGCTCGTACGGATCGCGTCGTCGGTCTCCACCAGCAGGGTCTTGGCCTTGGCGTCCAGTTCGGGCAGCGGGAGCGCGGTCGTGGTCGCGGGCTGCTCGCCCCAGCCCGTCGTACCGGAGCCGCCGCCCCGGCCGCCCTTGCGCTTGCGGCGGCTGTACGCGTACGCCCCGAGGGCGCCCGCCGCGCCGACGACCACCACCGGGAGCACGTAGTCCCCGGCCCCGCCGTCCTCCTCCGCGCCGCCGCCGGGGTCCGCCACGCCGGGGGTGATGGCCGGCACCGGTACGGGCTTCCCGTCGAGCACGGCCCCGTACCCGTCGGCGGCGCCGATCGCGGCGCCCGCCCAGTCGTTCTGCTTCAGCGCGGGCTCGATGGCCGTGCGGGCGACGTCCGCGAGCTGCGCCGCGGTGAAACCTGAGTCGACATCGGCCGAATAGGCGTACTGGCGGGCCCCGGTCGCCACCGCCAGCAGCACGTCGTCCTGGCCGAGGCCGTTCTTCTGCGCGGTGGCGTCCGCCCAGCTCTGCGCGGAACGCCCGGAGAAATCGTCCACGTACGTCACGAAGAGCTGGATCCGGTGGCCGGCGTACAGCCTCTCCAGCGCGGCGGTGACGGCGGCCGTCCGGTCGCCGAGGGCGCCCACGCGGTCGGTGATCTGCCCCTGCCCGGACAGCGTGACGGGATCCTCGGCCCGGGCGGCCGGAGCCCCGGCCACCCCCAGGCCGCCGAGCCCCAGCAGCGCGGCGGCCAGGACGAGCCCGGCCCGTACGGATATCCCGGCGGTGGTGCGTCGCTTCGACCTGCTCTTGGGCGGCATCACATTTGGGAGGGTATGGGCCGTTCTGCCCACCCGCACCCCGGAGCGACACGACCTACGGGAGGGCGTACGCCGACAGCTCCGGGCGGGAGAGGACGAGCCGGTCGCCGACCAGCAGGGTGTCCCCGTCGGCGAGCCCCGGCTGCTCCCACCGGCGGCGCGGCTTGCCCGTCGCCGGATCCAGTACGGCGACGAACGGCCCCGACTCCCGGCCCAGCCGCCCGCGCCGGCCACCGCGGGCGGCCTTCACGTACAGCCCGCCCGGCCGCAGGCCCAGCAGTTCGAGCGCGCACCCGGTGCCCTCGCGCCGCACCACGGTCCGCTGCCAGAGCGGCGCCCCCGTGCGCGCGTCGAGCGCGAACACCCGGTCCCCCCGGACGGGGTGGTGCGCCGCCGCGTACACCGTGCCGCTCTCGACCAGCAGCCGCTCCGCCGGGGTCCCCAGCGCGAACCGCCACACTTCCCGGCCGGTGCCGCGGTCCACGGCGCGCAGGCTCGCGCCCTCCACCAGGTGCACCGGCTGCTGGTCGGACGTCCGCTCGGACGACTCCGAGTTCCGCAGCTGCGTCCACAGCCGCCGCCCGCTCCGCAGGTCCAGCGCCTGGAGCCACCGGCCGTCCGCCAGGACGAGGCAGTCGCCCACCGCCGCCAGGGAGCGGGTGCCGTCCGGCAGCGACCGCTGCCACTCCACCTCGCCCGTCGTCGCCCGCAGCGCCGTCAGCTCGCCCTGCGCCTCGTGCACCAGCACCGGCCCGGCGCCGCGCAGCGCCGGGCCGGCCTTCGGCAGGTCCCGCCACCACCGCACCCGCCCGTCGCGCGGCTCCCGCGCCACGATCCGTACGCCCGGCCCGTCGTCCCGGCGTACGTCGACGTACACCGTGGCGGGGTCGGCCACGCAGGACACCAGCACCCGCCCGGCCCCCGGCAGCGGCGGCGCGGCCGCGCCCTCGTCGGCGTGGGCCGACCAGCGGGTCGCGCCCACGCCGGCCCGTACGCAGCCCACCTCGCTCCCCGACCGCCACACCACGTGCGCCCCGGCGGCATACAGGGCGTCCGGCCGCGCACCCGTGTGCCAGGCGCGGGTCCCGGGAGCCGCGGGCGGGGGCGACGGCGGCGCCCCGGGCCCCGTGTCCGGACCGCCCAGGGCCGTCGTGCCGGGCGGCGGGGGGCTTCCCACGCCGGCGGACGCCTCCGCCAGCCAGGGCATCCCGTCCGTCGCCAGGCACTCCCGCGCGGTACGGGCCAGCGCGCGGGCCCGTAGCGCCGGGTCCGGCAGGGCGCGGGCCGCGTCCGCGCCCTGCCGGGCCGCCGCCGGGTCGAGCGGCCGCAGGGCTGCCTGCCGGACGCCGGCCCGGGCCTCGGCCACAGAGGACAGGGCGTGGTCGGCCTTCTGGTCGGCGGCCTCTTCCGGGTGGTGGCTCAGCAGGGCGGCCGCCTGGGCGCGCAGCCGCTCGGCCTGTACGGGCCGACCCTGCTCGGCGTGGTGCGCCGCCTCCTCGCGCAGCCAGGCCGCCCGCTCCTCCAGGAACCGCGGAAGCTCCTCGTCGGCCTGCTCCAGCGCCCGTGCCCCGCCCGCCGCGTCCCCGGCCTCGGCGCGGTCGCGCGCCACCTGACACAGCGCCAGCAGCCGGGCCCCGGCGGAGCCGATCCGCTCGCTCAGGCGCAGGGCGGTCTCCAGGTCCCGCGGGGCGACGGCCAGCACCGTGTCGTACGTGGCGGCCGCGCGCTGGCCCGGGTCCTGGATCAGGGCCAGCCGCTGCTCGGCCTCCCCGGGCCGCTCCGCGGCGAGGGCCGCCTCGATCCGGGCGCCGGGCGCCCGCCGGGCGCCGGGCGCCCGCCGAGGTGGTACCCGGCGATCTGGGACGCCTGTTCGGGGGCCACCTTGATCAGTTCCTCCGCCAGTGCGCGCAGCGGACCCTCCCGCCGGGAGCCGGGCACCGTGAACAGCGCCTGCTGCGCGTCGGTCAGCAGCCGCCGGGCCCGCGCCGGGGCGTGCGGGGCGGTGCTCCGGGCCAGCGCCGTCAGCAGCCGGGCCACCCGGGCCCCGTCGCCCGCGCCGTCGGCCCACGCCGCGCGCTCGGCGTCGGCCAGCAGCCGGGCCGCGAGGTCCGCGTCCAAGCGGGCCGCGGCATCGGCGGCGATGGCCAGCGCCTCGACGCGGGCATCCGCGCCACCCGGCAGCTCCCGCAGCGCGTCCTCCGCCTCGACGAGCAGCCCCCGTACGAACTCCCGCACCCCCGAATCCACACCCCCGGCCGCCCCGGAGGCGGCCGCCACCCCGGCGGCCACCCCGGCGGCCACCCCGGCCTCCGACCCGGCCTCCGACCCGGACACCGGCGCCTGCTCGGCCCCGGCCTCGGACCCTGATCCGTGCACCTGTTCACCCCCGGCCCCCGGCCCCGATCCCGGCCCCGTCCCGGACGCCGGCCCCGTCTCGGACGCCGGCCCCGTCTCGGACGCCGGCCCCGTCTCGGACGCCGGCCCCGTCTCGGACGCCGGCCCCGTCTCGGACGCCGGTCCCGTCCCGGACACCGTCTCGGACGCCGGTCCCGTCCCGGACACCGTCTCGGACGCCGGCCCCGTCCCGGACACCGTCCCGGACACCGTCCCGGACGCCGGCCCCGTCCCGGACGCCGGCCCCTGGCCGGGCGGGGGGTACCCCGGGCTCGGGCCGTCTTCGTCCCCGTCCCCGTCCTCGCCCCCGCGAAGGCCGCGCAGCGCCCGGAGTACCTTGCCCACCGCCTCCGCCGACTCCGGCCGGTCCGCCGGGTCCTTCGCCAGCAGGGCCAGCACCAGCCGGTCCAGCTCCGCCGGAACCGGCGTGCCCGCCTCGCGCAGCGGGAGCGGCGCCTCCGTGACGTGCCGGTGCATCAGGACGTACGGTCCCTCGGTCTGCCCGAACGGCGGCGCCCCGCTCACCAGCGCGTACAGCACGCACCCCAGCGCGTACAGATCGCACCGCGCGCCCACCCGTTCGCCCCGCCACTGCTCCGGCGCCATGTACGCGGGGGTGCCGATGATCCGGCCCGTGACCGTCCAGCCCGCCGTCGCGTCCGCGGAGTGCGCGATGCCGAAGTCGCATATCTTGATCCGCAGGCCCGGCAGCAGGAAGAGGTTGCCCGGCTTCAGGTCCCGGTGGACCACGGCCTGTCCGTGCGCGACGGCCAGCGCCTCCGCCGTCTGCGCGGCCAGGTCCACCGCGAGGTCCACCGCCAGCGCACCCTCCCGCGCGAGCCTCGTGGCCAGGTCCTCGCCCGCCAGCAGCTCCATCACGATGAACAGCCGCCCGTCCTGCTGCCCCACGTCGTGCACCACGGTGATCCCGGGGTGCTGGAGCCGCGCCCCGATCGTGGCCTCGCGTCCGAACCGCGCGACCACCTCGTCGTTCGTGGCCGCCTCCAGCAGGACCTTGACCGCCACGGACCGGTCCAGCACCAGGTCGTGCCCGCGCCACACCTCGCCCATGCCGCCCTGGCCGAGCCGCTGCTCCAGCCGGTACCGGCCGGCCAGTTCGTCCCCCACCCGCACCGCAAAGCCCCCTGACATCACGTCATGCGACGTTTTCCCAGGGGGCATTGTGTCCTGTGAAGTGAACGGCCGGGGGTGCTACAGATCAGCGCGCCTGCGGATCTTGCTGCCCAGCCACACCAGCGGGTCGTACTTGCGGTCCACCGCCCGCTCCTTCAGCGGGATCAGCGCGTTGTCGGTGATCTTGATGCCCTCCGGGCAGACCTCCGTACAGCACTTGGTGATGTTGCAGTAGCCGAGCCCGTGCTCCTCCTGGGCCGTGCGCTTGCGGTCCAGGCCCGCCTCGGCCGCCGCGTCCAGCGGGTGCATGTCCAGCTCCGCCACCCGCATCAGGAATCGGGGACCGGCGAAGGCGGGCTTGTTCTCCTCGTGGTCGCGCACCACGTGGCAGGTGTCCTGGCACAGGAAGCACTCGATGCACTTCCTGAACTCCTGCGAGCGGTCCACATCCACCTGCTGCATCCGGTACGCGCCAGGAGCCACCCCCTGCGGCGGCACGAACGCCGGGACCTCGCGCGCCTTCTGATAGTTGAACGACACGTCCGTCACCAGGTCCCGGACCACCGGGAAGGCGCGCAGCGGCGTGACCGTGATCGTCTCGGACCGTTCGAAGGTGGACATGCGCGTCATGCACATCAGCCGCGGCCGGCCGTTGATCTCCGCACTGCACGAACCGCACTTGCCCGCCTTGCAGTTCCAGCGCACCGCGAGGTCCGAGGCCTGCGTGGCCTGCAGCCGGTGGACGATGTCCAGCACCACCTCGCCGTCGTGCACCTCGACGGTGAAGTCCCGCAGTTCCCCGCCCTCCGCGTCGCCCCGCCAGATCCGGAAGCTCGCGTCGTACGTACTCATCGGTACAGCTCCTCTTCGGCGAGGTACTTGACCAGCTCTTCCTTCTCGAAGAGCGCGAGCAGGTCGGGGCGGATGGGTTCGGTACGGGTCCGGACCAGGGAGATCCGGTCGGCGGCCGGGTCCTGCGGCGCCGGATCCACCGGACGGCACAGCAGGTTCACCGGGCGCCAGGCGCGCTCCATCGACGGGCAGTCCTCCCGGGTGTGCCCGCCGCGGCTCTCGGTCCGCTCCAGGGCCGCGCGGGCCACGCACTCGCTGACCAGCAGCATGTTCCGCAGGTCCAGGGAGAGGTGCCAGCCCGGGTTGAACTGCCGGTGCCCCTCGACACCGGCCCGGGCCGCCCGTACGCGCAGGCTCGACAGCCTCTCCAGGGCCTCGGCCATCTCGCCCTCCCGGCGGATGATCCCGACCAGGTCGTTCATGGTCGTCTGGAGCTCCTGGTGGAGCGTGTACGGGTTCTCCGCGCCGTCGGCGGCGTGGAACGGGGCCAGCGCCTCCGCCGCGGCCGCGTCGATCTCCGCCTGGGAGACCGCGGGCAGCGCTCCGGCGAGGCCGTCGGCGTACTGCGCCGCGTGCAGTCCGGCCCGCCGGCCGAACACCAGCAGGTCGGAGAGGGAGTTCCCGCCGAGCCGGTTCGAGCCGTGCATGCCGCCCGCGACCTCGCCGGCCGCGAACAGGCCGGGGACCCCGACGGTGGCGGCGGTGTCGGAGTCCACCGCGATCCCGCCCATCACGTAGTGGCAGGTCGGGCCGACCTCCATCGGCTCGGCGGTGATGTCCACGTCCGCCAACTCCTTGAACTGGTGGTACATGGAGGGAAGCCGCCGTTTGATCCGCTCGGCCGGCATCCGGGTGGACACGTCGAGGAACACCCCGCCGTGCGGGGAGCCGCGACCCGCCTTGACCTCGGAGTTGATGGCCCGGGCCACCTCGTCGCGGGGGAGCAGCTCGGGCGGGCGCCGGTTGTGGTCGGGGTCCTCGTACCAGCGGTCGCCCTCCTCCTCGGACTGCGCGTACTTCTCCTTGAAGACGTCCGGGATGTAGTCGAACATGAACCGCTTGCCCTCGCTGTTGCGCAGCACCCCGCCGTCGCCGCGCACCGACTCGGTCACGAGGATGCCCTTGACGGAGGGCGGCCAGACCATGCCGGTCGGGTGGAACTGCACGAACTCCATGTTGAGCAGGGGCGCCCCGGCGAGCAGGGCCAGCGCGTGGCCGTCGCCGGTGTACTCCCAGGAGTTGGACGTGGTCTTGAAGGACTTGCCGATCCCGCCCGTGGCCAGGACCACCGCCGGGGCCTCCAGGACGAAGAACCGGCCGGACTCGCGCTCGTAGCAGAAGGCCCCCGAGACCTTCTGCCCGTCCTTCAGGCTGCGATCTTTCAAGACCCGGGTGACCGTGCACTCCTGGAAGACCTTGAGCCGGGCCTCGTAGTCCCCGAACTCCTTGAAGTCCTCCTGCTGGAGCTGGACGATCTTCTGCTGGAGGGTGCGGATCAGCTCCAGGCCGGTCCGGTCGCCCACGTGCGCGAGGCGCGGGTACTCGTGGCCGCCGAAGTTGCGCTGGGAGATCTTCCCGTCCGGGGTGCGGTCGAAGAGCGCGCCCCAGGTCTCCAGCTCCCAGACCCGGTCGGGGGCCTCCTTCGCGTGGAGTTCCGCCATCCGCCACTGGTTGAGGAACTTCCCGCCGCGCATGGTGTCGCGGAAGTGCACCTGCCAGTTGTCGCCCTCGTTGACGTTGCCCATGGAGGCGGCGATCCCGCCCTCCGCCATCACCGTATGGGCCTTGCCGAACAGGGACTTGCAGATCACGGCCGTACGCTTGCCCCGCTCGCGCGCCTCGATCGCGGCCCGCAGCCCGGCGCCGCCCGCACCGACCACGACCACGTCCCACTGCTGCCGGTCGACTTGAGCCATCTCAGAAGAACCTCGGATCGGTGAAGGTGCCGCTGGCCAGCAGGTACACGTAGAAGTCGCACAGGGCGACGCTGATCAGGGAGGCCCACGCGAGCTGCATGTGGCGGGTGTTGAGCCTGCTGACCCAGCCCCACAGCCGGTAGCGCACCGGGTGCTTGGAGAAGTGGCGCAGGCGGCCGCCCATGATGTGCCGGCAGGAGTGGCACGAGAGGGTATAGGCCCAGATCAGCGCGATGTTGACGAGGAACAGCAGCGTCCCGAGGCCCATGTGGCCCCACTCGTAACGGTCGTTGCGGAACGTCAGCACCGTGTCGTACGTGAGGATGCCCGCGACCGGCAGCGCCGCGTAGAAGAAGTACCGGTGAATGTTCTGGAGGATCAGCGGGAAGCGCGTCTCGCCGGTGTACTTCGCGTGCGGCTCGGCGACGGCGCAGGCGGGCGGCGAGGCCCAGAAGCCGCGGTAGTACGCCTTGCGGTAGTAGTAGCAGGTCAGCCGGAAGCCGAGCGGGAAGACCAGGATCAGCAGGGCGGGGGACAGGCCCCACCAACTGCCGAACAGGTCCAGGTTCGGGCCGCCGCGCATCTCCTGGCAGTTCTCCGCGAGACACGGGGAGTAGAACGGGGACACGTACGGGGCCGCGTAGTAGTCGGCGTTCGCGAAGGCCCGCCAGGTCGAGTAGACGATGAAGGCGAGCAGCCCGGCCGCGGTGACGGCGGGGGCCAGCCACCACCGGTCGGTGCGCAGGTGCCGGGCGGGGATCGCGGCCCGGGAGGCGTCGTGGACGCCGCTCAGCTGCCGGGGTGGTTCCGTGCCTGTGGCCAAAGGGGACTCCGGGTGGAGTGATGAGGGGTGACCCACGAGGCCCAGCCGCGGACGGCTGGGCCGGGTGGGGTGGTGGGGTGTGCGGGGGTGCGGGTGCGCTGGTGCGCGGGTGCGCCCGCCGGTTCAGGGTGCCCGGCGGTCGCGGGCGCCGAGACCCTCGTCGTCGGCGTCCTTCCACAGCGAGCTGTCGTACGGGGTGTCCGGGACCTGGACCATCCCCTCCTGCCGTGGGGCCCTCGGGGTGGCCGGAGACTGCCGGGCGATGTCCTGCTCCAGCCGTTCCACCGAGCGGACCAGCTCGTTCAGGTTGCGACGTACGGCGGTCAAATCGTCTTGCAGGGACATGACTTGCCCTCACTTCCGCTGGTTGCGGTGGCAACGCTCATGTGCGCCTGCGAGTGTCGCGCCTCCCGTCCCCGCTTGTGAAGGGACGTGCAGCGATTGCGGGCGCGCAGGCGCAATCTGTGCGCCCCTCCCTGCTCCCAGTTTGATCCCTCTTACGAGCGAACGCCCGTCCGCGGCGCAAGCCGGATTGGTCCGCACGGGTGGGGTTCGCGGCGTGGCGAGGGTCTGCTGCGAGAGGTGCGGCGAGCTGTGGATTTCAGTGTGTTGCGGCACCCAGTGTGATCAGCTCCATATACCGCCGAACGTGATCAAGCTGCCCCTTTCACGCCCCGTCCCGGAGGTACCACCCATGTCCCAGAGAAGGCGCAGGTCCTTGGCGCTCCTGACCTCGGGAGTCCTCGCACTGCCGCTGCTCGCGGGCTGCGGCTCTGGTGACGACGAGGGCGGCCCGGTGGCCGCCGGACAGGACATCGCGGCGACCGCCCGAGACAAGGTCGCCGACGGCGGCGTGCTGCGCTGGGCCGTGGACTCCCTCCCGGACACCCTGAACACCTTCCAGGCCGACGCGGACGCCACCACCACCCGGATCGCCGGGGCGGTGCTGCCGCAGCTGTTCGTCCTCGACGACAAGGGCCGGCCGGCCGCCAACCCGGACTACCTGGAGAAGGCCGAGGTCGTCGAGCGCGAGCCCAAGCAGGTCGTCCTGTACAAGCTGAACCAGCAGGCGGTGTGGAGCGACGGCCGCGAGATCGGCGCCGCCGACTTCGTGGCGCAGTGGCGGGCCCTGAACGGCAAGGACTCGGCGTACTGGACGGCCCGCAACGCCGGGTACGACCGGATCGAGAAGATCGAGCGCGGCAAGACCGACCTGGAGGTCAAGGTCACCTTCATCAAGCCGTACACCGACTGGCGCTCCCTGTTCTCCCCGCTCTACCCCAAGCAGGTCACCGGCACCCCGGACGCCTTCAACGAGGGCGCCCGCGGCACCATCAAGGTCACCGCCGGGCCGTTCAACCTCGGGGCCATCGACAAGAAGACGGGCACCGCCGCGCTGACCCGCAACGCCCGCTGGTGGGGCCGGCCGGCCAAGCTGGACTCGCTGGTCCTGACCGCGGTGCCCCGCGCCGAGCGCCCGGCGGCGCTGGCCGCAGGCAAGGTGGACCTGGCGGAGATCGACCGCGCGGGCGCCGACCGGATCGCGCAGGCCCACCGGGACGCGGCGCGCAGCCCGAGCCCGGGCGGGGCCCCGGCGCACGGGCCGGGTGCGGCGATGACCCCGGCGCAGGCCACGCTGTCCTGGGCGATCGCCTACGGCTCCGACGAGGGCAAGGCGGCCACGGAGCGCGAGACCCGGGCACAGAACGCCGAGGCGGCCAAGAATTACGCGGACGAGCAGTCGACCCTGCGCTCCTTCACGGTCCGCAAGTCCCTGGAGCCGGCCTACACGCAGCTCGCCATGAACGGGGCCTCCGGCCCGCTGGCCGACGAGCGGGTCCGGCGGGCGGTGGCCCGGGCCCTGGACCGCAAGGAATTGGCCGAGATCGTACTGAAGCCCCTGGGCCTCCCGGCGAAGCCGGTCGGCAGCCACGTGGCACTGGCCGGGCAGCGGGCGTACGCCGACAACAGCGACGCGCTCGGCGGCAAGGACCTCCAAGCGTCCCAGGCCCTGCTCGCGGACGCGGGCTGGCGCCGGGGCGGCAAGCTCACCGAGCCGGCGGGCACGAAGGCCGGTCCGGAGGGGGAGGATGGCCAGGACGACTCGAAGACCCCCTCGGGCCCGGGCACCGGCAACGACGGCCTCTACATCGTGGGCGAGACCGACGGACGCAACGGGGACAGCCTGGACCGGGGGATCCCGGTGGTGGAGTCCGCGATCAGGACGGGCGCGGAAACGTCTCCCCAGGGCAAGCGGGGCGAGCGGATCGACCCGTCGGGCCAGGAGGGCGAGGCCGCCGGCCCGGGCGCCGTGGACGACGACAAGCGGGGCCCCGCCCGCGACGGCGAGGCGCCCGATCCCGGCAAGGCCGCCAGCGCCTCCCCGGCGCCGGCCCCGGCCAAGCAGGTCCGTAACTCCGGAAACATGCTCGCCAAGGACGGCAAGGCCCTCAGCCTGCGCTTCGTCCTCCCGGCCGGCCCCGGCTCGGAGGCTCTGCGCACGGTCGGCGAGCGGATCGCCCAGATGCTCAAGAAGGTCGGTGTGAACACCGAGGTGACCAAGGTCGCCGACGAGAGCTTCTTCAAGGACCACATCGCCTCGGGCCAGTACGACCTGGCGCTCTACTCCTGGCCGGCCACGGCCTACCCGGCCACCGACGCCCGCCCGATCTTCGCCAAGCCGGAGCCGGCCGCCGACGGCTCGCTCCTCGTCGAACAGAACTACACCCGCGTCGGCACCGACCACATCGACCAGCTCTTCGACCAGGCCCTCGGCGAGCTGGACGAGGAGGCCTCGCGCGAGCTGATGCGCAAGGCGGACGCCCGGATCTGGGCCGCCGCCGGGTCCATCCCGCTCTACCAGCGCCCCGAGCTGGTGGCCGCCAAGCCGAGCCTGGCCAACGCCGGCGCCTTCGGCCTCGGCACCCCCCGCTTCCAGGACATCGGCTGGAAGAAGCCGCCGGCCGCCAAGGAAGACCTGAAGAAGAAGAAGTGACAAAACGGGGCCGGACAGGTTGAGCTTCGGCTCCCAAGCTCAGATGTGACTCAAGTCCCTTGCCCGCCGGTTCTCCGGCGGGCAAGGTCGTTCCATACCCGTTGACCCGCGGCAATACCCGCAGTACCCACGCCGGGAAACCCCCACCCCGTACCCGGCCCTCCTCAGCCTTCCGGCCTCTTGACAGACCCCCCGGCGGGCGGTTCCCGCCACGCGACGTACGATGGGGTAAGGCCGTGGCAGGTTTTCCGCCCGGTCGAGGCGCGCGTGCCGGACCGTACGCGCCGCCATCCACGATCCCGGGAGAAGCGCCGAAGTGCCCACGCGCCACGACATCCGTAACGTCGCCATCGTCGCCCACGTCGACCATGGCAAGACGACCATCGTCGATGCCATGCTCAAGCAGGCCGGTGCCTTCGCCGCCCACCAGCACCTCGACGACCGCATGATGGACTCGAACGACCTGGAGCGTGAGAAGGGCATCACGATCCTCGCCAAGAACACGGCGGTGAAGTATCACCCCAAGGACGGCGGGGCCCCGATCACGATCAACATCATCGACACCCCCGGCCACGCCGACTTCGGTGGCGAGGTCGAGCGCGGTCTGTCGATGGTCGACGCCGTCGTTCTGCTGGTGGACGCCTCCGAGGGTCCGCTGCCCCAGACCCGCTTCGTCCTGCGCAAGGCCCTGCAGGCGAACATGCCGGTCATCCTCTGCATCAACAAGACGGACCGTCCGGACTCCCGGATCGACGAGGTCGTCAACGACACGTACGACCTCTTCCTGGACCTGGACGCCACCGAGGAGCAGATCGAGTTCCCGATCGTCTACGCCTGTGGCCGTGACGGCGTCGCCTCGCTGACCAAGCCCGAGGACGGCACCGTCCCCGCGGACAGCGACAGCCTGGAGCCGTTCTTCTCCACCATCCTGGAGCACGTCCCCGCCCCGGTGTACGACGAGGAGGCCCCCCTCCAGGCCCACGTCACCAACCTGGACGCCGACAACTTCCTCGGCCGCATCGCGCTGCTCCGCGTCGAGCAGGGCGAGCTGCGCAAGGGCCAGACCGTCACCTGGATCAAGCGTGACGGCACCCAGTCGAACGTGCGCATCACCGAGCTGATGATGACCGAGGCGCTCACCCGCAAGCCGGCCGAGGTGGCGGGCCCGGGTGACATCTGCGCGGTCGCCGGTATCCCCGACATCATGATCGGCGAGACCCTGGCCGACCCGGAGAACCCGATCGCGCTCCCGCTGATCTCGGTCGACGAGCCGGCGATCTCCATGACCATCGGTACGAACACCTCCCCGATGGTCGGCCGCGGCGGCAGCGGCAAGGGCGCGGAGGCCAAGTCCGCGGTCAAGGACCGCAAGGTCACCGCCCGCCAGGTCAAGGACCGTCTCGACCGCGAGCTCGTCGGCAACGTCTCGCTCCGCGTCCTCGACACCGAGCGCCCGGACGCCTGGGAGGTCCAGGGCCGCGGTGAGCTCGCGCTCGCCATCCTGGTCGAGCAGATGCGCCGCGAGGGCTTCGAGCTGACCATCGGCAAGCCGCAGGTCGTCACGCAGGAGATCGACGGCAAGGTGCACGAGCCGGTCGAGCGCATGACGGTCGACGTCCCCGAGGAGCACATGGGCGCGGTCACGCAGCTCATGGGCATCCGCAAGGGCCGCATGGACAACATGTCGAACCACGGCTCCGGCTGGGTCCGCATGGAGTTCGTCGTCCCGTCGCGCGGCCTCATCGGCTTCCGTACGGAGTTCCTGACCAACACCCGCGGTACGGGTATCGCCCACTCGATCCACGAGGGCCACGAGCCGTGGTTCGGCCAGCTGGTCACCCGCAACAACGGTTCGCTGGTCGCCGACCGCTCCGGTTCGGTCACGCCGTTCGCGATGATCAACCTGCAGGAGCGCGGTGTCCTGTTCACCGACCCCGGCACCGAGGTGTACGAGGGCATGATCGTCGGCGAGAACTCGCGCGCCGACGACATGGACGTGAACATCACCAAGGAGAAGAAGCTCACCAACATGCGTGCGGCTTCCGCGGACAACACCGAGAACGTGGTGCCGCCGCGCAAGCTCTCCCTGGAGCAGTCCCTGGAGTTCTGCCGCGACGACGAGTGCGTCGAGGTGACCCCGGAGGCCGTCCGCATCCGCAAGGTCGTCCTGGACCAGAAGGAGCGCTCGCGCACCGCGTCGCGCGCCAAGTCCGCGAAGTAACGGCAAGTCGGCCCGGCCGGGCCGCCGTTCCGTCGGCAACCCCTTCACCACGGTTTCGTGGGGGAGGGGTTGTTGCCGTTTGTCAACCGGATTATTGCGTTCCAGTGTCCGCGGTGTCCGTATACCGACCGTGACACTCCGGAAGATGAACTAACAGTCCGTTTCGCACGTGTCTGTCTCCTATCCGTTTGTCCGGATTTCGGGTTTTCGCCATGCGGTGATGTTGTGAAAACGAGACCAGTTAAGTGTGGTTTACGGTCAGGCCGTCCCTGAGGATGGCTCCATTGAGCTCGGGTCAATGGGTCACACGCTGTGGGGAGCGTCGACTCACGAGCACACTCGGGGCACTGTTCAACTCGCCGTCAGGGGTGTCGGCGAAACGTTCATGTGTCCCGCACATCAAACAGTGGACTCATGAGGAGGAAACCCATGCGCGGTGCCAAGAGCGCCAAGTGGGTAGCGGGCGCGATTGTTGTCGCCCTGGCTGCGACCGCCTGCGGTGGCAACGACAAGAGCGGCGCCGCCGGCAAGGGTGAGGTTGACCCGAACGGCATCTACTCCGTCGAGGTGGGCGAGCCCGAGAAGCTCCTCCAGCCGGCCGACACGATGGAGTCCAACGGCTCGATCGTCATGTCCGGGCTGTTCTCGCAGCTCGTCGACTACGACGCCGACGGCAAGCTCGTCATGGTGAACGCCGAGTCGGTGGACTCCAAGGACAGCAAGCTCTGGACCGTCAAGCTCAAGCCGGGCTGGACCTTCCACGACGGCACCAAGGTGACCGCCGACTCGTACGTCAAGGCCTGGAACTGGGCCGCGAACATCAACAACAAGCAGGGCAACGCGTCCTGGTTCGCGGACATCAAGGGCTACGAGGCGCTCCACCCCGAGGCCGAGGGCGCCAAGCCCACCGCCGAGGCGCTGGAGGGTCTGAAGGTCGTCGACGAGAACACCTTCACCATCGAGCTCGCCAACGCCGTTCCGTACTTCGCGTACAAGCTCGGCTACGAGGTCTTCTCCCCGCTGCCCGAGTCCTTCTACAAGGACCCGAAGGCCGCCGGTGAGAAGCCGGTCGGCAACGGCCCGTACAAGTTCAAGTCGTGGGAGCACAAGAAGCAGATCGAGCTCACGCGCTTCGACGACTACAAGGGCGAGAACAAGGCGAAGAACGGTGGTGTGATTCTCAAGAACTACTCCACCCTCGAGACCGCCTACGAGGACCTGAAGTCGGGCAACGTCGACGTCCTGCGTCAGATCGGCCCGAAGGACCTCCCGGTCTACCGCAACGACCTCGGCGCCCGCGCCGTGGACCAGGCGTACTCGGCGATCCAGACGCTGGCCATCGCCTTCTACGCCGACCAGTGGAAGACCCCGAAGCCGGTCGACCCGAAGGTCCTGCAGGGCCTGTCGATGGCGATCGACCGTGACACCATCACCAAGACGGTGCTCCAGGGCACCCGCGAGCCGGCCACGGGCTGGGTCGCCAAGGGCGTCCTCGGCTACACGCCGAACGCCACCGGTGACATCACCAAGTTCAACCCGGCCAAGGCCAAGGAGCTCATCACCGCCGGTGGTGGCGTTCCGAACAACGAGATCTCCATCCAGTTCAACTCGGACGGCGGTCACAAGGAATGGGTCGACGCTGTCTGCAACAGCATCACCCAGGCCACCGGCGTCAAGTGCACCGGCGACGCCAAGCCGGACTTCCAGGCCGACCTCCAGGCCCGTAAGACCAAGCAGGTCAAGTCGATCTACCGCTCCGGCTGGGTCCTCGACTACCCGGTGAACGCCAACTTCATCAGCGACCTGTTCCGTACGGGCGCGGGCGGCAACCAGGGTGGCTTCTCGAACCCCGACCTGGACGCCAAGATCGCCGCGGCGGACACCGCCCCGTCGCTCGACGAGTCGGTGAAGGCGTACCAGCAGGTCGAGAAGGACCTGGTGAACTACATGCCGTCGATCCCGCTCTGGTACTACAAGGTCAACGCGGGCTTCTCGGAGAAGGTCCAGAACGTGAAGTACGCCCAGGACGGCGACCCGATCCTCGAAGGCGTCGAGGTCAAGAAGTAAGTCCCACAGCGTAATTCCGCTCTACGGATGTGGGCCGGCGGGGAGCCGGCCCACATCCGGGCCTAAATGCAGAGCCCGGGGGGCCCTTTCGCGACGCAGTGACGGTTCCGTCACGTGCGTGCGTGGCGAAAGGGCCCGTCCGGCTGCCTCTGCCGCATCTTCTACGGAGGCATGATGGGGCGCTACGTCGCACGACGACTGCTCCAGATGATTCCGGTCTTCTTCGGGACGACCGCGCTCATCTTCTTTATGGTCTACAGCCTGCCCGGCGACCCCGTGGCCGGACTCTTCGGTGACAAGGGTGCAGACCCCGCCACTCTGGCCGCACTCCGGCACGAGCACGGGTTGGACCTGCCGGTGTGGCACCAGTACTACAACTACATCACCGGCATCCTCTTCCACTTCGACTTCGGACAGCAGATCCGCAGTGGACGTGAGATCACGGATGTCATCGGCTCCGCTTTCCCGGTCACGCTCCGACTGGCCTTCCTGGCCTTCGCCATCGAGATCGTCCTGGGCCTGGCCCTCGGGATCGTCGCCGGCCTCAAGGCCGGCAAGCTGGTCGACAACCTGGTCCTGATCGTCACCCTGCTGATCATCTCGATGCCGGTCTTCGTGCTCGGCTTCATCGTCAAGTCGGTGTTCGCCTTCCAGCTCGGCTGGATCGACCCCAACGTCAGCAACAAGGAGACGTGGGCCGAACTCATCGCGCCGTCCATCGTGCTGGGCTCGCTGTCGCTGGCCTACGTGGCCCGGCTGACGCGCACTTCGATGGCCGAGAACCTGCGCGCGGACTACGTGCGTACCGCCGTTGCCAAGGGTCTTCCCAAGCGTCGTGTCATCGGTGTGCACCTGATGCGCAACTCGATGATCCCGGTCGTGACCTTCCTGGGTACCGACATCGGTGCCCTCATGGGCGGCGCCGTCGTCACCGAGGGCATCTTCAACGTCAAGGGCGTCGGTGGTCTGATCTACGACTCGGTCATCCGCCGCGAGGGCCTGACCGTGGTCGGTGTCGTCACCGTCCTGGTCGTCGTCTACCTCATAGCCAGCCTGCTCGTCGACCTCCTCTACGCGGTCATGGACCCGAGGATCCGGTATGCCTGACATGACCAAGACCGAAGCCGTTTCGACCGAGGGCGCCCTGGCACCCGTCGACGCGATCGCGCCCGTCACCCACGAGAAGGCGCGCAGCCTTTGGGGCGACGCGTGGGCCGACCTGCGTCGCAACCCGTACTTCGTCGTCTCCGCAGCGCTGATCCTCGTACTCCTGGTGATCGCGGTCTTCCCGGGCTGGTTCACCAGCGCCGACCCCACCACGGGCGACCTGGTCCACCACTTCCTCGGCAAGCCGGAACTCTCCAAGGTCGGTACGCCCGACTGGCTCGGGTACGACGGCCAGGGCCGCAGCGTCTACGCGCGCCTCGTCTACGGCACCCGTGCCTCGCTCATCGTCGCCACCTGCGTGACCGCGATCGTCACCCTCGTCGGCGGCGTCACGGGCATGATCGCCGGCTACTTCGGCGGCCTGACGGACACGCTCATCTCCGGGATCACCAACATCTTCTTCGGTATCCCGTTCCTGCTCGGCTCGATGGTCGTCCTTCAGGCCTTCACCAAGCGCACGGTGTGGACGGTCGTCTTCGCCCTGGCCTTCCTGGGCTGGACGCAGATCACCCGCGTCATGCGCGGTTCGGTCATCACCGTGAAGCAGGCCGACTACGTGCACGCCGCGAAGGCACTGGGCGCCAGCACCACCCGGATCCTGCTGCGGCACATCCTTCCCAACGCCATGGCACCCGTGATCGTGGTGTCCACGATCGCGCTCGGCGGCTACATCGCGGCCGAGGCCACCCTGTCCTACCTGGGTCTGGGTCTCGCGGCCCCGACCATCTCGTGGGGTGTGGACATCTCCGCCGGTGCCGCACAGATCCGAGTGGCGCAGCACATCCTGCTGTACCCCTCGATCATGCTGAGCATCACCGTCCTCGCCTTCATCATGCTCGGCGAAGCGGTCCGCAACGCCCTCGACCCCAAGCTGCGCTGAGGAGGGCGTACATGATCACCATGGACAACACCAGCACTGTTCCCTCCCCGCGTGACGGGAACCAGCAGAGTCCGCTCCTCGAAGTGCGCGACCTGCACGTCGAGTTCCACACCCGTGACGGCGTGGCCAAGGCCGTCAACGGCGTCAACTACAGCGTGAGCGCCGGCGAGACCCTCGCCGTCCTCGGCGAGTCCGGCTCGGGCAAGTCCGTGACGGCGCAGGCCATCATGGGCATCCTCGACATGCCTCCCGGCAAGATCCCGCAGGGCGAGATCTTCTTCCGCGGCCAGGACATGCTCAAGATGAGCTTCGAGGAGCGGCGCAAGCTGCGCGGCCGGAAGATCGCCATGATCTTCCAGGACGCTCTCTCCTCGCTGAACCCGGTGCTCACCGTCGGCTACCAGCTGGGCGAGATGTTCCGCGTCCACCAGGGCCTGTCGAAGAAGCAAGCCCGCCTCAAGGCCATCGAGCTGATGGACAAGGTCAAGATCCCGGCGGCGAAGGAGCGTGTGGACGACTACCCGCACCACTTCTCCGGCGGTATGCGCCAGCGCATCATGATCGCCATGGCGATCGCGCTGGAGCCGGACCTGATCATCGCCGACGAGCCGACCACGGCCCTCGACGTGACCGTCCAGGCCCAGGTCATGGACCTGCTCGCGGAGCTCCAGCGCGAGCTCAACATGGGCCTGATCCTGATCACCCACGACCTCGGCGTCGTCGCCGACGTCGCGGACAAGATCGCGGTCATGTACGCCGGCCGGATCGTCGAGACGGCCCCGGTGCACGAGATCTACAAGCGCCCGGCGCACCCGTACACCCGCGGTCTGCTGGACTCGATCCCGCGCCTGGACCAGAAGGGCCAGGACCTCTTCGCGATCAAGGGCCTGCCGCCCAACCTCCTGCGGCTGCCGACCGGCTGCTCGTTCAACCCGCGCTGCACCGTCGCGCAGGACATCTGCCGTACCGACGTGCCCCTGCTCCAGGTGGTCAGCGAGCAGGACGGCTCCGAGCTGCCCGGCCGCGCCAGCGCCTGCCACTTCTGGAAGGAGCAGCTCCATGGCTGAGCTCACCAAGAACGCCCCCGCGCGCGAGCCGATCCTCCAGGTCCGCAACCTGGTCAAGCACTTCCCGCTGACCCAGGGCATCCTGTTCAAGAAGCAGGTCGGCGCGGTCAAGGCCGTCGACGGCGTCAGCTTCGACCTGTACCAGGGCGAGACGCTGGGCATCGTCGGCGAGTCCGGCTGTGGCAAGTCCACCGTCGCCAAGCTGCTGATGAACCTGGAGCGGGCGACCGCGGGCGAGGTCTTCTACAAGGGCCAGGACATCACCAAGCTGTCCGGGCGCGCGCTGAAGGCCGTCCGCCGCAACATCCAGATGGTGTTCCAGGACCCGTACACCTCGCTGAACCCGCGCATGACGGTCGGCGACATCATCGGGGAGACCTTCGAGATCCACCCCGAGGTGGCTCCCAAGGGCGACCGGCGCCGCAAGGTCCAGGAGCTCCTGGACGTCGTGGGCCTCAACCCGGAGTACATCAACCGGTACCCGCACCAGTTCTCCGGCGGTCAGCGCCAGCGCATCGGTATCGCCCGCGGCCTCGCGCTCAACCCGGAGATCATCATCTGCGACGAGCCGGTCTCCGCGCTCGACGTGTCGGTGCAGGCGCAGGTCATCAACCTGATGGAGAAGCTGCAGGAGGAGTTCAACCTCTCCTACATCTTCATCGCGCACGACCTCTCGATCGTCCGGCACATCTCGGACCGCGTGGGCGTCATGTACCTGGGCAAGCTCGCCGAGATCGGCACCGACGCCCAGATCTACGAGCACCCGACGCACCCGTACACCCAGGCGCTGCTGTCGGCCGTCCCGGTCCCGGACCCGGAGGCGCGCGAGGGCCGCGAGCGGATCATCCTCACCGGTGACGTCCCCTCGCCGGCCAACCCGCCGTCGGGCTGCCGCTTCCGCACCCGCTGCTGGAAGGCCGAGGAGCGCTGCTCCACGGAGGAGCCGCTGCTGGCGATCCCGACGCGTTTCCAGGGCGTGAACGCCCTGGCCGCGCACGAGTCGGCGTGCCACTTCGCGGAGGAGAAGGCCGTCCTGGCCATCTGATCCCGCCGGAAAACGGTACGGGGCCCAGCCGATCCCGGCTGGGCCCCGTACCGTTTTCCCGCACCACCGAACGTGACTCCCGAGGAGGCAACCACCCATGCGCACAGCGAGCGCCCAGTGGATCGTCGGTTCCGTCGTCGTGGCGATGGCCGCCACGGCGTGCGGCCCCGGCGAGGACGCGAAGACCGGCAAGGCCGGCGGGCACATCACCGTGGTCCTCGGTGAGCCGCAGCACGGGCTGGTGGGGCAGGAGACCGCCGAGACCGAGGGCGCCGAAGTCCTCCACGCGCTGTTCACGGGCCTGGTCGCGTACGACACCAAGACCAACGAGCCCAAGCTGGCCATCGCCGAGTCCGTCGACACCACGGACTCGAAGACCTGGACGATCAGGATCAAGGACGGGTACACCTTCCACAACGGCGAGAAGGTCGACGCACAGTCCTTCGTCCGGGCCTGGAACTGGGGTGCCAACCAGGATCACACCGCCGAGTCGATGGGCTTCTTCTCGAAGATCGAGGGCTCGCAGGAGCTGGCCCCGGGCAAGGGCAAGGTGCCCACCGCCAAGGAGCTCAAGGGCCTGCGGGTCATCGACGACAGGACCTTCACCGTCACCCTGAAGGCGCCGTTCTCGCAGTTCAGGACCATGCTGGGGTACGACGCCTTCTACCCGCTGCCCAAGGCGTTCGAGGCCGACCCGAAGGGGTTCGGCGAGTCCCCGATCGGAAACGGCCCGTTCCGCATGGACGGCACGTGGGAGCACCACAAGCAGATCAAGGTCAAGAAGTACGACAAGTACCCGGCCGAGGGCCGCGCCAAGCTCGACGCCGTGACCTTCAAGATCTACGACAACCTGGACACCGCCTACAACGACCTGCACAAGAACGCCCTTCAGATCACCGACAAGCTGCCGGTCTCCGCGCTCGCCACCGTCTCCGAGGAGTTCGGCGACCGCTACATCTACAAGCCGGAAGCCTCCGTCGGCTACCTCGGCTTCCCGCTGGAGGCCAACCCCGAGGCCTTCGGCAAGGCCGAGATCCGCAGGGCGATCTCCATGGCCATCGACCGGGAGGCCATCTCCAAGAAGATCTTCCAGGGCACCCGCAAACCGGCCGACGACTTCATCAGCCCGATCGTCCCCGGCTACCGCAGGGGCGCCCTGGGCGAGGCCGGTACGTACAACCCGACCAAGGCGAAGGCGCTGTTCCAGCAGGCCGGCGGCATACCGGGCAACAAGCTGGAGCTCGGCTACAACGACGACGGCGGCCACAAGGAGTGGATCGAGGCCGTCGCCGCGCAGCTGAAGGCGAACCTGGGCATCGAGGTCACCGCCAAGCCGTACCAGAGCTCCGCCGCCCTGATCGACGACGTGAAGTCGCAGAAGTTCAAGGGCGCCTTCCGCATGGGCTGGGCCATGGACTACCCGGCGGCGGAGAACTACCTGCGCCCGGTCTTCTCCAAGGAGGCCATCGCGAACGGCTCCAACTTCGGGCGCTACGGCAACGACGAGTTCGAGGCCGTCCTCGCCGCCGCCGACCGCGCGACCGACCCGGCCGAGAGCCTGAAGCTCTACCAGCAGGCCGACGACATCGTCATCAGGGACCTCCCGTACATCCCGGTCTTCACCTACATGTCGGCCGTGGCCTACTCCAAGACCGTGAAGAACGTCGGGGTCGACGCGCAGGGCCGCATGGACTTGGCGCACGTCGAGCTCAACTGACACCCCGCCGGGGGACGCGCCGAAAGGGAGTTGCGGGGGCGCCTCCGGCGGGCGGACAGTGGGCGGGTGACCGCGACACCGTACGGCCGCCGGAGCCGGAGCACGCTGACCGTACGGCCCGCCGGGCCCGGGGACGCGTCCGACATCTGCGCCCTGCTCAACGCCGTCGACCTCATCGAGATCGGCAGACCGGAGAGCGACCTCGCCGCCGTCAAGGCCGACCTCAACCACCCCGACATCGACCTCGCCAAGGACTCCTGGCTGGCCTTCGAGGGGGGCCGGCTCGTGTCCTACGCCCAGGTGTGGGCCGACTCCGGGCCCGGCAGGGTCGACTCCGAGCACTACGTGCTGCCCGGCCGCCGGGAAGCCGCCGTCCGGCTGCTGGAGCTGATGGAGATCCGGGCCCGCGAGCTCACCGCCGGGACGGGGGACGCCGTCATGAGGCTCCAGGTCAACGTGAAGCCCGTCCTCGACGCCGACGTGCTGCCCGGCCGCGGCTACCGGTCCGTTCGCCACCACCAGGTGATGACCCGGGCCCTGTCCCCGGCCGCCGACCTGCCGCCCGCCTGTCCAGGGGGGCTCCTTCTGCGCGACTGCGCCGCCGACGAGGCCGACCGCCGCCGGGTCCACGCCCTCGTCGAGGAGACCTTCTCCGCCCACTTCGGCCATGTGCACCGCCCGTACGAGGCGTGGCTGGACCACCTCGACGCCTGCAGCCTCGACTGGTCGCTGGTCTGGATCGCGAGCCTGCCCGGCGTCGGCGACGCGGGCGTCCTGCTGACCCGCGACGACCGCACCAGCATGGGCTGGCTCAGCCACCTCGGCGTCCGAGCCGACCTGCGCGGCCGGGGCATCGGCGGCTTCCTGCTGCGCCACGGCTTCGCCGCCTACGCGGCCCGCGGCCGGGACACGGTAGGCCTCGGCGTGGACACCCGCAACGCAACCGGCGCGCTCGCGCTGTACGAGGCGCACGGCATGACCCTGCACTACGCGGTGGACACCTGGGAGCTGAGTTTGCACTCGCGCGGGTGACAGGCGCGGGACGCGAGGGTGCAATCGGTCCAACCAGGAGCTTTCCGGCCCCCGCATAGGGTGACATGGGGCCCTAAGTGAGTCTTGGGAGCCTTAGGAGGCACTCCATGCGCGGAGCCACCCACGCCAAGTGGGCCGCATGTGCGGCGGCCGTCGCCCTCGCGGCGACGGCTTGCGGCGGTAGCGACAGCGGCGGGGACGGCGGCGGTGGCGCGGGAATCGTCAGCTCCTCCTGGGGTGACCCGCAGAACCCGCTGGAGCCGGCCAACACCAACGAGGTGCAGGGCGGCAAGGTCCTCGACATGATCTTCCGGGGCCTCAAGCGGTACGACCCGAAGACCGGCGCGGCCGAGAACATGCTCGCCGAGAAGATCGAGACGACCGACAGCCAGAACTTCACCGTCACGCTGAAGGACGGCTGGAAGTTCAGCAACGACGAGCCGGTCACCGCGCAGTCCTTCGTGGACGCCTGGAACTACGGCGCGGACGTGCGCAACAAGCAGAACAACTCGCCGTTCTTCTCCAACATCGCCGGCTACGAGGACCTCCACCCCGCCTCCGGGGAGCCCAAGGCCAAGACGATGTCCGGACTGGTCGTCAAGAACCCCAAGACCTTCACCGTCGCCCTGAAGAACAAGTTCTCCACCTGGCCCGAGACCCTCGGCTACCAGGCCTTCTCCCCGCTGCCCAAGGCCTTCTTCACGGACCACGCCGGCTGGCTGAACAAGCCGATCGGCAACGGACCGTACACGGTGGACTCGTACACCAAGGGCACCGGCATGAAGCTGCGCACCTGGGACGGCTACCCGGGCGAGGACAAGGCGCAGAACAGCGGCGTCGACCTCAAGGTCTACACCGACAACAACACCGCCTACACGGACCTGATCTCCGGCAACCTCGACCTCGTCGACGACATCCCCGCGCAGCAGCTGAAGAACGTCAAGAACGACCTCGGCGACCGGTACATCAACCAGCCGGCCCTCATCATCCAGACCCTCACCTTCCCGCTGTACGACCCGCAGTGGAGCAAGGAGGGCATGGAGAACGTCCGCCGCGGCATCTCGATGGCGATCAACCGCGACGAGATCACCAAGCAGATCTTCCGCGAGACCCGCACCCCGGCCAAGGACTGGACATCCCCGGCCCTCGGCGAGAAGGGCGGGTTCAACGCCACGCTCTGCGGCGACGCCTGCAAGTACGACCCGGCCGCGGCCAAGAAGCTCATCCAGGACGCCGGCGGGCTCCCCGGCGGCAAGGTCACGCTGACGTCCAACGTGGACACCGGCTCGCACCGCGACTGGATGGACGCCGTCTGCAACAGCATCAACAACGCGATCGGCGAGGGCCCGGTCTGCACGGTCAACCCGATCGGCACCTTCGCCGACTTCCGCAACCAGCAGAGCTCCTTCAAGCTGACCGGCCCCTTCCGCTCCGGCTGGCAGGCCGACTACCCGCTGATCCAGAACTTCCTCCAGCCGCTCTACTACACCGGCGCCTCCTCCAACTACGGGAAGTTCAGCAACCCGGAGTTCGACAAGCTCGTCGACGAGGCCAACCAGGAGAGCGACGCGGCCAAGGCCATCGCGAAGTTCCAGGACTCCGAGAAGATCCTCGCCGCGCAGATGCCCTCCATCCCGCTCTGGTACCAGAACGGCAGCGCGGGCTACGCCGAGCGGCTCACGGACGTGGCGCTCAACCAGTTCAGCGTTCCCGTCTACAACGAGATCAAGGTCAGCTGACCCCCTGTCGGATCGATCCCGGAGCAGTCCATGGGACGTTATGTGATCCGGCGGCTGCTCCAGATGATCCCGGTGTTCATCGGCAGCACGTTCCTGATCTTCTTCATGGTGTACGCGCTCGGCGACCCGGTCGCCGCCCTCTTCGGCGACAAGGCGCCCGACCCCGCCACCGCCGCGCGCATCCGCAAGGACCTCTACCTCGACCGGCCCCTGTGGGAGCAGTACCTCCACTACATGGGCCAGATCTTCCAGGGCGACTTCGGCACCGCCTTCAACGGCCAGCCCGTCACCGAGCTGATGGCCTCGTCCTTCCCCGTCACCCTGCGCCTGACCATGGTCGCGATCTTCTTCGAGATCGTCATCGGCATCACCCTCGGCGTGATCAGCGGGCTGCGCCGGGGCAAGTCCGTCGACACGAGCGTGCTGGTGCTCACCCTCGTCGTCATCTCCGTGCCCACGTTCGTGACGGGTTACGTGCTCCAGTACCTCTTCGGCGTCAAATGGGGCTGGGTCCGGCCCACCGTCTCCCCGGACGCCCCCTTCAACCAGCTGATCCTGCCCGGCATCGTGCTCGCGCTGGTCTCCCTCGCGTACGTCACCCGGCTCTCGCGCACCTCCATCGCCGAGAACGTCAAGGCCGACTACGTGCGCACCGCCGTCGCCAAGGGCCTGCCGCGCCACCGGGTCGTCACCCGCCACCTGCTGCGCAACTCGCTGATCCCCGTCGTCACCTTCATCGGCACCGACATCGGCGCCCTGATGGGCGGCGCCATCGTCACCGAGCGGATCTTCAACATCCACGGCGTCGGATACCAGCTCTACCAGGGCATCCTGCGCAACAACTCCCCGACGGTGGTCGGCTTCGTGACCATCCTCGTCATCGTCTTCCTGCTGGCGAACCTGCTCGTCGACCTGCTCTACGCGGTCCTGGACCCGAGGATCCGTTATGCCTGAGCGCAGCGAGCCCGCCTACGACCCACTGGAACCCGCAAAGGGGGAGGCCATCGCCCCCACCGGCCAGGGCGGCCCCATAGATCTCGCGCTCGACGAGGCCGAGAGCCTGGAGAAGACGCTCGGCGACGCGCCCACCGGCCCACAGGAGAAGGCCCGCTCCCTGTGGTCCGACGCCTGGCACCAGCTGCGCCGCAACCCCGTCTTCATCATCTCCTCGCTGATGATCCTGTTCCTCGTGATCATCGCGATCTGGCCGCAGCTCATCGCGAGCGGCGACCCGCTCCAGTGCGACCTGTCCAAGTCCCAGCAGGGTTCCTCGCCCGGCCACCCCTTCGGCTACGACACCCAGGGCTGCGACGTCTACACCCGCACCGTCTACGGAGCCCGCGCCTCCATCACCGTCGGCGTCTGCGCCACCCTCGGCGCCGCCCTGCTCGGCTCGGTGCTCGGCGGGCTCGCCGGGTTCTTCGGCGGCTGGGGCGACTCGCTGCTCTCCCGGGTCGCGGACATCTTCTTCGGCATCCCCGTCGTCCTGGGCGGCCTGGTCTTCCTGTCGGTGGTCACCAGCACCACCGTCTGGCCGGTCGTCGGCTTCATCGTGCTCCTCGGCTGGCCGCAGATCGCCCGCATCGGCCGCGGCTCCGTCATCACCGCCAAACAGAACGACTACGTCCAGGCCGCCCGGGCCCTCGGCGCCGGCAACGGCCGGATGCTGCTGCGGCACGTCGCGCCCAACGCCATCGCCCCCGTCATCGTCGTCGCCACCATCGCCCTGGGCACGTACATCGCCCTGGAGGCCACCCTGTCCTTCCTCGGCGTCGGCCTGCGCCCACCCACCGTCTCCTGGGGCATCGACATCTCCAACGCGGCCTCGCAGATCCGCAACGCCCCGCACATGCTGCTCTGGCCGGCGGGCGCGCTGAGCCTGACCGTGCTCGCGTTCATCATGCTCGGCGACGCGGCCCGCGACGCCCTCGACCCCAAACTGCGCTGAGGAGTGGGCACCATGCTGCTCGAAGTCCGCGACCTCCATGTGGAGTTCCGTACGCGGGACGGAGTCGCCAAGGCCGTCAACGGCGTCAACTACTCGGTGGACGAGGGCGAGACGCTCGCCGTGCTCGGCGAGTCCGGCTCGGGCAAATCGGTGACCGCCCAGGCCGTGATGGGCATCCTCGACGTCCCGCCGGGCCGGATCGCGGGCGGCGAGATCCTCTTCAAGGGCAAGGACCTGCTGAAGATGAAGGAGGACGAGCGGCGGAAGATCCGGGGCGCCGAGATGGCGATGATCTTCCAGGACGCCCTGTCCTCCCTGAACCCGGTCCTCAGCGTGGGTGCCCAGCTCGGCGAGATGTACGAGGTCCACCGCGGCATGTCCCGCAAGGCCGCCAAGTCCAAGGCCGTCGAGCTGATGGACCGGGTGAAGATCCCGGCGGCGCGGGAGCGGGTGGGGGACTACCCGCACCAGTTCTCGGGCGGCATGCGCCAGCGCATCATGATCGCGATGGCGCTGGCCCTGGAGCCCTCCCTGATCATCGCGGACGAGCCGACGACGGCCCTGGACGTCACCGTCCAGGCCCAGGTGATGGACCTGCTCGCCGAGCTCCAGCGCGAGCTCAACATGGGGCTCATCCTCATCACCCACGACCTCGGTGTGGTCGCCGACGTGGCCGACAAGATCGCCGTCATGTACGCCGGCCGGATCGTCGAGGCGGCCCCCGTCCACGAGATCTACGCCGCGCCCGCGCACCCGTACACCCGCGGCCTGCTCGACTCCATCCCGCGCCTCGACCAGAAGGGCCAGGAGCTGTACGCGATCAAGGGCCTGCCGCCGAACCTGCTGGCCATCCCGCCCGGCTGCGCCTTCAACCCGCGCTGCCCGATGGCGCAGGCGGTCTGCCGCACCGACGTCCCGCCGCTCGCGCAGGTGGGCCAAGGCCGCACGAGCGCGTGCTTCTTCTGGAAGGAGTGCCTCGGTGGCTGAGACCATCCTGGAGGTCAAGGACCTCGTCAAGCACTACCCGCTGACCCAGGGCATCCTGTTCAAGAAGCAGGTCGGCGCGGTCAAGGCGGTCGACGGGGTCTCCTTCGGCCTCGCGCGCGGCGAAACGCTGGGCATCGTCGGCGAGTCCGGCTGCGGCAAGTCCACCGTCGCCAAGATGCTGGTCAACCTGGAACGCCCGACGGCAGGGGCGATCTCGTACAAGGGCGAGGACATCACCAAACTGTCCGGCAGGGCCCTCAAGGCGGTCCGCCGCAACATCCAGATGGTGTTCCAGGACCCGTACACCTCGCTCAACCCGCGCATGACGGTCGGCGACATCATCGGGGAGCCGTACGACATCCACCCCGAGGTGGCCCCGAAGGGCGACCGGCGCCGCAAGGTCCAGGAACTCCTCGACGTGGTCGGGCTCAACCCCGAGTACATCAACCGGTACCCGCACCAGTTCTCCGGCGGCCAGCGCCAGCGCATCGGCATCGCCCGCGGCCTCGCCCTGCGGCCCGAGGTCATCGTGGCGGACGAGCCGGTCTCCGCGCTCGACGTCTCCGTCCAGGCCCAGGTGATCAACCTCCTGGACCGGCTCCAGAACGAGTTCGAGCTGTCGTACGTGTTCATCGCGCACGACCTCTCGATCGTGCGGCACATCTCCGACCGGGTCGGCGTGATGTACCTGGGCCGGGTGGTGGAGATCGGCACCGACACGCAGATCTACGACCATCCCACCCACCCGTACACCCAGGCCCTGCTGTCGGCCGTGCCCGTCCCGGACCCGCAGGCCCGCGCCCACCGCGAGCGGATCATCCTGACCGGCGACGTGCCCTCCCCGGCCAATCCGCCGTCCGGCTGCCCGTTCCGCACCCGCTGCTGGAAGGCGCAGCAGCGCTGCACGGACGAGGTCCCGCTGCTGGCCGTTCCGGAGGCCTTCCCGTCCGGCCCGGCGGCCCATCCTTCGGCCTGTCATTTCGCAGGCGAAATCCGGCCACCCCGCGCGGATTCGCTCCGTTAGGGTCACCTTTCCGCCAACCCGGTTTACGTGCAGGCAACTTGACCGTTTCTGTCCCGAGATCTGGGGCGTGCAGCCTGGGTCCCGTGCGGCCGTGCGGGTGCCCACAGCCGGCCGGGGAGGCGTACAGACTCCCCGGCCGGCCTCCCCCGTGACCCTGCGCATGCGCGGCGTGCGCCCCCCGTGCTGCCGGAATTCGATCGATGCGCTGGTACGGATAGTTATGATCCGTAGCGCACGGTGGGTATGTACTCCGCCGAGCACTGAGTACGAGTACGCGTACCGATGTCCGCTCGACGTGGAGGTGAAACGCCGTGGCACTCTCGATCTCGGCCGTGGTGCTGCTGGCGATCGTCGTCTTCCTGCTGGTCCGCCGGTCGGGCCTGAAGGCGGGCCACGCCGCTGTCTGTGTGCTCCTCGGGTTCTACCTGGCGAGTTCGACCATCGCGCCGACCCTCAGCCAGCTGACCACCAACGTGGCCAGCATGATCAGCGGCCTCAAGCTGTAGGCCGCACGCCGCTTGATCGTAGGCTTGGCCCCATGAACGGTCTTCCCGCCCGTCGGCTGCTCCTCGTGCACGCGCACCCGGACGACGAGTCGATCAACAATGGCGTCACCATGGCCAAGTACGCGGCCGAGGGTGCCCACGTCACGCTCGTGACCTGCACCCTCGGAGAGGAGGGCGAGGTCATCCCGCCCGGGCTCGCGCACCTGGCGCCCGACCGCGACGACACCCTGGGCCCCCACCGCATCGGCGAGCTCGCCGATGCCATGGCGGAACTCGGCGTCACCGACCACCGGTTCCTCGGCGGCCCCGGCCGCTTCCGGGACTCCGGGATGATGGGCGCCGAGCAGAACCGCAGGCCCGGGTCCTTCTGGTCCACCGACGTGGACGAGGCCGCCGCCCACCTCGTCCAGGTCATCCGCGAGGTCCGCCCGCAGGTGCTCGTCACGTACGACCCGGACGGCGGCTACGGGCACCCCGACCACATCCAGGCCCACCGGGTCGCCATGCGCGGCGCGGAACTGGCCGCGGAGGCCACGTACCGCCGGGACCTCGGCGAACCGTGGCGGATCGGCAAGATCTACTGGAACCGGGTGCCGCGCTCGGTGGTCGAGGAGGGTTTCGCCCGGCTGAAGGCGACCGGCCCCAAGGCGCCCTTCCCCGGGCTGGCTTCGCCGGACGACGTGCCCGGGGTCGTCGCCGACGACCGGGTCACCGCCGAGATCGGGGCCGACGAGGCGTTCGTGGGGGCCAAGGCGGCCGCGATGCGCGCCCACGCCACCCAGATCGCCGTGGACGGGTCCTTCTTCGCGCTCTCCAACGACCTCGCGCAGCCGCTGTTCGCCCGTGAGTACTACGAACTGGTCGCGGGCCGCCCGGGCGCCCCGGCGGGCGAGCGCGAGCACGACCTGTTCGCGGGGGTGGACGCGTGACCGGCACCCTGACCCCCGGGCGGATCGCCACCCTGCTCGGCCTGTTGGCCGCCGGCCTGCTGACCGGCGCGGCCGGCTGGCTCGTCGTGGACCTGTGGTTCCCCGCCGGGCTGCTGCTGGGCCTGCTGGCGCTCTTCGGACTGTTCCTCGGCGGCCGGATCGCCGTCGGGACCGGGCTCGGCGTGGGCGCCGGGGCGCTCGGCTGGTTCCTCGCGTACGTGGTGCTCGCCATGCCGCGCCCCGAGGGGGACTTCTTGCTCGGTTCGTCCGGAATCGGTATGTACGTCTACCTTTTGGGTGGGGCGGTGCTGGCTGTGATGTGTGCCACGCTGCGAGGCCCGTTCGAGGGGCCGGTTTCGGCCGCGCGGTCCGGCAAGTGACGTGCCGTTGAACTCGGTCGGGGTGTGCCTTCACGGGGGTTGGGCGAGGGCTCGCGGGCTGCTCGGAGGGGGCGCGAGGGGGTTGAAGGGGAACCCCTGATTCCCCTAGGACAGTTGCGCGAGGGCGGCGGCCAGTATGGTGGTCGGGCCGCCGAGCTGCCCGCGCACGGCACGCGGGCGGCGGAGCCAACCGGGAGAACCTGCCTTGAGTCGTGAAACCGACAGTTCGTCCTCCGGGCCCCAGGGGCGCGGTGGAGCCGCTTACCCCTCGGGTACACCGCCGTACGGAACCGGCCGGAACCCGTCCTTGCCTGTGCCGCCTGGGCCTGGCGCGGCGACTGCCTCGGAGGAGAACCCTGTGACCTCGAACCCGTCCACGCCCGACACCGACGGGCCGAAGACAGAGACCACCCTGACGACCCGGATCCGGATCAACATCCCGGGTTCGCGGCCGATCCCGCCGGTGGTCGTACGCAAGCCGATGGCGGCCGCCGCCGAGTCGGAGCCGGAGGCCGCGGCCGAGGCCGCCGCCGTTTCCGTCGCCGGGCAGGCCGCGGCGGAGCCCGCCGTGAGCGCGCCCGCCGCCGAGCCCGAGGAGGCGGCCAGCAACTGGTTCGCCCCCCGCAAGTCGGCCGCCCCGGCGCCTGCGCCCGCCGCGGCTCCGGCCCCGGTGCTGCCGACCCGTACCCCGGCCGCGGCGGGCCCCGCGCCCGTGCTGCCCACCCGTACACCGGCCGGTCCCGGCCCCGTGCCGCCCGGCCCGGGGGCCGGCTTCGCACCGGGCCGCCCGGCCGGCCCGGGTCCCCGTACGGGCGCCCCGGCGGGCCCCGGCTACGGCCCGGGCCCCGGCCCCGAGGCACCGCTCGCCCCCCGGATGCCCGGCGGCCCCGGCGTCGGCACGCCCCTGGGCCACCCCGGCTACGGCGACACCGACGGCGGCCCCGCCACCGAGGCGTTCCCCGTGTACGGCGGCCCGGTCGGTAACGGCGCCCCCGCGGGCCCCACCGGCGGCCCCGCGCTCGGCTCCGTCCCGGTCGGCGCCCCCCGCGGCGGTGAGGCCCCCCGCTGGCCCGGACCCGAGCTGGACGATCCGCTCCCGCCGATCCCCGGCCCGGGCGGTCCGCGCCCGGTTCCGACGCCGGTCCCGACCCCGGTCCCCGCCCCGGCGGCGGCCGCCCCCGCACGCCCGAAGCCGGCCTCCATGACGCCGACCAAGGTCAAGAAGGGCCGCTCCAAACTGGTCCTCCTCGGCGGCGGCCTCATCGCCCTGCTCGGCGTGGGCTACGGCGCCGGGCTGCTCCTCAACCACTCCGACGTCCCCAAGGGCACCACCGTCATGGGCGTCGACATCAGCGGCAGCCGCGACGAGGCCGTCGGCAAGCTCATGACGGCCTTCGGCAACCGCGCCGCCTCCCCGCTCGCGCTCACCGTCGGCGGCAAGCAGGTCGAGCTCAAGCCCGAGAAGGC
The DNA here is from genome assembly GCF_044769045.1 of Streptomyces sp. NPDC090741. NCBI lineage: Bacteria > Bacillati > Actinomycetota > Actinomycetes > Kitasatosporales > Streptomycetaceae > Streptomyces > Streptomyces sp. NPDC090741. Next base: position 656,059 of record NZ_JBIVXF010000001.1, on the reverse strand, counting down.
CGGTCTGAGCCTGGACGCCCAGACCACCGTCCGCAACGCGGCGGGCAGCGACTACAACCCCGTCACGGTCATCGGCTCGCTGCTCGGCAACGAGCGCATCGCGGAAGCCGAGTTGCCGGTCGACGAGGAGAAGCTCCAGGTCGCGCTCCAGGAGCTGGCCGGCACCGCCGGCACGGCCACCGAGGGCACCATCACCTTCGACACCGGCAAGGCCGTCGCCGTCCCCGGCAAGCCCGGCACCACCCTGGACGCGGGCGCCTCCGCCGAGCTGGTCAAGAAGGCCTTCCGCGATCTGGTCGCCACCGGCAAGGCGGCCCCGGTCGAACTCCCGGTCACCACCAAGAGCCCGGCCGTCGACCAGGCCGAACTGGACCGGGCCATGAAGGAGTTCGCCGAGCCCGCGATGTCCGGCGTCGCCACCGTCAAGGCGGGCGGCAAGTCCCTCCCGTTCGGCGCCAAGTCCCTGCCCAAGATCCTCAGCATGCAGGTCGTGGACGGGCACCTGACCGAGAAGTACGACCTGGAAGCGCTCAAGGCGACGTACGGGAACACCTTCGACGGCGTCCTGATCACGCGCGGTACGGGCGAGAAGACCGCGGTCACCCCGCAGGACGTCGTCGGCGCCCTGCGCCAGGCGCTGCGCGGCAAGACCGCGGCCGAACGGACGGTCGCGATCAACACCAACGGCAGCTAGCGGACCGGCTTGCCGGGAGCCCCCGTCCGACCTCTCGGGCGGGGGCTGCGCCATGTCCGCCGCCGGCCCGGCCGGCCCGGCCGCAGGGGCGTCATGCCGGCCGCATGACATCTGTCATCCACCAGTCACGACCGCAGACACTGCCGCGCACACCCCCGTACGAGGGAATCTTCGGTCATGACGACGACGACTCCGGCGCACACCGCCGCCGCCGCGAAGGACACCGGTCCCGGCGCCGGCCCCGTGGTGGCCTTCCAGAACGTGACCAAGAGCTACGGCGCGGTCCGCGCGGTCGACGGCCTCTCCCTGGAACTCCACCCCGGCGAGACCGTCGCACTGCTCGGCCCCAACGGCGCCGGCAAGTCCTCCACCCTCGACCTGCTGCTGGGCCTGCGCCCCGCCGACTCCGGCACCGTCCACCTCTTCGGCACCACCCCCCGCGAGGCCATCGCGGCCGGCCGGGTCGGCGCGATGCTCCAGAGCGGCGGCCTGATGGAGGACGTGACCGTACGGGAGGTCGTCGCCCTCGGCTGCGCCCTGCACCCCCGCCGCTACCCGGTCGAGGAGGTGCTCGGCCGCGCCGGGATCACCGAGATCGCCGACCGCATGGTCAACAAGCTCTCCGGCGGGCAGGAGCAGCGCGTGCGCTTCGCCCTCGCCACCGCCGGACAGAACGACCTGATCGTCCTCGACGAGCCGACCACCGGCATGGACGTCACCTCCCGCCAGGCCTTCTGGGCCACGATGCGGGAGCAGGCCGCCCAGGGCCGCACGGTCCTGTTCGCCACCCACTACCTGGAAGAGGCCGACGCGATCGCCGACCGCGTCCTGGTCCTCAACAAGGGCCGGCTGCTCGCCGACGGCACCGCCGCCGAGATCAAGGCCAAGGCCGGCGCCCGCCGGATCGCCTTCGACCTGGCCGCGGACGCCCCCGCGGACGAGACGGCGCTGCGCGCCCTCCCGTACGTGACGGCCTACGAGCGCCACGGCGACACGGTCAGGCTCCAGTCGCGCGACGCCGACGCCACCGTCCACGCCCTCTACGCGCTGGGGCTCTACCCCCGGAACCTGGAAGTCGCCGGGCTGGGCCTGGAACAGGCCTTCATCGCCCTCACCGAGGCCGAGGAGGCCCACCGATGATGACCACTGGAACGATCAAGCTCATCAAGCTCGAGATCAGCCGCGCCCTGCGCAACAAGAAGTACCTGTTCTTCACCGTCCTCTACCCGGCCGCGCTGTTCCTGATGCTCGGCGGCACCCTGAGCGGCACCACGAAGGTCATGGGCACCGAACTGACCATGCCCGCCTTCTACATGGTCGCCATGGCCTCCTTCGGCGCCCTGACCGCCGTCCTGATGGGCAACAGCGAGCGCATCGCCAAGGAGCGCGAGAAGGGCTGGGTCCGCCAGCTGCGGCTGACCGCGCTGCCCGGCCGCGGCTACGTGCTCGGCAAGACCGCCAGCGCGGGCGTGCTCTCGCTGCCCGCCATCCTGGTCGTGTTCGCGGTCGCCGCGATCGTCAAGGGCGTACGGTTCGACGCCTGGCAGTGGCTCGCCCTGACCGCTTCCATCTGGGCCGGCAGCCTGGTCTTCGCCGCCCTCGGCGTGGCGATCGGCTACCTGGCGAGCGGGGACACCGTCCGCCCGATCACGATGCTGTTCTACTTCGGCCTGTCGATCCTCGGCGGCCTGTGGATGCCGACCGCGAACTTCCCCCAGTGGCTGCAGAACATCTGCGAATGGCTGCCGACCCGGGCGTACGCGGGCCTCGGTCAGGCCATCGAGCTCGGGGGCGCGCCGCACCTGAAGGACGTGGCGATCTTGGGGGTGTACTTCGTACTGTTCACCGGTGCCGCCGCATGGCTGTACCGCAAGGACTCGCTGAAGGCATGACGGGTGTGACGAGCGTGATGGGCGTGATGGGTGCGGCGGGTGCGACGGGGACGACCGGTGGAACCGGCGCGGCGGAGCCGATGACCGAGACCGGCCTGATGGGAACGAAGGGCGGGCCGCGGGTCGGGCTCCGCCCCGAGAACCGCCGGCAGAGGATCGTGAAGTCGCTGTGGATCAGCGTCTGGCTGTTCTACCTCAGCGCCCCCGTCACCGACCTGGTCAGCGGCGGACACAGCCTCGGGGCCCGGCTGCTCGGCGGCCTGGGCCTCGTGGCCTTCGTCGCCTGGTACCTGATCCTGGTCTTCCGCACCGCCCGGCAGATCGAGGCGTGGCGGGTACTGCTCTCGGTGGCGGTCCTCTCCGCGCAGGCCACGATCCTGTCGCTGGCCCTGGGCCGCGAATGGCTCGTCCTCTTCGTCTACGTGGCGATAGCCTCCGGCGCCGCGCTGCCGGGGGAGATCTCCCGGTTCACGGTGCCCGGCGCCACCGCGCTGCTCGCGCTCACCGCCTTCGCCGTGCCGGGCGGCGACGAGTACCTGGCCGGGCTGCTGATCCCGGCCCTGATGGGCGGGTTCGCGATGGTCGGCATCCGCGCGATGATCCGCACGACCATGGAGCTGCGCGAGGCGCGGGCCACGGTGGCGCAGCTCGCCGCGAACGAGGAGCGGCTGAGGATGGCCCGGGACCTGCACGACCTCCTCGGCCACTCGCTGTCCCTGATCACGCTCAAGAGCGAGCTGGCGGGGCGGATGCTGCCGGAGCACCCCGAGCAGGCGGCCCAGCAGGTGGCGGACATCGAGCAGGTCAGCCGGCAGGCGCTGGTCGACGTACGGGAGGCCGTGAGCGGCTACCGGCGGCCGACCCTGCCGGGCGAACTGGCGGGCGCCCGCACCGCGCTGACGGCGGCGGGCGTGGTGGCGGACCTCCCGGCGGAGCCGGTGGAGGACCTCCCCGAGGAGGTGGAGTCGGCGCTGGCCTGGTCGCTGCGCGAGGCGGTGACGAACGTGGTCCGGCACAGCGGTGCGCAGCGGTGCACCGTCCGGCTGGAGTCCCTGCAGACCCTGGCCGGACCGGTGGTGGAGCTGTCGGTCGCCGACGACGGCGGGGGCGGACCCGCGCAGGCGGGCAACGGGCTGACGGGCCTGACGGAACGCCTGGACGCCGTCGGCGGCACGCTGTCGGCCGGACAGACGGGCAAGAAGGGCTTCCGCCTGCTGGCCCGCATCCCCCTAGGATCGGGATCATGAGCACACGCCCCATCCGGATCCTCCTGGCGGAGGACCAGTCCATGGTCCGGGAAGCCCTCGCGGCCCTCCTCGGACTGGAGCCGGACATCGAGGTGCTGGCCCAGGTCGCCCGCGGCGACGAGGTGGTGCCGGCGGCCCGGGCGCACGACGTGAACGTCGCGCTGCTCGACATCGAGATGCCGGGCATGACGGGCATCGAGGCGGCGGCGGCCCTGCGGACCGCGGTCCCGGACCTCAAGATCGTCGTCCTGACCACCTTCGGCCGCCCCGGCTACCTGCGCGGGGCGATGGAGGCGGGGGCCTCCGCGTTCCTGGTCAAGGACGCTCCGGCCGCACAACTGGCCGAGGCGGTGCGCAAGGTCCTGGCGGGCGAGCGCGTCATCGACCCCACCCTGGCGGCGGCGGCCCTGGCGGAGGGCGCGAATCCGCTGACGGACCGCGAACGGGAGGTCCTGCGCGCCGCCGAGGACGGCGCCACGAACGCCGAACTCGCGGCCCGCCTCCACCTCTCCCCGGGCACGGTCCGCAACTACCTCTCGACGGCGATCCAGAAACTGGCCTCCCGCAACCGCGCGGAAGCCATCCGCGCGGCCCGCGAAAAGGGCTGGCTGTAGCGGATCCGGCCCCGCGCCGAGGCGCCCGCCCCCCCGGCGGTCAGTTCAGCAGCGCCCTGGCCGACAGGGCCTCGCTGCGGATCCGCGCCGCGGCCGGCGGATCGATCGCGTCGACGACCTCCGCGTAGGACTCCATCTCGGCGGCGCCGAACGCGAACTGCCCCCGCTCGACCAGCAGCTTCGCCCGCTCGTACCGCAACGACGCCGGATGCGAGGGCAGCAGCAGCGACAGCTCCAGCGCCCACAGCGCCACCCCCGAATGCTCCGGCCGCGCCGACGCCCACGCCCTGATGTTGTTCAGGATCCGCAGGACGATGTCCAGCGTCCGGGCGGGCGTCCGCGGCTCGGCCGCCTGCTCCGCGGGCCCGGCACCCAGCGAGGCGCCCCCGGCGAACGGGTCCACCACCAGTCCCTCGTCCGGATCCCCGAACCCCACCACGAAGTGCCCCGGCAGCCCCAGCCCGTACACCGGCGCACCCGCGCGCCGCGCGACCTCCAGCCAGACGACGGACAGGAGGATCGGCAGGCCCCGGCGCCGCCGCAGCACCTCGTGCAGCAGCGAGGACGACAGCCGGTCGTAGTCCGCCGGCGTGCCGTGGAAGCCCATCCGGCCGCCCAGCAGCTCCGTCACCGCCGAGGCCCAGGCCTTCCCGCCGCGCAGCCCGTACGGCAGCATCCCCGCCAGCCGGTCCAGCTCGATCTGCGCCCAGTCCATGGCCCGTTCGTCCAGCTCCGGATCCGCCTCCGCGGCCAGCAGCAGGCACAGCAGGGCCAGGTCCGGCCGCTCCGAGCGGGCCTCCTCCGCGAACCGCGCCCGGGATTCCGCGCTCATCGCGCGGCCCCCGCGGCCCGGAACCGGAAGTGGTGGTACGCGTGGTGCGCCGCGAAGCCCAGCCCGTCGTACAGCGCCAGCGCCCCCGCGTTGTCCGCCTCCACCTGGAGCCACGCCGCCGACGCGCCCTCCTCCAGCGCCCGCCGGGCCAGTACCGCCATCACCACCGTGCCCAGGCCCCCGCGCCGGTGCTCCGGGTCGACCTCGACCGCCGCGAAGCCGGCCCACCGGCCGTCCACCACCAGCCGCCCTATCGCCCGCCCGGGCAGCGTCGCGAACCACACCGACGGCCCCGCGGCCAGCACCCGCCGGGCCACCTCCGGGTCCTTGACCCGCCCGTACATCCCGAGCCACTCCTCGTCCGGGGCGCGGGTCAGCCGTACCTCGGAGGCGGCGGCACCGGTGTCCACGTCCGCGATCGGCGCCAGCGCCGCGATCCGGACCTCCGCCGAGACCTCGTTCACCCAGCCCCGGCGCTCCAGCTCGGCGCCCAGCAGCTCCTGCGTGCCGACCGCGCCGGTCGCCGTCTGCACGTACGCCGGAAGTTCACGTTCCGCGTACCAGGCCGTCACTCGCGCGAGTGCTTCGTCCAGCGGGAGCCCCGGGTCGCCGAGCGGCAGCACCGAATTGGCCCGCCGGGTGAAGCCGCCGGCCGCCCGCAGCGTCCACTCGCCCAGCGGCTCGCTCTCCAGCGGCTGCCAGGCCCGCGCGCCGACCCGCGCCAGCTCCTCGAAAGAGGCCGCGGGACCGCGCCGCCGGGCCGGTGCCGGGGGCACGATCTTGCCCGCGACCAGCGACGATTCCGAGATGTGGACGGACTCGCCGCTCTTTCGTGTGATCGTCAGCACACCCTGGTCCCAGGATGTGAGAACCCCTACCGTGTCAGTGAACGAGGGCGCCTCGTGCGCCCCGCCCTCCACCCGTCGTACAGAGACTCGTTTACCCACGTCAGCCGGGGTAATACGGATCTCCAGCAGCCCACCGGCAGTGATTTCCACAGCTCTGTCCGCCCCTCCTGTTCGGATCGTGCCCGGGAACGGAGATACTAGGCGTGGGCATCGACGACGCCGCGCTCCCGCGCGATATGGAAAGCCCTACCGAGGAGGAACGAGAGCGTGACCTACGTCATCGCGGAGCCTTGTGTCGACGTCAAGGACAAGGCATGCATCGAAGAGTGCCCCGTCGACTGCATCTACGAGGGCCAGCGGTCCTTGTACATCCACCCCGACGAGTGCGTCGACTGTGGTGCGTGTGAGCCGGTCTGCCCGGTCGAGGCCATCTTCTACGAGGACGACACTCCGGAAGAGTGGAAGGACTACTACAAGGCGAACGTCGAGTTCTTCGACGAGCTCGGTTCGCCCGGTGGTGCCTCCAAGCTGGGCCTGATCGAGCGTGATCACCCCTTCATCGCGGCGCTTCCGGCGGACATCAACCCGAGTCACTGACGACGGCCGGTACCGCCAGAACCGCCCCTCGGTCCCGTACGGCCCCCGTGCCGCGCGGGACCGAGCCGTTTGCCCGCGCGCACAGCCGGTACGTCCAGCACCAGTAGAGAGCAGAGAACACCGTGGCCGCAGTATCCGCACGTCTTCCCGCCTTCCCCTGGGACAAGCTGGAGCCGTACAAGAAGACGGCGGCGGCCCACCCGGACGGCATCGTGGACCTGTCCGTGGGCACGCCCGTGGACCCGGTCCCGCAGCTGGTCCAGGACGCCCTCGTCGCGGCCGCCGACTCCCCGGGCTACCCCACGGTGTGGGGCACCGTCGCGCTGCGCGACGCGATCACCGGCTGGCTGACGGGCCGCCTCGGCGCGAGCGCCGCCGGACACCGCAACGTCCTGCCGGTCGTCGGCTCCAAGGAGCTGGTGGCCTGGCTGCCGACCCAGCTGGGTCTGGGCGCCGGGGACAAGGTGGCGTACCCCCGGCTCGCGTACCCCACGTACGAGGTCGGCGCGCGGCTGTGCGGCGCGGAGGCGGTCGTCTACGACGACCCTACGGACCTCGACCCGGCCGGCGTGAAGCTGCTGTGGCTCAACTCCCCGTCCAACCCCACCGGCAAGGTCATCCCGAAGGAAGACCTGGTCCGGATCGTGGCCTGGGCGCGCGAGCACGGGATCCTGCTCTTCAGCGACGAGTGCTACCTGGAGCTGGGCTGGGACGCCGAGCCCGTCTCCGTCCTGCACGACGACGTCTGCGGCGGCTCGTACGAGGGCATCGTCGCGGTCCACTCGCTCTCCAAGCGCTCCAACCTGGCGGGCTACCGGGCCGCGTTCATCGCCGGTGACGCCGAGGTGCTCGGCGAGCTGCTGGAGATCCGCAAGCACGGCGGCATGATGACCCCGGCGCCGGTGCAGGCGGCCACGGTCGCCGCGCTCGGCGACGACGCGCACGTCGCGGAGCAGCGCGGGCGCTACGCGGCGCGGCGCGAGGCGCTGCGGGCGGCCCTGGAGGCGCACGGCTTCCGGGTCGAGCACAGCGAGGCCAGCCTGTACCTGTGGGTCACCCGGGACGAGCCCTGCTGGGACACGGTCGCCCACCTCGCCGAGCTGGGCATCCTGGTCGCGCCGGGCGATTTCTACGGTGCGGCGGGCGCGGAGTTCGTCCGCGTCGCCTTCACGGCGACGGACGAGCGCGTCGAAGCGGCGGTCAAGCGCCTCGCCTGACCCGGCGTCGGCGCGGCCGCGGTCCGCAGACGGCCCGAGGGGCCGGGAGTTCGCGCTCCCGGCCCCTCGGTGTTCCTGCGTGCGGCGGGTCAGCCGCCCAGCGGCAGGCCGCCGCCCAGCGGCAGGCCCTGGGTGGGGAGCCCCTGGGTGGGGAGCCCCTGGGTGGGGAGCGCGCCGGTCAGGCCGCTGGTCGGGACGGCGTCGGTGGGCAGCGCGCCGGTGGACAGGGCGTCGGTCGGCAGGGCGCCGGTGGGCAGCGCCTCGGTCGGCAGACCCTTGGCCGGCAGACCCTTGGCCGGCAGACCGCCGAGCAGGCCGGTCGCGGCGTCGGTGACCCCGGCGGGGGCGCCGGGTACGGCCTTGGCGGCGGTGTCCGTCGCGGTGGTGGCAGCGGCCTCACCGGCGCCGACCACGTCGCCCGCGGCGCCGGTGGCGTCCGAGGCGTCCGGGCTGACCGCGCCCAGCTGCGGCACGGACCCCAGGTCCGCGGCGCTGGCCGCGCCGGCCGCACCGACCACGGGAGCTGCCCCGGCTGCGAGCAGCAGCGCGGTACGGGCGATCCGGCGGGTCAGGGGGAGGGACATGATGCTCCTAAGCGGTAGCGGCTGAGTACGCCCTGTACAACCGCTCAGGGGGCGGGTGGAGTTGCGGAGACACCGGGTAAAGGATCAGTAACGCATCGTTTAATCGGCCTGCGCGCCAAGCTCATTGGAACCGCGCCCACCAGGGGTTCCGCCCTTCCGGAGGCGGATCGGGCCGCTGCCCGGTCACCCCCGCACGGGGGACGCCTCGTACAGGCGAGCCCACGGCGGCGGCGCGTCACTGGGCCACGAAGATCCGTACCGAGCCGTCCTCCGCGCGGTGGGGGTCGACGGCCCCGGTCTTGCCCTGCGGGCCGGCGGGCCCCAGCTGCTGCCACTCGCCCTTCGCCTGGCCCGCCACCCAGCTCGCCGGGCCGTACGAGACCCGGACGACTCCCATCCCGCGCGAGTTGGCCACCGCCCAGCCCGCCATCACCTTGCTGCCGCGCGCCGCGGAGGCCCCGCCGTCCTTCTTCTCGACGATGGTCACCTCGGCCTCCTTGACCTTCCCGGCCGCGTCCTGCGTACGGCGCGGCTCCGCCGGAGCGTTGTGCATCTTGGCCTTGGCGAAGATCCGGGTGAGCTCCGTGCGTACCTTCTCCGGGTCGCCCGGCGCGGTCGGCGCGGGCCCGCCGCAGGTCAGCTCGCCGTCCCCGGCGAAGGCCGCCGCCACCACGACCGCGTCCGTCTCGTGCTTCGCGTACGCCTCGGGGTAGCCGCTGCGCTGCACCTCCTGCGCGGCTTCCGTCAGCGGGAGCTGCGCGTACCCCTTGACCTCGACGAGGTGGTCGTAGAACTTCCCGGCCGAGTAGACCGGGTCCATGATCTGCTCCTCGGTGCCCCAGCCCATCGAGGTCCGCTGCTGGAACAGGCCCAGCGAATCCCGGTCGCCGTGGGGGAGGTTGCGCAGCCCCGACTCCTGCATCGCGGTCGCCAGCGCGATGGCCAGGGCCCGGTCCGGCAGGCCCTTGGCAACGCCGACCGCGGCTATGGTCGCCGCGTTGCCCGCCTGTTCCGGGGTCATGTCGACGCCGGTCGGACTCGTCCGCACGCTGGCCGTGCAGTGCGGCGCGCCGCCACCGCCGTTCGTGGTGTTGTACTGCACGGCGAAGTAGCCGATCAGCGCGAGCAGCACCAACACACCGGCGCACGTGAGCAGCGGCCGACGTCGGCGACGAGGACGGGGGGGATCGTTCCGGGTCACGGCGCCCACCGTACTTGAGCCATGTGACGCGTCCACCGGCCGGACGTGAGAGCTTCGCCGCAGTCCTGGGCATTAGGGTCAGGACCATGTCCGAATCCGAGCTGGACCTCACCCTGGACGCCGCCGAGCTGACCGCCCGGCTCGTCGACATCCCGTCCGTGAGCGGCGACGAAAAGGTCCTCGCCGACCTGGTGGAGCACGCGCTGCGCGCCCTGCCGCACCTCAGGGTCGACCGGTACGGCAACAACGTCGTGGCCCGTACGAACCTCGGCAGGGCCGAGCGCGTCGTCCTCGCCGGCCACCTCGACACCGTGCCGATCGCCGACAACGTCCCGTCCCGCCTGGACGAGAACGACGTCCTGTGGGGCTGCGGAACGACCGACATGAAATCCGGCGTCGCCGTACAGCTGCGCATCGCCGCGACCGTGCCCGAGCCCAACCGCGACCTCACCTTCGTCTTCTACGACCAGGAGGAGGTCGCCGCCGACCTCAACGGACTGGGCAAGGTCGCCGAGGCCCACCCCGACTGGCTGACCGGCGACTTCGCGGTCCTGCTGGAGCCGTCGAACGCCGAGGTCGAGGGCGGCTGCCAGGGCACCCTGCGCGTCCTGCTCCGCACGTCCGGCGAGCGCGCCCACTCCGCGCGCAGCTGGATGGGCTCCAACGCCATCCACGCGGCGGCCCCGATTCTCGCCAAACTCGCGGCGTACGAGCCCCGCAAGCCGGTGATCGACGGCCTGGAGTACCACGAGGGCCTGAACGCGGTCCGCATCGAGGGCGGCGTCGCCAACAACGTCATCCCCGACGCGTGCACGGTGACGGTCAACTTCCGCTTCGCCCCGGACCGCAGCATGGACGAGGCGATCGCCCACGTCCGGGAGGTCTTCGCGGACTGCGGCGTCGCCGAGTTCGTGATCGACGATTTCTCCGGCGGCGCCCTCCCCGGCCTCTCCCACCCCGCCGCGGCGGCGTTCATGGAGGCGGTCGGCGGCCGCGCCATGCCGAAGTTCGGCTGGACGGACGTCTCCCGCTTCAGCGCCCTCGGCGTTCCGGCGGTCAACTACGGCCCGGGCGACGCCCTGCTGGCCCACAAGGTCGACGAACGCGTGGAGACGAAGGCGATCCTCCACTGCGAGGAACGACTCCGCGCCTGGCTGACCTCCTGAATTCCGCTTCTCGTCACCTTTGTGCGCCTAGGCTGATCCAACGATCAGCAGGAGGGAGCACATCATGGGCAACCACCGCACTTCCGACGGGGACGCTCGTCGTCGGCCCGAGGAGCAGCAGCTCGGGCCGGTGCTGCGCAGGCGGAGCCAGGTACAGGCGGGCAGTACGACGGACCAGCGGCTGCTGGATTCCGCCGGGCCCACCGAGTGGGTGCACACCGATCCCTGGCGGGTCCTGCGCATCCAGTCGGAGTTCATCGAGGGCTTCGGCACGCTGGCGGAGCTGCCGCCGGCGATCAGCGTGTTCGGCTCGGCCCGTACGCCCGTCGGTTCGCCGGAGTACGAGGCCGGCGTGCGGATCGGCAGCGCGCTCGTGGAGGCGGGCTTCGCGGTGATCACGGGCGGCGGCCCGGGCGCGATGGAGGCCGCCAACAAGGGCGCCCGGGAGGCCAACGGGATCTCCGTGGGCCTGGGCATCGAGCTCCCCTTCGAGCAGGGGCTCAACCAGCACGTGGACCTCGGCCTGAACTTCCGGTACTTCTTCGTCCGCAAGACGATGTTCGTGAAGTACAGCCAGGGCTTCGTGGTCCTGCCGGGCGGACTCGGCACGCTGGACGAGCTGTTCGAGGCCCTGACCCTGGTCCAGACCCAGAAGATCACCCGGTTCCCGATCGTGCTGTTCGGGTCGGAGTACTGGTCGGGCCTGGTCGACTGGCTGAGGAACACGGTGATCGCGCAGGGCAAGGCCTCGGAGCGCGACCTCTACCTCTTCCACGTCACGGACGACGTGGACGAGGCCATCGCGCTGGTGACCAAGGAAGTCGGCAAGTAGCCGCGGCGGCAGCCGCTGCGCCGCCGCTACGCGAGCCCCCGGCGCGCCACCGCCGGGGGCCGGTGGCCCTGGATCGAGGCCACCATGTCCAAGATCTGCCTGGTCTCCGCGACCTCGTGGACCCGGTAGACCTGGGCGCCGAGCCAGGCCGAGACGGCCGTCGTGGCCAGGGTGCCCAGCAGGCGCTCCTTGACCGGCTTGTCGAGGGTCTCGCCGACGAAGTCCTTGTTGGACAGGGAGACCAGCACCGGCCAGCCGGTGTCCGTCATCTCGCCCAGCCGGCGCGTGGCCTCCAGCGAGTGGCGGGTGTTCTTCCCGAAGTCGTGGCCCGGGTCGATCATGATCGCGTCGCGCCGGACGCCGAGCGCGGCCGCGCGCTCCGCGAGCCCGACCGTGACCCGCAGGATGTCCTCCACCACGTCGTCGTACGTGATCCGGTGCGGCCGGGTGCGCGGCTCGACCCCGCCCGCGTGGGTGCAGACCAGGCCGACGCCGTGGCGGGCCGCGACCTCGGCCAGCTTCGGGTCCACCCCGCCCCAGGCGTCGTTCAGGACGTCGGCCCCGGCTTCGCAGACGGCCTCGCCGACCTCGTGCCGCCAGGTGTCGACGCTGATCACCACGTCCGGGTGACGGCGCCGCACCTCGGCCACGAAGCCGACCGTGCGCCGGGCCTCCTCGGCCGCGTCCACGTGCTCGCCCGGACCCGCCTTGACCCCGCCGATGTCGATGATCGCGGCGCCCTCGGCGACCGCCTGCTCGACCCGGTCCAGCGCGGGCTCGTCGCGGAACGTCGCACCCTGGTCGTAGAAGGAGTCCGGAGTCCGGTTCACGATGGCCATGATCACCGGCTCGTGGGTGTCGAACTCGCGCCTGCCCAGTCGCAGCATCCCGTTCTTTCCTCCTCCGGCGGCCCTCGCGCCTCGCTGCGACCTTAACCTGGTGGCCGGTGGCCCGATGTCTCTCAGGGAGTTGCTCGTGTTCTGGTTCTTGCTGATCGCGCTGGTCGTGGTCGTCGCGGCGGTCACCCTGGCCGTGGTGGGCGGTGGTTCCGAGGCCGTGCTGCCGGAGGCGGAGCCGGACCGGGTGGCCGACGCGCTGCCGGAGAGCCGCCCGGTCGTACGGGGCGACATCGACGCCCTGCGCCTGCCGGTCGCGCCGCGCGGGTACCGGATGGCCGAGGTGGACGACGTACTGGAACGGCTCGCGGCGGAGCTCGCCGAGCGGGACGTGCGGATCGCGGAGCTGACGGCCGCGGCCGCACAGGGCCGCGGCGCGCAGGCGCCGGGCAGCGCGGTCGACCTGCACAAGGACGCCCACCAGGAGGGGCAGTGACGGCGGTCGTGGGTCCGGACGGCGGCCTGCGCTGCCCCTGGGCGCTGGCCACCGAGGAGTACATCGCGTACCACGACACGGAGTGGGGGCGCGCGGTGCACGGGGACGACGGCCTGTACGAGCGGCTGTGCCTGGAGGCGTTCCAGTCGGGGCTGTCCTGGCTGACGATCCTGCGCCGGAGGGAGGGCTTCCGTAAGGCCTTCTCGGGGTTCGTGATCGCCGATGTCGCCGCCTTCGGACCGGCCGACGCGGAGCGGCTGCTCGCCGACGAGGGGATCATCCGCAACCGGGCCAAGATCGAGGCCACGCTCGCCAACGCGAAGGTGCTGGCCGAGTGGGAGCAGGGCGAACTGGACGCGCTGATCTGGTCGTACGCGCCGGAGCCGGGCCGCCCGGCCCCGAAGACGATCTCCGAGGTGCCGGCGGTGACGCCCGAGTCCACGGCCCTGTCCAAGGCGCTGAAGAAGGCGGGGATCCGGTTCGTCGGGCCCACGACCGCCTATGCGCTGATGCAGGCCTGCGGGCTGGTCAACGACCACCTGGCCGCCTGCGCCGCCCGTACCCCCGCCTGAGGCGCAGGAGGGCGGGGGCAGGCGGCGACGGGGGTGGCGGACTCAGCGGCCCAGGTACTTCGGCGGCTGCTTCGCGAGGAAGGCCTGGACGGCGATCGAGTGGTCCTCGGAGGAGCCCGCGCGGGCCTGCAGGGTGTCCTCGTGGGCCAGCGCCTCGGCCAGCGAGCGGGAGGCCCCGTAGGCGAGGGACTCCTTGAGGGCCGCGTAGGCCACCGTCGGGCCGGCCGCCAGGGTGCGGGCCACCGCCTCGGCCTCCGCGTGCAGGGAGTCCGAGGGGACCAGGCGGTTCACGATGCCGAGCTCGTACGCCTCCTGCGCCTTCACCGAGCGGGGGAAGAGCAGCAGGTCGGAGGCGCGGGAGGCGCCGATCAGGCGGGGGAGGGTCCAGGAGACGCCGGAGTCGGCGGTCAGCGCCACCCCCGCGAAGGAGGTGTTGAAGGAGGCCGTGTCGGCGACGACCCGGAAATCCGCCGCCAGTGCGAAGCCGAAGCCCGCCCCGGCCGCCACGCCGTTGACGCCCGCCACCACCGGCTTGGGCATCTCGGTCAGGGCGCGCACGATCGGGTTGTAGTGCTCCGCGACCGTGTTCATGGTCAGCGAGGAACCGCTCTCGCGGTCCGCCGCCAGGTTCCCGATGTGCTCCTTGAGGTCCTGGCCGACGCAGAACGCCCGGTTGCCGGCCGCCGTCAGCAGCACCGCGCGGACGGCCGGATCGGCGGCCGCCGCCTGGACCGCGTCGCGCAGCGCGACCTTGGCCTCGGTGTTCATCGCGTTCATGGCGTCGGGACGGTTGATCGTGATCTTCGCGAGTCCGTCGGTCACTTCGTAGAGCACGCTGTCGGCCATGGCAGGGGGTCCCCCTTCGTCGCGGGCTTGGCTACCGGCCGGTACCGGCCGGTGCAAGGGCCAGCATGGCGGACCGGACCGCTCCGGGGCATGTGATGTGCGTCAAAGAAAGCGGAGGGCGGACGCCGGGTGCGACGGCGAAGTATCGCAGGCACGTCCCCGAAATGAGTGGTTTTGGCCGAGCGCGTTGCGCAAGCGTTCCCTGCCGATGTTGGTCATCGGGTCCTGACATGCGGGATAATGGCCAAGAAGCAATGTGTTCGATGCCGGGTTCCAGGCGCCTGAATGGGGCCGTCGGCTGACGATGAGCTGGTTTCAGGAAGGGGAACGAGCATGGCGGCCATGAAGCCGCGGACGGGCGACGGCCCGCTCGAGGTCACCAAGGAGGGGCGGGGCATCGTCATGCGCGTACCGCTCGAGGGCGGCGGTCGGCTTGTCGTCGAGCTGACTCCGGACGAGGCGGACGCCCTGGGTGACGCCCTGAAGAAGGTCGTCGGCTAACCCGTCGGCAGCACCGCAGCACCACCAGCATTCTCTGCGCCGCCCCGGCCGCTTCCCGCGGTCGGGGCGGCGTTGTGTCATGTCCGGGTCCGGGGAGCCCGTCCCCGGCCGCCTCGCCCCGATCCGGCTCCTGGGCCGGGCCGGGTCCCGCCGAGCCGTACGGGCACTCAGCGCCGGACCGCGCACAGCAGGCCGTCGCCGACCGGGAGCAGGGCCGCCTCCAGCGCCGGGCTCTCGCGGACGCTGCGCAGCAGCTCCCGTACGCGCAGCACCTCGGTCTGCTGGGCCGCCCCGTCGACGGTGCGGCCGTCCGAGAAGACCCCCTCGAAGCACACCAGCCCGCCGGGGCGCAGCAGGCGCAACGATTCGGCGAGGTAGTCGAGGGACTCGGAGGGGTCGCCGTCGCAGAAGACGAGGTCGTACCCGCCGTCGGCGAGGCGGGGGAGTACGTCGAGTGCGCGGCCGGGGATGAACCGGGCGCGGTTGCCCGCGAAGCCGGCGGCGCGGAAGGCCTGGCGGGCGAAGGCCTGCCGGTCGGCCTCGGGATCCACGGTGGTCAGCACCCCGTCGGGGCGCATGCCGTGGAGGAGGTGGATGCCGGAGACGCCGGTGCCGGTGCCGATCTCGGCCACCGCCTTGGCGTCCGCGGTGGCGGCGAGCAGGCGCAGCGCGGCCCCGGTGCCCGGGGAGACGGAGCGCAGGCCCGCTTCCCTGGCCCGGTCGCGGGCCCACCGCAGAGCGTCGTCCTCGGCGACAAACGCGTCGGCGAACGCCCAGCTCGTCTGCCGGTTGCCGGTAATGACCCTCTCCTGTCCCCATAGTTGGCGCAACGGTGACTGTATCCGCTGACGTCGGGAACCCGCAGATGGGACCGGGCGTTGGAGAAAACAGCGGCGGATCGAACCAGCGAGGCGAAAAGGGGCGTATGGGCCGGGCACAGCCGGGATAGATGGGGCGGCAGCGGGCAGATCGACGGCCCGGCCAGTCGCAGGCACGTGCAAAGTTACTGCAAAAACGCTTATCCGGAGCTGACGGGAGGGGTGGCTATGGTAGGGACTCCAATGGACACCACCAGAGCCGATAGGGGAGGTGCGGCTGCGCCTGTGGATCGTGGAGGCGTATTCAGACGCCTCTTCTGGTCGGCGGGTGAGCCGAAATCCGTGACCAACATTGCTGACCGCTTCCACACCGCTGCCACCGCAACCACCGCGACCTTTGCCGCCGATGCGGGCACCCAGGCGTGGACCCCTCCTTCATGGGAGGAGATCGTCAGCACGCACAGTGCCCGGGTCTACCGCCTTGCCTACCGTCTGACGGGCAACCAGCACGACGCCGAGGACCTGACGCAGGAGGTCTTCGTCCGCGTCTTCCGCTCGCTGTCCACGTACACGCCGGGCACCTTCGAGGGCTGGCTGCACCGGATCACCACCAACCTGTTCCTCGACATGGTCCGCCGCAAGCAGCGGATCCGCTTCGACGCGCTCGCCGACGACGCAGCCGAGCGGCTGCCGAGCCGCGAGCCGTCCCCGCAGCAGGTCCTGCACGACACCCACTTCGACGCGGACGTGCAGCAGGCGCTGGACACCCTTGCGCCCGAGTTCCGCGCGGCCGTGGTGCTGTGCGACATCGAGGGCCTGTCGTACGAGGAGATCGCCGCGACGCTGGGCGTGAAGCTCGGCACCGTGCGCAGCCGTATCCACCGGGGCCGGTCGCACCTGCGCAAGGCGCTCAAGCACCGGTCCCCCGAGGCCCGGGCCGAGCAGCGGGCACTGGCGGGAGTGGCGGTGGGCGCGCCCGGCGCCGGGGGAGAGGGCGGAACCGAGTGAGCGGAGTCAGTCCCAGTCCCTCTCCTGCCGAACAGCACCTGGGCGACCGGCTGGCCGCCCTGGTCGACGGGGAACTGAGCCATGACGCGCGCGAGCGGGTCCTGGCCCATCTGGCCACGTGTGCCAAGTGCAAGGCCGAGGCCGATGCGCAGCGCCGCCTGAAGAGCCTGTTCGTCGAGAGCGCACCGCCGCCGCTGTCGGCCGGGCTGTTGGCCCGGTTGCAGGGGCTGCCGGGCGGCGGTCCCGACGGGCCGTCGGGTCCGTCTTCCGGTCCGCCGGGTCCGCCCGGCGCGGATCTCTTCGGGTACGTGGCTCCGGCCGCGCCGCAGCAGGGCTTCCGCATACACGAGGTGGGGCGGCCGCGCCGCCGCTTCGCGTTCGTGGCGGCCGGGGCGGTCTCGCTGGCCGCGATCGCGCTGGGCGGCTCGCTGCCGATCGACTCGCTGGATCCGACCGTACGGGGCGAGGCCCCGGCATCGCGTCCGGGCCCGGCGGTGTCGGTGACGGACGCGGTGGTCCGCGACCGCGCTCCCGGCCCCGGATTCGTGGCGGGCACGCGCCCCACGGCTCCCCTCCCCCCGGTGCATCCCTCGATCTCTCCCCGCCCCGTCTCCCTGACCCGCTGAGGTGCCGGGGGCCGGGGGCGGAGCCCCCGGTCGGCGGAGCACCTGGTTGAATCTGCGGCAGATGCGCCGCCCGGCGGTGCTACAGGTACCCCGGGGGAGCGCCCATGGCCGACCAGCAGCAGTCCGACACGGCCCCGACGTGGTGGAGCCGCCCCGCCGCCCCGCAAGCGGAACCGGAGGCGGCTCCGGGCCCGGCGGCCGAGCCCGCGCCGCAGGACCCCGAGGCCGCGGCGGGGCCCGGGTACGACCCCTGGGGCGAGCAGCCGCTGCAGGTGGTGGACCAGGGCAAGGCGACCGGCGGCGGCCACGTGGTACGGATGCGGCACGCCCTCGCGCTCGGGCTCGGCATCGCCCTGCTCGCCGGGGGCATCGGCGGGTGGCTCGGCGTGCTCGCCGAGCGGCAGAGCAGCACGCGCCTCGAACTGCCCCAGGCCGCCGTCGAGAACAAGGGCCGAGCCCCCGAGAGCGTGGCCGGGATCGCCGCCACCGCGCTGCCCGGAGTCGTCACCCTCCACGTACGCGGCAGCACCGGCAGCGGTACCGGAACCGGGTTCGTCCTCGACGGTCAGGGCCACATCCTGACCAACAACCACGTCGTCTCCGACGCCAAGGACATAACGGTCACCTTCAGCACCGGCGAGAGCGTCACCGCCGAGCTGGTCGGCCGCGACAGCGGCTACGACCTGGCCGTGGTCAAGGTCGAAGGCGTACGGGGCCTGCAGCCGCTCTCCCTCGGGAATTCCGAGAACGTGAAGGTCGGCGACCCGGTCGTGGCCATCGGCGCGCCCTTCGACCTCTCCAACACCGTCACAGCCGGCATCATCAGCGCCACCGGCCGGCCCATCACCGCCGGCGGCGACAAGGGCGACGGCAGCGACATCAGTTACGTCGACGCCCTCCAGACCGACGCCCCCATCAACCCCGGCAACTCCGGCGGCCCGCTCCTCGACGCCAAGGCCCGCGTGATCGGCATCAACAGTGCGATCCGGGGGGCGGACGCGGGCGGCGACGGCGCAGAGCGCGCGAAGCAGAGCGGCAGCATCGGGCTCGGCTTCGCCATCCCGGTCAACCAGGGCAAGCGCGTCGCCGAGGAGCTGATCCGCACCGGCCGCGCCACCCACCCCGTCATCGGCGTCACCCTCGACATGGAGTACACCGGCGACGGGGCCCGCGTCGCCGCCAAGGGCGAGGGAGGCAAGCCCGCCGTCACCCCCGACGGCCCCGGGGCCCGGGCCGGGATCCAGGGCGGCGACGTGATCACCAAGGTGGACGGTGTGCGCGTGCACGGCGGCGACGAACTCGTCATCAAGATCCGCGCCCACCGCCCGGGCGATCCGCTCACCCTGACCGTGCTGCGCGACGGCCGCGAGCGCACCCTGGAACTGGTCCTCGGTTCGGCGAACGGATCATGACCAGATGGAGAATCCGGGGCTGATGCGGCACCGATGTACGGGCCCGCAGACGAGGCCGGGTACCGTGTGTCGTGGCCCGAAGTGAAAAGAGCCGAGGAGCGGCAAGGTGTTCAACGACATAGGCGCACTCGAGCTGGTCACGATCGTGGTGCTCGCCATCCTCATCTTCGGCCCGGACAAGCTGCCGAAGGTGATCCAGGACGTCACCGGGGTCATCCGGAAGATCCGCGCGTTCTCCGACAGCGCGAAGCAGGACATCCGGTCCGAACTCGGCCCCGAGTTCAAGGACTTCGAGTTCGAGGACCTGAACCCGAAGACGTTCCTGCGCAAGCAGCTGAGCGAGAACGAGGACCTGCAGGAGATCCGCAGCACCTTCGATCTCCGCAAGGAGCTGAACGACGTCACCGACGCCGTGAACAGCCGTGAGGCGGACCCGGCCCCGGCCGCCGCGACCACCTCCGCCGCGCCCGCCGCCACCGGCCCGGACCTGCTGAAGAAGCCCGCCGCCCCGGCCGCCGAGCAGCGCACCTCGTACGACGCCGACGCCACCTGAGACACCCCCTGGTTTCGAGCCTTCCGGGCGATTCGGGGTCCGGTGGCTATCCTCCATGAGTCCGGACCCAGGACGCCCCAGGGTGGGGGTCCCCCCGACGACACGTGGGGGAGGGCGCGTTCCGGACCCCACGGAACGAGAGGCCGCATCGATGGAGACGACGAGCAGTAGCCGGGTAGGGGTGCAGCCCGCCGAGGCGCCCGCTGCCGCTGCCGCACCAGCCGCGCAGACGCAGCCCGCGCCGGCCGAGACCGGTGCACCCCCGCAGCCGGCGCCCGCGCAGCCCCAGGAGGCCGCCGCGCCCGTCCCGGCGGCCCGCCGGACGGCGGAGGGGTACCTGCGGGCCGATTTCCCCTGGTACGGGCTGGACGGGGCCTTCAGCGGCCCGCGCTGGCTCATGCAGGTGGGCACCGGGGCCGACGGCACCGTCGAGCACGGTTCCACCGGCCACGGCGACGAGCCCTCCGCGCGCGGAGAGCTCGCGACCGGCGAGAAGGAGCGCTTCGCGGTGGTCGTCACCGTCGCGAGCAACCCGCTGCGCCGCAGCAGCGACGGCACCGGCGTCCTGGAGGCCACCTCGGTCTCCTCGGCGGCCTGGCTGGCCGGCTCGGGGCTGCTGGCGTACAGCTGGCCGGGGCAGATGGACCACACCCTGCGCGACGACTGGCTCGACCAGCAGACCGAGGCCGCGTGGGAGCTCGCCGACGACCTCGCGGGGCCGGACTGGTCGACGCTGTCGCTCCCGGTCGACGGGGAGCCGACGCCGTTCCACTACCGCGAGTCGGAGTTCGGCTGGGTCCTGGCCGGGTCGACGAAGGGCGGCGTGCACGTGGGTGCGTACGGGCGGGGGATGAGCGCGTACGGACTCGGCTTCTCGGTGATCGGCGACATCGCGTCGTACGAGTAGCCCGGGTACGGGAAAGGGCACCGCCGGCCGGCGGTGCCCTCCTCGCTCAGAACGTGCTCAGAACTTGTTGCGCGGGGTGATGCCCAGGGACATGCCGGCCAGGCCGCGGGCGCGGCCGCCGAGCTTGCCCGCGATGGAGCGCAGCGCCGCGCCGGCCGGGGAGTCCGGGTCCGACAGGACGACCGGCCTGCCCTCGTCGCCGCCCTCGCGCAGCCGTACGTCGATCGGGATCGAGCCGAGCACCGGCACCGCCGCGCCGACCGTCTTCGTCAGGCCGTCGGCGACCTTCTGGCCACCGCCCGAGCCGAACACGTCGACCATCTCGTCGCAGTGCGGGCACGGCAGCCCGGACATGTTCTCGACGACGCCGACGATCTTCTGGTGCGTCTGCACCGCGATCGAGCCGGCCCGCTCCGCGACCTCGGCCGCCGCCTGCTGCGGGGTGGTCACGACCAGGATCTCCGCGTTCGGCACCAGCTGCGCGACCGAGATCGCGATGTCGCCCGTACCCGGCGGCAGGTCCAGCAGCAACACGTCCAGGTCGCCCCAGAACACGTCCGCCAGGAACTGCTGCAGCGCCCGGTGGAGCATCGGGCCGCGCCACACCACCGGCGCGTTGCCCGGCGTGAACATGCCGATGGAGATGACCTTCACGCCGTTCGCCGACGGCGGCATGATCATGTTCTCGACCTGGGTCGGGCGGCCCTCCACGCCCAGCATGCGCGGCACGCTGTGGCCGTAGATGTCCGCGTCGACGACGCCGACCTTCAGACCGTCCGCGGCCATCGCCGCGGCCAGGTTCACCGTCACCGACGACTTGCCGACGCCGCCCTTGCCGGACGCCACCGCGTAGACGCGGGTCAGCGAGCCCGGCTTGGCGAACGGGACCTCGCGCTCGGCGGTGCCGCCGCGCAGAGTCGCCGCCAGCTCCTTGCGCTGCTCGTCGCTCATCACGTCCAGCGTGACCGCGACCGAGGTGACGCCCGCGACCCGCTCGACGGCCTCGGTGACGTTCTTGGTGATCGTCTCGCGCATGGGGCAGCCCGACACCGTGAGGTAGACCGTGACCGCGACCTCGCCGCCATCGCCGATCTCCACCGATTTGACCATGCCGAGCTCGGTGATCGGCCGGTGGATCTCGGGGTCGTTCACCGTCGCCAGCGCGTCGAGGATCGCGTCCTGCTCAGGCACGGCGGCGGAGCTTGTGTCGGTAGCCATGTCCCGATGGTACGGCTCGGTAGCCTGCCTCAGGAAAGGCCGCTAGCGGTCGCCTTCGTCACTCTCCTCCGGGAATAGCCGCCGCTCGTCCATCTCCTTGATCAGGTCCTGGAACTCCGACCGGATCCAGTCGCGGGTCGCGACCTCGCCCAGGCCCATCCGCAGCGCCGCGATCTCCCGGGTCAGGTACTCGGTGTCGGCGATGGAGCGTTCGTTCTGCTTGCGGTCCTGCTCCAGGTTGACCCGGTCGCGGTCGTCCTGCCGGTTCTGCGCGAGCAGGATCAGCGGAGCCGCGTACGAGGCCTGCAGCGACAGCATCAGCGTCAGGAAGATGAACGGGTACTCGTCGAACCGCAGGTGCTGCGGCGCGAAGATGTTCCACAGCACCCAGACGATGATGACCAGCGTCATGTAGACGATGAACCGGCCCGTGCCGAGGAACCGCGCCACCCGCTCCGACAGCCGCCCGAACGCCTCCGGGTCGTACACCGGAAGCAGCCGCCGCCGGTCCGGCCGGGGCTGGTCCAGGCGCACCCGCGTCGACCGCGTCAGCGCGGTCGACCCGGTCGGGGAAGCGGCCGCCCTGGACCGCAGCCGCTCGGCGGACTCCTCCTCCCGGCCCGTGAGCCCCTGCTCGCGCGCGTACTCACGGGCGTGCTCGCGCGCCAGCTCGCGCCGCACGCGGATCTGCTCACGGCGGCGTTCGCGCGCCGGCTCGCCCCGTCGGTCACTGCCCACTGGAGACCTCCTCGGCGTGGAAGTCCGTCTCCCGCCAGTCGTCCGGCAGCAGGTGGTCCAGTACGTCGTCCACGGTCACCGCGCCCAGCAGCGAGCCGCTCTCGTCCACCACCGGTACAGCGACCATGTTGTAGGCGGCGAGGTAGCTCGTCACCTGGGGCAGCGAGGCGTCCGGACGCAGCGGCGGCAGGTCCGTGTCCACGATCGAGCTCACCAGCGTGAACGGGGGGTCCCGCAGCAGCCGCTGGAAGTGCACCGTGCCCAGGTACTTGCCCGTGGGCGTCTCGTCCGGCGGCCGGCACACGTACACCTGCGCGGCCAGCGCCGGCGACAGGTCCGACTGCCGGACGCGGGCCAGCGCGTCCGCGACCGTCGCGTCGGGCCGCAGCACGATCGGCTCCGTCGTCATCAGACCGCCCGCGGTGTTCTCCTCGTACGACAGCAGGCGCCGCACGTCGGCCGCGTCGTTCGGCTGCATCAGCGTCAGCAGCCGCTCCTTGTCGTCCTCCGGGAGCTCCGAGAGCAGGTCGGCCGCGTCGTCCGGGTCCATCGCCTCCAGGACGTCGGCGGCGCGCTCCTCCTTCAGCTTGCCGAGGATCTCCACCTGCTCGTCCTCGGGCAGCTCCTCCATGACGTCCGCGAGCCGGTCGTCGTCGAGCGCGTTGGCCACCTCGGCGCGCCGCTTCGGCGACAGGTGGTGCAGGACGTTCGCCACGTCGGCCGGGCGCATCTGCTCGAACGTGGCCACCAGGTTCTCGGCGCCCTGGCCCTCCTCCTCCAGCGAGAAGCCGGTCACCGCCGACCACTCCACGGTCAGGGTCTCGCCGCGCCGGCGCAGCGCGCCGCTCTTGCCCTTGCGCACGAAGATCTTGTCGATCTCCCAGTCGCGGCGGGCCGGCAGCTGCTGGATGGCCACGTCGAGGACGGTGACCTCCTCGCCGGTGGCCCCCAGCGTCACCCGGCGGTCCAGCAGTTCGCCGAGGACCAGGCGCTCGGTGGGCCGCTGCTCGAAGCGGCGCATGTTGACGACACCGGTGGTGATGACCTGTCCGGACTCCACGCCCGTGACCCGGGTCATCGGGAGGAAGATCCGGCGCCGGCTGACCACCTCGACCACCAGGCCCAGCAGCCGCGGCGGACGCCCGCCGACGCGCAGCATCGCGACGAGGTCGCGGACGCGGCCGACCTGGTCGCCGTTGGGGTCGAACACGGGCACACCCGACAGATGCGAGACGAAGATCCGCGGGGCGCCACCAGCCATGCGAGCGCCTCCTAGAGCGTCGATCCTCAGTCCTGCCGCCCCTCAGGCTAGCCCGTGGCCAGGGAGAGCGTCCTGGTGGGGCGGTCCGCCCGTGGGTACGGCCGACCACCCGCCCGGTGCGGTGGCTACGGGCGGGTACGCTGCCTGCTGCTCCAAGACGCACGACGAGAGGCACCTGCCCGTGACCGCCTACCTCCCCGCCGTTCGGCTGCGCCGGGCGGCCTTCGCCGGTGTCCTGTTCGCGGGCCTGGCCGTCGCCGGCACGGGCTGCGGCGCGGACCCGGACGAGGGCACCAACGGGGTCGGCAAGCTCTCCGCCGACCAGATCGAGGACAAGGCGAAGGCCGCGGCCGGCGCCGCCGCCTCGGTGCACCTGTCCGGCACGCTCGTCAGCGGCGGCAAGTCCTTCACGCTCGACATGCGGCTGGGCAAGGACGGCGGCTCCGGCGAGGTGAAGTCGCAGGAGGACACCTTCCAGGTGCTGCGCGTGGGCGAGCAGCTCTACCTCAAGGCGAGCGCCACCTTCTGGGGCAAGTCCGACTCGGCCGGCAAGCTCGGCGACAAGTACGTGAAGGTGCCCCAGGGCGACCCCACGTACAAGCAGTTCCGCGGGTTCACCGACATGCAGGTGCTGCTCGACGGGCTGCTCGGACTCGACGGCAAGCTCGCCAAGGAGGACGACTACACCAAGGTCGGGCACACCCGCGCGGTCCTGGTCACGGCGGACAAGGGCAAGGGCGGCAAGCTGTCGGTCTCCCTGGAGGGGACCCCGTACCCGATGCGCCTGGAGCGGGCCGGCGGGGCCGGGCAGGTCGACCTCGCGGAGTGGGGCAAGACCTTCCCGCTGGAGGCGCCGGCGCAGGACCAGACCGTCGACTACGGCACCCAGATGCCGACGACCAAGGACCAGGGCGGGGGCTCCGCCCCGTCGCCGAGCCCGAGCAAGAGCTCGGGACAGGGCTCGAACCCGACCAAGTAGCGGTACGGGGTACCGACGGGCGCGGGGGTGCGGACTCCCCTCAGCGGGCCGCCTTCTTCCGCTTGAACAGCAGCTTCGGCAGCCCGGCCGGGACGGGCCGGCGGGTGACCGCCGGCGAGCCCAGCGGGGTCGCCGCCAGCGATCCGCCGGGCAGGTCCGTGCTCGCCGCCACCGGCTCCAGCCGCAGCAGCCGGCACTCGCGCGCCCACCGCTCGGTCATCCGCTCCGAGTCGGGCGCGTTCAGCCGCTTCCCCTTCAGCTCGGCCACGGCGGCCTGCCACTCCTCGCTGCGGGGCGGGAGCTCGCGTACGGCCGCCGTCCAGGCGACCAGCCGGCCGCCCTTGTCCTTGCTGCGCACGGTCACCTCGGCGGTCCCGCCGTCCGCGAGCCCCGGGAAGGGCTGCTCCCCGGGTCCGTCGCCCAGTACGTGGGCCGCGCCGTCGACCCAGGCGTGCCACAGGGCCCGGTCGGCCCCGGAGCCGCGGACCCAGATCAGGCCGGACTTCTTGGTGGCCTCCTCGACGAGGGCCAGGTCGAGCGCGCTGAGAGTCATGCGCAACAGAGTAGGGGGTGGCCTGGGACCCGGCTTCGGGCCCGGCATGATCCGAAAGACACGGCCTAGAGCCAGCCGTGGCGGCGCAGCGCGCGGTGGATGGTGAAGCAGATGCCGACGATGGTGGCCATCACCATCGGGTAGCCGTACTTCCACTGGAGCTCGGGCATGTGGTCGAAGTTCATCCCGTAGACCCCGCAGATCATCGTCGGTACGGCGATGATCGCCGCCCACGAGGTGATCTTGCGCATGTCCTCGTTCTGCGCGACGGTCGCCTGCGCCAGATTGGCCTGGAGGATCGAGTTCAGGAGCTCGTCGAAGCCGATGACCTGCTCGTGCACGCGAGCCAGGTGGTCGGCGACGTCGCGGAAGTACTTCTGGATGTCCGGGTCCACCAGCCGCATCGGACGCTCGCTCAGCAGCTCCATCGGCCGCAGCATCGGGGAGACGGCCCGCTTGAACTCCAGCACCTCGCGCTTGAGCTGGTAGATGCGGCCCGCGTCCCCGCCGCGCGCACTGCCCTTGGCGGGCGCGGCGAACACCGCGCTCTCCACCTCGTCGATGTCGTCCTGGACGGCCGCCGCGACCGCGATGTACCCGTCGACGACGTGGTCGGCGATGGAGTGCAGGACGGCCGAGGGGCCCTTGGCGAGCAGTTCGGGGTCGTCCTGGAGGCGGTGGCGCAGGGACCGCAGGGAGCCCTGGCCGCCGTGCCGGACCGTGATGACGAAGTCGGGGCCGGTGAAGCACATCACCTCGCCGGTCTCCACCACCTCGCTGGTGGCGGTCAGTTCGGCGTGCTCCACGTAGTGGATCGTCTTGAAAACGGTGAAGAGCGTGTCGTCGTAGCGCTCCAGCTTCGGCCGCTGGTGCGCGTGCACCGCGTCCTCCACGGCGAGCGGGTGCAGGCCGAAGGTGGCGGCGATCCCCGCGAACTCGGCCTCGGTCGGCTCGTGCAGGCCGATCCAGGCGAACCCGCCGCTCTCGCGGACGCGGGCCATCGCCTCACGCGGGGTCAGACAGGCCGATCCCAGGGCGCGTCGGCCGTCGCGGTACACGGCGCAGTCGACGACCGCGCTGCTCGCGGACGGGTCGCGGGTGGTGTCGTAGCCGGGCTGGGACGGGGTGGACCTGCGCAGGGCCGGGCGTACGGCGGCACGCAGGTAGGGCAGCATCGACATGGCAGGCTCCTTCGCACGCACGGCTGCGGACCGTACGGGTGGGAGGTCCCTTCCGAGTGGCACGGCCGCGGCAGGCGGGCAGGCCCGGGGCGGACGGAAGGAACAGGACGGGAGGACAAAGTTCCGCCGTCGCTCTTCTACTGATCAGATGATCAAACGGGCGGGAACGTGCCCGTGGTGCCCGTACAAGGAGTGGAAGAGCGATTGGTACTGCACGATCGACTTCGATCCATTGCAGCCCCACCTCCTCCGGCCGGTCCTCCGTGGAGGACGTCCTGTCGTCGGCTGCCCCGAAACAGCTCTTCAAGAGTGTGGCCCCGACCAGCGGTCAACGTTATCAGCCGACGGATGGTCAAGACCCGCCCTTTACCCGCCTCATACGAGTTCTATGCTCGCTTCATGGCACAAATTCTGGCTCTCGTCGAAGCCCGGCTGCGCAGCGCGCTCGGCGAACCCGACGCCCGCGCCGCCGTCACCTTCCTCGGCACCGACCGCATCGAAGTGCTGCGCTTCGCCGAGGGGGACCTCGTGCGGTACGCGACCCTCGGCATGTCCGCACAACCCATGGCCGACCCGACCGTCGTCGTCGCCGACCCGCTGCGCGGGCCGCGCGCCGAGCTCGTGCTGACCGTACGGGCGGGGCTCGCGCCCACCGACAAGCTGCTGCGGCCGCTCGCGGTGCTGGGGGCCGCGCCGCAGGTGGAGGGACTGGTCGTGACCCCCGGCGCCTCGCTCGACGTGGGCGCGCCGCTGTGGGACGGGGCGCCGTTCACCTCCGTACTCGTCGCGGAGCCCGGCGGGCTGGTCGAGGACCTCGAACTCGACGAGCCCATGGACCCGGTGCACTTCCTCCCGCTCCTGCCGATGACGGCGAACGAGGCCGCCTGGAAGCGGGTGCACGGAGCGGCGGCCCTCCAGGAACGCTGGCTGTCGCACGGCACGGATCTGCGGGATCCTCTTCGTACCGCTGTGCCGCTGGACTGAGACATCCGCACCGGGGCATCCGGACGGGTGATCGTGTCTTGACGGGGCGCCGGGCGGGGAGGAGCGTGGCTTCCTATGAGGGGTGAACCAACTTGCCCGAAGTGCGGAGGCCGGGTCAGGGCGCCCGGGCTCTTCTCCGATTCGTGGCAGTGTGCGCTGCATGGCACGGTGCACCCCCTGCAGCCCGTCATCCCGCCCAGTGTCGAAGGCCTGGGCGTGGTGGTGAACCGGGCGAAGGTGCCGGTGTGGATGCCGTGGCCGCTGCCGGTGGGGTGGCTGTTCACCGGGGTGGCGGCGGCCGGTGACGACCGCAGCGGGGGCCGGGCGACGGCGGTGGCCTGCTCGGGTCCCGGTCCGCTCGGCGGGATCGGCGAGCTGCTGCTGGTCGCGGAGGAGTTGGGAGTCGGCCTCGGCGCGCGGTATGCGGGGATCGACGGACCCGACCCCGGTACGTACATCGACGTTTCGGCGCCGCCGCACGCCAAGGTCGTCGCGGCGGGCCGCCCGACACCGCTGTGGCACGTGAAGGGAGCCCCGGACGACCGGGCCGTGTTCGCCGGTGAGGCGCGCGGGCTGTGGCTGTGGGCCGTCGTCTGGCCGGAGCAGTCGGGCCTGCTGATGTACGACGAACTGGTGCTGACGGACCTGCGGGACGCGGGCGCCGAGGTCGAACTCCTGCCGTGCGGCGCGCTGAGCCCGCGCGTCCTCGGTCCGTAGCCACCCCCGCCCCCCCGGGCCCGCGCCGGGGCCGGGCCGCGGGTGGCGTGGCGTCCGGACGGCGGGCGGGCGTTATCCTGGGGTGTCCCCCCGTACCCGCGAGACCCCTGGAGCACCGGCCGTGCGCATCGATCTGCACGCCCACTCCACGGCCTCCGACGGGACCGACGCCCCCGCAGAGCTGGTCCGTAACGCGGCCGCCGCCGGCCTCGACGTGGTCGCGCTGACCGACCACGACACCGTCGGGGGATACGCCGAAGCCCTCGCCGCACTGCCGAGCGGGCTCACCCTCGTCACCGGCATGGAGCTCTCCTGCCGGCTCGACGGCATCGGGATGCACCTGCTCGCGTACCTCTTCGACCCCGAGGAGCCCGAGCTGGCCCGCGAGCGGGAGCTCGTCCGCGACGACCGCACCCCGCGCGCCCACGCCATGATCGGCAAGCTTCAGGAGCTCGGCGTCGACATCACCTGGGAGCAGGTGGCCCGGATCGCCGGCGAAGGCTCCGTCGGGCGGCCGCACATCGCCACCGCGCTCGTCGAGCTCGGCGTCGTCCCCACCGTGTCCGACGCGTTCACGACGGACTGGATCGCCGACGGCGGCCGCGCGCACGCCGAGAAGCACGAGCTCGACCCCTTCGACGCCATCCGCCTGGTCAAGGCGGCCGGCGGGGTCACCGTCTTCGCGCACCCGGCCGCCGTCAAGCGCGGCCGGTGCGTCCCCGAGTCCGCGATAGCCGAGCTCGCGTCCGCAGGCCTGGACGGCATCGAGGTGGACCACATGGACCACGACACCGACACGCGCGGGCGGCTGCGCGCCCTGGCCGGCGAGCTCGGAATCCTCACGACCGGGTCCAGCGACTACCACGGCAGCCGCAAGACGTGCCGCCTCGGGGAGTACACGACCGACCCCGAGATCTACGGCGAGATCACGCGCCGCGCGACGGGGGCCTTCCCCGTTCCGGGCGCCGGCGGAGCGACCGGCGCGTAACACGCCGACCGGCGTGCGAGCGCGTCTCTGCGCCCCTTCTTCCTCTTTTCGAAACACCCCTCTCTCCTGCAAGGCATCACTGTGTTCGACTTCGCCGTCTTCGGATCCCTATTTCTCACGCTTTTTGTGATTATGGATCCCCCGGGCATCACGCCGATCTTCCTCGCCCTGACCTCGGGCCGACCTGCCAAGGTGCAGCGCCGCATGGCCTGGCAGGCCGTCTGCGTGGCCTTCGGCGTCATCGCCGTCTTCGGCATCTGCGGCCAGCAGATCCTGGACTACCTGCACGTCTCCGTCCCCGCGCTGATGATCGCGGGCGGTCTGCTGCTCCTGCTCATCGCGCTCGACCTGCTCACCGGCAAGAACGACGAGCCCAAGCAGACCAAGGACGTGAACGTCGCCCTCGTGCCGCTCGGCATGCCGCTGCTCGCCGGTCCCGGTGCGATCGTCTCCGTCATCCTCGCCGTGCAGAAGGCGGACGGGGTCAGCGGGCAGGTCTCGGTCTGGCTGGCGATCATTGCCATGCACCTCGTGCTGTGGACCGCCATGCGCTACTCGCTGGTGATCATCCGGGTCATCAAGGACGGCGGCGTCGTCCTCGTGACGCGCCTGGCCGGCATGATGCTCTCCGCGATCGCCGTCCAGCAGATCATCAACGGCGTGCTCCAGGTCATCCACGCGGCCTGACCGCCGTCCGGCCTGCTCCCGCGCACGCGAACGCCCCCGCACCGGATCGGTGCGGGGGCGTCGACGTCTTTGTGCGGATGGTGCGGAAGCGTCAGGAGGACGCACTCTCGGCCGGTCGGATCAGAATGCGCTGGCCTACGGCGGCCGCCTGCTGCACGATCCGGTTGACGGAGGCCGCGTCCACGACGGTGCTGTCCACGGCAGATCCGTCGACATCGTCCAGGCGCAGAATCTCGAAGCGCACGGGGCTTCTCCCTTCGTCAGTGTTCTCCTTGCACTGTTCCAACGAAGTGTAAGAGGCAAACATTCCCTACGCTAAAGAAATTTTTTCACTCGCTAACTAACCCTGCGGGTGAGCGTCCCAGAACGAGGCCAGCGCACCCGCCGTGACCTGCGGATTCTCCGCATTGGGGGAGTGCTCGGTACCCGCCACGACCACCCGGGCCGCACCCAGTCGCCGTGTCATCTCGTCCATCAGCGGCACCGGCCACGCGTAGTCGACCTCACCGGACAGCACCAGCTTCGGCAGCTCCACGGCGCTCAGCACCTCCACCCGGTCCGGCTCGGAGACCAGGATCCGGCCCGTGCCGATCAGCTGCTCGGGCACGGTGGCCAGCCACCGCTCGCGCAGGAACTCCGCGAGCTCGGGGGAGTCGGGCACCGCGTCCTCGGGGTCGAAGGACCGCATGGCCGTCCAGACGCCCGGCATGTCGTCGCGCATCGCCTCCAACGCGGCGACCAGCAGCTTCGTACGCTCCTGCTGGTCCTCTGCGATCGCGGCCGGCCCGCTGCTCATCAGCGTGAGGGAGGCGAAGGGCGCCGCGTCGCGCAGTACGGCGGCGCGCGCGACAAGCCCGCCCAGCGAGTGGCCGACCAGATGGACCGGACCCCCGTCCACGGCGGCGGCCTGGGCCAGCACGTCCTGCGCGAGCTCCGCCAGCGCGTACGCCGACTCCTCGCGCGGGCCGGGGCTCTCGTGCTGCCCCCGCCCGTCGACCGCGACCACCCGGTACCCCGCGGCGGCGAGCGGCTCCAGGAGACCGATGAAGTCCTCCTTGCTGCCCGTGAACCCGGGGACGAGCAGGGCGGTGCCGCGGACGGGCTCGCCGGCCTCGTGCACGGCGAAATCGCCGCGTGCGGTGGACAGGAGGTACGCGCGGGCACCGGAGGGCAGCGTGAGGCGGGGCGGCTTGCTCATGGGCCAGAGGCTACCGGCCCGAGGTTACCGGCGCGTAGGGGCGGTGTGTACGGCCCGGATACGCCGGTGGCCCGGCCCCCTCGGAAGGGGACCGGGCCACCGGACGGCGGAACGGGGATCAGGCCTCCGTGGTCTCCACGACGGGAGCGACGGCCTTGCGGGTCCGCGTGCGCTTCGGCTTCGGGGGGGCCTCCTCGGCCACCGGCGCGGCCGGAGCCTCGACGACGGCAGCGGCGGCCTTGCGGGTCCGGGTGCGCTTCGGCTTGACCGCGGCATCCTCGGTCACCGCGGCGGCCTCGGCGGCCGGAGCGGCCTCCGCGACCTTGCGGGTCCGGGTGGTGGGAGCCGTACGGCGGGCCTTGACCGGGGGCTCCACGGGCGGGGCCACCTGGAAGTCCGGCTCCGGGGCCGCGTCGACGACCTTGCGGGTCCGGCGGGCCTTGACCACCGTCTCCGCGGCCGGAGCCTCGGCGATCGGGGTCACCTGGGCGAGGACGGGCTTCTGGGTCGGGACCCGGCGGGCCCGGACCGGCTCGGCCTTGACCGGCTCGGCCGGCGGGGCCTGCTGGAACTCGGGCTCCGCGAAGACCGGAGCCTCCGCGACCTTGCGGGCGCGGGTACGGCGGGCCTTGACCGGGGCCTCCTCGGCCGGAGCCTCGGCGACCGCGACCGCGGCGACGGGGGCGACGGGGGCGACGGGGGCGGCCTCGACGACCGGAGCGACCGGGGCCGCCTCGGCCACGGCGGCCGCAGCCGCAGCGGCCGTGGTCACCGAACGCGTCCGGCGGCGGCGCGGCTTGCGCGCCTCGTCGCCGGCCGGAGCCTCGGGGGCCTCGGCCACCGGGGTCACGGCAGCGGCCTCGGCGCCGAGCTCGCTACCGCCCCGCGTCCGGCGGCGCTGGCGCGGGGTGCGCGTACGGGCCTCACGCTCCTCGACCGGAGCGGCGGCGGCCGGACCGCGGTCACCGCGGTCACCGCGGTCACCGCGACCGCCACGGCCACCGCGGCCGCCGGTCTCGCCCAGGTCCTCGAGCTCCTCGGCCTTCAGGCCGGCCCGCACGCGCTCGGCGCGCGGCAGGATGCCCTTGGTGCCGGCCGGGATGTGCAGCTCCTCGAACAGGTGCGGAGACGTGGAGTACGTCTCGACCGGGTCGTGGAAGTCCAGCTCCAGCGCCTTGTTGATCAGCTGCCAGCGCGGGATGTCGTCCCAGTCGACCAGGGTGACGGCGGTGCCCTTGTTGCCCGCGCGGCCGGTGCGGCCCACACGGTGCAGGAAGGTCTTCTCGTCTTCCGGCGTCTGGTAGTTGATGACGTGGGTGACACCCTCGACGTCGATGCCGCGCGCGGCGACGTCGGTGCACACCAGCACGTCGACCTTGCCGTTGCGGAACGCGCGCAGCGCCTGCTCGCGCGCACCCTGGCCCAGGTCGCCGTGGACGGCGCCGGACGCGAAGCCGCGCTTCTCCAGCTGCTCGGCGATGTCGGCCGCCGTGCGCTTGGTACGGCAGAAGATCATGGCCAGTCCGCGGCCGTCGGCCTGCAGGATGCGGGAGACGAGCTCCGGCTTGTCCATGTTGTGCGCACGGAAGACGTGCTGCTTGATGTTGGCGACGGTCACGCCCTCGCCCTCGGGCGAGGTGGCGCGGATGTGCGTCGGCTGCGTCATGTACCGGCGGGCCAGGCCGATGACCGCGCCCGGCATGGTCGCCGAGAACAGCATGGTCTGACGCTTCGGCGGCAGGTAGTTGATGATCTTCTCGACGTCGGGCAGGAAGCCGAGGTCGAGCATCTCGTCGGCCTCGTCCAGGACGAGGGCCTTGACGTGCGACAGGTCGAGCTTGCGCTGGCCGGCCAGGTCGAGCAGGCGGCCCGGGGTGCCGACGATCACGTCGACGCCCTTCTTGAGCGCCTCGACCTGCGGCTCGTACGCGCGGCCGCCGTATATGGCGAGGACGCGGACGTTGCGGACCTTGCCCGCGGTCAGCAGGTCGTTGGTGACCTGGGTGCACAGCTCGCGCGTCGGGACGACGACGAGGGCCTGCGGGGCGTCGGTCAGCTGGTCGGGCGTTGCCCGGCCGGCCTCGACGTCCGCGGGGACGACGACCCGCTCCAGCAGCGGAAGGCCGAAACCGAGCGTCTTGCCGGTTCCGGTCTTCGCCTGGCCGATGACGTCCGTGCCGGAAAGGGCGACGGGGAGGGTCATCTCCTGGATCGGGAAGGGGGACACAATGCCGACGGCCTCAAGGGCTTCGGCCGTCTCGGGAAAGATCCCGAGGTCTCGGAACGTAGTCAGGGTGCTGCCTCTTCTGTGAGACGCGGCGCGAGGCGGCGAGGGGGGTCGTACCGTGCCTGGCTTGCAGTACTGCGCCCTCCCGGAAATCGGGAGAGCCATTACGAAGCTGCGCGGGACCACTGGCCTTCGCTCAAGCGCTTGTGCCGCTGAGGGGGCCCCTCGTGGAGAGGTCGTACGCATGTACGTACGCATCACGCCGAGGGCGGTCGGGTGGAGCCGATCGGGCCACCGACCGGGCATCCTCATTCGGATGGCCCGCCGAGTATCCGGCAGGCGCATTACCACTGTACCCCGGAATCGCGCAGGTGTGTCGGGTGAATTCACCTGGTAGTCCCGTTTAGGCGGACCGGTAGTGACCTGATGCGGTGCCTTGAGCGGGGTTCCGGCGGGCTATTGTGCGGAGCATGTCGACCGTTGAAAACGCATCGCCCTCCGACGACAGCGCCGGCGCCGAGGCGACCGGGATCGCTGCCCAGGACTGGGCGACCGCCTCCGCCTCGCCGCAGTACCGGGCAGCCGTCGTGGACCTGCTGGGAGCGCTCGCGTACGGAGAGCTCGCGGCCTTCGAGCGCCTGGCGGAGGACGCGAAGCTCGCGCCCACCCTCGACGACAAGGCCGCGCTCGCGAAGATGGCCTCCGCGGAGTTCCTCCACTTCGAGCGGCTGCGCGACCGCCTCGCGGCGATCGACGCCGAGCCCACCGCAGCCATGGAGCCCTTCGCCAAGGGCGTCGACGACTTCCACCGCCAGACCGCGCCCTCGGACTGGCTGGAGGGCCTGGTCAAGGCCTACGTCGGCGACTCCATCGCCAGCGACTTCTACCGCGAGGTCGCCACCCACCTGGACACCGACACCCGCGCCCTCGTCGTGAGCGTGCTCGACGACACCGGCCACGGCGGCTTCGCCGTCGAGAAGGTGCGCGCCGCCATCGAGGCCGACCCGCGCTGCGGCGGCCGGCTCGCACTGTGGGCCCGCCGGCTGATGGGCGAGGCGCTCTCGCAGGCGCAGCGCGTGGTCGCCGAGCGCGACGCGCTCTCCACGATGCTGGTGGGCGGTGTGGACGGGATGGCGGCCGGCTTCGACCTGGCGGCCGTCGGCGAGATGTTCACCCGGATCACCAAGGCGCACACCAAGCGCATGGCCGCACTGGGCCTCGCCGCCTGATCGTTCCACCTGCCTGTCCTCACCTGCTCGTACGTCGGCCCCGGCGCGGAATCCCGTGCCGGGGCCGACGTACGAGGTGACGTGGTACGGGTTCGGTCGGGGCTCCGGGTTCAGTCGGGCGTACGGGCTCGGCCGGAGGGCCGGTCAGCCCTGCGAGGGGAGCGAAAACGGAGCCCTGCGGGATGAGCGCCGGGGTCCCGCGCCGGGGCGCAGCAGCAGCGACAGCACCACCGCGGACACCAGCACCGAGCCGACCAGGGTCGCGAAGAGCGTGTTGTGCCCCGGGCCGAGCGCGAACTGTGTCAGGTACGCCCCGAAGAGGGCGCCCAGGACCCCGCTGACCAGCACCATCCTCGGTGACGGCAGCCGCCGGGCCAGCACTCGCAGAGCCACTCCGGCAAGGGCGAGGCCCAGGAGGGCGGAGCCGAGCGCTTCCAACAGCAGCATGGGGGTCTCCCGCAGGTCAGGGGCAAACCGGTTCA
The DNA here is from genome assembly GCF_044769045.1 of Streptomyces sp. NPDC090741. NCBI lineage: Bacteria > Bacillati > Actinomycetota > Actinomycetes > Kitasatosporales > Streptomycetaceae > Streptomyces > Streptomyces sp. NPDC090741. Next base: position 621,318 of record NZ_JBIVXF010000001.1, on the reverse strand, counting down.
CTGCGGTCCTACCCGAAGCGGAGGAAAGGGAAACGGCCCGGTGGAATCAACCACCGGGCCGTTTCACCCAGTTCTTCCGAATGCCGGTCGCGACGCGTCAGAGCGCGCCGAAACCGACCTTGCGCACGCTCGGCTCGCCCAGGTCGACGTACGACAGGCGGTCGGCCGGCACCAGGACCTTGCGGCCCTTGTTGTCGGTGAGGCTCAGCAGCGGCTCCGAACCGGTCAGCGCGGCGGTGACGATGCGCTCCAGCTCCTCGGCGCTCAAGTCGCTCTCCAGCACGATCTCCCGGGGTGCGTGCTGCACGCCGATCTTGACCTCCACGGCTTTGTCCCTCCGATGGTCGGTTGTGCGCGATCAGCCGCGCCGTACCCGGACCACATTAGCCCGGAGAGGGGACCCGGATGCGGCGCTCCGGACACGCTCGCAGCGAACACCGGCGGGTCAGGGCACCGAGGTCAGGCCCGCGCCGCCCGGTCAGGCCTGCGGCGCCTGGCCGCCCTCCATGCCGTGCAGCGGGAAGCCGGCGATGCCGCGCCAGGCCAGCGACGTCAGCAGGCCCACCGCCGTGTCCCGGGCGACCGGGCTCTCGCTGGAGAGCCAGTACCGGGCCACCACCTGCGAGACCCCGCCCAGGCCCACGGCCAGCAGCATCGACTCGTCCTTGGACAGGCCGGTGTCCTCGGCGATGACCTCCGAGATGGCCTCGGCGCACTGGAGCGAGACGCGGTCGACGCGCTCGCGCACCGCCGGCTCGTTCGTCAGGTCGGACTCGAAGACCAGCCGGAACGCGCCGCCCTCGTCCTCCACGTACGCGAAGTAGGCGTCCATGGTCGCGGCCACGCGCAGCTTGTTGTCCGTCGTCGACGCGAGCGCCGTGCGCACGGCGAGCAGCAGGGCCTCGCAGTGCTGGTCCAGCAGCGCCAGGTAGAGGTCGAGCTTGCCCGGGAAGTGCTGGTACAGCACGGGCTTGCTGACACCGGCCCGCTCCGCGATGTCGTCCATCGCGGCCGCGTGGTAACCCTGCGCGACGAAGACCTCCTGGGCCGCGCCCAGGAGCTGATTGCGTCGGGCTCGGCGCGGCAGTCGCGTGCCCCGGGGACGAGCTGCCTCCGTCTGCTCGATGGCTGTCACGCCGCCTCCCACTTTCTCTAAGAACACAGTGCGCCATGCGCCGCGCGGCCATCGTACTTTTCGGTAACCGAATCTGTAGGGTCCAAGCCGAGTTTTCTCGCTTGACGGACCGGCCGGAGACGCTGGTCAGCGGTAGTCGTCCTCGTCCAGGGTCACCACCCGCGCCTGCTCGGCGGCGTCTCCGTCCGCGGCCTCGCCGCGGTCCACCCCGGTGACCCGGTCGTCGTCGTCCGGCTGCAACTCGGCCAGCTGTTCCGCCGCATCGGCCTCGGGCGCCTCGGCGTCGAGGGTCTCCGGGAAACGCTCCTGGAAGGTTTCCGGCTCTGCGGGGTCGACGGTCATGTGGCTCCCCTTCTTCCCTTTCTTCCCTCGCCCCTCGTGGGCATGGCTCCTCGGCGGCCTGCCTCATCTATGAGCGTAGGAGGATCGCGGATACCCCGCTAGGCGGATCCCCAAGCATCTGTGATGCCGAACACAAGAGTCCGGACGTGATCGTCTCGTAACATTGGCCGCATGTCTTCGACCGAGCCGCCGGGTGTGCGATCCGCATCCGAAGCGTCCCCCCAGGTGGGAGCCGTCCACGTCGCCGAGGGGGAGCAGCTGCGCACCGCGGTGCTGCCCGGACTGGAGCTCGCCGTCCGGTCCCGGCCCCCGCTGCGCACGGGGCTGCCGTCCGCGCTGTTCGTGCACGGACTCGGCGGTTCGTCGACGAACTGGACGGACCTCATGGCACAGCTGGAGGACAGCGTCGACGGCGAGGCCCTCGACCTGCCCGGCTTCGGCTGGTCCCCGCCGCCCGCCGACCGGGACTATTCGGTCACGGCGCTGGCCCGTGCGGTCATCCGGCACCTCGACGCAGCCGGCCGCGGCCCCGTCCACCTCTTCGGGAACTCCCTCGGCGGCGCCGTCTCCACCCGCGTCGCGGCCGTCCGCCCCGACCTGGTGCGCACCCTCACGCTGATCTCGCCCGCGCTGCCCGAGCTGCGCGTGCAGAAGTCGGCCGTGCCGACCGCCCTGCTCGCCGTACCCGGGATGGCCTCGCTGGTCGGCCGGCTCACCCGCGGGCTGAGCGCCGAGGAGCGCACCCGCGGGGTGACGGCCCTGTGCTACGGGGACCTCTCCCGGGTGTCACAGGAGGGCTTCGCGCACGCCGTCGCGGAGATGGAGCGGCGGATGGCCCTGCCGTACTTCTGGGACGCGATGACCCGCTCCTCGCGCGGCATCGTCGACGCGTACACCCTCGGCGGCCAGCACGGACTGTGGCGCCAGGCGCAGCGGGTGCTCGCCCCGACCCTGCTGGTCTACGGTGGCCGCGACCAGCTGGTCTCGTACCGTATGGCGCGGAAGGCGGCGGCGGCCTTCCGGGGTTCGCGGCTGCTGACCCTGCCCGAGGCCGGGCACGTGGCGATGATGGAGTACCCGGAGGCGGTGGCGCAGGCCTTCCGGGAGCTGCTGCGCGACACCGACCCGGACACGCACGACATGCACGACACGCTGGGCATCCGAGACACCGAAGACGGCAGAGGCTGAGGACCGTGGGACGACATAGTCGCAAGGGGCCCGCTCCGGCCCCCGCCCCTGTCCGCCCGGAGCCGGTACCGGAGGCGGAGCCCGCGCAGGCGTTCCCGTACGAGGAGCGCCGCCCGCACGCGGAGCGGGTCCCGTACGCGGAGCACCTGCCGTACGAGGGCTACGAGGAGCAGGCCCCGTACGCGGAGCGGTCCGTCTTCGAGGAGCGCCGCCCGTACGGGGAGCGGCGCGCGCACGACGACGGGCACCGGCCCTACGAGGAGCAGTGGCCCTCCGGCGGCCACCCCGCGTACGAGGAGCCGCGCGGCGGCCACCCCGAGCAGCGCGAGCCCGGCGGCGCCTGGGGCGCGGCATCCGACGCGGTGTACGGGGACTGGCGCGGAGTACCGCGGGCGCGGCAATCCCCGTACACCGCCTCGGATGCCGCCGTGCTGGACACCGACACCCCGGCCTTCGGCACCCCCGCGGTCGGTTTCCCGCAGGTGACCCTCCCGCAGCCCGCGGCCGACCCCTTGACCTCCACCGGCCCGCAGCGCCTGGTGCCGGGGCCGCGTGCGCCGATGGCCGCTCCGGCCGCGGCCCCGGCCGCTCCCGTCGGGCCCGCCGAACCGCTCACGCCGACCGCTCCCGACGAGGAGCCGCCCGCCTCCGGGCGCGGGCGGAAGGTCCGTACGTACACCGGGATCGCCGCGGCGGCCGTCACCACCGCGTTCGCCGTCGTCGTCGCCGTGCAGATGGCCACCGACGGCGACAGCACCTCCTCGCCCACCGCGCGCTCCGCCGGCGACACCCAGAAGCGCGCCGAGCCCGGCAAGTCCGCCGCCTCCCGCTCCGACGGCCGGGCGACCCCGGCGGCGCCGGCCGCGCCCGCGGTGGAGCTGTCGTACGAGCAGAAGATGGCCCAGCAGTTCCCCATCGACGAGAAACTGAAGGGACCCGGCACCTTCGACACCGTCCCCGGGGTGGCGCCGGCGCCCGGCAAGGGCAAGAAGATCCGCTACCGGGTCGACGTCGAGCAGGGGCTCGGCCTGGACGCGCAGCTGTTCGCCGAGGCCGTCCACCGCACCCTCAACGACGACCGCAGCTGGGGCCACGGCGGGACGAAGACCTTCGAGCGGGTTCCGGGCGGCGAGGCCGACTTCGTGATCACGCTGGCCAGCCCCGGCACCACCGGCGTGTGGTGCGCGAAGTCGGATCTGGACACCACCGTCGACAACGTCAGCTGCGATTCCGCCTCCACCGAGCGGGTCATGATCAACGCGTTCCGCTGGGCGCAGGGCTCGACGACGTACGGCGCGGACCAGATGTTCACCTACCGGCAGATGCTCATCAACCACGAGGTCGGCCACCGGCTCGGGCACGGGCACGTGAACTGCCAGACCCCCGGCGCGCTCGCGCCGATCATGCAGCAGCAGACGAAGTCCCTCGACATCGGCGGGATCCAGTGCAAGCCCAACCCCTGGGTGTTCCCCGGGAGTTGACGGGAAGGGGTGGTGAATGGCGAGATATCGCGTTGACAACTTGTCCGATGATCGGTAATTGTTCTCCGCATGTCGCACCGCCACACCACCGCCGCGAGCGCCGCCATTGAGCTGGCGCTGCTTGGTGTGACCGCGCACAGCGTGGCCGACATCCTCTGTCGCTGACGCCCACCCGTTCGCGCCGCGACTTCTTCTTTTCTCTTCCTTCGCCGCGCCCGGGTGCATCCATGCCCGCAGGCGCGGCTTTCTCGTTCCACCGGCATGCAGCCAAGTAGGCGTGCTGCCGGTTTCCGACTGCTGACCGCTGCCCCTCGCGTGGCCTTCTCCGTCATTCCATTCGGTGCCCAAAGCCGAGCAATCCACGCCGAGAGGTCCCTTTTCCCATGCTCCGTCAGTCCCAGACATCGCGCCGCGTGGCCGCGGTCGCCGTCAGCCTCGTCCTGGCCGGAGGCGCCGCGGCGTGCGGGCCCAAGGACGCGGCGGACCGGTCCTCCGGCAAGCCCGGCGCCGCGGGCGGCGCCCCGCAGAAGGGCGGCACCCTGACCGTCCTCAACTCCGAGCCGCAGAACGACTTCGACCCCGCCCGGCTCTACACCTCCGGCGGCGGCAACATCCCCTCGCTGGTCTTCCGTACGCTCACCACCCGCAACCGCGAGGACGGCGCCGCGGGCACCAAGGTCGTGCCCGACCTGGCCACCGACACCGGCAGGCCCAACGCCGACGCCACCGAGTGGACGTACACGCTCAAGGACGGGCTGGCGTACGAGGACGGCACTCCGATCACCACCGCCGACATCAAGTACGGCATCGAGCGGTCCTTCGCCGCCGAGCTGTCGGGCGGAGCCCCGTACCTGCGGGACTGGCTCGTCGGCGGGGAGAGCTACGAGGGCCCGTACAAGGACGGCGGCAAGGGCCTCGACTCGATCCTCGTGCCCGACGCGAAGACGATCACCTTCAAACTGCGCAAGCCCGAGGGCGAGTTCCCCTTCCTGGCCACGCAGACGCAGTTCGCGCCCGTCCCCAAGGCCAAGGACACCGGGGTGAAGTACGAGGAGCACCCCGTCTCCTCCGGCCCGTACAAGGTCGTCAAGAACGAGAACGACGGCGAGCACCTCACCCTGGAGCGCAACGGGAACTGGGACCCGAAGACCGACGAGGAGCGCAAGGCCTACCCGGACCGCATCGACGTCCGTTCCGGACTCGACGCCGCGGTCATCAACCAGCGGCTGTCCACCAGTTCGGGCGCCGACGCGGCCGCCGTCACCACCGACACCAACCTGGGGCCGGCGGAGCTCGCCCAGATCGGCGGCTCCGCCGACAAGAGCGAGCTGGCCTCGCGGGTCGGCACCGGGCACTTCGGCTACACCAACTACCTCGCCTTCAACCCGAAGGTCGCCCCCTTCGACAACCCGAAGGTGCGCCAGGCCATCTCGTACGCGATCAACCGCACCAGCGTGATCAATGCGGCCGGCGGCTCCTCGCTCGCCGAGCCGGCCACCACCTTCCTGCCCGAACAGAAGGCCTTCGGCTTCAGCGCCTACGACCACTTCCCGGCCGGCAAGGCCGGCGACCCGGCCAAGGCCAAGGAGCTCCTCGCCGAAGCGGGCTTCAAGGACGGGCTGAGCATCACCCTGACCCACTCCACCGCGCAGAACCGGCAGACCAGCCCCGAGGTCGCGACCGCCGTCCAGCAGGCGCTCGCCGCCGCCGGGATCACCGTCAAGCTGGAGGGCCTGGAGAACAACGCGTTCAACGAGAAGCGCTGGGACGTCAAGAACACCCCCGGCTTCTTCCTCTCCCGCTGGGGAGCCGACTGGCCCTCCGGCGGCCCCTTCCTCGCGCCCGTCTTCGACGGCCGGCAGATCGTCGCCAACGGCACCAACTACAACCACGCTCAGCTGAACGACCCGGCCGTCAACGCCGAGATCGACGAGATCGCCAAGCTGACCGACCTCGCCGAGGCGGGCAAGCGCTGGGGCGCTCTCGACAAGAAGATCGGTGAGCAGGCCCTCGACGTGCCGCTCTTCCACCCGGTCTACAAGCGGATCGTCGGCAAGGACGTCAAGAACGTCGTGATCAGCGACTGGACCGGTGTCCTCGACGTCTCGCAGGTCTCGGTCAAGTGACGCTCCTCGCCCACCCGCCGGCGTCCGGGCCGGGGGCCACCGCCCCGGGCCCGGGTGCCGGACGGCAGGTCTGGCGGCGGCTGCGCGCACGGCCCTCGGCCGTGCTCGCCGCCGCCGTCCTGGCCCTCCTCGTCCTCCTCGCCCTCGCCGCACCGCTGTTCGCGCACCTCGCCGGCCAGGACCCGAACGCCTACCACGACGAGCTGGTGGACTCCGCGCGCGGCGGCGTCCCGATCGGCTCCTTCGGCGGGATCTCCGCGGAGCACTGGCTCGGCGTCGAGCCGGGCACCGGCCGCGACCTGTTCACCCGGCTGCTCTACGGAGCCAGGGTCTCGCTGCTCGTCGCGCTGTGCGCGACCGTCGTGCAGGTCCTCATCGGAGTGGCCGCCGGACTCCTCGCCGCGCTCGGCAACCGCTACGTCGGCCAGCTCATCGGCCGGGTCACCGACGTGATGATCGCCCTGCCCATGCTCGTGCTCGCCATCGCGCTGACCGCCGTCGTCCCACCCGACTTCCCGCGTCCGCTGCTGCTGATCGTGATCATCGGGCTCCTCGACTGGGGCGGCACCGCGCGCATGGTGCGCGCCCAGACCCTCACCCTGCGCGGCCTGGACTTCGTCGAGGCCGCCCGGCTCTCGGGCAACAGCACGCTGCGGATCGCCCGCCGCGAGCTGCTGCCCTCGCTGGCCGCGCCCGTCATCACCTTCGCCGCGATCAAGGTCCCCACCAACATGGTGGTCGAGGCCTCGCTCTCCTTCCTCGGCGTCGGCGTGAAACCGCCCACCCCGTCCTGGGGGCAGATGCTGTCCAGCGCGCAGACCTGGTTCCGCGCCGACCCCACCTACGTCCTGCTGCCCGCCGGGCTGCTCTTCGTCACCGTGCTCGCCTTCACCGTCCTCGGCGACGGGGTCCGCACCGCCCTCGACCCGCGCGAGGGTTCTCGCCTGCGGGTCGGCACCAGGAAGGGGCCGGGCGCATGACGCGCTTCACGCTCAAACGGCTCGGCGGGGCACTGCTGGTCCTGCTCGCCCTGTCCGTCGCCGTCTACGCCCTCTTCTACATCGCCCCCGGCGACCCCGCCCGCCTCGCGTGCGGGGAGCGGTGCAACCCGGCGCAGGTCGCCCAGGTGCGCGAGCAGCTCGGCCTGAACGAGTCGGTGGTCGTCCAGTACCTGCACTTCCTCCAGGGGCTGTTCACCGGCCGGGACTACTCCGGCGGCGCCGGGCTGGTGCTGCACTGCGACGCGCCCTGCCTGGGGTTCTCGTACCAGAACGACCAGCAGGTCACCGAGCTGCTGCTGGACCGGCTGCCGGCCACCCTGTCGCTGGCGCTCGGAGCCCTGGTGATCTGGCTCGTCGTCGGCGTCGGTACCGGACTGCTGTCCGCGCTGCGCCGCGGGGGGCTGACGGAACGCGCCCTGACCGTGCTGACCCTGGCCGGGACCGGGACGCCCGTGTTCATCCTCGGACTGCTACTGCTCATGGCGGTCTGCGCGTACCTGCAGTGGCTGCCGTTCCCGACGTACGTGCCGCTGGGCGAGGACCCCGAGCAGTGGGCCTGGAACATGCTGCTGCCCTGGATCACCCTCGGCGTCTTCGAGAGCGCCAAGTACGCCCGCCTCACCCGCAGTTCCACCCTGGAGACGCTGGCCGAGGACCACATCCGCACCTTCCGCGCCTACGGGGTGGGGGAGCGGGCGATCGTCACCCGGCACGCGGTGCGCGGAGCGGTGGCCCCCGTGATCGCGCTCAGCGCCGTGGACTTCGGCACGATGATCGGCGGCGCGGTGCTCACCGAGTCGCTGTTCGGGATCCCCGGGCTCGGCAAGACGCTGATCGACGGGGTGCGGGTCGTGGACCTGCCGGTGGTGGTCGGCGTCGTCCTGGCCATCGGCGCGGCCGTGGTCGTCGCGGGCGCCGTGGCCGACCTGCTGTACGCACTCGCGGACCGAAGGGTGGCGCTGACATGAGCGGGTTGCTGGTGGAGGTGGCCGGTCTCGCGGTCGAGTTCCCGGTCGACGGGCCCGCGCAGTACGTACGGGCCGTCGACGGGGTCTCCTTCACGCTGGAGGCGGGCGGCGCCCTGGGCATCGTCGGCGAGTCCGGCAGCGGCAAGTCCACCGTCGCCGCGGCCCTGCTGGGACTGCACCGCGGGACCGGAGCCCGGCTCGGCGGCTCGGTCCGGGTCGGAGGCACGGACGTCGGTGCGGCCCCGGCCGCGGAACTGCGCGCGCTGCGCGGCGCCACCGCCGCCATGGTCTTCCAGGACCCGCTCAGCTCCCTGGACCCGTACTACGCCGTCGGCGACCAGATCGCCGAGGTGTACCGGATCCACGCGGACGTCTCGCGGCGCGCCGCGCGGGCGCGGGCGGTCGAGGTGCTGGACCGGGTGGGCATCCCCGACGCGGCGCGCCGCGCGCGGGCGCGCCCGCACGAGTTCAGCGGCGGCATGCGGCAGCGGGTGCTGATCGCCATGGCGCTGGCCTGCGAGCCGCGGCTGCTGATCGCCGACGAGCCGACCACCGCGCTCGACGTCACCGTGCAGGCCCAGATCCTGGAACTGCTGCACGGGCTGCGCGAGGAGCGGGGGCTCGGGCTGGTGCTGGTCACGCACGACGTCGGCGTGGCCGCGCAGAGCGTGGACGAACTGCTGGTCATGCGGGACGGTGCCGTCGTGGAACGCGGCCCGGTGGGGCGGGTCCTGACCGCGCCGGCCCACGCGTACACGAAGGACCTGCTCGCGGCCGTACCGAGGCTGGACGGTCCGCGGGAGCCGCGGCCGGCCGGCCGGGCAGCCGGCGCCGACCCGGGCGTGCCCGTAGTCGAAGCCGTCTCGCTGCGGCGGGAGTTCGGGCGGGGCAAGCGGCGCGTCGCTGCCGTCGGCGGGGTCTCGCTCTCCGTACGGGCGGGGGAGACGCTGGGCATCGTAGGGGAGAGCGGCAGCGGCAAGAGCACCCTCGGGCGGATGCTCGTCGGCCTGCTGGAGCCCGGCTCCGGGCAGGTCCGCCACGACGGCCGGGCGACCGCGGGCGTGGTCCCCGGAGTCCAGATGGTGTTCCAGGACCCGGCGTCCTCCCTCAACCCGCGCCGCACCGTCGGTGAGTCCATCGCCGACCCGCTGCGCGCGGCGGGGGAGCGCGACGAGGCCGCGATCCGGGCCCGGGTCGGGGAACTCCTGGTCCGCGTCGGGCTGGAGGCCGGGCACCGCGACCGCTACCCGCACGAGTTCAGCGGCGGCCAGCGCCAGCGGGTCGGCATCGCCCGGGCCCTGGCGCCCCGGCCGCGGCTGATCGTCTGCGACGAGCCCGTCTCCGCGCTCGACGTGACCACGCAGGCGCAGGTCACGGCCCTGCTGGCCGAGCTCCAGCGGGAGCTGGGGATCGCGCTGGTCTTCATCGCGCACGACCTCGCCGTGGTCCGGCAGGTCAGCGACCGGGTCGCCGTCATGCGGGGCGGCCTGGTCGTCGAAGAGGGCCCGGTGGACGAGGTGTACGACCGCCCCCGGCACGCGTACACGCGGCAACTGCTGGCCGCCGTACCGGCCCTGGCGGCTGCCGTGCCGGCCCTGGGGGGCGCGGGAGGCGCGTGAGGCACGAGGGCCGCAGGCCCTTTCTAGCGCGCTCGAACGCGGACCGTGGGCGAAAGTTACGACTCTTCACCCCTTCCGGTGGCGCGACGGACAACCGTCCGTCGCGCCTTCGGCATATCCGCTTGAGTTTCCCGCGGTGGGTCACCGGACCACGGCGACCGCCTGAACGGGAGATCGGGGGTGCCACTCGTGCGGATCGGACTGCTCACGGAAGGTGGTTATCCGTATGCGACGGGAGAGGCGCGGCTGTGGTGCGACCGGCTGGTCCGCGGTCTGCCGCAGCACGAGTTCGAGCTCTACGCGCTGAGCCGCAGCGCCGAGCAGGAGGAGCACGGCCGGGTCGTCCTGCCCGATCACGTCACCCGCGTCTGGACCGCCCCGCTCTGGGCCCCGGCGGACGACGGGCGCACGTACTCCCGGCGTGAGCGCCGGCGCTTCGCCGACAGCTTCAAGGAGCTGGTCCGCGGGATCTGCGCGGGAGAGCCGGAGCCCGAGGCCTTCGCCGCCGGGCTGTACGGGCTGGCCGAACTCGCCCGCGAGCAGGGCGGACTGTACGCGGCCCTGCGCTCCGAGACCGCGGTACGGGCGGTGGAGTCCGGCTGCCGGGCCCCCGGCGCGCGCCGCTCCGTACAGCGCGCCCAGGTGGCCGACCTGCTGGACTTCGTCGACGAACTGGAGCGGCTGCTGCGGCCGTTGTCCCTGGACTGGTACGAGGACCTGCGCGAGGTCGACGTCTGCCATGCGGCGGCGGGCGGGATCGCCGCGCTCCCCGGCCTCCTGGCCAAACGCTTCTTCGGGGTTCCGCTGCTGGTCACGGAGTACGGGGTCCAGCTCCGGGCCCACTACCTGGAGCACGCGGTGGACCCCCCGGCTCCCGGCGGGACGGGTGGGACCGGTGGGACCGGTGGGACCGGTGGGACCGGTGGGCGGGGAACCGCGCCGCGGCCCGCCGTACGGGCCCTGCTCGCGGCCTTCCACATGCGGCTGGCCGCAGAGATCTACGCCAAGGCCGACCTCCTCACCCCCGGCAACGCGCACGCCCGGCGCTGGCAGGAGCGCTGCGGCGCCACCCGCGACCGGCTGCGGACGGTGTACCCGGGGATGGAGGCGGACCGATTCGCCACCGTCGGCGAGGACCCGGACTGCGGGGACCCCGACACCCTGGTCTGGGTCGGCCGGATAGAGCCCGCCAAGGACCTGATCGCCCTGCTGCACGCCTTCGCCGAGGTGCGCCGGGCCGCGCCGGACACCCGGCTGCGGATCTTCGCCACCGCGGTGGTCCCCGGCTACCTCGCCGACTGCCGCTCGCTCGCCGCGCAGCTCTTCCCCGACGAAGCCGCCGACGCCGTCACGGTCGGGGAGAATCCCGTCACCTTCGAGGAGATCGGCGGACCCGAGGCCCCCTCTCCGGCCCACGCGTACGGCTCCGGGCGGGTGGTCGTGCTGTCCTCGGTGATCGAGGGCTTCCCGATCACGCTGGCCGAGGCGATGCTCTGCGGCCGGGCCACCGTCTCCACCGACGTCGGCGCCGTGTGCGAGGTCATCGGCGGTACGGGTCTGGTCGTCCCGCCGCGCAACCCGCGGGCGCTGGCCGACGCCTGCCTGTCGCTGCTGCGGGACCCCGAGCGGGCCCAGCGGCTCGGCGCGGCCGCCCGGGCGCGGGCCCTGGAGCTGTTCACCGTCGAGCAGAACGTGGCCGCCTTCCGGGAGATCTACCTCCAGCTGCTGGCCCGCGGACCGGCCCGGGCGGAGGGCGGGACCCCGTTCGAACAGCCCCCGGAGGCCCGGGTTCCGGGGCACTGGACGAGCCCGACGTGGGTGGGGCCGGGGGCGGACCGGGCCGTTGTCCCGGGGCGGGGTGCGGGTTCCGCTTCAGCGCGGACAGAGGGCGCGACGCCCCCGGGCGCGCAGACCGCGACCGGGACGGCCCAGGGCGCGCACGCCGCGGGCGCGACGACCCCGGGCGGGCAGACCGCAGGCGGGCAGACCGCAGGCGTGCAGACCGCAGGCGGGCAGGCCGCGACCGCGGTGGTCCCGAGCGCGCAGAACCCGAGTACGACCACCACCACGGCCACGGAGGCGACCGTATGACCCTGGACGAAGCCGCCCCCGTCGCCCCGGCCCCCCGCCGCAGGTCCGCCGGGGATCCCGTCAAGACGCTGCTGCACCGCCACCGGGCGCTCTGCGAGCGCGCCGTGGACCCGCTGGAGATCGCCGCCGGGCTGGAGGTGCAGGGCATCACCGACCGCACCGCCGCCCGCTTCCGGCACCGGGACGTGTTCTCGCTCGCCGAGGAGCTGTACGCCCGCACCCCGCGCGGGGACGAGCCGGCCGCGCCCTCCGTCGTCCGGCCCTCCGACGCCCGGGCGTTACGGGGCTTCGGGTACGCCCTGCTCCCCGGGGCGCTCGCGCTCGGGGCGAGCGCCGCCGGGGTGCCGTTCGCCGGGCCCCTCGCCGTGCTCGTCACCGTCGCCGCCCTGGTGTGGCCCGCCCGGCCCGGGCGGCCCGCCGCAGGACGGTTCCCGTACGCCGTGCTCCTGCTCGCCGCGGCCGCCGTCGGCTGGGCGGTGTACCGCGACGGCACAGCGCTCGGGGTCGGCCTCGCACTGGCCGCGGCCCCCGGGCACCTGGTCGGCGCCGTGTTCGCCGGCCGCGCCCGGAGCCGGCTCGCCGGGAGCCGGGCCCTGGAGGACTTCGCCGACCGGGCCCGGCCGCTGCTCGTCGCGGCCGTCCTGGCCTTCGGCGCGGCCGCCGCTGGGGCGGCCGCGCTCGCCGGGACCCCGCTCGCCGCCGCCGTACCGCTCGCCGTGCTGCTGTTCCTGACCCGCCTGCTGCTCGGGCACGGGGCCCCGCGCGGGCCCGTCGCCGCAGCCCTGGCCCTCGCCCTGGTCCCGACCCCGCTGGCAGTGCCCGCCGCCGCGGCGGGACTCCTCGTACACGCCGTCCTCGCGCTGTCCCGGGCGTCCGCGCACGCCCGGCCCTGAGCCCGGCCGCCCCGCCCCCGTCCCGCCGCCGCTCTTCGGAGCCGTACCCACCCCTACCCCCGACCCCCGACCCCCGACCAAGGAGACACAGGATGACCGGCCAGCCAACCAACCAAGGGGACGCGCGATGAGGGTGCTGCTGATCGGAGCCAACGGATACCTCGGCCGCTACGTCGCCGACCGGCTGCTCGCAGATCCCGCCGTGCAGCTCACCGCGCTCGGCCGCGGCGACGACGCGGACGTCCGCTTCGACCTCGCCACCGGCAGCCCCGGCGCCCTCACCCGGTTCCTCGACGCCGTCCACCCCGGCGTCGTCATCAACTGCGCCGGGGCCACCCGCGGCGGGGCCCGGGAGCTGACCCGGCACAACACCGTCGCCGTGGCCACCATCTGCGAGTCCCTGCGGCGCAGCGGCTGCGGGGCGCGTCTCGTCCAGCTGGGCTGCGCCGCCGAGTACGGGCCCAGCCAGCCCGGATCGTCCACGGCCGAGGACGCCGTCCCGAGACCGGGTGGGCCGTACGGCGTCAGCAAGCTGGCCGCCACCGAGCTGGTGCTCGGGTCGGGGCTGGACGCCGTCGTGCTGCGGATCTTCTCGCCCGTCGGGCCCGGCACCCCCGCCGGATCCCCGCTCGGCCGGCTGGCCGAGGCGATGCGCCGCGCGATGCAGAACGGGGACGGCGAGCTCAAGCTCAGCGGGCTCGGCGTCCAGCGCGACTTCGTGGACGTACGGGACGTGGCGCGGGCCGTGCACGCCGCCTCGCTCTCGGCCGCCCAGGGCGTCGTCAACATCGGCACCGGGCGCGCGGTCCGGCTGCGCGACGCGGCGGCGGTGCTGGCCCGGGTCGCCGGGTACGGGGGCACCCTGCACGAGCTGGACGTACCGCAGCAGGGCCAGCACGGGCCGGGACACGGGCAGGGGCACGGCCACGGACCGGGTCACGGGCCCGGGCAGGGGCACGGCCTCGGCCACGGCCTCCAGGGCGGCGGCCGGCCGCCGGGGCTCGCCGCCATCGGCTCCCCGCGCTCCGAGGCGACGGCCGAACAGCTCGCCGCCGGTGCGGTGACGCCCCCGTACCCGTACCCCGACGGCTGCGGCGCCTGGCAGCAGGCCGATGTGCGCACGGCCCGGGACCGGCTGGGCTGGCGGCCTCGGATCGGCCTGGAGGAATCCCTCGCGGACATCTGGATGGAGGCGGCGTGCCGCATCTGACGACCGCGGCCACGGCGGCCGCCGCGACCGGGGCGGGCCGCCTCGGCCTCGGCGTCCCCGGGTACGCCCACCCGCTGCTCGCGCCGGTCGAGTGGGCCGAGCTGACCCGGCCCGGGACCCCGCTGCACTGGACGGTGCTCAACGTCACGGACGGGCCGGGAGGCCGGCCCGATCCGCACTGCACGGAGGCCGCGGCCAAGCTCCGGGAGGCTGGCGGGACCATGCTCGGCCATCTCGCGATGCGAGACGGTACCCGCTCGTTCGGTGAGCTGGTCTCCGACGCCCACCGCTTCCTCGACTGGTACCGGGTCGGCGGCTTCTACCTGGCCGAGGCCCCGGCGGACCGGGCCGAGCTGGCCGCCGTGCGCCGCGTCGCCGACACCCTGCGCGGCCTCGGCGAGGACCTCCGTATCGTGCTGGGACACGGCACGCACCCGTACAAGGGGTACGCGGAGGCCGCCGACCAGCTGGTCACCTTTTCCGGGGCGTGGGCCGACTACCGCTGGTCGCAGGTGGCGGAGTGGACCGCCGAGCACCCGCCCGAGCGCTTCTGCCACCTGGTCCACGGGGTGCCCCGGACGCATCTGGAGGAGGCCGTCCGGATCGCCCGCTGGCAGGGCGCCGGCACGATCTGGCTCACCGACCGGGGCGGTTCCGCAGGCCGCGATCCGTGGGCCTCGATGCCCGCGTACTGGGACGAAATCGTCTCGCGGATCGGACCGGGTGTCTCGGAATGAAGAAGGGCGTGGCAGTGTTACGGGAAGAACCACCGTTGAGACTTAACCATCTACGGAGTCCCCGTGTCGCTGCCACCCCTGGTCGAGCCAGCTGCTGAGCTCACCGTTGACGAGGTCCGTCGGTACTCCCGCCACCTGATCATCCCGGACGTCGGGATGGACGGCCAGAAGCGCCTTAAGAACGCCAAGGTGCTGGCCGTGGGCGCGGGCGGCCTCGGCTCCCCCGCCCTCATGTACCTGGCCGCGGCCGGCGTCGGCACGCTGGGGATCGTGGAGTTCGACGAGGTCGACGAGTCGAACCTCCAGCGCCAGATCATCCACAGCCAGGCGGACATCGGCCGCTCCAAGGCCGAGTCGGCGCGCGACAGCGTGCTGGGCATCAACCCGTACGTGAACGTGGTCCTTCACGAAGAGCGGCTCGAAGCCGAGAACGTGATGGAGATCTTCAGCCAGTACGACCTCATCGTCGACGGCACGGACAACTTCGCCACTCGCTACCTCGTCAACGACGCCTGCGTGCTGCTGAACAAGCCGTACGTGTGGGGCTCGATCTACCGCTTCGACGGCCAGGCCTCGGTCTTCTGGTCCGAGCACGGGCCGTGCTACCGCTGCCTGTACCCGGAGCCCCCGCCGCCGGGCATGGTCCCGAGCTGCGCCGAGGGCGGCGTGCTGGGCGTGCTCTGCGCGTCCATCGGGTCCATCCAGGTGACGGAGGCCATCAAGGTCCTCACGGGCATCGGCGAGCCGCTGGTCGGCCGCCTGATGATCTACGACGCCCTGGAGATGCAGTACCGCCAGGTCAAGGTCCGCAAGGACCCCGACTGCGCGGTCTGCGGTCCGAACGCGACGGTCACCGAGCTCATCGACTACGAGGCCTTCTGCGGCGTCGTGTCGGAGGAGGCCCAGGAGGCGGCGCTCGGCTCCACGATCACTCCGAAGCAGCTCAAGGAGTGGATCGACAACGACGAGCCGATCGAGATCATCGACGTCCGTGAGAAGAACGAGTACGAGATCGTCTCGATCCCCGGCGCGAAGCTGATCCCCAAGGGCGAGTTCCTGATGGGCACCGCCCTCCAGGACCTCCCGCAGGACAAGCGCATCGTCTTGCACTGCAAGACGGGTGTCCGCAGTGCGGAAGTCCTCGCGGTCCTGAAGTCCGCGGGCTTCGCGGACGCGGTGCACGTGGGCGGCGGCGTGATCGGCTGGGTCCACCAGATCGAGCCCGAGAAGCCGGTCTACTAGGCCAGGGCGGTCCACGTCCAGGAGGCCCTCACCCCGCGGCCGGGGTGGGGGTCTCCTCACGTGGTGACGCCTTGGTGCAGACGGTGCCGGCGGGGGGCACCTTCCCGTCCAGCAGGTAGCTGTTCACCGCGGCCTGCACGCACTTGTCGCCGCTGTTGTAGGCGCCGTGCCCCTCGCCCTTGTACGTGAGCTCCACGCCGACGCCGGGCCCGAGCCGCTCCACCATCTTGCGGGCGCCCTCGTACGGGGTGGCCGGGTCGCCGGTGTTGCCGATCACCAGGATGGGCGCGGAGCCGGGGGCGGAGACGTCCGGGGTCTCCCAGACGCCCGGGACGGGCCAGTCGGTGCAGCTCATCAGGGCCCAGCCGAGGAAGTCCCCGAAGACGGGGGAGGCGGTGCGGAAGGAGGGCAGCTTCGCCTTCGTCTGCGCCAGCGTGAACCGGCCCTTGGAGTCCGCGCAGTTGATCGCCGTGTTGGCCGCGCCGATGTTGCTGTAATGCCCTTGCTGGTCGCGGCCGTTGAGCGCGTCGGAGAGCGCCATCAGCAGCTGCCCCTGGCCGCCGTCGGCCTCGTCGAGCCCCTGCTCCAGCAGTGGCCACAGCTCCTGGGAGTACAGGGCCTGGGCGATGCCGTTCGTGGCGGCGGAGTCGGTGAGCATCCGGCCGCCGATGCCGGGGATGGGCTTGTCGGCCAGGCTCTTCTGGAGCTTGATGATGTTGTCCTCGATCTCCTTGGCGGTGCTGCCCTGGAGCCGGCACTCGTCGCCGCGGTTCACGCAGTCCTGCGCGAAGTTGCCGAGGGCGAGCTGGAACCCCTTGGCCTGGCCGAGCGCTCCCTCCTCGGAGGTCTGGGTCGGATCGACGACGGCGTCGAAGACGGCCCGGCCGACGTTCTTGGGGAAGAGGTGGGCGTAGACCCCGCCGAGCTCCGTGCCGTAGGAGATCCCGAAGTAGTTCAGCTTCTCGTCGCCGAGGGCCTGGCGGATCCGGTCGAGGTCGCGGGCGGCGTTCTCGGTGCCGACGTGGGGCAGGAGGCGCCCGGACTTGTCCTTGCAGGCCTTCTGATACTTCTCCAGATTCCCCACGAACGCCTTTTCCTCCTGGGGCGTCTCGGGCGAGGAATCCTGTGCGTAGTAGGCGTCGAGCTGCTTGTCGTCCTCGCACAGGACGGGAGCGCTGCGCCCCACGCCGCGCGGGTCGAAGCTCACGAGGTCGTACCGCGCCCGCAGGGCCTCGTACTCCTTGGCGGCGCCGGGCAGCGTACTGATCCCGGACCCGCCGGGCCCGCCGAAGTTGAACACGAGCGAGCCGAGCCGCTTGCTCTTGTCCCGGGCCTTGGCCCGGATCAGCGCGAGCGGAATCGTCTCGCCCTCGGGCTTGGCGTAGTCGAGGGGCACGTGGAGCGTGGCGCACTCCCAGTCCTTGGGCGGCGCCTGCCCCCCGCCTTCGGAGACATCGGGAGCCTCGCACTCCCCCCACTTCAGCGGCGCGGCCCCCGGAGTCCCCCCGGCCTCGGGCTTGCCCTCGCCATCGTCGGAACACCCACTGACCCCGGCCAGCCCGAGAGCAACGACAACGGCCACGGCACCCCGCACCAAGTTTCGACCCATACCCCCATCCTGCGTGCCCCCCCGACCCCCCGCCCCCGCGCTGACCCGTTCGGGCGTCGCACGTACAGCGGTGCAGGCTCGGGACGCATAGGCGCAGTGGCCACCTACAGCACCTCGGCTCTGCGCGTCATCGCTGTGGTTCGCCGGGATGGCATTAGTCGTGCAGAAGGCCGTAAAGATATTCACCCAGGGCGCCGCTGTCCGTCTCTTGGGCTGGCGGCGTGAATCCTCAATCGGACTACATTTCCTGTCGCGTCATCAGCCCATTTCGACTCCCTTCTGTGCGCCGCCGTTTGCGTCAGGGCGTGCGCTCGCCCACCGCCTCCGCGCCCGGGTGGCGGGTCGGCCAGGAGGCGCTGGTCTGGTTGCCCGCCTCGTCGTACGCATACCGCTCCGACCAGGACGTTGCCTCCACCGCCGTGACGCGGGCGGCAGAGTCGAGGGTGAATGTGCGGGGGCCGGTGACCGAGTCGTCGATGCCGGTCAGGTAGCCGTCGGCGCGGTAGCTGTAGCCGCGGCGCTGGAGGGTGCGGCCGTCCTGGCCCACGACCGACCGCGTGGTCCGGCGGCCCATGTCGTCGTACTCGTGGGTGAGGGAGAGCGACGGGTTCAGCGTGCGCGTCAGCTCCCGGCCCGCCGCGTCCCGGTCGAAGCTCAGCGTGCGGCCCGCAGTGGTGAGTGCGCTGCGCCTTCCTGTCACGTCGTACATCCATGAGGAATCCGACCCCATGGGGGTGGTGCGGTGTGTGCGGCGGCCCAGGGCGTTATTCGGCGGCTGACGGGCCGCGGGCTCAGGGCGAAAGGTTGAAAGAGACGGCCCGGACGGCCTCTAGATGGCCTCTTTCCGGGTCAGGTAGTTGAAGGACAGCCACCCCGGCAGGACCGGGAGCCAGAACGTCATCAGGCGGAACAGCAGCACCGCCGAGATGGCGACCTCCTTCTCCAGACCCGCCGCGATCAGCCCCAGCGTCAGCGTCGTCTCCACCGCGCCGATACCGCCCGGCGTCGGCGCCGCCGACCCCAGCGCGTTGCCCGCCAGGAACACCACCGCGATGCTCGCGTAGCTGATGGCCTGGCCGCCGCCGAACGCCCGGATCGACGCGTCCAGGCACATCACGAAGCAGCCGGTCAGCAGCAGCATGCCGCCGATGCCCGTCATCAGCTTCTGCGGCCGCTGCAGCACGTCCAGCATGCGCGGCACCACACCCGCGAACAGCGCCCGCACCCGCGTCGCCACGAACTTCCGCAGGAACGGCACCGCCGTCACCACCAGCACCAGCACCGCCACCGTCAGCAGACCCGCGATGACCGTCCGGGACGGCGTCATCTCCGGGGTCTTCTCGGTGCCCGTCAGGTAGCCGAAGGCCAGCAGCAGCAGGATGTGGCTCGCCAGACCGCACAGCTGCGAGGCACCCACGCTCGCCACCGCCAGCCCCGACCGGATCCCGGCCCGCTGCAGGAACCGCGTGTTCAGCGCGACACCACCGACCGCCGCCGGCGCCACCAGCTTCACGAACGACCCCGCCACCTGCGCGACGACCGTCCGCAGGAACGGCACCCGCTCCGGCACGAACCCCAGCAGGCTCATCGCCGCCGCGAAGTAGGTGAGCGCCGAGAAGGCCAGCGCGGCCCCCACCCAGCCCCACTGCGCCTCGCCGACGACCGTCGCGAAGTCCACGTGCGCCAGCTGCGTGAGCAGGAAGTACGCACCGAACGCGCCCGCGATGAACGACACCAGTGTGCGCGGCCGGATCCGCTCCAGCCGGGCCGGCTCCACCGGCGCCTGCGGGCGGATCAGCAGCACCTGCCGGCGGATCTGGCTCAGCAGATCCTCCTCGCGGGCCCCGTCGAGGGCGTCGTCCAGCGCCTTCTTCTCGGCCTTCTTCTCCGCGGCCGTGCTCGTCGCCGACTTGGCTCCCGCCGACTTGGCACCCGCCTCGCGCGCCGCCTTCGCCGCCCGCGAGGACTCCAGTACGGCCTCCCGCTGCCGGTCGGCCCGCTCCCGCGCCAGCCTGCGCAGCGTCGCCCGCGTGGAGCGGCTCAGCGCGATCGGCTGGAGCAGCGGCAGGCAGTCCGCCACCGCGTCCGGGCCGAGCACCGACACCGCCGAGGCCACCGAGCGCTCCGCGCCGACCCGCAGCCCGAGCGTGGTCAGCAGCTGCGCGATGTCCATCCGGAGCACCAGGTCCCCGGCCGCGATCTCGCCGCCGCGCAGGTCGGTGAGGACGACATTGCCGGAACGATCCACCACGAGCGCGTCGCCGGTCAGCCGCCGGTGGGCGATCCGCCGCGACTGGAGGGCCCGTACCTGCTTCCACGTGTTGCGGGTCAGGTCGTCGGTGATCTCCTCGTCGGCGAGCGCGTCGAGGGGCCGGCCGTCCAGGTGCTCGTACACGAGCATCACGGCGTCCGGGCCGAGCTCGGACGTGGCGATCAGCTTCGGCGCGTTGGCCCCGGCCGCGATGGCCGCGTACGCGAGGAGCGCCTCCTGCTCCAGCGCCTGGCGGAGCGACTGGAGGCTGCGCCGCGTCGTGATGCCGCGCAGGGTGAGCCGGCGCCAGACCCGGTAGAAGAACCCGTGCGCCTGCTGCTCGCGGTCGACGACGGTGACGTCGAGCGGCGGGCCGTCCTCCAGCGTGACGTGGTAGCGCCGGCCCCGGTCGCTGACCTCCGAGGCGTCGGCGCCGTCCGGGAGTTCCGCGCGCATGGCGCTGACCGGCTTGAAGCCGACCCGGCGCAGGCCGGCCAGCAGGGTCTGCCCGGTGGGGCGGACGTTCGGCGAGCCGACGGCGTACAGGGTCCCGTACGCGACGCTCCAGCCGATCAGCACGGTCAGGATGATCGAGAACGGGGTGGTGTACCCGCTGACCAGCATCGCGAAGGCGTCGAGCAGCAGAACCACCCACAGCGCGACCCGCCAGCGCGGCCTGCGGGTCATGCCGACGGCGGTCATGTACGCGATGACGGGCGCGAGGTAGCCGTGCACCGGGTCGGTGATGGGGCCGCCGACGCTGGTGGCACGGGTGAGGGCGTCCTGGATGGTGTCGGAGGCGGCCTGGGAGACCCACAGGTCGGTGGCCAGGGTCACGCCGTGCGCGAGGACGGCGGCGAGCACGCCGTCGGCGATCCGCAGCCCGTCCCGTTTGATCAGCCGCTCGATGGCGAAGGCCACGGGTACGAGCAGCACGGCGATGCTGGACACCAGCCCGGCGACCTTGATCAGCAGGTCGGGGGCGGCGCCGGTGCCCTGGCTGATGTCGGCTTCGAGGCCGGCGGTGGTGCGGTGGGCGAAGGCGGCGATGGCGAGGACGACGGCGATGCCGAGGACGCCGACCAGGAGGCGTACGAGGTCGGAGGGGCGGTGGACGCGGGCGGGGAGCAGCGGTTCGTCGACCTCGACCTGGTCGGCGGAGGCGGAGGAGGAGGGGGAGGGGGAGGGAGAGGCGGAGGCGCGCCCGTGCGGCCCGTCGGCGTCGGCCGAGGGCGCCTTCCCGGCCTTGGCCCGGGCCCGGGGTTCGCCCGTGACACCGGCCTCGGCGTCGGGCTCGGCCTCGGGTGTGCCTCCGGGGCCGGCTCCGGCTCCGGTTCCGGGCGCGGGCGTGGCCCGGCCGGGGGGCTCGTCGGGGAGCTTCCCGGACCCGGGGTGCGGGTCTGGGCGCGTGCTGTCGTCCTCAGCCGCGCCGTCCGGAGGGCTCACACCCTGCTCCTTCGTCGTCACTTCCGTCTCTTCTTGATCACGTATCACCAGTCACCGCCCGGAAGATGGTGGCACGGACCGACGTACGGGCGGGGCATCAGGGTGCGCGCCGGTACAGAAGGAAACCTTCTGGGAACCGGTCCGTGATGTACGGCACCATGGGCGCAATGAGCGAAGAGCTGCCCGCGTACGCGGAGCGGGTGCTGGAGGCTGCCGAGCGGATTCCGCCCGGCCGGGTGATGACGTACGGGGACGTCGCCGAATGGCTCGGCGAGGGCGGACCGCGCCAAGTCGGGCGCGTGATGGCCCTGTACGGGGGAGCCGTGCCCTGGTGGCGCGTGGTCCGGGCGGACGGCCGGCCGCTGCCCGGCAGCGAGATCCGGGCCCTGGAGCACTACCGGACGGAGGCCACCCCGCTGCGGCTGACCGCCGGCGGCGAGGCCCGCCTGAACATGCCGCGGGCGCGCTGGGACGGTCGGGAGGAGAGCGCCGCACGGGACGAGGGTCACATCTGACAGCTTCGGCCATGCGGGGCCGGGGCGGGCGGTCGAGCGCCCGTACGGGCGACGGTACGCGGCACCTCCGTCCCCACCTCGGGGAACTGCGCGGGACCCGGCGGTTGCCGTAGCGTTGCCCCTTCGGCTCCGGCAGGCGCGGCGGCGACCGCGGCACCCTCGGCACCCACGACACCCGAAGCAACGGCAGGAACCGCAGGAACGGCAGTATCCGCAGACCCACCAGGACCGGCACCCCACGTGATCACCTCTCCATCCGACCGCACCGAGCGGCGGCGTACGCGAACCCCTGACGCGTACCGCCTCGTGCGCACCGGGCCGCAGCGGGTGGATCCCCCTGTTCTGGACGCAGCGCAGCAGGCGGTGGTTGACCACGCCGACGGCCCGCTTCTCGTGCTCGCCGGACCGGGTACCGGGAAGACGACCACGCTGGTCGAGGCGGCCGCGGCCCGGGTCGAGGCCGGGGTGGACCCGGCCCGGATCCTGATCCTCACCTTCAGCCGCAAGGCGGCGGTGGAACTGCGCGACCGGGCCGCCCTGCGGCTCGGCGGGGCGCGGGCTCCGCAGGCCACCACCTTCCACTCCTTCTGCTACGGACTGGTCCGCGCCCACCAGGACACCGACCTGTTCGCGGATCCGCTGCGCCTGCTGTCGGGCCCGGAGCAGGACGTGATGGTCCGCACCCTGCTGGACGGCCAGCGCCAGATCCGCTCCATCCGCTGGCCGGACGACCTGCGGGCCGCGCTGACCACGCGCGGCTTCGCGGACGAGGTCCGCGCGGTGCTCGCCCGCGCCCGCGAGCTGGGCCTCGGCCCGGCGGCGCTGGACGCGTTCGCGACCCGGCTGGGCCGCCCGGACTGGAAGGCGGCGGCCGCGTTCCTGTCGGAGTACCTGGACGTCCTGGACATGCAGGGCACGCTGGACTACGCGGAGCTCGTGCACCGGGCCGTCCTCCTGGCGGAACGCACTCCGTCGCTCACGGGGTCCTACGACGTGATCTACGTGGACGAGTACCAGGACACGGACGCCTCCCAGCTGCGGCTGCTGCGGGCCCTGGCCGGCCCGGCGGGCACACTGGTCGCCTTCGGCGACCCGGACCAGTCGATCTACGCCTTCCGCGGCGCCGACATCAACAACATCCTGGACTTCGAGGGCTCCTTCCCGGGCGCGGCCGTCCACGCCCTGACGGTGGGCCGCCGCTCGGCGGCGAACCTCCTGGCGGCGACCCGCCTCCTGACCACCCGTATGCCGGTCCCGCGCCTCCCGTCGGCGGCGGTCCGCGCCCACCGGGCCCTGACCCCGGTCCGCGAGGGCGGCGGGGTGGAGGTGTTCACGTACCCCACGGCCGGCGCCGAACTGGACAACATCGCCGACATCCTGCGCAGGGCACACCTGGAGGACGGCGTGCCGTGGCAGGACATGGCCGTCCTGGTCCGCTCCGGAGGCCGCACCCTCCCGGCGATGCGCCGAGCCCTGATCTCGGCGGGAGTCCCGGCGGAAACGGACGGTACGGACACCCCCCTGCGCCACGAACCGGCGACGACCCCCCTCCTGACGGCCCTCCGCACGGCCGCCACCCCGATCCCGGCGCCCGCGGACCGCGAGCCCGACACCACGTCGACCGCTCCGCAGCAGGCCGGCGACCCGGTGGTGCCGGCGCCCCGGGACCCGGGCGCCGCCGACGCGGCAGCGGTCCGGGAACCCGCCGACGGCGCGGGCGCGGGCGCGGACGCGGGCGAAGGCGAAGGCGAGGGGTGGATCGGGGTCGAGGCGGCGCTGGCCCTGCTCACCTCGCCGCTCGGGGGGATGGACGCCGCCGATCTGCGGCGGCTCGGGCGGGCCCTGCGCGACGAGGAGCGGGCCGCCGGCATCAAGGTGCCGGCCCCCTCCGACGTCCTGCTCGCCCGCGCCCTCGCCGAGCCCGAACGGCTCACCGCCCACGACCCCGCGTACGCCCGCGGAGCGCAGCGCCTCGGACTGCTCCTGCGCAAGGCCCGCGAACTCCTCCAGGGCGGCGGCACCGCGGAAGAGGCCCTCTGGATCCTCTGGGAGGGCACCCCCTGGCCCCAGCGCCTGGAGCGCGGAGCCCGCCGCGGCGGCGCGGCCGGCCGCAACGCCGACCGCGACCTCGACGCCGTCTGCGCGCTCTTCGACACCGCCGCCCGCGCCGAAGACCGCACCGGCGGCCGCGGCGCCCTCAACTTCCTCGAACAGCTCGAAGCCGAGGACATCGCCGCCGACACCCTCACCACCCGGGCCACCCGCTCCGAGGCCGTCCGCCTCATGACCGCCCACCGCTCCAAGGGCCTGGAGTGGTCCCTCGTCGTCGTGGCCGGCGTACAGGAAGGGCTCTGGCCCGACCTGCGCCGCCGCGGCTCCCTCCTCGAAGCGGACCGCATCGGGCGCGACGGGCTCGCCGAGCCGCTCACCCCCGGCGCGCTCCTCGCCGAGGAGCGCCGCCTCTTCTACGTCGCCGCCACCCGCGCCCGCGACCGCCTCGTCGTCACCGCTGTCAAGGCCCCCGCCGAGGACGGCGACCAGCCCTCCCGCTTCCTCACCGAGCTCGGGGTCACCCCGAAGGACGTCACCGGCCGCCCCCGGCGCCCCCTCGCCGTCCCCGCGCTCGTCGCCGAGCTGCGCGCCACCACCGTCGACCCCGACGCCTCTCCCGCGCTCCGCGAGGCGGCCGCCCGACGCCTCGCCCGCCTCGCCGCGCTCACCGACCAGGACGACCGCCCGCTGGTCCCCGCCGCGCACCCGCAGCGCTGGTGGGGGCTGTACGAGCCCACCGCCTCGGCCGTCCCGCTGCGCGACCGGGACCGGCCCGTCGCCCTCTCCGGCTCCGCCCTGGACCAGCTCGCCAACACCTGCTCCCTCCAGTGGTTCCTCGGCCGTGAGGTCAAGGCCGACGCCCCCTCCACCGCAGCCCAGGGCTTCGGCAACGTCGTCCACGTACTCGCCGACGAGGTCGCCTCCGGCCGCACCCCCGCCGACCTGGCCGTCCTGATGGAACGCCTCGACTCCGTCTGGGACGCCCTCGCCTTCGACGCCCCCTGGAAATCCCGCCAGGAGAAGGACAACGCCCGCGCCGCCCTGGAGCGCTTCCTGCGCTGGCACACCACCGACCGCGGGGGCAGGGCGGCCGTGGCCACGGAGCACGCGTTCGACGTCACGCTCGAAGCGGGTGACCACACCGTCCGGATCCGGGGTTCCATGGACAGGGTCGAGTCGGACCCCCAGGGGCGTGCGTACGTGGTCGACTTCAAGACCGGCAAGGCCGCGCCCACGAAGGACGAGGTCGCACGCCACCCCCAGCTCGCCGTGTACCAGCTCGCCGTACGCGAGGGCGCCGTCGACGAGGTCTTCGACGGGGTGCGCCCCGAGGCGGGCGGCGCCGAGCTCGTGCAGCTGCGCCAGGGCGCCGCCCAGCGGGACGGCGGCGAGACGGTGCCCAGGATCCAGGCGCAGCAGCCGCTGAACGGCGAATGGGTCGGCGACCTCCTCGCCACCGCAGCCGGCCGGGTCCTCGACGAGCGCTTCGCGCCCGCCACCGGCAAGCACTGCGACCACTGCTCCTTCCGCAGTTCGTGCAGCGCGCGCCCGGAGGGCCGCCAGACGGTGGAGTGAAGCCGGCCGTTCGACGGCGGGCCGTTCGACGGCGGCCGTTCGACGGCCGGCGGCCCGCCGGTGATCGACCGGCCGGTGAGACGGCGGCCGGGAGTGTCGGTGGGTCCGGCTAGCCTCTTCACGTGTCCGCGCGTCCGTCCGTCCTCACCGACCCCGAGCAGCTCAAGGAGCTCCTCGGCATCCCTTTCACGCCCGAACAGCTGGCCTGCGTCACCGCCCCCGCCGCCCCACAGGTCATCGTGGCCGGCGCCGGTTCCGGCAAGACCACCGTCATGGCCGCCCGCGTCGTCTGGCTGGTCGGCACCGGAGCGGTCGCCCCCGAGCAGGTCCTCGGCCTGACCTTCACCAACAAGGCCGCCGCCGAGCTCGCCGAGCGCGTGCGCAAGGCCCTCGCGCGGGCCGGCATCACCGACCCGGACCCTTCTCCGGCCGAGGGCGACGCGGCCGGCGGCGAGCCGCGCATCTCCACGTACCACGCCTTCGCCGGCCAGCTCCTGGGCGACCACGGCCTGCGCATCGGCCTGGAGCCCAGCGCCCGCCTCCTCGCCGACGCCACCCGCTTCCAGCTCGCCGCGCGCGTGCTGCGCGAGGCCCCCGGCCCGTACCCGGCGCTCACCAAGTCCGTCCCCGACCTGGTCAGCGACCTGCTCGCGCTCGACGGCGAGCTCTCCGAGCACCTGGTCACCCCGGCCGAGCTGCGCGCGTACGACACGGAGCTCCTCGACGCCCTCGCCGGCGCGAAGCTCACCAACGAGGACCTGCGCAAGGTCCCCGAGGCCGTGCGCGGCCGCCTCGAACTGCTGGAGCTGACCGAGCGCTACCGCACCGCCAAACGCTCCCGCGACCTGCTCGACTTCAGCGACCAGATAGCCCTGTCGGCGCAGCTCGCCACCACCCGGCCCGAGGTGGGGGCGCTGCTGCGCGAGGAGTTCCGGGTGGTCCTGCTCGACGAGTACCAGGACACCTCCGTGGCCCAGCGGCTGCTGCTGTCCGGCCTGTTCGGCGGGGGCAGCGGGCACGCGGTGACCGCCGTCGGCGACCCCTGCCAGGCGATCTACGGCTGGCGCGGCGCGTCCGTGGCAAACCTGGACGACTTCCCCGAGCACTTCCCGCATGCCGACGGCCGCCCCGCGACCCGGTTCTCGCTGAGCGAGAACCGGCGCAGCGGCGGCCGCCTCCTCGACCTGGCCAACGAGCTGGCCGCGCCGCTGCGCTCGATGCACGAGGGCGTGGAGGCGCTGCGCGCGGCGCCGGGGGAGGAGCGGGCCGGCTCGGTCCGCTGCGCGCTGCTGGACACGCACGCCGAGGAGCTGGAGTGGCTCGGGGACTCGGTCGCGCACCTGGTCCGTACGGGGACGGAGCCGCGCGAGATCGCGGTGCTGTGCCGGTCGGCGCGGGACTTCGCGCAGATCCAGGCCGTACTGGTGGCCCGGGACGTGCCGGTGGAGGTCGTCGGGCTGTCCGGGCTGCTGCACCTGCCGGAGGTCGCGGACCTGGTCGCGGTGTGCGAGGTGCTCCAGGACCCGGGCGCCAACGCCTCCCTCGTCCGGCTGCTCGTCGGCCCGCGCTGGCGGATCGGCGCGCGCGACCTGGCGCTGCTGGGGCGCCGGGCGCGGCAGCTGATCGGCCGCGCGCCGGGCGAGGTGGACCCGCAGGAGCGCCTCGCGGCGGCGGTGGAGGGCGTGGACCCGGTGGAGGTGGTCTCCCTGGCGGACGCGCTGGAGACGTTCCTGGACGGTTCCGCGGCCGCGTCGGACGACCTGCCGTTCTCCCCCGCTGCCAGGGTCCGCTTCGCCCACCTCGCCCAGGAGCTGCGCGACCTGCGGCGTTCGCTCGCGGACCCGCTGATGGACGTACTGCACCGGGTGCTGGCCGCTACCGGCCTGGACGTGGAGCTGTCGGCGTCGCCGCACGCGCTGGCGGCCCGGCGGCGCGAGTCGCTCTCCGGCTTCCTGGACGTGGCGGCCGGCTTCGCGTCCCTCGACGGCGAGGCGACCCTGCTGGCCTTCCTGGGCTTCCTCCGCACGGCGGTCCAGTACGAAAAGGGCCTGGACCACGCCCTCCCCGGCGGGGAGAACACGGTGAAGGTGCTCACCGCCCACAAGTCCAAGGGGCTGGAGTGGGACGTGGTGGTGGTCCCGGACCTGTGCGCGGGCTCGTTCCCGAAGGAGAAGGCCCCGGAGCCGTGGACCTCGTACGCCAAGGTCCTGCCGTACGGCCTGCGCGGTGACGCGGCCACCCTTCCGGCCGATCCGGCGTGGACCTCGGCGGGCCTGAAGTCCTTCAAGTCCTCCTTGAAGGAGCACAAGGCGGTGGAGGAACTCCGCCTGGGTTACGTGACGTTCACCCGCCCCCGCAAGCTCCTCCTGGGCTCGGCGCACTGGTGGGGCCCGACGCAGAAGAAGCGCCGGGGCCCGTCCCCGTTCCTGTCCTCCCTCTACGCGCACTGCGCGGCGGGGCACGGCGAGATCGAGGCCTGGGCGCAGGAACCGGCCCCGGACGCGGAGAACCCGTCCCTCGCCACGGAGTCCACCCCGGACCGGTCCTGGCCCCTCCCCCTGGACCCGGCGTCCCTGAGTCTGCGCCGCGCTGCGGCGGCCCTGGTCGAGTCCCACCTGTCGGCGAACTCCTACCTGTGGCCCCCCGACTGCGAGGACCCCGCCCACGCGGACGAACCCGAAGGGTGGCCCGCGGACGCGGAGGACCTCTGGGCCGCAGACGAAGTCCCGCCCGTGCCGCACGCCCGCGCCGAGGCGCTCCCCGGCGCGCCGCACGGCGATGGCCCTCCCCGGTCCGCAGACGCGGCCGGGGGCGGGCCCTCGCTCCCCGGCGCGCCGCACGGCGATGGCCCTCCCCGGTCCGCAGACGCGGCCGGGGGCGGGCCCGGTGACGGCGCAGCCGTGCCCGGGGTCCGGGGCGGAACCACGGTTTCGGGAAGGGGCGGGGTGGGGGAGGAATCCGCCCTGGCCGTCCCCGCCGACCGGCCGGACGACGACCCCTGGGCGGACGAGTCCTCGGCCTGGCCGCCCCCGCCCGGCGGCACCGACCCGTACGACGACGACCTCTGGCCCGACGGCGACGAGTGGGGCTCCGACGACCCCGTCCCGGAGGAGCCGACCCGGCGCGGAGCCACCTCACCCGCGCCCCGGCGCACCGCGGCGGCGGCGCGGCTCAGCCCCGAAGAGGCTCGGGCCATCGCCTCCTGGGACCGGGATCTCGATGCCCTCGAAGGCGAGCTCCGGCGCGCCCGCGCCGCCGTGCGCGACGTCGAGCTCCCGGCGGCCCTCTCCGCCAGCCAGCTCCTGCGCCTCGCCGCGGACGAGCAGGGCTTCGCCCGCGACCTCGCCCGCCCCATGCCGAAGCCCCCGCAGCCCGCGGCGCGCCAGGGCACGCGCTTCCACGCCTGGGTCGAGTCCCGCTTCGACGAGCTCCCGCTGCCGCTCCTCGACGTCCTCGACCCCGCCACCGAGCTGCCCGGCTCCGACCAGGACATCGTCGACGAGGCCGACCTCGACTCCCTCAAGGCCGCCTTCGAGCGGAGCGAGTACGCCGAGCGCACCCCGTACCGCATGGAGGTCCCGGTCCAGTTCACCCTCGCCGGCCGCGTCGTCCGCGGCCGGATCGACGCCGTGTACCGGACCGAGGACGGCGGCTTCGAGATCGTGGACTGGAAGACCGGCCGCACCACAGAAGCCGACCCGCTCCAGCTCGCCGTCTACCGCCTGGCCTGGGCGGAAGCCACCGGCACGCCGCTCGACCGCGTCACCGCGGCCTTCCTCCACGTCCGCAGCGGCCGCGTGATCCGCCCCCGCGACCTCCCCGGCCGGGACCGTCTTGAGCGGATCCTCCAAGGCAAAACGGACACGGACGGTGACCGGCACCCCGGCAGTTAGGCTCGTAGGCATGAGCGAAGCCCCGGCGGACAGCGTCGTCCGCACGTACATCGACACCCACCGCGCCGCGTTCCTCGACGATCTCGCCGAGTGGCTGCGCATCCCCTCGGTCTCGGCCCAGCCCGAGCACGCGGACGACGTACGTCGCAGCGCCGAGTGGCTCGCCGCGAAGCTCAAGGAGACCGGCTTCCCGGTCACGGAGATCTGGCCCACCCCCGGCGCGCCCGCCGTCTTCGCCGAGTGGCCGAGCGCGGACCCGGACGCCCCGACCGTCCTCGTCTACGGGCACCACGACGTGCAGCCCGCCGCCGTCGCCGACGGCTGGCACACCGACCCGTTCGAGCCCGTGATCCAGGGCGGCCGCATGTACGCGCGCGGCGCCGCCGACGACAAGGGTCAGGTCTTCTTCCACACCCTCGGCGTACGGGCCCACCTGGCCGCCACCGGCGCCGAGGCCCCGGCCGTGCACCTCAAGCTGCTCATCGAGGGCGAGGAGGAGTCGGGCTCCCCGAACTTCCGCGCCCTGGTCGAGCGCGAGGCGCAGCGCCTCGCCGCCGACATCGTGATCGTCTCCGACACCGGCATGTGGTCCGAGACCACCCCCACCGTCTGCACCGGCATGCGCGGCGTCGCCGACTGCGAGATCGACCTGTACGGGCCCGACCAGGACATCCACTCCGGCGCCTTCGGCGGGGCCGTGCCCAACCCGGCCACCGCCGCCGCCCGTCTGGTCGCGGCACTGCACGACGCCGACGAGCGGGTCACGATCCCCGGCTTCTACGACAACATCGCCGAGCTCACGGACGAGGAGCGGGCGCTGATCGCCGAGCTGCCGTTCGACGAGTCCGAGTGGCTGCGTACGGCCAAGTCGCACGCCGCCGCGGGGGAGAAGGGCTACTCCACCCTGGAGCGGGTCTGGGCCCGCCCGACCGCCGAGGTCAACGGCATCGGCGGCGGCTACCAGGGCCCCGGCGGCAAGACCATCGTGCCCGCCTCCGCCCACCTGAAGCTGTCGTTCCGCCTGGTGTCCGGGCAGGACCCGTACGAGGTCGAGGCGGCCGTCCGGGACTGGGTCGCGGCGCGGATCCCGGACGGGATCCGGCACTCCATCGTCTTCGGCGCCCCCACCCGGCCCTGCCTGACCCCGCTCGACCACCCGGCGCTGCAGTCCGTCGTACGGGCCATGGGCCGGGCGTTCGGCGAGAAGGTCCGCTTCACCCGCGAGGGCGGCTCCGGACCGGCGGCGGACCTCCAGGACGTACTGGACGCGCCCGTCCTGTTCCTCGGCATCTCCGTGCCGTCCGACGGCTGGCACTCGCCGAACGAGAAGGTCGAGCTGGACCTGCTCCTCAAGGGCGTCGAGACGGCCGCCTACCTGTGGGGCGACCTGGCCGCCTCCCACGGGAAGCCGGCCTGACGCACCCACGGCCGTACCGGGCCACCGAGTCACACGCGTCACCCAGTCACACGCGTCACCGAGTCACACGACTCATCGAGTCACGAGAGTCACTGAGCCTGCCTGTCCCACCACCGGGGGAGTTGGAAGTACCTGTGAGCACCCATACCGAGCACCCGATCTCGCTCGCCGCGCCCAGCGGAATCGACCGCGCCGCGCACCACCGCCTCGACGAGGCCTGGCTCGCGGCCGCCTGGAGCCACCCGACGACCCGCGTCTTCGTGGTCTCCGGCGGCCAGGTCCTGATCGACGACACCCCCGACGGCGGGACCGGGATAGTGATGACCCCGGCCTTCGAGGCCCCGGTCACCGAGACGCACCGCTACTTCCTGGGCACCGACGACGACGGCGTACGGTACTTCGCGCTCCAGAAGGACTCCCTGCCCGGCCGGATGGACCAGTCGGCCCGCCCGGCCGGCCTGCGCGAGGCCGGGCTGCTGCTCTCCCCGCGCGACGCCGGGCTGATGGTGCACGCTGTCGCCCTGGAGAACTGGCAGCGGATGCACCGCTTCTGCTCCCGCTGCGGCGAACGCACGGTGGTCGCGGCCGCCGGGCACATCCGCCGCTGCCCGGGCTGCGGCGCCGAGCACTACCCGCGCACCGACCCGGCGGTGATCATGCTGGTCACCGACGAGCACGACCGCGCGCTGCTGGGCCGCCAGGTGCACTGGCCGGAGGGACGGTTCTCGACGCTGGCCGGGTTCGTGGAGCCGGGCGAGTCGATCGAGCAGTCGGTCGTGCGCGAGGTCTGGGAGGAGGCGGGCATCAAGGTCGGCGAGGTCGAGTACGTCGCCAGCCAGCCCTGGCCGTTCCCGTACAGCCTGATGCTCGGCTTCACGGCGCGCGCCACGACCACCGAGATCACGGTCGACGGCGAGGAGATCCAGGAGGCCCGCTGGTTCTCCCGCGAGGAGCTGCGCGCCGCGTTCGAGTCGGGCGAGATGCTGCCCCCGTCGGGGATCTCCATCGCGGCCCGCCTGGTCGAGCGCTGGTACGGGGAGCCGCTGCCGCGCTCGGCCGGGTGAGGCTCCTCACACGCAGAAGGCCCCCGCCGCGGCGGGGGCCTTTCCGTGCGCGCATCGCACCGGGCGCGGGTCAGGCGCTGAGCGTCAGACGGCGAGGGCCTGCTTGACCTGGGCCAGGCTCGGATTCGTCATGACCGACTCGGCGCCGGCGGCGGACTTCACGAGCACGGTCGGGACCGTCTGGTTGCCGCCGTTCGCCTTCTCGACGAACGCCGCGGACTCCGGGTCCAGCTCGATGTTGATCTCGTTGTACGCGATGCCTTCCCGGTCCAGCTGGGTCTTCAGCCGGCGGCAGTAGCCGCACCAGGTCGTGCTGTACATCGTGACGGAACCCGTGTCCTGCATGCTGCGCTCTCCTCTGTGGGGTCTGGGTGGTCCGAGTACTCGAACGTACGGGACCGCGGGGCCATTCCCGCACCCGCGATACGGCCGTGACGTCCAAGTACGTCAAGTGCGTCCGGTAAGACCGTGCGATGAATGCGCGCACCCTGTGGACAACTTTCCCGCCCGCCCCGCGGGACCTGGCAGCATGGCGGGGTGACATCAGCAACGCACCCCTCATCCTTCCCCGCCGGCGCGGACTCGGCCGACGCGGTGCTCCTGGGCCTGGACCCGGAGCAGCGCGAGGTCGCGACGACCCTGCGCGGGCCGGTGTGCGTGCTGGCGGGCGCGGGCACGGGCAAGACCCGGGCGATCACCCACCGGATCGCCTACGGGGTGCGCTCCGGCCAGCTGATGCCGGCCAGTGTGCTGGCCGTCACGTTCACCAACCGCGCCGCCGGCGAGATGCGCGGCCGCCTGCGCTCCCTCGGCGCGGGCGGGGTGCAGGCGCGGACGTTCCACTCCGCCGCCCTGCGCCAGCTCCAGTACTTCTGGCCCAAGGCGATCGGCGGCGAGGTGCCCCGGCTCGTCGAGCGCAAGGTCCAGCTCGTCGCCGAGGCCGGCGCCCGCTGCCGCATCCGGCTCGACCGGGGCGAGCTGCGCGATGTCACCGGGGAGATCGAGTGGGCGAAGGTCACCCAGACCGTGCCCTCCGACTATCCGGCGGCCGCCCTGAAGGCGGGGCGTGAAGCCCCCCGGGACATGGCGGAGATCGCCCAGATCTACGGGACGTACGAGCAGCTCAAGCGCGACCGCGGCATGATCGACTTCGAGGACGTGCTGCTGCTCACGGTCGGCATCCTCCAGGACCGCCACGACATCGCCGAGCAGATCCGCACCCAGTACCAGCACTTCGTGGTGGACGAGTACCAGGACGTCAGCCCGCTCCAGCAGCGCCTGCTGGATCTGTGGCTCGGCGAGCGCGACAGCCTGTGCGTCGTCGGCGACGCCAGCCAGACGATCTACTCCTTCACCGGCGCCACCCCGGACCACCTGCTGAACTTCCGCACCCGCTACCCGCAGGCCACCCTGGTCAAGCTGGTCCGCGACTACCGCTCCACCCCCCAGGTGGTCCACCTCGCCAACGGGCTCCTCGCCCAGGCCAAGGGCCGCGCCGCCGAGCACCGCCTGGAGCTGGTCTCCCAGCGCGAGCCCGGCCCCGACCCGGTCTACGCCGAGTACCCGGACGAGCCCGCCGAGGCCGAGGGCGTCGCCCTGCGCATCCGGGACCTGATCGCCGCGGGCGTCCCGGCCGGCGAGATCGCCGTGCTCTACCGCATCAACGCCCAGTCCGAGGTCTACGAGCAGGCCCTCGCCGACGCCGGGGTCCCCTACCAGCTGCGCGGCGCCGAGCGCTTCTTCGAGCGCGGCGAGGTACAGAAGGCGATCCTCGCCCTGCGCGGCGCCGCCCGCTCCGGGGGCAACGACCCGCTGCTCGACGATGTCGTCGAGCTCGGCTCCCAGGTCCGGGCCGTGCTCAGCTCCACCGGCTGGACCGCCGAGCCGCCCGCCGGCTCCGGCGCCGTCCGCGACCAGTGGGAGTCGGTGGCCGCCCTGGTCCGGCTCGCCGAGGACTTCGCCCGCAGCCGGCCCGGGGCCACCCTGGCGGACCTGACCGTCGAGCTGGACGAGCGCAGGGCCGCCCAGCACGCCCCGACCGTCCAGGGCGTCACCCTCGCCTCGCTGCACGCCGCCAAGGGCCTGGAGTGGGACGCCGTCTTCCTCGCCGGCCTCACCGACGGCATGCTGCCGATCACGTACGCCAAGACCGACGAGCAGGTGGAGGAGGAGCGCCGGCTGCTCTACGTCGGCGTCACGCGGGCGCGGCTGCACCTGACGCTCTCCTGGGCGCTCTCCCGGGCTCCGGGCGGCCGGGCCTCCCGACGCCCCAGCCGCTTCCTGAACGGGCTGCGGCCGGGCTCTGCGGCCCCCGGAAGCCGGACGGGCGCCCCGGCCGAGAGAGGGGTCCGGGCGCGCGGCCGCCGCGGCCCGGCCCTGTGCCGGGTCTGCGGCAAGACCCTCACCGAGGCCGGCGAGCTGAAACTGATGCGCTGTGAGGACTGCCCGTCCGACATGGACGAGGGCCTCTACGAGCGGCTGCGGGAGTGGCGCGCGGGCCAGGCGAAGGAGCAGGGACTGCCCGCGTACTGCGTGTTCACGGACAAGACGCTCGTCGCGATCGCGGAGGCCCAGCCGTCCGAGGAGGGCGAGCTCTCGATGATCTCTGGAGTCGGCGGCCGCAAGCTCGACCGGTACGGAGCCGATGTCCTGGCCATCTGCGCAGGTCAGGAGCCTGGGGGCACAGATTCTGACGACGCGTAGAAACTCGTCGGAAAAATAGTTTGCACATGCCCAGCGAAGCCCCATAGGTTCTTAGCAACGGAAACGGTGGCTTCTCCGAAGCTCCGGATCCGTGCTGTACTTATCCGAATACGTATGGGACAGGCCCCCGGGCCCCGTCCCCGAGACGCCGAGAGGAGGCGAGACCAGTGACCAGCTTCATCACCACCACCAAAATGACCGATCGCTCGGTCGCCGCTTCCTGCACGCTCGGCTCCTCCTCGCTCCTCCCGCTCCTGGGTACCGGTCTGTCCGCGATTTCCGCTGACAGCCGCGCCCTGCTGGCCGCGCCCTCCGGGCTCCTGGCGAGCGAGCGGAATGAGCGACCGACCCAGGCACCGGTGGCAGTACTGGAAGCCCAGGCGCATGGCGCCTATGGGTTTGCGGCCGCAGCCGGTGCCGGATCCAAGACGACGCAGACGAAGCAGCAGCACCACCTGATGTGGGCCTTCCGCGGGCTCGAACCCTGGAGTGATCCAGCCTGATTCCAAGATCAGGCCGGCGCCTTCAGGGCCGCGGAACCCCACCCGGGATCCGCGGCCCTTCTGTTTGTCCCCGACCGGGGGACGACGGCACGAAGGAGCCTCGGGACTGGCAAGACCAGGTACCAGCCGCCCCCGGCCGAACCCGGCCGGAACGACTAGCCAACCAAGACGAGGAAGAAAACACCGTGCAACTCGAAGCGCACGCCCCGTCCGTACCGCAGACCCAGACGATCTCCCCGCCCGCAGTCCCGGAGGACTCCACCTTGACTCCCCTCACCGCGCTGACCGCGCTCGACGACGCCATCGAGAACCTCGGCGTACCCGTCGCCTGCCGTACCTATGACCCCGAGGTCTTCTTCGCCGAGTCCCCGGCGGACGTCGAGTACGCCAAGTCCCTGTGCGCCACCTGCCCGCTGGTCGAGGCCTGCCTCGCCGGTGCGCTCGAGCGCCGCGAGCCCTGGGGTGTCTGGGGTGGCGAGCTCTTCGTCCAGGGCGTTGTCGTAGCCCGGAAGCGGCCCCGTGGCCGTCCGCGCAAGAACCCGGTTGTCGCGGCATGACCGCCATCGGAACCATCGACCGCCCCGTGACGCACGACCCCTTGAAGCAGGCCCTCATGACCGCCCACACGACGAGCGAGCAGCCGCACGGCTCCGCCCACGCAGACTTCATCACCGCCGGCGCGATCACCTCGCGTCAGAACAGGACCCGAGAAATGCAACTCATCCCAGAAGCCCTGGCCCGTGCCCATATGGACGACCGCATGCGCGAGGTCGACGCCGAGCGTCGCGCCGTGCGCCTGGTCGCCGCGCGCCGCATGCAGCGGCGAGCCGAGCGCGTCTCGCTGCGCGCCCGGCGGGCCCTCGCCATGGCCGTCATGCACTGATCAGCGGCTGAACCGCCGCTGACCAGCGGCGCAGCAGCGTACGGGGGACCGGTCCGAACGGACCGGTCCCCCCGGTGCGTTGCGGACCGCTCTCCAGCCCTCGCGGGGATATCGTCTGGAGGTGGACCAGCCGAATCCCCACCCCGCCCCGTCGGGACCCGAGGCCCAGCCCGTCGTCTGCGCGCGCTGCGGCAAGAAGGCCCCCGACGGCGCCCCGCCCACCTGGACCTGCTCGGTGGAGAACGGGACCAGACAGTACTTCTGCGTCGACTGCGCGCGAGCCAACCTCAGGGCGATCGAGGGCCGCCTCGACTCGTCCTGGTGGTGACTCCGGGCCAGTAGGCCGCAGGCCTGCCTACCCGCTCACTCCTCGGGCAGGAACCCCGGGAGCCAGGACTCCAGTTCGTCCCGCAGCCGTACCGTCGCGCCCAGCTGGCAGAGCACCCCGATGGTGCTCAGCGTCACCCGGTGGATCAGCAGGTACGAGGGCGGCAGATTGATCTGCCGGCCCAACTGGTGTGCGGGGGAGCGGGGATCTGCGATCCGGGCCGCCTGACCGCGCAGCCACGGCCGGGTGAAGGTGAACTCCTCTGCCTGGGCAGGCTCGATGATGGGCAGCAGATAGTCCAGCACCGCCTCCGGATCCAGTTCGATGGACTCCCTCACGAACCCCTCGGCGCACAGGTGCCCGTAGATCCCCTCGGCATCGCCCTCCAGCGTCATCCGCAGCGAGGTGCCTATGGGTTTGGGCCAGCCGCCGGGCAGCCGGTCGACGGTGCCGAAGTCCAGCACGCCCAGCCGCATCCGGCCGTCCGCCCCCGCCAGCAGGCGGAAGTTGCCCGGGTGCGGATCGGCGTGCAGCAGCCCGGTGCGCGCGGGCCCCGAGAAGAGGAACCGGGCCAGCAACTGCCCGGCGCGGTCGCGCTCCTCCTGGGTGCCGTCCGCTATCACCTCCGACAGCGGGGTCCCCTCCATCCACTCGGTCACCAGCACCTGGTCGCCCTGGTGCACAACGTCCGGTACGACCACGTCCTCGTCGCCCTCGAACGCGTCCGCGTGGATCCGCTGGGCCTCCGCCTCCAGCTCGTAGTCCAGCTCCTCCGAGACCCGGTCGCGCAACTCCTTGATCAGTGGCTTCACGTCCATACCGGGAATCAGCGGCCCCAGCAGCCCCGCGAACCGGCCCAGTTGCTTGAGGTCCGACAGCAGTGCCTCGCCGGCCCCCGGGTACTGGACCTTGACCGCGACCTGCCGGCCGTCGTGCCACACCGCCCGGTGCACCTGTCCGATCGAGGCGGCCGCGGCCGGCTTGTCCTCGAACTCCTCGAACAGCTCCCGCCAGTCGGCCCCCAGCCGGTCCGACAGCACCTGGTGCACGGTCTGGGCGGGCAGCGGCGGGGCCGCCTCCTGGAGCTTGGTCAGCGCCGCCCGGTACGGCCCGGCGACCTCCTCGGGCAGGGCCGACTCGAAGACCGAGAGCGCCTGCCCGAACTTCATGGCACCGCCCTTCAACTCCCCGAGCGTGCGGAACAGCTGCTCGGCGGTGCGCTGCTGGAGCTCGCGCGCCACGATCTCCGCCGACTTGCCCCCGATCCGCTTCCCCAGCCCCCAGGTGACCCGGCCCGCGAAGCCGAGCGGCAGCGCGGCCAGCTTGACGGTACGGGTGACCGCCTTCCGGGGAAGATCAGACATGCGCCCCTCCAATTCCCAGACAGCTGTGCCGCAAGCGGCGGTTCAGGATGACCCCTCGGCCAACCGCATCCTGTCATGGCGCCCCCGCCCCGCCCCGGCCGAGGCGCCCGCACCGA
The DNA here is from genome assembly GCF_044769045.1 of Streptomyces sp. NPDC090741. Lineage (NCBI taxonomy): Bacteria > Bacillati > Actinomycetota > Actinomycetes > Kitasatosporales > Streptomycetaceae > Streptomyces > Streptomyces sp. NPDC090741. The sequence continues at coordinate 583,566 of NZ_JBIVXF010000001.1, read as the reverse complement.
ATGCGGGGTGAACCTCCGCCGACGGACAGTGTCCACCCTCACGGGCCCGCACGGCCGGAGAGCTGATCGAGCCTTCACGACGGCACCGCCTGTTCGGCCGGGATGCGGGCCGCCGCGCAGGGACAGCCGGGGTGGGGGCGCAAGGAGGTCTGCTCCCAGTGGAGGCCCGGGAGGGCGGCTTCCCAGCGGGAGGCCGTGGAGGCGGGGAGCTCCCCGTCGAGGAAGGACAGGGCGTGGGCCGCGGCCAGGCCGGCCACCGCCGTGGCCAGGCCCAGGTCGCAGGCCGCGGTGGCCCGGCGGCGGTGTGCCGAGCGCCATTGGACCAGCATCCGGGGCCAGGCCGGATCCGCCTCGACCCGGTCGCGTTCCATGCAGCCCGCGCACGCCGTGGCCCCCGGCAGCACCAGTGGCCCCACCAGCCCGGTGGCCTCCAGCACCCCGGCGTACAGATGAGGGGTGCCGGCGGCGACCCAGTCGGCCGCGGTGCCCGGATCCGGGGCCCACGCCTGCAGTCCGTCCCGGGGCGCGACCACCACCAGGGACACCCCCGGCTCGGGTCCCTCGTACTCCGTGGTCCGCGGCGGGCGCCCCGGGGCCGATGCGCGGACCAGCGCGGCCGCGGCCTCCGCCCGCAGCCGGCCCACGCTGTCGGGCCCGAGCCCGCCCGGTGCCACATCCGCCGGCTCCACCCGGCCGCCGTCGAGGACCTCGACCCGGCCCACCCCTGCTGCCGCCAGGACCCCGGCGATCACCCCGCCCACCCGGCCGCTCCCGCGCACCTGGACCCGTATGGCCCGCCGCGCCGCGACCCCCCGCAAGTCGCCCCCCGGCTCGCGGTGCACCAGCGACAGCGAGCCCAGATCGGGCCCGAGCCGCTCCAGGGTCTCCGGCCGTTTGCGCACGGCCTGGGCCCGCGGGCCGCCCGCCGTGGCGTCGTCCAGCAGCCCGGCCGCCGCCAGCCGCCGGATCAGCGCATCCACCTGCCCCTCCGGCAGCCCCACCGCCACCGCCTCCGCGCGCAGCAGCTCCATCCCCCGCGTCCCGTCGATCCGGTCGATGAGCGATCCCGTCGCCGTGTCCACCGGGCCGAGCACCACCGCATGCGCGGGCGTCACCCCGAACTGCACCGTCTGCAGATCCCGCCACGCCCTCGCCAGCGCCGGCTTCACCTTCGGATACATGGCTTTCCCCCTCGTAACGAACCCCGCCTCAATCCCGTCCCTCGCAGAGTGCCCGCCCGCCGCATTCCGTGCGCGCATTCGTCCACAGGCAAGGGCTATTAGGCATATGAGATGGAGAAAGGGGGTGCTTCCTGTGCCGCCTTCGAATCGATCACGTTCGAACCGTGGAGCGGGGGGACTTCGGGCAGGCGAGCGGGTACGGTCTTGGGCGTGTCCGCCGACCCACAGCAGCGCGCCGTCGAAGTCCGCCGGAGCGCGCGCCGCCGCAGGACCGTATCCGCCTACCGCGAGGGTGACCGTACGGTCGTCCTCATCCCTGCCCGGATGTCCGAGGCCGAGGAGCAGCGCTGGGTGGGGGTCATGCTCGACAAGCTGGCCGCGCAGGAGAGCAAGCGCACCCTCGGGGACGCGGAACTCACCGAACGCGCCGAGCGTTTGTCCGACCAGTACTTCGGCGCCCGGGCCCGCCCCCGCTCGGTGCGCTGGGTCACCAACCAGAACACCCGCTGGGGCTCCTGCACCCCGGCCGAAGGCAGCATCCGGCTCTCCCACCGCCTCCAGGGGATGCCGGAGTACGTCGTCGACTACGTGCTGCTCCACGAGCTGGCCCACCTCCTCGTGCCCGGCCACGGCCCCCGCTTCTGGGAGCTGCTGGAGGCCTACCCGCGCACCGAGCGGGCCCGCGGCTACCTGGAGGGAGTGGTCGCCGCCGAGCGCCTCCCCAAGGTCCCCGCGGCCCGCGAGGAGTGACCCGCCCCGCGCACCCCGGGCGGCTCACGTCTCGATATGTACCGGGTCGGTACCGGCTTGGCCGGATGTCGGCGGATGCGGCTAGCCTGAGCGGCACGCAATTCACTGTCGGGATGGGGGACGGTCGTTACGTATGGCCAGGGAATTCCAACGCGGTCACAAGGCCAGGATCAGCGATCTGACGGCAGGCACGGATCTGTACGTGGGTGTGCAGGTCGCCGGGCCGGGACTCGCCTTCGACATCAGCTGCTTCGGTCTTGACGCCAACGAGCAGCTGTCGGACGACCGGTACTTCGTCTTCTACAACCAGCCGAAGTCTCCGGAGGAGTCGATCCAGCAGCTCGGCGCGCAGGCCGGCGACACCGAGTCCTTCCGGGTGACGCTGGACCGCGTCCCGGCGAGCATCCACAAGCTGTCCTTCACCGCCACGATCGACGGCGCCGGACAGATGTCGCAGATCGGATCGGGCTACATCCGGATCGTGGCCGGCGGCGAGGAAGTCGTCCGGTACTCCTTCACGGGCGCGGAGTTCAGCACCGAGCGCGCGGTCATGCTCGGCGACTTCTACCTCAAGGACGTGTGGCGCTTCGCCGCCGTGGGCCAGGGCTTCGACGGCGGGCTCGCCGCGCTGCTGAAGAACTTCGGCGGCGAGGTCGCCGAGGAGGACGAGCAGCAGGCCCCGCAGCAGCCGCAGGCCCCGGCCCCGGCCCAGGCCGGCGCCGCGCCGGGATTCGCCGCGCCGCCGCAGGCCGCCGCCCCGGCGCCGTCCTTCGGCGCCCCGGTCCAGGCCCCTCAGGCCCCGTACGTCCCGCAGCCAGCGCCCGCCCCGGCCCCTGCCCCGGCCCCGCAGTACCAGCAGCCCGCCCCGCCCGCCCCGGTGCACTCGGCCCCGACGATGGTCGGCCCGCTGGCCACCCCGCCGGCCCCCGCCCCGTACGGCCAGCCGCCGCACGCCCCGCAGCCGCCCGGCCCGCCCTCGTACGGCCGGCAGCCGCAGCCCTCGTACGGCCAGATGCCCGGCTACGGCGGCCAGGTCCCGCCGCCGGCCCCGGCCCCCGCGCCCTACGGGCAGGTCCCCGGCCAGCAGCCGCCGCCCCCGTACGGCCAGCAGATGCCCGGCCAGCAGCCCGGCTACGGCCAGGGCGCCCCGCAGGCCGCCGGCGCCGGCCTCGCCGCCGCCCTCCAGCCGTACAAGGAAGTCCCCACCGGCACCCGCTGGACCGCGCAGAACCAGCAGCTCATGCGCGTCGACCTGGCGATGGGCGGCCAGCCCGTCCTCGCCCGCCAGGGCAGCATGGTCCTCTACCAGGGCAAGGTCGACTTCAGCTACAAGGGCGCGGGCTTCGCCGGCCGCATCGTCGGCAACGCCACCGGCCAGGAGATGCAGCTGATGCGCTGCAGCGGCCGCGGCCAGGTCTTCCTCGCAGAGAACGGCGCCCACCTGCACGCCATCGAGCTCCAGGGCGACGGGATCTGCGTCTCCGCCGAGAGCGTCCTCGCCTTCGACGAGAGCCTGCAGCACGAGGTCCGCCGCATCGAGGGCCACGGCATCCCCGGCGGCGCCCTGTTCACGATGCTGTTCCAGGGCTCCGGCACGGTGATCGTCAAGACGCACGGCACGCCCGTCGTGCTGCCCGTCACCCCGACCACCTTCGCGGACAGCAACGCCATCGTCGCGTGGTCGGCGGCCTCCCAGGTGATCGTTTCCAGCCAGGTCCGGCTGCGGCGCAACGCCTATCCCGGCCACAGCGGGGAGACCGTGAACCTTCAGTTCCGCGGCGCCCCCGGCAACTTCATCGTCGTCCAGCCGTACGAGGTCTGAGGGAGCCCCACATGAATGCCATGAACGCAATGAACCAGCAGCTCGCGGGCTACGCCCCCACCCCCGTCACGGCCCGCATGGAGAACCACGGCAGGGCCATGCTCAAGGTCGCCATGCAGAGCGGCCAGGACCTCTTCGCGCGCACCGGATCGATGGTCGCGTACGAGGGCTTCGTCCAGTACGAGCCCAACCCGCCGGCCCTGCGCCAGATGGCCTCGCAGTGGCTGACGGGCGAAGGCGCACCGCTGATGAAGTGCACCGGAGACGGCCTGCTCTACCTCGCCGACTACGGCGCCGACGTCGTCGTGATCAACCTCAACAACGACGCCCTCTCGGTCAACGGCACCAACCTGCTCGCGTTCGACGCCCAGCTCCAGTGGGGCGTCGAACGGGTCAAGGGCATGGCCAAGTTCGCCGGCCAGGGGCTGTTCAACGTGCAGATCTCCGGCACCGGCTGGGTCGCGATCACCTCCCGGGGCACCCCGATCGTGGTCGACTGCGGCCGCGGCGAGGACGAGACGTACGTCGACCCGGACGCGCTCGTCGCCTGGTCCCCGAACCTCAAGGTGAAGGGCAAGCGCAGCTTCAAGGCCTCGTCGATGATCGGCCGGGGCAGCGGGGAGGCCTACCAGATGGGCTTCTCCGGCCAGGGCATCGTCGTCGTACAGCCCAGCGAGGACAGCACCGACCGGCTCCGGACCCGGGGCTGAGGGGGAGCGGACACATCATGCAGAGCGCACTTTTCGCCCACGCCGAGGCGCAGTCCCAGGAGCGGTACGCCGTCCAGAACCCGCAGCTGCTGCGGGTCACGCTGGCCGGCTCCGACGACGTGCTCGCCCGCAAGGGCTCCATGGTCGCCTACCAGGGCATCATCGACTTCGACGGCGAGTACCAGAGCACCACGCAGCGCACCGCCCGCGCCCGCACCGGCGAGGGACTCGACCTGATGCGCTGCTCCGGGCAGGGCACGGTCTACCTGGCCAACCTCGCCCAGTACGTGCACGTCGTGGACGTGGACCAGGACGGCCTCACCGTCGACAGCAGCTACGTGCTGGCCCTGGACTCCACCCTGCACACCGAGGCGATCGCGGTGGACAGCCAGTACGGGATCTCCGGCTCAGGCAAGTACCAGCTCAACATCACCGGCCGCGGCAAGGTCGCGCTGATGACCTCCGGGCAGCCGCTGATGATGCAGGTCACGCCCGACAAGTACGTCAACGCCGACGCGGACGCGATCGTCGCCTGGTCCACCTCGCTGCGCGTGCAGATGCAGGCCCAGACGCACTCCAGCGGCGTCTGGCGGCGGCGCGGCAACACCGGCGAGGGCTGGGAGCTCAGCTTCCTCGGCACCGGCTTCGCGCTGGTGCAGCCGAGCGAGGTGCTGCCGCCGCAGAACGCCCAGCTCGGACAGGGCATGGCCGCGCAGTACGGGATGGGCCAGCACGGCGTCCAGGCCCAGAACCAGAACAACGCCTGGAACTAGGGCCCCAAGCACACGGAAGGGGCGGCTCCGCGAATGCGGGGCCGCCCCTTCCGGGCTGTTCGGAGGGCGTCAGAGCCGCGCCCGCGTCGCCTCCAGCAGCCGTACGACCGAGGTGTCGGCCACCGCCGCCACCTCCTCGTACGGGAACCAGCGCAGGTCCAGCGACTCCTCGCTGATCTCCGCCACCGCGTCGGCCGGAGCCAGCGCCGCGTACTGCACGTCCAGGTGCCAGTTGCACGGCGCCGGGATCGGGTGCCGGTCCAGCCGTACGGGGCCGCCCGGCAGCAGGGTCAGCCCGGAGGCGATGCCCGACTCCTCGACGGCCTCGCGCAGCGCGGCCCCGGCCAGGGTGGTGTCCTCGGGCTCGCAGTGCCCGCCCATCTGGAGCCAGATGCCGAGCTTCTTGTGCAGGGTCAGCAGGACGCGCCCGCCCGCCGGGTCGATGACCAGCGCGCTCCCCGTGATGTGCCCGGCCTGGCAGGGCTTGTAGACCCCGTCCGGGTGGGCGGCCAGGTGTTCCAGATACAGGTCTCGGAGCTCGGGCTGGGCCTCGTACTCCTTGAGGACCAGCACCGCGTCGTCGTACAGGTTCACTTCTTCGTTTCACCCTCGCCGTCGGAGTCGGAGTCGGGAGCCGAGTCGCCGGGCCGGCCCTGGTCGCTCTCGCCGCGCTTCCGCGCCGCCTCCCCGAGCATCTTGTCGATCTCGGAGAAGTCCAGCTGCTCGCGGTGCACGAACCCGTCCGGGTCGTCCAGGTCGGAGGCGGTCGGCAGCATGTCCGGGTGCTCCCACAGCCCGTCCCGGCCGTCCACGCCGCGCGCGTCGGTCAGCGAGGCCCACAGCCGCGAGGCGTCCCGCAGCCGGCGCGGGCGCAGCTCCAGCCCGATCAGCGTCGCGAAGGTCTGCTCCGCCGGACCGCCCGAGGCGCGCCGCCGGCGCATGGTCTCGCGCATGGCGTCCGCCGAGGTCAGCCGGGGCTTGGCCGCCTCGTGCACGACCGCGTCCACCCAGCCCTCGACCAGCGCGAGCGCCGTCTCCAGGCGGGCCAGGGCGGCCTTCTGCTCGGGGGTGTCCTGCGGCTGGAACATGCCGCCCTGGAGCGCCTCCTGCAGCTGCTCCGGGTTCGACGGGTCGAGCTGGCCGACCACGTCCTCCAGCTTCGAGGTGTCGATCTTGATGCCGCGCGCGTACCCCTCGACCGCGCCGAACAGGTGCGAGCGCAGCCACGGCACGTGCGCGAAGAGCCGGGCGTGGGCCGCCTCGCGCAGGGCCAGGTAGAGCCGCACCTCCTCGGCGGGGACGCCCAGGTCCTTGCCGAAGGCCTCGATGTTCAGCGGCAGCAGGGCGGCCTTGCCCGCCGGGCCCAGCGGCAGCCCGATGTCGGTCGAGCCGACGACCTCGCCCGCGAGGGTGCCCACGGCCTGGCCGATCTGCTGGCCGAACATGGCCCCGCCCATGGAGCGCATCATGCCGAGCAGCGGGCCGGCCATGGCCTGCATCTCCTCGGGCAGCACGCTGCCCATGGCCACGCCGACGCGCTCGGCGACCGGGTCCACGAGCTCCTTCCACACCGGGAGGGTCGCCTCGACCCACTCGGCGCGGCTCCAGGCGACGGCCGTGGTGGCGCCCGAGGGCAGCGAGGTCACCCCGTCCAGCCAGTGGTCGGCGAGGCGCACGGCCTCCTCGACGGCGGACTTCTCGGAGCTGCCGACGCTGGCGTCCTTCACACCGTCCGCCGTGCCCTGGGCCACTGTCTGGCGGGCGATGTCCTTGGCCATGTCCCAGTTCACGGGACCGCCCTCGTAGCTGAGCATCTGGCCGAGCTGCTGGAAGGCCGCGCCCAGGTCGTTCGGGTTCATCGAGCCGAACATCGCCGCGAACGGGTTGTCCGCGCCGCCGGGGCCGCCGGCGCCGCCGGGCAGGCCCATGCCCGGGAACCCGAACGGATTCGGGCCGCCCTGACCGCCCTGATTGCCCTTCTTGTTGCCTTCGTCGCCGTTCTCCGGCTCCTCCGGCGGAAGGCCGAATCCGAATGGGGTGTCGCTCACGGGTTTCCTCGGCTCGTAGGGCCGCCGGCGGGGGCCGACGGGAAATGGTCCGACAACACCATCCAGCGTAGACACCAGACCCGCTTCCGGGCTCGGTGCTCCGCCGACTCCTGGGCTGCGGCAGGATGGACATCACCTGGTAGGTACGCGTCACGACGCGCCCCTACTGAAGACAACCGCTGGAGACGCCTGGTGAGTTCCCCAGATCCACAGGTTCACGCGCCCCACGACGCCGAAAACCGCCCTGAGCACGGCGAGAGCGCCCATGGCGTTCGCCGGCCGCGAAACCAGGCGGCACCCCGCAGGAACCGCCCCGTGATCGCCGTGACCGGCGCCGCGTCCGGGGTCGGGGCGGCCCTGGTGGCCCGCCTGGCCGCTTCCGACGAGGTCAAGCAGGTCGTGGCGATCGACGAGCGGCGCGGCGAGTGCGCTGCCGCGCAGTGGCACGTCCTGGACGTACGCGACCCCGCGATCGCCGAGAGACTGCGCGGCGCCGACGTGGTCGTCCACCTGGCACTGGACCTCGACCTGGAGACGGACCCTGCGGCCCGTACGGCGTACAACGTACGCGGGACCCAGACGGTGCTGACGGCGGCCGCGGCGGCCGGGGTGCACCGGGTCGTGCTGTGCACGTCCGCGATGGTCTACGGGGCGCTGCCGGACAACGACATCCCGCTCTCGGAGGACTCCGAGCTGCGGGCCACGGCGGAGGCGACGGGTGTCGGCGACCTGCTGGAGATCGAGCGGCTGGGCCGCAGGGCGCCGCGGGCGCACCCCGGTCTGAACGTGACCGTGGTCCGCCCGGCGGTCCTGGTCGGCGGCACGGACACGGCGCTGACCCGGTACTTCGAGTCCCCGCGCCTGCTGGTGGTGGCCGGATCCCGGCCGACCTGGCAGTTCTGTCACGTGGAGGACCTGGTCAGCGCGCTGGAGTACGCCGCGCTGGAGAAGGTCGAGGGCGAGCTGGCGGTCGGCTGCGAGGGCTGGCTGGAGCAGGAGGAGGTCGAGGAGCTGAGCGGCATCCGCCGCATGGAGCTCCCGTCGGCGGTCGCGCTGGGCGCGGCGGCGCGGCTGCACCGGATCGGCCTGACGCCGTCCCCGGCCGGGGACCTCGCGTACACGATGCATCCGTGGGTGGTCAGCGTCAGCGGGCTGCACGCGGCGGGCTGGCGGCCGCGCTGGACCAACGAGGAGGTGCTGGCCGAGCTCCTCCAGGAGGTCGCGGGCCGGCACACCGTCGCGGGGCGCCGGCTGGGCCGCAAGGACGCCACCGCCGCGGGCGCCGCGGGGGCGACGGTCGCCCTCCTCGGCGCCGCCGCGGTGGTCCGCGCCGCCCGCCGCCGCCGAGGCCTCTGACCTCGAAGTTCCGCCCGGGCCGGTGGCCCGGGCGGGCGGCCGGGGCCGTTGGTCCTGTAGGAGGCTCCATACGCTTGGGTCGTACAGCCGGTCGAATCGGCTATACCGCGATGTGAGAGCGGTGGTGCACGATGGCTGCATGGCACCGCACTTCGACCACCCCGGCGAGCAGGCCGCTCCGGACCCGATCCGGCTGCTCGGGATCCGCGAGACCCCGCTCTCGATAGACGAGGTCTTCAAGGCCGTCGGCGACGATGCGACGGGCGGCACCACGCTCTTCGTCGGCACGGTGCGCAACCACGACAGCGGCGCCGACGTCGACGGGCTCGGCTACTCCTGCCACCCGACGGCCGAGGCCGAGATGCGGCGCATAGCCGAGCGGGTGATCGCCAAGTACCCGGTCCGCGCGCTCGCCGCGGTCCACCGCATCGGCGACCTGTCCGTCGGTGACCTCGCGGTGATCGTGGCGGTGTCCTGCCCGCACCGCGGCGAGGCCTTCGAGGCCAGCCGGATGCTGATCGACGACCTGAAGCACGAGGTCCCGATCTGGAAGCACCAGACGTTCTCCGACGGCACGGAGGAATGGGTCGGCGCCTGCTGAAGGCCCGGTTCGGGTCCCGGCCGGCGGGGCCGGCGGACGGAGTCCGACGCAGCCGCGCGAAGCCTGCGAGGCGCCCGCGGCGCCGCGCAGTGCGAGGGCGGCGATGAAGGAGGGGGCGTTCTCCGACGGCACGGAGGAATGGGTCGGCGCCTGCCGAGAGGCGTCGGCACCCCCGCGCGCGGGGCGGTCGTGGCGAGCGGGTACTGTCCCACCCGTTCGGCCGCGCAACACGCCCTCGATTTGCGTAACCCCCTCCCGGGCACGAGCGTTGAAGCCACCAACGACACGTACTTTCGGGGCAGGGAGGCACGTCCATGGCGTCATTGGCGTGGTTGCTGATTCCGCTGTTCGCCGCGATCGGAGCGGCGATATGGGGCAGCTGGGCGGCTCGCGACCGCACTCAAGGTGACATATCCGAACTCGCGGGATACGCGAGGTTCCGTGAAGCCATGGACAAGGCCGATCAGGCCAGGGCGAAGGCAGCGGCCCATTCCGGTTCCGACGCGGTGTGACGCGTCCCGGGCGAGGCCCCCTGAGCGCCCTGAGAATCCGCTGAGAGTTCCGCGTACGGCCCCCGTACGGACCGGCCCCGGCGGCCGCCCGTCAGGGCCGTCACGTACTGTCGATCCATGCCACGCCGCACTGCGACGATGCTCGCCTCCACCCTCATGCTGTTCGCGCTGCTCTGCGCAGGGGTGTTCATCAAGGTCCCGTACTCGGAAATGAGCCCGGGCCCGACGGTGAACACGCTCGGCGATTCGCGCGGCGAGCCCGTCATCAGCATCGCGGACCACAAGACGTACCCGACCAGCGGGCACCTCAACATGACGACGGTCCGCGTCACCGGCGCCGACTACGACATGAACCTGCTGGAAGCGGTCTACGGCTGGCTGTCCGACGGCAACATCGTCCTCCCGCACGAGAACCTCTACCCGGGCGGGAAGACGGAGGAGCAGTCCACCCAGGAGAACGCGGAGGAGTTCAGCCAGTCGCAGGAGAGCGCCAAGGTGGCCGCCCTCAAGCAGCTGGGCACGCCGGGCGTCACCAGCCGCGTCGTGGTCGCCACCGTCGTCAAGGGCAGTCCCGCCGAGGGCAAGCTGCACGCCGGAGACGTGATCCGGGCCGTGGACGGCAGCACGGTGGGCGCCCCCGAGGACGTGGCCAAGCTCGTCACCAAGCGCAAGGCCGGCGAGCCGGTCGAGTTCACCATCGTGCCCGCCGCCGAGGCGGCCGAGGCCGAGAAGGCGCACCGCGAGCCCACCGGCTCGTCCAAGGTCGTGCTCACCACCGCCAAGGCGGAGGGCGACGGGCACGCCATCGTCGGCATCCGGGCGGGCACCGACCACACCTTCCCGTTCACGATCGACATCAAGCTGGCCGACGTCGGCGGCCCGAGCGCGGGCCTGATGTTCTCCCTGGGCATCGTGGACAAGCTCACCCCCGGCGATCTGACCGGCGGCAAGTTCGTCGCGGGCACCGGCACCATCGACGACGCGGGCAAGGTCGGCCCCATCGGCGGCATCCAGATGAAGACGATCGGCGCCCGCCAGGCCGGCGCCGAGTACTTCCTGACGCCCGCCGAGAACTGCGGCTCCGCCTCCCAGCACATCCCCGACGGCCTGACCCTCGTGAAGGTCTCCACGATCGACGACGCCACGAAGGCGCTGGAGAAGATCAGCAAGGGGGACACGGCCGGGCTGCCGCAGTGCGGCAAGCCCTGACCCGTACCGACCCGTACCGGTTCCCCGGCCGCCCGCTCAGTCCAGGAACGTCGCGGCCAGCGCCTCGGCCAGCCCCGGCACCAGGCTCGCGCCGGTCAGCACCTCGGTCGAAGAGTCCTTCTCGCGCAGCCGCACCGCGGACTCCCGCGACCCGTCGCGCAGCACGCCCACGGTGAGGCGCACCTCCTGCCGGTCCGGGTGCGCCGCGACCCACTTGGCCAGCTGCTTGTCGCTGAGCCCCTCCGGTACGGAAGCCTCCGCGGACGGCGGCAGCATCAGCCGCTCCACCGTCAGCGCGCAGCCCACGATCGACGGGGGCCAGGCGATGGTTCCCAGGAACTTGTCCAGCGGCGTGCCCTTCGGCACCTCGTCCTGCTCGATCGGGGTCAGCTGGCTCTTGCCCGCATCGTCCTGGTCGAGGCCGAGCTGGCCCGCGAGCCGCGGCTCCGACTTGCGCAGCTTGGCGGTGTCGACGAGCGCGAACAGCCGGGCGGGCCTGTCCCAGCCGAGGGAGGAGGCGTACTCGTCGATCTCTAGGACGGCACGCGTCAGGGGGGTGGCGGCCATCGGCGTGCCGCCCGGGGAAGGCGAAAGGTTGGACATGGACAACATCCTGCCTCCTTTCCGCCCGATAACGGGAACTGACTAAAGCCTCAGTAAGTTGCATGAGTGGGCCCTACCATCGGGGGCCCAGCTTTTGAAATGTCCCGCAACGAGACTCAGCGACTTTCGAGGTGCGCACCTTGGCTTTCCAGATGCCGGACCGCGGCGGAGGCCCCTCCGGGCCACGGATGAGAGTCGGCCGCCCCTCCCGGCGCGCCCGCACTCTTCTGATGACCTTGGGCGTACTGGCCGTCCTGGCCATGGCGTTCATCATGTTCGCGGGCTTCTGGACGGACTGGCTCTGGTTCCGCTCCGTGAAGTACTCCACGGTCTTCACCACCACCCTGTGGACCAAGATCGGCCTCTTCGCCGTCTTCGGCCTGCTGATGGCGGGTGCCGTCGGGCTGAACGTCTGGCTGGCGTACCGGCTGCGGCCGCCGCTGTCCGCGATGTCGATGGAGCAGCAGAGCCTCGACCGCTACCGGATGAGCGTCGCCCCGTACAAGAGGTGGCTGCTCTTCGGGATCGCGGCGCTCGTCGGGATGATCGCGGGCGCCTCGGCGGCGGGCCAGTGGAAGACCTGGCTGATGTACGTGAACGGGGTGCCCTTCGGGCAGCAGGACCCCCAGTTCCACCTGGACGTGTCGTTCTACACCTTCGACCTGCCCTGGTACCGCTTCCTGCTCGGCTTCGGCTTCGCCGCGGTCGTGCTGTCGGTGATCGCCGCGGTCGTCGTCCACTACCTGTACGGCGGACTGCGCGTGACGAGCCCGGGCGCCCGGGCCACCGCCGCCGCGACCGGGCACCTGTCGGTGCTGCTCGGCCTCTTCGTGACGCTCAAGGCGCTCGCGTACTGGCTCGACCGGTACGGCCTCGCCGTGAAGTCCAGCGACTTCAAGGCCGCGGACAACTGGACGGGCCTGCGCTACGTCGATGCGAACGCGTACCTGCCGGCGAAGACGATCCTCGTCGCCATCGCCGCCATCTGCGCCGCGCTGTTCTTCGCGACGCTGTGGCGCCGCACCTGGCAGCTGCCGGTCATCGGCTTCGGCCTGATGGTGCTCTCGGCGATCCTGATCGGCGGCCTGTACCCGGCGATCGTGCAGAAGTTCCAGGTCCAGCCGAACGAGCAGGCCAAGGAATCGCCGTACGTCGAGAAGAACATCAAGGCGACGCGCGACGCCTACGGGATCGACCAGGCGGACGTCAAGGACTACCCGGGCGTCCCGCAGACCGAGGACAAGACCAAGCTGCGCGAGGCGGCCAACACCACCGCCAGCGTCCGGCTCCTCGACCCGAACATCGTCTCCCCGGCCTTCCAGCAGCTCCAGCAGGTCAAGGGTTACTACGCCTTCCCGTCCACGCTCGCCGTCGACCGGTACAGCGGCCAGGACACGGTCATCGGGCTGCGCGAGCTGAACATCGGCGGCATCCCGAAGAACAACTGGATCAACGACCACTTCAAGTACACGCACGGCTACGGCGTGGTCGCGGCCAAGGGCACCACCGTCAAGGACGGCGCCCCCGACTTCACGCAGTCCGACCTGCCCTCCAAGGGGATGTTCGGCACGGACTTCGAGCAGCGCATCTACTACGGCGAGCAGACGAAGCAGTACTCGATCGTCGGCGGGCCGCAGAAGGAGCTCGACTACTCGGACGACAAGGGCGAGAAGGAGACGAGCTACAAGGGCGACTCCGGCGTCAACCTCGACAACCCGGTCAACCGGGCGGCGTACGCGCTCGCGTTCAGCGAGCCGCAGATCCTCTACTCCGGCGCCATCGGCGACGGCTCGCGGATCCTCTACCACCGCACGCCCAAGGAGCGCGTCGAGGCCGTCGCCCCGTGGCTGACCATCGACGGCGCCCCGTACCCGGCGGTCGTCGACGGCCGGATCAAGTGGATCGTCGACGCGTACACGACGACGAACGGCTACCCGTACGCCTCGCGCACCACGCTGGGCCAGAGCACCGCGGACTCCCTCACCAACAGCCAGCGCGCTGTAGTGGCGCAGGAGAACCAGGTCAACTACATCCGCAACTCGGTCAAGGCCACGGTCGACGCGTACGACGGAACGGTCAACCTGTACCAGTGGGACACCGAGGACCCGGTCCTCAAGACCTGGATGAAGGCGTTCCCGGGAACGGTCAAGCCCAAGAGCGACATCTCCAAGCCGCTCATGGACCACCTGCGCTACCCGCAGGACCTCTTCAAGGTCCAGCGCGAGCTGCTCACCCGGTACCACGTGACCGACCCGCAGACCTTCCTCAGCGGCAGTGAGGCCTGGGCCGTTCCGGACGACCCGACGACCAAGGCCGGCACGGCGGTCCCGCCGTACTACCTGTCGATGAAGATGCCGGGCCAGAAGGAGAAGGACCAGGTCTTCTCGCTCACGACGACGTTCACGCCGAACGAGCGGGACAACCTGAGCGCCTTCATGGCGGTCAACGCCGATCCGGGCACCCCGGACTACGGCAAGATCAGAATCCTGAAGCTGCCGACCAGCAAGCCGGTCGACGGCCCCAAGCAGGTGCAGAGCAAGTTCCAGTCGGAGCCGAAGATCGCCGAGTCGATCCGGCTGCTGCGCGGCGGCGACTCCGAGGTCGAGTACGGCAACCTGCTCGCGGTGCCGCTCGACGGCGGAATGCTGTACGTGGAGCCGGTGTACGTGCGCAGTTCGAATCTGAAGTACCCGCTGCTGCGCAAGGTGCTGGTGACGTACGGGAACCAGACGGCGTTCGAGGACAGCCTGGACAAGGCGCTGAACGTGGTCTTCGGGGCGGAGGCGCCGACGGTGCCGACGACTCCCGTGACCCCGCCGGGCGAGGGCACCACCACGCCCCCGGCCTCCCAGAACCCGACGGTCAAGTCGGCCCTCGACGATGCGAAGAAGGCGATCGAGGCGGCCGAGAAGGCCCGTCAGGCCGGCGACTGGGCGGCCTTCGGCAAGGCGCAGGACGACATCAAGGCGGCTCTGCAGCGGGCGATCGACGCGGAGGCGAAGCCGGCGACCCCGCCGCCCGGGGGGTAACCGGTAATGGCTCAGTCCCGCGTCGTGATACTGTGGTTTCACCGACGCGGGGTGGAGCAGCTCGGTAGCTCGCTGGGCTCATAACCCAGAGGTCGCAGGTTCAAATCCTGTCCCCGCTACTGAAGATGAAGGCCCGGATCCATGGGATCCGGGCCTTCGTCATGTCCGGGTTCATCAGGTCCTTCGTCATGTCCAGGGGGACACGCAGGGGTCATGAGGTAGCTGAGACGGGTGAGTTGGGGTGGGGGCGTGTTTGACTTATCTCTCTGTGGGCATGTCGACAAAACGCTGTAGTGACCTCACAGGCTGCGACATACCAGGTGTACGCGGGTAGCAGGTGATGCGACGATGGGATTTATGGGGGACAGGTCAACTCTGCTGGAGACAGGGCGGTTTGTGAGGGCGGAAGTCGAATCGGGCGCAGAGGCCAACGACGAGGCTCCGGTCGTTAACGCGCAGACCGCACTGACCGATGCGGATTTCGCGGAAGAAATGTTCGCCGAGACCGACCCGGCGAGCGACACCGAGCTGGAAGCACGGCACCGGGTCGCGGCCGACCGGGGCGACCCGGGCGCGATGAGCGTGCTCGGGGCGCTGCTGCTGCGCCGCGGCGACCTGGCCGGCGCCGAGCCGTACCTGCGCGGCGCCACGGCGGAGGGGGACCGCGCCGCCGCGAACAACCTCGGCGTGCTGCTGCTCCAGCGCGGGTACCCGGAGGAGGCCGCCGGCTGGTGGCGGGTCGCCGCCGTGGCCGGATCCGCCCCGGCCGCACATGCCCTGGGCCGCCACTTCCGCGAGCGCGGGGACGAGCCCGCCGCCGAGTACTGGCTGCGCCAGGCGGCGGAATCCGGCCATGCCCTGGGCGCGTACGGGCTCGCCGACCTGCTGGAGCACCGCGGCGACAAGGGCGTCGAGCGCTGGCTGCGCCAGGCGGCCGAGCAGGGGCACCGCGAGGCCGCGTACCGGCTGGCCCGGCACCTGCGCAAGGGCGACCCCGCCGAGGCCGAGCAGTGGTACCGGCAGGCCGCCGCGCGCGGGCACCGGCGCGCCGCGCTGCACCTGGGCGCCCTCCTGGAGGCGCGCGGGGAGCTCAAGGAGGCCGGTCGCTGGTACCTGACCTCCGCCAAGCAGGGCGAGGCACGGGCGGCGTGCGCGCTCGGCTTCCTGCTGCGCGACGCCGGCGACGAGGAGAGCGCCGTCGCGTGGTGGAACCGGGCCGCGCAGGACGGCGACGGCAACGCCGCCAATGCCCTGGGCGCCCTGCACGCCGCGCGGGGGGAGACCCAGACCGCGGAGAAGTGGTACCGGACCGCCATGGACGCGGGCGACCAGAACGGGGCGTACAACCTTGCTCTGCTGTGCGCCGCACAGGAGCGGACCGCGCAGGCCGAGCAGTGGTACCGGCGGGCGGCCTACGCCGGCCACCGGGAGGCCGCCAACGCCCTCGCGATCATGCTGCTCCAGGTCGGCGACGCGGCCGGCGCCGAGCCGTGGTTCTCGAAGGCTGCCGAGGCGGGCAGCGTCGACGCCGCCTTCAACCTCGGGATCCTGTTCGCGAGCCGGGACGAGGACCGGACGGCGCTGAAGTGGTACGAGCGGGCGGCGTCGGCGGGCCACACCGACGCGGCGCTCCAGGTCGGCATCGCGCTGGTCCGCGACGGCGAGGACCGGGCGGCCGAGCGCCACCTGCGCTGCGCCGCGGGCGGCGGCAGCGCCGAGGCGGCGTTCCGGCTGGCCGCGCTGCTGGAATCGCTGGCTCCGCCGCCGGAGCCGGTGGCGCTGGGCGAACCGGCCGGCGGTGGCGAGCGCAGCGAGAGCGAGGAGTGGTACGAGCGGGCCGCGGAGCTGGGGCACCGGCGCGCTCAGGTGCGGGTCGGGATGCTGGCCGCCGTGCGGGGCGATCTCGCCGTCGCCGCGCGGTGGTACCGGGAGGCCGCCGAGGCCGGCTCCCGGAACGGGGCGTTCAATCTCGGGCTGCTGCTGGCGCGCGAGGGGAACGAGCCGGAGGCCGCGCTGTGGTGGACCCGGGCCGCGGTGGCCGGCCACGGCCGGGCGGCGCTGCGGCTGGGGCTGCTGGCCGCGCGGCACGGGGACCTGGCGGAGGGGCAGAAGTGGTGCGTGCGGGCCATGGAGCTGGGCCCGGCGGAGGTCTCCGAGCGGGCGGCCCGGCTCCGCGAGGCCCTGGCGGAAGAGCTCTCGGCCTGACGGTGCGGCCCCGCTGACCTGGAACGTTAAGTGATTTGCATCTGTCGGGGGGCTTCGCGTAAAGTCGTGTTTACCGACGCGGGGTGGAGCAGCTCGGTAGCTCGCTGGGCTCATAACCCAGAGGTCGCAGGTTCAAATCCTGTCCCCGCTACTGAAGGCTGAAGGCCCGGATCCTCTGGATCCGGGCCTTCAGCCGTTTCACGGCGAAGAAAGCGGGCCCGGGAGCATCGCTCCCGGGCCCCTCTCCGTTCGCTACGCCGCCGCGCAGGCCGGGCACAGCCCGCGGTACGTCACCTCGACCGCCGACACGACGAACCCGAACCGCTCCGCGTCCGGCAGGTCGGCCAGCGGGTTGCCCGCCGGGTGCACGTCCCGGATCGCGCCGCACTGGGCGCACACCAGGTGCTGGTGGGGCTTGTGGGCGTTCGGGTCGTACCGCTTGGCCCGGCGGTCCGTGGCGACCTCCAGGACCTCGCCGAGGGACACCAGCTCGCCCAGCGTGTTGTAGACGGTGGCGCGCGAGATCTCCGGCAGCTTGCCCACCGCGCGCGCGTGCACTTCGTCGGCCGTCAGGTGAACGTGGTCACCGTCGAGCACCTCGGCCACGACGCGCCGCTGTGCGGTCATGCGCCATCCGCGTCCGCGAAGTCGTTCCAGCAGGTCACTCATGTACACCAGCCTAACAGCGAGGGATTCGGTGTAACTCCCGAACGTGTGCGGACTTGGAATCTTACTTGACTTAGACAAAGTCCATCGTAGGATCGAGTACGACAAGGGCCAAGGACAGGCACAGGCACATGGCAGGAATGACGCAGGAGGCGCACGTGACGCAGGGACCGCTCACCACGGAGGCCGGGGCTCCGGTCGCCGACAACCAGAACAGCGAGACGGCCGGCGTCGGAGGCCCCGTCCTGGTCCAGGACCAGCTGCTCCTGGAGAAGCTGGCCCACTTCAACCGCGAGCGCATACCGGAGCGCGTGGTGCACGCCCGCGGCGCCGGCGCGTACGGCACCTTCACCCTCACCCGTGACGTCTCGCAGTGGACCCGGGCGAAGTTCCTGTCCGAGGTCGGCAAGCAGACCGAAACGTTCCTGCGCTTCTCCACCGTCGCGGGCAACCTCGGTGCGGCCGACGCGGTGCGCGACCCCCGCGGCTGGGCGCTGAAGTTCTACACCGAAGAGGGCAACTACGACCTCGTCGGCAACAACACCCCGGTGTTCTTCATCAAGGACGCCATCAAGTTCCCGGACTTCATCCACACCCAGAAGCGCGACCCGTACACCGGCTCGCAGGAGGCGGACAACGTCTGGGACTTCTGGGGTCTGTCGCCCGAGTCCACCCACCAGGTGACCTGGCTGTTCGGCGACCGCGGCATCCCGGCGTCCTACCGCCACATGAACGGCTACGGCTCGCACACGTTCCAGTGGAACAACGAGGCCGGCGAGGTCTTCTGGGTCAAGTACCACTTCAAGACCGACCAGGGCATCAAGAACCTCACCCAGGCCGAGGCCAACAAGCTCGCCGGCGAGGACCCCGACTCGCACCAGCGCGACCTGCGCGAGTCCATCGAGCGCGGCGAGTTCCCGACCTGGACCGTGCAGGTCCAGATCATGCCGGCGGCCGACGCGGCCGAGTACCGCTTCAACCCGTTCGACCTCACCAAGGTGTGGCCGCACGAGGACTACCCGCCGATCGAGATCGGCAAGCTGGAGCTCAACCGCAACCCGGAGAACGTCTTCGCCGAGGTCGAGCAGTCCATCTTCAGCCCGGCGCACTTCGTCCCCGGCATCGGTCCGTCCCCGGACAAGATGCTCCAGGGCCGCCTCTTCGCGTACGGCGACGCCCACCGCTACCGCGTCGGCATCAACGCCGACCACCTGCCGGTGAACCGCCCGCACGCCACCGAGGCGCGCACCAACTCCCGTGACGGCTTCCTGTACGACGGCCGCCACAAGGGCGCGAAGAACTACGAGCCGAACAGCTTCGGCGGCCCGTTCCAGACGGACCGCCCGCTGTGGCAGTCCACCGCGGTCACCGGCGGCACGGGCAACCACGCCGCCCCGGTCCACTCCGAGGACAGCGACTTCGTCCAGGCGGGCAGCCTCTACCGCCTGATGTCCGAGGACGAGCAGGCCCGTCTGATCGAGAACCTGTCCGGTTTCATCGCCAAGGTCTCCCGTGACGACATCGCCGAGCGCGCGATCAGCAACTTCCGCCAGGCGGACGGCGACTTCGGCAAGCGGCTGGAGGCCGCGGTCCAGGCCCTTCGCGGCTGACGGATCCGCTCGCCGAGAGTTGAAGGGCCGGACCCCCTCGGGGTCCGGCCCTCCGGCTTTACGCCGGTACGGTGCTGCGCCGCGCCGGGACCCAGCAGCGGATCACGTCGCGTACGGACACGATGCCGACGGGGCCGCCGTGCTCCAGCACGATCAGATGGCGGAAGCCGCCGCGGACCATCGCCTCGGCGGCATCCTGGACGGTGGCCTGCGGGGTGCAGAACACCACGTTGTTGGTGGTGTGCGCGCCC
Source organism: Streptomyces sp. NPDC090741 (assembly GCF_044769045.1). Lineage (NCBI taxonomy): Bacteria > Bacillati > Actinomycetota > Actinomycetes > Kitasatosporales > Streptomycetaceae > Streptomyces > Streptomyces sp. NPDC090741. The sequence goes on along the minus strand of NZ_JBIVXF010000001.1, from coordinate 564,240 downwards.
ACGGACTCCCGGTCGGGATCGTGGCCCGCGCCGATGGAGTTGAGGATGTCGCGCTCGGTCAGGATGCCGATGCCGCTGTGGTCGGGATCGAGGACGACGGCTGCGCCGACCCGGCGGCCGGACATCAGGCAGGCCGCCTGCCTGAGGGTGTGGGCGGGTCCGAGGGTGAGGATCACGGTGCTCATGGCGTCGCGGACGAGCATGAAGAGAGCCACCTCCTGGGGAGTGTCCTCCGCGCACTTAGAGAAGGTCTTCACAAGCGCACAAGCGGAGGAGTCTCAGATTCCCATGGGTACGCAGGGTCATCAAGAGGGCGCACCCGGTTGTGCGGATGCAGTACCCGGACGGCTCAGTCGGTTCAGTCGCGCGGGCGCAGGTACCCCAGCATCTCCTCGTGCAACAGCCCGTTCGAGGCGGCCGCGTTCCCGCCGTGCACGCCGTCCACGCCGTCCAGGCTCGTGAACCGGCCACCCGCCTCCTGGACCACGACCGCGATGGCCGCCATGTCCCACAGGTTCAGCTCCGGCTCGGCGCACAGGTCCAGCGAGCCCTCCGCCACCATCACGTACGGCCAGAAATCGCCGTAGCCGCGGGTGCGCCAGCACTGCCGGGTCAGGTCCAGGAACCCGGGGAGCCGGCCCTGCTCCTCCCAGCCGCTCAGCGAGGAGTACGCGAAGGAGGCGTCGCCGAGGGAGCCCACCTTCGAGACCCCGAGCGGTACGGGCGCAGCGCCCAGCGCACCGCCGGCGTACGCGCCCCCGCCCTGCGCCGCCCACCAGCGGCGGCCCAGCGCCGGCGCCGAGACCACGCCGACCACGGGCCGGAAGACCCCGTCGGAGTCCTCCTCCATCAGCGAGATCAGCGTCGCCCAGACGGGGACGCCGCGCACGTAGTTCTTCGTACCGTCGATCGGGTCCACGACCCAGCGGCGCGGGCCGCTGCCCTTGAGCCCGTACTCCTCACCCAGGATGGCGTCGGCGGGCCGCGCGGCCTCGATCCCGGCCCGGACGATCTCCTCGGCGGCCTTGTCCGCCTCGCTCACCGGGGTCATGTCCGGCTTCGTCTCGACCTTCAGGTCGAGGGCGCGGAACCGCTGCATCGTGGCGGCGTCCGCCGCGTCGGCGAGCTCAAGGGCGAGGCGGAGGTCATCGTCATACTCGGGCATGCTCGAACAGTATCGGGACTGCCCGGACCCGGCGAACGGCGTCCACGGTGCGACCCTCGGGCGCCCTTGACAGGATCTGTCGGTCCGTCAACTCTGGCGGGGAAGCCGAGCGGGGATTCGGAGCGGGGGAAGTCGAGCGGGGAGGCGCACATGCCGGCAGCCCGGGAGTCCTTGCTGGAAGCGGCGGGAGCGGCGCTCTTGGCGCGCCCCTGGCCGTCCGTGCGGATGGTCGACGTGGCCGCCACCGCCGGGGTGTCCCGTCAGACCCTCTACAACGAGTTCGGCGGCAAGGCGGGCCTGGGCAGAGCCCTGGTGCGCCGCGAGGCGGACTGGTACCTCGAAGGGGTGGACCGGGTCCTGCGTTCCCCGGCCGCCACCGCCGAGCGCCTCGCCTCGGTCGCGGAGTGGACCGTACGGGCGGCCCGCGCGCGCCCCCTCGTACGGGCGCTGCTGACGGGGTGCTGGGACGGGAACTTACCCACGCCGCCCGGGCAGGGGGTGCGGCCCGGGGTGCCGGCCCCCGGGCCCGGGGAGCTGGCCCGGGCCGTCCGCGACCGGGCCTCGGCCACGCTCAGCCCGGGGGAGGGGGCGCAGCGCTGCGAGCTCGCCGTACGCCTCGCGCTCTCGTACGTGATAGCGCCGGGCGAGGAGCCGGGGCTGGGGGAGCTGATGCGGCTGCTGCGCCTGCTCAGTGAGCCGAACCGGACAGCTGGAGGCCGATGACGCCCAGGATGACCAGCGAGATCGAGACGAGTTTGAGGGTAGAGACGAGGTCGCCGAGGAAGACCATGCCGTAGATGGCCGTTCCGGCGGCCCCGATGCCCGTCCACACCGCGTAGGCCGGGCCCACGTCGAGCTTCTTCAGGGCCAGGGTCAGCAGCCCGAAGCTGCCGAGGGCGAAGGCGGCGAAGGCGATGGTCGGCCACAGCCGGGTGAACCCGTGCGACAGCTTGAGGCACACCGCGAAACCGGTCTCCAGGATTCCGGCGACGACCACCAGCAGCCAGGCCATGGCGAATGCCTCCCCGCGTCAGGTGACGTCGTGTCACGTGGTGCGATTATGCATTTACCAGACCTGGCGCGCGGCAAACCCCGCCGGACGATCAGTCTCCTTCGCGGCGCTCGCGGGTCTCCAGGAGCCGCCGCAGCGAGTACAGGCGCGCCGGATCCGCGTGGCCGTCCTCCACCCACTTGTCGAGCGCGCAGTCCTGCTCGTCGTGGCTGCAGGCCCGCGGGCACTCCTCCGTACCGGGAACGAGGTCGGGGAAGGCCAGGATCACCCGGGACGGATCCACGTGGTGCAGGCCGAAGGAGCGCACGCCCGGGGTGTCGATGACCCAGCCGTCGCCGCCCGGCAGCGGCAGCGCGAGCGCCGAGGTGGTGGTGTGCCGGCCGCGGCCGGTCACCGCGTTGACGTGCCCGGTCGCGCGCTGGCGGCCCTCGGCGACCAGCGAGTTCACCAGCGTGGTCTTGCCGACGCCCGAGTGGCCGACGAAGGCCGTGATCCGGCCGTTCAGGCGCTCGCGCACCCGGTCGGCGGCGTCGCCCGTCGCCAGCTCCTCGCGGTTGGTCACCACGTAGTTCAGGCCGAACGTGGAGTAGATCTCCAGGATCTTGTCCGCGGAGGTCAGGTCCGACTTCGTGAGCACCAGCAGCGGCTCCAGCCCGGCGTCGTAAGCGGCCACCAGACAGCGGTCGATCATCCGGGGGCGCGGCTCCGGATCGGCCAGCGCCGTGACGATCGCCAGCTGGTCCGCGTTGGCGACGACCACCCGCTCGTACGGGTCGTCGTCGTCCGCGGTGCGCCGCAGGACGGACTTGCGCTCCTCGATCCGCACGATGCGCGCGAGGGTGTCCTTCTTGCCGGTCAGATCGCCGACGATCCAGACCAGGTCGCCGACCACCGCCGCCTTGCGGCCCAGCTCGCGGGCCTTCATCGCGTGGATGGTGCGCCCGTCGACCAGGCAGGTCAGGCGCCCGCGGTCGACGGTCAGGACGAAGCCCTCGGCCGCGTCCTCGTGCTTGGGCCGGATGGTGGTCCGGGGCCGGTTGCCCTTGGGGTTGGGCCGCTGGCGGATGTCGTCCTCGTCGGTGTGCTTGCCGTATCTGCGCATGACGGGGCCCTACGCTCCCGTTCCCGAGAGCATTCGAGCCCACATCTTCGGGAAGTCCGGCAGGGTCTTCGCGGTCGTCGCCACGTTCTCGATCTGCACGCCCTCCACCGCCAGTCCGATCACCGCGCCGGCGGTGGCCATCCGGTGGTCGTCGTAGGTGTGGAACACGCCGCCGTGCAGCGGACGCGGACGGATGTGCAGGCCGTCGGCGGTCTCGGTGACCTCGCCGCCGAGCCCGTTGATCTCCGCGGTCAGCGCCGCCAGCCGGTCCGTCTCGTGCAGCCGCAGGTGCGCCACCCCGCGCAGGGTGGACGGGGAGTCGGCCAGCGCCGCGACGGCCGCGATGCCGGGGGTGAGCTCGCCGACCTCGCCCAGGTCCACGTCGATGCCGTGGATCTTGCCGCTGCCCGTGAAGACCAGGCCCGCGTCGGTCAGCTCGCAGGAGCCGCCCATCTCCGTGAAGATCCGGCGCAGCTCGTCGCCGGGCTGCGTGGTGCGGCGCGGCCAGTCCGGGACGGTGACCGTACCGCCGGTGATCAGGGCCGCGGCCAGGAACGGCTGCGCGTTCGACAGGTCCGGCTCCACGACCACGTCACGGCCCAGCAGGGCGCTCGGCGCGACCCGCCACACGTTCGGCTCGCCACCCGCCTCGGGGGTGTCGACCTGGGCGCCCGCCGCGCGCAGCATCTCCACCGTCATCCGGATGTGCGGCATCGACGGCAGGGTGGTGCCGGTGTGCCGGACCTCGACGCCCTGGTTGAAGCGCGGGCCCGACAGCAGCAGCGCGGAGACGAACTGCGAGGAGTTGGAGGCGTCGATCTCGACGACGCCGCCCTCCAGGGCGCCGCCGCCCTGGACCGTCAGCGGCAGTGCGCCCCGGCCGTCGTCGTCGATCCGGGCGCCGAGGGTGCGCAGGGCGCTGATGACCTGGCCGAGCGGGCGCTCGTAGGAGCGCGGGTCGCCGTCGAAGCGGATGTCGCCGGCGGCCAGGGTGGCGACGGGCGGCAGGAAGCGCATGACCGTGCCCGCGTTGCCGACGTCGACGGTGGCCGGGCCGTGCAGGGCGGCCGGGATGACCCGCCAGGCCTCGCCGCCGGCGCCGTCGCCGGAGCTGGAGGAGGCGGTCTCCTCGATGCCGACGCCGAGCGCGCTCAGGGCGTCCGACATCAGCTGGGAGTCGCGCGAGCGCAGCGGGCGGCGCACCCAGCCCGGCTCGGCGGCGAGCGCGGCGAGGACGAGGGCGCGGTTGGTGACCGACTTCGATCCGGGCACGGTGACGGTGGCGTGGACGGTGCCGTCGGCGAGCGGTGCGGGCCAGAGTGCGGGGAGCGCGGGGGTCTCGGTCATGGCCCCCACTTTAGTGGCTCGCCCCGGACCCAGATCTTGATCGCACGCTGGTCTCGGAGGTTGGACGCGGCGGTCGGACCCGCCGGTTGGGCCCGGAGACCGCCTCAGAGGTTTCGCAGGTCGCCTCAGAGGTCGAGGAGCCAGCGCCCGCCGCCGATCAGCGAGCACAGCGCGACGGCGTGGAAGAGGAGGAGCCAGGCCACCGGGTGGACGTGCGTGAGCCGCCCCAGCTGGTCCGCGTCGGAATCGGGCGCCCCGCCGTGCCGGCGCTTGGCCCCCAGCTCGAAGACCGGCCGCACCCCGCCCAGCAGCAGGAACCACACCACCAGGTACGCGAAGACCGCCTGGACCTCGGCCGGGGCGAGCCAGGAGACCAGGACGAAGGCGGCGCCCGACAGCACCACCGTCAGGGCGCCGTACGCGTTGCGGATCATCACCAGCATCGCGAGCAGCAGCGCGGTGGCCGCCCACAGCAGCAGCGTGATCCGGTGGGCCGACAGCAGGGCGGCCCCGCCGAGCCCGAGCAGCGAGGGCGCCGTGTACCCGGCCGCGGCGGTCAGGATCATCCCGAGCCCGGTCGGCTTGCCGCGGCTGACGGTGACCCCGCTGGTGTCGGAGTGCAGCCGTATCCCGTCGAGGCGCCGCCCGGTCAGCAGCGCCAGCAGCCCGTGGCCGCCCTCGTGTGCGATGGTCACGGCGTTGCGGGACAGCCGCCACAGGGGGCGCGGTCCCACGGCGGCCAGGGCGGCCAGGCCCGTCACGATCACCAGCCACAGGGCCGGCGGGCTCTGTATGCCCGTGAGCCGGTCCCACAGGCCGGCGGTCGCGGTGCTGTCCGTGGTGCTGTTCATGGAGTGGCGGACTCCTTGTGGTGGTGGGCGGGTGGGATGGCAGTCTGGCAGCCATGTGCGGACGGTATGCAGCGAGTCGTCGGCCGGAGGACCTGGTGGAGGCCTTCGGCATCGAGAAGTGGGAGCCCGAGGAGACCCTGGCCCCCGACTGGAACGTGGCGCCGACGAAGGAGGTCCACGTCGTCCTCGACCGTCCCGTGAAAGACGCTCCGGACCCGCGTCCGGTTCGTCAGCTGCGCACGGTGAGGTGGGGGCTCGTCCCCTCATGGGCCAAGGACCCCGACGGCGCCGCCCGGATGATCAATGCCCGGTCCGAGACGGTGGCCGAGAAGCCCTCCTTCCGCCGCCCCTTCGCGCAGCGCCGCTGCATCGTCCCCGCCGACGGCTACTACGAGTGGGTCACCGCCCACGACGAGCGGCAGCTGGAGGTCGAGGGCAAGAAGAAGCGGGCCCGCAAACAGCCCTACTTCGTGCTCCCCGCCGACGGCTCCGTCTTCGCCATGGCCGGGATATACGAGTTCTGGCGCGACCCGACGCTCCCCGGAGACCACCCGCAGGCCTGGTGGGCGACCTGCTCGGTGATCACCGCCGAGGCGGAGACCGGGCCGCTGGGCGTGGCCCCCGCCGAGGGGCCGGCCTCGCTCGCCGAGATCCACCCCCGGATGCCGCTGATGCTGACCCCGGACCGCTGGGACGCCTGGCTGGACCCGGCCCGGACCGACGCCGACGAACTCCAGGCCCTGCTCGCGCCGCCGCCGGGCGGGCTGATGCGCGCGTACCCGGTGTCCACCGCCGTCAGCAACGTGCGCAACAACGGGCCGGAGCTGCTCCACGAGCTGGCCGCGCCGGAGGAGGCCACGCTCTTCTAGCCCGGCCCGGGTCCCGGGCAGGATGGGCGCCATGACCACGCGTACGCGCACCGAGAGCGTCGACACCCCGGCGGGCGAGGCCCGCATCACCTGGCATCCCGTCCCCGCCCGTACGGCCGCCCGCCTCGTGCTGGCCGTCAGCCACGGGGCCGGCGGCGGCATCGAGGCCCGCGACCTCGTGGCCCTGGCCGCCGTCCTGCCCGCCCACGGGGTCACCGTGGCGCTGGTCGAGCAGCCGTGGCGGGTCGCCGGGAAGAAGGTGGCCGCCGCGCCCAAGGTGCTGGACGAGGGCTGGCGGGGCCTGTGGCCCGCGCTGGCGAAGCCCGGACTGCCGGTGGTGGCGGGCGGCCGCAGCGCCGGGGCCCGGGTGGCCTGCCGGACCGCCGCAGAGCTGGGGGCGGCCGCGGTGCTGGCCCTGGCGTTCCCGCTGCACCCGCCGGGCCGGCCCGAGAAGTCCCGGGCCGGGGAGCTCACCGGAGCCGGGCGGCCCACCCTGGTGGTCCAGGGCGGCCGGGACCCCTTCGGGCGGCCGGAGGAGTTCCCGCCGCCGACCGCGCGGGCACCGTACGAACTGGTGGAGGTCCCGCACGCCGATCACGGTTTCGCCGTGCCGAAGAGGGCGGACCTGACCCAGGACGAGGCCCTCGCGGTGATCACCGGGGCCGTCGCCGCCTGGCTCGCCGGTCTTCCCCTCTGACGGCCGTGGCCCGCGGACCGGGGGACGGGGAACGGGGTCCGGGGTCCGCGGACCGAGACGGACCCGGGGTGATCCGTATCACATCGCGGGCGCACACCTGACGGAGGACGGGAACCGGGCCCCTGCCCGGGAATGCGCGGCCCGACCCTTCTGTTGTGCGGGATGTCGGAACGCACGGGATCAGTCGGAGGAGAGGGAGCGCATGACCCAGGTCATCAGCCAGCACCGTCCGCAGGCGGAAGGCCTGGACTGGACGGTCCTGCCCGCGCCCAAGCGCCGCCAGCTTCAGGCGGCGGAGGGCGGGGATGGTCGACTATTCTCCGATTCGAGCGGGTCCGCTTTCGGAGCCGTCACGCAGTCGGAGGAGGTGGGTCCTGTCGCTGGGACCGACGAAGGCCACGCGGAGGAGACGACCCCGGAGCGCAACGCGCGCTTCGAGAGGGACGCCCTCGGCTACCTCGACCAGATGTACTCGGCCGCGCTGCGCATGACGCGCAATCCGGCCGACGCCGAGGACCTGGTCCAGGAGACGTATGCGAAGGCATACGCGTCCTTCCACCAGTTCCGCGAGGGCACCAACCTCAAGGCGTGGCTCTACCGCATTCTGACCAACACGTTCATCAACTCCTACCGCAAGAAGCAGCGTGAACCGCAGCGCAGCGCGGCGGAGGAGATCGAGGACTGGCAGCTGGCGCGCGCCGAATCGCACATGTCGACGGGCCTTCGGTCCGCCGAATCGCAGGCACTCGACCACTTGCCCGATTCGGATGTGAAGGAAGCGCTGCAGGCCATTCCGGAGGAGTTCCGCATCGCGGTCTATCTTGCCGACGTAGAGGGCTTTGCGTACAAGGAGATCGCGGACATCATGGGTACACCCATCGGTACGGTCATGTCGCGACTGCACCGTGGCCGCCGTCAACTCCGCGGAATGCTGGAGGACTATGCCCGTGAGCGCGGGCTGGTCCCCGCCGGCGCGGGAGAGTCGAACGACCTGAAAGGCTCGGGCTCATGAGCTGCGGAGAGCCGCACGAGACGGATTGCTCTGAGGTCCTGGACCACCTGTACGAGTTCCTGGACCACGAGATGCCGGACAGCGATTGCACGAAGTTCGAGACGCACTTCGGCGAATGCAATCCCTGCCTGGAGAAGTACGGCCTCGAACAGGCCGTCAAGAAGCTGGTGAAGCGCTGCTGCGGTTCGGACGACGTGCCGACCGACCTGCGTTCGAAGGTCATGGGACGGATCGAGCTGATCCGTTCCGGCCAGGCCGTCCCCGATCACGACGTGACCGCGGATCCCGCCACCGGCTGATCGAACAACCACCCCTGGAAACCGAATCGTTCACTCGAAGGTGCTAATCCGGGGGTGCCCGTACGGCGCAATACGAAAATGTGGCCCCCTGTACGAGGGGGCCCCACTTATTCTCCCCAAACGGTGTGCACGGCACAGGGGAGGAGAGCGCCATGCGGGTACGTCCGCCGGCGGCGCGTCCCCGCCCCCTGTGGGCCGTCATCCTCTGCGCCGTCCTCGCGGCATTCGCCTGCACCGCCCCGGCCTTCGCCGGTTCCGGCACCCCCTGGCCCGCCGTCGCGCTGCTCGCCTTCCTCTACCTCGGCTGTGAACCGGTCAGGATCTGCCCGCTGCCGGGCGACCGGGTCCGGGTCCCCGAGGGCATCGGCTCGTTCTTCCCCGTGCTGCTCGCCGCCGTCTTCCTGCTGCCGCCGGCCGCCGCCGCGCTCGTCGCGCTGCCCGGCGCATTCGCCCAGCCGGTGGCCGGTCGGCCCGCCTGGGTCCGGCGCGTGTGGCACGCGGCTCAGCAGGCCGTCGCAGCCTGGGCCGCGGGGCGGACGTTCGGGCTGCTGGGCGGCGCTCCCTCGGCCGGCCGGCTCGCGGAATTCCCGTACGCGCTGCTGCCCGCGGCGGCCGCGGCCGCCGCCTTCTGCCTCGTACTGGCCGCCCTCGACGGGGGCGTACTGGCCGCCGCCGAACGCCGGCCCCTGCGCACGGCTTGGCGCGGACTGCTCACCCGCACCCTGGTCCCGCACTGCGTGCACGGCCTCGCCGGGCTGATGATGGCCGTCCTGTGGCGCAGCCCGTACGGGCTCCCGGCCGCGCTGCTCGTGCTGTTGCCGATGTACATCTCCTGCTGGGTCTTCGCCCAGTACCACCGCGAACGGGCCGCCCACCAGGCCACGATCCGGGCGCTCGTCCAGGCCGTCGAGCTCAAGGACCGCTACACGCGCGGCCACGGCGAGCGCGTGGGCCAGGCCTCCGCGATGATCGCCCGCGAGCTGGGCATGGACGGGGACCGGCTCGAAGTCGTCCGCATCGCCGGGATCCTGCACGACGTCGGCAAGCTGGGCGTGCCGACCCGGCTGCTGCGCAAGGACGGTCCGCTGACCCCGGAGGAGCGGCGGGTCATCGAGCTGCACCCCGAGTACGGGCACGAGATGGTGCGCGGCATCGGCTTCCTGGGCGAGGCCCGGTCCGCGATCCTGCACCACCACGAGCGGGTCGACGGCTCCGGATATCCGTACGGGCTGACCGGTGAGCAGATCCCGGTGCCGGCCCGGGTGGTGGCGGTGGCCGACGCCTTCGACGCGATGACCTCGACCCGCTCGTACAGCCGGGCCCGGCCGGTGCAGGTGGCCCTGGCCGAGCTGGAGCGGTGCGCCGGGGCCCACTTCGACCCGGTGATGGTGCACGCGCTGGTCGAGGCGATCGGCCGGGACGGCTGGCACCCGGTGGTCACGGCGGACGAGGACGACCTCCAGGTGATCCCGGCCGGTTCCGCCCCCGGCCGGGCGGCGGCTCCCGCCGCCGCGGCCCCGGACCCCGGCGGGCCCGCGCTGTCCGGGCTCCCGGCCCAGGGCGCCCGGACGCGCGTACGGACCGTGGACCCGCGCAGCGGGCGGGAACCGGACGGCGGGGGCGGGGCGTGAGGGGCGTGGCGCTTCGGGGCACGGTCGTGTGGGGGGTGCGCGGGGCCGCCGTGGTGCTCACCCTGGCCGGGCTCGGGCACACCCTGTGGAACGGTGTCGTCGAACCCGGCACCGCCCTGGCCTTCGGCGCCCTGATCGCCTGCGGTGAGCTCGCCCGCCGCGACAGCCGGGACGCCCGGGACGCGCGCGGCCCCCGTGGCGCCCACGACCCCCGTGACACCTGGGGTCCCTGGGGTGCCTGGGCCCCCGCGGCAGCCGCACCGGACGCGGCCGACGACCGCCGGCCCGCCCCGCTGGCCTTCGCCGGCGCCCTCGCGTACGCCCTGCTCGGCCCGCGGGCCGCAGAGCCCACCCACCACGGGGTGCTCCAGATCGTCACGGTCGCCGTCGCCGCGGCCCTCGCCGGGATCGTCCCCCACATCGCCCGCGGCCGCGCTCCCGGCGCCGACCACCTGGCCCGCCGGGTCCTCACCGTCGCCTTCGCCGGCGTCTGCTTCCAGCCGCTCTACAATTCCGGCCGGCTGGAGCAGGGGATCGGGCAGGGCCCGTACCTCGTCCTCTTCCTGCTCCTCCTGCTCGGCCTCACCGCCCTGTGCGACGCCGTGCTCGCCGCCGCCCAGGCCCGCGCCCGCACGGGCTGGCCGTACGGGCCCCTGCTCCGCGACGAGCTGCGCGCCCAGCTCGGCATCGGCTCGGCGATCTGCGCCACCGGGGTCGTCATGGCCCTCGGCGTGGCCGTCGCCGGCCTGTGGGCCCTGCCCGTCTTCTGCGTACCCCTGCTGCTGACCCAGCTGTCCTTCCACCGGATCACCGCGATCCGCACCACCTACCGCCAGACCATCACCTCCCTGGCCCGGGCCACCGAGATCGCCGGTTACACCCGCCCCGGGCACTCCCGCCGGGTCGCCGCCCTGAGCTGCGCAGTCGGCCGGGAGCTGGGCCTGTCGGAGCGGGAGCTCACGGTGCTGGAGTACGCCGCCCTCATGCACGACATCGGCCAGCTCTCCCTCGTCGACCCGGTCCGGGCCGGGGCCACCGCCGGGCTGCCCGCCGCCGAGGCCCGCCGGATCGCCGCGCTCGGCGGGGACGTGGCCCGGCAGACCGGGGTGCCCGCCGAGGTGGCCGTCATCGTGGAGCGGCAGGCCGACCCGTACCGGGAGCAGCCGGTCGCGGCGCGCATCGTACGGGCGGTCAACGCGTACGACGACCTGCTCGGCGGGACCCGTCACCCGGGCGGCCCCCTCGCGGCCCTGGAGCAGCTGCGGCTGGGCACCGGGCGCGACTACCAGCCAGAGGTCGTGGAGTGTCTCGCAAGGGTTCTGGCCAGGGGCGGACGTGACAGAGTTGTTCCTGTCCCACCTGGGTAACCCATGGGTAATGAGCGGCCGTCCGAGTGGGCATGGTTGGATGCCAGTAGGAGTGTCCGCAAGGCTGCACCGTTGGACCGGCAGGCGGGAATCGTGAGGATCTTCGGGAAGGTACGGCATCGGCCCTCCGCCTCGTGGCGGCAGGCCACCGACCGCGCGTTCACGCTGATCGGCGACGGGCGGTACGAGGACGCGGGCGCGCTGCTGACCAGAGCCGCGGACCTGGAGCCCTGGCTGTCCGAGTCCTGGTTCAACCTCGCCCTGCTGCACAAGTTCCGGCACGACTGGGAGCAGGCGCGGGCCGCAGGGCTGCGCGCCGTGGCCCTCCTGGACCGTGAGACCGGCGCCCCGGACTGGTGGAACGTCGGGATCGCCGCGACCGCGCTGCAGGACTGGCCGCTGGCCCGCCGGGCCTGGCAGGCGTACGGGCTGAAGGTGCCCGGGGACCCGCACGGCTCGGGCACCCACCCCGCGAAGGGCAGCGGCGAACCGGTCGGCATGGAGCTCGGCAGCGCCGCCGTACGGCTGTCCCCCGAGGGGGAGGCCGAGGTGGTCTGGGGCCGCCGGCTGGACCCGGCCCGCATGGAGGTCCTGTCGATCCCGCTGCCCTCCTCGGGACGGCGCTGGGGCGAGGTCGTCCTGCACGACGGGGTCCCGCACGGCGAGCGGGTCACCGCGGCCGGCCCCTCGTACCCGGTCTTCGACGAGATCGAGCTGTGGGCGCCCTCCCCGGTGCCGACCTGGGTGGTGCTGCTGGAGGCGGCCACCGAGGCGGACCGCGACGCGCTGGAGCAGCTGGCCTCGGACGCGGGCTTCGCCGCCGAGGACTGGTCGTCCTCGGTGCGGCTGCTGTGCCGGACCTGCTCGGAGAGCGTGATGCCGAGCGGTGAGGGCGACGGGGAGCAGCTGGACCCGCACGACCACAGCGAACCGGGGCACCCCGGACCGCTGGGCCACCGCACGAACGGTTCCGGCCCGCTGTGGGTGCCGGAGCGCGAATGCGGGATCGCGGCGCCGGCCGGCCTGGTGCGCGGACTGCTCGACGGCTGGGTCGCGGACAGCCCGGACACCCGTGAATGGCGGGATCTCGAAGAGGTCTGCTGACCCGGCACCGTAGGCTGTACCGGCACATTGTGAACGGGTGGACTTACGGAAGGCGTACGGCGGACATGGCGCAGCAGGAGAACGAGGTCGTCGAGATCGTCAACGACGGGTACGTCGTGGACACCGAGGACTGTGAGGCGCGCGAGCTCGCCCACCGCGAGCGCGGCACCGCCCGCCCGATCACTGTGGTCGGCAACCCCGTCCTGCACCGTGAGTGCAAGGACGTCACCGAGTTCGGCGACGAACTGGCGCAGCTGATCGACGACATGTTCGCCAGCCAGAAGGCCGCCGAGGGCGTGGGCCTGGCCGCGAACCAGATCGGCGTGGACGCCAAGGTCTTCGTCTACGACTGCCCGGACGACGACGGCGCGCGCCACACCGGTGTCGTGGTCAACCCGAAGCTGGTGGAGCTGCCGGCCGGCTCCCGCGTGCTCGACGACTCCAACGAGGGCTGCCTGTCGGTGCCGACCGCGTACGCCTCGCTGGCCCGCCCGGACTACGCCGAGGTGACCGGCCAGGACGCGCAGGGCAACCCGATCAAGGTGCGTGGCACGGGGTACTTCGCGCGCTGCCTCCAGCACGAGACGGACCACCTGTACGGGTACCTGTACATCGACCGCCTCTCGAAGCGCGACCGCAAGGACGCCCTCCGCCAGATGGAAGAGGGCACCCCGCGCTACGAGACCGTCCCGAACGCGTAGTCGCAGGCAACGGGAAGGGCCCCGCACCGGAGATCCGGTGCGGGGCCCTTCCCGTCGCCGTTCCGGCTCAGAAGTCCTCGTCGAGGTCGACCGTGCCCTCGACCGCGACCTGGTAGGCCGACGGGCGGCGCTCGAAGAAGTTCGTCAGTTCCTGAACGCCCTGCAGCTCCATGAAGGAGAACGGGTTCTGCGAGCCGTACACCGGCGGGAAGCCGAGGCGGACCAGGCGCTGGTCCGCGACGCACTCCAGGTACTCGCGCATCGACTCGGTGTTCATGCCCGGCAGGCCGTCACCGCACAGGTCGCGGCCGAACTGGAGCTCCGCCTCCACGGCCTCCTTCAGCATGTCGGTGACCTGCTGCTGGAGGGCGTCGTCGAAGAGCTCCGGCTCCTCCTTGCGGACCGTGTCCACGACCTCGAACGCGAAGTTCATGTGCATGGTCTCGTCGCGGAACACCCAGTTGGTGCCGGTGGCCAGACCGTGCAGCAGGCCGCGCGAGCGGAACCAGTACACGTACGCGAAGGCGCCGTAGAAGAACAGGCCCTCGATGCACGCCGCGAAGCAGATCAGGTTCAGCAGGAAGCGGCGGCGGTCGGCCTGCGTCTCCAGCCAGTCCAGCTTCTCGACCTCGTTGATCCACTTGAAGCAGAACTGCGCCTTCTCGCGGATCGACGGGATCTCCTCGACGGCGTCGAAGGCGGCCGCGCGGTCGTCCGGGTTGGGCAGGTAGGTGTCGAGCAGCGTCAGGTAGAACTGGACGTGCACGGCCTCCTCGAACAGCTGGCGCGACAGGTACAGGCGCGCCTCCGGGGAGTTGATGTGCTTGTAGAGCGTCAGCACCAGGTTGTTCGAGACGATCGAGTCGCCCGTCGCGAAGAACGCGACCAGACGGCCGATCATGTGCTGCTCGGCCGGCGTCAGCTTCGCGAGGTCGGCGACGTCCGAGTGGAGGTCGACCTCCTCCACCGTCCAGGTGTTCTTGATCGCGTCCCGGTAGCGCTCGTAGAAGTCCGGGTAGCGCATGGGGCGGAGCGTGAGCTCGAAGCCCGGGTCCAGGAGGTTCTTGTCGGTGGAGCTCATTACTGGCAGGCCTCGCAGGACTCGGGGTTCTCAAGGGAGCAGGCCAGCGCCTCGGCGTCGGCGACCGCCTGGGGCAGCGCGACGGGGGTGGCCGCCTGAGCGGCGCGGGCGATCTTCGTCGCCGGGCGCGAGCGCAGGTAGTACGTGGTCTTCAGGCCCTGCTTCCAGGCGTACGCGTACATCGAGCTGAGCTTGCCGATGGTGGGCGTCTCCAGGAACAGGTTCAGCGACTGCGCCTGGTCGAGGAACGGGGTACGGGCCGCCGCCATGTCGATCAGACCGCGCTGCGGGATCTCCCACGCCGTGCGGTACAGCTCGCGCACCTCGGCCGGGATCCAGCCGAAGCCCTGGACGGAGCCGCTGGACTCGCGCAGCGCCTCACGGGTCTGCGCGTCCCACACGCCGAGCTTCTTCAGCTCGTCCACCAGGTACGCGTTGACCTGGAGGAACTCACCGCTCAGGGTCTCGCGCTTGAAGAGGTTGGAGACCTGCGGCTCGATGCACTCGTACACGCCGGCGATCGAGGCGATCGTCGCCGTCGGGGCGATGGCGAGGAGCAGGGAGTTGCGCATGCCGGACTTCGCGATCCGGGCGCGCAGGGCGTCCCAGCGCTCGGGCCAGTTCAGCTCCACGTCGAAGTGGTCGGGGTGCAGGACGCCGCGGGCGGTGCGGGTCTGCTCCCAGGCCGGGAGGGGGCCGCTGCGCTCGGCGAGGTCGCAGGAGGCCTCGTACGCGGCCAGCATGATGCGCTCGGAGAGCTTGGTGGACAGGGCCTTCGCCTCGGGGGAGTCGAAGGGCATCTTCATCTTGAAGAAGACGTCCTGGAGGCCCATCGCGCCCAGGCCCACGGGCCGCCAGCGGGAGTTGGAGCGCCCGGCCTGCTCGGTCGGGTAGAAGTTGATGTCGACGACGCGGTCGAGGAAGGTGACGGCGGTGCGGACGGTCTCGTCCAGACGCTCCCAGTCGATCTCCCCGTCCACCACGAAGGCACCCATGTTGACCGAGCCGAGGTTGCAGACGGCGGTCTCGCCGTCGTTGGTGACCTCGATGATCTCGGTGCACAGGTTGGAGGAGTGGACGACCGTACCCGGCTCGGCGGTCTGGTTCGCCGTGCGGTTGGAGGCGTCCTTGAAGGTCATCCAGCCCTGGCCGGTCTGCGCGAGGGTGCGCATCATCCGGCCGTACAGGTCGCGGGCGGGCATGGTCTTGCGGGCGAGGCCCGCCGCCTCGGCCTTGCGGTAGGCGGCGTCGAACTCGTCGCCCCACAGGTCGACCAGCTCGGGCACGTCGGCCGGGGAGAACAGCGACCAGTCGCCGTCCGCGTTGACGCGGCGCATGAACTCGTCCGGTACCCAGTGCGCCAGGTTCAGGTTGTGCGTACGGCGCTGGTCCTCGCCGGTGTTGTCGCGGAGCTCCAGGAACTCCTCGATGTCCGCGTGCCAGGTCTCCAGGTACACGGCGGCGGCGCCCTTGCGGCGGCCGCCCTGGTTCACGGCGGCGACGGAGGCGTCGAGCGTCTTCAGGAACGGCACGATGCCGTTGGAGTGGCCGTTCGTACCGCGGATCAGGGAACCGCGGGCGCGGATGCGCGAGTACGAGAGGCCGATGCCGCCGGCGTGCTTCGACAGGCGCGCGACCTGGTGGTAGCGGTCGTAGATCGAGTCGAGCTCGTCCAGCGGGGAGTCCAGCAGGTAGCAGGAGGACATCTGCGGGTGCCGTGTGCCGGAGTTGAAGAGCGTGGGGGAGGACGGCAGGTAGTCGAGGCGGCTCATCAGCCGGTAGAGCGAGGCCACTTCCTCGACGGCCTGGACCGTGTCGTTCTCGGCGAGGCCGCAGGCCACGCGCAGCATGAAGTGCTGCGGGGTCTCGATGACCTGGCGGGTGATCGGGTGGCGCAGCAGGTAGCGGCTGTGCAGGGTGCGCAGGCCGAAGAAGCCGAAGCGGTCGTCGGCGCCCTCGGCGAGGGTGTGCTCGACCAGCGCGTCCAGACGGCTCGCGTGCAGCGCCACGAACTCGGCGGTGCGGTCCGCGATCAGGCCCTCGCGGTGGCCGACCGCGACGGAGGAGGAGAAGGAGGTGGCCCCCTGGCCCGCGGCTTCCTCGGCGACCGCCAGCGTCAGCAGCCGGGCGGCGAGCCGGGAGTACGCCGGGTCCTCGGAGATCAGACCGGCGGAGGCCTCCGTGGCCAGCCCGCGCAGTTCGGCCTCGTCGGCGGCGGCGCTGCGCCCGCGGAGCGCGGCGGCGGCGACCCGGCCCGGGTCGGTGTCGGGGAGGTCGGCCGTCAGCTCGGTGAGGGTACGCAGCAGTGCGGCCCCAGGTCCCCCGGTCTCGATTCCGGTGTCGGACGGGTCGGACTCGGCGCGCGGTGCGGAAGGCGCGATGGTCACGGGGGGAGCTCTCCCTCGCTCGGCTCCAGGACACCTGCGGTGCGGGCGCGAGCGGGCGCGCGCGGGCATGACAGGGCAGCACCGCGCGGCGTCCACCGGCCCAACCGCGGGGCCCGGACGTATCGGCACCCGGTTCGGTCGAGCCGGGCGCACTGTCGGCAGGTCATCGGACTTGCGGTGACACCAATGGGTGTACTTCATACCGTTGCGGGACAGTTCCGGATTCACACCGGATTCCCCTGCGGCGACAGCGAGGATGAGCATACATGTGGGGGCCGCGTCATGCGCGACCCCCTAGATGTTGTGTCGGCGTGGCTACAGTTCGAGACCGTACGTGAGCAGAGGGAGTCCGGGTACGGGCTCCCAGTCGCGTTCCGGCGTGCGGACGAAGCCGAGCCGTTCGTAGATCCGGTGGGCGCCGGTCATGTCGTCCGTGGTGGACAGTACGAGGCGCCGTACGCCCTCGATGGCCCGGGCGCGGTCGGCGCAGGCCCGCACCAACGCCTCCCCGGCGCCCCGCCCTCGGCCCTCCCGGGCGACGGCCAGCATCCGGAACTCGGCCTCGCCCGATCCGGCGATGTCGCACAGCGGGCTCCCGGGCGCGGCGAAGGCCACACCGCCGAGGAGCCGCCCGTCGCCCGTCGCGGCGACGAGTATCACCCCGTCGGCCGCGCGCCCGGCCACGTCGCGCAGCCGTACGAGGTACGGATCGTCCTCGCCGAACGTCAGCAGCCCGTCCCCGAGATAGGCCTGCGCGGTGATCTCCCCGAGCGTCCCGTACTCCGCCGCCAGCGCTTCCCTGATCACGATGTCCATGCGGTCGAGTGTGCCGGACGGCTGTCGGTGCCCGGCGCTATCGTCGAAGACAGCACCGTCGAGGAAGGCGAGCGAGGCGTGACCGTGATGACAGACCGGCCCCACATGCTGACAGAGGACTTCGAAGCCGTGGCGCGTACAGCGGCCCGCGAGAGGGAGGGGACACGGCTGGAGTTCATCGACGGGATCATCAGGAGCAAGGCCATGCCGGACGGCGACCACGGGATGATCATCCAGTGGCTCACGCGAATCTGTATGCAGCACCGCCCCGAGCTGTGGCTGCATCCGGGGCAGGGCATCAAGGCCCAGGAATACCGGGCCGGCCGGGCGATTCCGGATGCGGCGCTCGCGCATTCCGAAGCATTCGTCGGACAGGGTGACTGGGTCGACCCCGATCCCATCCTCATGGTCGTCGAAGTTACCTCGTGGGATTCGGACACCCACCGGCGCGACCACGTCGAGAAGCCCCGCGCCTACGCGGAGACGGGTATCCCCGTCTACCTCCTGATCGACCGAGCCAAGCGTCAAATCTCCGTATACAGCCAGCCCAAGGGCCGACAGTACGAGAGCATCCACATCGTGCCGTACGGCACGGACATCGTGCTCCCCGAGCCCGTCGGCATCACCCTCCAGACCGAGGTCCTCAAGGACTGGGTGCGCTGAGGAAGCCGAAGGGCCCCGCCGATCCGGCGGGGCCCTTCGCGTACGTGCTCAGCAGCAGCGGAAGCCCTCGCGGGGGTCCGCCTCGCGCGAGTCCGTGCGGGCGCGTTCGAAGGCGCGGCGGGTCATGACCTCCGCGTCCGGGTCGTGCGTACGGGCGTGGGCCACGTAGCGGTCGTAGGCCGCCTCGCCCGAGAACTCCCGTACGAAGAACCGCGCCTTCGCCAGCGCCGCGCGGACCCCGCTCACGCCACCGGCTCCTTCACGCGGCCGCCGCCCGAGTCCAGGCCGGCGGCGGCGAGCTCCGCCCGCTCCTGGGGCGTCGCGATGAGCCCGGCCGGGGCGATGATCTTCGACTCGGTCCACGGGACCTCGGACAGCCTGACCGCCTCCGGGTTGCCGACGGCCTTGAGGCAGGTCCGCGACGCGTCCAGCAGCACGATGACGATCAGGAGCGCGAAGAGCGCCGACAGCACGCCGTCGACCGTGGCGTTCGTGACGATCGTGTGCATCTCGCCCATGTTCTTGGCGGGCGGCAGGACCTTCCCGGCGTCGATCCCGGTCTGGTACTTGTCGCGTTGCGCGAAGAAGCCGACCTTCACGTCGTCGGAGAACACCTTCTGGTAGCTCGCGGTCAGCGTGACGGCCACGTCCCAGGCCAGCGGGACCCCGGTCACCCAGGCCCACTTGAGCCGCCCCGACTTGACCAGCAGCGTGGTGCAGACAGCCAGGGCCACTGCGGCGAGCAGCTGGTTCGCGATCCCGAACAGCGGGAACAGCTGGTTGATACCGCCCAGCGGGTCCTTGATGCCGACCCACAGGAAGTAGCCCCAGCCGCCCACGACGACCGCGCTCGCCAGCCACACGCCCGGCTTCCAGCTGACGTCCTTGAAGGACTTGTGCACGTTGCCGAGGGTGTCCTGGAGCATGAACCGGCCGACCCGGGTGCCCGCGTCGAGGGTGGTCAGGATGAACAGGGCCTCGAACATGATCGCGAAGTGGTACCAGAACGCCTTCATCCCGGAGCCGCCGACCACGGACGAGAAGATCTCCGACATTCCGAGTGCGAACGTCGGCGCGCCGCCCGTACGGGACAGCAGGCTGGCCTCTTCCACGTCCTTCGCGGCCTGCGCGAGGAACTCGGGCGAGATGGCGAAGCCGAAGTTGGTCACGGCCTGCGAGGCGGTCTCGACCGTGGTGCCGATGACACCGGCGGGGGAGTTGACCGCGAAGAACAGGCCGGGCTCGATGATGCAGGCCGCGATGATCGCCATGACGGCGACGAAGGACTCGGTCAGCATCGCGCCGTAGCCGATGACCCGGACCTGGGTCTCCTTCTGGATCATCTTCGGGGTGGTGCCCGAGGAGACCAGCGCGTGGAAGCCGGACAGGGCCCCGCAGGCGATGGTGATGAAGACGAACGGGAACATCGACCCGGCGAAGACCGGCCCGTCCCCGCGGGCGGCGAAATCGGTGACCGCGGGCATCTTCAGCGTCGGCATCGCCACGACCACGCCCACGGCGAGCAGCGCGATGGTGCCCACCTTCATGAAGGTGGAGAGGTAGTCGCGGGGCGCGAGGAGCATCCACACCGGCAGCACCGAGGCGACGAACCCGTACACCACCATCCAGAGGACCAGCGTCTCCTTCTCCAGCGTGAAGGTGCTCGCCAGTGAGGAGTCGGCGACCCAGCCGCCCGCGACGATGGCGAGCAGCAGCAGCGCGACGCCGATGACGGAGATCTCGGTGACCCGGCCCGGGCGCAGCACGCGCAGGTAGAAGCCCATGAAGAGGGCGATCGGGATGGTCATGCCGATGGAGAAGACACCCCAGGGGGAGTGCGCCAGCGCGTTGACGATGACCAGGGCGAGCACGGCCAGCAGGATGATCATGATGGCGAACACGGCGACCAGCGCGGCGGCTCCGCCGACCGGGCCGATCTCGTCCCGGGCCATCTGGCCGAGCGAGCGCCCGTCGCGGCGGGTGGAGAAGAAGAGGGTGACCATGTCCTGGACGGCGCCCGCGAAGATGACGCCGGCGACGATCCAGATGGTGCCCGGCAGATAGCCCATCTGCGCGGCGAGTACGGGCCCGACCAGCGGGCCGGCGCCGGCGACGGCGGCGAAGTGGTGGCCGAACAGCACGCGGCGGTCGGTGGGGTGGAAGTCGACACCGTTGTCAAGGCGTTCGGCGGGGGTGGCCCGCGTCTTGTCGGTCTTCAGGACCCGGTCGGCGATGAAGCGCGCGTAGAAGCGGTAGCCGATGGCGTACGAGCCCAGCGCGGCGGCGAGCAGCCAGGCGGCCGAGATCTCCTCACCGCGGGAGAGGGCGAGGATGCCCCAGCCGAGGGCCCCGACGAGGCCGACGAGCACCCAGACGGCCACGGACTTCGGGTTCATGCCTCCCGAGGTCCCTGGTGCGGAAGGCGAGTCCGCCGCCGTGCCCGGACTCGCCGCGTTCCGTTCTGTACCTGTTGCTTCCGGTTCCGGCATGATCCTCGTCCCCTCGTTGATCATCTGCGTAAGCGCAGGGAATCTACGGGGGCCCGCCCGGTGAACGTAAGCCCCCGTCCGTATAGCGGAACGAGAGTCAACTACGAATCAGACGGCGGGGCGCTGGAGTCGCGCCACGAACTTGTAACGATCGCCGCGGTACACCGATCGCACCCACTCCACGGGTTCGCCGTCGGCGTCGAGGGAGTGGCGGGAGAGCATCAGCATCGGCAGGCCGACGTCGGTGCCCAGCAGGCCGGCCTCGCGCGGGGTGGCCAGGGAGGTCTCGATCGTCTCCTCGGCCTCCGCGAGCCGTACGTCGTACACCTCGGCCAGGGCGGTGTAGAGGGAGGTGTACTTGGCCAGCGACCGGCGCAGCGCCGGGAAGCGCTTGGCCGAGAGGTGGGTGGTCTCGATGGCCATCGGCTCACCGCTCGCGAGGCGCAGCCGCTCGATGCGCAGCACCCGGCCGCCCGTGGCGATCTTGAGGAGCCCGGCCAGGGTGTCGTCGGCCGTCACGTAGCCGATGTCGAGGAGTTGGGAGGTGGGCTCCAGGCCCTGGGCCCGCATGTCCTCCGTGTACGAGGAAAGTTGGAGCGGCTGGGAGACCTTCGGTTTCGCGACAAAGGTGCCTTTGCCCTGAATGCGCTCCAGCCGGCCCTCGACGACGAGCTCCTGGAGAGCCTGGCGCACGGTGGTCCGGGAGGTGTCGAATTCGGCCGCGAGCGTGCGCTCCGGCGGCACCGGCGTGCCCGGGGGCAGCGTTTCGGTCATGTCGAGCAAGTGCCGCTTGAGTCGGTAGTACTTGGGCACCCGCGCCGTGCGAGTGGCTGCCCCGCCTTCCGGCTCGGTGGTCGCCCCTTCGGTGGACATCGCCGCCCGCCTTCCCGACTCCATTTTCGCTGCCGTCACCGGCTCCTCCGATATGTGCGGTCACATCGTGACACGGGTGGGAGGACAGGCCTCCTCCCTCCCCCAGGTGTCGGTCCGGTAACGGACCGATCACCCGCTCATTAGACCCTTGACACCCCTAAAGGTCTAGGCCAAGCTCCGGTTACTGGTCTAAACCAATATGGATCAGATCCCGGCCCCACGGGCAGTACTTGGTGCATGTCACCGCGGCGGGCGAGGGAAGTTGCAGGCAGCATCCCTGAGGAGGGTGGCGTGAAGCGCAAGCTCATCGCGGCGGTCAGTGTCGCGGGCATGATGGTCGGTGTCGCGGCGTGCGGCAACGGCGGCGACGACAAGGGGAAGACCGACGCGGGCGGCGCCAAGGAGATCACCGTCTGGGTGATGGACGGCTCCGCGCCCAAGGCCTGGATCGACGCGGTCAACGCGGAGTTCTCCGCCAAGCACCCGGGTGTCACGGTCAAGGTCGAAGAGCAGCAGTGGAAGGGCATCCAGGAGAAGGTCACCACCGCCCTCTCCGAGAACACCCCGCCGGACGTCCTCGAGCTCGGCAACACCCAGACCGCCGGCTACGCGGTCACCGGCGGCCTCGCCGACCTCACCAAGGACAAGGCCAAGCTCGGCTCCGACGCCTGGCAGAAGAGCATGCTCGCCTCGGCCGAGTACGACGGCAAGCTCTACTCCGCCCCCTGGTACGCGGCCAACCGCGTCGTCGTGTACGACAAGAAGGCCTTCGCCAAGGCCGGCGTCACCCCGCCGACCACCCGCGACGAGTGGATCGCCGGCCTCGACAAGCTGAAGGCCGCGGACCCCGCCTCGCAGCCCATCTACCTCCCCGGCCAGAGCTGGTACGTCCTCGCCGGCTTCATCTGGGACGAGGGCGGCGACCTCGCCGTCAAGGACGGCGACAAGTGGAAGGGCGGCCTCGGCACCCCCCAGGCCGCGTCCGCGATGGAGTTCTACAAGAAGCTCCAGGCGTACTCCACCGCCCCCAAGGACAAGGACGAGGCCACCCCGCAGCAGTCCACCGACGTCGTTCCCAAGGGCGGCGTCGCCTCCTGGATCGGTCTCGGCTGGGAGGCCGGCGGTGCGGAGAAGGCCCTGAAGGATGCGGGCAAGGAGGCCGACTTCGGCTACTTCCCGATCCCGGGCAAGACCGCAGACAAGCCCGGCACCGTCTTCCTCGGCGGCTCGAACCTCGCCGTCGCCGAGCGCTCCAAGAACAAGGAGCTCGCCAAGGAGTGGCTGGCCCTCGCCGCAGGCAAGGACCAGATGACGAAGTACGCCGCCGAGACCAAGGGCGCGCTGCTCCCGAACCAGGCCGCCGCGAACTTCGCCCCCGCCGCCGGCTCCTTCGCCGAGGCCATGGGCAAGGGCGGCGTCAACGGCCGCATCACCCCGGTCACCCCGGGCTGGGCGAACGTCGAGACCGAGCCCAACCCGCTCAAGGAGTTCATGACCAAGGTCCTGAAGGGTGAGGACGCCGCCAAGGCGGGCGCGGACGCGGACAAGGAAATCGCGAGCCGCATCAACAAGTAGCACGTAGCACCGGGGGTGCGGCCGGCGCCCACGCGCCCGCCGCACCCCCGGTCGCGCATTGACCGACCTGTGCGACGCCCGACCGCAGCCGAGGTAACCAAGACATGACCGTGCACTCCCAGGGAGCGGTGACCGCTCCACAGGACGCACCACCGAAGTCCGCCGGAGGGCAGCAGACGCCGCCCACGACCAAGGGGGCCGGTCCGGCGGCTCCGCGCCGGGGCAGAAAGCCGCTTCCCGCGGGCTGGCTGCCGTACCTCCTGATCGGGCCCGCGGTCCTCAGCCTGGCCACGCTGCTGCTGTACCCGCTGGTCAAGAACGTGATCCTGTCGTTCCAGAAGGTCGACAAGATCGAGTTCATCCAGCGGAAGGCGCCCTTCAACGGGGTCGAGAACTACACCCAACTGCTGGGCGACGCACACTTCTGGACCGTCGTCGTACGCACCTTCGCCTTCACCGCGGCCAACGTCGCGCTGATCATGCTGATCGGCAGCCTCGTCGGGATCCTGCTGAACCGCCTCGGCAAGTGGATGCGCCTGGTCCTGTCGATGGCCCTGGTGATGGCCTGGGCGATGCCGATCGTCGCCTCCGTCACCGTCTTCCAGTGGCTGTTCGACGAGCAGTTCGGCGTCATGAACTGGGTCATGCGCACCCTCGGCTTCTCCGGCTACGAGCAGCACAACTGGTTCGAGTCCGGCTTCTCCACCCTGGTGATCGTCACGGTCCTGGTGGTCTGGGGCTCCGTCCCCTTCGTCGCCCTCAACATGTACGCCGGCCTGACCACCGTCAGCGGCGAGCTGTACGAGGCCGCGCGGATGGACGGCGCGAACGGGTGGCAGACGTTCTGGCAGGTCGTCTTCCCGAACCTCAAGCCGTTCTTCACCGTCACCACCTTCCTTGAGGTGATCTGGGTCTTCAAGGCCTTCACCCAGGTGTACGCGATGAACCGCGGCGGCCCCGACCGCGCCTCCGAGACCCTGCCCGTCTTCGCCTTCGTCGAGGGTCAGAGCCAGGGCCACTACGCGCTCGCGGCAGCGATCTCCGTCCTGACGATCGTGATGCTCGTGATCGTCATGTCCTTCTACTTCCGCCTGATCCTGAAGCAGGAGGAGGAGCAGTGAGCACCACCACCGCCCCGAAGCCCGCGCAGCAGCTGCGCAAGCGCCGCCCGCTGCGCCCCGCAACGGTGGCGAAGAACCTGGGCGCGCTCGTCGTGGCCGTGGTCTTCGTCTTCCCGGTCTACTGGATGTTCTCCTCGGCCCTCAAGCCGTCCGGGCAGATCCTCTCCAAGGACCCCGTCTTCGTCTTCACCCCGACGCTGGACAACTTCACCAAGGCCACCGGCGTCGAGCTGTTCTGGACGTACGTGACGAACAGCCTGCTCGTCACCGTCGGCGCCGTCGCCCTGGCCCTGGTCGTGGCCCTCGCCGCGAGCTTCGCCATCGCCCGTATGAAGTTCAAGGGCCGCAAGGGCCTCGTACTCGGCGTGATGATGGCGCAGATGGCCCCCTGGGAGGTCATGGTCATCGCGATGTACATGATCGCCCGCGACGCCGAGATGCTGAACAGCCTCCCGCTGCTGACCGCGATCTACTTCGTGATGGTCCTGCCCTTCACCATCTGGACCCTGCGCGGCTTCATCGCCGCCGTCCCGGTGACGCTGGAGGAGGCCGCCCAGATCGACGGCTGCACCCGCGGCCAGGCCTTCCGCAAGGTGATCTTCCCGCTGCTGGCCCCCGGCCTGATGTCCACCTCGCTCTTCGGCTTCATCACCGCCTGGAACGAGTTCGCGATGGTCCTGATCCTCAACAAGGACAAGACCGCCCAGACCCTGCCCCTGTGGCTGACCCAGTTCCAGACCGCCTTCGGCAACGACTGGGGCGCCACCATGGCCGCTTCCTCGCTGTTCGCGGTCCCGGTCCTGGTGATCTTCGTCTTCCTCCAGCGCAAGGCCGTCGGCGGCATGACCGCCGGCGCGGTGAAGGGATAACGGCACCATGACTGTCCTTGCGCACGGCGTTACCGCGTCCGATTCGAACGATGAGCTGACCCGCGACGCCCTCGCGGTCCTCCAGCCCGGCTTCGAGGGCACCACCGCCCCCGCGTGGCTGCTCCGCCAGGTCGGCGAAGGGCTCACCGCCGTCGGCCTCTTCGGCCGCAACATCGCCTCGTCCGAGCAGCTCGCCGCGCTCACCGCGCAGCTGCGCGCAGAGCGCGAAGACGTCCTCGTCGCCATCGACGAGGAGGGCGGCGACGTCACCCGCCTGGAGGTCCGGGACGGTTCGTCCTTCCCCGGCAACCTGGCCCTCGGCGCCGTCGACGACACCGGCCTCACCCGGGACGTCGCCCGCGAGCTGGGCCGCCGCCTCGCCGCGTGCGGGGTCAACCTCAACTGGGCGCCGTCCGCCGACGTCAACTCCAACCCGGACAACCCGGTCATCGGAGTCCGGTCCTTCGGCGCCGACACCCACCTCGCCGCCCGCCACACCGCCGCGTACGTCGAGGGCCTCCAGGCCGCCGGTGTCGCCGCGTGCACCAAGCACTTCCCTGGCCACGGCGACACCAACGTCGACTCGCACCACGCGCTGCCGCGCATCGACGTGGACCTGGACACGCTGGTGGCCCGCGAACTGGTCCCGTTCAAGGCGGCCGTCGCGGCCGGCACCAAGGCCGTGATGAGCGCCCACATCCTGGTGCCCGCGCTGGACCCGACCCGCCCGGCCACGCTCAGCCCGCAGATCCTGACCGGCCTGCTGCGCAAGGAGCTCGGCTACGAGGGCCTGATCGTCACCGACGGCATGGAGATGAACGCCATCGCCGGGACGTACGGCATCGAGCGCGGCTCGGTCCTCGCCATCGCGGCCGGCGCCGACGCGATCTGCGTCGGCGGCGGGCTCGCCGACGAGGCCACCGTGCTCCGGCTGCGCGACGCCCTGGTCGCGGCCGTAAAGGAGGGCGCGCTCCCGGCGGAGCGGCTCGCCGACGCCGCCGCCCGGGTACGGGCGCTGGCCTCATGGGCCCGGCAGGCCCGGGCCGCCGCCGCGCCGGGCGCGCCGCAGGAGGGGAGCGCGCCCGGCATCGGCCTGGCGGCGGCCCGCCGCGCGGTGGCCGTGACGGGCACCGCGGCGCCGGTGACGGCTCCCCCGTACGTCGCCACGCTCGCACCCGTCGCGAACATCGCGGTGGGCGACGAGACCCCGTGGGGTGTGGCCGCGGAACTGGCCGCGCTGGTACCGGGAACCGCCTCGGGCGTGTACTCGGAGGGCGCCGGGGCGGCGGCCGTCCTGGCGGCGGCGGGCAGCCGCACGGTGGTCGCGGTGGTCCGCGACGAGCACCGTCACCCGTGGATGGCGCAGGCCCTGGACACCCTGATCGCAGCCCGTCCGGACACGGTGGTGGTGGAGATGGGCGTCCCCCGGGCCACCCCCCGCGGAGCCCTGCACATCGCGACGCACGGAGCCTCCCGCGTCTGCGGTACCGCTGCCGCGGAGATCATCGCGGGCGCGTAGCCGCCGCTGACACAGAAGGGCCGGGCACCCGCAACGGGAGCCCGGCCCTTCTCGCGCGTGGCGCGGTGACGCCCCTAAAGCCCCTGCCACGCGGGCTTGTCGGCGTAGGTGTGGCGGAAGTAGTCCGCCAGCTTCAGCTTGGACGCGGCGGCTTCGTCCACGACCACGGTCGCGTGCCGGTGCAGCTGCAGCGCGGAGGCCGGGACCAGCGCGGACAGCGGGCCCTCGACGGTCTGCGCGACGGCGTCCGCCTTGCCCTCGCCGGTCGCGAGCAGCACCAGGTGGCGGGCGTCGAGGATCGTCCCGATCCCCTGCGTGATGACGTGGTGGGGCACCTGGTCTATGTCGTTGTCGAAGAACCGCGCGTTGTCGACCCGCGTCTGCTCCGTCAGCGTCTTGATCCGGGTGCGCGACGCCAGCGAGGAGCACGGCTCGTTGAAGCCGATGTGCCCGTCCGTGCCGATGCCGAGCAGCTGCAGGTCCACCCCGCCCGCCTCGGCCAGCGCGTGGTCGTACGCCTCGCATGCCGCCACGATGTCCTCGGCGGAGCCGTCCGGCCCCATGAACGAGGCCTCCGACAGGCCCAGCGGCTCCACGACCTCGCGCAGCACGACCGCGCGGTAGGACTCCGGGTGCCCGGCCGGCAGGCCGACGTACTCGTCGAGCTGGCAGATCCGCGCCTTGGAGGCGTCGACCGCACCGGCCTTGACCTTCGCGGCCAGGGCCTCGTAGATGGGCAGCGGGGTGGAGCCGGTCGCCACGCCGAGCAGGGCGTCGGGCTTGCGGCGGACCAGGGCGGCCATGGCCTCCGCGATGAGCTCGCCGCCTGCCTTGGCGTCCGGGACGATGACAACTTCCACGCGGGGCCTGCCGATCTGGAGTGAGACGGTGTGGTATAGACCAATCTAGCAGAGGTGGGCCGCCTCCGGCCGGTCCGCGCCCACTCCCGTTCGCTTCCGTCCACTCCCATCGTCGGCCTCCCCGCCGGGACGTGCAGCCCGGCCCCGCCCGGCCCCGGCCGGGCTCACGGAGAGCGCCGCAGGGCCCGTCTCACAGCAGCGACAGCTGGAGGCCGCCCGTCGCGTCCAGGTGCTGGCCCGTCACCCAGCGGGCGTCCGCCGAGGCCAGGAACGCCACCACGTCGGCGACCTCCTCCGCCGTGCCCACCCGCCCGAAGACGGAGCGGGAGGCCGCGTGCGCCCGCGCCGCGGGGTCCGCCAGCCAGCCCGCGCTGAGCTCGGTGTCCGTGATGCCGGGGCCCACCGAGTTCACCGTGATCCCGCGCGGGGCCAGTTCGGCGGCGAGCGACCGGGTCAGCGCGTTCACCGCGCCCTTGGCCGTGATGGTGGCCAGGATCGCCGGCAGGGCGATCTCCGGGGTGCCGGTCACGTTCACGATCCGGCCCCCGTCCCGGAGCCGCGCCAGCCCGTGCTTGATCACGAAGAACGGCGCCTTCGCGTTGAGCGCGTGGACCCGGTCGTACGTCTCCTCGTCGGTGTCCGCGAGGCCGCCGAAGGTGGCGGCGCCCGCGTTGTTCACCAGGATGTCGACCGCGTCGGTGTGCAGCGGGTGGGCCGCGTACGCGGCCCACAGCGCCTGCGCGTCGCCCGGGACCCCGAGTTCGGCCCCGATCGCGAACGCCCGCCCGCCCGTCGCCTCGATGGCGGCCACAGTCTCCTGCGCCGCCGCCGCGTTGTGTCCGTAGTGGACGGCGACCAGCGCCCCGTCCCGGGCGAGCCGCTGCGCCACCGCACGCCCGATCCCCCGGCTGCCGCCCGTGACCAGTGCCGTCTTCCCCTTGAGCACGCCCATGACGCGCCCCCCTTCAGGATTCGCTAGTGATCGCTACAGAAAGAGACCGTACCAGATTCCGTAGCGGCCGCTATAGAATCTGCGCATGGTGACCGGACAGCGCGGCAGGCCGCGTTCCTTCGACCGAGACGCCGCCCTCGACAAGGCCATGCTGGCCTTCTGGGAGCGCGGCTACGAAGCGACCTCGATCTCCGACCTGACCGCCTCGCTCGGCATCGGCGCGCCCAGCCTGTACGCCGCCTTCGGCGACAAGCGCAAGCTCTTCGACGAGGTCGTGGCGGTCTACGGCGGCCGGTACACCGACTTCGCGCGCGCGGCCCTGGCCGAGGAGCCCACCGCCCGGGCCGGCCTTGCCCGCGTCCTGCGCGAGGCCGCCGAGATCTACACCGACCCGGCCCACCCGCCGGGCTGCCTGGTGATCAGCGCGGCCGCCAACACCACCTCGCAGGAGGTGGCCCACGCCCTGCGCGAGCGCCGCGAAGCCAACCTGGAGGTGTTCGAGCGCAGGATCCGGGCCGACGTCGCCACCGGCGCACTGCCCGCAGGTACGGACGCGCAGGCGCTGGCCCGCTACGTGCTGGCGGTGCTCATCGGGATGTCCCAGCAGTCGCGCGACGGCGCGAGCCGGGAAGAACTGGAAGCGGTGGCGGAACTGGCGATGGGGGCCTGGCCGCAGTAGTGCGGGCCGGAGGGGAGCGGGCCCCGGGAATCGCGCCGCGCCATGCGGATTCCTCTGGGCCACGGTGCCGGGTCGGGACCCTCAGCCCGTCCGGCACCGCAGCCCGGAGTACTTACGGCCGGCGGGTGTGCGGTTCCCGGCGGCCGGTGGGAGGTGCCAGCGCGGTCAGGGCAGAGCGCGCGGCTTACCTCGATCCGTCCTCCTGTGCGGGGAGGGCGGAAGCATAAGCCAATTGTGGACTAGACCAATCTGTTCTGTCCATCCAATGGCGGGCTCTAAGATCCCGTCACTTCATCCAACAGTACGCGGCCCGAGTGCTTCCTGGATACTCCTGAGTAGTCGCCGTGGGGAAAGTCATGGCCCATACCCGGGGTACGCTCGGCCCGTGCCCTCCATGAACGACCTCGTACGCCAGCACACCGCTCTCAGTGAAACCGACCTGGAGTGGCTCCACCTGCTGGTCTCGGAGTGGCAGCTGCTCTCCGACCTCTCCTTCGCCGACCTCGTGCTGTGGGTCCCCACCCTCGACGGCACCCGGTACGTCTCGGTCGCACAGATGCGCCCCAACACCGGCCCCACCTCGTACCAGGACGACATGGTCGGCCACCTGGTGCCGCGCGGCCGGCGCCCGCTGCTGGACGCCGCGCTCGACGAGGGCCGGATCGTGCGCGAGGGAGACCCGGAGTGGCGCGAGGAGGTGCCCGTCCGCGTCGAGTCCATCCCGGTGCGTCGCGAGGGGCGGGTACTCGGAGTGATCGCCCGCAATACCAACCTGCTCACTGTGCGTACACCGAGCCGGCTGGAGCTCACCTACCTCCAGTCCGCCTCCGACCTGGCCCAGATGATCGCGGCCGGCTCCTTCCCGTTCCCCGGCCAGCAGGTCGACATGGACGCCTCCCCGCGCGCCGGGGACGGCCTGCTGCGGCTCGACGCCGACGGTGTCGTCACGTACGCCTCCCCGAACGCGCTGTCCGCCTACCACCGGCTCGGCCTCGCCGCCGACCTCGTCGGCCAGCACCTGGGCACCACCACCGCCGAACTCGCCCCCACCCGCGGCCCCGTGGACGAGGCGATCGTCAAGCTCGCCAGCGGCTGGGCCCCGCGCGAGACCGAGGTCGAGGGCAACGGCGGGGTCATCCAGCTGCGCGCCATCCCGCTCAAGCCCAAGGGCGTCCGGATCGGCTCCCTCGTCCTGTGCCGTGACGTGACGGAACTGCGCCGTCGCGAACGCGAATTGATCACCAAGGACGCGACCATCCGGGAGATTCACCACCGGGTGAAGAACAACCTCCAGACCGTGGCCGCCCTCCTGCGGTTGCAGGCCCGCCGGATGGATTCCGAGGGTGGCCGCGAGGCACTCAACGAGGCCGTGCGCCGGGTCGGTTCGATCGCGATCGTGCACGAGACGCTCTCTCAGAACCTGGACGAGCGCGTCGAGTTCGACGAGATCGCCGACCGTGTGATCGCGATGGTCGCGGAGATCTCGCCGGGCAAGGTGGAGTGCCGGCGTACCGGGCGGTTCGGGATCCTGGACGCGGAAGTCGCCACTCCGCTGTCGATGGTGCTGACCGAGATCCTCCAGAACGCCCTGGAGCACGCCTTCACCCAGGGGGAGGGCGGCCGGGTCGAGGTGTCCGCGACCCGCACCGGCTCCGGCCGCGCGGACGGCCGGCTGCTGATCACCGTGCTCGACGACGGCTCGGGTCTGCCCGAGGGCTTCGACCCGCAGCGTGCCGGGAACCTCGGACTCCAGATCGTCCGGACCCTGGTCGAGGGCGAGCTCGGCGGCACGTTCGACATGCTCCGGGTCGAACCGCGCGGCACCAAGGTCGTCCTCGACGTCCCGGCCAGCCCGCAGAAGTAACGATCGTTCTGTCACTCAACGTGACGGAGCCTGCGAGGCGCACCCCGGACAGCACTGAGCCCCGGACCGAAAACTTCTCGGTCCGGGGCTCAAGAGCACGTTGCTGAGCGCTGGTGTGGTGTTGCTACGCGCTGCGGCTCGAGGCTCGAAAGTCGATGTCAGGCGGTGGCGTTGCGCGCCCGATTGCGAGCGGCGCGGCGCTTCATCGCGCGGCGCTCGTCCTCGCTGAGACCGCCCCAGACGCCGGAGTCCTGACCGGACTCGAGCGCCCACTGCAGGCACTGCTCCATGACGGGGCAGCGGCGGCAGACGGCCTTGGCTTCCTCGATCTGCAGCAGCGCAGGACCGGTGTTGCCGATGGGGAAGAAGAGTTCCGGGTCTTCCTCGCGGCAAACGGCGTTGTGACGCCAGTCCATGGCTGCTCCATCTCCTTGTATTGCGGGCAGGTTGCTTGTGAATGTGAACGCTTTCACGAATCCCCCCGTGAGGGAAGGGCGACCGCCCAGTTTCCTGGAAGGTCAGTCAGGGACTCGTGGAGGGGTTCTGGCGATCTGTGTGGGTGCCGGGTGCTGCGGGCTGTCCCGATCGCCATGAAGAGATTCGCAAACCTCGGACGGGGATACAACCCCTTCCGGAAAGTTTTTTTTGATTCGTCGGTGTCTACTAGGTCACAGCCCTACATCGTGAGGGTGGACCGGCGTGTAAACGTTCGAGTGAAAGGACTTTGGGCCCTTCCACTCACACAATCACACGCAGTGCACGGCGTACGCCTGTGAACCGAACGCTGGTCCGCAGACCGAGGTGGTCTCCGTCCATCTGGAACGGAAGCGGAACCTTCGAATGCAAGGTGAAGTCCGTCAGATCGTGCAGAGACACCGCATGCTTGCCGCGCGGACCGCGCTCAGGAGTCGAGGTCAGGAGCTGTGTCACGTGGCGGGCGACGGTCGGAGTTGACAAACGGTTGAGTGCCAATACGTCAAGCGCAGTATCGAACGACGCCTCCGGGGACGCGTAAATCGGACGATTCCCCAGATACGTCCACGGCGAGGTGTTGCAGACTATCGACAGCACCAGATCCGTGACGGGATCCGCGCCGGGGCGCTCCAGCGTCACCGCGCCGTGGCGCCGGTTCGGCTCCTCCCAGAACTGGCGCATCAGCTGTCGTACATACAGAGCGTGCGTCGAACGCTTGCCGCGCTCCCGCTGCTGCTCGACCCGGCCCACCACCCCCGCGTCGAAACCGAAGCCCGCGCAGAACGTGAACCAGCGCGCCGGTACCGACTCGTCCTCCGTGCCCGGCGTGCCGGCCGCCAGCCCCAGGCCCACCGTCCGCTCGCGCTGCTCCCGCAGCGCGTCGAGCAGGGCGCCGGTCGCCTCGACCGCGTCGTTGGGCAGCCCGAGCGCGCGGGCGAACACATTGGTCGAGCCGCCGGGGACCACGGCCAGCCTCGGCAGCCGCTCCGGATCGGGCCCGTTGTGCAGCAGTCCGTTGACCACCTCGTTGACCGTGCCGTCGCCGCCGAGCGCCACGACGAGGTCGATGCCGTGCTCGGCCGCCCTGCGGCCCAGGTCCCGGGCGTGCCCGCGGTACTCGGTGGTCACCGCCTCCAGCTTCATCTCGCTGGCCAGGGCGTGGGTGAGGACATCGCGCGTGCGCGCACTGGTGGTCGTTGCTGCTGGGTTGGCCACGAGAAGTGCACGCATGACCGCCAGCCTACCGACCCGTACGGATGCCGCCCATACTGCCCGTCCCGTACGCGGCCGCGGGGGCGCGGCTACCCTGCTGGGGTGAGTACGAAGCCCACCCCCGCCCCGGCCCAGCCGACCGCCCCGCTGCCGAGGCGGCTCGCCGCCGCCGCCGCGCTGACCGCCCTGGAGGGCCTGGCGCTGGCCGGCCTCGGCGCGTACATGCTGTTCGTGGGCATCGCCGGCGACCCCGACTCCCCGCAGCAGGCCGAGACCGGCGGGGTCACCCTGCTGGTGCTCGCCGCGCTGCCGCTGATCGCGGCCCGCGGGCTGCGGCTGGGCCGCCGCTGGAGCCGCGGGCCCGCGCTGATCACCCAGCTGATGGCGCTGCCGGTGGCCTGGACCCTCTACTCCGCGGGCGGCGCGATGATCGCCGCCGCCGTGGCGCTGGCGGTGGCCGCGGTGGCCGTCGTGGCCCTGCTGGTGAACCCGACGGCGACCGAGGCGCTGGGAATCGGGCCCGGCGAGCAGACCCGATAACCCGTACCGTCCCTACTCCTCGACGAGGAGCTTCTCGCGCAGCTGGGCCAGGGTGCGGGCCAGCAGGCGGGAGACGTGCATCTGGGAGATGCCGACCTCCTGCGCGATCTGCGACTGGGTCATGTTGCCGAAGAACCGCAGCAGCAGGATCCGCTTCTCCCGCGGAGGCAGTCCCTCCAGGAGCGGCTTGAGCGACTCGCGGTACTCGACGCCCTCCAGCGCCTCGTCCTCCGAGCCCAGGGTGTCCGCCACCGCCGGCGACTCGTCGTCGGTGTCCGGGACGTCCAGCGAAAGCGTGCTGTAGGCATTGGCCGATTCCAGCCCCTCCAGCACCTCCTCCTCCGAGATCCCGAGCCGTTCCGCGAGCTCGTGGACGGTGGGGGAGCGGCCGTGCTGCTGGGACAGCTCGGCCGTGGCCGTGGTCAGCGAGAGCCGCAGCTCCTGCAGGCGCCGCGGCACGCGCACGGCCCAGCCCTTGTCGCGGAAGTGCCGCTTGATCTCGCCGACCACGGTGGGCGTCGCGTACGTGGAGAATTCGACCCCGCGGTCCGGGTCGAACCGGTCCACCGACTTGATCAGGCCGATGGTGGCGACCTGGGTCAGGTCGTCCAGCGGCTCACCCCGGTTGCGGAACCGCCGGGCGAGGTGCTCGACCAGCGGCAGGTGCATCCGCACGAGCCGGTTGCGCAGCTCCGCCTTCTCCACCGAGCCGTCGGGCAGCGCCCGCAGCTCGATGAACAGGGCCCGCGCGCCACTGCGATCGCGCGGATCTGGCAGCACGGGAGGCACCGGCAGCAGCGGCGGTTCCGCCTCCGCCTGTGCCCCTACGGGTTCCGGTTCCGTGTCCGGGGCCGTGGCAGCGGCCCCGGGTGGCTGTGGGACGTGTGGTTCTTCGTGCTGGTTCTCGCTCATAGGGCCCGCCCGTCGCTCCGCCGAGTCCAAAAAGCCGTCTTCCGCATCCGCGTCAGCCGGGTGCGGCCGGGCGTGCTGCTGCTCCGGGATGCCGCCGTCGACCTCGTGCCGTACCCGGGGCCGATCCCCACCCCGCACCGGGATCTCCCCGCCGCTCACGCCGGGCCTGGACCCGCGCCGCGCTGTTTGTAGAGGCTGATGCTCACCGTCCGGTCCTCCTCGACCGTGGACTCGACCTTGCCGGCCAGCGCCGACAGGACGGTCCAGGCGAACGTGTCGCGCTCGGGCGCACGCCCGTCCGTGGTCGGTGCGGAGACCGTCACCTCCAGCGAGTCGTCGACCAACCGGAACACGCAGCTGAGGACGGAGCCCGGCACGGCCTGTTGAAGCAGGATCGCGCAGGCCTCGTCCACCGCGATGCGGAGGTCCTCGATCTCGTCGAGGGTGAAGTCCAAACGTGCCGCGAGGCCGGCCGTGGCCGTTCGCAGCACCGACAGGTAGGCACCCGCAGCGGGCAGCCGGACTTCCACGAAGTCCTGGGTCCCGGGCTCGCCTGCGATCTGGGACACCCTCACCTCCAAGGTGGTACGAGCTCTGTTCGCCGGTGACGCTATCGCGATCCGGGCGATCGTGTCGCGGCACCCCTCATGGGGCCTGTTCCAGGCACCCCCGCCTACGGCCAGTGACTGATGGTATGCCCTCGGGTACGCACA
This sequence comes from Streptomyces sp. NPDC090741, assembly GCF_044769045.1. Lineage (NCBI taxonomy): Bacteria > Bacillati > Actinomycetota > Actinomycetes > Kitasatosporales > Streptomycetaceae > Streptomyces > Streptomyces sp. NPDC090741. The sequence goes on along the minus strand of NZ_JBIVXF010000001.1, from coordinate 529,484 downwards.
GTGGCTAGGGGTCTGCGGGCCCAAATCAGGGGAACCGGCGGAGGGTTGACCTACCCCTCCTCAGACGATCGAACCGTCGACATAACACCACCGCCAGGTCTCGCCCGGCTCGAAGCTCCGCATGACCGGATGGCCGGTGCTCTGATGGTGCGCGGTGGCGTGCCGGTGCGGGGAGGAATCGCAGCATGCCACGTACCCGCACTCCAGGCACATCCGCAACTGCACCGGGTGGCTGCCGAGCACCAGACATTCGGAGCATGTCAGGGCAGTCGGGACGGGCTCGGGGCGCGGCAGTTCGGCAACGTGGGTGCACTCGCTCATGATTGCCAGCGTACTGACGTACGGGCGCCGCAGGACGACATGCCGATCAGCCACGACGAGCGAGGGTGGATCTTCGATGGAGGTATTGCCGCTGGTGGCGCTGGTGGCGGGCAGCGCGATCGTTGCCGGAGCCGCCCGCTGGACGCGGGTGCCCGCGCCGCTGCTGCTGGTCGCCGCCGGGTTGATGGCCTCGTACATCCCGGGCGTGCCTTCGTACGCCCTCGACCCGCACATCGTGCTGCCGCTGCTGCTCCCGCCGCTGCTCTACACGGCCGCGGTGGACAGCTCGTACCTGGACCTGCGGGCGAACATCCGGCCCGTGGCGCTGCTGTCGGTCGGGTACGTGCTCTTCGCGACGGTCGCCGTCGGGTACGCGGCGTACCTGGTGGTGCCGGGGCTGTCGCTGCCGGTGGCGCTGGTGCTGGGCGCGGTGATCGCGCCGCCCGACGCGGTGGCGGCGACGGCGATCGCCCGCAAGCTGGGGCTGCCGAACCGGATCACGACCATCCTGCAGGGCGAGTCCCTGGTGAACGACGCCACCGCGATCACCGCGTACAAGGTGGCACTGGCCGCCGCGGTCGGGGTGAGCGCCGGCTGGGCGGGCGGGATCGCCGAGTTCCTGCTGGCCTCGGTGGGCGGTGTCGGCGTGGGCCTGGTGCTGATGGTGCCGATCCACCACATGCGCAAGCGGCTGCGGGAGCCGCTGCTGCAGAACACGCTGTCGCTGCTGATCCCGTTCGTGGCGTACGCGGCGGCCGAGCGGGTGCACGCCTCGGGCGTGCTGGCGGTGGTCGTGGTGGCGCTGTACCTGGGGCACCGCAACTGGCAGGTCGACTTCGCGACCCGGCTCCAGGAGGAGGCGGTGTGGAAGATGGTCGCCTTCATCCTGGAGTCGCTGGTCTTCGCGCTGATCGGCCTCCAGCTGCCGGTGGTCCTGAAGGGGCTCGCGGAGTACGAGGGCTGGGACGCGGCCTGGTACGCGCTGGCGGTGTTCCTGGCGGTGGTGGTGGCCCGCTTCGTGTGGGTGTTCCCGGCGACCTTCGTGCCGCGGCTGTCGGAGCGGATCCGGACGCGGGAGCCGGACACCAACTGGAAGTCGCCGGTGGTCGTGGGCTGGGCGGGGATGCGGGGGGTGGTCTCGCTGGCGATCGCGTTCTCGGTGCCGATCAGCGTGCCGCACCGGAACCTGATCCTCTTCCTGACCTTCACGACGGTGATCGGCACGCTGGTGGTGCAGGGGCTGACACTGCCGCCGCTGATCCGGCTGCTGCGGCTGCCGCAGCGGGACGCGCAGGCGGAGACCCTGGCGGAGGCCCAGGCCCAGAGCGAGGCCTCGCGCTCGGCGGAGGACCGGCTGGCGGAGCTGCTGGCGGAGCCGCAGAACGCGCTGCCGCCGCCGCTGGCGGAGCGGCTGCGCACGGTGATGGAAAGGCGCCGCAACGCGGTCTGGGAGCGGCTGGGCGAGGTCAACCCGGTCACCGGCGAATCGGCGGACGACGTCTACCGGCGTCTGGCGGGGGAGATGATCGCGGCCGAACGCGAGGTCTTCGTGACCCTCCGCGACCACCGCCGCATCGACGACGAAATGCTCCGGAACCTGCTCCGCAGACTGGACCTGGAGGAAGCGGCGGCCTACCGCGAGGACGCGGCCTGATCCCCCGCACGGGGGAGCGGGACCGTCCCGGGAGCGGACGCGCGGGGCCGCGGGGGCGGCACGCTGGTGCCGTACGGCCTGCTGGGGCCGGCCTACCCGGTGCCGGCCCGACTGGGCGCGCTGCCCGTTCGGCAGGGGGACTTCCACTCGGCCGGCGACGTCCTGTGGGCGGCGTGGATCGGCTACGCGGCCTTCGCGGGCTGCGGACCGGCCCTCCTGGCGGCCGCCCGCTGGTACTAGCACCGCACGCGCGCCGGGCGGGCTACGGGCGGCCCGTGACGACGGCGGCCAAGGTGGTGCCCGCGGGGAACGCGCCCGACTCCGTCAGGGCCGCCAGGGCCCAGAGGAGCTTGGCCACGTAGATCCGCTCGACCGGGAACCCGTGCCGCTCCTCGAAATCGGCGGCGAACGCGTCCAGCAGTGCGGGGACGCGTGCGTAGCCGCCGTGGTGGAAGCCCTCCGCCAGGCTCCACTCCCCGGCCGGGCCGCCGAAGGCCGCCTCCTGGAGGGAACGTATCTCCGCCCCCAGGAACTCCCCCGAAAGCACGGGCACGCCCAACGCCCGCTGGCCCGGGGCCAGCCCCGCCGCCAGCCCGGCCAGCGTGCCCCCCGTACCGCATGCCACCGCGACCACGTCCGACAGGCCCCGCAGCTCGCGCCCCAGCTCCGCACACCCCTCCAGCGCGAGCGCGTTGCTGCCGCCCTCGGGGACGACGTACGACGAGCCCGCCCCGGCCCCCGCCAGCAGCCGGGCCAGCACCTGCGGCTCCGCCTTGCGGCGGTACTCCGAGCGCGTGACGAAGTGCAGCCGCATCCCCTCCGCCGCGCACCGGGCCAGGGAGTCGTTGAGGGGCCGGCCGGCGAGCTCGTCGCCGCGGACGATCCCGACGGTCTCCATCCCCAGCAGCCGCCCGGCCGCCGCGGTGGCCCGCAGATGGTTCGAGTACGCCCCGCCGAAGGTCACGACCCCGGGGAAGCCCCCCTCGACGGCGGCCCGCAGATTCGGCGCGAGCTTGCGCCACTTGTTGCCCGGCAGCTCGGGATGCACCAGATCGTCCCGCTTCACCAGCAGCCGCACCCCGTACCGGCCGAACCGCTCGTCCCGCACCTCCACCACCGGCGAGGCCGGCCGGGGCTGCAGGATGACGCCGGGGTCAGGGGTGTGGTTCACCCGGCCATTGTCCGTCCCGCGCCGTCGGACGGGAGGCGGAGGTGGATGTACGGGACCGTCGCGCCCGGGAGGACGTAGCGCTCGGATTCCTCGAAGCCGTGGGCGCGGGCGAAGCGCAGGCCGTCCTCGTTGGAGGCCAGGACGATCGTCTCGATCGTGTCGGGGGCGGGGACGAGTGCGCGTGCCTCGGCCAGGCCGTGGGCGTAGAGCGCGGCGCCGAAGCCCTGCCCGCGGTGGGCGGGCAGGATCCGGGCGATCACGGTGGCCACCGACGGGGCGTCGGCCGTGGGCCGGCGTACGGTCATGCAGCCGACGAGCACGTCGCCGAGGTACGCGACGTCCAGGAGGTGGCGCCCGGCCCGCTCGCGCACCTCGTCGAGGGTGAGGGCGTCCGGGGGAACGATCAGGTTGTGGACGTGGCGCCAGTCCTGCAGGGAGGCTTCGGCCGCCACCCGTTCCATTCGGAGATCATCGGTCATCGGGTCAGGGAAGCCCGTGGATCTTCCCGGCGTCAACCCGCTTATTTGAGGCGTTCTCCCACCCGGGCGCGGAACGCGTCCATCGTGAAGCCCTTCGGGTCGATCTTGCCGGGCTGCCATTCGAGGTGGCCGATCACCGAGCGCCCGGTCCAGCCGTGGACCCGGCACACGGCCGCCGCCGCGCGGGCCATGGCGTCCAGTTGGACCTCCGGCCAGGGGTCGTCGCCGTCGCCCAGGTTCTCGCACTCGAAGCCGTAGAAGTGCCGGTTGCCGTCGGTGTCCGCGTGGCGGTCCGGCGGGAGCCGCTTCTCCGCGATCACCGCTGCCAGGACGTCCGAGTCGCCCGCCCCGGCGTGGTTGGCGCGGCCGTAGCCGACCAGGTGGACCCGGCCGTCCTTGGTGATGACGCCGTGGCAGAGCGGGCCCGGGAGGGCCTCGTCGCCGTCGCGGCAGAGCTCGACGGTGAACTTCGTGCCGTGCGTGACGGTGTGGTGGATCATCACCCCGTTCACCGGGCCCCACGGGCCCTTGTGGTTGCGGTTGTGGGTGCGCCAGGCGCCCACCTCTACGACGGTCAGACCCTCGTTCCGCAGTGCGCCGATGAACCGGTCCGCGGACATGGGTGCGGACATGGCCGCCTCCTCTCCGGGTGCGCGGTGGTCACCTTGCGTGTCCACCTCATTGCACTCCGGTGTAGTGGAGGCCGCCCCTCCGGGCTAGTGCCTTCGTACGGCGAGCGAGCCGATCCGGACACTCGTCCCGGCCGGCCCACCCGCCACGGGAGTTACGCCGAGGCCAGCCACAGGTCCGGGCCGAACACCTCGTAGTGGATGTCCGAGGCGGGCACGCCCTTGGCGAGAAGCTGCGCGCGCACGGTCCGCATGAAGGGGAGCGGCCCGCACAGGTACGCCGTCGTGCCCGGGGCCACCGGTACGTCCGCCAGGTCGAGGCGGCCCTCGCCGTCGCCCGGCTCGGCGGCGGCCTCGTACCAGAAGCGGGCCGAGGCGTCGGCGAGCTTGTGCGTCAGGGCCCGGTGGTCGGCCCGCAGTGCGTGGTCGGCGGGGGAGCGGTCGGCGTGCAGGACGGTCACGGGGGCGGCGTGCCCGGTGTCGGCGAGGTGCTCCAGCATCGACAGCATCGGGGTGCAGCCGATGCCGGCCGAGGCGAGCAGGACCGGAGCGGCGGAGTCCCGCAGGACGAGGTCGCCGTACGGGGCCGAGACCCGCAGGGTGTCGCCGGTCGCGATCCGGGCGTGGAGGTGGTTCGAGACCTCGCCGTCGGGACCTGCGGCCGCCGGGCCGTGGACCCGCTTGACGGTGATCGAGCGGACCGGGGAGCCGGGCGCGCCGGAGAGGCTGTACTGGCGTATCTGGCGCGCTCCGTCCGGCAGTACGACCTGGACCGAGACGTACTGGCCGGGCTTGAAGGAGCGGGCCGGGGCGCCGTCCGCCGGGACCAGGTGGAAGGTGGTGCAGTCCGCGGTCTCCTCGACGCGGGCGGCGACCGTCCAGGTGCGCCAGACGTCGCCGGCGAGGACCTGCTGCTCGGCGTAGAGCCGCTCCTCGATGGCGATCAGGGCGTTGGCCATCAGCCAGTAGACCTCGTCCCAGGCCTCGGCCACCTCGGGGGTGACGGCCTCGCCGAGGGTCTCGGCGATCGCCTGGAAGAGGTGGTGGTGGACGACCTGGTACTGCTCGCGGGTGACGCCGAGGGAGGCGTGCTTGTGTGCGATCCGGTGCAGCATCACGTCGGGGCGGGTGTCGGGGTGGGCGACGAGGTGGGTGGCGAAGGTCGCGATGGAGCCGGCGAGGGCCTGCTTCTGGAGGCCGGCGCTCTGGTTGCCGCGGTTGAACAGGTCGCGGAGCAGCTCGGGGTGGGCCGCGAACAGCTTCGTGTAGAAGAGGTCCGCGATGTCGCCGATGGCCGCGCCGACGGCGGGCAGGGTGGCGCGTACGGTCTCGGTCGACTTCTCGGACAGCATGGGGGAGCTCCTCTTCGCGGCGGGTGCCTCTGCGTCAAGTAATAGGTATTTAGGATGCTTATTTTTGGGTGGGGGTACACCCGTTCGGGCCGTTGATGTCAGGTGCCGGGAACCGGCCAACCGCCCCCGGGGTTCAGGGCCCCCCGGTCCGCCCCGGCGGTCCGCCCGCGATGCCCAGCAGCAGTGGGCCGGTCGGCGCCGCGACCAGGTCGTCCACCGTCAGCGGGTCCAGTGCGGCGAAGAAGGCCTCCTGGGCCCGGCGCAGCGCGCCCCGCAGGACGCAGGCCCCGCGCAGCGGGCAGGGGGTGGTGCCGTCGCAGTCCACGACGTCCCCCGCACCCTCCAGCTCGCGGACCACCCCGCCCACCGAGGCCGCCCGGCCGGCGGCGGTCAGCGCGAGTCCGCCGCCGCGGCCGCGCCGCGCCTCGACCAGGCCGAGGTGCTGCAGCCGGGCGACCACTTTCGCCGTGTGCGTGTACGGGACCTCCATGGCCGCCGCCACGTCGCGCGTGGTCGGGAGGTCCGCGTCCGCGACGGCGAGACGCATCAGGACGCGCAGCGCCAGGTCGGTGAATCGGGTCAACCGCATGGCCCCACCCTAGAAAACTCGCATCTGTCATGCAAATTAAAGCCGCCCCGGCCCCGCCCCGAAAACGGGCACGGCCGGAACCAGTGGGATGGAAGGGGCCTTGTGTGAAGGAGATGAACTCCAAAGAGTGCCCACGCCCGGACGGAGTAGTCCCACCCTTTTGTGTAATGGTCCCACCACGTTCCGTACTGGGAGGCTGCATCCTGCAGATCCATGGAGTGATCGAAAGGGATACACATGTCGGTCCAGGCAGGTTCCGAATCCGGGGTCCAGACGCCGCAGAGGAGTCTTGCGACCTCGGCCGCGCGGAACTTGGCAACCACGACCAAGTCCGCGCCGCAGATGCAGGAGATCACCTCCCGGTGGCTCCTGAAGACGCTCCCGTGGGTGCCCGTACAGGGCGGCACGTACCGGGTCAACCGGCGGCTGAGCTACTCGGTCGGCGACGGACGCGTGGAGTTCATCAAGACCGGGACCCAGGTCCAGGTCATCCCGGCCGAGCTCGGCGAACTCCCGCTGCTGCGCACCTACGAGGACCTGGACGTGCTCACCGAGCTCGCCCAGCGGTGCCGGCAGGTCGACTTCGAGGCCGGTCAGGAGCTGACCTCCTTCGGCAGCGCCTCCGACAACGTGTTCCTGCTGGCGCACGGGCGCATCGAGCAGATGGGCCCCGGCCCGTACGGGGACGACGCCGTCCTGCGCACCGTCGCCGACGGCGCCTACTTCGGCGAGGACTCCCTCGTCGACGAGGAGGCGATCTGGGAGTACACCGCCCGGGCCGTCACCTCCGGCACCGCGCTCGTCCTCTCCCGCCAGGACTTCCGGCTGCTCGCCGACCGGGTCGACTCGCTGCGCGCGCACGTGGAGGCCCAGCGCTCCCTGCCCGCCCAGCGCGCCAACCAGTACGGCGAGGCCGCGATCGACCTCTCCGCCGGCCACCACGGCGAGGCGGTTCTCCCCGGCACCTTCGTGGACTACGAGGCGAAGCCGCGCGAGTACGAGCTCTCCATTGCACAAACGGTCCTGCGGGTGCACACGCGCGTCGCCGACCTCTACAACCAGCCGATGAACCAGACCGAGCAGCAGTTGCGGCTCACGGTCGAGGCGCTGCGCGAGCGCCAGGAGCACGAGATGCTCAACAACCCGGAGTTCGGCCTGCTCCACAACGCCGAGTACGACCAGCGCATCCAGCCGCACGACGGCGGGCCCGGCCCCGACGACCTGGACCAGCTGCTCAGCATGCGGCGCGGCTCCGACATGTTCCTCGCCCACCCCCGGGCCATCGCCGCCTTCGGCCGCGAGTGCAACAAGCGCGGCCTGGTCCCGGAGACGATCGACGTCGGCGGCCACCGCATGACGACCTGGCGGGGCGTGCCGATCTTCCCCTGCAACAAGATCCCGATCAGCGACGCGCGGACGACGTCCATCCTCTGCATGCGCACCGGCGAGGACGAGTCCGGTGTCATCGGCCTCCACCAGCCCGGCATCCCGGACGAGATCGAGCCGAGCATGTCGGTGCGCTTCATGGGCATCAGCGAGCAGGCGATCATCTCGTACCTGGTCACCGCGTACTTCTCCGCCGCGGTGCTGGTGCCGGACGCGCTCGGCATCCTGGAGAACGTCGAGATCGCCCGCTGGCGCTGAGCGGCCGGCCGAGCGGGACGACCGGGACGACCGGGGATCGGGGACACGCCATGGGCACCACTGAGGCGATCACGACCGGCGAGGGGCACGAGGCCGCGGCCCTGCTGGAGCGGACAAGAGAAACGGTCAACCCGGAACTGCGCCGCACGGTCGAGAGCCTGCCCGGCTCGATGCGGCGCGTGGCGATGTACCACTTCGGCTGGGAGCAGGCCGACGGCACCCCGGCCGCGGGCAACGCGGGCAAGGCCATCCGGCCCGCCCTCGTGCTCGCCGCGGCCCGGGCCCTGCGGGGCGGGCGGGACGAGAAGGAGGCCGAGGGCGCCGTAGGGGCGGCGGTGGCCGTGGAGCTGGCGCACAACTTCACGCTGCTGCACGACGACGTCATCGACAAGGACACGAAGCGCCGGGGCAGGCCCACCGCCTGGACCGTGTTCGGGATACCGGACGCGATCATCACCGGCGACGCCATGATGGTGCTCGCGCTGCGGCTGCTGGCCGAGGATCCGCACCCCGCCTCGGCGGCGGCCTCGGCGCGGCTCGCGACCTGCGTCATCGAGCTGTGCGCCGGCCAGCAGGCGGACTGCGCGTTCGAGCAGCGCCCGTACGTCTCGCTCGACGAGTGCCTGACCATGGCGACGGCCAAGACGGGGGCCCTGCTGGGCTGTGCCTGCGCGCTCGGCGCGCTCTACGCGGGCGCCGGCCCGGACGAGGTCGACGCGATGGACGCGTTCGGGCGGGAGGCCGGGCTGGCCTTCCAGCTGATCGACGACCTGATCGGCATCTGGGGGGATCCGGGGCACACCGGCAAGCCCGCCGGGGCCGATCTGATCGCCCGCAAGAAGTCCCTCCCGGTCGTGGCCGCCCTCACCTCGGGGACCACCGCCGGCGAGGAGCTGGCGGCCCTGTACGCGGGGCCCATGACCGCGGACGACGTACGCAGGGCCGCCGAGGCGGTGGACCGGGCCGGTGGGCGCGACTGGGCGCAGGCCCATGCCGCGGACCGGATGGGCCGGGCGGTGCAGCTGCTGTCCCGGGCCGTGCCGGACCTCGGGGCGGCGGGCGGCCTGCTGGCGCTGGCGGAGTTCGTGACGCGGCGTACGCGGTGAGTCCGTAGCGGAGGACGGGCGTACGCAAGCGGACGTACGCAAGCCCCGTTCCGGCACTGCATGGTGCCGGAACGGGGCTTTCCGCTGTTCCGGGCCAACTCTAGGATCGCTCGCGGTAGTTGAAACGTGGCGAAGGGTGTGACCAGTGGCGCTGGAGATACGTCAGGCGGATCAGGCGGACCGGGACGCGGTGGCCCGCCTCCTCGACGAGGCCTTCCGCACCGACCCGGTGAGCAGCTGGGTCTTCCCTGATCCGGAGCACCGGGCCGCCGTGCACGGCAGGTTCCTGGGCGTCTTCGTGGACGTGGCGCTGGCGGAGGGCCGGATCGACTACGCGGTGGACGGCTCGGCGGCCGCCCTGTGGCTGCGGGTCCCGGCGGGGGAGCCGGAGGGGGAGGCCGCCGAGGACGACGTCCCGGCGAGGATGCGGGCGGCCGCCGACCCCGACAACGAGCGGTGCGAGCTGGTCGGCCGGCTGACGGGCGAGGTCCACCCGACCGCCGAGGACCACGAGTACCTGCTGATGATCGCGGTCGCCCCGGACCGCCAGGGCGAGGGGCTCGGGACCGAGCTGATGCGGCCGGTGCTGGAGCGGTGCGACCGCGAGGGCGTGCCGGCGTACCTGGAGGCGAGCAGCGAGCGCAGCAAGGGGCTGTACGAACGGCTCGGCTGGGAGATCACGGGGGAGGCGGTGCGCCTGCCGGAGGGGCCGCTGATGTGGCCGATGTGGCGCAAGCCGCAGGGGACGGCGTAATCGCCCTCGCGACGTCGGGTGCCGAAGCCGCCGAACGCGCGGAACCGGCCTACCGTGGAGGTATGGCCGGTGAACAGCACCAACAGCAGGGTCGGCGCCACCCGGGACCGCATGACGTGGTGGCCCCGCAGGCCGGGCACGATCAGCACACGTGCCCGGTCTGCGGTCGCTCCGTCGACACCCTCGTACGGCGGCGCAAGGCGCTCGGGATCTTCATCCCGGAGTGGGTGCCGGGTCCCTGCAAGAACCCGGACTGCCCCGAGTACGAAGCCGAGGTGGGCAAGCTGCCCGAGCTCTAGCTAGCTCTTCGTGCCCAGGCCGGACGCGGCCAGCCCGCCCAGCCACAGCTGGTTCACGCGCGAGCGCTCCGCGGAGTTCGGGTAGGGGTTCTGGCAGGAGGTGCCCGGACCGCCGCCCGACATCAGCTCGGAGCAGGGGCCCGAGTAGTGGTCCGGCAGACCCAGCACGTGTCCGGTCTCGTGCGCGGTCACCCGGGTGGAGTTGTACTGCTGGTTCTGCTGGTAGTCGAGGAAGATGTAGCCGCGGCCGTGGCCGTCCGTGCTCGCGTACGAACCGCGCGAGTCGTTGCCCTCGTAGTACGAGAAGTTCCCGCCGGAGGAGACCTCCTGGAGCTTCACGTTCGAGACCGAGCTGTTCCATATCTGGGTGGAGCCGGCTATCTGGCTGCGGAAGCTGGGCGCGTTGCGCGTGTTGTACGTGACGGTCACCGCGAGGACGCCCGGGTTCGCGGCGCGCTGCTCGGCGACCGAGCGCTGCACGGCCTCGAAGAAGGCGCGGTTCGCGTCCTGGTTCTCCTGCGAGCGCTCGTACGCCGAGTAGGTCGCGGTGTTGCCGACGGGGGCGGGGGCGGCGCTGGCGGTGGGGACGGCGCCGAGGGCGGCCGCGAAGCCGAGGCCGACGGTGGCGGCCAGCACGGCCTTTCGGGACGTACGGGAGTGGCGCATGTGGGGGGCTCCTACTCATCCGGTGTGGGGGGTGGGTCGTTCGGTACCGGAGTCTGCGGGAGCGGGAGCGGCCGGCGGATGATGTCAGACACCGATAGCGCGGCCCTATCGGGAAGATTTCGGAAGGTCAACTTCCGCGAGAATGGCGGGATTCGATGGGGTATCAGTGGCTGGTGCGGTCCGCCGGGACCGGCCTACTCTCGGGTCATGGAGCTCGAGGTGAGGCACCTGCGCGCGCTGTGCGCCATTGCCGACGCCGGCAGTCTGCACAAAGCCGCGCGGCAGCTCGGCGTGAGCCAGCCCTCCTTGACGACCCAGCTGCGGCGCATCGAACGCGCCCTGGACGGCGAGCTGTTCCTGCGTGAGCGCACCGGCTGCCGGCCCACCCCGTTCGGCCGCAGCGTCCTCGGCCGGGCCCGTCCGCTGCTGGCCGAGATGGCCGCGCTCGTCGCCGAGGCGAGGGCGCTGGCCCGCGGGCCGCGGCTGAACATCGGCTCCACCGCCAGCCGCGCGATACCGGGGTGGCTGCGCCGGATCCACCGCCGGATGCCGGACACCGAGACCTCGCTGGTGGTGGACGTCTCCGCCAACGCCCTGCTGCGGATGGTGGCTTCGGGGCAGCTGGACGTGGCGTTCGTCCACGAGGTGGAGGGCTGCCCGCTGCGGGTGCCGGCCGGGCTGGAGCTGCGGATCCTGATGGAGCGCGAGCCGCAGTTCGTGTCGATGTCCCGGGACCATCCGGCGGCGCGCCGGCCGGTGGTCGCGTTACAGGACCTGGCGGCCGACCGGTGGACGGTCGACCCCTCCGTGGACGGCGAATGGGACGGCCTGCGCAGGATGTTCGCCGGGGCCGGGCTGGACCCGCCGGTGCTGCACGCCGACTACCACACCGCGACCTCGCTGATCGTCTCCGGCGAGGCGGTGGCCCCCTGCCAGCCGACGTCGGGGCCGCGCGACGACATGGCGATACGTCCGCTGTCCGGCGACCCCCTGGCGGTGCGGCTGCTGCTGGCCACCCGCCCGGGCGCCCACGCCGAGGTCTTCGAGGACCTCCGCGCCGCCTACCGCGAGGCCGCCCTGCGCACACCCCCCTACCGCGCCTGGCTCCACCACCACGAAAGCCCCCTCCTCGCGGCGTAGCCGCGATACAACGCGACAACCAGCCCCGCCGGCCGTTCGAGGCGCGGGGCCGCTGACGGCTGCCCTGCGGCGAGGCCGGGGCTTGACTTCGGAAATCCGCGATATATCGTGTTCATCAGAAGACGCGATATGTTGCGTGCCGAGTCCGTACGCCGAGGAGGATCAGCACCATGGCAGAGCAGAAGACGTGGTCGGTCGCCGAACCGCAGAAGCTCACCTTCGAGGAGCCGGTGACCGAGCTCCGCGTCCGTGTCGTGGGCGGCACGGTGAACGTCGTCGCCGACGAGGGTCCGGCCAGGCTGGAGGTGGCCGCGGTCGACGGGCCGCCGCTGTACGTCGTGCAGGAGGGCGGCACGCTCACCGTCTCCTACGAGGACCTCCCCTGGAACGGTTCCCAGGGCTTCAAGGAGTGGCTGGAGGGCAAGCCCTGGAAGTCCTGGACCCGCACGGGTCTGGGCCGCAAGTCCTGGGAGCGCAGCGCCACCGTCACCCTCACCGTCCCCGCCGCCACCCGCGTGCAGCTCGCGGCCGTCGGCGCCGCCGCGGTCGTCTCCGGCATCGCCGCCGGCACCGACGTCCACGGGGTCTCCGGCGACGTCACGCTGGTCGGCCTGTCGGGCAAGGTCAGCGCGAAGACCATCTCCGGCGGCGTCGAGGCCCAGTCCCTCACCGGCGAGCTCGGCTTCCACTCCGTCTCCGGCGGCCTGACCGTCGTCGACGGCGCGGGCGGCAGCGTACGGGCCGACTCGGTCAGCGGCGACATGCTCATCGACCTCGCCCTCGACCCGGCCGCCCCGCGCCCCGTGGACATCTCCCTGAACTCCGTCTCCGGGCAGGTCGCCATCCGCCTCCCGCACCCCGCCGACGCGCGGGTGGAGGCCAACACGGCCACCGGCGGCGTCTCCAACGCCTTCGAGGACCTGCTCGTCTCCGGCCACTTCGCCGCCAAGCGCATCGCCGGCACGCTCGGCGCCGGCACCGGCACCCTGCGGGCCACCACGGTCTCGGGTTCCATCGCCCTGCTGCGCCGCCCGGCCGCCGACGCCCCGTCCGGCGAAGGCTCCGCCGCCCCCCTCGTGCTCGACAAGAAGGTGCTCTGACATGCCGCCCGTCTTCGCCCACGGCCGACTCCGCCTCTACCTGCTCAAGCTGCTGGACGAGGCTCCGCGGCACGGCTACGAGGTGATCCGCCTGCTGGAGGAGCGGTTCCAGGGCCTGTACGCGCCCTCCGCGGGCACGGTGTACCCCCGGCTGGCCAAGCTGGAGGCCGAGGGTCTGGTCACGTACGCCACCGAAGGCGGGCGCAAGGTGTACTCCATCACCGAGGCGGGCCGCGCCGAACTGGCCGACCGCGGCGGTGAGCTCGCCGACCTGGAGCTGGAGATCCGCGACTCGGTCTCCGAACTGGCCGCCGAGATCCGTGACGACGTACGGGGCGCGGCGGGCGCGCTGCGGCGCGAGATGAGGGCCGCGGCCTCCGCGTCGGCGGCCCCGGTCGAGGACGCGTCCTGGGCGGCGGCCAAGGAGGAGCTGCGCAAGGCCAAGCAGGAGTGGAAGGAGCAGGCGCGCCGGGCGAAGGACGAGAGCCGCCGGGCCCGCGAGGAGGCCCAGCAGGCCCGCCGCCAGGCCAAGGAGGCGCAGGAGCGGGCGCGCGAGGAGGTCATGCGGATCGCGGTCCAGTTCCAGGAGCAGTTCGCCAAGTCCGGCGGGGTGCTGGGCAATCTGGCCGGAAGCTGGCTCGGTGGCACCGGCAAGGACACCACCACGACCACCGATGCCGCCTCCGCCTCCGCCAGTACGGCCGCCGGCCCTCGCTGGGCCGAGGACCTCGCGCCCACCGGCGATCCGGCCCGTGACCTGGACCGGCTGCTCGACCGCTTCCGCGACGACGTCCGCGACGCGGCCCGCGACCACGGCGTCACCCCGGCCAAGCTGACCGAGGCCCGCGCCCACCTCGCGGCGGCCGCGGACCGCCTCGCCGAGACGCTCAGGCCGAAGCGGTAGGCCTGCGGCGCCCCGCCGGTCGCGACAGGTCGCGAGTCGGGCCGCGAGTCAGGCCGCCGTCAGGCCCGCCTCGGCCGCCGCGTACGTGACGCCGTGGTCCGCCAGGACCTCGGCGGCCGTGCCCGGGCGCGAGAGCAGGGCCAGCAGCAGGTGCAGGGTGGCGATGTGGCGGTCGTGGCGGCCCAGCGCGATGCGCAGGGACTTCTCCAGGGTCTTCTTCGCGCCCTGGGCGAAGGGGACGTGCCGGCTCTCCGGCTCCGGGCGGCCCAGCGCCGAGCGGAGCGAGGAGCCCAGCGTCCGCCGCCGCGGGGCCGCGGCGGCCAGTACGCCCTCGCCGTGGGCCTCCTCGACCCGGGAGAGGATCGCGGTCAGGTCGATGCCGAGGCCCGCGAGGGCCTCCTCGTCCGCCCGGGACATGCCGCCCCGGCGGCGGGCCGCGGCGAGGTCCGCAGCCATCGCGGCGCGGTCGACGCCCAGAGGGTCCAGCGCGCCCCGGCCCAGCAGGGCCAGGAGCAGGTGCTCCTCGGTGACGGTGGTGGCCCCCGCCTGCCGGGCCTCGGCCACGGCGCCCACCACGGTGTCCCTGGCGTCCTGCGTGAAGCGTTCGAACATCAGACCCTCCCGTGCTTCTTGTGCACGGCCTGCCGGCTGACGCCCAGCTCGGCCGCGATTTCCTGCCAGGACCAGCCCTGCGCGCGGGCGCTGCGTACCTGTACGGCCTCCAGCTGCTCCAGCAGCCTGCGGAGGGCGGCCACGGCACGCAGGCCCACCCGTGGATCGCGGTCACCGGCCCGCTCGGCGAGATCCGTCGCTTCTGTCATGCATGTCAATGTAGGTTGACGGACACGATGGTGTCAACCATCGTTGACAAACCGGCGGCTACACCGTCAGGACGATCTTCCCGAACAGGTCGCCCGCCTCCAGCTTCTCGAAGCCCTCCCGCGCCCGGTCCAGCGGCAGGACCTCGTCGATCACCGGCCGCACCCCGGTCGCCGCGCAGAACGCCAGCAGGTCCTCCAGCTCGTCCTTCGACCCCATCGTCGAGCCGACCACCTTGAGCTCCAGGAAGAAGATCCGCGTCAGTTCGGCGTGCGCCGGCCGGTCCCCGCTCGTGGCGCCCGAGATGACCAGGGTGCCGCCGGGGCGCAGCGACTTGACCGAGTGCGACCAGGTGGCCGCGCCGACCGTCTCGATCACCGCGTCCACCCGCTGCGGTAGCCGCGCGCCCGGCTCGTACGCCTCCACCGCGCCCAGCTCCACCGCCCGCTTGCGCTTGGCCTCGTGCCGGCTGGTGGCGAAGACGCGCAGGCCCGCCGCCTTGCCGAGGACGATCGCGGCGGTCGCGACCCCGCCGCCCGCGCCCTGCACCAGTACCGAGTCGCCGGGGCGCACGCCCGCGTTGGTGAACAGCATCCGGTACGCCGTCAGCCATGCCGTCGGCAGGCAGGCGGCCTCCTCGAACGACAGCTCGGCGGGCTTGCGCAGGACGTTCCAGGCCGGGACGGTCACCTGCTCGGCGAAGGTGCCCTGGTAGCGCTCGGTCAGGATCGAGCGCGGCTCGTCGGGGCCGACCCCGTGGCCGCTCTGGCCGATCACGGAGTGCAGGACGACCTCGTTGCCGTCCTGGTCGATGCCGGCGGCGTCGCAGCCGAGGATCATCGGGAGTTTGTCCTCGCCGAGGCCGACCCCGCGCAGCGACCACAGGTCGTGGTGGTTGAGGGAGGCGGCCTTGACGTTCACGGTCACCCAGCCGGGGCGGGCCTCGGGGGCCGGGCGCTCGCCCAGCACGAGGCCGCTCAGCGGCTGGTCACGGTCGATTCTGGCGGCGTAGGCAGCGAACATGCCGCGACGCTACCGCTCGGTAGCGCGTCGGGCCAGACCCGTCGGGGCCGAGCAGGTGAGGCCTTCGTCGCACGGCCGCCCGTGCGGATCGGTGGCCGTCGGCGGGAACCGGGCGAGGGTGTTCTTGCGTCCGTACTGGGCGGTCCGGGAGCGTAACGGAATCGTTCGTTGCGCACTCAACTAAGCGTGCCACGTGCGGTCTTGTGTGATCAGGAGGGGGAAGCGGAACGTAAGAATCAAGCCTGGAGTGGCGGTAATATTCACGCCATGCGGCCCGGCTCGTCATGAGCCTGCCACCTTGTGGCCGCATTCTCATTGATGAAGCGTCAGCTTCATCGAGGCGCTGAGGCGGAGCATCCCCTCCCGGTTCGGGGGCGGGGAGGGTGTGCCAAACAAAAAGAGGGGCCCGGCCGGATGTTCATCCGGCCGGGCCCCTCTTCCGTGCTGCTGCCGGGTCAGGCCAGGCGGGCCACGCCGTCGGCCTTGGCCGCCGCCGCGACCGCGGCCGCGACGGCCTCGGCCACGCGCGGGTCGAACGGCGACGGGATCACGTAGTCGGCGGCGAGCTCGTCACCCACGACACCGGCGATGGCGTCGGCGGCGGCGATCTTCATGCCCTCGGTGATCCGGCTGGCGCGGACCTTCAGGGCGCCCGCGAAGATGCCCGGGAACGCCAGCACGTTGTTGATCTGGTTCGGGAAGTCCGAACGGCCCGTGGCCACGACCGCCGCGTACTTGTGCGCGACGTCCGGGTGGACCTCCGGGTTCGGGTTGGCCATGGCGAAGACGAAAGCGTCCTTCGCCATCGAGGCCACCGCAGCCTCCGGCACGGTGCCGCCGGACACGCCGATGAACACGTCCGCGCCGTTCAGGGCCGCTTCCAGGGAGCCGGTCTGGCCGGTCTTGTTCGTCAGGCCCGCGATCTCCGCCTTGACGTCCGTCAGGTCGGAGCGGTCCGCGGAGACGACGCCCTTGCGGTCGGTGACGCACACGTCGCCGATGCCCGCGTCCACGAGGATCTTGGCGATGGCGATGCCCGCCGCGCCCGCACCCGAGATCACGGCGCGCAGGTCGCCGAGCGTGCGCCCGGTCAGCTTCGCGGCGTTGCGCAGGGCGGCCAGGGTCACGATCGCCGTGCCGTGCTGGTCGTCGTGGAAGATCGGGATGTCCAGGGCTTCCTGGAGCCGGCGCTCGATCTCGAAGCAGCGGGGGGCGGAGATGTCCTCCAGGTTCACCCCGCCGAAGGACGGAGCCAGACGGATGACCGTCTCGACGATCTCGTCCGCGTCCTTGGTCGCGAGCGCGATCGGCACCGCGTCCACACCGCCGAACTGCTTGAACAGGATGGCCTTGCCCTCCATCACGGGGAGGGAGGCCTCGGGACCGATGTCACCGAGTCCGAGCACGGCCGTACCGTCGGTGACGACGGCGACCACGTTCGACTTCCAGGTGTACTCGTTCACCAGCTCGGGCTGCTCCGCGATGGCGCTGCAGACCTTCGCCACGCCCGGCGTGTACGCGAGGGACAGGTCGTCCTTGTTCTGGACCGGCACCGTGGCCTGGATGGCCATCTTGCCGCCCCGGTGCAGTGCGAACACCGCGTCCGGGTTGTTGTCCGTCGCGCTGTCGCTGCGAGGATTGACGATCTCCGCTGCCACTTTCTTGGCCCCTTAAGTCTTTGAATCGTTGAGGGTGACCACACCTGGTTAAGGGGTGGGCGGGCACCGCGTCCGTACTCCGCATCGACGGTTGGCCCGTCTCCGCGAAGGGGAGGTTCGTACGCGCGGGCGCGCCGCACGCGCGCCCTGAGCCCCGGATGAGGGGTGTAAGGATCCGTTGTACCCGAAGAACGCTCACCCAGACGAGTCGATTCCTGCTCGACTGTAGACCTCTTGTCCTGTTTTCGGCGAAAGGTCCAAACGACTCTGTCCAATGGACGAGACGGACCGCAAATACTCCGTCAAAAAGCCCAGGTCGCAGCGGTTCCTGCGGTCTCGAACCCCCCATTCCGCAGTCCTGTTGGGTACCCCCACCCACCCGTTATCCGATTTTGACCTGACGAACTGCCTGAATGCGTCAGTCCGAATGGCAAGATGCCGTAATCACACGAGGTCGCGACACTCGAAGGTGCGTGCCCGACCGTTCTCGGATGCTCCACCAGCCAGCCGGAGGAACCAGCTCATGACCGCAAGCACCACCCGTCGTACGACCGCCGCCCGGTCCCGGATCGCCGCGGTCGGCGCGATCGCGGTCGCCGGAGCCCTGATCCTCACCGGCTGTGGCGACCAGACGGAGAAGGGCTCCTCGGCGACCCCCTCCGGCGGTACCTCGAAGGACAACAGCGCCCCGTTCTTCTCGGCCCTGCCGAAGAAGATCCAGGACGCCGGTGTCATCAAGATCGGTACGGACTCCGCCTACGCCCCGATGGAATTCGTCGAGGGCGGCAAGATCGTCGGTGTCGACCCCGACATCGCCGAGGCGCTCGGCAAGCAGCTCGGCGTGAAGATGCAGTTCACCGCGGGCACCTTCGACGGCCTGATCACCTCGATCTACACCGGCCGCGAAGACGCGATCATGTCGTCGATCACCGACAACAAGCAGCGCCAGGAGGGCCTGGACGACAAGGGCCAGAAGATCGGCAAGGGGATCGACTTCGTCGACTACTTCTCCTCCGGCCTCTCGCTCCTCGTCAAGAAGGGCAACCCCGAGGGCATCAAGTCCCTGGACGACCTCTGTGGCAAGACGGTGGCCGTCCAGCGCGGCACCACCTACGAGGACGCCTTCAAGGCCCAGGCCGAGAAGTGCGGCGACAAGAAGCTCACCATCCAGGCCTTCGACACCGACGCCGAGGCGCAGACCCGCGTCAAGGCCGGCGGCGCCGTCGCCGACCTGAACGACTACCCGGTCGCCGCCTACACGGTGAAGACCTCCGGTGGCGGCAACGACTTCGAGATCGCCGGCCAGCAGAGCGGCGTCGGCCTCTTCGGCATCGGCGTGAGCAAGGAGAACACCCAGCTCCGCGACGCCCTCAAGCAGGCCCTGGACGCCGCGATCAAGGACGGCTCCTACGGCAAGGCGCTGGAGAAGTGGAACGTGCAGGACAGTGCCGTCAAGTCCGCGACGGTCAACGCAGGTCAGTAAGTCCCGCGCTCCACGCTCCACTGAAGGGCAGTCATTGTGACTGACAAGATCGAAAAGGGTCCGGCCGAGAACCCGCCGGCCGGACCCGGCGCCTCGGGCCTCCCGTACGAGGCCATCAAGGCAATTCCGGTGCGTCACTACGGCCGCTGGGTCAGCGGCGTCGTGGTCGTCGCGCTGCTCGTCTGGCTCGTCTACGCGTTCGCCAACGGCAACGTCATCTGGGCGACGGTCGGCGACAAGCTGTTCGACCCGGCGGTTCTGAGCGGTCTCGGCAACACCGTGATCATCAGCGTCTCGGCCATGGCGCTGGGCCTCGTGCTCGGCATCCTGTTCGCGGTGATGCGCCTCTCCAAGAACCCGGTGACCGGCGCCGTCTCCTGGCTCTACATCTGGTTCTTCCGCGGTACCCCGGTGTACGTCCAGCTGCTGGTGTGGTTCAACCTGTCGCTGATCTTCCAGTACATCAACCTCGGTCCGATCTACAAGAACGAGACCGTCGACATCATGACCCCGTTCATGGTCGCCCTCCTGGGCCTCGGCCTGAACGAGGGCGCGTACATGGCGGAGATCGTCCGGGCCGGCATCCAGTCGGTCGACGAGGGCCAGACCGAGGCCGCCCACGCGCTCGGCATGCCGCAGACGAAGACCATGCGCCGGATCGTGCTGCCGCAGGCGATGCGCGTGATCATCCCGCCGACCGGCAACGAGTTCATCAACATGCTGAAGACCTCCTCCCTGGTCTCGGCCGTGCAGTACACGGAACTCCTGCGGGCTTCGTCGAACATCGGCAACACGGCCGGTGCCATCATGGAGATGCTGTTCGTGGCCTCCTTCTGGTACCTCGCCCTGACCAGTGTGTTCAGCGTCGGCCAGTACTACCTGGAGCGCCGCTTCGCCCGTGGTTCCACGCGGAACCTGCCGCCGACGCCGTTCCAGCGTCTGAAGGCCAACCTGAACATGTTCCGCCGTACGGAGGTCGCGCGATGACCACTCAGCCGATGGTCAAGGCCGAGGGCGTCCACAAGTCGTACGGCGCCGCCCACATCCTGCGCGGCATCGACCTCGAGGTCGCCCCGCGCGAGGTCTTCTGCCTGGTCGGCCCGTCCGGCTCCGGCAAGTCGACCTTCCTGCGGTGCATCAACCACCTGGAGCGCATCAACTCCGGCCGCCTCTCGGTGGACGGTCAGCTGGTGGGCTACAGGCAGAAGGGCGACAAGCTCTACGAGCTGAAGGACAGCGAGGTCGCGGCCCAGCGCCGCGAGATCGGCATGGTCTTCCAGCGCTTCAACCTCTTCCCGCACATGACGGCCATAGAGAACGTCATGGAAGCCCCCGTCATGGTCAAGGGCGAGTCCAAGGCGGTGGCGCGCGAGCGCGCCATCCGCCTGCTCGACCGCGTGGGCCTGGGCGACAAGGGCGGGAACTACCCCACGCAGCTCTCCGGCGGCCAGCAGCAGCGTGTGGCGATCGCCCGCGCGCTGGCCATGGAGCCGAAGCTGATGCTCTTCGACGAGCCCACCTCGGCGCTCGACCCGGAGCTCGTCGGCGACGTCCTCGACGTCATGCGGGACCTGGCCGAGTCGGGCATGACCATGATCGTGGTGACCCACGAGATGGGCTTCGCCCGCGAGGTCGGCGACAACCTCGTCTTCATGGACGGCGGCGTCGTGGTCGAGTCCGGCCACCCGCGCGAGGTGCTGGGCAACCCCCAGCACGACCGGACGAAGGCGTTCCTGTCCAAGGTGCTGTAAGCGCGGCGAACGGACGAGAGGGGCGGTACGGGAGAGATTCCCGTACCGCCCCTCTCGCGCGTCGCGGAAAGTTCTCACTTTCCTACAAGGGCACTACTTCAGGCCTAGGACCAGCGCGTCCGAGGGCGAGCGCCACACCGTCCGGGCCTCCGCGAAGCCCGCCTCGCGCAGGGTCCGCAGGTGCCAGGCGTCGTCGGGGGTGTCCCCGTCGGCGTGCTCGCCGTAGATCTCGTACCGGCGCTTCGTCGGCTCGGCGAGCACCGGGTCGGCGGCCGCGAGGGCCCACCAGTCGGCCCAGTCCAGCGCGCCGGCCGCGCGGGCCCGGTCCATCGCGGCGTGCCGGTGGGCGTGCTCGGCGGCGTTGATGCGCGGGGTCGCGGCGTCGGGCATGTGGTCGGCGTTCATGAAGACCCCGCCCTCGCGCAGCAGCGGGGCGAGCTGCCCGTACACCACGGCGAGCTGCGGGGAGTGCAGCCAGTGCAGGGCGGTGGCCGTCAGGACGGCGTCGTACGTGTCGTACGGGAGCGCCGAGGTCCAGTCGGGGTCCTTGAGGTCCGCGGAGACGAACGTGACACGGCTGTCGCCGTCGAAGTGGCCCCGTGCGATGGTCAACAGCGCCGGGTCGAGATCGACGCCCGTACTGGTGGATTGCGGGAACCGCCGGAAGACGCGGTCCGTAATACTTCCCGTACCGCACGCCAGATCCAGCACCCGGGGGGTGGGTCCCACCAGTGCCTCGACCATGTCCAGCATCACCCGGAACCGCTCCTCGCGGTCGGGCATGTACCACTCCTGCTGCCGGTCCCAGCTCTTCTGCCAGGCCTGCCAGTCGGTCGTGGTCTCCGCCATCGCTCACCCTCCAGTCGTAATACCCTCGAAGAAGTCTCGGCCGTTACTTCGAGACCCTAATCCGCAGCCGTAAGGACTACAAGTGGAACTGGCCCATTACTCGGACTATGCCGTGCGCCTGGTCAACACCGAGGAGCCGGCCCGCAACAAGGATTCGCTGACCTCGATCGACGCCGTCCGGGGCCTCTTCGGCGCCGGGGTCCAGGCCGCGCGCCGGGTCACCGACTCCGACGTCACCCGCTTCCGCAACGTCCGCGGCCGGCTGCGCGCCGTCTTCGAGGCCGCCGATGGCGGCGACCACGTCCTCGCGGTCGACCTGCTGAACTCCCTGCTCATGGAGTTCCCGGTCAGCCCGCAGGTCTCCGGCCACGAGTACCTCGACGACGAGGGCCGCCCCAACTGGCACATCCACCTCGCCGACCACCCCTCGAACGCCTCCGCCGGCTACGCCGCGATCGCGTCCTTCGGCCTGGCCTTCCACCTCACCGAGCACGGCCCCGACCGCCTCGGGCTGTGCCAGGCCGCGCCCTGCCGCAACGCCTACCTCGACACCTCCACCAACCGCTCCCGGCGCTACTGCTCCGACCGCTGCGCCACCCGCGCCAACGTGGCCGCCTACCGGGCCCGCAAACGGCTGGAAGCCGAGGCGTCCGGCCAGAGCGGCCGCAGCGCCGACGCCGCCCAGGACAGCCGCGCCCTCAGCGAACTCTGATCCGCCGCGCGCGGCCGGAAGCGCAGCACGGCCGTCGCCAGCACCAGCTCC
Organism: Streptomyces sp. NPDC090741; assembly: GCF_044769045.1. Taxonomy (NCBI): domain Bacteria; kingdom Bacillati; phylum Actinomycetota; class Actinomycetes; order Kitasatosporales; family Streptomycetaceae; genus Streptomyces; species Streptomyces sp. NPDC090741. The sequence continues at coordinate 507,330 of NZ_JBIVXF010000001.1, read as the reverse complement.
TCGGGCACCGTCCCGTAGTCGGTGCTGTCGCCGGTCTCGTTGTACGGGTTGTCCCCGAGCACCCACCAGCCGCCCGGCCGCCGCTCCACCGCCCGCTTGACCACCAGCAGGTCCTGCTGGAACGGGTGGCGCAGCACCACCACGTCACCCGGGCGCACGGCCGCCCCGTACCGGACCACCAGCCGGTCCCCGTGCAGCAGCGTCGGCACCATCGAGGGCCCCGCCACCTCCAGTACCTCGAACGCCATCCGCGAGTGCCTTCTCTCCACCATGCGCGACCTCCTCGCCCGCTCTCGCCTCACTGCGCATGCTGCCGCAGCCTCCCGTACATTCGCTCACCGGTCCGGACGCCACCCTGGACTTTTGTCCTAAGCCCACGGGGCCGCTCGCGAAATCCCCTTTCCCACGGAGTAATCTCCCCTCTTGAGAAGACGATCACGAGGAGGACAAACTCCATGCTTTCCCGCCTCTTCGCCCCCAAGGCGAAGGTCTCCGCCCACTGCGATCTTCCGTGCGGCGTGTACGACCCTGCCCAGGCCCGCATCGAGGCCGAGTCCGTCAAGGCCGTACAGGAGAAGTACCAGGCCAACGAGGACGCCGACTTCCGCGCGCGCGCCATCACCATCAAGGAGCAGCGCGCCGAGCTCGCCAAGCACCACGTCTCGGTGCTGTGGAGCGACTACTTCAAGCCCCCGCACTTCGAGAAGTACCCGCAGCTGCACACCCTGGTCAACGACACCCTGAAGGCCCTCTCGGCCGCCAAGGCGTCGAACGACCCGGCGACCGGCCAGAAGGCCCTGGACCTCATCGCCGAGATCGACCGCATCTTCTGGGAGACCAAGGCCGCCTGATCCCGGCCCGTCCCCGAGCGCGGAGAAGGGGCCCGACCATCACGGTCGGGCCCCTTCGCCGTACTCGGGAACAGTGCGTCCCACGTGTGGACTACTCGTCCTCGTCGTCCTCGTCGTCCAGGCGGGCGAGCCAGGTGGCCAGGCGTTCCACCGGGACCTCGAAGTCCGGGTTCAGGTCGACGAAGGTGCGCAGCTGCTCGGCGAGCCACTCGAAGGTGACCTCCTCCTCGCCGCGCCGCTTCTCCAGCTCCTCGATGCCGCGATCGGTGAAGTACAAGTCGGGCTCCGTGCCGTGATGAAGGTGTGCAGGGGGACGTTTCCCGCCAGGATAATCCGCATACCCGGCGAGACCTCCCCTCTTGCAGGACCCGGCGCTAGCCTGGACGGCCTCCACACCTGAGGGGGCAGGGGATGCCGGACGGGCGCACGGGCGGCACCGCGCGCGCCTTCGAGCTCCTCGAACCCCTCGTCCAGGCGGCCACCGTGCGCGTCCACGCGGCCCCGGACGGGTATGCACCCCATGGGACCGGTCCCACCTGGGGGAGTGGCTTCTTCATCGCCCCCGGCTGGGTCCTGACGTGCGCGCACGTCGTCGGTGAAGGGGGTGCAGCGGTGCGTCTCGTGGGGCGTGAGCTCGGCATCACCTTCTCCTCCGGCGCCGACGGCGCCACCGGCACCGTCACCGGCCGCGTCGAGTGCGTCCTGCCCGAGCGGCTGGAGGAGCGCCGCCCCGCCCGCCGCGCCCTGTGGGACCTGCCCGACCTGGCACTGGTCCGGGTCCTCGCCCCGATCACGCACGCCTGCGTACGGCTCACCGACCGCGGCAGACCGCGCCTCGACGAGGTCGCCTACTTCGGCTGCACCGAGGACCTCGGCACCCCCGAGATCACCGGCCGCACCACCCGGCTGCGCGGTACCGCCGCCGGCGGCGCCGCCCTGCGCCTCGGCGACGACGACGAGATCGAGCCCGGCATGTCCGGCGGCCCGGTCGTGGACCTGGCCCGCGGCGAGGTCGTCGGCGTGGTCAAGGCCCGCCGCAACAACGGCGGCGGCGGACTCGCCGTGTCCGTCGTGCAGTTACGGACCCTGCCGCTGGCCGCCACCGGCCAGGTCGGGCTCTACCGCCGCGTCATGCAGGCCCACGACCTGTACCACTACGACCAGCACCTGAGCGACCGGGGCAGCCGCCGCACCTGGACGGACGTCCACGACGAGCTCCCGGCCCGCGAGGGCCCGTACGAGGGCCGCAGGCGGCTCACCGCCGCCGAGCGCACCACCCTGTGCGGGCTGCTGGCCGAACTGCCCCCGCCGCGCTCCTCGGAGGCCGTCCGCGCCCTGGTCGAGGCGGCCCGCGGCGAGGAGCCGGACCCCGGCCTGCCGGCCCCGCTCAGCTGGCGCGACGGGCTCGGCATGCTGCACGACCCGCCGGGCGGCGCCGGCGAGGCCGCCGCGATGCTCCGGTACGCGACCGACGTCAGCGTGGCCGACCACCGCGAGCCGCCTTCCCCGGGTGCCGACGAAGAGCTGTGGGACTGGGTACGTGCCACTGCCGAGCGGCTGTGGCGGCCCCTGCGGCGGGAGTTGGGCGAGCGGCACGAACAGGGCCTGGCACAGCGCGAACGGCGCCGCCACGCCCGGGCCGACCGTCAGCCGAACGGGCACGCCCGGCCGCCCGGCGCCCTGCCCCAGGGGCCCTCCGTACTGCTGGAGGCCTGGGCGCACGGCTGGGAGGACGTCTACGACTGGCGCGTCTCGGTGCTGTACGGGCCCGCCCACCCCGGCCGGGTGACCCCGGTGGACTCGGGCGTACGGGCCACCCGGGCCGGTCTCGCCGAAGTGCTGCGGGTCCCGCTCGCCGAGGCCTTCCGGCGCTGCGACACCCACGACGCGGCGGCCCTCCTCGAAGTCGCCGTGGCGCCCGAGCTGTTCGGCCTGCCCGTGGACACCTGGACGGTGGTCGGCCGCACCCCGCTGGGCGTCCAGCGGCCGGTGGTGTTCCGCTACCCGGCCGGGAGCGGCGGGATCCCGAACGACGACGAGGCCGACCACCGCCGGGCCGACCGCTGGACCCGCGTCCAGGCCGGTCCGCTGCTCGACGAGCGGGCCGACTGCGACCGCGGCCGCCCCAGGACCCCGGCGCCGGAATGGCTCGACACGCTGCCGGACAACACCGTGCCCGTGCACTGCCGGGCCGCCGAGGCGGAGCCCACCCGCGGCTCCCTGTACGGGGTCCGGGACGCCGGATACGGAGTGGCCGTCACCCGGCGGCCCCCGGCCGACCCGGCGGCCGACTGCGCGCCGTTCCACCGCGGGCTGCGCGAGGAGCTGACGGAGGCGGCGCGGGGAGCGCCGCTGCCGGTCCGGCTCCAGGCACTGCGGGCACGCGCGCACGGGGCCGACCCCGACGCGTACTGGGCGGACGGGATGGCCCTCGTATGGGAGGACCCGGCCCGCGCGCTGCCCGAAGACGAGCCGCTGCAGGGCGACCTGTGACGGGCGGGAGGGGGAGGGAGCAGGCGTGAACGAGGAATGGCTCATCTACCGGGGGGTCGGCGAACCCCACGACGGGATCGAGGCCCTGCCCGATCCGCCGCCGTGGCGGGATTTCGACGGCGGCCCCGTCGGCGAGCCCGGGGGACCGGCGGACACCGCCGACGGCAACGTCGCGCGGCGCCTCGGCGCGCACCGGCAGGCGGCCGAGCTGCACCGGCCCGAGCCCGAGGAGCTGGAGGCCATCAACGCGGCCCTGTACCTGCGCCGGCCGCTGCTGGTGACCGGCTACCCCGGAACAGGCAAGTCCACCCTCGCGCACGCCGTCGCCCACGAGCTGAAACTCGGCCGGGTGCTGCGCTGGCCCGTGGTCTCGCGGACCGTGCTCCAGGAGGGCCTGTACCGCTACGACGCCATCGCCCGGCTCCAGGACGTACAGATCGCCGCGAGCGGCGGCTCGTCCGGCGTCGGCCCCGGCGCGGGCCCCGGCGCGCCCCCCGCCCCCGGCGCGCCCCCCGGCATCGGGAAGTACATCCGCCTCGGCCCGCTCGGGACGGCCCTGCTGCCCACCGAACGCCCGCGCGTCCTGCTCATCGACGAGCTCGACAAGAGCGACATCGACCTGCCCAACGACCTCCTGAACGTCCTGGAGGAGGGCGAGTTCGCCCTCCCCGAGCTCGAACGCGTCGCCGATACCGAGCCCGAGGTGCAGGTGCTCACCGACGACGGGGCGAAGGTCACCGTCCGGGGCGGCCGGGTGCGCTGCCGGGCCTTCCCCTTCATCATCCTGACCAGCAACGGCGAACGGGACTTCCCGGCCGCCCTGCTGCGCCGCTGCATCCAGCTCAAGCTCGGGCAGCCCGGCGAGAAACGGCTCGCCACCATGGTCCGCGCACACCTCGGCGAGGAGGCCGCCCAGCTCGGGGCCGACCTGATCCGGGAGTTCCTCAGCCGCTCCCAGTCCGAGCTCGTCGCCGCCGACCAGCTGCTCAACGCCATCTACCTCACCCACTACGCCGCCCCGCCCACCCGGGAGGACCTCGCCGACCTGCTCATCCAGCGCCTCGACCGCCCGAGGTGAGCGCCCGTGACCATGGACCGGCCACCCCTGCCCGCCTCCTCCGCACCGGCCGCCCCGGCGCCCGTCCCCGCCGCCCTGCGTGACCTCGCCGGGCTGCTGCGCGCCGCCGGGCTCGACCCCACCGCCGAGGAGCTCGCCGACGCGCTGTGGCTGGCCGGGCGGATCGGACCGCCCGGCTCCGCCGCCCCCGGCCGGGACCGCACGGCCCCGCCCCGGCGGCCGCGCACCGCGGGCGAGGCATCCCCGGCCGAGGAGGAGCCCGTACGGCCCGAGCCCGAGCCGGAGGACCCGGTGCGGCTCTACGCCTCCCGGGTGCTGGGGACCGTCGCGGAGGAGGCGGCCCAGTTCCCGGGCAGCGCCGGAGTGCCCGTACGGGTCCCCGGCGCGGCCGCGCTGCCCCGGATCCTGGAGATCCAGCGGGCCCTGCGCGCCCTCCAGCGGCACCGCCCGCCCGGCCCGCCCACCCGGCTGGTGCTCGACGAGCCGGCCACCGCCGAGGCCAGCGCCCGCGCCCTCGGGCTGGTCATCCCCGTACTGCGGCCGGAGAGCCGGCGCGAGGCGACCGTACGGCTCGTCATGGACGCCTCCCCGTCGATGGCCGTCTGGCACGACATGTTCGAGGAGCTGCGGTCCGTGTGCGAGCGGCTCGGCGCCTTCCGCGACGTACAGGTGCACTACCTGCACCGGCTCGGCGACGGCCGGGCCGCCGTCGGGCGCGGACCCGGCCCCGGCACCCGGCTGCGCTCCGGGGACCAGCTGCGCGACCCCACCGGGCGGGCGCTGACCATGGTCGTCTCCGACTGCGCCGGCCCGCTCTGGCGCGAGGGCGAGGCCCAGCGGATGCTGCACCGCTGGGCCGAGTGCACCCCCTGCGTCGTCGTCCAGCCGCTGCCGCAGCGGCTGTGGAGCCGCAGCTGGCTGCCGACCGAGCGGGGCGTCCTCACCCGCGCCGAGGGCGGCCCCGGGAAGCTGCGCTTCCGCCCCGACCGGCCGGTCCGCAACGGGTGGCACACCGGCGGGCTCACCGTCCCCGTCCTGCCGCCCAGCGCCATCGCGCTCGGCTCCTGGGCCCGCCTCGTCGCCGGGCTCGGCACCGGGCCCGTCCCCGCCGAGGTGGGCCGCGTGCTCGCCGACCACCCCGCCGCGCCCCTCCCGCCGCCGCGCGCGGTCCGCCCGCCGCGCGAGCTGGTGCGCCGCTTCCGTGCCTCCGCCTCGCCGCGCGCCGTACAGCTGGCCGTGTACCTGTCGGCGGCTCCGCTGACCCTGCCCGTGATGGCCCTCGTACAGCGCACGATGCTGCCCGACTCGGAGCCCTCGGACCTGGCGGAGGTGCTGCTCAGCGGGCTGCTGCGGCGCGGTCAGGCCGCCGGGCAGTGGTACGAGTTCGTGCCGGGCGTCCAGGACGTCCTGCTCGGGCCGCTCGGCCGGGACGAGGCCGCGCTGGTGCTCAAGCACTGCTCCGAGTACGTGCTCGCGCACTTCGGGCGCGGCGTACGCAACTTCCCCGCCCTGGCCGTCTCCCAGCTCACCGGCGCCCCGCCGGTCGAGGAGGGCGGCGAGGAGCGGGTCCCCGCCGGGCGGCTCCCGCAGGCCTTCGCCGAGGTCTCGGCCCGCGTCGTACGGCGCTACCTGCCCGGCCCGCCCGCCGAGGACCCGGGCGTCCCCGAGCCCGTCGTACCCCCGCCCGGACGGGCCTGGGCGGTGCGCACGGCCCGCGACCGGCTCGCCGCGCAGGACCGTCAGGGGGGCGACGGCGGCCGGCGCGGGCTGTACGAGGCCGTCGCCGTACTGCGCCGGGCCGTCGCCGCCCCCGCCGGGCCGGGGGACACGCCCGGCGAGGCGGAGTGCGAGCTGGCCGCCGTCCTGCTGCGGCTGTGGGCCGGACAGCGCGACCCCGAACTGCTCGCGGAGGCCGAGCGGGCGGTGGCCGGACTCGGCACCCCGCAGGCCCGGGCCGTACTCGGCCGGATCCTGTACGAGCGGGCCCTGGCGGCCGAGCCGGACTCCGAGCTGCTGGCCGCGGCGGAACGGGAGTTCGCGGCCGTAGGCGGCGACCCCGACCCGGAGCTGGACCCGCGGCTGCGCCTGGACTGCGTGGTCCGCAGGGCGCAGACCCTGGTCCGCCTCGGCGAGCTCCGCGAGGACACGGGCGCGCTGCGCGAGGCGCGCTCCGCGCTGGAGGCGGTGACCGGAGCCCCCGCCTCCGACCCGGCGGTGCGGCCCGCCCTGGGCCGGGTCCTGCTCGCCCTGCTGCCCCGCACCCCCGACCCGGCGGAGCGCACGGCGCTGGCCGGGCAGGCCGCCGAGCACCTGGCGGCCGGGCTGGCCGCCGAGCCGGACGCCGAGCCCTCGGGAGCGGAGGCCGCCCGCGTACGGGTGGAGCTGGCCACCGCCCTGCGGTACCTGCCGGCGCGGCTGGAGGAGGCGGCCGGGCAGCTCGACCTGGCCCTGGCCGGGGCCGCCGGCGACCCGGAGCTGCGGCTGGCCGCCCTGGTGTGCCTGGCGCGGGTGCACCGGGCCCGGTACGCGCGGGACGCGCAGCCGGCGGCCCTGGAGGACGCGGCCGAGGCGTACGGCAGGGCCCGCCGGCTGATCCCGCGCGACGCGGAGGCGTACGGGGAGCTGCTGCCCGAATGGGGCGACGTACTGCTGGACCGGGCGCGGGCCGCCGACGGGCGGCGGTTCAGCTCGGTGGCCGTACGGGTGCTGCGCGACAGCCGGGCCGCGGTCCCGCAGTCCGACGCCCGCTCCGCGCAGCGGCTGGTGCGGCTCGCGGAGGGGCTGCGGCTGCGGCACGCGTACGAGGGGGACGTGGTGGACCTGAGGGAGGCGGAGTACCTGCTGGAACTGGCCGTCCGGCAGAGCCGCGGCCCGCTGGAGCAGGCCCGCGCCTGGCGCGAGCACGGAGACGTCCAGCAGGAGATCCACGCGCACACCCGGGCGCTGGACCGGCTCGACAGGGCGGCGGATTCCTACCGGCGCGCCTGGCGCTGCGCGCTGGCCGCGGACCGCGAGGAGCGGCGGGACGTGGCGGTGGAACTGGGGGCGCGGGTGCAGGAGTTGCGCGGCGAGGTACTCGAACGCCTGGCGCGGCCCCGGGCGGCGCTGGACGCCTACCGCTCGGCGCTGGAGCTGTGGACCCGGCTGGGGGATGCGGCCGCCGACCGGCGGGAGGCCCTGGGATCCCGGGTCCGCACCCTGGAGGCGGGGCTGTGACCCCCGTAAGTGGGTAGTGGACCATCGACACGCGACTCGACGGGGGGACGGGCAGCCCATGGTGACTCGGCAGCATGAAGTGGAAACGGCGGGCTCCGCCTGCCCGGGGCAGTTACCGGACCTCTCCGGGTTCGATCTGGCCGCACTGCGCGGGATCGACCACCCCGTGCTGGCCCGGGTCATCGAAGGCATGGTGGAGCGGGTCACCCACCCCGCGGAGATCCTCAACGCCTTCGACTCGGGGGTGGCCTGACCACGGACCCCTCACGCACCGCAGTCCCAACGCCACGCAGAGCACCCACAGTTGTCCCGTTTCCGCCGTTAGCCGGTGCCGTCCGCCGGGCAGGGATGCACCGTCCGCGGCGACGGAGGTACAGGTGATGAGGCAGACCGACACGAGCGACGCCGTGCTGCCTTCCTTACGGAACCACCTGCTCCACGCGCCGTGGCCGTACGCCCGGCTCGACGTGTCCGCGCTCCGCGCCGCGGGCCACCGGCCGTACCCGGTACGGCAGTTCGTGCTCAAGACCCGCAGCCGCTGCAACCTCGCCTGCACCTACTGCTACGTGTACGAGATGGCCGACCAGGGCTGGCGCGGCCAGCCCGCCGCCATGTCCCCGGCCACGGCCGCCCGCGCCGCCGCCCGCATCGCCGAGCACGCCGCCGCCCACGACCTGGCCCGCGTCGACCTCGTCCTGCACGGCGGCGAACCCCTGCTCACCGCCCCCGCCGAACTGGCCGCCCCCGTAGACGCCGTACGGGCCGCCCTCGCCCGGACCTCGCCGCGGACCCGGGTCACCGCCACCGTCCAGACCAACGGCACCCTGCTCACCCCGGGCCGGCTCGGCGCCCTCGCCGCCGCCGGGATACGCGTCGGCGTCAGCCTCGACGGCGGACTGCCCGCGCACAACGCCCGCCGCGTGGACCGCACCGGCCGCCCGGGGTTCGCCGCCGCCGCCCGCGGCCTGCGCCTGCTCGCCCGGCACCCCGAGAGCTACGCCGGGGTGCTCTGCGTCGTCGACCTCGCCCAGGACCCGGTGGAGACGTACGAGTCCCTGCTCGCCTTCGCCCCGCCGGTCATCGGGCTGCTGCTCCCGCTGGCCAACTGGAACACCCCGCCGCCCGGCCACCACCCGCCCCGCACCCCGTACGCCGACTGGCTCGTCGCCGTCTTCGAACGCTGGTGGCACGACGCGGTGCTGCGGACCCGGATCCGGATCTTCGAGGAGATCATCGCCCTGCTGCTCGGACTGCCCGCCGCCACCGAGACCCTCGGCCTCGCCCCCGCCGCCACCGCCGTGATCGAGACCGACGGCGGCATCGAGCAGGCCGACTCGCTCAAATCCGCCTACGAGGGCGCCGCCGCCACCGGGATGAGCGTGGAGAGCCACGGCTTCGACGCGTTCCTCGACCACCCCGGGCTCGCCGCCCGCCAGCTCGGCCGCGAGGCGCTCGCCGACGGCTGCCGCGCCTGCGAGCTCGTCGAGGTCTGCGGCGGCGGCCACTACCCGCACCGCTACCGCGCCGGCGCGGGCTTCCGGCAGCCCTCCGTCTACTGCGCCGACCTCCAGGTCCTCATCCGCCACATCGCGACGGCACTGCACACGGCCGCCGCGCAGGCAGCCCCCGGGCAGCCGGGCGCCGGCCCGCCCGGCCCGTTGTCCGCCGGCCAGGCGCCCCGGCGGGCGGCCGCCTCATGAGCGCGCCCCTGACCGGGTTCACCGTCACCTCGGCCACCCTGCGCGCCCTCGCGTCCACCGAGCCCTGCGCCGACGGCACCCGCCTGGTCCGCGACATCCGCCGCTCCAAGCGGCTCGTCCTGCTGCGCGGGGTCCTCGACGCCGCCCCCGGCGGCCGGGCGGGAGAGGCCGCCGACCACTGGGCCCTGCTGGAGGAGGCCGAACGGCGCGACCCCGACGCCGTCCGCGACGTACTGCACTACCCGGCCACCGGGGTCTGGGCCGAGGAGACCCTGCGCCGGCTGCACGCCCCGTACGGGCCCCCGGCCGACCTCGGCCACCTCGGAGCCCTCGCCGTCGCCGCGGCCCTGCGCTCCGGGATCACCTTCAAGACCACCCTGCGGCCCGTGCACGGCCGGCTCGTACTGCCCACCCTCGGACTGCTGCGCCCCGCCCGGCCCGGCCCGCTCGCCCTCACCGAAGGCTGCTGGGACCCCGACGACCCCGCCGCCCTCGTCCTGCACCCCCTGCCCGGCGGCCGCACCGCCCTCGACGACCTCGACCCGTACCGGGCCCCCGGGCCCACCGACCCGGGGCCCGTCCACCCGGGGCCCGTCCACCCGGGGCCCGTCCGCCCCGCCCGCCGGCTCACCCCCAAGGGCCACAAGCGCTGGGACACCCAGTGGTCCGGGGCCCTCACCCTGCTCGACCGGTACGACACCGCCCGCGCCGACGAGATCGGCCTGCTGCTGCGCTCCGTCGTCCCGCTGGGCGGCGGCTCCCGCTCCAGTGGCGCCACCCTGCCCGCGGCCGCCGGGTCCGTCCTCGCCCGTACGCAGGCCCCGCCCGCGCTGGCCGCCACCCTCGTCCACGAGGTCCAGCACGGCAAGCTGACCGCCCTCGCCGACATCCTGACCCTGCACACCGCCGACCGCACGCCCCGGCACTGGGCCCCCTGGCGCAGCGACCCCCGCCCGTTGGAGGGACTCCTGCACGGCGCGTACGCCCACCTGGCCCTGGCCGGGTACTGGCAGCGCGCCGCCCTCTACGGCGCGCGCGGCGCCTGGGCCCAGCACGCCCGGATCCGCGCCCAGGTCGCCGCCGTCCTCCCCGCACTCCACGGGCATCCACAACTCACTTCGACCGGACGGGAGTTCACCGCCGCCATGGCCGTCGCGGAACGGGCCATGGACGACCTGCCGCCGCCCGGCGACCAGCACGCCGTGGCCCGCCGCGCCGTCGACCGGGAGCGCCGCGCCTGGTGCGCGCTCCACCCCGAACTCGCCCCGTTCGCAGAGGGCTGACGGTCCGTCCGCTGCGGTACCTTTCAAGCCCGTCCACCGCCCGGATGCCAGGGAGACGGCCGCATGACCACCGGACTTCGCCAGGACCGAGACCGCGACGGAGCCGCGCAGCCGCAACGCTTCGTCATCAGCTTCGCCGGGTTCAACCGGCCCTGGGCCGTGTGGATCGCCCACCGCCTGGAGGAGCACGGCCACCGCGTCGCGCTCGCCCGCTGGGACCCGAAGTCCACCCCCGGCCTGGCCCCCGCCCTGGACGACCTGGCCCGCAGCGGCAGCCGGGTCCTGCTCATCCTCAGCGAGCGCTACTTCTCCGCCGCCGCGCACACCGACGAGGAGTGGAACACCGCCCTGCGCGCCGTCACCGACGCCCACCCCGACCGGTTCGCGGCCGTCTGCCTCACCGACGCGCCGCTGCCCAGCGCCGTCGCCGTACTGGAGAAGACCGACCTGTGGGGCCTGGACGCGTACGAGGCGGAGTACCGGGTGCTGCGCCGGCTCGAACTGCCCACCGACCGGATCGGCGCCGAGACCGGCCGCCGCGGCCCCCGCTTCCCCAACGACCCGCCCGAGATCTGGGGCCGGGTCCCGCGCCGCAACCCGCGCTTCACCGGCCGCAACGACGTCATCGGCCGGCTGCGCGCCGCCCTCGCCGACGCCCCGCCCGGCGCCTCGACCGTCACCCTGCTCGGACTGTCCGGGGTGGGCAAGACGCAGGTCGCCACCGAGTACGCGTACCGCTTCGCCTCCGAGTACGACGTGGTGTGGTGGGTCCCCGCCGAGGACCGGCCCACGCTGCGCGAGCGGCTCGCCGACCTGGCTCCGGCGATGGGCCTGTCGCGCGGCGCCGGCAGTTACGGCGAGCAGATCCGGGCCGTCCTGGAGGCGCTGCGGCGCGGATCCCCGTACAGCCGCTGGCTGGTGGTCTTCGACGGCTGCGACAACCCCGACGACCTCACCGATCTGCTGCCCTCGGGCGCCGGCGACGTCATCATCACCTCCCGCAACCGCGAATGGGCCTCCCGGCACACCAGCCTCCTCGAAGTCCCGCTGTACGCGCGGCCCGAGTCGGTCACCTTCATCCGCCGCCGGGCCCGCCGGCTCACCGGCGAGGAGGCCGACCAGCTCGCCGAGGCCCTGGAGGACTACCCCCTCGCCCTCGACCAGACCGCCGGCTGGCTCGCCGACTCCCCGCTGACGGTGGGCGACTACCTGGCCCTGCTCCAGCGCAGACTGGACTCCCACGAGGCCGTCACCGTCTCCGACGACTACCCGCTGCCCTTCCCCACCGCCCTCGCGATACTGCTGAACAACGTCCGGGAGAACTTCCCCGACGCTCTCGCCCTGCTGCGGCTCTTCGTGTTCTTCGCGCCCGGACCGGTGCCGCTGCGGCTGCTGCGGGAGTTCCCCGCCGACGACGTGCCCGAGCAGCTCGCAGGGCTCATCAACGACCAGATCCGGTGGAACGCCGCCCTGAACAAGCTCGTCCAGTTCTCGGTCGTCCGCCTCGAATACTCCGACCTGTCGGTGGAGGAGGGCGGCGGGCTGGAGACCGTGCAGCTGCACCGCATGGTGCACGGGATCGTCCGCGAGGACCTCTCCGAGGAGGAGGCCGAACCGCTCTCCCGCGCCGTCCGGCAGGTCCTCGCCGCCGCGGACCCGGGCCGCCCCTCCGACTCCCGGCTGTGGCCCCGGTACGCCGAGCTGATCCCGCACCTGGAGAGCGCCGGCGTCCTGACCAGCAGCAACCCGCGGATCCAGACCTTCCTGCTGCACTGCTTGCGCTACCTGATCCTCGCCGGGGAGTACCGCACCTGCCTGCGGCTCGCCGAGCAGACCGACGCCGTGTGGCGCACGATGCTCGGCGACGACCACGACCAGGTCCGCGAGCTCAGCTACCACTACGGCGGCGCCCTGCGGATGCTCGGCCACTTCAAGCGCGCCGAGACCCTCGCCAAATCGGTCGCCGACCGGCTGCTGGCCGAGCGCGGCGACCGGGACCTGGAAACCCTGCGCGCCACCAGCACGTACGCCGGGGTGCTGCTCAGCACCGCCAAGTTCGACCAGGCGCGCGAACTGCTGGAGCACGCCTTCGCCCGCTACCGCGAACTGCTGGGCGAGGACGACTCCACGACGCTCAACGCCGAGAACAACGTCGCCGTCGCGCTGCGGCTGCTGGGCCGCTACCAGGAGGCGTACGACACCGACCTCGACACCCTGCGCCGGCGCGAGCGGGTACTGCGCGTACGGCACATCGCCACGCTCTCCTCCGGGATCGGCTGCGCGATGGGGCTGCGGCTGATGGGCCGCTACCGCGAGGCCCTCGGCCGCCAGGAACAGGGCCTCAAGCTCAACAGCCAGGTCCTCGGCCTCAACCACCCCCAGACCCTGCGCGCCGAGCACAACCTCGGCATGTGCCTGCGCCGCTCCGGGGACATCCCGGGCGCCGGGGCCCGGCTGCGCAGCGTGCTGGAGCGCTCCACGCGGGTGTTCGGCGCGGAGTTCCCGTGGACGCTGATGGTCGCCTCGGACTACGCGACGTACCTGCGGGAGTACGGGGACATCGGCGAGGCCCGCCGGATCTCGGAGGAGGCCGTACGGGGCTACCAGACGCAGCTGGGGCTGGCCCACCCGTACAGCATCGGCACGGTCGGCAACCTCGGCCTCGTCCTGCGCGCCCAGGGCGAACGGGTGGAGGCCCTCAACCTGGCGGAACAGGCCCTGGTCGGCATGCGCGGCGCGGTCGGGGACCGCCACCCGTGGACCCTGGGCTGCGCCCTGAACGCCACGGGCCACCGCAACATCACGGGCCACTTCGAGGACGCGGTGTCCCTGAGCCGTGAAACCCTCCGCGGCTGCGAACAGATCCTGGGCCCGGACCACCCGATGACCCTGAGCGCCCAGATCGCCCTGGCCGCCGACCTCCGCTCGGTCCGCGAGGACACGGAGGCCCAGAAACACGAGGACGCGGGCCTGAAGGCCCTGACCCGCACCCTGGGCCCCCAACACGTCCACACGGTCTCGGCCCGCCAACAAAACCGCCCGTACTGGGACTTCGAGCCGCAGCCGTAGCCGGCGGCGGGCCCGCCCGCCAGCCACCGCTGCCGGTCCGGTGCCATGGGTACGACTCCCACGCTGACGTTGGGAAGTGATGCGATCGAGATCAGGTGCCTGAGCTGGCCGGACATGACCTCAGTGCCGCCGATCCCGGTCCGCAGTACGGACTCCTCCACGAGGAAGGCGAACCGCCGGTCGCCCTCGTACAAGATCCGTTGCCGCTCCAAGCGGGCGGCCACGGCTTCGGCCACGTCGTCCACCAGGCCGCGCCTTCGCTGAATGGCTCGCAGCGCAGCCGTCGTGTACGGCTGCGTCTGGATCATGCCGGGCACAAGCCACGAGGAGTATGAACGGAAACGGCGGGTCCGCTCGTACAGGGGTAGGCGGGCCTGTTGTGCTTGCTTGAGTCCCGTGCGCTCCATGCGCCGCCAGCCGACCCACATGCCCTCGGCCGTTCGCAGTGAGGCAATCAGGTCTTCGATCTGCTCCTCTGCTCCACAAGCCCTGCACCACGCCCGAATGTCACCGGCGGACGGAGGCGTACGGGCGTTCATGATCCGGGAGGACTTGGACGGGTGCCACCCACAGCGCTGGGCGATATCGCGCCCGGACAGGCCGGCGTCCCGGCAGAGCTCGGCGAGACGATCCGCGAGAGCCTGCCGGGCCTGCTGGGCACTGGAGGATGCAGAAAGGGGCATGGTGCGTACGCGTCAGACCGGCCGGAACTCCGCGTGCGGGACGGCCCGCTCCCACGCTGCCTCGTACGCCGTCGAGTACTTTGCGGCCAGCGCCGGGTCGTGGTGGACCTCCATGCACGGACCGGTCCACTGTCCCTCGCCGCTGAAGTGGTGGAGGATCACGGTTTCCTCGTCCATGACCCATCCGTCCAACACGGGCAGCAGCAGGCCACGCGCACGGGACCGCGGCAGCCACCGCACGTCCTCACCCGCCGCGACGTTCGAGAACGTCCCGTCGTACTCGTACCGCACGTAGTCACTCAGCGGCTCGGAAACGACGCGCAGTCGGCGCATGACCACGCCCCGACCTGTCGCCTCTGCCACCACGTCCAGCCATGACCGCCACCACGACGCGCGGTCGCCCGGGTCGTACCGGTGCCCCTGCTGCCACCGGATGAACTCCGGGTCGTCGCGCATGTAGCTGTCCCGCATCTCAAGGTGCATCGCCGAGCGCTGCGCCTTCGAGAGTGCCTCACGTACCGCTGTTGCCACTGTCGGCCTCGCTCTTCGTACGGGGAATGAACTGGAGCATGTTGGCAGGCAGCCGGATCACAGTCTCGTGGCTCGGCACGTCAGTCGAGTGGCCGGGCACCGATCCGACTTCCTGCGCCTGCCTGATGGTTTCCTCGTCAGCCTTCCAGGACTGGATGATCAGGTCTCCGGTCTCCTCCTCGACCCAGATGGTGGGCGAGCCGTCATCCGGGGTGTTCGGCCAAATTCCCAGGAATTTCAGGGCCATCGGTCGCTCCTCTGCCGAGCGGATTGCACAGACGGGCACGAGCGTCGTGCCGTTCCGACTGGTACCGCAAGAGGGCCTCGGGGTTCCGTGCCGGCGGGGCGGGGACTTCGTCGTGTGCCGGTACCGTTCAGGTGTCGAGTCTGAACGGGAGCCAGCATGCACTCTCTACCGAACGACCACACCGGCGCGCGCATGAAGCGCCTGCGCCTCGAACGCCACCTCACGCAGCAGGCGGTTTCGGACCTGTCCCAGGTCCCCTACAGCACCTACACCAAGACCGAGCAGGGTGTCATCCCGGCCAGCCCACACCTGATCGCCGCGGTGGCCCGCGCCCTGCGCATCTCCGTCGACACGATCACCGGACAGCCGTACGCCACCGAACTGCGTGCTGACGAGCTGGACATCCTGATCCGGCCGATCCGCCAGGCCCTCGATGTGTACGACCTCGGCACCGACCCGGACATCACCCCGCGACCGCACCAACTCCTCACCGACGACGCCGAGGCCCTGCTCGTCGCGGTCCGGGCTGGAGAGATCAAGCAGACCGCCAGCCAGCTCCCCGGACTCATCCAAGAGGCCACCACCGCCGCCCACGCGGCGCCGGGCCGGGACCGGTGGCTGCTGCTGGCCAGCCTGTACCGCACCTCCTACGACGTCGCCAGCAAGCTCGGCTACTACGACCTCGCCGCGCTGGCTCTGGCACGCATGGACTGGGCGGCCGAGCGCGGTTCTGACGCAGTGTTCGGCGGCATGTACCGGTACATGCGTGCGCTCACCTACCTCAGGGACGGCGAGTACCGCACCGGGGAGCGCCTTGTGGACCTCGGACTGCGCACGCTTGCGCAGGCGGACCCGTCCCGGGAACGGGAGGTCGTCACCGGGCAGCTGCACCTCGGCGCAGCGGTGATGGCCGGTCGGTCGAAGGACGGCGGCCGCGCTGAGGGGCACCTCGGCGAAGCAGAGCGGATCGCCGCCGGCACGGGTGAGGCAGTCAGCACGCACTGGCTGGCGTTCGGGCCGACGAACGTTGCCGTGCACCGGGTCAGCGTGCTCGCCGAACTCGACGAGTACGGGCAGGCCGCGCAGACGGGCCGCAGCGTGACGATCCCGGCCGACTGGCCGAAGTCCCGTCGGTCGCACCACTACGCGGAGCTCGCCCGGGCGCAGATGTGGACGGGGGACCTCGACGCGTCGTTCCAGAACTTGTTGAAGGCGAGAAAGTCCGCGCCGCAGCAGGCCCGCTATCACCAGACGGTCCGCGAGACGTACGCGGGCCTGGAGGCGGCCCGCCGCCAACTCCCCGACTCCTTCCTGTCGTACGGGTCCTGGCTGGGCACATAGCCCTGTGTGAATCCTTGGCCCCGACTATCAATATGTCGTGATAGTCGGGGCCTTGCCGTGCTCCCACACTCGTCTCACCACCCGCAGACGAGGTAGGGAGTGAAACCCCGTGATGCATGAAGCAGTACCCCGCCCCTTCGAGGACGTTCCTCATGCGCTGCTCCACAGGCGGGTGCGGGACATCGCGTCCGGCGTCGAAGGGGAACTCATGGCCGTGGTCCGGGAGGACGTCTCCGACACACCGGTCCGTGAGCGCTGGGTGAAGCTGGCGTACGTCCGGGGCCCGTCAGGCCGGGAGATCTCCACCTCCGTGGCCAACATCGAGGCCGTGTAATGGAGGCCGCCGACCTCTTCCCGCGGTTGCCGGTCCCTCCGGACTCCTGCGCCGAGTGCGCCGCTCACGTCTTGGCCCGCTTCCAGGCCCAGGTGGAGCGTGACCGCTCCCGCGTCAGCGACATGAACGTGCTGATCACGCGACACCACCCCGAACTCCGGGCCCGCCGCTGAGCGCCCGGTCCGTCATGGTCCCCCGGCCCCTGCTCTCTACCCCGTGCCGTTCAGTCACGTGGAGGCTCAACAGGCCGCAGGTGGCGATGAGTTTGGCTCGGCTGCGTCAAGAATGCGTACACATGGTCGATCAGCCGTAGCCGGTCGTTACCCAGGTGCGTACCGTGACGGGCGGGGCAGCTTTGCGACCAGGGACACGGGGGTCTCGACGATGTCGTTCGAGGAAGAGTGGGCCGCGGAGACGGCGGCCGTCACCATGAGGTTGAACCACGCTGACAGTACGGGCGGTTCGACTCCGAAGGCAGGCTCGGCCGACTATGTCGTCGAGGACGACGACCTCGGCGGGATCGGCCATGCCGCCCACGGCCTGTTCGACGGCCTGGAACCAGCCGGGAAGCACGCGAACGCGGCGAGCGAGAGTGCCGGGAGCAGCCTGAAGGGTGACGGCTTCGACGCCGGCGCCGCGCTCTCGGAGGTGAACAGGACCTGGGAGACGCAGGTGAGGACCCTCCTCCAGGCATGCGCGCACATCTCCAACCACCTCGACTACACGAAGAGGTCCAACAAGGCCAATGACGACTGGATCGGGGCGCAGCTGCGCATCGTCGGACCCGTCGTGCCGGGCAGCGAGGGCGCCGTGTCCGCGTCCCAGATCGACAAGTTCTTCCGGTGAGGAGCCGCAGTCATGGCCACGTTCGAGCAGCTCTTGAACGCCAAGCTGGGTCCGATGGACACCGCGGTCACTCAGTGGACGGAGATGATTGCCAAGCTGACGCAGCTCAAGACCGATGCGTCGGCCATGAAGACCAAGGCCGACAAGTCCATCTGGCGGGGTGAGAACGCCTCCGTGACGAAGGAGTTCGTCACGAAGACGGCCAAGGAATTCGGTGACGCCGTCACCGAGGCCGAATCCGTACGCGACCTCCTCCAGGACGCCCACACCTTACTCAGAACCGCCCATGACGACCTCAAGGCCACGTACGAGAACCCTCCACCGGGCATCACCATCTACCCGAACGGCGTGCTCAGCCATCGCGTGCACCCCGACCGCCGGTCGAAGGACAGCACCGAGCCGATCGCCACCGAGGCACAGTTCGATGCTCTGCGTGGCAAGATCGAAGGCATTCTGCAGCGGGCCAATGAGGCCGACGAGCTGTGTGCCTGGGGTCTGCGCGCGTTGATCAAGAACCACCCCAACGACTTCGGCAGCACCGACCTCGGCGGCGTCGCCGACGCCAAGAAGATGCGCGAGGAGGAGAAACAGCAGACGGAGAACGGGCGCGAGGCGGCCAAGCTCTACGCCCGCTGGGACTACCTCGGCGACAAGGAGCGCGAGCGGCTCCTCACGCTCGTCGAAGGCGGCCAGAACTCGCCGGCGTTCTCCGCCGAGCTGATGCAGAACCTCAGCTACAACGGCCGCGATGACCAGGAGGCGGTGCTACTGCTCGCCGGAAGCCTGGAGCACGGTGGCCGCGACGGCCAGGTCTCCGCGACCGATGCCCGCCTCTACAAGGCCCTCTCCGGCAGCCTCGCCACCGCGACCGGACCCGACTCTCCCATCGGCTCGCCGGGCGGCGTCACCTCGGCCTGGACC
Organism: Streptomyces sp. NPDC090741; assembly: GCF_044769045.1. Lineage (NCBI taxonomy): Bacteria > Bacillati > Actinomycetota > Actinomycetes > Kitasatosporales > Streptomycetaceae > Streptomyces > Streptomyces sp. NPDC090741. Next base: position 488,737 of record NZ_JBIVXF010000001.1, on the reverse strand, counting down.
GACCGGCTCATCGCCATGGCACGCGACGGCAACGACCTGCCGAACCAGCACCCTGGGCAGCTCAAGGGCGGGGCGACGGGCTGGAAGGCCCTTACCGATCTGATGGCCGCCGACGCCGGGGACAAGCCGTACGACCCGAAAGACCCCAAGGACAGTCCGTTCCGGAAGGACAAGGACGACCCGGTCTACAGCGACGCCTTCCTGACGGAGGTCGGCGACGGTATCCGTGAGTGGGAGACCCACGACAAGGATGCCTACGACGGGGTCATGAAGAACTGGCAGGGCACGCAGGAGGACCCGATGAAGGGTCTGATGAACGCGATGAGCCGCAACCCGTCCGCCGCCACCCACTACTTCGATCCCCACACGACGGACAACCTGAAGTACTTCCTGGAGGATCGCGACTGGCCGGGCGGCGACGTCCAGGACAAGATGCCCGAGGACCTGCAGCGGACCTCCGCCCGCGGCGAGTTCGCGGCCGCCGTCGACGCCGCGGCGACCGGCCGTGAGCCGGGCGGCCCGCTGCACCCCGTGGGCACGCGCCACGACGGAGCCGAGTCCGCGATCTTCGAGCGAATGATCGACGAGTACGCCGAGGAGACGAAGAAGAACCAGAGCGCCGTGCCCGTCACCCTGCGCATGGCCATGGGCGAGATGATCGGCGACTACGGCTCCGACGTGCACCAGATCCTCGGCAAGAACATGGACGGGCCCACCGATTTCAACGATCTCGGCATCGACCGCGGGGCGCTGACCCGGATCATCCGCTCCACCGCCGAGGACCCGCAGGCCTTCGGCGTCATCCATGCCTCGCAGACCGCGGTGATCGCCGACGGCCTCGACCGCTTCCCGGCTGACTCGTACCGCAAGGAAGACCCGGAACTGCGCGCCTGGGTCAAGCAGTCCTCGGAGGTGCTCGGCCACCTCGACGGCACGCGAGGGGATGTCATCTACGACCTCGGCCAGGCACAGAAGGACGCCAACAGCTGGAACAAGATGATGAACTACCACATCATCGGCGCGCCCCTGACGGCCATCCCCGTCGCGGGTGACGTCCTCCAGCGCTCGATCGACGTCGGCACGGCCGCGTACATGAACGATCTCAACTCCAAGGTCGATGCCGAGACCCGCAACAACATGATCAACCACTACGACAACGGCGAGAAGCAGATGGACGCCATGCTGCGCCAGATGGCGCAGGGGCGGGGTCTTGCCCTGTCGGAGCTGGACGCGAGCCCCGGGGAGTACGAGGACGGCCTCCAGCCCACCGCACAGCAGTGGTACCAGAACGGCATCAAGGACGCCGACATGAAGATGGGCGAGCGCTGACCGTGAACAAGAAGTACCTTGTGCTGCCCGCCATGCTCGTGGTCGCGGCGGCGGTCGTCACCGCGATCCAGCTGTGGCCCAGCCCGCTGAAGGACCTGCGCGCGCGGAACCTCTGCCTCGGCATGCTCACCGAGAAGACGGCGGGTCTGCTGTACGACGGCAAGGGCGGCCGGCTCACCGTCGACGAGGACGTGAGCGGAAGGTCGACGGCGGACCCCGTCTTCTCCACCATCTGCTTCGTCAACCGGAACCCGGAGGGAAGCGCCGCGGGCCGGCCCCAGTACACCCTCGACGCCCGGCCCACCAACACCCTGAACGACCCCGTACAGGGTGCCGCTTGGCTTGCCGCCGGCCGTTCGGGGTGGGTGGGTCCGCGGCAGAGCGAGGTCCAGCTCCCCGCCGGCTGTCCGAAGAAGATGAAGGCGGACGCCGAGTACGTCACCGTCACGCTGAAGGTCGCACCCGGCGTCGTCGTTGCGGGGAACTGGGACGATGCGGCCCTCGTCGCGGCCTCCCGCACCGTGGTCCTGGAGGCCGTCGACCATCTCGCCAAGCAGTACGACTGCGAGGCGTGAGCCCGTTCGGTTCGACCGGTCTCTCCGGGGCGCTTCGCTTGCTCGTGGCCTTCACCTCCCGCTCTCCACACCACCGGTCCCGGCGTTTGCCCACCCGCCCCTACCGGCGCGGAAGCCGGGGCCCGGCGACCTGTCGCTCGGGGTCGGCGGGGCGGCACCCCATCAACCGGCATCAGGGAGGGTTTGGGGGTTTCCCGTCAGTCCCATAGTCCTTCCGGTGCGGGCCGGCCCGTCAAGGGCGCTCACTTCGTTCGCGTCGCACCGCGATGGCCTACGGCCACCCTTGACCGACCGCCCCACCCCGGAAAGACAAGGACTGCCGGGAACCCCCCAAAAGAACGGCACGGGTCAGAGAGCAGCAAGCGGCCGGACCAGGGAACGACTGCCGCGTTCCCCGGGATGACGTCCGGCCAAGGCCCACCACCCCGCCCGGGCAGAGTCGGGGCGCGGGGCATCAGGCAACCTTCCGCCCCGGGCCAACGCGCAGGCACATTCCGAGTCGGTGGCGGCTCTACCCGTACGAAACAACGACCAGCAGCCCATCGGAGGCAGGGGCGCAGCAGATCGCTACGCGCTCCTCAAGCTTGGCGTCCGACGGCCGTCCAGGGCTGAGTGCCCCAAGGGCGCCTGAGCGCAGGGCCTCAGGCCTTCTCGCCGAGGGCGTTGCGCAACCAGTCCAACGGTCCCTGCCCGAGCAGCTCGTCTGCCGGCCGCCGGCCCGTCTCCGTCGCGATCTGGGCCCGGCTGTTGCGATCCACCGCTGCGTGTTCTCGTAGCCCTGGGGCCTTGTACTCGATGCCCTGGAGCATGCACTCCAGCTTGTCCGCGTCGCGGGCACAGACCGCCTCCGGCGAGTCCTGCGCCTCGTACTCGGCGACCAGCTCCCGAATCGCCGAGGCGAGCACGTCGGGCATGCCCGCGGTCTGGTCGGCCGTCACGGCCTGCGGGTCGCCGGCCGGCGCGTACTTCTTCCCGAGGTGGTTGACGTCCCCAGTACGGGTCTCCTGGGTGTCGTGCCACACGGCGAGGAACGCGGCACGCGCGGGGTCGGCACCCTCCAGCTTCGCGATGACCGACGCGATGAGCGGGGTGCGCCACGAGTGCTCGGCTACGCTCTCGGGATCGTTGACGCCGGCCATCCACCAGCCCGTACGGCGGGTGTGCTTGAGCGTGCCGGCCTCATAGAGGAAGCGCGCCACCGCGGACAGGTCGTCAGCCACTGAGTCTCCTTCTCATGCCTCGGCGAGGCGAATCGCGTACCGGATGCCCTCCAGCTCTCGGCGCGCACGCGTCGAGGCCGTGGTGCCATCCAACAGCAGGCGGGGCGCCCCATCACCGGGGAGCGCGCCAATGCGAACCAACAAGGCCGGGGGGCGCTTTCGTGCGTTCTGGATCACACAGAACCGGCCCTGCCCCATACGCTGTCAGTGTCGCGCTGCAAGGAGAGGGGCAAAGGCCGCCATGTCACCTGAGGCTAGTCCGGACCCGTACACAGACCCGTTGGTCTTCGGGCAAAGAATGCAGATCCTCCGCCAGCGCCGCGGCCTCACCCGCGATCAACTCGGTGGCCTCCTCGCGCGATCCGGGTCATGGGTCAAGTCCGTCGAGACGGGCCGTCTTCGGACCCCGCACCTGCCCGTCATCCTCCGTATCGCCGAGGTGCTGCGGGTCCGGGACCTGTCCGACCTCACGGGGGACCAGTCCGTGCGTGTCAGCTTGTTCACCGGCCCCGGGCACCCGCGGTTCGCCGCGGTCCGTGAAGCCCTCAACGCGCTCCAGCTCGGCGACAGCCGAGAAGCACCGTCGGCCGCGCACCTGACCGCGCGGCTCGCCCGCGCGTGGTCGGCCCGGCATTCGGCGCCGAATCACCGCGACGTGGTCGGGGCGCTGCTCCCGGATCTGGTCCGGGACGCGCAGGCCGCGGTCCGGCAGGCCACGACCGTCGCCGACCGCAAAGCGGCCCAAGCGCGCTTGGCGGAGGTGTACTTCCTCGCACAGTTCTTCTGCGCCTACCAGCCGGACGCGCCCCTGGTGTGGCGGGTGGCCGAGCGCGGCATGATGGCTGCGCAGGACTCCGAGGACCCGCACGCGATCGGCCTCGCCGCGTGGCTGACCACTCAGGCCCACCGGGAGAGTGCGCACCTGGACGCGGCGGACGCCGTCACCCTGGAGACCCTCCGCTACCTGGAGCCGCTCCTCCCCGACGCCAGCACGGACGTCCGCGCGGTCGCCGGGGCCCTCACCGTCGAGGCAGGGCTGACGGCCGCCCGCCGCGGCGAGACCGGCACCGCGTGGCGGTACTGGGACGACGCCCGGGCCCTGGCCGAGTCGCTACCGCGCGGGTACTTCCACCCCGTGACGAGCTTCTCCCGGGCCGTCATCGGCGCGCACGCAGTCACCGTCGCCGTCGAGCTGCACGCAGGCGGGGAGTCGGCGCGCCAGGCCGCGCGGGCGGAGGCGGAGGCGATTCCGTCGCGGCCGCGACGGGCCCGGCACCGGATCGAGCAGGCCCGCGCGTACCACCTCGACGCGCAGCCGGACGTGGCGCTGGCGACGCTGGCGCAGGCCCACGAGGCTGCGCCGGAGACCGTGCAGTACAACGGCTACGCGAAGCGGATCGTTCTGGAGGAGGCCGAGTCGAAGAGCCCTGCCCGCCGTCGACGGGCATCTGAACTCGCCTCACGGCTAGGGATGCTGACTGCCTGAAGGCAGGGGCACGAACTGTGCCCCTGCCGATACCGGGCCGCCCCTACCGTCGTCACATCGCCCGATGACGACGGTAGGGAGTCAGACTCCGTGATGCATGAAGCAGTACCCCGTCCCTTCGAGGACGTTCCTCACGCGCTGCTCCACAGGCGGGTGCGGGACATCGCGTCCGGCGTCGAAGGGGAACTCATGGCCGTGGTCCGGGAGGACGTCTCCGACACACCGGTCCGTGAGCACTGGGTGAAGCTGGCGTACGTCCGGGCCCCGTCAGGCCGGGAGATCTCCACGGCCCTGGCCAACATCGAGGCCGTGTGATGGAGGCCGCCGATCTGTTCCCGCGGTTGCCGGTCCCTCCGGACTCCTGCGCCGAGTGCGCCGCTCACGTCTTGGCCCGCTTCCAGGCCCAGGTGGAGCGTGACCGCTCCCGCGTCAGCGACATGAACGTCCTGATCATGCGACACCACCCCGAACTGCGCGCCCGCCGCTGAGCGCGCAGCCCATGGCGAGCTGATCGCCGCCAGGGCGCCTCAGCCGCGTAGCGATCTGTGGCGGCCTATGCCCAGCCCTGGATGGCCGTCGGACGCCGTCGATGAGGAGCGCGTAGCGATTTGAGGCGATCGGCGGCTCCCGATGGGCTGCTGGTCGCTGTTTGGTGTGGGTAGAGCCTCCCCCGACCCTGCCCGGGCGGGGTGGTGGGCCTTGGCCGGACGTCATCCTGGGGAACGCGGCAGTCGTTCCCTGGTCCGGCCGCTTGCTGCTCTCTGACCCGTGCCGTTCTTTTGGGGGGTTCCCGGCAGTCCTTGTCTTTCCGGGGTGGGGCGGTCGGTCAAGGGTGGCCGTAGGCCATCGCGGTGCGACGCGAACGAAGTGAGCGCCCTTGACGGGCCGGCCCGCACCGGAAGGACTATGGGACTGACGGGAAACCCCCAAACCCTCCCTGATGCCGAGGAATTGGGTGCGGAACCCCGACGCCACCGGACCACGGGCCGATTCGGCTCAGCGGAGTGCCGCCGCCCCCGACCCCGCCCGGCAATCCACTGCCGCATCGCCCCACTGCGGGTGGGGGCGGGTGGGCAAACGCCGGGTCCGGTGGTGGGAGAGGGGGGTGAAGGCCCCGGGTGAGCGAAGCGCCCCGCGAGCAGGCGGCAACGCCCCCCGGACAGCCGGAAGGCCCGGCCCCCGTGAGGGGGCCGGGCCTTCCGGCTGTCCGGGCAAGCGCAGCGCTTACGCCTCGAAGACCTCGTTCAGCAGGAGCTGCTGCTCCGCCTGGTGGCGCTTCGCCGAGCCCACCGCCGGCGAGGAGCCGTGCGGGCGCGAGATGCGCCGCAGGCGCTCGCCCGCCGGGACGTCCGCGCCGACCGCCAGGTCGAGGTGGTCGATCAGGTTCAGCGCGATGAACGGCCACGCACCCTGGTTCGCCGGCTCCTCCTGCGCCCAGATGTACTTCGCCGCGTTCGGGAACTTGGCGATCTCCGCCTGGAGTTCCGCACCCGCCAGCGGGTACAGCCGCTCGATGCGGATGATCGCGGTGTCCGTGATGCCGCGCTTCTCCCGCTCGGCCTCCAGGTCGTAGTAGACCTTGCCCGCGCAGAACACGACCTTGCGGACCGCGTTCGGGTCCACCGTCGAGTCGCCGATCACCGGGCGGAAGGAACCGCTGGTGAACTCCTCCGCCTTCGACGCCGCCGCCTTCAGACGCAGCATCGACTTCGGGGTGAAGACGATGAGCGGCTTGTGGTGCGGGTTGTGGACCTGCCAGCGCAGCAGGTGGAAGTAGTTCGACGGCAGGGTCGGCATCGCGACCGTCATGTTGTCCTGCGCGCACATCTGCAGGAAGCGCTCGGGACGCGCGGACGAGTGGTCCGGGCCCTGGCCCTCGTAGCCGTGCGGCAGGAGCAGCGTGACACCGCTGGTCTGGCCCCACTTCTGCTCCGCCGAGGAGATGAACTCGTCCACGACGGTCTGCGCGCCGTTGACGAAGTCACCGAACTGGGCCTCCCAGAGGACCAGCGCGTCCGGGCGGGCCAGCGAGTAGCCGTACTCGAAGCCCATGGCCGCGTACTCGGAGAGCAGCGAGTCGTAGACGTTGAAGCGGGCCTGCTCGTCCGACAGGTACTGCAGCGGGGTGTAGTCCTCGCCCGTCTCCCGGTCGATCAGCACCGCGTGGCGCTGGCCGAACGTACCGCGGCGGGAGTCCTGGCCGGACAGCCGGACCGGGGTGCCCTCCATCAGCAGCGAGCCGAAGGCGAGGGTCTCGCCCATGCCCCAGTCGATGGTGCCCTCGTCGATCATCGCCGCGCGGCGCTGCAGCTGCGGCAGCAGACGCGGGTGCACGGTGACGTGGTCCGGGATGTTGACCTGGGACTCGGCGATCCGCTTGACGACCTCCTGGGAGACCGACGTGTTCACCTTGACCGGGAACTCCTGCGCGGTCTGCGCCGGGGACACCGGGGCGCCGACGGGCTGCGTGGAGGCCTCGCGGACCTCCGCGAAGACCTTCTCCAGCTGGCCCTGGAAGTCCTGGAGCGCCTGCTCCGCCTCTTCCAGCGTGATGTCGCCGCGACCGATGAGGGACTCGGTGTACAGCTTGCGCACCGAGCGCTTCTTGTCGATCAGGTCGTACATCAGCGGCTGCGTGAACGCCGGGTTGTCCGACTCGTTGTGACCGCGGCGGCGGTAGCAGATGAGGTCGATGACGACGTCCTTGTTGAACGCCTGGCGGAACTCGAAGGCGAGCCGCGCGATGCGGACCACGGCCTCCGGGTCGTCGCCGTTCACGTGGAAGATCGGCGCCTCGATCATGCGGGCCACGTCGGTCGCGTACATCGAGGAACGCGAGGACTCCGGGGCGGCGGTGAAGCCGACCTGGTTGTTGATCACGACGTGGACGGTGCCGCCGGTGCGGTAGCCGCGCAGCTGAGACATGTTCAGGGTCTCGGCGACGACACCCTGGCCGGCGAAGGCCGCGTCACCGTGCAGGGCGACGGGCAGGACGGTGAAGTCCGTGCCGCCCTTGTTGATGACGTCCTGCTTGGCGCGGGCGACACCCTCCAGGACCGGGTCCACGGCCTCAAGGTGCGAGGGGTTGGCGACGAGCGAGACCTTGATCTGCTCCCCGTCCAGGCCCGTGAAGGTGCCCTCGGCGCCCAGGTGGTACTTGACGTCGCCGGATCCGTGCATGGACTTCGGGTCGAGGTTGCCCTCGAACTCGCGGAAGATCTGCGCGTACGACTTGCCGACGATGTTCGCGAGCACGTTCAGGCGGCCGCGGTGGGCCATGCCGACGACGACCTCGTCGAGGCGGGCCTCGGCGGCCGAGTCGAGGACGGCGTCGAGCAGCGGGATGACGGACTCGCCGCCCTCCAGCGAGAACCGCTTCTGGCCGACGTACTTCGTCTGCAGGAAGGTCTCGAAGGCCTCCGCCGCGTTCAGGCGGCGCAGGATGCGCAGCTGCTCCTCGCGCTCCGGCTTGGAGTGCGGGCGCTCGATGCGGTCCTGGATCCAGCGGCGCTGCTTCGGGTCCTGGATGTGCATGAACTCGACGCCGGTGGTGCGGCAGTACGAGTCGCGCAGCACGCCGAGGATGTCGCGGAGCTTCATCATCGACTTGCCGGAGAAGCCGCCGACCGCGAACTCGCGCTCCAGGTCCCACAGGGTGAGGCCGTGCTCGGTGATGTCGAGGTCGGGGTGCTTGCGCTGCTTGTACTCCAGCGGGTCGGTGTCGGCCATGACGTGGCCGCGGACCCGGTAGGAGTGGATCAGCTCGAAGACGCGGGCGGCCTTCGTGACGTCGTCGTCGTGCGAGGCGTCGATGTCCCGGAGCCAGCGGACCGGCTCGTACGGGATGCGCAGGGCCTCGAACACGTCGTCGTAGAAGCCGCTCTCGCCGAGCAGCATGTTCGCGACGATGCGGAGGAACTCGCCGGAGGCCGCGCCCTGGATGACCCGGTGGTCGTAGGTCGACGTCAGGGTCATGACCTTGGAGATGCCCAGCTTGTTCAGGGTGTCCTGCGAGGTGCCCTGGAACTCGGCGGGGTAGTCCATGGAGCCGACGCCCATGATGACCGACTGTCCGGGCATCAGGCGGGGCACGGAGTGGACGGTGCCCAGGCCGCCGGGGTTGGTCAGCGAGACGGTGACGCCGGTGAAGTCGTCCATCGTCAGCTTGCCGATGCGGGCGCGGCGGACGATGTCCTCGTACGCCTGCCAGAACTCGAAGAAGTTGAGGGTCTCGGCCTTCTTGATGCCGGCGACGACGAGCTGGCGGTCGCCGTTGGGCTTCACCAGGTCGATCGCGAGGCCGAAGTTCACGTGCTCCGGCTTGACCAGGGTGGGCTTGCCGTCCTTCTCCGCGAAGGAGTAGTTCATCGACGGCATGGCCTTGATGGCCTGCACCATCGCGTAGCCGATCAGGTGCGTGAAGGAGATCTTCCCGCCCCGGGCGCGCTTCAGGTGGTTGTTGATGACGATGCGGTTGTCGAACAGAAGCTTCACCGGGACGGCGCGGACGGACGTGGCCGTCGGGACGTCGAGGGAGGCGTTCATGTTCTTGGCCACGGCTGCCGCCGGGCCGCGGAGCGTCACCAGTTCGGGACCCGCGGGGGCCCCGGTGGCGGGCGCGGCCTTCTGGGCGGCGGCGGGAGCGGCGGCGGGCGCGGCGGCCGGAGCCGGGGCCTGAGGGGCTGCGGCCGCCGGTGCGGCGGCCTGGGCCTGGGAGGTGACAGTCACAGCAGGGGCACCAGAGGGGGTGGCAGGAGCAGGGGCAGGAGCTGACACAGGCGGGCGCGCGGCGGCAAGAGAGGGCGCGGCGGCGCTCGCCGCCCCCGTGGCGGCGGCGTCGGAGACCTGCGGGGCGACAGCGGCGGCGGCCTGTGCGGAGGCGCCGTCCGTCGTCGGGGACTTCTTGGGCTCGTCCGGCTTCACCGGAGACGCAGTGCCCCCGGGCTTGTAGTCGGCGAAGAAGTCCCACCAGGCCCGGTCGACCGAATTCGGGTCCTGGAGGTACTGCTGATAGATCTCGTCGACGAGCCACTCGTTGGCACCGAAGCCTGAGGCAGGGGTCTTCCCGCCCTCTGCTGCTTCGGTCGTGGTGCTCGGGTTACTGGGGGACTGTGGCGACACGGCGGCAACCGCCCTCTTCCGCTTCACAAGGTATGGACAGCGGGAATAAAGGCTACGCCTCCCTGGCCGGTGGATGCAGACCGGGCGGGAGATACGTCATGTAGGTCACACCGAACGGCGGGTTTCGCCGCTCTGAATGGCGGGAAACCAGCCTGGTTCGGGTAGGGGGCACCGTGGTTGCGGCCCCCATGGCTTCGCACCCCTGACGGACCCCGGCACGTGTGGCCGAGATCATGTCCTACGCACTCGAACCCTACGTCAATGTGACGCCGGGGAGCTGCCCGGAAGCGTGACGAGGATGCGGCAGCCGCGTGACGATTCGGCCACCCCGATATGCCCTCCGTGCAGGCCGACGGCCCAGCGGGCGATCGCGAGCCCCAGTCCGGTGCCCCCGTCGCCGCCGTTCGCGCCGCCCCGGTTGAACCGCTCGAAGACCCGGTGCCGCTCGGCCTCCGGGATGCCCGGGCCCTCGTCCCGTACCTCCAGCGCCAGGCTCCCGGGCCCGTCGCCCTCCCGGGCCCGGACCGTGACCCGGCCGTGCGGCGGGCTGTGCTTGACCGCGTTGTCGATCAGGTTCGCCACCACCTGGTGCAGGCGCTCGGCGTCCGCGTACGCCGTGAGCTCGGGCGGGAACACGTCCAGGTGCAGGTGTACGTCGTTGCGGGTGTGCCCGCCCGAGCCGGAGGCCAGGCCCGGCCGGCCGGCCGCCGCGAGGCCCGATTCCTTCAGGACCCCCGACAGGTACGGCCACACCTCGAAGCGGCGGGCCTTCAGCGGCACCACCCCGTTGTCCACCCGGGACAGGTCCAGCAGGGTCTCCACGAGCCGGCCCAGGCGCTCGGTCTGCTTCAGCATCGTGCGCATGGTCTCCGGATCGGCGGCCGAGACCCCGTCCACCACGTTCTCCAGCACCGCCCGCAGCGCCGCGATCGGCGTGCGCAGCTCGTGCGAGACGTTGGCGACCAGCTCCTTGCGGTGCCGGTCCACCGCCTCCAGGTCGTCCGCCATCAGGTTGATCGTGGAGGCCAGGTCGCCCAGCTCGTCGCGGCGCCCGGCCCCGCGCACCCGGCGCGTGTAGTCCCCGTCGGATATCGCCCGGGCCACCGTGGTCATCTCGTCCAGCGGCGCGGTCAGGCTGTGCGCCACGAACTGCGTGATCAGCATCGAGGCGATCACCGAGAACACCGTGATGAACCGGAACTCGGTGCTCGTGCGCACCGCCACCATCAGCAGGCCCGTCGTGATGAAGACCGAGACCACGACGAGCGTGCCCAGCTTGGTCTTGATCGAGAACGGGGAGAACGGCCGCAGCCCGCCCGGGCGCCCGATGCTCACGCCTGGGCCGGGGTCTCCAGGGCGTACCCGACGCCGTGGACCGTACGGATCCGCTCCGCCCCGATCTTGCGGCGCAGGGCCTTGATGTGGCTGTCGACCGTACGGGTGCCGGACGCGTCGGCCCAGTCCCACACCTCGGCGAGCAGCTGCTCCCGCGAGAGCACCGCCCGCGGGGTGCCGGCCAGGCAGACCAGCAGGTCGAACTCGGTGGGCGTCAGGTGCACGTCCTCGGCCTGCACCCGGACCCGCCGCTGCGCGTGGTCGATCTCCAGATCCCCCAGGCGCAGGGTGGCCCCGCGCGGGGCGGTGGCGGCCAGGGTGGCCCGCTCCACGCGCCGCAGCAGGACGTGGACCCGCGCCGCGAGCTCGCGCATGGAGAACGGCTTCGTCATGTAGTCGTCCGCGCCGACCCCGAGCCCGACCAGCATGTCGGTTTCGTCGTCCCGCGCGGTGAGCATCAGTACCGGCACCGGCCGCTGCGCCTGGACCCGGCGGCAGACCTCCAGGCCGTCGAAGCCGGGCAGCATGACGTCGAGGACCAGCAGCTCGGGCTGCCAGCTCTCGGCCGCCGCCACGGCGGCCGGGCCGTCGAACGCGGCCTGCACCTGGAAGCCCTCGGCGCGCAGCCGTGCCGCGATGGCGTCGGCGATCGTACGGTCGTCCTCGACCACGAGCACGCGCCGCTGAGCGCCGGGGGTGGCCGCGGCGCCGCCGTGGGTGGTGTGTGTCTGTTCCATGTCCCGCCCCTGAAGATCCGCGTGGTAGGGGTGCAGCGTAGAGGAGGCACCGGCCTGCGGCTATGCGGGGTTCGGACAGGGAGGCGTGCGGAACCAGTGGTTCCGATTATGGCGGGTATGCGGATATGGGCGGTGATGCCGGGTGGCCGTCCCCCCACAGAACGGCCACCCGGCGCGCGGTGATCGTCAGCCACCGCGCGCATGTGGCGACCCTTTTGTCGACCCCCTACAGGGACAGACCGTGCCCGTACGGGAACACAGGGTCGATCGTGTCGTTCGGCACGTCCGGCCGCGAGGCCTCCACCGCCGCCATCGACCGCGGCAGCTCGAAGGGCAGCCGCCCCTCGGGCACGGCCCGGCCGAAGGCCACGTCAAGCAGCGCGGAGTCCTCGGCGCCGTAGTCCGCGATCAGCGCCGCCGCCCGCTCGGCGATCTCCGGGATCACCGCCGCCCGCTCCAGGTTGATGCAGACCAGCGTCGGTACGGCGGCCAGCAGCGCCAGGATCCGTGACAGCTCCGGCTCCGGATGGGCCAGCGAGCCCGAGTGGAAGAACGATTCGAAGAGGTTCTCCCGCGGCTCGTACGGGGTGTGCAGCCGCAGCACCGCCAGATCCGCCGCCCCCGGGTCGGACACGACCTCGCCGTACCCGGCCGCGACGGCCTCGTCCACGCCGTCCACGTACAGCTTCGGGGTCCCGGAGACCGGCAGCAGCGCGTCGGGATTGGTCAGCACCGTGAGCGAACGACGCTGGGCCGCCGCCCCCGCAGCCGCGAAATCGGCCCGGCCGACCGTCTCCGCCGCCGCGTCCGGGTCCACGTACGGGTTCTCGAACAGGCCCAGTACGAACTTCTCGCGCAGCAGCCGCGCCACCGACGCGTCGATCCGCGACTCCGCGACCCGGCCCGAGCGGACCAGCTCCACGATCACCTCGGGGCACTGCTCCCCGCCGAACTGGTCGCAGCCGGCGTCCAGCGCGCGCGCCGCCCGCTCGGCGACCGTCAGGTGCTCCACGCCCCAGGCCCGCGCCGGGTGGACCTCGCCGAAGATCGACGCGTCGTTGAGCAGCCCCCAGTCGGTGCAGACGATCCCCTCGAAGCCCAGCTCCTCCCGGAGCAGGCCCGTGACCACGCCCTTGTTGAAGCCGAAGCCGACCTCCTCCCAGTCCGTGCCGATCGGCTGGCCGTAGTACGGCATCATCTGCGCGCAGCCGGCGGCGATCGCCGCCTTGAACGGCTCCAGGTGGTGCTCGCGCATCCCGCCCGGGTAGACCTGCTCCTTGCCGTGCGCGAAGTGGGGGTCCTCGCCGTCCTTCTGCGGGCCGCCGCCGGGGAAGTGCTTGACCATCGCCGAGACGGACCCGGGGCCGAGCTCCGGGCCCTGGAGCCCGCGGACGTACGCCTGGACCAGCTCGGCGGTGAGCTGCGCGTCGGAGCCGAACGTGCCGGTCTGGCGGGCCCAGCGGGGCTCGGTGGCCAGGTCGATCTGCGGGTGCAGGGCGAGGCGGAAGCCGACGGCCAGGTACTCGCGGCGGACGGTGTCCGCGAAGCGGAAGACCAGCTCCGGGTCGCCGATCGCGGCCAGGCCCAGCGCCTCCGGCCAGGCGGAGAAGGCGCCGGAGTTGAAGGAGGCGCCGACGTTGTCGGTGAAGGCGTGCCGGGGGTCGGTCGAGAGGGTGACCGGGATGCCGAGCCGGGTGGCCGCGGCCATCTCCTGCACCGCGTTCTGCCACTGCGCCATCTCGCGGGCGCCGTACGTGCCGAGCAGGTTGAAGTGGCTGACGAACCGGTCCCCGACCAGCTCGGGCGTGGTGAACGGGAGCATCGAGCCGTCGGTCTCGGTGACCGGGGTGCCGTCCGGATTCATCATCAGCATGGAATGGAAGAGCTGGCCGGCCTTCTCCTCCAGCGTCATCCGGGAGAGCAGGTCCGCCACGCGCAGGTCCACGGGGAGGGCGGCGTCCTTGTACGGGGGGATGGCGGCGGGGGGCGTGGCGTTCATCGGCGTACGGCTCCTGGGTGCGGTCCGGGGGTCCGGGGGTCCGGGGGTGCGGGGGTGCGGGCGGGCCGGTGTGCGTGGGTGCGGTCCCCGGGGGAGGGGCTCACCGTAAGCGCGAAAACCGTGCACCCACTAGGTTTTGGAAAAGTGACCTGAATCACCTCCTTCGGAGGCAGGGGTCGGGAGCGGCCTAGGGTGGGCCGCATGGCACAGCACAAGGAGGCGGCCGCCCCGAAGGCCGCCGGCCGCGGCACCTACGCGGTCGGCGACGCCCGCCGCCAGAAGATCCTCGACACCGCGGTGGAGCATTTCGCGCAGTGGGGATTCCACGCCTCCTCGCTCGCCCGCATCGCCCACGACTGCGGCATCACCCAGGGCGGGCTCCTGCACCACTTCCGGGGCAAGGAGGACCTGCTGCTGTCGGTGCTGGCGCAGAGCGAGCAGCACGACGTGGAGCGGCTGTTCAGCGGGCCGGCGGAGTCCGTCGCCGCGTACTACGCGACCGTCGTCGCCCTGGCCGCGGACAACGCCCGCCGGCCCGGCCTCGTACGCATGTACAACACGCTGGTCGGCGAGTCCGGGAACCCCGGCCACCCGGCGCACGCGTACTTCACGCAGCGCTACGCACGGGTGCTCGCGCACAACGTCCGGCTGCTGGAGACGGGCGTCGCGCGGGGCGAGTTGCGGCCCGGCACCGACTGCGAGGCCGTCGCCCGCGAGACCCTGGCCGTCATGGACGGGCTCCAGATCCAGTGGGTGCTGGCCCCCGAGGCCGTGGACATGCCGGCCCTGCTGCACGCGTACCTGGACCGGCAGCTGCGCGGCATCTCGACGGCGGGCACGGGCCTGGCGGGCTTCGGGACTCCCTAGCCCTCTTCGAACGCCGGCAGCTCGTTCAGGACGTTGCGCAGGGCCGGGGTCAGGGACTGCTGGTCGGCGGCCACCTCGTAGCCGCCGTGCACGAAGACGTACAGGAACCCGTCGAAGACCCCCGGACCGCCCGTCGGGATCCTCGGCAGGTGCGCGAGATCCGCCTGCGCGAGCGCGGTACGCAGCTTCGCCACGCGGTCCGCCGGCAGCTTCCCGGTGCCGATCGGGCGGGCCTGCCCGTCCAGCCGGGTCCACGAGCCGTCGCCCTTGACCAGCAGGCTGGTGGTCTTCCCGGCGTAGCCGCCGCTGCGGGTGACGGTGACGAGGCGCTCCAGCGCCGAGGAGGGCCCGGGGGAGACGGGCACGGACGAGGCGGACGCGGTGCCCGTCGGCTTCCCCGGCGGAGCGCCGGTCGCGCCCGGGGACGCGGGACCGGGAGACGGCTGAGCCGAAGCGGACGCCGACGCCGACGCCGTACCGCTGCCGCCCGGCGGGGGACTCGCGGACGGCTTGCCCGACCCGCCGCCCCCCGAGCCGCACCCCGCCAGGACCACCGCACTCAGCAGTACCGCCGCCACCGCTCGGAACGCGCGCACACCCCACCCCCGGAGGTCTTCGGGCCGACCCCCGAGTATGGAGTCGGCACCACCCGTACGGAAAGCACCAGGAGGACGACATCCGCCGCATCGCCGCCTGGCGCTGGCTGCCGCCGCTGCTCGCCGTCCTCCTCGGCCTCCGGGGCCTGGAGCGCGCCGGCGCGGACGGCCGCGGCAGCATGTGGCGCGACGAGTCCGTCACCTGGCAGGTGGCGCACCGGCCGCTCGGCGGGATCTGGGAGCTGCTCGGGCAGGTCGACGCCGTGCACGGGCTGTACTACCTGCTGATGCACGCGGTGTTCCTGGCCTGGGACGGCGGCGGGGCGGGTACGGGAGGAGCGGGCGGGGCCGGCGGCCTGTGGGCGCTGCGCCTGCCGTCCGTCGCCGCCACCGCGCTCGCGGCCGCCGGGGTGGCCGCCATCGCCCACCGGCTCGCCGGGGAGCGGGCCGCGCTGTGGTCCGGCGCGATCTACGCCCTGCTGCCGCCCGTGCAGATGTACGCCCAGGAGGGCCGCTCGTACGCCCTCGTCGCCGCGGCCGTGGTGTGGGCGACGTACCTGATGCTGCGCGAGCGCTGGGTCGCGTACGCCGTGGTCCTGCTGCTGGGCTGCTGGCTGCACGAGTTCGCCGTACTGGCCCTCCTCGCGCACGGGGTCACCGCCCGGCGCTCGCGCGGCTGGCGGTGGAGCGCCGCCGCGGTGGTGGCCCTGCTGCTGCCGCTGGCCGTGGTGAGCGCCCGGCAGGCGGAGCAGCAGCTGGGCTGGCTCGGCCGGCCGAGCTGGCGGGACTGGGCGGCGTACGGGGTCGTCGCGGCGGCCGCGCTGCTGCTCGCGCGGGGCGCGGCCGTACCGCGGGAGCTGGTCCGGGTCGCGCTGCCGCTGGCCCTGCTGCCGCCCGGCCTGCTGATGGCGGTCTCCCTCGTCCACCCCTGGTACGTGGACCGGTACGTGCTCTACGCGCTCGCCGGGCTCGCCCTGCTCGCCGGGACCCGGCTGGCGGCGGCCCGGGGGTGGTGGCCGTGGCTGCTGGCGGGCGCCCTGCTGGTGCCGTTCGGATGGTGGTCGCTCTGGCTGCGCACCCCCGAGAGCCGCAAGGACGACGTGCTCGCGGTGGCCGCCGCCGTACGGGAACGGGCCCGGCCGGGAGACGCCGTACTGTTCATGCCGTCGCGGCGGCGCGAGTGGCTGCTGTCCTCGCCCGAGCTGTACGCGACCCTGCGCGACCCGGCCCTGGACCGCACCCCGGCGGCATCGCACAGCCTCCAGGGCACGGAGCTCCCGACGGCGGAGATCTGGACCCGCCTGGTGGACACCCCCCGGGTGGTGGCCCTCCAGGACCCGGCGGACCAGCCGCTGGACCCGTACCCCCGCGAGGCGGTCAAACGCCAGACGCTGGCCTCGCACTTCGACCTGTGCTCGGTGGACGAGGTCCGGGGCGCCCGGATCGCCGTCTACGCCCTGCCGGGCCACTGCACGGACCGCTAGCGCAGTTCGTCCTGGTAACGGGCGTGCGGACCGGCGAACGGTTCGAGGAAGTCCTGCTGGTGCGCCGGGTTCAGCCTGGCCTTGCCGGGCCCCGGCAGGAACGGCTTGCCGTGGTCGGACAGCGTCAAGGAGGCGCGTTCGCCGGTCGGCAGGGTGACCGTCACCTCCACCGTCATGCCGAAGGTGGCTTCCTCGGGCGCGATGACGGCGCTGATGCCGAAGGCGCCCCGGCCGTCCGCGCCCGCTGGTCGTCTCCGTCACGGCTCCCCCAAGCCTGGGCCCCGGCTCCCGGGACCGCCATGGTGCGGCACCCGGGGCGCGCAGCAGAGGCGAAAAACAGCCGATCCGAAACAAACGGCCCAGATGCTCGTAGTCCGACGGGAGCACGACGAGGACGACGAACGTCAGGATGATCAGGCGCTTCGCGGGCGTCTTCGGGCCCCGTAGGAAGATGTGCGTCGGGCCCCTTCGCCTGCGCGGCCCGCCGACCCACTCGGAGGTGCCGTATGACCACGTCCCGCTCTGCCGCGGAGGCTCCCGCCCGGCCAGGACCGCTGGTCGGGGCGGACTGGCTGGCCGGCCGGCTCGGCGAGCCGGGGCTCGTCGTGTTCGACGCCTCCGTCGGCGCCCACCGCGGCGCCGGCCGGCGGATCCCGGGGGCCCGGCCCTTCGACCTCGACGGCGCCCTGTCCGACCACGAGGCCACCGCCCCGCACACCATGCCCGCAGCCGCCGCCTTCGAGGAGGCGCTGCGCGGGCTCGGCGTCGACGACACCAGTACCGTCGTGGTCTACGACGGCGCCGGCATCTACTCCAGCGCGCGGGCCTGGTGGATGCTGCGCGCCATGGGCTTCGACCGTGCGGCCGTCCTGGACGGCGGACTGCCCGCCTGGACCGCCGCCGGACTGCCCGTCGAGGAGTGCGGACCCGTGTACGAGGGCCCGCGCGGCTCCTTCACGGCCCGGCCGCGGCCGGGGCTGCTGGTGGACTTCGCCGCAGTCGGGGCGGCCCTTGCCGATCCGGCGGCGCTCGTACTGGACGCCCGTACGCGCGAACGCTTCACCGGCGCGGCCCCCGAACCGCGGCCGGGGCTGCGCGGGGGACACATGCCGGGCGCGGTGAACCTGCCGTTCGGGGACCTCCAGCGGGACGGCGGCCTGATGCGGCCCGCCGGGGAACTCCGCGAGGTCTTCGCGGCGTTGACCGGTGACCGGGAGCGGCTGTACTTCAGCTGCGGTTCGGGAGTGACGGCCTGCGTCCTGGCCCTGGGCGCCACCCTCGCCGGCTACTGCGCCCTGTCGGTCTACGACGGCTCCTGGACGGACTGGGCCACCCGCCCGGACCTCCCGGCGACAACGGGCTGACGGACCGGGACCGGGGGATAGCCCCACCCCGGGCCCGGGTGCGTCCCCCATCGGAAGACGGCCGGCGACGCACCAAAGTGGTACGCATGCCTTCCCACATCACGTCATTGCGCTTCAGCCGGACGGTGGTCGTCCTCATGGCCGCCGGCCTGCTGCTGCTCTACGGGTGCTCCTTCGAGGACGCCGAGCAGAAGACGGCGACCGCCGACGCGACGGTCGGGGAGGCCGTCACGGCGGTCGAGGTGAAGGACGCGCGGCGCGGCTCCATCGAGGTCACCCCCGGCGCGGGCCCGGGGGTCACGGTCCACCGGACCGTCCACTACCGCGGCGACGCCGTGCCCAAGCCGGGCCAGCGGGTGGCGGGAGGCGTCCTCGCCCTCACGGACGGCTGCTCGGACCCCTGCTTCATCGACTACCGCCTGGAGGTCCCGGCCTCGGCCACGGTCACGCTGGCCGCCGGCAGCGGCCGCATCACGGTGACCGGAGTGGCGGGGGCGGACCTCTCGTCCTCCTCCGGCGAGGTCACGGCCGACCGCATCACCGGCCCCCTGAAGGTCCGTACGTCGTCGGGGTCGGTCACCGCCACCGCCCTGACCGCCCCGACGGCCGACCTCCGCGCCTCCTCGGGCGACGCCCGCCTGACGTTCACGACCCCGCCGGCAGCGGTAACGGCGGAAACCAGCTCGGGCGACGTCACCCTCCGCGTCCCCCAGGCCCCGTACGAGATCACGACGACCACCACCTCGGGCACCCGGAACACCCTCCCCTCCACCCCCACGGCCCCCTCCCACCTTTCGATCCAGACCTCCTCGGGCGACATCCGCATCCAGCCCACCCCCTGAGCCCGCCGGCCTGGACCCCTGCCGGCGGGCGGGGACCCGGGGCCTGGGGGCGACATCACTTCGGTTCCCCCACCCGGCCGGGATCCTTCGGACCGCCGGGCGGAGTCGTGAAGTACCACGCCTCAGAGCGTCGCGGCGTCGAGAAGCTGCGGTTCGATCCGGAAGCCCGCACCCACGCCGTGATGAAGCACGACCTGCGGGGCTTCCTCCCGGCTGTCATGGTGCCGGGTTTCGCGCGGTGGCTGCACCGCGGCACGGGCCGAGAGCCCTCGACGGATTGCCTGCGCCGCGAGCTCGCGGAGGAACTCGGCGAGGTCGGCCATCCCGAGCTGACACACCTGTCGCAGGCGGGGCGGTGGCCTTCTCCCCGGTCCGCAAGGTGATCGACGGACCGTGGAACGTCCCGGGCGAGCAGTACCGGCAGATCCGGTTCCTCGAGGTGTACGACCTCCTGCGTGACCGGCCCGAGGCCGACGAGCTGCGCACCGCCCTGCTCACCCTGTCCCGGGACCCGGGTGACTCCCAGGTGATCGCCGCGACCAGGCAGGAAATCCTGCGAGTCCGGTCCGGACCCCACCAGCTGCTGCCTCAGTCCGCCTTCCTCATCGGAGACCGACGCGTGCGCGAGGACATCCAGCCCGTGCGCTGAGAGGCGACACCACGTGAACGACCCCCTGGCCCTGCTGCATGCCGAGGCCGCGGCCCTCAACATCGACCTCACCCCGGATCTGCTCGGCCGGGTCATGGCCTGCTTCGGCGAAGGCGTCTTCGCGAAGCTGCTGGACCCGGCCGCCGGCGCCACGGTCGTCGCGGGGGTCTGGCAGGCGACGTACAACAAGCTCGAATTCGAGAACGCCGTCATCGTCTGCCTCGCCATACGCCGCGTGCTGGCACTCGGACCTTCCCGGCTCCGGCCGCATCTCGGCGACCTGCGGTGGAAAGCGACCTGGTGTCATGTCCACCTGTATCTGGCGGGGTCGCTGTACCAGCGGTCCAAGGAACTGATGGGCACGGGCTCGGGCGACGCCGTCCGCCCGATGCTCACCGAGGCCCTGCGCTGCTGGGACGCCGTCGAACCGAACGACGTCCACCTCGCCAAGGGCGAACCGGGCCGGATCCGGCGCGGGATGCGTGGGGTCACCCGTCTCGTCCTCGCCCGTCAGGACGCGTCCCCCCTCGCCCTGCTGCACGGCGCGAGGACCGACCTGCACCTCGCCGAGCAGCGTGGCGACACCACTGCCGAGCACTTCGCCTTTCACCTGGAGGTCCTCTACCGGCTGGCACAGGACCCGGCGGAGCTCCCCACCCTGTGGATCGAGGCCGACCATCTCGCCGCCCGGACCCGGCCCCATGTCTCCGGTTCCTTCACCTGGCTGTGCGCGCTCGGCGAACTGCACCTGCGCAAGGCCCAGTCGGTGGTGAGTGCCGAGGACGAGCCGCTGTTCGACGGCCCCGACCCACCGATACCCGGCGGCGAGCCGGGTGTCCCGGACACCTCCGGCGAAGAGGCGGCCGTCGCCCGCCGCACCGCCGCGCTGGAGGCCTACGAACAAGCGCTTCGGAACTTCCAGGAGGCGAAGGACCGGGCCACCTGCCGGGAGAACGGCTTCCGGCTCGTCATGCTGCGCCACAACCACGGTGTCGCCCGGGCGGGCATCGCCCGTACCCTCCAGGCGCTCAGGCGCGCCGACGAGGCTCAGGCGCATTACGTCACCGCGATCGAGGACATGCGCTGGAGCGCCTCCCACGACACACCGGTCCAGGGCTCCGCGTTCCCCTCGGCACTGATCGACTACGCCCTCTACCTGTACCGCGCCAAGGACTGGGCGGCGGCGCACGCGCTCGCACGGGAAGCCCGTCTTCTCCGCGCGGCCAGCCCGGGCCTGCTCGTCGAGTCCCGGGAACGGTTCACCGTCGAGTTATGGCGTGCCACCGCGCTCCGAGCCCTCTGACCGCAGACGGAGGCACCCTCCGACGAGTTGCCGGACCCTGATGCCGGGTCCGCCCCCGATCCGGTGGAGGTACGAACCCGGCTCGACGCGCTCCTGGCCGCCAGGCCGGCCGAGTCGCTGTCGGCCGATCCACTCGTCCGGGCCGCCAGGCTGCTCATCGACCGGGCGGACGTGGCCGACCTCGCGCGCGTGCGCGCCACACTGACGACCCTGCACACCCTGCGGGAGACGATCCCGGTCGGGAACCGTTCCTGGCTGTCCGCCCGACTTGGCATGCTGTTCGGCCAGTTGGACCGGATGGGGCGAATGGTGGACTGCGCGGCCGCCGGGGACCCCGGAACACCTCTGTTCGCCAACCTGGTCGCACAGGCCTACGCCTACTTCGGCGACGCCGTCCGCGAGACGACCGTCCGCCGTCGGCACGCCGAGTTCGGTCTCGGCAGGGCCGCGCTCCACCATGCCAAGGCTCTCCTCGCGGAGACGGGGGACTCCGAGGCCGCCGTCATGCTGCTGCACGAGGCACGTGAAGTCCTGCTGGCGTGCATCGAGGAACCGGCCGCTGCGGACGACGCGCACCCCACGACGACCGCCCCGGTGGAGCAGCCGCTCGTCCGCGAGCGCGTGACCAGCCGGCGCGGGGTGTTCGCCCCAGGCGAACGGGGGTTGGGGAACATTGAGGGGCGCACATGCATTGAGTCGGCATAGCTCAACTTCACTGCCGGAGGGAAGATCATGGCTTCGACGTCCGTAACGCTCACTCTGCCCGTGCTGCCGCTAGACGACGAGGTCGTGCTGCCTGGGATGGTCGTACCGCTGGACCTGTCCGATGCCGAGGTGCGGGGGGCCGTCGAGGCTGCCCAGTCGGCGGTCCGGAGCGGGAAGCCCCGGGTGCTGCTCGTGCCGCGGGTCGACGGGAAGTACGCCGGCACCGGTGTGCTCGGGACCGTCGAGCAGGTGGGGCGGCTCTCCGACGGGGACCCCGGGGCGCTCATCCGCGGTGTCGGCCGCGTCCGGATCGGGGCCGGGACCACCGGGCCCGGGGCCGCGCTCTGGGTCGAGGGCGAGAGCGTCGACGAGAGGCTGCCCGATCCGCTGCCGGGGTCGGTCACCGAGCTCGTCAAGGAGTACAAGGCACTCGCCACCAGCTGGCTCAAGAAGCGCGGGGCCTGGCAGGTCGTGGACCGCGTCCAGCAGATCGAGGGCGTCTCGGCCCTCGCCGACAATTCCGGTTACTCGCCCTTCCTGACCGTCGCGCAGAAGGTCGAGCTGCTGGAGACCGCCGACCCCGTCGCCCGGCTCAAGCTGGCCATCACCTGGCTCCGCGACCACCTCGCCGAGCAGGACGTCGCCGAGTCCATCGCCAAGGACGTCCAGGACGGCGTCGAGAAGCAGCAGCGCGAGTTCCTGCTCCGCCGCCAGCTGGAGGCCGTCCGCAAGGAACTGCGCGAGCTCAACGGGGAGAAGGACGGCGAGGAGTCCGACGACTACCGGGCCCGCGTCGAGGGCGCCGACCTGCCCGAGAACGTACGGGAGGCCGCGCTCAAGGAGGTCGACAAGCTGGAGCGGTCCAGCGACCAGTCCCCGGAGGGCTCCTGGATCCGCACCTGGCTCGACACCATCCTGGAACTGCCCTGGAACGAGCGGACCGAGGACGAGTACGACATCCGCGGCGCCCGGGCGATCCTGGACGCCGAGCACGCCGGGCTGAGCGACGTGAAGGACCGCATCACCGAGTACCTCGCCGTGCGCAAGCGGCGCAGCGAGCGCGGCATGGGCGTCATCGGCGGCCGCCGCGGCGGCGCCGTACTGGCGCTCGTCGGGCCTCCCGGCGTCGGCAAGACCTCCCTCGGGGAGTCCGTCGCCCACGCCATGGGGCGCGAGTTCGTACGCGTCGCCCTCGGCGGCGTCCGCGACGAGGCCGAGATCCGCGGCCACCGGCGTACGTACGTCGGCGCCCTGCCCGGCCGGATCGTACGGGCCATCAAGGAAGCCGGGTCCATGAACCCGGTCGTCCTGCTCGACGAGATCGACAAGGTCGGGTCGGACTTCCGCGGAGACCCGGCGGCCGCGCTGCTGGAGGTCCTGGACCCCGCCCAGAACCACACCTTCCGGGACCACTACCTGGAGGTGGAGCTGGACCTGAGCGACGTGGTGTTCCTGGCCACCGCCAACGTCCTGGAGGCCATCCCGGAGGCGCTCGCCGACCGCATGGAGCTCGTGCGCCTCGACGGGTACACCGAGGACGAGAAGGTCGTCATCGCCCGCGACCACCTGCTGCCCCGCCAGCTGGAGCGCGCCGGACTCGGCGCCGACGAGGTCGTGCTGGAGGAGGACGCCCTGCGCAAACTGGCCGGGGAGTACACCCGCGAGGCGGGCGTGCGCACCCTGGAGCGCTCCATCGCGCGCCTGCTGCGCAAGGTGGCCTCCCAGCACGAGCTGGGGGAGCGGGAACTGCCGCTGCGCATCGGCGCCGACGACCTGCGCGGGCTCATCGGGCGCCCGCACCACGTCCCGGAGTCGGCGCAGGACCCCGCCGAGCGGCGCACCGCCGTCCCCGGCGTGGCCACCGGGCTCGCGGTGACCGGAGCGGGCGGCGACGTCCTCTTCGTCGAGGCCTCGCTGGCCGACCCCGAGACGGGGGCCGCGGGACTCACCCTCACCGGACAGCTCGGCGACGTGATGAAGGAGTCGGCGCAGATCGCGCTCAGCTTCCTGCGCTCGCACGGCGCGGAGCTGGAGCTTCCGGTCGCCGACCTGAAGGACCGGGGCGTGCACATCCACTTCCCGGCGGGCGCGGTGCCGAAGGACGGCCCGAGCGCGGGCATCACGATGACCACGGCGCTCGCCTCGCTGCTCTCCGGGCGGCAGGTGCGGACCGACGTGGCCATGACCGGCGAGGTCTCGCTGACCGGGCGCGTCCTGCCGATCGGCGGGGTCAAGCAGAAGCTGCTGGCCGCACACCGGGCCGGCCTGACCACCGTGATCATCCCGAAGCGGAACGAGGCCGACCTGGACGACGTCCCGTCCGAGGTACTGGAGGGACTGGAGGTCCACCCGGTGACGGACGTGCGCCAGGTCCTGGAACTGGCCCTCGCGGCAGACGCCGTCCGGGTGACCGCCGCCGCCTGACCGGCCCGCCCGACGGGCCCGGGACCCCTCCCCCGGACTCCGTCCGGGGGGACCTCAGGCGGGGTCCCGGGCCGGTGGCGTGCGCGCTGCGAAATACTGGTGCCTCGGGACACCATCGATGGGAGCGGACGTGCACGGAAGCGAAGACCAGGAGTTCCTTGCCCTGGAGCGGGAGCTGTCCGTCTTCCTCCGGCGCGCCAGGGCCTCGTCCGGGGAGATGGCCCGCGCGCTCCATCCCGAGCTGGAGCCGGCCGCGTACGGGCTGCTCACACGGCTGGAGGCCGCGGGCCGGCAGCGGGCCACCGAGCTCGCCGCCTACTTCGGGGTCGGCAAGGCCACCATGAGCCGGCAGCTGCGGGCTCTGGAGGTGCTGGGTCTGGTGGCGCGCGAGCCGGACCCGGCCGACGGCCGGGCCTTCCTCGTCGGGCTCACGGACGAGGGCCGGGAACGCTTCCTGCGCGTACGGGGGGCCCGGCGCGAGCAGTACATGCGCAAGCTCGCCGACTGGGACCGCGGAGAGGTCGCGGAACTGGCCCGGCTGCTCCATCAGTTGAACCAGGGCGAGGAGTAGCCGCCGGAGCAGCCACGGCTGCATATACGGCTACGGCTACGGCTACAGCTCCGCGTACGCAGCCGAGGCGTCGTCGTGGCGCTTGCCGCGCGTGCGGGGGCGGGCCGGGTCCGACTCCAGGGTGCGGACCCGGGCGATCAGGGACTCCGCGCCCTCCTTCCGCAGCACCGCGAGGCACTGGGCCCAGTCGCCCTCCCCGAACGTGTCCGTCCACCGGCTCGCCCCGTCGGTCAGCGCCGCCAGCGCCCGGACCCGCTCGCGCGGGGTCCGGCCCGTCACCGCCCGGGCGGCGACCTCCGGGTCCGCCGCCGCCGTGAAGAAGCCGCCCTCCGCGTTGCGCAGCGCGTCCGCCGAGGCCTGCGTCCGCAGCAGCTCGCGCGGGATCCGGTCCAGCCGGTCGTCGAGCACCGCCGTCACGTCGCCGCCGGGTGCTTCGAGGAGCAGTACGGAATCCGAGAGCACGAGGTGCTCCACGTACTCCTCGTCCCACCGCGCCATCACCACCGTCGCCTGCGGGGTCCGCACGTGAGAAAGGTCACAGGTTTCCCGGTGCTCGTCGGCGGTGCCGCGGATGGCCTCCGCCAGGATCCGCTCCAGTGGCATGTCCCGCCGCGATCCGGACAGTTCGGTCAATCGGCCCCCGAGCCGGGCCGCGAACCAGGGCACGCCGTGCGAACACCCCACCTCGCCGCCCGGCGGGGTGACCCCGTCCAGGGCGACCAGGACTCCGCCGCCCGCGGCGGGTATCGCCGCCGATAGCCAGTCCTCATTGGGGCGTTCCGGGTCGCCGGGGGCCGAGGCGAGGTCGATGCGCATACGGACATTCTGCCCGCCCCGCAGGTGCCGGACGGCCGGGGTGGGGCGAAAAGTCCGTACCAATGAGCTGCTCGCCGGGCGCACGGCATCCGCGCGGCCGGCGCGGTGTTCGGCGGGCCTCCGGCGGCTGTGGGCGGGCATATTGCCAAAGCCCTCACCGATCTTTCAACCACCCGTCCATGACGACCCCCTGTAGGCGCACCGCCGAGTTGGTTGCCAACTCATCCGTGATGTTCACTCGTTCGAGTGGCCGGGTGGGCGATGTCAGGCTCTCTCCCCAACACACTGCAAAGGTCTGAGGCGGTACGAGGAGGCAGGGGGCGTTTACTTGTTGACCGGCCGTTACCTCGGCCACACGAGTAGACGAGCACGAGCACACGTACAGGATTGCGAGCACCGGTGCAGAAGAAGCGGTCTCGGAAGAACGGCACCGCCACCGACGGACCAGCCCCCGCAGGACGCCCCGTCCGCGTGCGCAGCAGGCTCGTCATCGGCGTCGCCGTCGCCGGCCTCACCGTCCTCGCGGCCGGCGCCCCAGCCGTGGTCTCCGCGACACGGGAGCTGAACGACTCCCAGCAGCTGGTCACGCTCGCCGAGCAGACCCAGCACACCCTCACCCTCGCGCACCTCCTCGCCGACGAGCGCGACGCCGTCGTCGAGTACGTGGCCAAGGGCCGCCCCGGCGCCCAGGCGAAGGGCCCCGTCCAGGAGCGCACCGCGCTCACCGACCGCCAGCTCGCCGAGGTCCAGAACGAGGCCGACGAGACGCTCGCCCGCGCCCTCGGCCGCGTCCAGGCCGTCCGCACCGAGGCCGTCGACGGCAAGGGCAGCGCCCTCGCCGCCCACCAGGCGTACGCGGGCGTCATCGCGGAACTGCTCGCGCCGGGCGACCGGCTCGCCGAGCTGACCCCGCCGCGCGCCGTCGCCGCCCTCGCCACCACCCGCCCGCTGGCCCCGCTCGGCCAGGCCGTGGAACAGGCCTCGGCCACCCGTGGACTGCTGCTCGCCGCGCTGGCCGTCCCCCGCGGAGAGCAGCCCTCCAACACGGCCGCCACGGACGAACTCACCACCGCCGCCCAGCGGGCCCGTGTACGGGAGCAGGCCGCGCTCGACGACTTCAACCGGGTCGCGCGCCCCGACGTACGCCAGACCCTCGCCGCCACCGTCAGCGGACCCGACGTCAAGACGGCCGACGACTACCTCAAGCGGCTCACCGAACGGCCCACGCTGTCCACGGCCGACCGCCGGCTCGACGGCGCCGCCGTCGCCCCTCCGCTCACCGCCCGCATCGACCGGATGCGGTCCGTCGAGGCCACCCTCGCCGGGCAGCGGGCCACCGCGCTCGCCACCCTGCGCGACGACGACGTGACCCGGCTGGAGATGCTGGTCGCGGTCCTCGGCCTGCTGTTCCTGGTCGCCGTCGGCTTCTCGACGGCCGTCGCGCGCTCGCTGACCCGGCCGCTGTCCGTACTGCGCCGCGGCGCGGCCCGGCTGGCCACCCCGGAGGGCTCGGTCGAGCCGGTCCGCTTCACCGGCCGCAACGACGAGTTCGCCGAGGTCGTACGCCACCTCAACGCGGTCCGCGACCAGACGGTCTCCCTGCACACCCGGATCGCCGGCCTCGACGCCGACGGGCGCCGGCTCATCGGCCGCAACGAGGCGCTCTCCGCGGCCCGCGAGGCGCTGGAGCAGGAACTGACCGCGGACCGGGAGGCGATGGCGCAGGAGCTGACGCAGCTGCGGGCCGGCCTCGAAGAGCACCGCCGCATCATGTCGACGACGTCGGTCTCGCTCTCGCTGCGCACGCTGGGGCTGGTGGAGCGCCAGCTCGCGGTCATCGAGGAGCTGGAGTCCAAGGAGCAGGACCCGGACCGGCTGGCGACCCTGTTCAAGCTGGACCACCTGGCGACGGTCATGCGCCGCCACAACGAGAACCTGCTGGTCCTGGCCGGCCAGGAGCACAACCACGGCGCCGGTCCCGCTCCGGTCCCGCTGGTCGATGTGGCGCGGGCCGCGGTCAGTGAGATCGAGCGCTACGAACGCGTAGACCTGGCGGCGTTGCCGCCGTTCACGCAGGTCGCGGGGCACGCGGCCGACGACATCTCGCACGTGCTCGCCGAACTTCTGGAGAACGCGACGACGTTCTCGCCGCCCGAGGCGAAGGTACGGGTCTCCGGGTGGCTGCTCGACTCGGGTGACGTGGTGCTGTCCGTCGTGGACGAGGGCATCGGCGTCACCGGCGACCGGCTGGAGGCGCTGAACGCCCGCCTGGCCACGCCGGAGGCGTACGACGAGGAGCCCGAGGCCGAACACGGCCTGGGCCTCGGCCTGTACGTGGCGGGCCGCCTCGCGGCCCGGCACGGGGTCACGGCCGAGCTGCGCGCCGGGCGGCACGCGGGCACGGAGGCCCTGGTGGTCGTCCCGGCCTCGCTGCTTCCGGCCACGCCGCCGAGCTCGCCGGTGCACACGTTCGCCACGCCGGCGCCGGGCGTGCCGCAACTGCGGCTGCCGGGCGTGATCGCGGAGGCGAACGAGAACACGATCCCGGGGCGCCGGATGCCGGAGCCGCCGGCGGTGGAGCGGGACGCGGAGGCATCGGCGCAGGCCGACCCCGTGTCTGCCCCGGCCCCGGCCGACCCTGTGTCTGCCCCGGCCCCGGCTGCCGAGCCCTTCCAGGACCTGGGCCCGGAGGCCGACGCCGAGCTGCTGCGGGGCATGGAGTGGGACCCGGCCGTACCGGACGCCGCGGACGAGCCGTTGGCTGCGGGTACGGGGCCGGACGTGGATCCGGACTCGGGCTTCGCTTCGGACGCGGCTGTCGGCCTCGGTGGCGAGCCGGGTACGGACCCGGCGCCGGACGCAGCCCGGCCCGCGGACGTGGCCGGCGACCAAGGCCCGGACGTGGATCCGGACTCGGGCTTCGCGCCGGCCGTAGACCCGGACCCGGTGTCGGTCCCGGACCCGGTCTCGGACTTCGCGCCGGGCGCGGGCCTGGCTCCGGACTTCGGGCCGGATCTGGCCGGGGGGCTGGAGCCCGACAGGGCCGCGCAGGCGCCGGGCACGGACGGTGGGCTGCCGCCCGCCGACCAGGTGTTCACCGCGGGCCACGCCTTCGGGGATCCCGCGGACGTACTGCCTCCGGCCGACCAGGTGTTCACCGCGGCCGGCGGACCGGCCCCGGCCGAGGAGCTGCTGGCCCGGGTCGTTCCGGACGCCGCCCCGGCGGCGGAGGCCGGGCTGCCGGGCGCCGACCAGGTGGTCACGGCGGCCGCCATCCCTGAAGAGGTCCCGGGCGAGCCCGATCCCGGCGAAGAACTCCTCGCCCGGGTCGTCCCCGACGCGGGACCGGATGCCTTCGCCGGGCCCGACCCTGACCCGGCGTCCCCCGACCGGCTGCCCGATGCCGGCCCGCGGGCCGACGTACCGGAAGCAGGACTGCCGCTGCCCGGGGAGGCCGCCACCGCCGTCGCCCCCGACGGCCCGGCGGAGCCCCACCGGCACGCCCCCGACGAGGCCGACTGGGTCCCCCGGCAGGGGAGCCACCCCGACTCCGGGCCGGAGGCGGCCGTCACCGACAAGGGGCTGCCCAAGCGGACCCCGCGCACGGTGGGCGCGAGCCGCCCCGAGGCCGTACGGCCGCCCGCGCCGGCGCGCCGCGTCGACGCCGACGAGCTGCGCCGCCGGCTCGGCGGCTTCTACCAGGGGACGCGGGACGGACGGCGCGTCGTGGCCGCCGAGCTCGCACAGGACACCGACCAGGGGGACACCGCACAGGAGGCACGCACATGACCGCGCCCAGTACGTACGGACTGAGCACCCAGGCCCGCAACCTGCAGTGGCTGCTGACCGACCTGGTCGAGGAGGTGCCCGGCGTCAACTCCGTCGCCGTCGTGTCCTCGGACGGGCTCCTGCTGCTGTCCTCCGACCCCGGGGGAGCGGCCGCGGGCGGGAACCCCGCGCGCACCAAGGGCCCGCGCGGCGCCTGCGCCGACCTGGCGACCATCGTCTCCGGCCTCGGCAGCCTCACCACGGGCGCCGCCGAACTCATGGAGGGCGGGGCGGTCAAGCAGACGATGGTGGCCATGGAGCACGGCTCCGTCTTCGTCATGGCCATCAGCGACGGCTCGCTGCTCGGCGTGCACGCCACCCCCGACTGCGACATGAGCGTGGTGGCGTACCACATGGCCCTGTTCGTCGGCCGGGCCGGCCACGTCCTGACCCCCGAAGTCCGCAGCGAGCTGCGCCAGTCGATGGAGAAGACCCCGTGAGGAGTACGGCCTCGGCGGCGTCCGCGCCCGCGTCGGGCGCGGCGTCGGTGTCGGGCGCGGCGTCCGCGCCCGCGTCCGACCGTCTGCCGATACGCGGGGCCGACCGCCGCCCCGCCCGCGTCCGCCCGTACTCCCTCACGGGCGGCCGCACCCGCTTCGCGCAGGTCCTGCACGTGGAGACGTTCGTCGCCGCCTGCGACACCCGGGCGTCGGAGCCGCAGCGGCCCGAGCCCGACGACCGCACGCCCGAGATGCCGGCGATCGTCGAGGTCTGCCGCCGCATGCGCACCATCGCGGAGATATCCGCGCTGCTGAAGCTGCCGCTCGGGGTGGTCCGCGTCCTGGTCAGCGACCTCGCCGACCAGGGACGGATACGCGTCTACGGGACGGGGCACGGCCCCGGGCGCCCCGAACGCGCGCTGCTGGAAAGGGTGCTCAGTGGTCTTCGCCGTCTCTGACCCGCCCGTCGGTGCGCCCGCCGGTACGCCCGTCCACGCCAGGACCGCCTTGGACGACGAGCCCGTCCAGCCCTGGCAGTACGACCGCTCCCGTGCACCCGTCGCCGTCAAGGTGCTGGTCGCGGGCGGCTTCGGCGTCGGCAAGACCACCTTCGTGTCCTCCGTCTCCGAGATCACCCCGCTGCGCACCGAGGCGGTGATGACCCAGGCCGGCGTCCCGACGGACGACCTGTCCGGCACCCCGGACAAGAGCACCACCACCGTCGCGATGGACTTCGGCCGCGTCACCCTCGCCGACGACCTCGTGCTGTACGTGTACGGGACCCCGGGCCAGGAGCGCTTCTGGTTCATGTGGGACGACCTGGTGCGCGGTGCCATCGGCGGCATCGTCCTGGCCGACACGCGCAGGCTGCGCGACTGCTTCCCCGCGCTCGACTACTTCGAGAGCTGCGGGCTCCCGTACTCGGTCGCCGTGAACCACTTCGAGGGCTCGCACGCGTACGAGCCGCAGGACGTGCGCGAGGCGCTGGCCATCCCGCCGCACGTGCCGGTACTGATCATGGACGCGCGGCGCCGGGACACGGTCGTCGAGTCCCTGATGACGCTGGTGGGCCACGCGCTGGACGCGACCCCCGAATAGGTTCCCGACACCCCCGAACCGCCGAACCGCTCACCCGAATCGAGAACGTGAGATGCGCAAGATACTCGTCGTGGGGGCCGGTCAGTCCGGTCTCCAGCTCGCCCTCGGCCTCCAGGCGAAGGGGTACGAGATCACCCTCATGTCCAACCGGACGGCGGACGAGATCCGCACCGGGCGGATCATGTCCACGCAGGTCATGTTCGACACGGCGCTGCGGCACGAGCGCGACCTCGCCCTGAACTTCTGGGAGCGGCAGGCCCCGCGGATCGAGGGCCTCGGCGTCTCGGTCGCCGCCCCGGACGGCTCGCGCCCCGTCGACTGGCTCGGCCGCCTCAAGGGATACGCGCAGTCCGTCGACCAGCGCGTGAAGATGGCCGGCTGGCTCGACACCTTCGTACAGCGCGGCGGACAGCTGGTGATCCACGGCGCGTCCGTCGCCGACCTGGACTTCTTCTCCCGTACGTACGACCTGGTGCTGGTCGCCGCGGGCAAGGGCGAGCTGGTGTCGATGTTCGGGCGGGACGCGGCGCGCTCCCCGTACGACGCGCCGCAGCGCGCGCTGGCCGTCTCGTACGTGCACGGGCTGGAGCCGCGGCCCGAGCACCCGGAGACGGAGGCGGTGCGCTGCAACCTGGTCCCGGGGGTGGGCGAGCTGTTCGTCATGCCGACGCTGACCACGTCGGGGCGGGCGGACATCCTGTTCTGGGAGGGACTCCCGGGCGGCCCGCTCGACGTGTTCCGCGGGGTGAACGACCCGGCCGAACACCTCGCACTCACACTGGAACTGATGGAGAAGTTCACGCCCTGGGAGTACGCGCGGGCGGCGAACGCGGAACTCACGGACGCGGGCGGCACGCTGGCCGGCCGGTACGCGCCGGTCGTCCGCAACCCGATCGGGCGGCTGCCGGGCGGCGGGCTGGTGCTGGGCGTCGCCGACGTGGTCGTGGCGAACGACCCGATCACCGGCCAGGGCTCGAATTCCGCGTCCAAGTGCGCGGCCTCGTACCTGTCGTCGATCCTGATGCACGGGGACAAGCCGTTCGACGAGGCCTGGATGAAGGCCACCTTCGACAAGTTCTGGTTCACGACGGGCAAGCCGGTGACCCAGTGGACGAACGCGATGCTGGGCGTTCCGCCGGAGCACGTGCTGAACCTGATCGGGGCGGCCGGACAGTTCCAGCCGGTGGCGGACCGTTTCGCCAACGGCTTCGACCAGCCGGCCGACTTCGACGGGTACTTCTACGACGCGCAGGACGCGGAGGACTACTTGGCGGAGGTCGCGGAGGTCGCGGAGGTCGCGGGGGCCGCGGGGGCCGCGGGGGCCGCGGGAGCCTCTGCGGAGGCCGTGGGAGCCTCCGCGGAGGAGTAGCCGCTGTCGTCGCCGCTGCCGTCGCCCGTGTCGTTGTCGGGAAGTGCCGGTGCGGTGAACTCGGCGAGCGGGGCGGCGTCGGGATCGGGCCGTACGGCGCCGAGGAGCGGATTGGCGGCGATGGGGGAGACCTTGACCTTCGCGCCGGGGCGCGGGGCCTGGATCACCTTTCCGTCGCCGACGTACAGGGCCACGTGGGTGGCGGTCGGGAAGTAGACCACCAGATCGCCGGGGCGCAGCTCGTCCAGGGGCACCTTCGGGAGCTGCGCCCACTGTTCCTGGCTGGTCCGGGGGATGGACCGGCCGGCGTGCGCCCAGGCCTGTGAGGTGAGCCCGGAGCAGTCGAAGGACCCGGGGCCCTCGGCGCCCCAGACGTACGGTTTGCCGATCTGCTCGGTGGCGTAGGTCAGGGCGGCGCCGCCGGCGGCCGTGGGCGTACGGGGGGTGGCGGCGAGCCGGCCGGAGTCCAGCAGCTCCCGCTGCGCGGTGGCGGTGTTCGCGGCCTCGCGGGAGCCGAGCCGGGCGAGCTGCTCGGGGGTGAGCGCGGCGAGGACCCGCTCGACCTGCCTGAGTTTGAGGTCGGCCTCCTGCTTGTGCCGCCTGCGCTGCGCGGTCAGGGTCTGCCGGGCGTCGAGTGACTTGCGGGCGGTGGTGGCGAGGAGGTCGGCCCGGCGCTCGCTGCGGGTGAGCCGGGTCAGTACCCCGGCCCGCCGGGCGCCCTCGCGGGCGGCGAGCCGCCGCTGGTCCTGGGCGGCCTGGGGGTCGCCGGTGAGCAGCATCCGGGCGTACGGGGAGAAGCCGACGGCGCCCTGGTACTGCTCCCGCGCCACCCGCCCGGCGGCGGCCTTCTCGGCGCCGAGGGTGGTACGGGCCTTCGCGAGCTCGGCACTGAGCCGCCGCTCCTCGTCCTGCCCGGCCTTGAGCGCGAGTTCGGTGGCCTTGTACCCCTCGGCGGCGGCTTCGGCATCCCGATAGAGCCCCTGCAGCCGCGCGAGCAACTCTCCGACGCCGAGCCCCTGGAGGGCGGTGTCCCCTGCGCCGCTGAGCCCCGGCAGCGCGCCGGCACCCGTGCTGCCGGGGTCCCGCGTGGTGGCGGCGCCTGCGTCGACGGGGATCCGGGTGGTGGCGGCGCCGCCTGCGGTGCCGGCGCCCTGCTGGTCGGTGGCGTCCGCCGTATCGGTGGCCTGCCGGCCGGTGGCGTCCGCCACACTGGCGGTCCGCGAGTCGGTGCCGCCCACCGAGCCGAGCCCCTGCGGGGCGGTGGTCCGCCGGGGGGTGGTGTCTTCCGGGTCGGGGTTCTGCGTCTTGGTGGCGTCCATCGAGGCGGTGCCCTCCGGCGCAGTGGCATCCGCCGAGCTGAGCCGGTGCCGGGCAGCGGCGCTTCCGGCACCGGATACCTGCGGGGCGGTGGCTTCCACCCGGCCGAGGCTCTTCCGGTGGGCGGCGCCTGCGGTGCCGGGGGGCTGGGCGGGGCTTCGCCGGGAGGAGGCGTCCGCCGAGCCATGCGCCTGCCGGGCGGTGGCGCCGTCGGGGGCGGCGGGTTCTGCGGCGGCACGGGGCCGCCGGGTCGTGGCAGCGGCCGAGTCAGCCAGGAAGTCGGGCACGGACCCGGCGTGGGTGACGGGGAGCGGCCCGGACACGAACAGGGCGGCGATGCAGGCGGCACGGAGCACGCGGCGTGACATGTGATCACCTCCAGGCGGCCGATGCTGCCACGCCCGGTATGACAAATCCCCCACCCGGAACGGCCAGTTCCCCACACCCACCCGTCCGGCCCACCGCTGCCGGGGCCGCTGCCCCGCCCGGCCCCCTGGTAGCCGGACCCTGCGGGTGGCTTCGGAGCCGGGGCGATCCCGGGCGGGGCGGCTGCGTGGTGGGCCGGGGCCGGGGGCGGGGTGGGGTGCCGTCCGGGGCGGGCATGATTCATGGCGGCCGTTCCGGGTCGGAGAGGTGGCCGGGGTCCACGCCACAGATCACGTTTTACGCCCCGGCCGACACCCCACCCCACCCCACCCCACCCCACCCCCGACCCCGGCGGGTTCGCCCCTCCGGCGCATCCGGCCCGCCGGCGTTTTGGGCACGGGTCCGGGCGGAGCCCGGGAAACGGAGAAAGGGCGGGGCGGGGAGAAGGCCCCGCGCAGCGGCGCCCGCGCCACCGACCGGCAGGGTCATCCGCCCTGGGTGCGGCCGCGCCGACCGTGCCGGGCCGTCAGGAGTGGAGGAGGCGGGTTTTGGCCTCCTTGAACTCCTGGGGGGTGAGGAGACCTTCCTTGGCCAGGTTGGCCAGTTGTGCCAGTTCCGTGGCCAGGCCGGCTGGTGGGGTCATCGTCTGGCCGCCGCCGGTGGTCGTCCGGCCCTCCGGAGCCATCGTCTTGGCTGGAGCGGTTTCGCGTCCGGCGGCCGCGGGTCCCGCCGTCTCGCGTCCCGCCGTCTGCGGGGCGGTGGTCTCGGCCCCCGGGCCCGCGGAGCCGGCAGGCTCGGCGCCGGCCGTCTCGGAGTCGGAGGACCCCGCCCCGGCCCCCGCCGCCGGCGGGCGGCCCGCCGCTCGGGTGAGGAGGCCCTGGAGGAGGGGGCGGCCCGTGGGGCGGCGGGCCGGTTCCACTCTCGTGCCGACCGGGCGGATGAACATCAGGCCGCCTCCGTCCGCTCGGGCGGGATCCGGACCGAGCCCACGATGCGCCCGCCCGCCGCCCGTACCGCGATCGCCGCGTCCTCGGCCCACACGTGCTCCACGAGCAGCAGCAGCGCGCAGCTGCCCCGCTCCAGCAGCTCCGCCGACTCCTTGACGTCCTCCGCCCCGATCAGCTGCGCGGCCTCCCGGTGCCGCAACAGCCCCAGCAGCTCCATGAACTCGTCGAACTCCGCCGCCAGCACCTCACCCGCCGCAGTCTTCGTGACCACGAGCCCGTCGATCAGCCGTACGACCCCCGCCTTGCGCAACCCCATCACGGCCTCGACCGCCGGTACCCGCAGCTGCTCCTCCGGGAAGGCCAGGACGATGAATTCCACTGGTCCCATGTCTCGCCGCTCCCACTCGTGACCGATTCTGACTACTCCTCGGCACTCTATGACATAAGCGGACATACCATCCGTCCGCTTGCTACGTTTCCGATATGACCGCTCTGACGGCAGAGGTGGCGGAGCCCGCGCCGCCCCCGCCCCCCGACGGCTCCGCGTCCATGCGCAGAGGCGTCGAGCTGACGCTCCTCGCCGGAGCCGTCCTCATCTGCGTCCTCGGCCACCTCTACGTCGGCCTCGCCACCACCGGCCGCGCCCCCGGGTCCGCCGGCCGCTACGCCGCCGGGCTCGGGGGCGCGGCCCTGCTCGCGCACCTCGCCGTCCGCTTCCGGGCCCCCTACGCCGATCCGCTCGTCCTGCCCATCGCCGTCCTGCTCAACGGACTCGGCCTGGTCCTGATCCAGCGCCTCGACCTCACCACTCCCGCCCACCTCGCCGCCGGTGACCAACTGCGCTGGTCGGCGCTGGGCGTGGTCCTGTTCGTCCTCGTCGTCGTGCTGCTGCGCGACCACCGGGTGCTCCAGAAGTACGCGTACCTCTCCGTGGCCGCCGCCCTCGTGCTGATGCTCGTCCCCGTCTTCTTCCCGGCGGTCAACGGCGCGCACATCTGGATCCGGTTCGCCGGACTCTCCTTCCAGCCCGGCGAGTTCGCCAAGATCCTGCTCGCCGTCTTCTTCGCCGCCTACCTCGCCGCGAACCGCACCGCCCTCGCCCTCACCGGCCGCCGGCTGTTCTGGAAGCTGCGCCTCCTGCCCGGCCGGGTCCTCGGCCCGATCCTCGCGATCTGGCTGCTCAGCGTCGGCGTGCTCGTCCTGGAGCGCGACCTCGGGACCTCGCTGCTCTTCTTCGGGCTCTTCGTCGTCATGCTGTTCACCGCCACCGGCCGGATCGGCTGGATCGCGATCGGGCTGCTGCTCGCCGCCCTGGGCGCGTACTCCGTCGGCACCCTGGAGCCGCATGTGCACAGCCGCGTCGAGGACTGGCTGAATCCTTTCGCCTCCATCGAGAGGGGGGAAGGACCGGGCCAGCTCGCCCAGTCCCTCTTCGCCTTCGCCGCCGGTGGGCTGCTGGGCTCCGGGCTCGGCCACGGGCAGTCCTTCCTCATCGGCTTCGCCGCCAAGTCGGACTTCATCCTCGCCACCGCCGGCGAGGAGCTCGGCCTGGTCGGCCTCACCGCGATCCTGCTGCTCTACGGACTCCTCGTCCACCGCGGATTCCGCGCCGGGCTCGCGCTGCGCGACCCCTTCGGCCGCCTCCTCGCCACCGGGCTCGCCTCGATCGTCGCGCTCCAGGTGTTCGTCATCGCCGGGGGAGTCACCGGGCTGATCCCGCTCACCGGCATGGCCATGCCCTTCCTCGCCCAGGGCGGCTCCTCCGTCGTCACCAACTGGATCATCGTCGCGCTGCTCGTCCGGCTCGGCGACAGCGCCGGCCGGCCGCGCCCGGCCGAAGGGGGCGGCGCGTGATCCGGTACATCCGCTGGTGCGCGTACTTCTGCGCGCTGCTGCTCGCCGCCCTGCTCGTCAACGTGGCCCGGGTGCAGGTCTGGGAGGCCGCCGCGTACGGGGCGAACCCGGCCAACAAGCGCCCCGCCATCGAGCGCTACGCCGAGCCCCGCGGGGACATCCTGGTCGACGGGCGGCCCGTCACCGGATCCCGGGACAGCGGCCAGCTCCTGCGCTACGAGCGGACGTACGCGAACGGTCCGCTGTACGCGCCGGTCACCGGGTTCTCCTCGCAGACCTACGGGACCAGCCTCCTGGAGCGCGCCGAGGACGCGGTCCTCTCGGGCACCGATCCGGGGCTCTCGGTCTTCCCGCTCTGGTACGACCTGGCCCGCGGCCGCCCGTCCGGCGGCAACGCGGAGACCACCGTACGGTCCGGCCCGCAGCTGGCCGCGTACACCGGACTGGCGGGCCGGCGCGGCGCGGCCGTCGCCCTGGAGCCCGCCACCGGCAGGATCCTCGCGCTGGTCAGCAGCCCCTCGTACGACCCGGCGGCGCTCTCCGGCACCGGCGGGCCCGTCAAGGCGGCCTGGGTCCGGCTGAACGCGGACCCCGCCCGGCCGATGCTGAACCGGGCGCTGCGCGAGACGTACCCGCCCGGCTCCACCTTCAAGATCGTGACGGCGGCCGCGGCCCTGGACGCCGGCGTGGTCACCGATGTGGACGCGCCCACGCAGACCCCCGACCCCTACCCGCTGCCCGGCACCAGCACCCTCCTGCCGAACACGGCCACCGGCTGCCAGGACGCCTCGATGGCGGAGGCGGTGCAGTGGTCCTGCAACACGGTGATGGCGAAGATCGGGGTACGGGTCGGGCTGCGCGCGATGGTGGACGCGGCGCGCCGGTTCGGGTTCAACGAGGAGGGGCTGCGGGTGCCGGCCTGGGTGTCGCGGTCGAACTTCGACACGGACATGAGCCCGGACCAGCTGGCGCTGTCCTCGATCGGGCAGTTCAACACGACGGCCACGCCGCTCCAGATGGCCATGGTGGCGGCGGCGGTCGCGAACGGCGGCGAGCTCAAGTCCCCGTACCTCGTCGACCGGACCACCCAGGACGACGGGGACCAGGTCCGGCGCGGGCAGCAGCACGGCCTGGGCCGGGCGATGAACCCGGCGACGGCGCTGCGGCTGCAGGAGATGATGGTGCAGGTGGTGGAGAACGGCACCGGGCACAATGCCGCGATCCCGGGCGCGGTGGTCGGCGGCAAGACCGGCACCGCCCAGCACGGCGTCGGGAACGCGGGGGCACCGTACGCTTGGTTCATCGGCTGGGCGAAGGCCGAGGACGCGCCGCAGCCGGGGGTCGCGGTGGCGGTGGTCGTCGAGGACGCGGAGGCGCACCGCGGGGACATCAGCGGCAACGGCGCGGCCGCCCCGATCGCCCGGGCGGTGATGGAGGCCGCGCTCGCCGCTCAGATGTCCCCTTGACCCGACCCCTCCTACGCGGGATCCGACCCCTCCGCGATCGCCGCCTCCACCTCCGCCACCCGGTCCGCCTCCTCGACCGCGAAGCGTTCGCGGTCCAGCGCCTCGGCGATCTCCTCGTCCTGGGCCATCAGCAGGTCCAGGTTGGAGTTGCCCATCTCGAAGACGCCCATGTCCAGGTACGCCTTCTGCAGCCGCTCGCCCCACAGCCCGATGTCCTTCACGCACGGCACGATCCGGCTGAACAGCAGCTTCCGGAACAGGTGCAGGAACTCCGACTGCTCGGTGAACTGCGCGGCCTCCTTGCGGGAGATGCCGAAGTTCTCCAGCACCTCCACCCCGCGCAGCCGGTCCCGCATCAAGTAGCAGCCCTCGATCACGAAATCCTCGCGCTCGCGCAGCTCGGCGTCCGTCAGCTGCTTGTAGTAGTCCCGCAGCGCCATCCGCCCGAACGCCACGTGCCGGGCCTCGTCCTGCATCACGTACGCCAGGATCTGCTTCGGCAGCGGCTTGTCGGTCGTATCGCGGATCATCCCGAACGCCGCCAGCGCCAGCCCCTCGATGAGCACCTGCATGCCCAGGTACGGCATGTCCCAGCGGGAATCGCGCAGGGTGTCACCGAGCAGCGCCTGGAGGTTGTCGTTGATCGGGTAGACCATCCCGACCTTCTCGTGCAGGAAGCGGCCGAAGATCTCGGCGTGCCGGGCCTCGTCCATCGTCTGGGTCGCGGAGTAGAACTTCGCGTCCAGGTCCGGAACCGACTCCACGATCCGTGCCGCGCACACCATCGCGCCCTGCTCACCGTGCAGGAACTGGCTGAAGTTCCAGGCGGTGTAGTGCCGGCGCAGCTCCCCCTTGTCCTTCTCGGTGAGCCCGGACCAGTGCCGGGTGCCGTAGAGGGTCAGCGCCTCGTCCGGGGTGCCGAGCGGGTTGTACGGGTCCACCTCCTGGTCCCAGTCGATGCGCTTGGCGCCGTCCCACTGCTTGTCCTTGCCCTTCTGGTAGAGCGCGAGGAGCCGTTCGCGGCCGGAGCCGTTCTCCTGGCCGACGAACATGGCCTCCCAGCTGAAGCGGGCCGAACCGGAGGCCGGAACCTGCCAGACGTCCGCGCCCGGGTCCTTGGTGTAGAGCTCGTGCGTCGACACTGACGCCCCCTCGGCTCGTGTACTTCCGTACAGGACTGGATGGTTGGCAGCGTCACACGTTGGTAGACGCGGGGTCAACAAGTCGTGCGCAGGGGATTGACGGTCTTGCTGACAAGCAGTCTCATAACTGTTGACCGCCGGTAACCCGATGAGCGAGGTACCCGAAGCCATGACGACCCTGACCGATCGAAACGCGCTGCAGGACGCGCTCGGCCTCCTCAAGGACCGCGAGCAGGTCGCCGCACGGCTGCTCGAATCCTCGGCCAAGCACTCCTTCGACCCCGACAAGGAACTCGACTGGGACGCCCCGACGGTCGACGGCAAGTACTACTGGCCGCCCGAGCTGCTCTCCCTCTACGACACCCCGCTCTGGAAGAAGATGGGCGAGGAGCAGCGCATCGACCTCTCCCGCCACGAGGCCGCGGCCCTCGGCTCCCTCGGCATCTGGTTCGAGATCATCCTCATGCAGCTGCTCGTCCGGCACATCTACGACAAGTCCCTGACCAGCAATCACGTCCGGTACGCACTCACCGAGATAGCCGACGAGTGCCGCCACTCCATGATGTTCGCCCGCATGATCGAGAAGGCCGGCGCCCCCGCCTACCCCGTCTCCCGCACCAACCACAACCTCGCCCGCATCCTCAAGACGGTCTCCACCACCCCCGGTTCCTTCGCCTGCACCCTCCTCGGCGAGGAGATCCTCGACTGGATGCAGCGCCTGACCTTCCCCGACGAGCGCGTCCAGCCCCTCGTCCGCGGCGTCACCCGCATCCACGTCATCGAGGAGGCCCGGCACGTCCGGTACGCCCGCGAGGAGCTGCGCCGCCAGATGCGAGGCGCCCCGCGCTGGGAGCAGGAGCTGACCCGCGTCAGCTGCGGCGAGGCCGCCCGCGTCTTCTCGACGGCCTTCGTCAACCCGCAGGTCTACGAGAACATCGGCCTCGACCGGCGCGAGGCCCTCGCCCAGGTCAAGGCGAGCGGCCACCGGCGCGAGGTCATGCAGACGGGCGCCAAGCGGCTCACGGACTTCCTCGACGACATCGGCGTCCTGCGCGGCGTGGGCCGCAGGCTCTGGAAGAGCTCGGGACTCCTCGCCTGAACCGGCTGTTTCGGGGCTACCCTGCGGGCATGACGACCGTACGCGCGTACCGCAGGCTGAGCGTCGAGGAGCGACGGGCCCAGCTCCTCGACGCCGCCTTGTCGCTGTTCGCGCACCGGGCCCCGGAAGAGGTCTCGCTCGACGACGTCGCCGAGGCGGCGGGCGTCTCGCGGCCCCTGGTCTACCGCTACTTCCCGGGCGGCAAGCAGCAGCTGTACGAGGCGGCCCTGCGCTCGGCGGCCGACCTCCTGGAGCAGTGCTTCGCCGAACCGCAGGCCGGTCCGCTCACCCAGCGCCTCTCCCGGGCCCTGGACCGCTACCTGGCCTTCGTGGACGAGCACGACGCGGGCTTCTCGGCCCTCCTCCAGGGCGGCAGCGTCGTCGAGACCTCCCGTACGACGGCCACGGTGGACGGCATCCGCCGGGCCGCGGCCCAGCAGATCCTCTACCACCTGGCCGTCCCGGCCCCCGGCCCGCGGCTGCGGATGATGGTCCGCACCTGGATCACGGCGGTCGAGGCGGCCTCCCTGATCTGGATCGACGAGGGCAAGCAGCCGGAGGTCTCGGCGCTGCGCGACTGGCTGGTCGACCAGTTCATAGCCCTGCTGACGGCGACGGCCGCCACCGACCCGGAGACCGCCGCCGCGGCGCGGGCCGCGCTGGCCCTGGAATCGGCGGACGGCCCGGTCGGAGTCCTGGCCCGCCGCGTGATCCCGGTGGTCTCCGAGGCCGCCCACCTGCTGTGACACTGGTGGGGTGAGAAGCGAACCCACGCCCTTCGAGGGCGGCCCGATGGACGGCCGGGTCCTGCCGATCCTCCTCGGCCCGACCGGCCACCCGCCGAAGTGGTACGAGATCCCGGTCCCGTCGGCGGGCGGCGGCCCCGCGACGGTCCTGCTGTACGAGCGGGTCGCGGCGGGCTATTCCAAGCGGCTGCACCTGCAGAAGGGCTGGAAGTACGCGTACGCCCCGTCCGGGCAGAAGCCCAGGCTCCGCTGGCCCTGGACGAAGCCCACCCCGCCGCGGCAGGACACCCCCTAGCGGGCGACCCCCTGCACGGTGTCCGGCGGGGGCTCCGGGAGCGTCAGGACGGCCAGCGCCCCGCCGCCCTCCGCCTCCCGGAACTCCAGCCGCGCGCCGATGACCTCCGCCTGCCCCACCGCGATGGTCAGCCCCAGCCCGTGTCCCTTGCCCGTCCCCACGCCCCCGGTCCGGAACCGCTGCGGGCCGTGCGCCATCAGGTACTCCGGGAACCCGTCCCCGTGGTCCCGTACGGTCACCACCGGACCGTCCACGGTCAGGGCCACCGGCGCCCGCCCGTGCTTGTGCGCGTTGGCCACCAGATTCCCGAGCACCCGCTCCAGCCGGCGCCGGTCCGTCTCCACGTGCGCGTCCCGGACGACCACCAGCTCCGTCTCCGTCCCGGACGCCCGGACCACCCGCCTCGCCAGGCGCCCCAGCTGGTGCAGATCCGTCTCCACCACCTCGCGCCCCGAGTCCAGCCGCGAGATCTCCAGCAGGTCCTCGGTCAGCCCGCGCATCGTCCGTACCCGCTCCTGCACCAGCTGCGTCGCACGCCCCTCCGGCAGCAGCTCCGACGCCGCCTGCAAACCCGTCAGCGGCGTGCGCAGCTCGTGCGCGACGTCCGCCGTGAACCGCTGCTCGCTCAGCAGCTTCGCCTGCAGGGTCCCGGCCATCGTGTCGAGCGCCCCCGCCACCGTCGCCACCTCGTCCTGGTGCCGGGAGGGGTCCTTCGTCCGCGGATCGTCCACGCGCGCGTCGAGATCGCCCTGCGTGATCCGCCGGGCCACGGTCGCCGTCTGGTGCAGCCGCCGCGTCACCCGGGTCACCGCGAAGGCGCCCACCAGCAGCGTTCCGCCGATCGCCAGCACGGACGATCCGATGATCGCGTTGTCCAGGCCGCTGATCGTCCGCGCGCTCTGCGCATAGTCCACGGCCGTCGCCAGGACCTTGCCGTCCGCCGGGGCCGCCGCCCACATCGTCGGCCGGCCCTCGTACTCGGCCACCATCGTCGCGCGCTGCCCGGACACCGCCAGGGCGCGCAGCGCCGGGGGCAGCCCCGCCGGGTCGATCCCCGCGTCGGGCGGGAGGGCCTCGCCGGCCTCGTACTCGCGGGACACGTCGTGCAGTTTCTCCAACGCCTTGTCCCGCGCCGCCGCGACGGTCTGCCGGGTCACCTCCACGTGCACCAGCGCGCCGAGCACGGCCGCGAGCGAACAGCACATCACGACGATGAACAGCCCGGACTTCCAGGTCAGCGTGGCCGTCCACGCGGGCAGCCGCCCCTGCACCCCCTTCACGGGGTCCCCTCGGCGGACGGCTTCAGCGGCGGGGACGGGGAGGGGCTCTGCACCGTACCCGGCAGCCGTACGATCTGCTCCCGCGTCGGCAGCATCGTCCGCTGCTTCTCGTCCCAGGACCACGCGGTGATCAGCTCGTAGCCCGGATTGCCGCTCGGCACCCGCAGGACCACGTCCTGCCCGGCCAGCTCCACGGTGACGACTGTCTGCGTGGTCGCCATGATCCGGTTGAGGCGTCCGTCCGGATCCGCCGTGTACGCCCGTACGGACATCATCCGGTCCGGCATCTCGATGCCGATGACGAGCTCGTCGCGGCCGTTGCCCGTCAGGTCCCGGTAGTACGGGGCCAGCACCGGGCACTTCTCGCCCGGCTGCCCCGCCCGCCCGCACGCCTTGATCGCCGCGACGGTCTCCGGGGGCATCCCGTCCGGGCCGACGTCGGTGTTCGGGTGGGCGGCCAGCTCCGCCTGGACGAGGGCCACCGGATCCACCCCGTGCACGTTCTGGTCCGTCACGGGCGGCAGCCCCTGCACGTACTCGGGCGGCGCACCGCCGGGATCGGCGGGCGGTACGGAGGCCCCTTTGCGCTCCGGCCACAGATGTACGGGCCCGCTCGCGGTCGGGGTGACACCGGCGCCCACCGGACCGCCGGTGTCGCCGCAGCCGGCGAGCAGGGGCAGCAGCGGGAGCAGCGGCAGGGCGAACAGGGCGGCGCGGGTCATCGGCGCATCTTAGCCTTATGCAGAGATATGACCGTTTAGGGAGCCTTCGGGGCCTCCCGAGCGGTCGCGGATCAGCCCTCGGTACGGCCGCGGCGCAGCATGGCGAAACCGAGCCCGGCCGCGCCCACGGCTGCGATCCCGCCGCCCGCGGCGAGCAGCAGTACGCCGTCGCCCGGCCCTTCGGCCAGCGCGTCCAGGGTCCCGCCGGCGACCGTGCGGGCGTGCCCGGCCGAGGCCTGCACGACCCGGCCGTCCCGGATCCCGGTCTTGTACCCGTCGGCGACGGGCGTGGCGGTGTGGCCGTTCGCGCCGCCCGTCTCGCCGACCCAGGAGGAGAGCCGGCCGTCGGGCTGCAGGGCCGCGTGGAGCGCGCCCGAGCGGCCCATGCCGGCGACCCCGTCACGGCTGGTCAAGGTGGCCGCCTTGACGCCGTCGGCGGCCAGGATGTCGGCCTGGAAGCCGCCCTCGGCGATCCGGTAGACGTTCGCCCTCGACACGCCGTCCGCGAGGGCGAGGCTCTTGACCAGGGTCCGGGGCGCACCCGCGGACCGCGCCGCCGACGCGGCGGGCAACCCCTCGGCGAGTGCGGCCGCGGCGGGCAGTGCGAGGAGGGTTCCGGCGCAGACGGTCACTGCGGCGGCTCGTACGAGAGTGCGGCGGTCGACGGTGCTCACGGGAAATCCTTCGGTCCGGTCCAGGTGCGACAAACCTAGGAGCCTGCTGTGTCAGTACCGCGATGAGCTTGTAACAGGCACCCGGCGGAGTCCCGTAGAAGCTGTTACACGGTCGAGAACTCCACCGGGGGATTGCCGCGAGGCGTCCGGGCTGCTCCCATGTACGGCGGGGGGTGAGGTCCATGCGGGGACTCAAGGTGCTGCCGAGCGGCCGCCCCGGCCGCGGCCGGCTCTACGTCAACCTGCCCGACGGCCAGGCGGTGGCCTGGTACGACCGGCAGACCAACCGGATCAGCGTGCTCGCCGACCAGCACCGCGACGCGGTCGTGGCGGCGTTACGCCCGTACATCGCCGGCCCGTACACGGTCGGTCCGCCGCCGGTGCCCACACCGGCGGACCTGCGCAGACTCGCCCTTCCGCCGGACGAGGACCTGGCTGCGAACCGCCCCGGCGAACTCCTGCTGGGCGAACTGGAACACGGCTCGGTGGGCACCCGGGCCCGGCACCGGATGCGCCAGGACCTGACCGCCCAGCAGCGCATGGGCGACCTCCTCGACTCCCTCGAACCGGACGGCTGGCGGGTCCTGCACGGCGTCCCGCTCCCGGGTCTGGGCACCATCGACCACCTGCTCATGGGCCCGGCGGGGAT
Organism: Streptomyces sp. NPDC090741; assembly: GCF_044769045.1. Classification (NCBI taxonomy): domain Bacteria; kingdom Bacillati; phylum Actinomycetota; class Actinomycetes; order Kitasatosporales; family Streptomycetaceae; genus Streptomyces; species Streptomyces sp. NPDC090741. The sequence goes on along the minus strand of NZ_JBIVXF010000001.1, from coordinate 444,022 downwards.
CTTCTGCGTCCGTACGCTCCCGGGCCGCCGCCAGCGTGCGGCCGTCGGGGACCTGCTGCTGACGGTGGGCCGGGCCGAGCCGCGCCAGGACCCGCGCTGGATCCGCCGGGCCGCCGCCGCGGCCACCCGGGCGCTCGCGGCCCCGGTCCTGCCGGCCCTGGCCCTGGTCGACGCCTCCCGCGTGGAGGTGGCCCCGACGGTCCGCGACATCCGCGTCCTGGAGCCGGCCACGGCCCGGGCGCACCTCGCGTCGGCCCCGATCACCCTCAAACCCCCGGACACGGAAGCCCTGTTCACCCAGGCGCGCGACGCCCGCACCTGGCTCCCGCCCCTTGCGCACCGCCCGCGGCGCCGGTTCCTCCCGGCCCGTCCGGCGCTTGAGGACCGGGGGCCGGGGCGGAGTTCCGGGAAACGCTGAAAGGGCGGGCCGCGGGCGGGCCGCGGGCGGGCCGCGGGCGGGCCGCGGGCGGGCCGCGGGCGGGCCGCGGGCGGGCCGCGGGCGGGCCGCGGGCCCACCCCCGGCCCGCCCTCAGGCCGAGGCCCGCTTGCGCGGGGCCGTCTTCTTCGTCGCAGCGGCCGTCTTCTTCGCCGAGGCCGCCTTGGAGGAGGCCTTCGAGGCGGACTTGGCGGTGGACTTGGTGGCCGCGGACTTCGTGGCGGTGGACTTGGCGGCGGTGGACTTGGTGGCCGTCGACCCGTCCGCAGTGGACTTGGCCGAGGTCGACTTGGCCGACGCGGTCTTCTTCGTACCGGAGGCCGCCGTCTTCTTCGTCGCGGCCGTGGACTTCTTCCCGCCCACCGCCTTCGGCGCGGCCGCCGCCGTCTTCCGCCGGATCGGCGTGACCTCCGCCTCCGGGCCCGCCTCCCCCCGCGAGGCCTTCGCCGCGCTCACGCTCTTCTCCAGGGCCGCCATCAGGTCGATGACCTGCCCGCCGGCCGGTTCCACCTCGGCCTGCGCCGCGGGCTCGAACGCGCCCTCCGACTTCGCCGAGATCATCGCCTCCACGGCTTCCCGGTACTCGTCCTTCAGCGAGTCCATCTCCACCTCGCCCAACGTCGCCATCAGCGCGTCCGCCAGGTCCAGCTCGGCCTCCCGCACCGACACCTTCCCCTCCGGAGCCACCCCCTCCGGCACCCGGATCTCGTCCGGCCAGAGCAGCCCGTGCATCGCGATCACGTCGTCGACCACCCGCAGCATGCCGAGCCGCTCCCGCCCCCGCAGCGCGTACTTGGCGATCGCGACCTTCCGGCTCCGCTTCAGCGCCTCCCGCAGCAGGGTGTACGGCTTCGCCGCCGTCGGCCCGTTCGCCGCGAGGTAGTACGCCGCATCCATCTGCAGCGGGTCGATCTCGTCCGCCGGTACGAACGACACGATCTCGATCGTCTTCGCCGTGGCGATCGGCAGCTGCGCCAGGTCCTCGTCCGTGATCGGGACGATCGACCCGTCCGCCTCCTCGTACCCCTTGCCGATCTCGGCGGTCGCCACTTCCTCGCCGTCCAGCTCGCACACCTTGCGGTAGCGGATCCGTCCGCCGTCGCTCAGGTGGATCTGGCGAAAGGAGATCGAGTGGCTCTCGGTGGCGTTCACCAGCTTGATCGGAATGCTGACCAAGCCGAAAGAGATTGCCCCGTTCCAGATGGATCGCACGGTTCCTCCCGATTCATGGCAATCTCATCGTATGACGCCGATCACCATGGTGGAGGGGCGTCGCATCCCGCTCTCCAACCTGCACAAGGTCCTGTACCCCGAGACCGGCTACACCAAGGGCGAGGTGCTGCACTACTACGCCACCGTCGCCGGTCCGCTGCTGGCCCACGTCCACAACCGGCCGGTGTCCTTCCTGCGCTATCCCGACGGCCCGGACGGCCAGCTCTTCTTCACGAAGAACCCACCGCCCGGCACCCCCGCCTGGGTGAAAACCACCCCGGTGCCCCGCTCCGAGGACCTCTCCGCGCAGCAGGTGGTCATCACGGACCTGCCCTCCCTCATGTGGGCCGCCAACCTCGTCGTCGAGTTCCACACCCCCCAGTGGCCCGCCGGCAGCCCGGCCGTCGCCGACCGGCTGATCATCGACCTCGACCCCGGGCCCCCCGCCACCGCCGTCGAGTGCTGCGCCGTCGCGCTGTGGCTGCGCGAGCGCCTCGCCGCCGACGGGCTGGACGCGTACGCCAAGACCTCCGGCTCCAAGGGCGTGCACCTGGCCGTGGCCCTGGAACCGACCCCGTCCGACCGCGTGTCGGCGTACGCGAAGAGCCTCGCCCAGGAGGCCGAGCGCGCGCTCCCCGACCTTGCCCTGCACCGCATGGCCAAGGCCCTGCGCCCCGGCAAGGTCTTCGTCGACCACAGCCAGAACGCCGCCGCCAAGACCACAGCCGCCCCCTACACGCTGCGCGCACGGGCCCGGCCGACGGTCTCCGCCCCCGTCTCCTGGGAGGAGGTCGCGGCCTGCCGCGCCCCCGCCGACCTGGTCTTCCTCGCCGACGACATCCCGCCCCGGCTGGAGCGTGACGGCGACCTCTTCGGCCCGCTGACGGACCCCGACCGCGCCCACCGGCTGCCCGCACCCCCCGGAGCCCGGCCATGATCCGCGTCGCGCTCCGACAAGCGGAAGGTGTGGAAGGTCGGTGAGGTCTGTGAATGACCTTCGAGCCTCGCAAGGTGAGGCTGATTCGGTGACAGACCGGCCGGACCAGCGAGCCCCACTCCGTCCCGAGGGCCAGGCAGACTGACCCTTGAGGAATGGATGAGAGTTCGCAGACGGTGGTCCTCCACCCACCCCTCGATGTCATGCGTCCGCGTCCGGCTGATGAGATCCCCGAGCAGGACAGCGTCCCAGGCGGTCTTCAGTACTCCCTCAAGCTGGATGGATTCCGCGCACTCGCCTTCATCCTGGAAGGCGGTAGAGCGTTCTTGCAGTCGAGATCCGGGCGGGACCTCACCACAGAGTTTCCTCTGGTTGTCGCACACCTGCAGGAGACGTTGCCACCCGGAACCGTTCTGGACGGAGAGCTCTGCGCCTACCGCGACGCGCGACTGAACTTCACTGATCTGCTTCGTTCGCGCGCCGATCGCGAACGGTCAGGAATTCCGGTCTATTACATCGCCTTCGATATCCTCGCCATCCCGGGGACGGACGTCAGAAGCCTTCCGCTGCGGGAGCGATGGGAGCTTCTCAGCGGGGCCTTGGGTGACGCCGAGCCACCCCTTCAGCGTGTGCTGGCCACGTTGGACGAGGAGACCGCGCGCCTCTGGTTTCGCGGAATGAGGGCTGTTGGCGTTGAAGGGATCGTGGCGAAGGCGCTCAATTCGACCTATCAGTCGGGGGAAACGTGGGCCTGGAGAAAGATCAGGCACTCAGACACCCGTGACGGCAGACTCCTCGGCGTGTTCGGTCCGCAGCAGCGACCGCATGCCCTTCTCGTGGAGCTTCCCGACGGCCGAACCGTGAAGACGTCACCGCGTCTGACCGGAATGCAAGCTCGGCAGGTCAGCGAATCGGTACGCGGCCTCCTGGGAGAGCGGACCGAACATCCCGACCACGGGCTCGTCACCCTACTGATCGAGCCCGTCCTGGTTGAGGTACGCCAGACGGCCGGCCGCCACGAGACAGCGAAGTTCGTGCGTGTCCGGTTCGAGGGATGAGGCGGCGACCTGTCAGCTGGTCCTACACCCTCGGTCCTTGGCCACCGTGTCGAAGAATGCCTTGAAGAGGGTCGTTCGGGCTTGTTCCTGCGAGGCGCTGCCCGCATCCAGCAGCAGGTCGCGGTACGTGTCGTCGTAGCTCATGGCGACGTACAGGTCCCCCGCGGTGCAGGTGCTGACGGTGCGGGTGTTTTGCGGGGTGGCTGTGTCATCTCTGCGTACCCCTTGGGTCAGGAGGGGATCCTCGCTGGCGGCCAGGGTGATGTGAGGTGCGCCAGGACCCTTCAGGGTCAGCTCGCAGACCCTGGTCTTGGAGTCACTTCCGGTCACTCGCTCGGTTCCGGGTTCCGCCTTCCCCTTGAGGAGAGCGGCCTCCGGCAGTCTGAAGCCGGCCATGCCGCAGGCGTTGGCCGGGTCGGTGGGCTGTGGTTCTCCGGAGCCGGACGGACCCTGTAGTTGCACCGGAGCCTTCAATGCGCTGCTGTCCGTGCAGCCGAGCCCTTCGGCGATGTGCCGGGCTGCGCTCATCGCGGCCTGGGCCAGATCTTCGCGGGCGGCCCGGCCGTGGGTGAGGTCGACCTTGAGTGCCGGTACGTTCGCGCGCTGGAAGCCGGGCGGAGTCTTGTCGGCGCAGCTGGTGGGAAGCAGGACCCATGCCTGGGTCTCGGAGGCGGCACCGGTGGCGCCGCCCACGAAGTAGGAGGAGGCCGACGGGTCCTTCCACAGACGTGAGCCGATGGCGAAGTCGGCTGTGTCGAAGGAGAGTTCCGCCTTCATCTCGGGCTGGTCGGCTTCCAGGAACCTGCTGGTGCGCTGCACAGTGCACGAGAAACCGTACGGATCCGACCCCTCGTAGACACTCTTCACGGTCAGCCTGCCGGGACCGTCCAGCACGGGGCTCAGCTCGGATGAGGCAAGCGCGCCGTTGCAGAAGCGGCCCTGGCCCATTACGTCGGTGTTCCACCAGATGAGCAGTCCGGCGCAGCCGGCGAGGGCGAGGAGCGTGGCGAGTCCTGTGCGCGTGGTTCGCCGACCGATTCGAGTACGCAGAGGCATAAGATTACTTCTTCTCTCGCAAGGCGAGGTAGGCACTTTCACGCCCACCGGTGTAACTCTGCTGAGCTTCTCGCTGGGCCGCTCCGACGCTGGTCGCTGACTGGTGGGTTTCGTTTCCCCAGCTCTGGAAGAACTTGTCGAGATCTGTCTGCGCGGCGTCGTTGGCGGAGCTGATGCGCTCGCGTGCCAGCAGGCCTTGTTCTGCGGTGATTCCCTTGAGCCATTCGTTCCAGGCCCCGTCGACCGTCCGCTGGGCGAGGTCTCCGACGACGGGTATGCCGGTGATGGCGCCGCCGATGACGTGGTACCCGTACACCCTCTTGTCGCCAGCCGCGCTCAGGACGGCATCGCGTTCACTGAGCTTGATGTCGCCACCTATGGCGTTGATCGCGCCGTTGACCTCGCCGATCTTGGCCGCTCGGTTCTTGAGGGCTTCGGGATCGGAGAGGTCCGAGGTGGTGAGTTGCTCCGCCATATAGCGGCGCTCAGACTCGTGGAGGAGGAAGTAGTTCTCCGGATCCTCGGACACTCCTCTCAGCACACGCAGCACACTACCTCTGCTGTTCTGGATCCTGGAGTCGTCGCCGGCGGCCAGCGCGTCGTCCTTGCCCACCCTGTCACCGGGCCCCTCGCCGGCGATGATGTCCACGACGTCCGGGGAGTAGGACGACAGAGCACGGGCAAGCGGTCCGCGTACGTTCGCGTACTCCTCCCCCTTCAGAACGGTGTCGCCCTGCCCCTTCAGCTCCCCCTTGTCGTCCTTGCCGTTTCCGTCGCCATAGTCGAAGAGGTTGACGGCGTCGTGCATGATGCGGGCTTCGGCCTCGGAATGCCGGGTGATCTCCGTGCCGGGAGATCCCGGCAGGTGGCCGGTCGTGCCGGTTTCCAGGATGAGTCCCAGGCCCGCCCGGACGTCCTTGTCGAAGGCGTCGGCGGTCACGCGCTCACTGTTCCCGATCCATGTGGTGGTGTCCACGTGGTTCCAGTCGCGGTCCTTGAGCAGGTACTGGAGGTTGTCGTTCTTGCCGTCAGGGCCGGGGTCGAGGTAGGAGATGGCGGCTTCCGGGTTCTTCGACATGATGCCGAGGACGCCGTCGAGGGGATCGTTGGCGAACCAGCCCCTGTTGTCACCGCTGAAGTCGCCCGTGAGGTCCCAGATATCCGGGTTGCCGCCTTGGCTCTTGTCCTCGGCCTTACGGATGTCCGTGGCCAGGTCGTGCAGGAAGGGGGTGGAGTACCCGTCGCCGTGCTGCATGAGGGTGGCCAGGCTCTGATACCCGTGGACCTGCTGGCCGTGGCTCCGGCCGAGCGTGTAGTCGCCGATCTGCTTGAGGTCGTAGGTGGCGAGGCCGGCCTTGTTCAGGTCCGTGCGGAAGTTCTTGTAAAACGCGGACTTCGGGTCCTGCATCGCGTTCGCCAGCGAGTTGGCGAGGCCCTTCTGCAGGTCCAGGTAGCGCTGCTTGTTGCCCTTGTCGTCGCCGTACGCGTGATCGGTGAGCCTGTTCGTGAACTTCAGCGTGCTCTCGGCGCCCATGCCGTTCAGGAAGGTCTGGGTGAACTCGGGACGCGAGGAGTTGTCACGGAAGGAACGGTTCAGCTCGGCGTAGTCGGCGGCGGAGACCTCCTCGCCGCTGTTGATGCGGGTGGCGATGTCCTCGGCGTTACGGGCCTCGTAGACCTCGATGTCCCCCTGCGCGCCGGCATTGAAGCCGTTGTACGTCTCGTCGTTGCCCTTGCCGAAGGCGTCCTTGTTGCTGTCGACACCCACCGCGTCAAGCGCGATCTTGACGCCCTGGTCGGCCTCTGACACGACCTTCACGCAGTCGTCGAGGTGCTGCTGCCACTTCGTGACGGCTTTCTGGACCTCGGCCTTGCCGTCCGGATCGTGCTGGTAGGCGCTTCGCTCGGAAGGGGTGAGCTTGGCGTAGTCGAAGGAGACGTCCCCCTGTTCGGAGACGATCATGCCCGCGGCTATCGCCTTCTCCCGCGCCGTCTCAAGTCTGTTCTTCAGGTCGGTGAACTGGCCGTGGGCGTCTCGCAGCAGTCCGGCTATGGCCTTGGCCTGGATCTGTGCCGCGGAGTACTCGTACCGGGTGGCGGCGAAGTTCGTGTGAGCGACGCCGGCGCTGACGCCGCTCCAGTTCTGGCCCATGGTGATCTTCTGGACGCTGTCGCCGTACCGGACTTCGACCTTCTTGATCTCACCGGCCATGGACTCCCACTTGTCGGCCGCCGCCATCAGCAGGCCCAGATCCGTCGTCATCACTTCGTGGTACGTCAGCACCTGCAACTACCCCTACACCCCGTGAAGCTTTGACTGGCCGATCGGACGGAACTGGTCACCCAGCCCGATGTCAATGCGCATCAGAACCATGACCTGCCTGTCCCAGGTATCCGAGAGTTTCTTCAGGCCCGCTGCGGTGTCCCATCCGTCGAGGCCCTTGACCGCGGTGTTGGTCGCCTCGTCAGAGTGCTCCGTGGCCGTCTTCGTCTTGTCCTCGAGCTCGTTCTCGATCGTGTTCGCAGCCGCGTTCTTCTCCGCCGGTGTGGACCCGAACGTCCCCGATCCCCCAGGCGTCGGCGGCCCCGCCGGAGCACCTGTGCCGTTCAACCGCATGTGCACCTGCTCATTGCCCGCACCAGAGTGCGACTGACGCCAATCCTGGCCGAAATCCCCCATGTTGTGCCCCCCCGTCGACCTCGGATGATCATAGGCATGGCAACTGCACACGTGCCAAGCCCGCCGTGCCGGTGGCCGCCGGTCAGTCGCGAGGCCTGCTGTGGCTCGCCGTGGCTTGCCCGCACGGAGATCCGTCGCGCAGTGTCCGATCGCGTTGATGACCGTGCCGCACCACCCGTCGGACCGTGACCAGCGAGGTGAAAGGTCAGGCTGCACGACCGGCGATCCGGATGGTCAGCGCGCCCTCGCATCTTCGGCGACCGCAGCCAGGTGCACCGCTGTCCCGTCGCGCTCGGAGCCCGTCCGTGAACTCGGGCTTCGCGCGGCAGTCCGAGCGCGAGCAATCCGTCTTTTGGACTCTCTTCGCGGCTGCACCGTCGCTCCGGCGCAGACTCAGTCCTGCGGCCGCGCGCCGGGCCCGTCGCGGTGTGCGAGGCGGGAGAGGACTTTGGCGCTGCAGGCGCGCTCGGGCCGTATCGTGACCGCCGCCTTCCCCGATCTGGCGGCGGCGGCCCGGCAGTTGCCCGCCGGGACCGTCCTCGACGGTGAGGTGGTGGTCTGGCACGCCGGCCGTACGGACTTCGCGCTCGTCCAGCGCCGGGCGGCGGCCACGGCCGCGCGGGCCGCCGTACTCGCCCAGAGCCTGCCGGCCTCGTACGCGGCGTTCGACGTGCTGGAACTGGCCGGGCTGGACCTGCGCGGGCGCACCTACGAGCGGCGCCGGGCGCTCCTGGTCGACCTGCTGCTCCCGCTGGGCCCGCCGCTGCAGCCGGTCCCGATGACGACCGACCCGGAACTGGCCGCCACCTGGTACGAGACCCTGCCCGCCAGTGGCATCGAGGGGCTGGTCGTCAAGCGGCTGGACCAGACGTACCCGGCGGGCCGGCGCGGCTGGCAGAAGCTGCGGCACACGCAGGTGCGGGACGCGGCGGTGGTCGGGTACACCGGCACCCCGCGCCGCCCGCTCGCGCTGGTCCTGGTCCTGCCGGTCGGGGACGGGATCCCGCTGGTGTCGAGCCCGCTGACGGCGGCGCTGCGGGCGGACGTGGTGGCGGCGGTCGCGGAGCGCGAAGCCCCCGCCCGCACCCCGGCCGGGTCTCGGGCGGGTGGGGCCACGGTCACCGCGATCGGGCTCGGCGAGGTGCCGTACCGCCCGCTCGACCCGCCGCTGACGGCCGAGGTCCGCCACCCCTCGACGGCCCGGCACCCGCCGCCGGAGGTGCTCAGGCTGCGGACGGAACTCTGACCCGCGCCGTGGCGTGGCGCGGGTCGGAGGAGGCCAGGATCTCGCGGGCCGGGTTCAGCTGTGCGCGCCGCGCCCCGCGTCGGGGGGAGCGCCGGGCTGTACGTGCGGATTCGGCCCCTCCACCTGCTTCCAGCCGGACTCCCGCTCGGCCCGGACCTCCTCCGGATGGCTGGAGGTCGTGGAGCCGAAGTTCCCGTAGCCCTGCATCTCGTGCGGGCGCAGCCCACCCTCCGGGATCTCCACCTGGTCGCGTTCCTCGCGGACCTCGTAGACCGCGCCGCCGGCGGGCAGGTGCGGCTGGCTCTCCGCGCTCGGCGGCGGGGGCTCCTTGGCCCGGACCCGCTGGCCGAGCTTGAAGCCGGCGAGCAGGAAGGCGACCACAGCGATCCCGACGACCAGGAACCACACGATGTGCGTCACGGTCTCGTCCAGACTCAGGGTCATATCCATACGCACTATTTTCCCCGATAGGGGCTGTTTCGCCGTAAAGGCAGGAAGACCCCCTTCTGATCAACGCATGACTAGCGGGCCGAATCGAGGGCAGGCGCCGGGACGACCGCCCCGAAGGGAGCCGCAAAATGCCCCGCGGATCTTCACCCAAACGAGAGCGCCAGTACGAGCGCATCAAGGAGAGCGCCGAGCAGCGCGGCGAGTCCGAGCAGCGGGCCAAGGAGATCGCCGCCCGGACCGTCAACAAGGAACGGGCCCGGGCCGGCGAGTCCGAGACCGCGAGCAGGGAGTCGCTGGAGGACATGTCCTCCGGACGGCGCGGCGGCCTGCACTCCCATTCGGGGGCGCAGGGGCCGACGTACGAACAGCTCTACGCGGAGGCCAGGCGCCGAAACATCCGCGGCCGCTCCGACATGAACAAGACGCAGCTCAGGCGCGCCCTCGGCAGCTGAGCCCGGCTGAGCCGCAACGCCCCGGCGCCTATCGCAGCGGTCCGTCCGAATCCCGCAGGGCCCGGACCTCGTACCCCCCGAGCACGGCCAGGATCTCGGCGCAGATCGCCAGCGCCGTCTCCGGGGGCGTCCGGGCCCCCAGGTCCAGCCCGATCGGCCCGTGCACCCGCGCCAGGTCCGCCTCGGACACCCCGGCGGCGATCAGCCCCTCGCGCCGCCGCGCGGTGGTCTTGCGGGAGCCGAGCGCGCCGACGTACGGAATCTCCAGCGCGAGCGCGCTCCGTACGGTCGGCACGTCGAACTCCGGATCGTGGCTGAGCATCACCAGGCAGGCGGCGTCCCGCCGTGCGTCCAGCAGCTTCTCGGCCTCGGCGACGGAACCGACCAGCCCGGCCCCCCACCCCAGCAACAGGGCCTGCGCCTCGATGATCTCGGCGAGCTCGCCGCCCCCGCCGATGACCACGTACGGGGCGGACGGGTACGCCTCCACGAACACCAGCCCGCGCTCCCCGTACAGCGCGTCCCGCCCGGGCCGCCGCGTGGCCAGCAGCTCGCCGGCCCGTCGCTCGGCGTCGTCGGCCGGCGCGTCGACGGCCCGGACCACCTCGCTCACCGCGTTTTCGGCCTGCTCGTCGATCCGGGTCACGAGCGCGACGCCGACGCCCTCCCCGAGCAGCTCCCACCACGCGGCGGGCACGGCCGACAGCGGCTGGAGCAGGATCTCGGCCCGCCCGCCGCAGGTCAGCTTCGCCGAGACGGCCTCGTCCGCCCCCACCGAGACCTCGCACACCCGCGCGGTGGCCCCGGCGGCCATGGCCCCGGCCTCCGCCACCAGCTCGGCGTCGAAGACCCCCCGGTACAGGGCCCCGACGCACTCCCCGCGCGCGTCCACGAGCAGGGCCCCGGCCGGGTCCCGCGGCCCGAACCCCTGCTCGGCCACCGGCCGGGCCAGGAACGCGGCCCGCCCCTCGGCCGCCCACCGCCGCGCCGTCTCCACCAGCTCACGCATCGCGCTGCCCCATCCTCGTCGTCAGAGCCCGCCCCATGGCACCAGGTCAGCGGCGCACCGCGGCCTCACGGCCAACCTACGCACGCACGGCACCCCTACCCATCCCTCAAAACCCACAGACCCGGACCCACCTCCCTCGTACGGACCACCGGACGGGCCGCCGGCCGGGCCGCCCGACCCTGACTTGCGCGCGGCCGCCGGGAGGCGTTGTTTCGAAGTACGGCAGGGAACGCCGGGGACGACCCTTGGGGATGACCCGCAATGCTCTTCACGGACCGCGACGACGCAGGTCGAAGACTCGGCACGGAGCTCGCGAGGTACGCGCCGGACCACCCCGTGGTCCTGGGGCTGCCGCGTGGCGGGGTCCCGGTGGCCTTCCACGTGGCCCACGCCCTCGGCGCCCCGCTCGACGTGATCGTCGTCCGCAAGCTGGGGGTTCCGTACCAGCCCGAGCTGGCGTTCGGCGCGATCGGGGAGGGCGGCGTACGCGTGATCAGCGAGGACATCGTCCGGCGCGGGGGGCTCCGCCCGCAGGACATCGCCGCCGTCGAGGAGGCGGAGCAGGCGGAGCTGGCCCGCCGGGCCGCCCGTTACCGCGCGGGGCGGCCGCAGGAGGACCTCCGTGGCCGGACGGTGATCGTGGTGGACGACGGCATCGCGACCGGCGCCACGGCGGCCGCCGCCTGCCAGGTCGTACGGGCGCAGGGCGCGGCCCGGGTCGTCATGGCGGCCCCGGTGGCCCCGCCGGACGCGCTGGGCCGGGTGGGCGCGGTGGCCGACGAGGTGGTCTGCCTCTCCGCACCGCCGGGGTTCTCGTCGGTCGGCCAGTGGTACCGGGACTTCTCCCAGACCCCGGACGAGGAGGTCGTCTCCCTGCTCGCCCAGTCGCCGCGCCGGCCGGCCCCGGCGGAACAGGCCGGGGTGGAGGTGGCGGTGGAGGCGGCGGGCCTGCACCTGCCCGGAGACCTCACCCTCCCGCCGGGCGCGAGCGCGGTGGTGGCGTTCGCGCACGGCTCGGGCAGCAGCCGCCACAGCCCCCGCAACCGCCAGGTGGCCGCGGCCCTGAACCGGGCCGGGCTGGGCACCCTGCTGTTCGACCTGCTCACCCCGGCCGAGGAGGCGGACCGCTCGAACGTCTTCGACATCGACACCCTGGCCGCCCGCCTCGCCGCCGCCACGACCTGGCTCCGCACCCGGACCGGTGCCCCGCTGGCCTACTTCGGCGCCAGCACGGGCGCGGCAGCCGCCCTCGCGGCAGCGGCCTCCCCGGACTCGCCGGTCTACGCGGTGGTCTCCCGCGGCGGCCGGCCGGACCTGGCCGGATCCCGCCTGGCCGGGGTCCGGGCCCCCACGCTCCTGATCGTCGGCTCGGAGGACCACCTGGTCCTCACCCTCAACCGCGAGGCACAAACCCGCTTGCGCTGCGAGAACCGCCTGGAGATCGTCCCGGGCGCCACCCACCTCTTCGAGGAACCCGGAGCACTCCACCAGGTGTCCGCCCTCGCCGAACAGTGGCTCACCACCCACCGCCCCCCGCAGCCCGCGACGAGCTGAGGAGCGGGGCCGCTCGGGTGATCGTCGCCGAGACATGGCCCGAAGAGTGATCATTCGATCGCAGAGAGTCAACAATGGCCACGTTCGTAGCCAGAGGCGCGCGCTTTCGGGCGCGACCCCTCCCAGTCCCGTGAGGACGGTTCTCTTGAGTCATCGAACGATCCGAACCAGACGTCTGAAGTCCGCCACCATGGTCGGGGCCGGTGTGCTCGCCGTGGCGCTCAACGTCGTCCCGAGCACGACGGCCATCGCCGACGCGATCCACCGGTCCGGCACCGACGGTGCCGTGGCACTGCCCGGCCCGGCCGGCGTGGTCACGGGTGGTGACCACGGGGGCAAGGGCCGCGGCCCCCAGGGCAAGCCGGGCCGGCCCGGCCACCCGGGCCGGCCGGGCGTCCAGGGCCCGCAGGGCTACCAGGGCGTCCCGGGTGAGCAGGGCAACCAGGGCTCCCAGGGCAACCAGGGCAACCAGGGGTTCCAGGGCAACCAGGGCAACCAGGGGTTCCAGGGCAACCAAGGTTTCCAGGGTGAGCAGGGCTTCCAGGGCAACCAGGGCAACCAGGGGTTCCAGGGAACCCCTGGCTTCCAGGGTAACCAGGGATTCCAGGGATTCCAGGGAACCCAGGGCAACCAGGGATTCCAGGGCGCGACGGCCACGGTGACGACCTACGTCAACGTCTCCGAGCCGGTCACCAACGGCACGTCGACCGTCTTCTGCAACCCCGGAGACCAGGCCACCGGCGGCGGCTTCCAGACCGCCAACGGCATCGTGCGCCAAAGCCAGCCCGTTGCTCCCAACGGGTGGCAGGCCACCACCGTCACCATCGGGGCCAGCCAGCCGATCGCCGCCTATGTGGTGTGCGTCGACACGACGCCGTAACCCTCCCCGCAGAACGGCGGCGCCCCGGGGCTTCGGCCCCGGGGCGCCGCCGTTTCCGTGGCGCACACACCTACACCAGCAGCGGTCCGCCGCACCGGGCGGCGCCCTCCTTCATCGCGATGAGGTTGGCCACCACGTACGAGATGTCGTTCCTCGAGTGCCATTCGGTCGGGAAGTAGGTGACCAGCCGCGACGACTGGAACTTGGCCTCGATCGTCGGGACGAAGGTGCGGTACTGGTCGTCCGTGTAGTACCAGAACGAGTTCTCGTTGTAGTACGCGACGTGCGTCGGGTCCTGGTACGCGCCGCGCCCGTCCGAGCTGGGCGTCATCGTGAGCAGCATGCCGCCGGGTGCCAGCAGCCGGTACAGCTCGTTGATCAGCGGCACCTTCGAGGGCACGTGCTCCAGGAAGTCCACCGCCCGCATCAGGCCCACCGAACCGTCGGGCAGGTCCAGCTTCCCGGGCAGCGTCGCGACGATGTCGACGCCCTTGCCCGGGTACTGGTCCACGCCCAGGTAGCCGGGCGGCTTGCGGTGGGCCGCGCCGAGGTCCAGCGCCAGCAGTCCGCGCCGCTGGGTCCACGCGAGGGCGTTGGCCTCGACGTACTTGTCGTACAGGACGACCGTCTCGCGCTGGATGTGCGCGTTGGTCTCCGGGTCGCTCTGGGTGTTCGCGGGGTGCACCCGCTGGAGGTACAGACAGCGGTTGATGTGGTGGAAGTCCCCGATGTGGAAGAGGCGGCACATCAGGTCCTGGTCGTCCAGGACCGTCCGCGCGGCGTCGTACCCGCCGGCCTGCTCGTAGCTCTCCTTGCGGAACGCCCGTACGTGGTTGGGCGCGTACCAGATGTAGGAGACGTTGTGCGGGGTCGGCGCCAGCGAGACGATCTGCTGCAGCTTGCGGCCGTCGACCTCCACCTCCTCGTACTGCCAGCCGCAGGATTCGTCCCACCGGGTGTCGTCCCGGCTCCCGTCCTCGGCGATCTGCGCGGTGTTGCTGTAGACGAAGACGGCCTCGGGGTGTTCGTCGAACGCCGTGCCGAGCTCCGCCAGGCACGACTTCGCCAGCAGGTCGTCGTGGTCGAGTTCCACGAGGATCTCGCCGCGCGCGAGTTCGCAGGCCCTGCGCTTCGCCGCTCCGACGCCCTGGACCTCGTCCGCGATCACCACGCGGACCCGGTCGTCGGGCCGCTCCGGCCGCCATCGGGCGCCGCTGTTGAGCAGGACGATCCACTCCCAGTCCTGATGGGTCTGCGCCTGCAGGGTCGCCAGGCACTCGTCGAGGAAACGAGGCCGGTGGCTGGGGGTGAAAACGGAGAACCTCGGGGTCGCGGTCGACGTCATCTGGTGCTCCCGGCTGGGGGTGTCTTTCCGCGCGACGTTACGAGGGCGCCCGGATGATGCCGCCGAATGGCAGGCGGTCCGGGCCCAAGACCACTCGAATGTACGTTTAGACCAGCCAGCCGGCGTCGCGGGCGATGCGGATCGCGTCCACGCGGTTGCGGGCCTTCAGCTTCATCACGACCGTCGTCAGGTAGTTCCGTACCGTCCCGGTGGACAGGTGGAGCTCGCCGGCGATCTCGGCGGCCTCCGAGCCCTGGGCCGCCATGCGCAGCACCTCGGTCTCGCGGTCGGTCAGCGGGCTCTCCAGACCGTTCCAGGCGGCCACGGCCAGCTTGGAGTCGATGACCCGCTGGCCGGCGACCACCCGCCGGATGGCGCTGGCCAGTTCCTTCGGGGAGTCGTCCTTGAGGAGGTAGCCGGAGACCTGGGCCGCCAGGGCCCGGCGCAGGGTGCCGGGGCGGCCGAGGCTGGTGAGCATCAGCGTCCGGCACTCCGGGATGCGCTCGTGGATCTGCATGGCGGCGCTCAGCCCGTCGAGCCCGGGGAGGTCGATGTCGATGATGGCGATGTCCGGCCGGACGTCGAGGGCGGCGGCCAGGATCTCGTCTCCGCGCGACAGTTCGCTGACGACCTCCAGGTCGTCCTCCAGGTCGAGCAGGGCGACGAGCGCACCGCGCACCATGTGCATGTCTTCGGCCAGCAGGATTCTGATCACCGTGACGAGCCCCCCGTCCGCGCGGTCGATCTTGTACTTCCGATCATAGCAACCGGCCCGTTCCGGCAATCGGTTGGCAGCCGGTCGGCGGCCGGTGTGCGCCGTCACCTCAGGCGACGAGCCACGACCGTTCGCCCTCCGCCGGCTCGTCCGACTCGTCGAGGTCGGGATCGACGTCCCCGTGTGCGGGAACCTGCGCGACCAGCCGGAACAAGGTGCCGGGGCCCCGTTCGACCGTCAACTCCCCGCCCACCGCCCGCAGCCGAATCCCCAGGTTCCCCAGGCCGCTGCCGCTGTGCGGCGAGGTGTCGCGGTAGCCCTCGGTGACGCCGTCGTTGATGACCGACAGCGTCATCAGGCCGTCCTCCTCGATGGCGGTGATCTCGCAGTGCACGGCGCGGCTGTGGCGCAGCACGTTGGTGACGGCCTCCCGCAGTACGGTGGCGAGCACCGTGTCCACCGGCGAACTGACCTCTCCCATGCGGATGTCGGTCACCGCGTCGACCTCGGCGGCGCCCAGCACCGACTTGGCCGAGGCGATCTCCTCCTCCAGCGACATGTCCCGGTATCCGCTCGCCACCCGCCGTACGTCGGCCAGCGACTGGCGGGAGATGGCCAGTACGTCCTCGATCTCGTCCATGGCCCGGGCGGGATGGGCCGGGATCAGGCGGTGGATGAGCTCGCCCTTGAGCTGGATCGCGGAGAGGCTGTACCCCAGCAGGTCGTGCAAGTCGCGGGCGAAGCGCAGCCGTTCGCGGGTGACCGCGGCGCGGGTGAGCTCGCCGCGGCTCTCGTGCAGGACGCGGACCAGCTCCGACAGCCTGGTCAGCCCGAAGGTGACCAGCCCGGTCAGCAGGGTGGTCTGCGCCAGGTAGATGCCGTCGAGGACGGGGCGTCCTTCCAGCAGCGGGGGCACCAGCATGCTGATGCCGACGAAGCCGTACAGGATCCAGCCCGGCCGCGGGGGCAGGAGCAGCAGCAGGGAGCCTGCGAGGAAGCCCGCCATGGCGCCCCACTGCGATTTCAGGGCGATGAGCGGCAGGTAGGTGAAGGCGGCCTGGGCGCCGAGGGTCAGCGCCCTGCGGGCGGTCGGGACGCGCTGTGTGCTCGTCCGGGAGTGCAGGAGCTGGAGGGCGAAGACCGCGCCGAGGCAGCCGAAGGCGGCTGCCAGGGCGAGTCCTTCGACTCCGGCGCTGAGGATGTTCAGGGCGGTGATGCCCACGTAGCAGAGGAGTGCGGCGACGAGGATGACCTGGGCCATCCGGGGCGCGGGTAAGTCCCGGCTACGTCGCAGAATGCCCTCGACCAGGACCGCCTCCGACGGTCCATCCGAGGACTTGAGGCGGCCAGGCATGTCAATCCCCCTTAAGCGTTCCTCTGTTACACGCCAGGTGTGAGCATAGGGGAGGGGCGTGGACAAGGGGCGTGAATCGTTCCGTCACACGAACAGCGGGACGGGGTTGAGCTGGTCGTACGGAGTGGGTTCGGCCAGTCGGCCGAGGCGCACGGGGACCTCGAAGAGCCGGCCGGACCCGTACCTCGCCCAGAAGTGGCGCAGTCCCGGTACGACCACTTTCGTCACGGGAAGTCCGAGGTCAGGTCGGCTCTGGTCGAGCACCAGCAGGTCCATACCTTTACCCCGGACCAGCTCGGTGATCAAGCGTACGTCGTCGAGCAGATCGGTGTTCCGGACCGACGGCCAGTGGCCCGGCGTACGGGTCTGCGCCATCGGATCGGCCGCCAGATATGGCTGGTTGGCGATGGTGGCCCCCTGCCACCAGGACAGCGGCTCCGGGTCGGTGATCCGGTATCCGCGGCCGTCCGGCCGTACGTCGCCGACGGCGGGCAGCAGCTGCCCCAGCTCCGACACGGCCCGGCACAGCGCCACCCGGGGGTCGAAGTGGGCGCCGAAGCCGAAGATCACGTCCTCGCCGGGCTTGTCGGTCCGCCGGGACAGCGCCGCGAACACCGGAATGCCCAGGTCCGACGTGAGGTCGAGCGCCCACACCTCCCGGTTCATCCGGCGCAGGCCGTGGCGGATCCGCTCCACCCACTCGTCCTCGAAGGACCCGAGGTCCACCCCGGGTTGACGGGTGCGGTTGTACCACCACAGGGCCACCGCGTCCCGCTCCACCAGCTCCAGGAAGCCCTGCACCAGCGCGTCCTCGGGGCTGCTGCCCGCCGCGTTGCCGTTGGAGTCGGCCCATGGCTCGTCCTCGGCGGAGTTCCCGGCGGGACCACCGGTGCGATCCGTTCCCCGCCCGAAGTACAGCATCGAGGTGGGGAGCAGCCGCTGGACGCCCCCGGTGAGCGACCACACCGGGGTCCAGTCGGTCGGGCGGGTCTCGTCGAACGGCGCCGGGACGTGGTGGAACCGGGAGTGCCGCGCGTTCCACCGCTCCCGCTCCGCGAACTGGCGGGGGCTGTAGAGCTGGCAGTCGTTGGGGTGCACGGCGGCCTCGCCCAGGCCGCGCAGGGAGTCGCGGACCACCGGCTCGTCCCCGTTCCGCGTACCGCTGTAGCGCTCGACCGCCTCGCACAGCGCGCTCGTACGGGCCTCCTCGGCGGTGCGGCCCTTGCCGCCGCTGAGCGCGCGCAGACCGGAGCTGAGACCGGCGAAGGACGCCGACTCCATGGCCAGGTTGTGCCCGGAGGTGTACGCGTGGACGAAGTCCGGGGCGCCGGAGGCCTTCCGGATCTCCTTGACCACCCCGGTCACCGGGTCCACGAGGTGCCCGTACGCACCCAGCACCTGCGCCGGGGTCAGGGCGCGGTCCCCGCCCCCGGTCGCGGCGGCCTTGGGCCGCGACACGGGGACGAACGGAGCGCCGACCCGGCGGGCCACCAGGCCGGGGTCCCCGCAGCCCGCGCACTGCGGCAGCCGGCTCACCGGGTGGCTGGCGGTGCGCAGGCGCAGGGTGTCGAAGGTGCGGATGTGGGTCTGCTCGGGATGGCGCAGCCCGGCCAGCCACTTGGCGGCCTCCAGGACGGCGAGGTTCACCGCGAGCGCCGTCCCGGCCGCCAGCCCGGCGGGCGGCCGCGGTACGGGGCCGTCCAGGCCGAGCGCGCGCCGCACCGGCACCTCCGAGTGGCGGTGGCCGCGCAGCCGTACGGCCAGGCAGTGCCAGCAGGGGCCGGACCCGGGCCGGAAGAACGGGCCCACCCAGGGGTCCGTCCCGCACAGCTTGGCCGGCACCCACGGCCTGCCCGCGGCGCGGTGGCCGGCGTCCACGGCGGCCAGGGCGGGGGAGAGGTAGTCCTCGCACAGGACGAGGACCAGGTCGGCGGCGCCGGGGTCCGCGGCGACCGCGATTCCCGACTCCCGGCAGGCCTCGGCCACCGGCCGCGGATCCAGGCCGGGCAGCGCCTCGACGGCGACGGTGGCCCGGGCCAGCCCGGCGGCGGCCACACCGCCGTCCAGTCCGGCCAGATCCCAGTACGCCTCGGCCTGGGCCTGGGCCTGCGCCTCGGCGGGCGCGGCCGCCGGGGCGGTGGAGCGGATCAACCCGGCGTCGGCCAGGGAGAGGAGGGCCGCCTCGGTGTCCTCGGCGCCCAGGATCCGCGAGGCCTCCCGCCGGACCGCCAGGGCGGTCCGCGTGCCGTCGAGCAGCGGTACGAGGATCTCCGCCCCGCTCCCGCTCAGGGCGGTCACCCCGCGCCGGGACACCAGGTAGGCGGCGTCGCCGGGGACGACCGTCGGCCGCAGATGGGACTTGAAACCCACCAGCGCCTCGGCGGTGGCCGGCGGCGGCGTGAGCGGCACGGCGGGGCGCTCACGCTCGGCAGTGCTCATGCTCCCAGCCGTCCGGCGATCGGCGCCGCCGGACCCGTGACCTGCGTCTGGCTGCAGACGCTGAACAGGGTGTACGCGGTGTCCGGCAGGGCGTCGAGGTTCTCGATCACCAGGCCCGGCTTCGAGGGGCGGGCGGGTATCGGTACGGATCCGGTGCTGGGGCTGATACGGGCGTTGGCCGAAAGGCTGGTCATGGCGGTGGAGTTCCCTCTGCGTCGTCGTGGCGCGGGTCGGTCCGTTCACTGACGATTCTGCGAGGATCTGGTGATCGCGGGACAGTGCCCCGGTCACCAGCGGAAGGTGAAGATTTCACATGGTGCGGTGCCGCCGACACGGCTGAACGTTCAGGCCGACCAGCGGACGGGCAGCTGCCGGGGGCCGCGGATGAGGAGGCCCGTGCGCCAGGTGAGGTCACAGGGGTCGGTGTCCAGGGAGAGGCCGGGGCAGCGCGCCAGGAGCGCGGTGACGGCCGTACGGGCCTGGAGGCGGGCCAGCGGGGCTCCCAGACAGTAGTGGATGCCGTGACCGAAGGCGATGTGCCCGCCCGCGGGCCGGCGGATGTCGAAGCGGTCCGGGTCGGGGAAGCGCGCGGGGTCCCGGTCGGCGTCGGCGAGTGCGACCAGCACCAGTTCGCCGCCGCCGGGTATCGGGGTCCCGGCGATCTCCACGGGCCCGGTGGTGAACCGGTACGTGGTGGTCTCGACCGGCCCCTCGTACCGCAGCATCTCCTCCACGGCGTTGTCGATGAGCGAGGGGTCGGCGCGCAGCGCGGCGAGCTGGCCGGGGTGGCGGAGCAGCGCGAGGACGCCCGCGGAGATCAGCTGGACGGTGGTCTCGAAGCCGGTGACGAGCAGGAGCCAGGCCATGCCGATGAGTTCGTCGGGCGAGAGCCGGCCGCCGTCCTCGTCGGTGGTGCGGATGAGGGCGCTCATCAGGTCCTCGCGGGGCCGCTCGCGCATCTCGTCCACCAGGGCGACGAGGTAGCGCGTCATGGCCGCCGTGGCGGCGGTCCTGGTGGTGTGGTCCGGGCTGCTCAGGGCCTGTTCGGCCCAGTCGCGGAAGGCGGCGCGGTCGAGGGAGGGCACCCCGAGGAGTTCGCAGATGATGCCCATGGCCAGCGGGAACGCGAGGGCCTCCACGAGGTCGGCCGCGCCGGCGGGCCGCGCCAGCATGGCGTCGAGGAGCTCGCCGGTGAGGGCCCGTACCCTCGGGGCGAGCGCCTCGACGCGGCGCGGCGTGAACTCCTTCACCACCAGCTTGCGCAGCCGGGTGTGGTCGGGCGGGTTCGAGCTCAGCAGGTTCTCGCCCGCGGAGAGCCGCGCCAGCGGCAGCGCGGGGGAGGCGTCCCGCCAGGACTTGGACAGGGAGGGCTCGGTGAGCGCGGCGCGGCAGGCCTCGTAGCCGACCACGAGCCAGGCCTCGGCGCCTTCCGGTACGCGGACGCGGTGCACCGGGCCCCGGGCGCGGAGCGCGGCGTACACCGGGTGGGGATTCCTGGTGAATTCCTCGCCGAGCGCCCCGAAGTCCGCCGCGATGTCCGCCGCCATGCCCACCGCCATGTCCACCGCCATGTCCACCGAGATGTCCGTTCCCACGGATCGGCCCTCCTGCCGTCGTACCGTCCGGTCGTCGTAACGTGCTGTCGCCTTACCGAACCGGGGTGTTCCGCTTCTCGAACACTTCCCTGGCCACCCCGATGGCGTTCAGCACCCGCGGGAATCCGGCGTAGGGCACCACGTGGATCAGCGTCTCCACGACCTGCGCCGGACTCAGACCGACGTTCAGGGCGGCGCCGATGTGCACCCGCAGCTGCGGAGCGGTGTCACCGAAGGCCGTCAGGGCGGCGACGGTGACGAGCTGGCGCCGCCTCGGCGACAGCCACGGGCGGTGGTAGACGTCCCCGAAGGTGAATTCGACGATGAACCGGCCGAGGTCCGGGGCGATGTCCTTGAGCGACTCGATGACCTCCAGGCCGTGGTGCCCGTCGATTTCCACGAGCTTCTCGGTTCCGCGCATGTAGCGGTCGCGCGTGTCGTTCATGACCGGCGGTTCGAAGGTGACGCCCCGGTTGGCGAAGACCGTCCTGGCGACGCCGACCGCGTTGAGCGCCCGCGGGAACCCCATGAAGGGCACGATGTGGATCAAGGACTCGATGACCTCCTCGGGCCGCACGCCGACGTGCAGCGCCGCGTCGATGTGGAAGTCCAGCTGCGGGGCGGTGTCCCCCTGGGCGGCCAGCGCGGCGACCGTGGACAGCTCCCGCTCGCGCAGATCGAGTCCCGGCCGGACGTAGACGTCGCCGTACGCGAACTCCACGACGTAGCGGCCGAGGTCCGGGGCGATGTCCCGCAGCGACTCGATCACGGCGGCTCCGCGCTCGCCCGAGGTCTCGTGCAGGACGGCCAGCCCCCGCTCGTAGCGGGAGTCGCCGCCGGAGGTGGCCGCGGCCGCGGCCGATGCCGGGTTCAGCAGGCCCTCGGCGAGGCCGATGCCGACGAGGGCGCCCCCGGTGAGGGTGGCCCGACGGGTCAATTCGGCGGTGCTCCGTGCGTCGTTCATGGTGTGTCGTCTCCGTCCATCGGTTCGAGAGGTGTGGGAGGTGTGCGAGGTGCGAAGGGTGTGAGAGGCGGGCCGCAGGGGCCCGCGGGCACCGTGCCGATCGCGATGACGTTCCCCTCGCTGATGTATCCGTCCGGGTCACGCAGCGGGCCGGCCGGATCGTCGGGATCGAGGAAGGGGGCCCAGTTCCCCGGGATGCCCTCGTCCGCCGCCTGCCGGGCGAAACGCGCGCACGCGTTCGCGTAGAACCGGAGGGCCGCCGGGGGCAGCGGAGCGTGGTGCTCCATGAGGATCGTGCGCTGCGTCACGTCCGTCAGACCGGCCGCCCGCAGCCGGCGGTACAGATCGCGGCCGCGGAGCAGCTGGCGTGCGTAGCCGGGGGAGACGGCGGACGCCCGGAAGAAGTCGGTGATCAGGAACGGGTCCGCCGGGCGGACGGTGCTCAGCGCACCGTCCACGTCCTTGACCGCGACGAGCCCCCCGGGCCTGGTGACCCGGCGCAGTTCCGCCAGCGCACGCGCCAGCTCCGCGTCGTCCAGGTACTGCGTCGTGTTCGCGCACCAGACGGCGTCGAACATGCCGTCCGCGTACGGCAGGTCGAGGACGCTGCCCTGCCGTACCACCAGCGGCGCGGCGCCCGGGTGGCCGCGCAGCCGCCCGGCGGCGCGCTCCACGTTCTCCGAGGCCAGGTCGACGGCCGAGATCCGGCCCGTCGCGCCGACGAGTTCGGCGATCCGGGGCAGGAACGCACCGCTGCCGCAGCCCGCGTCCAGTACGTGCCACCCGGGTCGGATGCCCACGCCGTCCAGGGCGTCCCGGTAGTACGCGGCGCAGGCCTCGAAGTGCGGGTCCACGATCTCCTCGTGGGTGAACGGCAGTCCGGTGGACGTCGTGTACCCCCACCCCGCGTGATCGGCCGTCAGCATGCCGCGGCCTCCGCCCCTGCCCGTACGACAGCCTCCTCAGCAGCCTCCTGAGCGGTGGCTTCCGCATGGGCGAGCAGCCCCGCGAGGATCTCCGCCGTCGCCTCCGGCGCCTCCAGGGGAGCGAGGTGGCCGA
The DNA here is from genome assembly GCF_044769045.1 of Streptomyces sp. NPDC090741. Taxonomy (NCBI): domain Bacteria; kingdom Bacillati; phylum Actinomycetota; class Actinomycetes; order Kitasatosporales; family Streptomycetaceae; genus Streptomyces; species Streptomyces sp. NPDC090741. The sequence continues at coordinate 421,581 of NZ_JBIVXF010000001.1, read as the reverse complement.
CCCCGGGAAGGACGACGAGCCGGCCGCGCGGCAGCGCCCCGGCCGTCCGGCAGGCCTCGTCGAGGGAGACGAGCTCGTCCTCGGCGCCGATCACGACCACCGCGGGTACGTCCGCCGCCCGCAGGGTGGCCGTGGAGTCCGTACGGGCCGCGATGGCCCGCTGCGCCCAGGCGACGGACCGCGGCGGCGCCGCCAGCGCCAGGCCGGTCACCCGCGCCGTCAGGTGCGGCCGCCGCGCGCGCGTGGTGGCGCCGAGCAGGGACGGCGTGGTCGCGGCGACGAGCCCGGCGCGCGCCGAGTCGTCGAGGATCGCGTCGGCGAAGCGCAGGCGCTGCCCGGCCGCCGCCGCGGAGTCGGCCGTACCCCTGGCCGCCAGCAGGGCCAGCGCGCGGACGCGGTCCGGATGGCGGCGCAGGAAGGCCATCGCCACGTAGCCGCCCATGGAGCAGCCGGCGAGCGCGACTTCGCCGATGCCCTGCCGGTCGAGCTCCCGGGCCAGGCCGTCGGCCACGAGATCGAGCGAGGGCGAGCCGTGGGGCAGCGGCGCCGAGCCGAAACCGCCCTGGTCGGGGGTGAGGACCCGCCGGCCCCGGGCGCGCAGGGCCCCGGCCGCCGCGTCCCACAGGCAGGAGTCGAGGGGCAGGGCGTGGAGCAGGACGAGGGGGAGGCTCATCGGCGCGCCGCCCGCTGTGCGTCGGCGACGAACCGCCGTACGTGTTCGGGCGGTTCGCTGCCCCGCAGCCAGGCGAAGGCCACCGGCGAAGGCGGCAGGTCGTGCACCGGGACCACTTTGACGTCCGGCGGAACCACCGCGTCCAGGGACTGGAACGAGAGGTGGATCGCGTAGGTGCTCCTGAGCAGCTCCGTCATCGCGGGGAGCGTCGTCATGGCGTGGATCCGGCGGATCGGCCGGCCCAGCGGGGTCCGCGGCGGCACCACCAGGTTCCAGACGTGCGCCGGGAAGTCCCCGGGGCACCGGAAGCCCCCGTACTCCGCGACCTCCTCGACCGACACCGAGGCGCGGCCGGCCAGCGGGTGATGGGCTCCGACGAGGACGGCCCGCCCGTCGAAGCCGACCGGCTCGCTCACGGCGAGGTCCGGCTCCAGCGGGTCGTACTTGACGATCATGATGTCCATGGATCCGGCCCGCAGCGGGCCGAACGGCTCGGTGACCTCGTACGGGACGTACTCCACCGACTCCGGCGCATGTCCGGCGGCCGCGACGAGGCGGGACGCCAGGTGCGTCGAGCCGTGTACGCCCAGGCGGACGGTGCGCGGCGCGGTGCCGGTGCGGGTGCGGGTGCGGGTGGGGGTGGCGGTGGCGGTGGGGGTCGCGGTGGGGGTTGGCATTTCAGACCTCCGTGGTCAGTCCGGCATAGGCCTGGAGCTCGTCCGGGCGGTGGACATCGGTGTCGACGCGCAACATGGCGAGCTGCGCGCCCAGGCCGGTCAGGCGCGGTACGAACCGCAGCGTCAAGCGGTCCCCGGGACCGATCAGCCCGTCCAGGACGGCCTCGGCGAGCAGGTGGTTGACGTGCACGAGCGCCTCGGTGACGGACACCCTGGCGGTGGCGATGTACAGCTCGCGGTGGGCCGGGGGACGGGTGCCCGGACGGCCGGGCACGGTCACGGTGGCCGACCGCTGCGCGGTCAGCTCGTGCGCCGCCTCGAAGGCCTTGAGCAGCCGGCGCAGCGTGGCCGTCCGCGCGCCGGGCGCGGGCCCGGTCCAGGCGACCGAGTCGTCTCCGGCGACGTGGTCGAAGGCGAACCGCTCGCGGAGGTTGGACGGGCTGCCGGCCAGGTAGACGGTACGGGTGAACGAGCGCCGCCACGCCTCCCGTTCCCCGGGAGCCAGCGCGAGGGCGAAGGCGCAGGTCTCGCGCACCCATCGGGGCAGGTCGAGCCGGCCGATGACGACCACGGCCAGCACCTCGTCGGTCGGGGCGGTGCGGTTGCCGTGGAGTCCGGCCCGGGCGGCCCGCAGGGCCTGCGTACTGGACAGGTCGAGCCCGTCCGCGAGCTCCGGTCGGGCGGACCGGACGCGGTCCGCGGCCGACTTGAGCAGGGCCGCGGAGGACAGGGGGAAGGGGGTCACAGGAACACCGCCGACAGGAGTACGGGATCGGGAGCGGGGCGGCCCTTGCCGAGGAGCGAGCAGGCCAGCCGGTAGGGGTCGACGTACGCATGGCCCCGCCGGTGCCGCTCCAGCGCCTCGGCCAGATCGCCCGCACCGGTCGAGGACCCCGAGCGCCTCAGGAGCCGGGCGGCCACGGCCAGGCAGTGGCGCAGCAGGTCGTGGCGGAAGGACTGCTGCTCTCCCGGGCCGAGGGTCGCGATGAAGTACAGGCGCATGCCGAGCCGGAGCGCGTCGTCGCCGTGGCCGTCCGCGGTGTCGCCCGTCTCGGCCGAGGCCCGCAGCAGCGCGCCCGCCGTGTGGCCGCGCCAGCCGCCGTGCCGGGCCGATGTGATCTTGCCGTCGATGGGCACCCGGCCGATGGGCACCCGGCGCACCGGCGGCCCCAGGCTGGTCAGCACACGGTGCAGCAGCCGGTAGTCCGCGTCGAGTTCGCGGTCGTACAGCAGGACCACCTCGTCGTACCAGGGCACCAGCGGGAGCAGCTCGCGCAGCGCGCAGGCGAGGTAGTTGGGGCGGCCGTCCGCGGTGACGATCCGGCGCAGCGGCATCCCGTAGCGGGTGAGGTCCAGGTAGACGGGGCCCCCGCAGTGCCGCTGGTCGAGCACCAGGCCCACCGCGCAGAGCCGTTCGATCATCTCCTCCAGCCCGAGGCCGGGCGGCTGGTGCTCCCGCAGGCCCGGGTCGTGCATCCCCAGCCGCTCGTAGTGCCCGGCCCACAGCCGCAGCATCCGCTCGCTCGCGGGGTGCACCCAGCCGCTGTGCTCGACGGCGTCCCGGTAGGGCCGCAGGACCTCCGCCCCCTGGCGCCGCTCCTCGGAGCGGTAGCGGACGTACAGGTCCCCGATCTCCTCCTCGGAGAGCCGCGTGTAGTCGGTCTCCCCGCGGGTGCGGTCGAGGTACTCCCAGAAGCCGACGGTCTGTTCGGTGACGTGGTACGTCGTGTGGCTGTAGCGGTACGTCACCGCGGCGAGCGGTGCGGTGGCCCGGAACATCACGTCCGTCCACAGCAGGCCCTTGAGGTGGCTGGGGGTCAGCGGTTTGGTGGGGGTGACCGTGACCGGTGCCAGCAGGACGTTCTTGCGGGGCAGCACGTTCATCCTTCCTCCCGGTCCGGGGCGTGGGTGTGGGTGTGGGTGTGGGTGTGGTCGGGGGCGTGGGCGGCGATGGCCCGGCGGAGCTGCGCGTACGTCGGCGGCCGCGGGCCGGACGGCACGGAGCCGTCCGTCCCGGCCGCCCGTACGCGGGCCAGGAACTCCGGGTCGGCGAAGACCTCGGCGGGGGTGGCGAGGCCCGTCCCGATCCGGGTGGTGCCCCGCCATACGGCGCGGTCGGTGGCCGCCGCCGCGCTCGCGGCCACCCGGACAGGACCGGGCACGGGCGGGACGGGCGGTACGGGCCGGCCGGGCCCGGGGAGCGGCGGCGCTCCGGCCGCCGCACGCCACCGTTCGGCACGCGACCAGGAGTCGTGCACCCCCAGCTCGTACCAGGGCCGCAGCACGCGGTCGGCCAGTTCTGCGGCGGCCAGGCCCAACCACTCGTCCACCGCCGGGTGTTCCTCGATCAGGTCCGCGAGCCGGAAGGCGTGCGCGAGGGCGAGGGACAGGCCGCGGCCGAACATCGGATCGGTGACGCAGGCGGCGTCCCCGGCCCGCAGGAGCCCGGCGACCGGACGCTGCCGGCCGGGCCCGGCGCCGCGCAGGATGTTCGGCGGCATGGCGATGGCCCGGACCGGGCCGAGCGGCTCCGCCGCGCGCTCGTCGGCCCAGTCGGCCAGGTACGGCGAGAGGCGGCAGGCGGCGGTGAAGGCGGCGGGCGTGCGCAGGGCCGCCATCGCACGGTCGCCGGGCAGGGCGCCGAAGGTGATGGCGAAGACCTCGTTGTCCGCCGGGTGCAGGACGGCGGAGTAGTGGTCCCAGATGCCGCCGGCCGCGTTGCCCCGGTTGAGCGGGCCCGGCGGCGGGCCGTCGGGGTCGCGCAGCCGGTAGAAGCGGCCGAAGGCGTGCAGCCGGCTGGGGCCGGTCAGGTCGCCCGCGGCCGGCAGGCCCGCCGCGGCCAGCCAGGACCGGGACGCGCACCGGCGGCCGGACGCGTCCACCACCAGGTCGGCGGGGATCCGCTCGCCGCCGTCCGTGACGACTCCCGTCACCCGCAGGCGCGTCGGCCCGGACGGGGCGGTCAGCACCCCGGCGACCGTGGTCCGGTGGCTGAGGGTCACCCCGGGCAGGGACTCGACGGCCCGGTGCAGTACGAGGTCCAGGACGGGGCGGCGGACGAGCAGCGTGACGAGCTCCTCGTCCCCCGGCTCGACGGGACCCGGCGGCGCCGCGGTGGTGAGATCGGCGAGCCGGGCCCCCTCCGCCAGCGCCGCGTCGAGCACGGCCGGTGCGCGGGAGCGCAGCGTGCGCACGCCGAGCGCGTTCAGGATGTGGTCGTGGCCGGCCTGGGGCACCGAGGGCCGCTCCCACAGCTCGGCGCTCTTGACGAGCGGCCCGTCCGGCGGCGGTTCGCTGCGCTCCAGGACCCGCACCCGGTGGCCGCGCGCGCCGAGCGCGAGGGCCAGGGCGAGGCCGGCCGTGCCGCCGCCCGCGATCACGATGCTCGTCATGGTCAGCGTCGCCGGCCGTGCACGAAGAACACCCGCCGTACGTCCTGCACCCCGCGCGGCGGCACCGGGTCCGGCCACCGCCCGAAGTCGGCCTCGGGCTCGCCCGGCTGGACGGCGCGCACGTCGAACCCGTACCGCGCGAACAGGGCCTCCGGCTCGTCGGTGCCGAACACCCACGGGCACCCCCAGCCGGCGAAGACGTCCAGCAGGCCGCGCATGTGGGGGAGGGTCAGGGCGGCCCGGTTGACGATGTCGGCGGCGATCCGGCTGCCGGGCGCGGAGATCGCGGCGACCCGCTCCAGCATCCGGTGCGCGTCGGCCTCGGGGATGTAGTAGAGCAGCCCCTCCAGCAGCCACGCCGAGGGGACGGCGGGGTCGTAGCCGGAGGCGATGAGGCGGTCCTCCCAGTCGTCGGCGGTGAGGTCGACGGCGACCGTACGGTGGTCGACCCGCGGCTCGGCTCCCCGCAGCCGCTCGGCCTTGAAGTCGAGCACCGCCGGGCGGTCCACCTCGAAGTAACGGATGTGCCCGGGCCACGGGAGCCGGTAGGCGCGCGAGTCCATGCCGGCCGGGGCCAGCACGAGCTGGGTCGTCCCCGGGTCCTGGGCCGCCTCCTGGAGCAGGTCGTCGAAGAACCGGGTGCGGATGGCGTTGTAGTCCGGGGTGCTGGGCAGGGTGCGCGGCCGGTCGGGCGGGAAGGTCGCCGTCCGGATCTCGGCGAGCAGTTCCGGGCCGACCTCGCCGACCAGTCCGGCGGCGTACGGGTCCTCGTACAGCCGGTCCTCGCGGCGGGTCTCGGCGGCGCGCAGGGCGGCGGTGAGCAGGGCGGTCCGTTCGACGGGGTTGAGCACGGGCATGGTGGCTCCTAGTACGGGGGGTGCGGGTGCCGGACGGCCGAGGTGAGAGTGGTGTCAGGCGAGCGGGGCCCGGGGGTCCCGGGTCAGGCGCTCCCAGAGGGCGTCGTCCTGCCGGAAGAGGCGGTCCTTGACCTGCGTCGGGCGGATGCCTTCGGCGACCGCCTCGTGCCAGTCGCGGTCGAACGCCTCGGCGTCCAGCAGGCGTACGGCGGGCGCGGCCAGCCGGCCGGCCGATCGGGCCTGCGCGTACCCGGCGGACTGCGCCGCCAGGCAGCGGTCCAGGGCGGCGGTGAACCGTACGGTCTCGGCCGCGTGCCAGGGACTGCGCGGGGCGATCGCGAACACGTAGCGCGGGGCCCCGTGCTCCGCCGCACCGGCTGTCGCACCGGCTGTCGGACCGGCCGCCGGTTCGACCCGGCACGCCACGTTGCGCAGCGCGAGTCCGCCGGAGCCCAGGGCCGTGTGCAGGGCCCGGACCACCTCCGCGTCCCGCAGCCGCTCACCCGCCGCGTCGGACCGGCCGCCCCGGCCCGCGTACTCCAGCCGCGGGACCCCGCCGGACATGTCCACGACGCGGACCACGTCACCGACGGCGTACCGGTACAGCCCGCCGACGTGGCTGAAGACCACGTGGTAGTCCCGGCCGGCTTCGAGCTCGTGCGGCAGCAGCGTGGCGGAGCCCGGGGCGAGATCCTGATCGGCCGGCACGAACTCGTACACCGAGGCCGACGCGACGAGGCTGCCGGCCGAGGCGTGCCGGTCCAGCGCCACGCCGACCGGGCCCTCCGAGGCGGCCACCGGCGCCGGCAGCACGGTGACGCCCGGGCCGAACTCCTCCCGCAGCGCGGGCAGGTACAGCGATGCCACCCCGGTCGTCCAGCAGAAGATGGCCCGCAGCCGGGGCCACACGTGCGCGGGCCGTACGGTGCCGAAGTACTCCGCGAGGTGCTCGAGTTCGGCGGCCCGCTCGGGGTCCGGCTCCCGGTGCGGCAGGCCGCCGAGGGTGCCGTCCCGTACCTCCTTCACGATCCGCGGCCACCACAGGTTCAGCTGGTACGGGACGGCGGCGACCATCGCCGGATTGATGCCGATCAGCGCCCGCAGATCGCTCTGCACCGCCAGCCGGAGCCGCAGGTACGCCCGCTCCAGGTGGTCACCGGGTTCGGTCGGCACCGGAAGCGCCGCCCAGGGTGCGCCCGTGCCGGGTTCGGCCGAGAGGGGTTCGCCGAAGCGGGCCCCGAAGTCCACCTGGCTGGCGCCCACATGGGGCCGGCCGTCGCCCGTGGTGGGCGGGGCGCTCAGCGGATCGTGCTTGAGGTTGAGGACGGCGTCGGGCCGGTCCAGTACGTCCGGGAAGTGCTCGATCAGCGGGGCCCAGGCCGCGAAGTAGAACGGCATGAAGGTCGTCCGCATGAAGCGCGGGGTGACGGGCACCTTCTTGTGCGCTCCGGTGCTGCCGCTGCTGGTGAAGTAGACGGCGGGCGCGTCGGCCGACAGCAGGTTCCGCTCCCCGGCGGCCGTCCGCTCGATGAGGGCGGCGTGGTCGGCGTAGTCGCGTACGGGGACGGCCTCCCGGAAGTCGTCCACCGTGAGGACGCGGCCGAAGCCGTGCCGCCTGCCGAACCGGGTGGAGGCGTTGAAGCCCACCAGATCGGTGAGGACGCGCTGCTGCATGCCGCGCAGATCGGCGTGTTCGGCGGCCAGCCGCTCGCGCGCGGCGAACACGCGCTCGCGGTAGCGGCCGGTGTGGCCGGGGGTGTGCCAGACGGATGAGGCGTTCATACGTTCAGCACCTCCCGTACGGCTTCGGCCGCCCGGTCGGCGTCGGGCTGCTCCGGCAGCATCGTCACCGGCAACTCCCGCACCTCATCCAGCAGCAGCTTCCGCAGATTCCTCTGGTAGCCCTCGAACTCCGCCCAGCTCCCGTCCTCCCCGTCGTACTCCAGGGCGTTGAGCCGTGCGCCGTCTCCCCTGCGGCGCCAGGCGGACTCGGGCGAGACGTCGAGGAAGACCACCCCGCTGGGCTGCGGGAAGGAACGCCACCAGGAGTACATCCGGCTGTCCCGGACCCCTGCCATCCGGCACTTCGCGAGGATCTTGTAGTAGTACGAGTCCACGAGCACCGGAACCCGCGGGTCCGTCTCCCGCACCTGGTCCCGGAGGTGGACCACGGCCGTCTGCAGCACGCTGGCCATGAAGTCCACCGAGTACGCGGTGCCGAGGCCCGGCAGCAGATGGTCGTGCACGTCCTGGCGCAGCCGAGTGATCAGGGCGTGCTCGGGCGCGACGAACGCGCGGTCCGTCGACACCATCCGCCACTCGGGCAGCATGGGCGCCAGACGCCCCATGGTCGAGGACTTGCCGGCCCCGTCGGGACCCAGCAGCACGTGGAACCGGCGCCCGCTCATCGGACGGCGATCGTCTCGGAGCGCCGCCGGGTGAGCCGCGCCAGGCGCTCGCGCAGCTCGGTGTCCTCGCCCACGGCCACGGGGCGCCCCACGAGTTCGAGCATCGGCAGGTCGGAGACGTGGTCCCCGTACGCGAAGCAGTCGCGCGGGTCGACGGCGGGCCGCGCCGCCAGGTGGGCGAGGACCGCTGCGCGCTTGCCCTCGCCGATGACCGGGGTGCCGACCTCGCCGGTGTAGATGCCGTCCTCGATCAGCGGGCGGGTGCAGAGGACCGTTTCCGCGCCCAGCTCGCGCGCCAGCGGTTCCAGGAGGGGCGGGAACGAGCCCGAGACCAGGACCAGCGGCGCGCCGGCGGCCCGGTGGCCGCGCAGGGCCCGGAGCGTGGAGTCGATGTAGAAGCCCCGGGTGGAGGCGGTGCGTTCGGTGAACCAGTCGTCCGCCAGCCGTGTGACCGTCTCCACGGACTCGCCCGCGTAGTGGCTGTAGTAGAAGCGGTTGATCTCCTCGCGGGGCGCCCCGCCGGCGGCCCGCCGGCCGATCACCGCCGTGATCCGCTCGTACTCCTCCTCCCCGGCCGCGCCGTGCCGGCGCACCAGCTGGTAGTGGAGGAAGTCGAACATGCTCTTGACGGTGATCAGCGTCTCGTCGACGTCGCTGAAGACGATGTAGGGACCGGGCCCGGGCGTGTGGTCGGTCATGACGTACGGACCTCCGCGCGCGCCGGAGCCGCAGCCTCCGCGGCGGCCGCCGCCGCGGCCAGCGCCACCCCGTCCTGGAGGGACCGCTGCGCCGCCCGCGTCTCCTTGGCGTGGGAGACCTGGGTGTCGAAGGCGGTGAACCGGACCTCCATGCCCGCCGTCTCCGACCCGCCCTGGCTCACGGAGAGTTCGCAGTGGAAGGTCATCCGGGTGCGGTGCGGGGTGCGGTGGGCGAGGACGCGGCAGCGCACCACCGCGGGGAGCGGGAAGAGGAAGTTGCGGTACCGGGTGGCGAAGGAGTCGATGACGAAGTAGCTGCTCCCCACCGCCTCGGGCGGCAGGTAGAACTGCTCGGCCACCGCGATGAACATCTGCCGGCCGGCTTCGGTGGCCAGCATCCCCTGCATGTGCTGTCCGGTGAGGTGGTCGGACATCACCTCGTTGTCGCCGTCGACCAGCAGGTCCGCCTCGTACCAGTCGGCGCCGACCGGACGCGGCGCGGAGATCAGCACGTTCTCGGGACGGTGTTTGTGGGCGATCTCCCGGCCGGCGCGGGTGTGCAGCGCCTGGTCGTCGATGACGACCAGGTCCGCGAGCCCGCGCCGGGCCAGGGTGTCGCGTATGAACTGGACGTCGAACAGGGAGACGCCCTGCCCCACGCTCACGCGGACCCCGTCGGCGCCGGCGGCGCCATCGGGGAATGTCCCGTTCCTGATCAGGCGGGCCAGCTGGGAGACGGTGAACACGCCTTCGTGGTGGGCGAACTCGGCGAACACGTCGCCCACGAGGAACAGCGTGCCGGGCTTGGCATCGGTGGCCTGGGACGACTCATGGGGCATGGGCACGGACATGGCTTTCGACCTTTCCTGTTCGGGTGGTGGTGGGGGTCAGGTCATTCGGTCAGGCGCCGGCTCAGCACCGGGAACTCCGGGTCGCTGCCCAGGGCTCCGCCCTCCGCCCAGCGGTTGCGCGGCACCTCCTGGACGTAGACCGTGATCTTGTCCAGGGGGGCTCCGGTGACCTTCCTGACGGTGCGGGTCAGCTCCTCCATGAGCTCCCGGCACTGGGCGTCGTCCTGGCCGTCCCAGGTGGTGACGGAGATGATGGGCATGGGATGGGACCTCTCAGGGTGTGGTGCGCAGGTCCTGGAAGGACGGGCCGCGCAGTTTGAGGTGGGCGTGGATGTCCCCGCCGAGGCCGAACTCCCCGATGGCGCCGCCGTAGCTGCGCTGGTAGCTCATCCACAGCACGACGACGTTGATGATCCGGTTGGCGCCGGGCAGCTCCGGGTCCGGGAACGGGTCCGGCATCGTGGCGTGGTAGCGGCCGGAGCCTTCCGCGTCCGTGACGAACACGTTCGGCACCCCGAGAGGCCCCGGCCGGGTCGGGCCCGCCGGATCCAGGTCGCGGGCGCGCAGCGACATCACCGTGTAGACGCTGTTCGGTACGAGACGGGAGAAGCCGAAGTCGAACGTCCCGGACCGGCCGTCCGGGGTGACGGCGACCTCCAGGGTCCCGCTCGCCTCCATCCACCGGCCGAAGGTCACCGGCTCGACGACCTTGGGCCCGTCCTCGGCCCGCAGGTCCGGGATCGGCACCTGGTGGAAGGCGTGGCTCGGCCGCTCGACCCGGGCGGCGTCCGGCAGCTGCTCCGGCGCGAACACCATCGGGTAGTTGTTGCACGGCAGGGGCAGCGGCAGGGTGTGGAGCACGAGGTCCCGGTCCGCCCCGCCGGGGTCGGTGTCCAGTTCGCGCACCACCGTGTAGGGGGCGAGGCGGCCGAACTCGGGAACCGGGCTGGCCGGTGAGACCACGGCCGCGCCCCACTCGGGCGCGGCCCCGCCGCCGGCGGTGGGCCGGTTGACCATGCCCACCACCACGAAGTTGCCCTCGCCGTCCATGACCTCGCTCGGCGGGTAGAGCGGACCCTGGGTCGTCAGGGCGAGCTCGTACGTCTCCGTGCGGTTCGGGGTCGCGAGCCCGGCCGTCGTACGGGTCGCCGTACGGGTCTTCGTACCGCTCTCAGACATCGGCACGCTTGTAGACGCGGGTGTACAGGCCGCTCTCGCCGCCCACGATGTAGCGGTCGCCCGCCTGGCGGACGATCTCCTGGTACTCCGGCGAGGTGAACACCGCCTGGTACTCGGCCGGCTCGACTTCGAAGCCGGACACGAACATCACGCCCGGCTGCGAGCTGATCAGCGAGTGGTAGGCCAGGAACGTCTTCACCTCGTCCGCGCGCCGGACGACGTCGAAGATGGTGTTCTCGCGCCACTCGCGGTACGCGGTGTACTCGCCGGGCTTCACCTCGATGTAGCGCAGCTGCACGTAGGGGGTCTGCGGCAGCGGGTCGGCGGTGTCCTTGGGCGCCTCGACGAACTCCAGGAGGTGGCGCCGGAAGTCCGTGACGAGGTCGCCCGACACGGCCTCCCAGAGCTGCTTCCAGCCCGCGTTCAGGCCGTCGAGCTCGGAGAGCTCCTTGACCGGCGTGATCTCCAGGACGTTGCCGTCGTCCACGCTGACGTACAGCGCGCGGCCGGCCACCGGCTCCTTCTGGTTCAGCCGGCTCCATTCGGCGAGGACCTGGTCCAGTCGGCCCGGGGCCACGGCTACTTCATTGAGGACGAGCAGGGTGGAAGACATGGGTGTGCCCTTTCGATGAAAACGTGAATTCGGAAATGTGTGGGGCGGGGTGGGGAATTCCTCAGGCGACGGTGACGCCCTTGGACGCGATCACCGCGGCCGCCTCCGCGACGGTCTGCTCGGGGACGAGTTCACCCATCTCGATCTCGACGCCGAACGTCTTCTGCAACCGCAGCGCCAGTTCCTCCAGCAGCAGCGAGTCGATCTCCATCGCCTCGAACGTGGTGTCCGGCGTGACATCCGCCGTCTCCACGTCCAGCTCGCCCAGGACCGTGACCACCCGGGTGACGATCGAAACATCCATGAGAATCCTCCGTGAATCACTTGGAACGCCGACTTTCGCGTTGCGGGATCGGAGCTGGTGAATTCAGCGGATCGAATTTCCTCCGCGTCCCACGGATTCATCATGGGATCCGGGAACGGGCGGAGGAAGTGTCTCCTGATCATGGTGGTGCGAACACCACCGGCATGGGAATCAGGCGGCCTCGGCATGGCAGCCGACCAGTTCGCGCGGACGCGCGGCCGATTCCGCCCCGGGCCGGGCGACATACAGGGTCAGCAACGACTCGGGACTCTCCGGGACGCTCATCACCACGCGGTCGAAGACCCGCACCCCGGTCTGCGGGAGCACGATCTTGCGCCGGCTCTGGTTCGGGCCGACCACCTCGTGGCAGTCCCACAGTGTGGCGAAGCGCGGGCTGTGCTCGCTCAGCCGCTCGGCGATCCGGCCGAATTCCCGGTCCTCCGGGAAACGGGCCGACTGCGCCCGGAACTGGGCGACCAGGCCGCGTCCCACCTCGTCCGCCTCGGGGTACTTCTCGCGCGTCGACGGCTCGGTGAAGAACTTCAGCACGCAGTTGTCACCGCGGGCGTCGATACGGAACAGGGAGCGGGCCGAACGACTGGCCAGTTCGATGCGCCCGTACCGGTCGGTGATGTACGCCGGATTGCGCGACCACCCCTCGACGAGCGCGTTCATCCGCGCGTACTCGCTGTCCCACCGGCGGCCCGCCGTGGGCTGCGGCGGATTGTGGCCGGCCAGCCGGTAGAAGTACGTGCGCTCCACGTCCCCGAGCCGCAGCGCATTGCTGACCGCATTCACGATGCCTTCGGAGACGTTGATGTCCCGGCCCTGTTCGAGCCAGGTGTACCAGGACACCCCGACCCCGGCCAGAGCCGCGACCTCCTCGCGCCGCAGCCCCGGCGTACGTCTGCGCTCCACGTTCACCAGACCGACTTCCTCCGGCGTGATCTGCTCCCTGCGCGCCCGCAGGAAATGCCGCAGCCGCGTCCGCCGTAGAAGTCCTGATACCGGAGGGGATGCAGTCGTCTGCATTCCTCGACCTCTTTCTCTTTCCGACTGAAGAAAATTTCGGTGCGGTGCGCCCGACCGGCAGGCCCACCGATGGTGGTGGCACCACCCCGATCGACAGACACTCCCTCTCGCCGGAATCGCCCGCCACACTGGCGGCATGTTCCACACAGCGGCGAACATCCCGGCTGCCAGGGCGGCGGGTACGGCGGAGAGCATCCCGGCGAAGAACGAATCGACCCGGCTGCGCCTGTTCTGCTTCCATCACGCGGGCGGCAGCGCCTGGTCCTTCTCGGGCTGGGGGCAATGGCTCGGCCGCGGGGTGGAGGTGGTGCCGGTGTCCATGCCCCCCAGGTCGGTGCCCGCGGCCGGCGTCCCCGGTGCCGTCAGCACGATGGACGGCCTCGTACGCGAGGTGACAAGGCAGCTGACCCCCTTCCTCGACGAGCCCTACGCCTTCTACGGACACAGCATGGGAGCGCTGGTCTCCTACGGCGTGGCACAGCGGCACATCGCCGCGGGACGGCGCCCGCCCGCCTGTTTCGTGGCCGGGGCCCACCGCGCGCCGCATGTCCAGGCTGCGCCCGACCTGACCGTAGGGCTATCGGATCGAGCGTCCCTAGAGCTGCTGTTGGGTCTGGGTGGAGCCGGTCGGCTGCTGCGGGAGAACCCCGTCCGCATGAGCACCGTCGTGCAACGGCTCCGCGAGGACCTGCGGGTATGCGGCACCTACCGGCATCCGGAGGCCGGCCACCGGCCGCTGCCCTGCCCGGTCCACGTACTGCTGGGCAGCCGTGACCCACTGGTGCCCGCGGCGGACGCCGAGGCGTGGCGAGCGCACGCGGGCGGGCCGTTCTCGTTCCGCACCCTCCCGGGGGGCCACTTCTTCAACCGGGAGCACAAGGACCTGTTCTTCGCCGAGTTGGGGCGCATCCTCGGGGCGGTCGAAAACTGAAACCGTGTGATTCCCGCCGCTGACACCGCGTGGGGGTGTGACCTACCTTCGGGCGGTATGGACGCCATGCCGTTAGGGACCGACCGCAACGACCGCAACGACCGTACGAAGAAGAAGCGCACCGAGCTGGCGCACTTCCTGCGGAGCCGCCGAGCGGCACTCTCCCCCCAGGACGTCGGACTGGCGACGGCCCCCCGGCGCGCCCGGGTCGGGCTCCGCCGTGAGGAGGTCGCGGTCCTGGCCGGGGTGAGCGCGTCGTGGTACGCCTGGCTGGAACAGGGCCGCCCCATCAAGGTCTCCGACGGGATACTCGACGCGATCAGCCGGGCCCTGCGCTTCAGCGAACGCGAGCGGGTGCACCTGTACCGGCTCGCGGACGCCAACCCCCCGCTGCCGCTCTCGGCTCCCGACCTCCCGGATTCCGGACTCTTCCAGCGGATGGTGGACACCCAGCTGTTGGGGCCCTCCTGCGTCATCGACCGGTACTGGCAGGTCCTCGCGGTCAACGAACCGGCCGCCGAGGCGCTTCGCCTGGGCCGCGACGGCAACGACAACTTCCTGACCAGCCTGTTCGCCGGATCCCACGGCGAGCGGTATCTCAACCGGCCGCAGCTGGCCCGCCGGATGACGGCCCGGTTCCGCCTGCAGTCCTCGTACGGGGCCGACGATCCGCGGTACGAGGAGATCGCGGACGAACTGGCGCAGAGCGACCCGCGGTTCGCCGAGCTGTGGGAGCGCCACGAGGTCGAGGAGTTCGTGCCGACGACGGTGGAGGTGGACCACCCCCACGAGGGCCGCGTCTCCTTCGTGCTCTTCACCATGGACCTGGACGAAGCCGCCGGCACCCGCCTCCTGGTGTACCTCCCGCCGGGCGCCGCCGGGCCCGTGTCGGCCTGGTCGTAGGGGACGGACGCGAGGGTGGTGGTCCCACCACCACCGGCGGCACGGTCTGGATGGGTTCCGGCCGCCGCCGCAGAATCGTCGGGTGGCCTGCCCCCGCGCGGAGAGCGGCCCGTTCCACCGTGCCCGGTAGCGGCGTCCCGCACCGGCGACTATGGAGGCCTCCCTTGACTCATGCGACTGATGCCGTTGATGCCACTGATGCGTTGGGCCACGGCCGGACAGCGGTCCTCACCGGGCTCGGGACGTTCGTCCCGCCCCGCGTCGTGACCAACGAGGAGCTGTCCCGGACCATGGACACCTCGGACGAGTGGATCCGCACCCGTACGGGCATCACCCAGCGGCACTGGGCCGACCCGGGGACCGCCACCGGCGACCTCGCCGTGGCGGCGGGCGAGCGGGCGCTGAAGTCGGCCGGCTCCGCTGACGTCGACCTGGTGGTGCTCGCCACGACCACTCCGGACCACCCGTGCCCGGCGACGGCTCCCGAAGTCGCCTCCCGGCTGGGCCTGGAGGGTGTGCCCGCGTACGACGTGGCCGCGGTGTGCAGCGGCTTCGTCTACGGCCTCGCCTCCGCCGCGGGCGCCATCGCCGCCGGCATCGCGGAGCGCGTCCTGGTCATCGGCGCGGAGACGTACTCGACGATCCTCGACCCGCAGGACCGCACCACGTCGGTCATCTTCGGTGACGGCGCCGGAGCGGTGGTGCTGCGGGCCGGTGACCCCACCGAGCCCGGTGCGCTGCTGGGGTACGACCTGGGCAGCGACGGCTCGCTGAAGGACCTGATCATCGTCCCGGGCGGCGGTTCGCGGCAGCGCTCGGCGGCGGCCGCGGCCGACGGGCCCGAACCGGATCCTGCCGACGCGTACTTCACCATGCAGGGCAAGTCTGTCTTCCGGCACGCCGTGACCCGTATGGCGGCCTCCTCCCAGGCCATGCTCGACCGCGCCGGATGGGCGGCGGATTCGGTGGACTGGTTCGTGGGCCACCAGGCGAACGTACGGATCCTGCACGCCGTGGCCGACCAGCTGGGGATGGCGCGGGAGCGGACGGTCGTCAACCTCGACCGCGTCGGCAACACCTCGGCCGCCTCCATCCCGCTGGCCCTCGCCGACGCCGTCGCCGGGGGCCAGGTCACACCGGGCGACCGCGTGCTGATGAGCGCTTTCGGCGGCGGCGTGACCTGGGGCTCGACGGCCCTGGTCTGGCCCGACATCACCGCGTACTGACACGACCAACCCCCAGAGTCGGGGGGGGGGGGGGGGGGGGGGGGGGGGGCGGCGGCCGGGCCCGCCCCCCCCCCCCCGGCCCGCCCCCCCCCCCCCCCGCGCCCCCCCCCCCCCCCACGCCGTACGTACGAAGAACGCAAAGCGAGGAGTACCCCATGAACATCGGCATCCTGGGCGCGGGCAACATCGGCCGCCCGCTCGGCCGGCACTGGGTGGCGGCCGGGCACCGCGTGACGTTCGGCTCCCGGGACCCGGGCCGGCTCGCGCCCTTCGTCGAACCGCTGGGCGAGCGGGCGCGGGCCGCGACGTACGCCGATGCGGCCCGGGCGAGCGATGTCGTCCTGCTGTCCGTCCCGCACCCGGCCCTCGACGACCTCCTGGAGCAACTGGCGGGCCCGTTGGCCGGAAAGACCGTGATCGACGCCACCAGCCCGATCGGCGTCTCGGAGGACGGACTGTTCGTCTCGGTGCTCGGACCGGGCACCACCCGGGGGAGCCGGACCGCCGAGCGGCTGCCCGACAGCCCGCTCGCCCGTGCGTTCTGCCACTTCCCGGACGAGCTGCTGTGGTCGCGCGGCACCGGACAGCGGCACTTCTGGGGCATGGGCACCGCTTCCGACGACCCCGCGGCCCGGGAGGTCACGGAAACCCTGGTGCGCGACGCCGGTTTCGTACCGGTCCACGTCGGCGGGCTGGTGGAGTCGGCCGCCCTGGATCCCGGCGGCGCGCTCTTCGGCCTCGCCTCCACGGCCGCGGGCCTGCGCGCCGCGGCCGGCCTCTGACGTACGACGGGAACCGCCTGCCCCGTCCGGCCGGAGCCGGACGGGGCAGGCGGTCCCGTTTCCCACGGACCCGTCCTACGTACCCGCGCTCACGCGGTGGGGGAGGAGCCGACCCGCTCGCCCGCGCCGCGGACCGCGAGGGGCCGGGGCTCGGCGGCGGGAAGGGCGGCCGCCACGAGCTTCTTCTTCGGGTTCGACCAGCGCCGCGTGATCGGCCGCTCGACCAGGGTGTGCAGCGCCCACGAGGCCAGGATCGCGACGCCCATGGCCAGCGCCATCAGCCCGACGGCCGCCGGATTCGAGTACGAGTGGCTGCCGAGCAGCTTCCACACCGCGACCATCACCGTGTAGTGCACCAGGTAGAAGGCGAACGAGATGTCGCCGAGCCAGACCATCACGCGGTTGCGGAAGAGCGTGAACCTGCCCTCGTCGTCCGCGATGGCGCCGGCCGCGATGAGGAGGGCGGCGGGGACGACGCAGACCGCGCGCGTCGCGTAGATGGGCGGAACGAAGTAGCCCAGGGCGAATGCGGCGGTGAGCAGGACGCCGGACCAGACCATGCCGATGTTGCGCCAGCGTCCCGCCATCACCGAACGGGCCACGAGGATGCCGAGGGCGAAGTCCAGTACCCGGGGCAGCGGCAGGATGTAGGAGAAGAAGTACTGGTTGATCGAGGTGTCGGGCTCGGTGGGCATCATCGCCCCGGCCGGGACCAGCAGCGTGGAGAGCAGCGGCGTCGCGACGATTCCGGCGACCACGCCCACGACCCAGAGGTTCAGCCGGTGGGCCGGGATCTTCTTGATCCAGTGGAGCAGGACGGGGAAGAGGAGGTAGAAGACCGCCTCGACGCCCAGGGACCAACCGGCCGGGTTCACCCCGAAGTTGATCGCGAAGTCCGGGTACCAGACCTGGACCATGAACAGGTTGAGCAGGCCGATCGTCATGTCCGTGATGGGCGCCGCGAACACCAGCATGGCCAGTGCCCAGACGACCACGTAGTTCGGGACGATCTTGAGGAAGCGGCGCCGCCAGAAGCGCGGCGCGGTATCGGTGTCTCGGGCCGACCAGGTCAGTACGAAGCCGCTGAGCGCGAAGAAGAACGTGACGCCGACGGCGCCGACGTGGGCCACGGCGTCGTAGTACGTCGTGACGGCCGAGCTGCTGCTCAGCCAGGGGACGCCCAGGAAGCCCAGGAGTGCCGCGTGGTAGAGGAACACCACGAAGGCGGCGGGAAAGCGTAACCCGGTCAGCGTGTCGAGGCGGGTCACCCGGGTACGCATTCTGTCCGTCGACACGTTGCTGCTCCTTCGGAAGAGGGATGCTGGGAAAGACGTTCGGAAAGCTACCCGAGAAACCGCTGAATTGCCGGGGCGTGCTTATCCAGTTGGTGCCACCACCAGGAGCCGGAGGCACTTCCTCCGCAGATGTGCGAGCGGGAGAATTCACCGACGGATCTTTTCTGTATTTCTCGTTTCGCGCATATTCCTCGACCCGGGAGCACCCATGTCCACGAGCGTGACCAGTCAGAGCGGCACGACGCCCTCGGTGGCGAAAGACCCGACCCCGACCCCGACCCTGACCCCGACCCCGACCCCCGCGGCCGCGCCACCGGGCTCGCCCTGGCGGTCCTGGCTGGCCGTGGTCGGACTGGCCCTCGGCGTCTTCTCGTTCGTCACCACGGAGACCCTGCCCATCGGCCTGCTCCCGTCCATCGCCGAGGGCACGAAGGTCTCCCTCGGCTCGGCGGGCTTCCTCGTCACCGGTTTCGCCGTGCTCGCCGCGGTGACCGCCGCACCCCTGACCGCGCTCACCGGCCGCGTGGACCGCAAGTGGCTGCTCGTCGCCCTGATGGTCCTCTACGTCGCCGGCAACTTCATGGCCGCCGCCGTCTCGGGCTACGCGCTGCTCCTGACCGCCCGCCTCGTCGTGGCCCTGGCGCACGGGGTGTTCTGGTCCATCGCCGTGTCGATCGCCGTACGGCTGGTCCCCGAGCGGCACGCCGTCCGCGCGACCTCGGTGGTCCTCGGCGGCATCTCCCTCGCCTCCGTCGCGGGCACCCCGCTCGGCACCGCCGTCGGCCAGTCCGCCGGCTGGCACGCGGCCTTCGTCTGCGTCGGCTTCCTCGGCTTCGTCGTCCTGGCGGCGAGCCTGCTGTTCATGCCCGCCCTGCCCGCCAAGGGCAGCGGCAGCCTGGCCGCGCTCCGGCACGTACTGCGCCATCGCGCGCTGCGCGTCGCGGTCGGCGTCACCGCGCTGATCATGAGCGGCCACTTCCTCGCCTTCACGTACGTGGCCCCGTTCCTGCAGGAGGTGACCGGCGTCCGGCCGTCCCTCGTCGGCGCACTGCTGCTGGTCTTCGGCGCGGCCGGACTGGCGGGGAACTTCGCGGCGGGCGCCGTCGTCGGCCGGGCCCTGCGGACGAGCATCATCGCCTGCACCGGACTACTGGCCGTCGTCATGGGGGTGATGTACGCGGGCGGAGCGAGCGGCCCGCTCGTCATCACCCTGCTGGTGTGCTGGGGCGTGCTCTACGCGGCGCTTCCGGTCGCCCTGCAGACCTGGGTCATGCGGCTCGTCCCCGAGGAGAGCGAGGCCGCCTCGTCGCTGTACGTCGCCGCCTTCAACGGGGCCATCGGCGTGGGTTCGTTCATCGGCGGCCTGATCATCGACTCCAACGGCCCGCGCCTGGCGATGGCCGTGGCCGGCGCCTTCGCGCTCGCCGCGATGCTGATGACCGCTGCTTTCGGCCGGACCGGGGGAGGGGCGCCGAAGCCCGTCCGTTCCTGATCACGACGCGTCCGTACATCCAGACCAGGCCCGTATGAGGGGCCCTTGGGGGCGGCGTGAGGAATTCATGGTGGTCGTATGGCGCACGACCTGTCGTGAGGCTCGGGCGCGCGGCCATACTCGTGAAACCCTCCGCCCGGCTAGAGAGGTGCAACATGCGGTATACGACCGGGGGTGTCCAGACCTTCCATCTCTGGTCGCTGTCCGAGGACGTGATCGTCGATCAGGGGGCCGGCGGCGACGTACTCCTGCTCACCAGCCGCTGGGGCCAGGACCGGCTCGACCGGCCCAGCCCGGCGGTGCGCGAGGTACTGCGGAGGATGGAGCTCGGGCCGGTCCTGCTGGCCAACGCCCTGAGCGAGCCCGAGGAGCAGTGCCCGTTCACCCTGCCGGCGCTCAGCAAGCTGTCGCACCTCGTGGTGCGCACCCTCGGCGTGGACGACCTGAAAGGGCCGCTGCTGTCCGTGGTCCCGCTGTCGTCGGCGGCGTCGTTCGTCCTGATCCGGCCTGCCGGTGAGCGCCGCGTATGCCTGCCCCGGCACGTGGCCTTCACCGTGCCGGAGTCGGGCACCGGATGCGTCCTGGAGTCCGAGCGCTCCCCCCACCGCGTCGTCCTGCACCGGCAGGAGGCGGCGTGGGTGGCGATGACCCTCGCGTGGCCGACCACGCTCACCGCGGTCTCGGCCGCGTTGCCGCTGCCGCCGCAGGTGACCGAGGACATCATCGGCTATCTGGCGGCCGCCGGGCTGGTGACGTCGGTGGACGAGCCCGCGTAGCGGCTGGGCGGTTCGGGCGGCTCAGCGGCTCGGCGGCTCGGCGGCTCAAGGGACGCTGGTGTTCCGGCCGAGTTCCCGTCCAGGCGGTTTCAAGCCACTTCGCCCATAGTGCGGCGCATGCAGCGGGAAAGTCCCGTAACTGACTCGACGGAGTGGCCATCATGCTGGACACGGATACCTTCCGTAAGGTTTTCGGTTCCTTTCCGACCCCTGTCGCGATCGTCACCGCACTCGGCGAGGGCGGCGAACCGACCGGCTTCACGTGCAACGCGTTCTCCGCCGTCTCGGCGGCGCCGCCCCTGCTCCTGCTGTGCGTGGGCAAGGGTTCCCGGACCTTGCCCGCGATCCTCGCCTCCGGGGTGTTCGCCATGAACTTCGTGGCCCACCGGGGCCGGGACAAGGCCCTGACCTTCGCCGGGAAGGCGGCGTGCAAGTTCGACGAAGTGGCCTGGCGCCGCGGACTGGCGGGCGTTCCCGTACTCACCGAGGACGCGGTGGCCTACGCGGGCTGCACGCTCGTGGAGACGGTGGAGGCCGGCGACCACCTGCTGCTCATCGGGCGGATCGACGAGAGCGAGACCTTCGCGGGCGCGGCCGCCCTGTACCAGCAGGGCGAGTTCGGCCGGTGGGAGCCGGACCGCCGGCTGGCCGTCCAGCACTGACGCAACGACGAAGCTCCTGGCGGACACGGTGTCTGCCAGGAGCTTCGTCGTTTGTACGGCGCGGCCGTATCGCCTTGTGGGGGGCGGCGCGGCTGGGGGGTGTCTTACGGATCAGGCCGGGCTCGCGGCGTCCGGACACCCCCTAGGCGGAGAGTGCATGCAGGGTGCAGGAAGGGGCCTGCAGGCCGGTGTCGTTGGCCAGAATGGCCTGGTGCAGCCGCTGGAGCCGCGGCGACGGCTCGACCCCCAGCTCATTGATGAGCGCGTGGCGCAGCGACTGGAAGGCGTCGAGCGCGCGCCAGGGGTGCCCGGCCCGGTACAGGGCGGTCATCAGCTGGGCGGACAGGGTCTCGTGCAGGGGCTGCCGGCTCACGAGCATGCGCAGCTCGCCGATGATCTCCGCGTGCCGGCCGAGGCTGAGGTCGGCTTCGAGGCGCATCTCCAGCGCCCAGTCGCGTTCCTCCTGCATGCCGATGACCTCCGTGCTGAGGACCTCACCGACCGGGACGTCGGTGAGGGCCGGGCCGCGCCACAGGTCCAGCGCGCGGCCGAGCTGCTCGGAGGCCGTCCTGGGGTCGTTCTCGGCCATCGTCCGCCCGCCCGCGCGCACCAGCTGCTGGAACGTCTGCAGATCGAGGGAGAACTCCTCGGGAGCGAGCCGGTAGCCCCCGTAACAGGTCGCCAGTACGTCCTTGGCGCTGCGGCCGGATTGCTGCTGCACGCCGGCCTGTGTGAGTTTCCGGCGCAATTGGAGGATGTAGGTCTGGAGCGTGGTGGCGGCACTGCGGGGAATGGCATTGCCCCACAATTCGGCCATCAGCGTTTCCACTTGTACGACGCGTCCCGCGCGGATGGCGAGCAGCGCGAGGATCTGGCGCGGTTTTCCGGCGGTCGGTGCGATGGACGTGCCGTGCATACGGGCTTCGAGCGGTCCGAGAACTCCGAATTCCATGGACTCAGCATCGCAGCCGCCTTGAGCGGGCGACCAGTGACGAGTGCACGGGCGGACATGAAGTTCTCATATGCGTCCGCCCGCCTGCTGAGGAGCAGGCGGGCGGACGGGAACCGGACGGGAGGGAACCGGGCCGGAGGGCTCAGCCGTTGACGAAGGTGAGCCCGGTCGCGTCGTAACGGGTGCCCGCGATGTCCCCGGGCGGGGCCGCGGCCTCGATCGCGGCGAGGTCCTCGGGCGACAGCTCGACGGCCAGGGCCGCGAGGTTCTCCTCCAGGTAGCGCCGGCGCCGGGTGCCGGGGATCGGCACCACGTCCTCGCCCCGGTGCTGCACCCAGGCGAGCGCGAGCTGGCCGGCCGTGATCCCCTTCGCCGCGGCGAGCTCGTCCAGCTTCGCGACGATCGCCAGGTTCCGCTCGCGGTTTCCGTCGGCGAAGCGCGGGTGCCCGCGCCGTACGTCGGTCTCCGCCAGCTTCTCCACCGAGCCGTACCGGCCGGTCAGGAAGCCCCGCCCGAGCGGCGCGTACGGGACCACGCCCACGCCGAGCTCGCGGCACACCGGGACGATCTCCGCCTCCAGATCGCGGGACCACAGCGACCACTCGCTCTGCAGCGCGGCGATCGGGTGCACCGCGTGCGCCCGCCGGATGGTCTGCGCACCGGCCTCGGACAGGCCGAGGTGGCGTACCTTCCCGGCCCGCACCAGCTCGGCCATCGCGCCGACGGTCTCCTCGATCGGGACCTCCGGATCGACCCGGTGCTGGTAGAAGAGGTCGATGTGGTCGACACCGAGCCGGCGCAGCGACGCCTCGCAGGCCTGCCGTACGTACGCGGCGTCGCCCCGTACGAGGGTGGGCTCGCCGAGCCGGTTGGCGAAGCCGAACTTCGTGGCCAGCACGACCCGGTCGCGGCGCCCGGCGACGGCCCGGCCGATCAGCTCCTCGTTGTGCCCGCTGCCGTAGAAGTCGGCGGTGTCCAGCAGGGTCACCCCGAGGTCCAGGGCGCGGTGCAGGGTCGCGACCGACTCCGCGTCGTCCGTGGCGCCGTAGCCGTGGCTCATGCCCATGCAGCCCAGGCCCTGCGCGGAAACCGCCAGTTCGCCGAGGTGTCGGGTAGGGACGTTGGTCATGCTGCCTCCAAGGCGAACGGGCGGGACGAGAAGAGAACGGCGGCAGGATCGAAGGTCAGGGCGATGTGCGTGGCAATGGAGTTGACGTCCCGCCATGCCCGCTCCAGCGGACTGCGAGTGCTCTGCCCGGACGTACCGGAGGCGGCGAACATCCGATTGACGGCGTTCACCAGAAGCTCGGCGGACAGCGCGTAGTCGCGCACGTTGCGGGCGATCTCCTCTCCGGTGATCCCCGCGCCCCGGTCGGCGACGGACGCGGCCCGCTCCAGCAGCAGCATCGCGGCGTCGATCTCACCGGAGCTGCGGGTCAGGACCGCTTCGTACGTACTGAGGGAGGGCCCGGGACCCCCCACCCGCCCACCGCCGCGCGCGAGCCGCTGGGCGGTGTCGGCGGTCCACAGCTTGAGCGCGCCGCGCGCGGCCCCGAGGGCTGCGGGCGCACACGACAGGCCGTTCACGGCCTGGATCGGCACGGTGCGGCCGTCGGACAGCCGCTGCCGGTCCGCGCTCCGCGACTCGGGAACGAACACGTCATCAACGATGACGGTATTGCTCCCGGTACCCCGCATCCCGGACCCGGTCCAGGTGTCCTTGACGGCGTAGGCGCCCCGAGGCAGTGCGAACAACCGTGCACCGCCCCCGCCGGGCAGGACGGCACACAGCACCACCCAGTCGGCATAGTCGACGCCGCTGATGTAGGCCCAACTCCCGGACAGCTGCCACCCACCCGGGGCCGGCGCGGCCTTGCCCGCGGGCGAGAGCGACCCGACGACGAACGCGTCAGCCCCTCCACCCCAGACATCAGCCTGCCCCTCCTCCGGCAGACAGGCGGCCACCCGAGCCAGACTGGCGGCGACGGAAGCACACCAAGCAGTGGCGGCACACCCCTCGGCGACGACGGCCACGGCGCGGGCGAACTCACCGAAGCCGCCCTCCACCCCACCGAACCCGACGGGCACGAAGTGCCGGGCGAACCCGCTCTCCAACATCCGCGCCACCACATCGGGGGTCAGCCGCCGCCGCTCCTCCGCGTCGGCGGCCCGCCGCCGCCCCAACTCGCCCAACCCCCCGGCCCGCTCAACAAGCCCGGTCCCCGTAACCATCCTGCCTCCTCAAAAGCCACCGATGAGCGGCCGGACCATCCCACACCCCCCTCAACCCCCACTCGCACCCCCCTAGAGCCGCGTCAGACCTTGATGAGAGTGACCCGGCCGCCGCGCAGTGCGGTGAGGTCTTCCGGGTCGGAGGTGGGCACGGTGCCGGGGTGTGCCCGGCGCCGAGCCGGGCACGGCGCTGGTGGCGGTGTCCCGTTGTGGTGTTGAGGCCGGTCTGCCTCTTGCGGCGCACTGGGGTCCGGAAGACCTTGTTCGTGCCTGGCGGTAGCCAGGGAAACCGCCAGGGTGGTCATGGTGATGCACCTGCCCCGGGCGCCCGAGGGCAGGAGACATCGACCGTCCTCCGGGAACCTTCCGGGCATCGAAGCCCATATGCGCGGCGGCGAGGTGACGGGCCCGGAGGCGGGAGCCCGCGCCGGCGCTGGCCACGGCGGTCTGGGGGGACGCGGCCGGTTCACCCCCGCGGGGTGACCGGACGGCGCTAGCCTGGCCGGGTGAATGCGCGCACCGACCTCGCGAAATGGCTGGGAACCCTGGACCCTGAGCGGCTGACCGCATTGCTGGAGGAGCGGGATCTGCCGCTCGCCGCCGAGTACCGACGGATCACCACCCTCCGCGAGCTCGCCGAACACCTGCTCACCGACGCGTCTGTGGGCCAGGGCCTGATGGCGGGCACCGCCGGAGAACTGGAATTGCTCGCTTCCATCGCCGCCCTCGCCCTGGAGCGGCACGGCCCCGTGGCCGGTGGCGAGGCCGAGGACGGGCCCCGGTATCCCTGGCAACAGCGGAAGCCCGTTGGCACGGTGGAGCCCGCGGACCGACTGGTGCCCGAGCGGGACGTACTGGCCTGGTTCGAGCCGGGGGAGAAGCGGCGGCGGGCGGAGCACACGCTCGCCCGACTGCGGGAGCGCGCGCTGTTGATCCCCGCGCCCAAGGGGAAACTGGCGCTGCCGCCGCTGTTGCATGTCCGGGCCACTGGGTTCGACGGCTTCGGGCACACCGCCACCCGGCTGCTGACCGCCGCCTACAACGCCCCCGAGGTCAAACGGATCGCCGCAAACCTCTTCGGCGAGGGCGCGGCGCGTACCCGCGACCAGGCCCAGGAGCTGATCATCGCTCTGCTCGCCGATCCCGCCCGGGTCCGGGCACTGGTGGCGGACGCCCCGGTCCGGGCGCTGGAGCTGCTGGACCGCCTGGTACCCGGCCCGCCGCTGCTGCGAACCCACTGCTTCGTCGGCCGGTACGGGGAGCAGTACGCGAGCCCGGACGCCAAGTACGCCTTCCGGGAGGGCGGCAGCGGCGACGAGGGCACCGACTGGCTGGCCGTGCGCGGACTGCTGGTCCCCGTCGGTCTCGACCTGGTGGAGCTTCCGTACGAGGTCGCCCGTGCGCTCCGCGATGGGGGCGCGGCCCCCAGTCCCCGGCTGGAACCAGAGCCGTTCACCGCCGCCGCGCCGCTGCCGTCCGGCTGGGAGGGTGAGGGTGGTACGGCCGCCGCGGCGGCCGCCTGGCGGGCCGAACTGGTACTGCGGGCGCTGGCCGCCGAGCCGGTCGCGATTCGCAAGGCGGGCGGGATCGCCGTACGGGACACCCGGCGGCTGGCCAAGGCGGCCGGGGCCGATGAGGCGGACACCCGGCTGTGGCTGGACCTCGCGGTGAACGCCGGCCTGGCCGCGCCTCAGGACGACGAACCGGCCCCCGCTCCCCGGGGCCGCCGGAACTCCAAGGGCCCCAAGCCCTCCGCCCGGCTGCTGCCGAGCGACCGCTATGACGCTTGGGCCGCCGCCCCCGCGGCGGGCAAGCTGCTGCCGCTGCTGGCCGCCTGGGCTGCGGTCCCCGCAGTTCTCAGCCACTGGCCGGACCCCGACGAGACCCCGGTCGCGCTCGTCAGCCCGCAGGACGAGGACGCCGTGACCCTGCGCACCGGAATCCTACGAGCGCTCGCAGTCCTCCCCGACGGACACGGGTTGACCGGGGACGCGCTGGGATACACCGAACTGCTTTCCCTGGCCGCGTGGTTCCAGCCCGCCCTGCGCGGCCACCTGGCCGCGGACGGCGCCGGGGAGCTGACCGGCCTGGACGGAGTGCTCGACCGCCTGGAGGCCACCCTGGCGGAGGCGGCCCTGCTCGGCGTGGTCGCTCACGGCGCGCTCACCCCCGCCGGGCGGGCCCTGTGCCGTCTGCTGGAGGCGGGGGCCGCCCACCACTACCCGGCAGTGCCCGGCGCGGGCACGGACCCGTCCGCCCGCGGCTCCGAGGGCCTGGGCGAGGACCTGTCCCTGCGCCCTGCCCTGGCGAAGGCGGTGACCACCCTCCGCGAGGACCTGTACGCAGCGCTGCCCGAGCCCAGCGAAACGGCCCGGTTCCAGAGCGACCTGACCGCCACCGTCACCGGCGCGCCCGCACCCGCCCTGGCCGACCTGCTCTCCGCCGTCGGCGACATCGAGTCCGAAGGGCACGCCGTGGTCTGGCGGATCACTGCGACCTCCGTACGCCGGGCCCTGGACGCGGGCTGGAGCGCCGACGAACTCCTCAACGGCCTCACGGCGGCAAGCGAGCGCGGCACCCCTCTGCCCCAGCCGCTCGCCTACACGATCAAGGACACCGCCCGCACCCACGGACAGCTCAAGGTCGTCCGCTCCGCCTGCTGCATCCGCTCGGACGACACCGGACTGATTGCCGAGGTGGCCCAGGCCCGCGGCCTGACCAAACTCCGCCTGCGTCGGATCGCCCCGACGGTCCTGATCTCCACAGCCCCGCCGGAGGAGACGCTGTCAGCCCTCCGCATGGCCGGCTACGCCCCCACCCAGGAAGCCGAAACGGGCACCACCGTCCTGGACCGCGCCCCCACCGACCGCGCCCCGAACCTCCTGCCGACCCTGGACCAGGCCCACCCCCTGTACGGCGCACCGGCCCACGGTGTCCCGGCGAGCGCCCGTGCGCTGGCCGCGGCGCTCACCGCGGCCGGGTAAGGGTGGAGGTGCCCCGAAGCCGGAGCGTCCTGCTGGTGCCCTGGCCCCCGACCCGGCACCGTCAGTAAGGCGTGTGAGCCTCCCCCTGAACCTCAGCACCGTCCGACGAGCTGTCTACGCGATCGCGCTCGCGGGCCTGTTCACCTGGGCCGGTGCACCCGGCGAGTTCGTCTCCCCGATTCTCTTCGGACTCAGCGGTGCCATCGCTGTACTGCTGCCCAGGGCGCGCTGGATGGCCTGAGATACCGGTAGATCGAGCACTCCTCCCGAGGCCGAACGGACCGGTCCCCACCTGGCGGCGGCTGTGCTGGCTAGGCTCGTCGATCCGACGATCTGCTGCGCGAGTACGAGTGATCGCGAGTGAGTGGCGATACGCTGCGAGGCCCCTGGAGCTGTCCGGGGGCCTTCGCTGTTTCCCGGGTTGACCTGCGGCGATCGGTCAAGATCCTGTCCACGAATAGTCCACGGGGTCTGACATACGGGTGCGCAGGGCGGCAGTTGGCCGCACATACGCGAAGACCCCGTCTCAGCTGAGGCGCTGATGGCGGGGTCTTTGGGCACTTCCTGCGAAGTGCCCCCGGCAGGATTCGAACCTGCGCACACGGCTCCGGAGGCCGTTGCTCTATCCCCTGAGCTACGGGGGCGTGTCGTTCGCGTTGCGGCGACGGGTTGAACACTACCAGCTTCCGTGGGGTGATCAGGAACGGATTACGGGCCCGGAGGACGTGGGTCGCTCGGAGGGGGTGGAAGTGGCAAAAACCCGGACGCGGGGGCTTAGGCGGACCTACTCTCGAGTTGTGCCAGGCGCCTCGGGCCGGGTGCTTGTTGTCGACGACAACAAGGTCATCCGGCAGCTGATCAAGGTCAATCTCGAGCTGGAGGGCTTCGAGGTCGTGACCGCGAACGATGGTGCCGAGTGCCTGGACATCGTGCATAGCGTGTGTCCCGATGTGATCACCCTTGATGTGGTCATGCCCCGGCTGGACGGGTTCGGGACCGCGGCGCAGCTGCGTGCCGATCCGCGGACGCGGGATCTGCCCCTCGCCATCGTGAGCGCCTGTACGCAGTACGAGGTCGAGGCCGGGATCGAGGCCGGGGTGGATGCGTTCCTCGCCAAGCCCTTCGAGCCCGCCGAGCTCGTACGGGTCGTACGCCGGCTCGTCGAGAGCAAGGACCGGCGCGAGCGGAAGGGCGCGCCGGCCGGGCGGGGGAGAGGGTAGCGCCGGCCACGCGCCGGTCACCTGTTCACATGGCGAAACCGTTCGCGGGATGGGAGGGCTTCTCCCCTAGGCTGGTCCCGTGACCCCCGCCGACCTCTCCAGCACCGTCGCACGCGCCGTGCGCCGCGCCGTCGAGGACGGGGAGCTGCCGGCCGAGACGGGTGTGCCCGAGCGGGTCGTCATCGAGCGGACCCGGCCCGGAGGAGTGGGGGACTACGCCACCCCCGTCGCCTTTCACGTCGCCAAGACTGTGGGAAGTGCTCCCCGTCACGTCGCCGACGTGCTCGCTCGGCGGTTGGGCGGGGTGGCCGGCATCGAGCGCGTCGAGGTCACCGGCGCCGGGTTCCTGAACTTCACCCTCGCCCCCCGCAGCGCCGCCGGGCTCGTCCGTGAAGTGCTGCTGCGCGGACCGCGCTACGGGTACGCGGACGACGCCGTCGAAGCCGAGCCCTTCTGCTGGGCCCCCACCGCCGGGTTCCGCCAGCGCGCGGTCCACGAGGCAGTCGTACGCATCCTGCGCAGCCAGGGTCGGGAAGACGGCGGCGCGCTGCCCGGCGTCGCCCCCGTCGCGCGCCGCGACGGAGACGTGGCCGCCACCTACGGGCGGGACGCCGCTACATGGGCCGTGCTCGCCGTTCCGGCCCGCGAGACCCCCCAGTTCGGGGCCGGACTCCTGGTTCAGGACGAGTCCAGCGAGTTCTTCCTCGTGCGGTACGCCCACGCCCGCGCCAAGGCCCTCGGCCGCGCCGCCGCCCGCCTCGGCTTCGGCGCCGAGCCCGCCGAGCCCGCCGAGCCCGCCGAGGCCGAGGCGCCCGCACTGCTGCGGCTGCTCGCCGAGCACCCGCTCGTCCTGGAGGCCGCCGCGCACCACCGGGCCCCCGAGCGCCTCACCCGTCAGCTCGTCGCCGTCGCCGACGAGCTGCTCGATTTTCAGCACTGTGTCCTGCCCAAGGGGGACGAGAAACCCTCGGCCGCCCACCGCGCCCGGCTGGCCCTTGCCGAAGCCGCCGGGACGGTGCTGGCCGGCGGCCTGGCCCTTCTCGGCATAGACGCACCTGACTGCCTGTGATCTGCGAAGAGAGATACCGATGAGCCGTTCCGCGCACCCCGCCGGGCCCCGCCACGCCGACGTCCTGCCCGAGGGGCACTACTCCCCGCCGCCCGCCGACCTCAACGCGCTCGACGAGAAGGTCTGGGCCCGGACCGTGCGCCGGAACGACGAGGGGGAAGTGACCGTGGGCGGGGTGGCCGTCAGTACCCTCGCCGAGGAGTTCGGGACGCCCGCCTACTTCCTCGACGAAGAGGACTTCCGGGCCCGGTGCCGGGCCTGGGCGCACGCCTTCGGGCCCGATGCCGACGTGTTCTACGCGGGCAAGGCGTTCCTCTCCAAGGCCGTCGTGAAGTGGCTCAAGGAGGAAGGGCTCAACCTCGACGTCTGCTCCGGCGGCGAGCTGGCCACCGCCCTCGCCGCCGGCATGCCCGCCGAGCGGATCGCCTTCCACGGGAACAACAAGTCCGTGGCCGAGATCACCCGGGCCGTCACCGCCGGCGTCGGCCGGATCGTGCTCGACTCCTTCCAGGAGATCGCCCGCGTCGCGCACATCGCCCGTGAGCTGGGCGTACGCCAGCCCGTCCAGATCCGCGTGACCGTCGGCGTCGAAGCCCACACGCACGAGTTCATCGCCACCGCGCACGAGGACCAGAAGTTCGGCATCGCCGTCGCCGACGGCTCCGCCGCCGAGGCCGTACGGCGCGCCCTCGGACACGACAGCCTCGACCTGCTCGGCGTCCACTCCCACATCGGTTCGCAGATCTTCGACATGGCCGGCTTCGAGGTCTCCGCCAAGCGCGTCGTGCAGCTGCTGGCCGCCGTACGGGACGAGCACGGCGTCGAGCTGCCCGAGATCGACCTCGGCGGCGGGCTCGGCATCGCGTACACCTCCTCCGACGACCCGCGCGAGCCCCACGAGATCGCCAAGGCCCTGCACGAGATCGTCGCCCGCGAGTGCGAGTCCGCCGGCCTGCGTGCGCCCCGCATCTCCGTCGAGCCCGGCCGTGCCATCGTCGGCCCCACCGCCTTCACCCTCTACGAGGTCGGCACGATCAAGCCGCTCGAGGGGCTGCGTACGTACGTCTCCGTCGACGGCGGCATGTCCGACAACATCCGCACCGCCCTCTACGACGCCGAATACGCCGTCACCCTCGTCTCCCGCGTCTCCGACGCCGAGCCCATGCTCGTCCGCGTCGTCGGCAAGCACTGCGAGAGCGGTGACATCGTCGTGAAGGACGCCTTCCTGCCGGCCGACCTGGCCCCGGGAGACCTCCTCGCCGTACCCGCCACCGGGGCGTACTGCCGCTCCATGGCCAGCAACTACAACCACGCGCTGCGCCCGCCCGTGGTCGCGGTGCGCGACGGGCAGGCCCGGGTGATCGTCCGGCGCGAGACGGAGGAAGATCTCCTGCGTCTCGACCTCGGATGATCCGGTTATTTCTGGGAGAAGCCCCCATACCCCCAAAATAGGTGTCTCACTCAATGGACCGAGGATGGAAAGTGCTGTCCATTGAGTGAGACTGGTTGAGACCCGGCGCGCAATACCGCACGCCGGGTGGTGATGGAAGATCGAAAGGCGTAGGTCGAATGATGCGTACGCGTCCGCTGAAGGTGGCGCTGCTGGGCTGTGGAGTGGTCGGCTCAGAGGTGGCGCGCATCATGACGACGCACGCCGACGACCTCACGGCCCGCATCGGTGCGCCCGTCGAGCTCGCCGGCGTGGCCGTGCGCCGTCCCTCCAAGGTGCGCGAGGGCATCGACCCCGCCCTGGTCACCACCGATGCGACCGCCCTCCTCAAACGCGGCGACATCGACATCGCGATCGAGGTCATCGGCGGCATCGAGCCCGCCCGCACCCTCATCACCACCGCCTTCGAGCACGGCATCTCCGTCGTCTCGGCGAACAAGGCGCTGCTCGCCCAGGACGGCGCGGCCCTGCACGCCGCGGCCCAGCAGCACGGGCTGGACCTGTACTACGAGGCGGCCGTCGCCGGCGCCATCCCGCTGGTCCGTCCCATGCGCGAGTCCCTTGCCGGAGACAAGATCAACCGGGTGATGGGCATCGTCAACGGCACGACGAACTTCATCCTCGACAAGATGGACTCCACCGGCGCCGGGTACCAGGAGGCGCTCGACGAGGCCACCGCCCTCGGGTACGCCGAGGCCGACCCCACCGCGGACGTCGAGGGCTACGACGCCGCCGCCAAGGCCGCGATCCTGGCCGGCATCGCCTTCCACACCCGGGTCCGCCTCGACGACGTCTACCGCGAGGGCATGACCGAGGTCAGCGCCGCCGACTTCGCCTCCGCCAAGCGCATGGGCTGCACCATCAAGCTCCTCGCGATCCTGGAGCGCGCCGCCGACGGCGAGTCCGTCACGGCCCGCGTGCACCCGGCGATGATCCCGCTGACCCACCCGCTCGCCTCCGTCCGCGAGGCGTACAACGCCGTCTTCGTCGAGGCGGAGGCCGCCGGGCGGCTCATGTTCTACGGGCCCGGCGCGGGCGGTTCGCCGACCGCCTCCGCGGTCCTGGGCGACCTCGTCGCCGTCTGCCGCAACAAGCTCGCCGAGGCAACGGGGCCCGGCGAGTCGGCGTACACCCAGCTGCCGGTCAGCCCCATGGGCGACGTCGTCACGCGGTACCACATCAGCCTCGATGTGGCCGACAAGCCGGGCGTCCTCGCCCAGGTGGCGACGAAGTTCGCGGAGCACGGTGTGTCCATCGATACCGTACGACAGCAAGGACGTCCGGACGGGGTCGGCAACGAGGCCTCCCTCGTCGTCGTCACCCACCGCGCGCCCGACGCCGCCCTCTCCGGGACCGTCGAGGCACTGCGGAAGCTGGACACCGTGCGCGGTGTCGCCAGCATCATGCGTGTTGAAGGGGAGTAAGGACCCATGAGCAGCAATCGCACCCACCAGTGGCGCGGCATCATCGAGGAGTACCGGGACCGCCTGCCGGTGACGGACGCGACTCCCGTGGTCACGCTCCGCGAGGGCGGCACTCCCCTCGTCCCCGCGCAGGTGCTCTCCGAGCGCACCGGCTGCGAGGTACACCTCAAGGTCGAGGGCGCGAACCCCACCGGGTCCTTCAAGGACCGCGGTATGACCATGGCGATCAGCAAGGCCAAGGAGGACGGCGCCAAGGCCGTCATCTGCGCCTCCACGGGCAACACCTCGGCCTCCGCCGCCGCGTACGCGGTGCGCGCCGGGATGGTCTCGGCCGTCCTCGTGCCCCGCGGCAAGATCGCGCTCGGCAAGATGGGCCAGGCGCTCGTGCACGGCGCCAAGATCCTCCAGGTGGACGGCAACTTCGACGACTGCCTGGACCTGGCCCGCGCGCTGTCCGACAACTACCCGGTCGCGCTGGTCAATTCCGTGAACCCGGTGCGCATCGAGGGCCAGAAGACGGCCGCGTTCGAGATCGTCGACGCGCTCGGCGACGCCCCCGACATCCACGTGCTGCCCGTCGGCAACGCCGGCAACATCACCGCGTACTGGAAGGGCTTCAAGGAGTACAAGGCCGACGCCCTGGCCTCCCGTACGCCCCGTGTGTGGGGTTTCCAGGCCTCCGGCTCCGCGCCCATCGTGCGCGGCGAGGTCGTCAAGGAGCCGCACACCATCGCCACCGCGATCCGCATCGGCAACCCGGCCTCCTGGGAGTACGCGCTCGCCGCGCGCGACGAGTCGGGCGGCTTCATCGACGAGGTGACGGACCGCCAGATCCTTGCCGCCTACCGCCTGTTGGCCGCGCAGGAGGGCGTCTTCGTCGAGCCCGCCTCGGCGGCGTCCGTGGCCGGCCTGCTCAAGGCCGCCGAGCTGGGCCTGGTCGACCCCGGCCAGACGATCGTGTGCACCGTGACCGGAAACGGCCTCAAGGACCCCGACTGGGCCGTCGCCGGCGCCCCGCAGCCGGCCACCGTCCCGGTGGACGCCGAAGCCGCGGCCATCCGCCTCGGCCTGGTCTGACCGCAGTACCCCGGTTGCCGGATTCCGGAATGCCTCGCCGAGGCTTCCGGAATCCGGCAACTCAGGCCGTACGGCACAAAAGTCAACGGCATTCAGCGGAATCCACCGGAAGACACCGACACGCATCGTGCGCCTCCTGTGCGCCCTATGTCGCGAGAGAACCTTCCTTCGATACGCTGTACTTACACCCGCCACCGCGCATATGACCGTGGTGCTGCCCAGAGGGCCTTCGGGTGTCGTACGTTCTCCAGTACATTCGCAGCGAGCCAGCGAAGATCTCGTCTCGCACAGTCACAAGGAGTTCATCGGACGATGGCCGGTCCAGCGTTCCGCGCCGCCGCCGTACGGGTGCGCGTCCCCGCCAGCAGTGCCAACCTCGGCCCGGGCTTCGACGCCCTCGGCCTGGCCCTGGGGCTTTACGACGACGTCGTCGTCCGGGTGGCCGACTCCGGCCTGAACATCGACATCGCGGGCGAGGGCGCCGACACCCTCCCGCGGGACGAGAGCCACCTGCTCGTACGCTCCATGCGCACCGCCTTCGACCTGCTGGGCGGGCAGCCGCGCGGCCTGGAGGTCGTCTGCGCCAACCGCATCCCGCACGGCCGCGGCCTCGGGTCCTCCTCCGCCGCCATCTGCGCCGGCATCGTCGCAGCCCGCGCCGTGACCATAGGCGGAGAGGCCAAGCTGGACGACGCGGCCCTGCTCGAACTGGCCACCGAGATCGAGGGCCACCCCGACAACGTCGCCGCCTGTCTCCTCGGCGGATTCACGCTCGCCTGGATGGACGGCGGCAGCGCCAAGGCGATCCGTATGGAGCCCGCCGGTTCCATCGTTCCGGTGGTCTTCGTACCCTCCAAGCCCGTCCTGACGGAGACCGCGCGCGGCCTGCTGCCGCGCAACGTCCCGCACGTGGACGCGGCCGTCAACGCGGGTCGCGCGGCCCTGCTCGTCGAAGCCCTGACCAGGCGTCCCGAGTTGCTGCTGCCGGCCACGGAAGACCGGCTCCACCAGGAGTACCGGTCCCCGGCGATGCCCGAGAGCGTGGCACTCGTCAACCGGCTGCGGGCGGACGGCATCCCCGCGGTCATCTCCGGCGCGGGCCCCACGGTCCTCGCGCTGGTCGACAACGGCGCGGCCGACAAGGTCGCGCGGCTCGCGGGCGAAGGGTGGGCGGCGAACCGGCTCGCCCTCGACGCCGCGGGCGCGAGCGTCCTGCCGCTCGGAACGCAGGGCGGCTAGGCCGTAGGGCAGACCCGCCAGGGGCGGGCGGCCAGGGCAGGCCGCCCGCGCTGTAGGCGCGATGCCGGTGATTGAGAGGGGGAATATCTGTTGGATCCGGTAGTGTTAGTCTCAAGTGCGCAGCCGAAGCCGCCATGGCTCGGTGCTCAGTGTCCCCATCCGGGACCACCTTTCTTCCGGGAGCCTCCCCGACTGCTTTGATCGCATCCAGCAGTTTCGAGCACGCTCCGGAATCGGCGTGACATTCCCACGCTTCCAGCTCGGGGGCTTCTCGCCGGAACCACCCATGCACGTTTCT
Organism: Streptomyces sp. NPDC090741; assembly: GCF_044769045.1. Classification (NCBI taxonomy): domain Bacteria; kingdom Bacillati; phylum Actinomycetota; class Actinomycetes; order Kitasatosporales; family Streptomycetaceae; genus Streptomyces; species Streptomyces sp. NPDC090741. The sequence continues at coordinate 386,885 of NZ_JBIVXF010000001.1, read as the reverse complement.
TTCCGCCGTTCCTCTTTCGGCGGACCACCGCCCCGGCCGCGGTCCATGACCCAACAGATCATGGTCCGTTGTCGGACAGCACAACCGGTCGCCGAGCCAGACAGGCCGACGTCCGCTCCAGGGAAGGACCCTTCGTGAGCGACACCACCGATCTGATGGGCGCTGCCGACACCACTGTCGACACCAGTGCCCCCGCCGCGGGCACCGCCCCCAAGCGTCGCCGCTCCGGCACCGGCCTCGAGGGCATGGTCCTGGCCGAGCTCCAGCAGGTCGCGTCGGGCCTCGGTATCAGGGGCACCGCGCGGATGCGCAAGAGCCAGCTGATCGAGGTCATCAAGGAGGCGCAGGCGGGCAGCAGTGCCCCCAAGGCCGCGGCTCCCGCCGCCGACGCCGCCGAGGCCAAGCCGAAGCGCCGCGCCACCAGCAAGGCCCGTACGGGCGAGGCCGCCGTAGAGGCGCCCGCCGAGAAGCCCGCCGCGCAGGCGCAGATCGAGATCCCGGGTCAGCCGGCCTCCGACGACGCCCCGGCCGGCGAGCGCCGCCGCCGTCGGGCCACGGCCCCCTCCGGCAGCCCGGAGACCGCGGCCCCCGCCGCCGCCGTGCAGGTCGAGGCCAAGACCGAGACCGCCACCGCCACCGCGACCGCTCCGGCCGAGGTCACGGCCGAGGCCGCCACCGCCGTCTCCGCGCCCGCCCAGGAGGGCGAGGGCCGCGGTCGGCGCGACCGCCGCGACCGCGGTGACCGTACCGAGCGCGAGGGCGGCCGGCGCGACCGCCGCGACCGCGGCGCCAAGGCCGACGACCAGGGCCAGGGCGCCCAGGGCCAGGGCCAGAGCCAGGCCGGCCAGAGCCAGGCCGGCGGCCAGGCCGGCCAGGGCGGCGGCCGCGGCGACCGTCAGGACCGCCAGCAGCAGGGCGGCCGTCAGGACCGTCAGGACCGCCAGCAGCAGGACCGTCAGGACCGCCAGCAGCAGGGCCGTCAGGACCGTCAGGTCCCCCAGGACAACGGCCCGCAGGACGACTTCGACGACGAGAGCGGTCGTCGCGGTCGTCGCGGCCGCTACCGCGACCGCCGTGGCCGTCGCGGTCGCGACGAGTTCGCGCCGAACGAGCCGCAGGTCGCCGACGACGACGTCCTGATCCCCGTCGCGGGCATCCTGGACATCCTCGACAACTACGCGTTCATCCGGACCTCGGGCTACCTGCCCGGCCCCAACGACGTGTACGTCTCCCTCGCCCAGGTCCGCAAGGCGGGTCTGCGCAAGGGCGACCACACCACCGGTGCCGTGCGCCAGCCCAAGGACGGCGAGCGCCGCGAGAAGTTCAACGCCCTCGTGCGTCTGGACTCGGTGAACGGCATGGCGCCCGAATCCGGCCGCGGCCGACCGGAGTTCCAGAAGCTGACCCCGCTGTACCCGCAGGACCGGCTCCGTCTGGAGACCGACCCGGGTGTGCTGACCACCCGCATCATCGACCTCGTGTCGCCGATCGGAAAGGGCCAGCGCGGCCTGATCGTGGCCCCGCCGAAGACCGGCAAGACCATGATCATGCAGGCGATCGCCAACGCGATCACCGTCAACAACCCCGAGTGCCACCTGATGGTCGTCCTGGTCGACGAGCGTCCGGAAGAGGTCACCGACATGCAGCGGTCGGTCAAGGGCGAGGTCATCTCCTCGACCTTCGACCGCCCGGCCGAGGACCACACCACCGTCGCCGAGCTGGCCATCGAGCGCGCCAAGCGCCTCGTCGAGCTGGGTCACGACGTGGTCGTCCTGCTGGACTCCATCACCCGTCTGGGCCGCGCGTACAACCTCGCGGCGCCGGCCTCCGGCCGCATCCTGTCCGGTGGTGTCGACTCGACCGCGCTGTACCCGCCGAAGCGCTTCTTCGGTGCCGCGCGCAACATCGAGGACGGCGGCTCGCTGACCATCCTGGCCACCGCGCTGGTCGACACCGGCTCGCGCATGGACGAGGTGATCTTCGAGGAGTTCAAGGGCACCGGCAACATGGAGCTCAAGCTCGACCGGAAGCTCGCCGACAAGCGCATCTTCCCGGCCGTCGACGTCGACCCGTCGGGCACCCGCAAGGAGGAGATCCTCCTCAACAGCGAGGAGCTCGCCATCGTCTGGAAGCTGCGCCGGGTGCTGCACGCGCTCGACTCGCAGCAGGCCATCGAGCTGCTGCTCGACAAGATGAAGCAGACGAAGTCGAACGCCGAGTTCCTGATGCAGATCGCCAAGACGACCCCGTCGGGCAAGAACGACGACTGATCCGTAGATCCGTCGCCGTACACCGCATCACCGGACCGCCCCCACCGCAGCCGCGGCGGGGGCGGTCCGTGTTTTCCGGGGGTTCCGCGGGTCCGCGCCCCTCTCCGCAGGTGCGAGCTTCGCCACACTCGCCGCTTTCGTGAACCTTGCGGCCGCGCGCTGCGTCCCCCTGGGAAACCGCAGGTGGGCGCGGTGTGTCCGGCGGGGCACGGGCCGTTCGTCCCGCCCCGGCCGCCCCAGGGCCCCCGTACGGGCGGCCTTCCGGCCGTGGAACCCTGGAGGACATTCGTCCGTCTGTGTCAGAGGGCAGTGCGGGAGGCCGCTGGGCCGGGCATCCGGCCGGAAACGTACTCAGGACTGAGGAGAGCATGAGCGAGGACAGCAGGGGCGGCGCCGGGCGTGCCGCGGGCCGGCGCCGACGGAAACCGCCGAAGCGCCGCGGGGCCCTGGTCATCGCCGCGTGGAGCGCCGCGGGCGTGGTCCTGCTGGGCGGGGCGGGTCTCGGCTGGTTCTACTTCCACCTGAACGGGAACCTCAAGACGGTCGACATCGACCAGGCGCTCGGCACCGACCGCCCGCAGAACGTGGACAACGGCTCGATGGACATCCTCGTCCTCGGCTCCGACTCCCGCGGCGGCGCCAATTCCGAGTACGGGCAGGACGACGGCGGCTCGGCCCGCTCGGACACGGCGATGATCGTCCACCTCTACGAGGGCCACAAGAAGGCCACCGTCGTCTCGATACCGCGCGACACCATGGTCAACCGGCCGGCCTGCACGCTGAGCAACGGCAAGACCGACCGCGGCAGCTCGCGCTCCCAGTTCAACGAGTCGTTCACCATCGGCGGGGCCGCCTGCGCGGTCAAGACCGTCGAGAAGATGTCGGGGGTCCGCATGGACCACTACATCGAGGTCGACTTCACGGGCTTCAAGAAGATCATCGACAACCTCGGCGGCGTCGAGCTCACGACCACCAAGCCGATCAAGGACGGATCGAGCCACCTCGACCTCCCGGCCGGTGCCAACAAGCTCAACGGCGAGCAGGCCCTGGGCCTCGTACGGACCCGCAAGAGCGTCGGCGACGGCTCCGACCTGGGCCGAATACAGCTCCAGCAGGCGTTCATGAAGGCCCTGATCAAGCAGGTCAAGGGCATCGGCGTCTTCGACAACCCCAAGCGGCTGCTCGACCTCGCCGACACCGGCACCAAGGCGCTCACCACCGACAAGTCGCTCGGCGACGTGAAGTCGCTGATGGGCTTCGCCCAGAGCCTCCAGGGCATCGACGCCCAGGACATGAAGATGATCACCCTGCCCGTGGGTCCGGACCCCCGCGACAGCGACCGGGTCGTGCCGCTGACCAAGGAGTCCAAGATGGTCTGGGACGCCCTGCTGACCGAGCAGCCGGTCCCCGCCGAGGCCACCGCGAACTCCATGGGCGACAAGGGCACCGCGGGCCAGATCGTGCGGTAAACCGCAAAACGCCTGGTCACGCGCTTCCCACTGGGGAGCGGAATAGATACCCGACCCCCCTCGTTGAGGGAGGCGTCCTCAGAATTTTGACAGGCAGCCCGGTCCTGGCAGACTGGTCTGTCGGCCCCGGTTCACGCAGTGCGCAATTCGGCTCCTGCGACCCGGCGCCCTCCCGAATCTAGGAGACACCTTGAAGCGCGATGTTCACCCCGAGTACGTCGAGACCCAGGTCAGCTGCACCTGTGGCGCGTCGTTCACCACTCGTAGCACCCTGACCGAGGGCACCATCCGTGCCGAGGTCTGCTCCGAGTGCCACCCGTTCTACACGGGCAAGCAGAAGATCCTCGACACCGGTGGCCGCGTCGCCCGCTTCGAGGCCCGTTTCGGCAAGGCTGCCGGCTCGAAGTAGCGAGCCCCCGGCGCCGGACCCCGGCTGCACCCTGTCCACACGGGGGCAGCCGGACCGGCGCCTTTGTCGTCCCGCAGCCCTTTTTCGTACTTTTCACTTCAGGAGCCCCCGATGTTCGAGGCGGTCGAGGAACTGATCGGCGAGCACGCCGATCTTGAGAAGAAGCTCGCCGACCCTTCGGTCCACTCGGATCAGGCCAACGCGCGCAAGCTCAACAAGCGCTACGCGGAGCTGACCCCGATCGTCGCGACCTTCCGTGCCTGGAAGCGGTCCGCCGAGGACATCGAGACGGCGAAGGAGTTCGCGGCCGACGACCCGGACTTCGTGGCCGAGGTGAAGGAGCTCACCGCGCACCGCGAGGAGCTCACCGAGAAGCTCCGCCTGCTGCTGGTCCCGCGCGACCCCAGCGACGACAAGGATGTGCTCCTCGAGGTCAAGGCGGGCGCGGGCGGCGACGAGTCGGCCCTGTTCGCCGGCGACCTGCTGCGCATGTACCTGCGCTACGCCGAGCGCGTGGGCTGGAAGACCGAGATCATCGACGCCACCGAGTCCGAGCTCGGCGGCTACAAGGACGTCCAGGTCTCCGTCCGTACCAAGGGCGGCAACGGCGCCACCGAGCCCGGCCAGGGCGTCTGGGCCCGCCTGAAGTACGAGGGCGGCGTGCACCGCGTCCAGCGCGTTCCGGCCACCGAGTCCCAGGGCCGCATCCACACCTCCGCCGCCGGCGTGCTCGTCACCCCGGAGGCCGAGGAGGTCGAGGTCGAGATCAACCAGAACGACCTCCGCATCGACGTGTACCGCTCGTCGGGCCCCGGCGGCCAGTCCGTCAACACCACCGACTCGGCCGTGCGCATCACGCACGTCCCGACCGGTGTGGTCGCCTCCTGCCAGAACGAGAAGAGCCAGCTCCAGAACAAGGAGCAGGCGATGCGCATCCTCCGCTCGCGACTGCTGGCCGCGGCCCAGGAGGCCGCCGAGCAGGAGGCCTCCGACGTGCGCCGCAGCCAGGTGCGCTCCGTGGACCGCTCCGAGAAGATCCGTACGTACAACTTCCCGGAAAACCGGATCTCGGACCACCGGACGGGCTTCAAGGCGTACAACTTGGACCAGGTGCTCGACGGCGACCTCGATCCGATGATCCAGGCCTGCGTCGACGCGGACTCGGCCGCCAAGCTGGCGTCCGCGCGCTGATCCGCGCCTGACCGCACCACCCCGCACGACCCGGCACCACCCCGCTCGACCTGCTTCACCGTGTACGCCCCGCACCACCCCCGTACGACAGCAGCCCGGAGGACCAGCGTGAACTTGCTGCTTGCCGAGGTGGCCCAGGCCACCCAGCGGCTGGCCGCCGCCGGCGTGCCCTCACCGCGCTTCGACGCGGAGGAGCTCGCGGCCTTCGTGCACGGCGTCAAGCGGGGGGAACTGCACCACGTCAAGGACGCGGACTTCGACGCCCGCTACTGGGAGGCCGTCGCCCGCCGCGAGGCGCGCGAGCCGCTCCAGCACATCACCGGCCGCGCCTTCTTCCGGTACCTGGAGCTCCAGGTCGGGCCCGGGGTCTTCGTGCCCCGGCCCGAGACCGAGTCGGTCGTGGACTGGGCCATACACGCCGTCCGGGCGATGGACGTCGTCGAGCCGCTGATCGTGGACCTGTGCACCGGCTCCGGCGCCATCGCGCTGGCCATGGCCCAGGAGGTGCCGCGCTCGCGCGTGCACGCGGTCGAGCTGTCCGAGGACGCCCTGCGGTGGACCCGCAAGAACGCCGAGGGATCCCGGGTCACCGTCCACCAGGGCGACGCGCTGAGCGCCCTGCCCGAGCTGGACGGCCAGGTCGACCTGGTGATCTCGAACCCGCCGTACATCCCGCTCACCGAGTGGGAGTACGTGGCCCCCGAGGCCCGGGACCACGACCCGGAGATGGCCCTGTTCTCCGGCGAGGACGGCCTCGACACCATCCGCGGCATCGAGCGCACCGCGCACCGGCTGCTGCGGCCCGGCGGCATCGTCGTCATCGAGCACGCCGACACCCAGGGCGGCCAGGTTCCGTGGATCTTCGCCGAGGAGCGGGGCTGGGCCGATGCCGCCGACCACCCCGACCTGAACAACCGCCCCCGCTTCGCCACCGCCCGCAAGGCCATGCCGTGACGGGCGCGACCCACCCCTCCACCCCCCTGCTGCACGAGGAGTCCCGCTGATGGCCCGGCGATACGACTGCAACGACGCGACGGACCGCAAGACGGGTCTGCGTGAAGCCGCATCCGCCGTGCGCCGCGGCGAGCTTGTCGTGCTGCCCACCGACACCCTCTACGGGATCGGCGCGGACGCCTTCAGCGCGGAGGCGGTCGGCGACCTGCTGGCGGCCAAGGGGCGCGGCCGCAACATGCCGACCCCCGTGCTCATCGGCTCCCCGAACACCCTGCACGGGCTCGTCACGGACTTCTCCGAGCAGGCCTGGGAGCTCGTCGACGCCTTCTGGCCGGGCGCGCTGACGCTCGTCGCCAAGCACCAGCCCTCGCTGGCCTGGGACTTGGGGGAGACCCGCGGGACCGTGGCCGTACGGATGCCCCTGCACCCCGTCGCGATCGAGCTGCTGACCGAGGTCGGTCCGATGGCCGTGTCCTCGGCGAACCTGACCGGGCACCCGGCGCCGGAGGACTGCGACGCGGCGCGCGAGATGCTGGGCGATTCCGTGTCCGTATACCTGGACGGCGGTCCGACCCCGGGGATCCAGCCGTCGTCGATCGTCGACGTCACCGGGAAGGTTCCCGTCCTGCTGCGCGAGGGGGCGCTGACCGCCGAGCAGCTGCGGGAGGTCGTACCCGACCTCGAGGTGGCCCCGTGAGCCCTGAGGGGCGTGGCATAGCAAGCGGGCACACCTCCGGCGGCAGCCACGGCTGGGGGGACCCCCACCCGGCGGGCGCCGGCGGGGACACGTTCCGCATCCTCCACGTCAGCACCGGCAACGTGTGCCGCTCGCCGATCACCGAGCGGCTGACCCGGCATGCGCTGGCGCACCGGCTGGGCGGCATCCCCGTCGGCGACCTGATCGTGGAGAGCGCGGGGACGTGGGGCCACGAGGGGGCTCCGATGGAGGCCAATGCGGCGGCCGTGCTCGCGGACTTCGGGGCGGACGCGTCCGGGTTCACCGGGCGGGAGCTGCTGGACGAGCACGTCATACGGGCGGACCTGGTGCTGACCGCCACGCGGGACCACCGGGCGCAGGTCATCTCGATGGGGCATTCGGCGGGGCTGCGGACGTTCACGCTGAAGGAGTTCACGCGGCTGGTGCGGGCCATAGACCCGGCCACGCTGCCGCCGCTGGACGACGGGGTCGCGGAGCGGGCCCGTGCGCTGGTGCGGGCCGCGGCCGCGCTTCGGGGGTGGCTGCTGGCGCCGTCGCCCGACGCGGACGAGGTGTACGACCCGTACGGGGCGCCGATCACCTTCTTCCGCTCGATCGGCGACGAGATCAACCAGGCGCTGGACCCGGTGGTCACGGCCCTGACGGGCGTCACGGCTTCCCGCTGACCCCTGCGGCTGGCCGGGCCGGGCCCTGCGGGGCTGGTGTCCCCTACCCACCCTTCGCCCGTTCCCCGGGGCTCCGCCCCGGACCCCGCGCCTCAAACGCCGGCGGGGTCGAAACGGGCTCGAAACGGGCAGATAGGGCGGGGGCGACCTAGAGTGGGCGTATCCGGGACCGCCACTGGGAGTCGCGCCATGAGCGTCATCACCCCGCCCTCCGACCTGCTGCGGCAGCAGGATCCGCAGATGGCAGACGTGCTCGCGGGGGAGGCGCAGCGGCAGGCCGCCACGCTGCAGCTGAGCGCCGCCGAGAACTTCACCTCGCCCGCCGTACTGGCGGCACTCGGCTCGGCGCTCGCCAACAAGTACGCCGAGGGCTATCCCGGCCACCGCTACCACGGCGGCTGCGAGTACGCCGACCTCGCCGAAGGGCTGGCCGTCGAGCGGGCCCGGGCGCTGTTCGGGGTGGAGCACGCCAACGTGCAGCCGCATTCCGGTTCCGCCGCCGTGCTGGCCGCGTACGCCGCGCTGCTGCGCCCCGGAGACACCGTCCTCGCGATGGGGCTCTCGTACGGCGGCCACCTCACCCACGGTTCGCCCGCCAACTTCTCCGGCCGCTGGTTCGACTTCGTCGGGTACGGGGTGGACGCCGAGACCGGCCTGATCGACTACGAGCAGGTGCAGGGCCTCGCCCGGATGCACCGGCCCAAGGCCATCGTCTGCGGCTCGATCTCCTATCCGCGCCACCCCGAGTACTCCGTGTTCCGGGAGATCGCCGACGAGGTCGGGGCGTACCTCATCGCGGACGCCGCCCACCCGATCGGGCTCGTCGCCGGCGGAGCCGCGCCCAGCCCCGTCCCGTACGCCGACATCGTCTGCGCGACGACGCACAAGGTGCTGCGCGGCCCGCGCGGCGGGATGGTCCTGTGCGGGGCCGAGTTCGCCGAGCGGATCGACCGGGCGGTCTTCCCCTTCACCCAGGGCGGCGCCCAGATGCACAGCATCGCCGCCAAGGCCGTGGCCTTCGGCGAGGCCGCGGCGCCGGCGTTCACCACGTACGCCCATCGGGTGGTGGCCAACGCGCGGGTGCTGGCCGATGAGCTCGCGGCCCACGGGTTCGCGTTGACGACGGGCGGCACCGACACCCACCTGATCACCGCCGACCCGGCGCCGCTCGGTGTGGACGGTCCGACCGCGCGCGGCCGGCTCGCCGCCGCCGGGATCGTGCTGGACACCTGCGCCCTGCCGTACGGGGACCAGCGCGGGATCCGGCTCGGTACGGCGGCCGTCACCACCCAGGGCATGCGGGAGCCCGAGATGGCCCGGATCGCCGCGCTGTTTGCCGCCGCACTGCGCGGGGCAGGCGCGAACACCCGCGCGGAAGTGACCGAGCTGACGCGCGGATTTCCCCCGTACCGGGAGTAAGTAGGACAAGTGGGGCGTACCGCAACCGCGATAGCGCCCCTCGCGTCCTCGGTGAGGGGTACATCGCAGCTAATGTGTGGGGCTGAGATGGCCGGCGATACATCTGGGGCAGCCCGTGCGTGAATATCTGCTGACGCTTTGCGTCACGGTCGCGGTGACCTACCTGCTCACCGGGCCCGTGCGGAAGTTCGCGATCGCGGCCGGTGCGATGCCGGAGATCCGCGCCCGCGACGTGCACCGCGAGCCCACTCCGCGGCTCGGCGGCATCGCCATGTTCGGCGGACTGTGCGCGGGGCTGCTGGTCGCGGACCACCTGCGCAACCTCAACGGCGTCTTCGAGCTGTCGAACGAGCCTCGGGCGCTGCTCTCCGGAGCCGCCCTGATCTGGCTGATCGGCGTGCTCGACGACAAGTTCGAGATCGACGCCCTGATCAAACTCGGCGCGCAGATGATCGCCGCCGGCGTGATGGTCATGCAGGGCCTGACCATGCTGTGGATCCCCGTCCCGGGCATCGGGACGGTCGCGCTGACCCAGTGGCAGGGCAACCTGCTCACCGTGGCCCTCGTCGTGATCACCATCAACGCGGTGAACTTCGTGGACGGGCTCGACGGCCTGGCCGCCGGCATGGTCTGCATCGCCGCCGCCGCGTTCTTCCTCTACTCGTACCGGATCTGGTTCGGGTACGGGATCGAGGCGGCCGCGCCCGCGACCCTGTTCGCGGCGATCCTGATGGGCATGTGCCTCGGCTTCCTGCCGCACAACATGCACCCGGCCCGGATCTTCATGGGCGATTCCGGATCGATGCTCATCGGTCTGGTGCTGGCGGCCGCCGCGATCTCGATCACCGGGCAGGTGGACCCGGACACCATGGCCCTGTTCGCCGGCGGTGAGCGCAACGCGACGCACGCGATGCTCCCGGTCTTCATTCCGCTTCTGCTCCCGCTGACGATCATCGCGATCCCGATGGCGGACCTGATCCTGGCCATCGTGCGGCGTACGTGGAAGGGCCAGTCGCCGTTCGCGGCCGACCGCGGGCACCTGCACCACCGGCTGCTGGAGCTCGGGCATTCGCACAGCCGCGCGGTGATGATCATGTACTTCTGGTCAGGGCTGATCGCGTTCGGCGCGGTGGCGTATTCGGTGCACTCCGCCTCGATGTGGATCGTGCTCGCCATCGTCGGGCTGAGCGCGCTGGGCCTCGTCCTGCTGCTCCTGCCGCGCTTCACCCCCCGCGCCCCGCGCTGGGCCGAGGGTCTGGTCCCGCCGCGCTACCGGCACCGCGAGCGCGCCGCGGAGGCGGCCGCGCTCGATGCCTCGGGCCGGGAGCCGGAGCCCGCCGGTCCGATCCGGGTCGGCGTCTCGGGCGTCAACGGAGCGACCGCGGTAGGCCCCCGTTCGCGCTTCCCCGACCGGCGTAAGGCTGAGTCGGCGCGCTGACGCCCGCGGTACATGTCGGACATGAACCGCCTTTACCACACACAACGACGGCTTGTCGCGCACACACGGGCGGGTTAGCTCTCATGTGTGACAGTCAGCACACTCCGCAGGTAAAGCTCTCATCAAATAGTTTGTGATACCGTTCACTAAACCCGGCGACAGAGCCGAAGGACCGTAGTGCGACGGCCCATCGGCCCGAGGTTCGATCTCGGACCGGGCTTACGCTCGTCCCGTACGAGTTCCCGTACGAGTCCGTGCCCCCACCACCACGCGGAGCAAACCGCCATGCGGTCAGATGACGTCCGATCCCTCCTGCACGCCGCTGTACCCACGGCTGTCGCCGGCGCTCTCGCCGCCGTCATCAGTGCCGTGGTGGCAGGTGGCGAGGGGGCCCTTGGCGCCGTCATTGCCACGCTGGTCGTGATGCTGTTCATGGGCATCGGATTCATCGTTCTGCAACGCACCGCGAAATCGCTGCCGCACCTGTTCCAGGCCATGGGGCTGATGCTCTACACGGCCCAGATCCTGCTGCTCTTCGTCTTTCTCGCCGTGTTCAAGAACACGACGCTGTTCAACCCCAAGGCTTTCGCGATCACGCTCGTCGCCACCACCCTCGTGTGGATCGGCGCGCAGACGCGTGCTCATATGAAGGCCAAGATCCTCTACGTCGAACCGGACTCGACGAAGGGCGACAAGCCCGAAAATTCGGGGCCGAAGTCGTGAGGGGTAGGGCCGGAATAAGGGCGCGTTCGAGATGCTGCTATCGTCCGGTGCCAACTGCGGCATTGCGGGCGCGGGCATCTGAGCTGACGCCTGTTCCATCGCGAGGCTCGATGCCTGATCGCCGCCCCCACACCCGTAACACCAGTCCAGTGCCGAACAGCGGCTGTGCGCCGCGCCGACACAACGAGGTTGCCGTACCTATGCGCCACGCTGAAGGAGCCCGCGGTGAGTGCTGACCTGACGCAGGTGCTCGCTTTCGAGACCGACTGTCACATCTTCGACGGATGTGGCTTCCCCGGCCCGGGCCTGCACTCGTTCCTCTTCGAGCCGCTGTGGGGCGAAGCCGGCACCACCAGTGCGTACTTCAACAAGCCGATGCTGCTGGCCCTGTTGGGCTCGGTGATCATCGTCGCCTTCTTCTGGGCCGCGTTCCGGAAGCCGAAGGTCGTACCGGGCAAGCTGCAGATGGTCGCCGAGGCCGGCTACGACTTCGTGCGCCGCGGCATCGTGTACGAGACGCTGGGCAGGAAGGAGGGCGAGAAGTATGTCCCCTTCATGGTCTCGCTGTTCTTCTTCGTCTGGGTCCTGAACGTCTGGTCGATCGTCCCCGTGGCCCAGTTCCCGGTGACCGCGATCATCGCGTACCCGGCGGCCCTCGCACTGGTCGTCTACTTCATCTGGATGTCGGTGACGTTCAAGCGTCACGGCTTCGTCGGCGGACTCAAGAACCTGACGGGCTACGACAAGTCGCTCGGCGGCGTCCTGCCCCTGGTCATGGTCATCGAGTTCTTCTCGAACGTCCTGGTGCGCCCGTTCACCCACGCGGTCCGACTGTTCGCGAACATGTTCGCCGGTCACACCCTGCTGCTGCTGTTCACCATCGCCAGCTGGTACCTGCTGAACGGGATCGGGATCGCCTACGCGGGCGTCTCTTTCATCATGGTCATCGTGATGACGGCCTTCGAGCTCTTCATCCAGGCTGTCCAGGCCTACGTCTTCGTGCTGCTGGCCTGCAGCTTCATCCAGGGCGCACTCGCCGAGCACCACTGAGTCCGGCCCTCCCCCAAAACCCCCTGTCGTCCGGTGGCCAACCCCCACCGGTCCGTGAAAGAGAAGGAAGAACTGGCATGTCCCAGATCCTCGCTGCCGCCAATGGCGTCACCGGCTCCCTCAGCTCCGTTGGTTACGGTCTCGCGGCCATCGGCCCGGGTGTCGGCGTCGGCATCATCTTCGGTAACGGCACGCAGGCTCTCGCCCGTCAGCCCGAGGCTGCCGGTCTGATCCGCGCCAACCAGATCCTCGGCTTCGCCTTCTGTGAGGCGCTCGCCCTCATCGGTCTGGTCATGCCGTTCGTCTACAGCTGACGAACCGCGACCACTAGTCCGATTAGACGAAAGGCACTGATGTGAACCTCCTGGTTCTCGCGGCCGAGACGGAAAACCCGCTCGTTCCGCCGATCCCCGAGCTCGTCATCGGTCTGATCGCCTTCGTCATCGTCTTCGGTTTCCTCGCGAAGAAGCTCCTCCCGAACATCAACAAGGTTCTGGACGAGCGCCGCGAGCAGATCGAGGGCGGTATCGAGAAGGCTGAGGCCGCTCAGACCGAGGCCCAGAGCGTGCTGGAGCAGTACAAGGCCCAGCTCGCCGAAGCCCGGCACGAGGCCGCGCGCCTGCGCCAGGAAGCGCTGGAGCAGGGCACTGCGCTCAAGGAAGAACTGCGCGCAGAGGGCCAGCGGCAGCGTGAGGAGATCATCGCTGCCGGCCACGCCCAGATCGAGGCCGACCGCAAGGCCGCCTCTCAGGCGCTGCGCCAGGACGTGGGCAAGCTCGCCACCGACCTGGCCGGCAAGCTCGTCGGCGAGTCCCTCGAGGACGCCGCCCGGCAGAGCCGCACGATCGACCGCTTCCTCAGCGAGCTTGAGGAGAAGGCCGAGGCGGCCCGATGAACGGAGCGAGCCGCGAGGCGCTGGCCTCCGCGCGCGAGCGTCTCGACGCGCTGACGGACAACACGTCCGTCGACGCGACGAAGCTCGCCGGTGAGCTGGCAGCCGTCACCGCGCTGCTCGACCGTGAGGTCTCGCTGCGTCGGGTCATCACGGACCCGGCGCAGTCCGGCGAGGCCAAGGCCGAGCTGGTCGGCCGTCTGCTGTCCGGCCAGGTGGGCGGGGAAACCCTCGACCTGGTGTCCGGCATGGCGCGCTCCCGCTGGTCGCAGTCCCGCGACCTGGTGGACGCGCTGGAGGAGCTGGCGGCCACCGCCGACCTCACGGCGGCCCAGCAGACCGGTGCGCTCGACAACGTCGAGGACGAGGTCTTCCGCTTCGGCCGGATCGTCGCCTCGAGCACCGAGCTGCGTTCCGCGCTGACCGACCGCGCGGCCACCGCCTCCGCCAAGAGCCAGCTGCTGCGCAGCCTGCTCGGCGGCAAGGCGAACGCCGTCACGGAGCGCCTGGTCGTCCGTCTCGTCACGCACCCGCGTGGACGTAGCCTGGAAGCGGGACTCGAGTCCCTCTCCAAGCTCGCCGCCGAGCGCCGTGACCGCATGGTCGCCACCGTGACCAGCGCGGTTCCGCTCAGCGACGTGCAGAAGGCGCGTCTCGGCGCGGTGCTGGCCAAGCTGTACGGCCGCCAGATGCACCTGAACCTCGACGTGGACCCCGAGGTCCTCGGCGGGATCTCGGTGCGGGTCGGCGACGAGGTCATCGACGGCACCATCGCGGACCGCCTTTCCGAGGCGTCCCGCCGCATGGCCGGCTGACCTCAGCCACCAATAGAACAACGCATTCCTAGCGGCCCGGTTGGGCCGTGCAGAACTTGCAGAAGATTCCTGGGGGTCGCCCCCAGACCCCTAAGAAGCTTCAGGCCCAACAAGGAGAGCAGGGAACCCAGATGGCGGAGCTCACGATCCGGCCGGAGGAGATCCGGGACGCACTGGAGAACTTTGTCCAGTCGTACCAGCCGGACGCGGCCTCGCGCGAGGAGGTCGGAACGGTCAGCGTTGCCGGCGACGGCATCGCGAAGGTGGAGGGCCTGCCCTCCGCCATGGCGAACGAGCTGCTGAAGTTCGAGGACGGCACCCTCGGTCTCGCCCTCAACCTCGAGGAGCGCGAGATCGGTGCGGTCGTCCTCGGCGAGTTCAGCGGTATCGAGGAGGGCCAGCCGGTGCAGCGCACCGGTGAGGTTCTCTCCGTAGGCGTCGGCGAGGGCTACCTCGGCCGCGTCGTCGACCCGCTCGGCAACCCGATCGACGGTCTCGGCGAGATCGCGACCGAAGGCCGTCGCGCCCTCGAGCTGCAGGCCCCGGGCGTCATGGTCCGTAAGTCGGTGCACGAGCCGATGCAGACCGGCTACAAGGCCATCGACGCGATGGTGCCGGTCGGCCGTGGCCAGCGTCAGCTGATCATCGGTGACCGTCAGACCGGCAAGACCGCTCTGGCCGTCGACACGATCATCAACCAGCGCGACAACTGGCGCTCGGGCGACGTGAACAAGCAGGTCCGCTGCATCTACGTCGCCATCGGCCAGAAGGGCTCGACCATCGCGTCCGTTCGCGGCGCCCTGGAAGACGCCGGCGCGCTCGAGTACACGACGATCGTCGCCGCCCCGGCGTCCGACCCGGCCGGCTTCAAGTACCTGGCGCCGTACACCGGTTCTGCCATCGGCCAGCACTGGATGTACGCCGGCAAGCACGTCCTGATCATCTTCGACGACCTGTCGAAGCAGGCCGACGCCTACCGCGCCGTGTCGCTGCTGCTGCGCCGCCCGCCGGGCCGTGAGGCCTACCCGGGCGACGTCTTCTACCTGCACTCCCGTCTGCTGGAGCGCTGCGCGAAGCTCTCCGACGACATGGGTGCCGGTTCGATGACCGGTCTGCCGATCGTCGAGACCAAGGCGAACGACGTGTCGGCGTTCATCCCGACCAACGTCATCTCCATCACCGACGGCCAGTGCTTCCTGGAGTCCGACCTGTTCAACGCGGGCCAGCGCCCGGCGCTGAACGTCGGTATCTCGGTCTCCCGCGTCGGTGGCTCCGCCCAGCACAAGGCCATGAAGCAGGTTTCCGGCCGTCTGCGCCTGGACCTCGCCCAGTACCGTGAGCTGGAGGCGTTCGCCGCCTTCGGTTCCGACCTGGACGCCGCTTCGAAGGCTTCGCTGGAGCGCGGCAAGCGTCTGGTCGAGCTGCTGAAGCAGGGCCAGTACCAGCCGATGCCCGTCGAGGAGCAGGTCGTCTCCGTCTGGGCCGGCACCACCGGCAAGATGGACGACGTCCCGGTCAACGACATCCGTCGCTTCGAGTCGGAGCTGCTGGAGCACCTGCGCCGCGAGCGCAAGGACCTCCTCACCTCCATCGCGGACGGCGGCAAGATGTCGGACGACACCCTGTCCTCCATCGCGGACGCCATCGCCGGCTTCAAGCAGCAGTTCGAGACCTCGGACGGCAAGCTCCTGGGCGAGGACGCGCCGGCCGTCAACGTCTCCAAGTGACGACGGAAGGGACCTGACTCATGGGAGCGCAGCTCCGGGTCTACAAGCGTCGCATCCGTGCCGTCACGGCGACCAAGAAGATCACCAAGGCGATGGAGATGATCGCCGCCTCGCGCATCGTCAAGGCGCAGCGCAAGGTGGCGGCATCGATGCCGTACGCGACCGAGCTCACCCGTGCGGTGACCGCGGTGGCGACCGGTTCGAACACCAGGCACGCCCTGACGACCGAGGTCGAGACGCCGACCCGTGCCGCGATTCTGCTCATCACGAGCGACCGCGGTCTGGCCGGCGGCTACTCCTCCAACGCCATCAAGCAGGCGGAGCGGCTCACCGAGCGGCTGCGCGGCGAGGGCAAGGAGGTCGACACGTACATCGTCGGCCGTAAGGGTCTGGCCTACTACGGCTTCCGCGAGCGCAAGGTCGCGGATTCGTGGACCGGCTTCACCGACAGCCCGGCCTACGCCGACGCCAAGCGCGTCGCGGGACCGCTGATCGAGGCCATCCAGACGGAAACGGCCGAGGGCGGCGTCGACGAGCTGCACATCGTCTACACGGAATTCGTGTCGATGATGACGCAGAACGCGGTCGACGGCCGGATGCTGCCGCTCAGCCTCGACCAGGCTCCGGAAGAGGACGGTGCGAAGGGCGAGATCCTTCCGCTGTTCGACTTCGAGCCGTCGGCGGAGGACGTCCTCGACGCCCTTCTGCCGCGCTACGTCGAGAGCCGCATCTACAACGCACTGCTGCAGTCGGCCGCTTCCGAGCACGCCGCCCGCCGCCGCGCGATGAAGTCGGCGACCGACAACGCCGGGGATCTCATCAAGAGCCTCTCCCGGCTTGCCAACGCGGCCCGCCAGGCCGAAATCACCCAGGAAATCAGCGAGATCGTCGGTGGCGCGAGCGCCATGGCTGACGCGACCGCGGGGAGTGACAAGTAATGACGACCACTGTTGAGACGGCCGCCGCCACGGGCCGCGTCGCCCGGGTCATCGGCCCGGTCGTCGACGTGGAGTTCCCCGTCGACGCCATGCCCGAGATCTACAACGCCCTCAAGGTCCAGGTCGCAGACCCGGCCGAGGACGGCAAGCTCAAGACCCTGACCCTCGAGGTCGCGCAGCACCTGGGTGACGGCCTCGTCCGTACCATCTCGATGCAGCCGACCGACGGTCTGGTCCGCCAGGCCGCGGTCACCGACACGGGCGCGGGCATCACCGTCCCCGTCGGTGACTTCACCAAGGGCAAGGTCTTCAACACCCTGGGTGAGGTGCTCAACTACCCCGAGGCGAACGCCGAGGTCACCGAGCGCTGGCCCATCCACCGCAAGGCGCCCCGCTTCGACGAGCTCGAGTCGAAGACCGAGATGTTCGAGACCGGCGTCAAGGTCATCGACCTTCTCACCCCGTACGTCAAGGGTGGAAAGATCGGTCTGTTCGGTGGTGCCGGTGTCGGCAAGACCGTTCTGATCCAGGAAATGATCTACCGCGTCGCCAACAACCACGACGGTGTGTCGGTCTTCGCGGGCGTCGGTGAGCGTACCCGTGAGGGCAACGACCTCATCGAGGAAATGGCCGACTCGGGCGTCATCGACAAGACGGCGCTCGTCTTCGGCCAGATGGACGAGCCCCCGGGCACGCGTCTTCGCGTCGCGCTCGCCGGTCTGACCATGGCGGAGTACTTCCGCGATGTGCAGAAGCAGGACGTGCTCTTCTTCATCGACAACATCTTCCGTTACACCCAGGCCGGTTCGGAGGTGTCGACCCTTCTGGGCCGCATGCCGTCCGCCGTGGGTTACCAGCCGAACCTGGCTGACGAGATGGGTCTGCTGCAGGAGCGCATCACCTCGACCCGCGGTCACTCGATCACCTCGATGCAGGCGATCTACGTCCCCGCGGACGACCTGACCGACCCGGCGCCGGCCACCACCTTCGCCCACCTCGACGCGACGACGGTTCTCTCCCGTCCGATCTCCGAGAAGGGCATCTACCCGGCCGTGGACCCGCTGGACTCGACGTCCCGCATCCTCGACCCGCGGTACATCGCGGCGGACCACTACGCCACGGCGATGCGCGTCAAGGGGATCCTCCAGAAGTACAAGGACCTCCAGGACATCATCGCGATCCTCGGTATCGACGAGCTGGGCGAGGAGGACAAGCTCGTTGTCCACCGTGCCCGTCGCGTCGAGCGCTTCCTGTCGCAGAACACCCACGTGGCGAAGCAGTTCACCGGCGTGGACGGTTCGGACGTTCCGCTCGACGAGTCGATCGTCGCGTTCAACGCGATCTGCGACGGTGACTACGACCACTTCCCCGAGCAGGCGTTCTTCCTGTGCGGTGGCATCGAGGACCTGAAGGCCAACGCCAAGGAGCTGGGCGTCTCCTGATCCGGCGCGCTCCTCGCGGAGCGCTTCCGGCTCGCAGGTTTCGCGGAGAGGGGCGGGTGTGTCCCGTCCCTCTCCCCACGCCCATTAGAATTTGACCCAACACCCGGCTGACCCGCCGGGTGGTGACCCGAGGAGCCACCTTGGCTGCTGAGCTGCACGTCGAGCTGGTCGCGGCGGACCGCAATGTCTGGTCCGGCGAGGCCACCCTTGTTGTCGCCCGCACCACGTCCGGCGACATCGGCGTCATGCCCGGTCACCAGCCGCTTCTCGGTGTGCTGGAATCGGGCCCGGTGACCATCCGTACCAGCGAGGGCAACACTGTCGTCGCCGCGGTGCACGGCGGTTTCATCTCGTTCGCGGACAACAAGCTGTCCCTGCTGGCCGAGATCGCCGAGCTCGCTGACGAGATTGACGTCCAGCGGGCGGAGCGGGCACTGGAGCGCGCGAAGTCGGAGGCCGATGCGGCCGCCGAACGTCGCGCCGATGTCCGGCTGCGCGCGGTCACGGGGCACTGAGCCCCGTACCGAACAGGTTTGAGACCTCAGCCGCGGTCCGGTCTGGAATTTTCCAGACCGGGTCGCGGCTGAGGCGATGCAGGTCGTTTTTCGTTTGAGGTATTCGATGAGCGAGGAGGTCGGTGAAGATGCTCCTCGCTCTGCTTGTGAGCGGCCTGGTCGTAGCCCTGGTGGTGATCGGGCTGTTTGTCTTCGGGCTGCGCCGCAGACTGATCCAGCGTTCCGGCGGCACCTTCGACTGCAGCCTGCGCTGGGGCGTGTCCGAGGAACCCGACATCTCCGGCAAGGGCTGGGTGTACGGGGTCGCCCGCTACAGCGGTGACCGCATCGAGTGGTTCCGCGTCTTCTCGTACTCTCCGCGGCCGCGCCGGCTGCTGGAGCGCTCCTCCATCGAGGTGGTCGCCCGCCGCGCCCCCGAGGGCGAGGAGGAGCTGGCACTGCTGTCCGACGCCGTCGTGCTCGGCTGTCTCCACCGCGGGACCCGCCTGGAGCTGGCGATGAGCGAGGACGCGCTGACGGGTTTCCTGGCCTGGCTCGAGGCGGCGCCTCCCGGGCAACGGGTAAATGTCGCCTGAATTCCAAGCCCGTTGGATGGGGGTGCCCCCGGACGAAGTCCGGGGGAGGGTGAACGTGGCCTGAGCTCGCGAACGACGCGGAGAAGCCGGGGAGACAGGGGGCGGACCCCGTCTCCCCGGCTTCGTCGTTCACCGGGTCGGCAGTGCGCGGGTGTGGGCTACTGGAGACCGGTGTGGATCGCGCCCGCGAGCTCGCCGTTCGCCGTGTCGCCGCTGAACTCCCAGAAGAAGGCGCCCTTGAGGCCCTGCTGCTTGGTCCAGTTCATCTTCCCGGCGATGGTGGCGGGGGTGTCGTAGCTCCACCAGTTGCCGCCGCACTTGGCGTAGGCCGTGCCGGCGACGGTGCCGGTCGCCGGGCAGCTGCCCTTGAGCACCTTGTAGTCCTCGATGCCCTGCTCGTACGTGCCCGGGGCGGGCCCGGTGGCGGTGCCGCCGGGGGCGTCCTGGGTGACTCCGGTCCAGCCGCGGCCGTAGAAGCCGATGCCCAGGTTCAGCTTCGAGCCGGCGATGCCCTTGCCCTTGAGCTTGGTGATCGCGGCCTCGGAGTTGAAGCCGGCGATCGGGATGCCGGCGTACGAGGTGAGCGGGGAGTGCGGGGCGGTCGGGCCCTTGGCGTCCCACGCGCCGAAGAAGTCGTACGTCATGACGTTGTAGAAGTCGACGTACTGGGAGGCACCCGCGTAGTCCGCGAGGTCGAGCTTGCCGCCGTTGGAGCCGTCGGCGGAGATCGCGGCGGTCACCAGGTTGCTGCCGCCGAACTTGGTGCGCAGCGCGGACAGGACGTTCTTCAGGGAGGCGGCGCCGCTGGTGTCGCAGGACAGGCCGCAGGCGTTCGGGTACTCCCAGTCGATGTCGATGCCGTCGAAGACGTCCGCCCAGCGCGGGTCCTCGACCAGGCTGTAGCAGGAGTCGGCGAAGGCGGCCGGGTTGGCCGCGGCCTGGCCGAAGCCGCCGGACCAGGTCCAGCCGCCGAAGGACCACAGCACCTTGATGTTCGGGTACTTCGCCTTGAGCTTGCGCAGCTGGTTGAAGTTGCCGCGCAGCGGCTGGTCCCAGGTGTCGGCGACCCCGTCGACGCTCTGGTCGGCGGTGTAGGCCTTGTCGTAGTCGGCGTAGGCGTCACCGATGGTGCACTTGCCGCCCTGGACGTTGCCGAACGCGTAGTTGATGTGGGTGATCTTCGCGGCGGAGCCGGAGGTGACCAGGTTCTTCACGTGGTAGTTGCGCCCGTAGACGCCCCATTCGGTGAAGTAGCCGAGCTCGACCTTGCCGCCCGGGTCCGGGGGAGTGGTGCCGCCGCCGGTCGTGGTGACCGAGGCGGAGCCGGAGGCCGGGCCCGTCTGGTCGGCGGTGTCGCGGGCGATGACGCTGTACGTGTAGGTCGTGCCCTTGGTCAGGCCGGAGTCGCCGTAGCTCGTACCGGTGACGGTCGCGACCTTGGCGCCGCCGCGGTAGACGTCGTAGTTCTTGACGCCCTTGTCGTCGGTGGCCGCGGCCCAGCCGATGGTCAGCGAGGTGTCGGTGACGCCGCTCGCCGTGGGGGTGCCGGGGGCCGACGGCGGGCTGTCGGTGGGGGTCGAGCCGCCGTCGCAGGAGCCGCCGTTGACCTTGCAGCCGCTGGGGGCGCCGGAGCCGGCGCCGTTGAAGCCGAAGCTGATCGTGGCACCGGGGGCGAGGGTGCCGTTCCAGCCCACGTTCTTGCCGGTCCAGTGGGTGCCGGAGCTGGTGACGGTGGCGTCCCAGGCGGAGGTGACCGTCGTGCCGGAGGGGTAGTCCCACTCCACGGTCCAGCTGGTGAGGGTGGTGGTGCCGGTGTTCTTCACCGTCCACTTGCCCTCGAAGCCGGTGCCCCAGTCGGAGACCTTGGCGTACGTGGCCGTCGCGGAGGCGGCGGCCTGGGCGGGGCCGGCGAGGGCCACGAGTCCGGTGATGGGCAGGGCGAGGGCGGCCACGGTCGCGGCGAGCCTTCGCAGCAGTCGCATGCGGGGTGGGGGTGCCGTGCCAGGTGCCGTGCCTGTTGTGCTTGCTGTGCTCAAGGGTGCTCCTCCGTAGGTCCGTCGCGGTCGTGGGGCCGACCGGGACTGGGGATGGGACCTGCGCCGCCCGTGAGCACGCTTGTCATGGCACGCTCACCACAGTTGCCGCGAGCGTAGAAAGGTCTGGACCAACCGTCAAGAGGTCCAGACCTTCACTCCGGTGGGCCTCTAGAGGCCCAACTCCTGGGCCAGCACGGCCGCCTGGACCCGGCTGCGCAGCTCCAGCTTCCCCAGCAGCCGGCTGACGTGCGTCTTCACCGTCGCCTCCGCCATCACCAGCCGCAGCGCGATCTCCGCGTTCGAGAGCCCCTCGCCCAGACAGCCGAGCACCTCCCGCTCCCGCCGCGTCAGCGAGGCCACCGCCGCGGCCGTCTCCGGCGACACCGGGGTCTTCACGGGCTGCGGAGCGGCGAACTCGGCGATCAGCCGCCGGGTCACCGCCGGGGCGATCAGGCCCTCCCCGCGCGCGACCGTCCGTACCGCCTCGATCAGCTCCGCCGCGTCCGCGTTCTTCAGCAGGAAGCCCGCCGCCCCCGCGCGCAGGGCGCCGAACACGTACTCGTCCAGGTCGAAGGTGGTGAGGACCAGGACGTCCGCCAGCCCCTCCGCGACCACCTGGCGGGTCGCCGACACCCCGTCGAGCCGCGGCATCTGCACGTCCATGAGGACGAGGTCCGGGCGCAGCTCCCGCGCCAGGCGCACGGCCTCCTCCCCGTCCGCCGCCTCGCCCACGACCTCGATGTCGCCCGCGCTGCGCAGGATCAGCACCAGCCCGGCCCGTACGGCCCTCTGGTCCTCGGCCACCACCACCCGGATGCTCATCCGGTCACCGCCTTCTCCTCCGCGGGCAGCTCCGCCCGCACCAGCCACACCGATCCCGTACGGCCCGCCGTGAACTCCCCGCCCAGCAGCTCCGTCCGCTCCCGCATGCCGATCAGCCCGGCCCCCGAGCCGGGGGCGCGGGGGCCCGGCCGGTCCCCGTACGGGGACTCCACCCGTACGGTCAGCAGCCCGTCCGCGCGCGCCACGCGGACCCGGACCGTGCCCGGGGCGGCGTGCTTGAGGGTGTTCGTCAGCGACTCCTGGACGATCCGGTACGCCGCCAGCTCCACGGGCGCCGGCAGCTGCTCCCCGGGCGGCCGGTCGTCGAGGAGTACGAAGTCCAGCCCGCTCGCGGCGCCGTTGACACGGGCCTGTTCCAGCAGGGCGTCGAGCCCGTCGAGGGAGGGCGTGGCGACCGCCTCCTGCTCGGCGCCCGCGTCCCGCAGCAGCCCGATCAGGCGGCGCATCTCGGCCAGCCCCTGCACGCTGTTCTCCCGGATCACCCCGAGGGCCTCCCGGCTCGTCCCGGGGGAGTCGATGGACAGCGCGGCCGTGGAGTGGATGGCGATGGCGGAGAGGTGGTTGGCCACCATGTCGTGCAGCTCGCGGGCCATCCGGGCGCGCTCGGCGACGACGGCCTGGCTGCGGTCCATTTCGGCCAGCAGCGCGGTCTGCTCGGCGCGCAGCCGGGCCGCCTCGGCGGCCTCGCGGTGGTTGCGCAGGGTGGCGCCGGTCAGGGCCGGGCCGAAGCAGACGATGCCGGTGATCACGCCGATCATCAGGGACTGCGGGGTGCGCAGCCAGGCCACGGAGGCGATGGTGACGGCGATGGTGATCAGGCCGGTGGAGACCGGGAGCCGCCGGGCCATGGCGGGCTTGCCGTAGACGACGGCCGCGTACATCAGGTCCGTGAAGATCAGGACCGTGGCGAGATTGCCCACGGTGAACTGGTCGGCGACCACGCCGATCGTGCCGACGATCAGGGTGGCGTTGGGCGCGGTGCGACGCAGCAGCTCCATCGGGCCGAGCGCGAGGAGCGGGACGAGGGCGGCCCACGGGGGGAGGAAGTGCCGGTTGCTCGTGCTGTAGATGCCGAGCGACCAGAGCAGCAGGCCCGCGAGCACGCTGAACACCGCGAGGAGGACGTCGTCGCGGTGGGGGCGGAAAGCCTTGGCCGGGGTGGGGATCGCGGCCGATGTCGGGATCGGGGTCGGCTTGGTCGGGGTCACGGTCCCATCCAACAGGGTGGGGGAGGGCAGGGCGTCGCCTCCGGGGCGGAGGCCGGGCGAAGCGGCGCTACACCGAAGGATGCAGTCGCGGTTCGTCACCGGCGACGACGAAGCGGGACGGATCGGGCGGGAGGCTGGATCCACTGGTTGTCGAAGCGGCAACGGAAGGGAGAATCCGGTGCTCGTCGTACTGATCATCGCCTGCGAGGTCGGCTTCTGGGTGCTGCTGGCCGGGGGACTGGCGCTGCGCTACCTCGCGAAGATGCCGACGCTGGGGGCGGCGGTCCTGCTGTGCGAGCCGCTGCTGGAGCTGGTCCTGCTGGTGGCCACCGCCGTGGACCTCAAGAACGGCGGCGAGCCGAGCTGGAGGCACGGCCTGGCCGCGCTCTACATCGGCTACACCGTCGGCTACGGCCACTACACGGTGAAGTGGCTCGACCGGCACGCGGCGTACCGCCTCGCCGGGGGCCCGAAGCCGCCCGGCCCGAAGTACGGCAGGGCCAGGGCGGTCCACGAGTGGAAGCTGTGGATCCGCACGCTGCTCGGGGCGGCCGTCGCGCTCGGGCTGCTCCAGGGCGCGATCTGGTACGTGGGCGACGCGGCCGACACCGGCAGCCTGCAGAGCTGGCAGTACGTCGCCCTGCGCGTGCTCGCCATCCAGGCCGTGATCGCCGCCACGTACACGTTCTGGCCGCGCAAGCCCCCTGCGGACCGGCCGCAGGAGGAACGGGCCGCGGCCGAGCGCTAGCGCTCGCCGCCGGGCACCCAGAGGACGTCGCCGACCTCCTTGTTGGCCGTACGGGCCAGAATGAAGAGGAGGTCGGAGAGGCGGTTGAGGTAGGTCGCGGTCAGCGGGTTCATCACCTCGCCGTGCACCTCCAGGGCCGCCCAGGTGGAGCGCTCGGCGCGGCGGACCACGGTGCAGGCCTGGTGCAGCAGGGCCGCGCCGGGGGCGCCGCCGGGGAGGATGAAGCTGCGCAGCTTCGCCAGCTGCTCGTTGAAGGTGTCGCAGTCGGCTTCGAGCTTGTCGACGTAGAACTGCTCGACGCGCAGCGGCGGGTACTCGGGGTTCTCGACGACCGGCGTGCAGAGGTCGGCGCCGACGTCGAACAGGTCGTTCTGTACCCGTACCAGGACCTTCACGACATCCTCCGGCAGCCCGCCGAGGGCGATCGCCGTGCCGATGGCCGCGTTGGCCTCGTTGGCGTCGGCGTAGGCGGAGATCCGCAGGTCGGTCTTGGCCGTCCGGCTCATGTCGCCGAGAGCGGTCGTGCCCTTGTCGCCGGTGCGGGTGTAGATGCGCGTGAGGTTCACCATGCGGCCAGCCTAGTGAGCCGTGCCGGAATCCCGCACGCGGACCTCTCGGCGGTGCCGCTCGGCCGTCTCCGGGTGAACTGGCTGCGGGCGGGGGGATGCTGGGCCGGATCGGTGTGATGTCCGTCAGTTGAGACGTGACGCGTGTTACTTCGCGGTCACACGAACCCCCGCTGGCGCTAGTCTCCGCCGGAGAGGCTACGAGACTGGGCCGTATGGAAGAACGTGGGGTGTGCAGTGGCTGGGAAGCTCGCCGTCATCGGTGCCGGACTGATGGGTTCCGGAATCGCTCAGGTCTCCGCTCAGGCGGGGTGGGACGTCGTACTGCGTGATGTCACCGACGCCGCGCTGACCCGCGGCACGGACGGCATCAAGGCCTCGTACGACAAGTTCGTCTCGAAGGGCAAGATGACGGCCGGGGACGCCGAGGCCGCGCTCGCCCGCATCAAGACCACCACCGACCTCGACGCGGTCGCCGACGCCGACATCGTCGTCGAGGCCGTCTTCGAGAAGCTCGAGGTCAAGCACGAGATCTTCCGCGCGCTCGACAAGCTCGTACGCGACGACGCGATCCTCGCGTCCAACACCTCCGCCATCCCGATCACCAAGATCGCGGCCGTGACGGAGCGTCCGGAGCGCGTCGTCGGCGCGCACTTCTTCTCGCCCGTCCCGATGATGCAGCTCTGCGAGCTCGTCCGCGGCTACAAGACGAGCGACGAGACCCTCGCGACCACCCGCGCGTTCGCCGAGTCCGTCGGCAAGACCTGCATCGTCGTCAACCGCGACGTCGCCGGCTTCGTGACGACCCGTCTGATCTCCGCCCTGGTCGTCGAAGCCGCGAAGCTGTACGAATCGGGCGTGGCCTCCGCCGAGGACATCGACATCGCCTGCAAGCTGGGATTCGGCCACGCCATGGGGCCGCTCGCCACCGCCGACCTCACCGGCGTCGACATCCTGCTGCACGCCACCAGCAACATCTACACCGAATCCCAGGACGAGAAGTTCGCTCCGCCGGAGCTCATGCGCCGCATGGTGGACGCCGGCGACATCGGCCGCAAGAGCGGTCAGGGCTTCTACAAGCACTGAAGCGACACTGAGCGCCAGTTCGAATATCCGCACCCACACGGGTGAATTAGGTATCGGTTCGCTCACAGTCGGCAACCTCGCTGCCCGAACGGCAGTCAGATGCAGTGAGAGTTGCCGACCGCGGACCAGTCGGATCCCTACGTACCCGTACCCAGGACTGCCGGGAGCACATATGCACATCAGGGGCGACCACGCCGAACTCGCTGTCGGGGGCCGCCTCGACGTGCGCAGCGCGGCGGACGCCCGTACGGCCCTCCACGCCGCCCTCGACGACGGCCACGGCGACCTCGTGCTGGACCTCACCGGTCTCGACTCCTGGGACGCGACCGGGCTCGGCGTGATCATGGGAGCCCACCGGCGGGCCGGCCGGACCGGCCGCCGCCTCGTCCTGCGCGGGGTGCCGCCGCAGATGCAGCGCCTCCTCGTCGCCACCCGGCTGCACCGCATCCTCGCGATCGAGGGCGGGCTGGAAGCGGAATCCCTCCCGAGGGTCTGACGCGGCCACCGTCCACCCTTCCTGCGGAAACGTAACGGTCCGGTGGTGATGGCACCCCTGCGGTTCCGTGCACGACCGGGCACCGTCTAGGGTTCGGGCGGAAACCGGACCCGTAGCGACAGCGGAATGTGCGAAGGCCGGACGGTACGACACGACGGCTACGGCGCAGGGCGCGATCGGGGGACTAGGTCATGGACCGCACACAGGGGCAGCCCGAACCGGTGGAGCAGCCCGCGACGGCACCCGCGGCGCCCGCGCCCGCGGTGACGGCTGCCGCCGGCCCCGCCGTCGCGCGCGTCGTCACCCTCACCGCCGGGGACTTCACGCTCACCGTGAACCCCGTCGACGGCAGCGAGATAGAACCGCGCCGGCCCGGCACCGGCGGCAGCGCCCCCGCCAAGCGCGACGCCGCCGACCGCGCCGCCCGGGACGCCGCCTCGCGGCCGCCGCTCCTGCCCGGCCCCGCCGCCCCGGCACCGCCGCTCCTCGCCCGCGAGGAGGAGCGCGAGCGCCTCGTACGGCTGCTGGGCCGCGGCCGCTCCGTACGGCTGACCGGACCCGCAGGCTCCGGCCGCAGCGCCCTGCTCGACGCGGTCGCCGCCGACTGCGCGCGCCTGGCCCCCGACGGCGTCGTACGGCTCAGCGGGTACGGGCACCAGCAGCCCGGCGAGCTGCTGCACGCGCTGTACGACGCCGTGTACGAGGCCTCGCGGGAGCGGCCCGAGCGGACCCAACTCCTCGCCCGCGTACGGGACATCGGCGCCATCGTGCTCCTCGACGACCTGGAGATGGGCGGCGCCCCCCTCGACGAGCTGCTGCGCGCCACCCCCGAGTGCGCCTACCTGCTGGCCGCCACCCCCGACACCCGCGCCCCCTCCGACGACTCGCACCTGGAGGAGGTCTTCCTCGGCGGGCTCGGCCGGGCCCACTGCGTGCAGCTGCTGGAAGCGGGCATAGGCCGGGCGCTGACCGAGGAGGAGACCGCCTGGGCGGGCGACCTGCGGTTCGCGTCGGAAGGACTGCCGCTGCGCTTCGTCCAGGCGGCGGCGCTGCTGCGCCAGCGCGACGAGCGAAACCTTTCCTCGGCCGGGGACGAGGACGAGGAGCCCGGAGTCTTCGAGGAGCGGCCGCGCGACGCCGCGTTCGTGGCGCTGCCGACGCTGGCCGAGGGCGCGGCCCCCGCCGAGCTCCTGGCCTCCCGGGTCAGCGAGTCGGCGCGGGCGGCGCTGCGGATCGCGTGCGCGCTGGGCGGGGAGCTCCCGCACCACGCCCACCTGCCGGCGCTCGTGGGGGACACCCACGCGGACGTGGCGGTCGCGGAACTGCTGGGCTGCGGACTGCTCACCCCGGTCGGCACCCGCTACCGGCCGGCCGCCGGGGTCGCACGGCAGCTGGAGGAGGCCGGGTACGGGGACACCGCGGCGGAGGAGGCCCGTACGGCCGCCCGCCACTACGCCTGGTGGACCGGACACGCCTCGGTGACCCCGGAGCGGGTGGCGGCGGAGGCCGACGCGGTGCTGGCGGCGCTGGCCGGCGCGGACGTGGTGGCCGCCGTACTGCTGGCCCGGACCGCGGCCCCGGCCTTCGCGGCCTCGCGGCACTGGGAGGCGTGGGAGCGGGTGCTGCGCTCGGGGGCCGAGGCGGCGCGGAAGGCGGGAGAGGTCGCGGAACAGGCGTACTTCCACCACGAGCTCGGCGTACTCGCGCTGTGCGAGGGGCGCCTGGACCGGGCGCGGGCCGAACTGGAGGCCTCCATAGGCCTGAAGGGCGCGCTCGCCGACAAGCGGGGCACGGTGGCGGGGCGGCGGGCGCTCGCGCTGGTGGCCGACCGCGAGAAGGCGGGGGTGGAGGTGTCGCCGCCGCTGCGGCTGGAGGCGCCGACGCCTGCTGGGACTGCGGGGGCTCCAGGGGCTGCGGAGGCGGTGACGGCGGCGCTGCCGGTGACCGCGCCCACAGCGCCACAGGTGGCAGCGGCGGCAGCGGTGGCCGCAGTGGCACCGGTCGTGCCGGTGATCGGCCGCTCGGAGGCCCCGACGACCCTCACGGAGGTGTTCGAGGAGGCCTTCCCCCTCACCCCGAAGCCGGCCCCGACGATGGCGCCCGTGCCCGCGCCGGCGCCGCGCAAGCAGTCGCGCCGCAAGCCGGTGCTGCTGGCCGCGGCGGGAGCGCTGACGGTCGTGGCACTGGGCACGGTGATGGCCCTGGCGATGACGGGCTCGGACGGCGACCCCCGGACCCCTGCGGGCGGGGACGGCCCGGCGGTGTCGTCGACGCCGAAGCCCCGGGCAACGGTGCCGGGTGTGTCGGGCACGAGCGGGAACGATTCTGCACCGGACCCGGGAACTCCGGCCCCCGAAGCCTCGGATCCGGGATCCCCGGAATCGACTCTGACCCCCGACCCGAACCAGCCGCCGCGCCCCCCGTCGCGCAAGCCGGTCTCGCCGCCGCCGTCGCAGAAGCCGTCCACGACCGGACCGAAGCCCCCGTCCCCGGACCCGTCGCCGACGCCGCCGACGGCAGAGCCCACGCCGACGCCGACTCCGACGCCCACCGCGACGGCCACACCGGCCAGCCCGTCGGCGACGGCGTAAGCCGCGCCGGGCGGGTCCGCCCGGGTCCGCCCGGGTCCGTCCGGCCCGCCGTCAGAACAGGCGGAGCTTGTCGTCCTCGATGCCGCGCAGGGCGTTGTAGTCCAGGACCACGCAGTCCATGCCGCGGTCCGTGGCCAGAACGCGGGCCTGGGGCTTGATCTCCTGGGCCGCGAAAATGCCGCGCACCGGCGCCAGATGCGGGTCCCGGTTCAGGAGTTCCAGGTAGCGGGTCAGCTGCTCGACGCCGTCGATCTCGCCGCGCCGCTTGATCTCCACCGCCACCGTGCGGCCGGAGCCGTCCCGGCACAGGATGTCCACCGGCCCGATCGCCGTCATGTACTCGCGCCGGATCAGCGTGTAGCCGTCGCCCAGCGTTTCGATGCGGTCGGCCAGGAGCTCCTGGAGGTGTGCTTCCACGCCGTCCTTGATCAGACCCGGGTCGATGCCCAGCTCATGGGAGGAGTCGTGGAGGACTTCCTCCATGGTGATGATGAGCTTCTCGCCCGCCTTGTTGACGACCGTCCAGACGCCGGCCTCGTCCCCGCTCCCCTCCTTGAGGGTGCAGGGGGGCGACATCCAGTTGAGCGGTTTGTACGCCCGGTCGTCCGCGTGGATCGAGACACTGCCGTCGGCCTTCACGAGGATCAGACGGGGTGCCGAGGGCAGATGGGCGGTGAGCCGGCCCGCGTAGTCGACGGAGCAGCGGGCAATGACGAGACGCATGGTCGGCAACGCTACTCGACGAGAAGCCCTCCACGCGATTCGCCCCCGAAAGCCCCGTTCGCCGATGGCGCGTTGTATGCGCATTCTCCTGGTGCGCCACCCACGGGGCGCCTACCGTGGTGAGCGGGAGGTGGCGGAGCGTGCACTCTGCGTCGCGGCCTCCTTCCCTGCCCGTAAGACTCCGGCAACCCAAACGGCCGGGGTCGCGAGAGGAGAACCCATGTCGCTCGACGTCTCACCGGCCCTACTCGAACAGGCCGAGCGAGGCGAGGTCGACGAAGCCGCTTTCGTCGACTGCGTCCGGACCTCCCTGCCCTACGCATGGGAGATGATCAGCTCGCTGGTGGCACAGCTGAAGGTGGACGGCGGAGAGTTCGCCGACAACCAGACGCCGCCGCCCGACGAGCAGGCGCGTGGACAGCTGCTGCGCGCTCTCGCGAGTGACGCGATACGTGGTGCGCTGCAGCGGCACTTCGGGGTGCGCCTGGCGTTCCAGAACTGCCACCGGGTGGCCGTGTTCCCGCTGGATCCCTCGTCGGACGACCGGCTCGCCAAGTTCACTTCGATCCGCGGCCAGCTGCTCAACCAGTCGCCCGAGCTCCGGGACTGCTGACCGTACGACCGGTATGACCCGTGACCCGCATGACCCGCATGACATGCCTGACGTGCAATGACATGCACAAGATCCGCACGACCGTACTTCGCTGCCGCTCCGTATCGGGGGAGGTGCCATTGATACCGGGGCGGCAGCCTCAGCCGAGACGGGGCAGGACCTCGGCGCCGAGGCGCCGTACGTTCTCCTCCGTCGCGGCGAGATCCCCGGAGCCCTCCGTCAGCAGCGCGAACCGCGTGATGCCCGTCCGCTCCGAGGTGGCCGCCAGCCGGTTCGCCGCCAGCCGCGGGGTGCCCACGGGGTGCAGATCGCACAGCAGCTCGGTGTACGCGAGGGGATCCCGCATCGCGCGCTCCCGGCCGTCCACCGTCAGGTGCGCGTCCAGCCCCTGCTTCAGCCAGCCCGGCATCGCCTTCAGCAGCGCCTCGCGGGCGTCCGCCGTACGGTCCGCCAGCTGGCACACGCCCGCCGACACGTGCGGGGCGTGCGGGTCGTGGCCCGCCGCCGCGGCCGTACGCCGGTACAGGGCGACCATCTCCGCCTTGTCCTCGTCCCCGCAGTGCATGCCCAGCAGCATCGGCAGCCCCCGCTCCGCGGCCAGCCGCACCGACGCGGGGGAGGTGCACGCGACGATCACTTCCGGCCCTGATCCGTCCCCGTCCAGCGCCTCCGACGGACGCGGTACGACGGCCACTTCGCGGAACCCGTACCGCTCGCCGGCAGCCGCCACCCGCGGCTCGGCCAGCCAGCGCCGCAGCAGGTCCAGGCCCTCCGGGAACTCCTTCTCGTAGGCGTCCAGCCCGCCGCCGAACACCTCCAGGTCCACCCAGGGCCCGCCCCGGCCCACCCCCAGCGTGAACCGGCCGTCCGAGGTCAGGTGCAGCAGCGCCGCCTGCTCACCGAGGGCCACCGGGTGCGTGTTCGGCAGCACGCTCACCGCCGTGCCCACCCGCAGCCGCCGGGTCCGCCCCAGCAGGAGCGCCGCCAGGGTCACCGCCGACGGGCAGACCCCGTACGGGACGAAGTGGTGCTCGGCGAGCCACACCGAGTCGAGCCCCGCCTCCTCGGCCACCTCGGCGGTCCGCACCGCCCGGTGCAGCGCCTCCCCCTGCCCCTGGCCCGGGAACTGGGCCGCCAGTACGAACGCTCCTACGCGCATCGCCTTTACCCTCCTCGTGGCTGACGCGGCCTCCCCCAGGTGGACCGGTTCATCTGATGGCAACAACGTCTGACACGTGCCAAAGGCACGGCCTGACACGAAAGTTATTGGGATAGTCGGGTCGGCCGACTGCGAGCGCCTCGCCGTCGGCCGACCTCTGTCAGCCACCCTGCGGGTACCCGGCCTCGCTGCGCGTAGTCTGGGAGAAAGTCACTTCCGTTCGCCCATACGTGAGGTATACGTGTCACCGCGCCACAACCGCCCCAGGGGCGGCGAGACTCCGGAAGAACGCCCCCACACCGGCCTCGACCGCTTCGGGCTGGAGCGCACGGAGGAGTACCAGGGCGAGGAGTGGAAGGTCCGGCACGTCGCGGGCGCGAGCGCGGCGGGCAAGCGCTACCGCTGCCCGGGCTGCGACCAGGAGATCCCCTCGGGCACCCCGCATCTGGTGGCCTGGCCGGAGTACGGCGGCGTGGACGACCGCCGGCACTGGCACAAGGCGTGCTGGAACGCGAAGGACCGCCGCGCCTCGCGGGTGCAGCGGTCCAGGAACGCTCCCAAGTACTGACTCCCGCGTACGGGATCAGACGTCGCGGCGGCCGACCACCGCATACGAGCCCGCCACCGCGGCTCCCGTCACCAGCACGAGCAGCAGCACCTGCGCCGCGCTGCCGGGCGAGTTCCCGGTGTCGGCGTTCGGCAGGCCGAACAGCCTCATGAGGGCGACCGGGGCGTTGTAGCGGAGCACGGTGCTGCCGATCGGGGCCAAGGTCTCCCACATGCTGAGCATCGCGCCTATCACCGGCGGCAGCGTGACCAGCCCCAGCATCACGGCGATCGCCCCGGCGGAGTGCCGCAGCATCGCCCCGACCGCGAGGCCCAGGACCCCGAGCAGGGTGACGTAGAGGCAGCCGGCCAGCGCGTGGGCCCACTCGGAGGCGCCGTGCGGCCCGGCGGCCGAGCCGCCCCGCAGGATCGCGGAGGCCAGTCCCACGACCGCCACCGAACCGAAAATGGTGAGGAAGGCGACGGTGGCGAACACCAGGTACTTCGCGGTCAGCACCCGCGCCCGGTCGGGGGCGGCGGTCAGGGTCGTACGGATCATCCCGGTGCCGTACTCGGAGGTGATCGTCAGGACGCCGAGCACCATCACGGGGATCTGGCCCACCAGCAGCCCGAACAGCGCGGGCGCGGTGAGCGGCACCTGCTGGTAGTCGCTGGAGCGCGTCTCGGAGACGGCGAGCAGCCCGATGCCGACGACGAGCAGCACCAGCGAGCCGAGCGTCCACACGGTCGAGCGCACCGAGATCAGCTTCGTCCACTCGGAGGCCACGGCGTGCCCGAGGTGCGGCCGGGGCGTCTCCAGCGGCGAGCTGTAGCTCTTCGGCCGGTCCGCGGTGCTCGTGGGGCTCGCGGGCGTCGTGGGGCGGCCGGTCATCGGGTGTCCTCGCGGGTGTCCTTGGGGGTGTGCTGGGGGTTGCTCTGGGCGGTCCCGGCGAGCTGGCCGGGGTCGGCGGGCATCAGGAAGGGCTGCCCGCCCGTCCCCGGCGGCGGGGGAGCGAAGAAGGCGCCCCGCGGCACCTCCGGCGCCCGGAGCTCGTCCTCCCAGGCGGGGACGGTGAGCGGCTCCGGCTCCCACAGCTCGGCGCGCGGGTCCTCGGTGGAGGTGTACTCCACGTCGGCCTGGGTCATCCGCATGTAGGCCTCCTCCAGCGAGGCCCGGTGCGGGGACAGCTCCCACAGCCGTACGCCCGCCTCGTGGGCGAGGTCGGAGATCCGCGGCAGCTCCAGGCTCGTCACGCGCAGTGCCCCGTCGGGCTCCTGGAGCACCTGGCCGCCGGCCTTGGTCAGGGCTTCACCCAGTGCATCCCGGCCACCGTGATCATTGTCGGCCGCGCGCACCCGCGCGAATCCGGCCGAGTTGTGCGCGATGAATTCCTGGGTGCCCATGTCGGCCAGCAGCCGCCCGCGGCCGATCACGATGAGGTGGTCGGCGGTCAGCGCCATCTCGCTCATCAGGTGTGAGGAGACGAACACCGTGCGGCCCTCGGCGGCGAGCCGGCGCATGAGGGTGCGGACCCAGAGGATGCCCTCGGGGTCGAGCCCGTTGACCGGCTCGTCGAACAGCAGCACCTGGGGGTCGCCGAGGAGCGCGGCGGCGATGCCGAGCCGCTGGCCCATGCCGAGGGAGAAGCCCTTCGTACGCTGCCGGGAGACGTCCTGGAGGCCGACGACGGCCAGTACCTCGTCCACGCGCTTCTCGGGGATGCCGGAGAGCTGGGCGAGGCAGAGCAGGTGCCTGCGGGCCCGGCGGCCGCCGTGCACGGCCTTGGCGTCGAGCAGGGCCCCGACGTGCCGCTGGGCGTTCGGCAGCTGCCGGAAGGGCAGGCCGTTGATCGTCACGCTGCCCGACGTGGGCCGGTCCAGGCCGAGGATCATGCGCATGGTGGTGGACTTCCCGGAGCCGTTCGGCCCCAGGAATCCCGTCACGTGACCCGGCCTGACCTGGAAGGACAGCTGGTCGACGGCGGTCTTGGCGCCGTAGCGCTTGGTCAGGCCGACAGCCTCGATCATTGCTCTGCCTCTGCTCTGCCCCTTGCCAGGACCGGACGGCTTTCGTCCGCGTAAGGGTTAAGAGGATATCGAGTCGCCTACGGTTCCACCCCGGGCCGGATCCCTGAGCTGTCCCTGACTCCGACCCGGGGATGACCCGTAGTACCTGCGGCGTCCGTCGCGGGACGGACGCCGCTCGCCCGTAGGGATCAGGCGTCGCGCTTCTTCAGCACCAGGTAGCCCCCGAGTACGGCGGCCAGCACCCACAGGGCCATGATTCCGAAGCCGCCCCACGGTCCGTAGGGGGCCTCGCCGCTGTCCATCGCGCCCGGGACCACCTGCATGATCTTGGAACCGGCCTGGTCAGGGAAGTACTGGGCGACCTTGCGGGTGGCGCTGACCGCCCCGAGGATCGTCGAGACCAGGAAGAAGAACGGCATCAGGATGCCGAGCGACAGCATCGAGCTGCGCAGGATCGTCGCCACGCCCATCGAGAACAGGGCGATCATGGCCATGTAGAGGCCCGCGCCGATCACGGCGCGCAGCACGTTCGGCGCGTCGATGCCGATGCTGCGGTCGCCCAGGATGGCCTGTCCCAGGAAGAAGGACAGGAAGCTGGTGACGAGGCCCACGACCAGTGCGAGGCCGGTGGCCACGATGAGCTTGCCGGCCAGGAAGTTCGCCCGGCGCGGCACGGCGGCCAGCGAGGTGCGGATCATGCCCGAGCTGTATTCGGTGCCGACCACCAGCACACCGAAGACGATCATGGCGAGCTGGCCGAGGGTCATGCCCGCGAAGCTGGCCAGGGTCGGGTCGAAGGTGACCTGCTGCTCCTGCGGCATGTCGTTGAAGGTGGCGTTGAAGACGGCGCATAGGCCGGCGCTCACGCCGACGGTGACCACCAGCGCTGCGACCAGGGTCCAGGTGGTGGAGGCAACGGTGCGGATCTTGGTCCACTCGGACCGGAGGACGGCGGGGAAGGAGGACATGGTCACTGCCCGCCCTTGCGCGTCGCCTCGTACCCGGCGCCCCACGCGGGGGCGTCGACGGCGGGGCCGGGCCCCGGAGGCAGCCCCGGCTCTCCCGGTGCGTGGGCGTGGTACTCGACGGAGTCCGCCGTCATGCGCATGAACGCTTCCTCC
Organism: Streptomyces sp. NPDC090741; assembly: GCF_044769045.1. Taxonomy (NCBI): domain Bacteria; kingdom Bacillati; phylum Actinomycetota; class Actinomycetes; order Kitasatosporales; family Streptomycetaceae; genus Streptomyces; species Streptomyces sp. NPDC090741. Next base: position 351,911 of record NZ_JBIVXF010000001.1, on the reverse strand, counting down.
AGTGAAGCCCGTTGCGGGCTGAGTTCGTGCAGCACGATCTGGTGCTGGGCGGCCAGTTCGCCGAGCCGCTCCGGGGTCACCCCGTCGATCTCCAGCACGCCGGTGGCCGGGACGCTGATGGCGTCGATCCCGGCTTCGTGCAGGACGTCCTTGAGCCGCTCCTGCTGCGGCGAACGCAGCCGGACGTAGCTGCGCGAGTTCTCGTGAATGAAATCAGCCATCGACATGTCGGCCAGAAGCTTTCCCTGGCCGATGACGATCAAATGGTCCGCGGTCAGCGCCATTTCGCTCATCAGATGGGACGAGACGAAGATCGTCCGCCCCTCGGACGCCAACCCCTTCATAAGATTTCTGATCCAGAGAATTCCCTCCGGGTCCAGACCATTGACCGGCTCGTCGAACATGAGGATCTCCGGGTCGCCCAGCAGGGCGGAGGCGATTCCCAGCCGCTGGCCCATGCCCAGCGAAAATCCTTTCGACTTCTTCTTCGCCACCGGCGTCAGCCCGACAAGATCCAGTACCTCCGCGACCCGGCGCTCCGGGATGCGGTTCGACTGGGCAAGGCAGAGAAGGTTGTTGTAAGCGGTGCGGCCGCCGTTCATGGCTTTCGCGTCCAGCAGTGCCCCGATGTGCTTCAGCGGCTCCGGCAGGTCCCGGTAGTGCTTCCCGTCGATCCGGACCGTACCGCTGGTCGGGTTGTCGAGGTCGAGCATCATGCGCATGGTCGTGGACTTCCCGGCCCCGTTGGGGCCGAGGAAGCCGGTCACCACCCCCGGTCTGACCTGGAAGCTGAGGTGGTCCACGGCGGTCTTCGCGCCGAATCGTTTCGTAAGGCCCTCAAGCTCGATCATGCCGCTCACGCTAGAACGCCCGAGGGCCCCACGCCACCTCAAACAGGTGACACAGGGCCCTCGGGCAGGACGTTCGTCCACGAGCCGGTAGACGGTGGCCGTCCGACCGGTCGACCGCCGGTGAACTGCCGTACGTACCAGCGCGCGTACTAGCGGCTCTGCTGCGCCGGAACGCCGCGGGTGACCGGCTCGTCGTCGACGATCGGGTTGGCGGCCGCGACGGCCGCACCGGTCAGCGTCGCCAGCATCTCGCGGACGTTGGTGAGCTGGGCGTTGATCGAGTCGCGGCGGTTGGTGAGCGCCGCCAGCTCGCGCTCGGACTCGCTGCGGATACGGTCCGCCTTCGCGTTGGCGTCGGCGACGATGTCCTCGGCCTGGCGCTGCGCGGTCTCGACGGTCTGGCGGGCGCGGCGCTCGGCGTCCGTACGGAGCTTCTCGGCCTCCAGGCGCAGCTGCTCGGCGCGGTGCTCGATCTCCGCGAGGCGCTTCTCGGCCTTGGCCTGACGCGAGGCCAGGTCGCGCTCGGACTGCTCGCGGCGCTTGGCCAGGTTGGTCTCGAAGTCCGCGGCGGCCTGGGCGGCCTTGGCGCGGGTCTCCTCGAACAGGGCGTCGGCCTCCTCGCGCTTGGAGGCGGCGTCCTTCTGGGCCTCGGTGCGCAGGGTGGAGGCGTCGCCCTTGGCCTTCTCGACGATGCGGACGCCCTCGTCCTCCGCCTTCGACTTGCGGTCGGCGGCGAACGACTCGGCGTCGTTGCGCACCTGCTGGGCAGCCGACTCGGCGAGCTCCCGGTGCTGCTCGGCCGCGCGACGGGCCTCCTCGCGCAGGTCCTTCGCCTCCTCCTCGGCCAGGCGCAGGATCTTCTCGACCCGGGCGCCGAGGCCGGCGTACGACGGCTCGGCGTCGCTCACCTGGGCCTGGGCGTTCTGCGTCTCGAGGTGCAGCTCCTCGATCCGCTTTTCCAGAGAGTTGATACGTCCAAGGGCGCTGTCGCGGTCGGAGACCAGCTTGGTAATGCGGTCGTCCACCTGACCGCGGTCGTAACCACGCCGCACGAGCTCGAAGCCGAAGGGGGAGGAAGTGTCGCTCATGGGGTTCCTGTCGAATGAGACCGATGAGGTGCTACGTGAGGTGTTAGGGGAATCCTAGGCGCCCGAGCGGCGTGTCATCGAGTCAATCCACGTTTGATCTGGACAATGACACCCCTTTTGAGTGGCAAGGCGGCAGAATGATTGTCACCCGTTCGCCTGAACCTTCATCAGGAACACACATCCTGATCGATTGCTAGCCCTCCGACGCCTTGCCACCCGAACGAGTGGAACCGGCTGCGGCTCCGGCCTTCACGCCCCCCGCGCCCTGACCGCCGACCGCCGGCTTTCCGCCGCCCGAAGGCGCCTCGAATGATTCCAACGCCTCAAGAACGTCCTGGACACGGGAGATCTCCGCCTGAATGTCCTCGCGCCTGCGCACCAGGACCTCCAGCTCACGGCGCCCCTCGTCGACCAGCCGCTCCGCCTCCGCCTGCGCCTCCGCGAGGGCCTTCTCGGCCACCCGCGTCAGCTCGGCCTTCTTCTGCTCGGCCTCCTTGAGCAGCGCCTCCGCCTTGCGCACCGCCGCGATCCGGACCTTGCTCGCCTCGCTGCTCGCGTCCGACACCAGCGCCTTGGCCTTCGCCTCGGCCTCGACGCTCTGCTCGGTCGCCGCCCGCACCAGCTTGTCCACGCGCTCGCCGGCCGACTTCATCTGCTCGGCGGACTCCCGGCGGGCCCGCTCGTGCAGCTCCTCGACCTCACCCTCGACGCGGGAACGCAGCTCCTCCGCCCGCCCCCTTATGGCGGCCGCGTCCCTACGGGCGCCGACCAGCAGCTCGTCCGCGTCCGTACGGGCCTTCTCCACCAGGGAGTTGCCCTCGACCGTCGCCTCGGACGAGATCCGCGCGGCCTCCTTGCGGGCCGCGTCGACCATCGCGTCGGCCTGCTCCTCGGCCGCCGTCGTCGCGGCCAGGGCCTGCGCCTGCGCGTCGCTGGTGAGGTTGTCCGCCTCGGACGCCGCCTCGGTGATGAGCCGGTCGACCTGCTCCGCGGCCTCGCTGCGCCGCTTGTTGGCGGCTTCGCGGGCCTCGTCCAGCAGCCGCTCGGACTCCGCGCGGGCCTCCGTACGCGTGCGCTCCGCCTCCGCCGCCGCCTCGGCCTTGACGCGCTCGGCCTCCGACCGGGTACGGGTCGCGTGCTCCTGCGCCGAGGCCAGGGCCTCCGAGGCCTCCGCACGCAGACGCTCGGCCTCGGCCTGCGCCTCGCCGACCGTGCGCTCGTTGTCCCTGCGGGTCTGCTCGGTGAGCTTGTCCGCCTCGGACGCCGCCTCCGTGATGAGCCGGTCCGCCTGCTCGGCGGCCTCGCCGCGCAGCCGGCCCGCCTCCGCGCGCGCGTCGTCGAGCGTCTGCTCCGACTCCCGCTCGGCGCTCGCCAGGGTCTCGTTCGCCGCGACCGTGACCCGGTCGGCCTCCGCGGTGGCCTCGCCGATGATCCGGCCGCCCTCCGCGCGGGCGTCGTCCAGGGTCCGCGCCGCCTCGGCGCGCAGCCGCTCGGCCTCGGCCGCGGCCTCGCCGACCGTGGCCTCGTTGGCCGCACGCGTCTCGTCGACCAGCCGGTCGCCCTCGTTGCGGGCGTCGACCAGGACCCGCGCCGCGTCCCGCTCGGCCGCGGCCAGCATGTCGGACGCCTGCCGGGTGAGCCGCTCGGCCTTCGCCGTCGCCTCCCCGACCGTGGCCTCGTTCGCGGCGCGCGTCTCCGAGGTGAGCTTGTCGGCCTCGGACGCGGCCTCGTTGATGAGCCGGTCCGCCTGCTCGGCGGCCTCCGTACGCAGCCGGTTGGCCTCGGAACGGGCCTCGTCCAGGGTGCCCGCCGCCTCGGTGCGGGTGGCGTCGGCGGCCAGGGCCGCCTCGGTGGTGAGCCGTTCGGCCTCCGCCGCGGCCTCGCCGACCGTCACGGCGTTCGCCGCCTCGGTCTCGTTGGTCAGCCGCTTGGCCTCCGCCGTCGCCTCCGCGACGATCCGGCCGCCCTCGGCACGCGAGGCCTCCAGGGCCTCCGCAGCCTCGCCGCGGATCCGGTTCGCGTCGTCCCGGGCATCGGCCCGGGTACGGGCCGCGTCGCGCTCGGCCGCGGCCAGCGCGTCCGTCGCCTCCGTACGCACCCGCTGCGCGTACTCGGCGGTGTCGCCGCGCAGCTGCTCCGCCTCGGCGATCGCGTCGCCGACCGTACGCTCGGCCAGCGCCTTCGCCGCGTCCGTCTCCGCCCGCGCCTCGGTACGGATCCGGTTGGCGTCCTCGGTGGCCCGCTCGCGCTCGTCGTATGCGTCCGCGCGAACCCGCGCGGCCTCCTCCTCGGCCTCCGTCTTCGTACGCTCCGCCGCGTGCTCGGCGGCGCTGCGCAGCCCGGTGATCTCCTCCTCGGCCTCCTCGCGCAGACCGGCCACGGAGTCCCGCACCTGCTGGGCGGTGGCCTCCGCCGCCGACACCAGCTCCGCGGCGCGCCGCTCCGCCTCCTCGGTCAGGCGGGCCGCCTCGGCCTGCGCCTCCTCGGAGCGCTTGCGGGCCGAGGCCAGCAGCTCCTCGCTCTGCTCGCGGGCCTGCGCCCGCTCGCTGTCCGCGTCCGTACGGGCCGACGCGAGGGTCCCCTCGGCCTCCCGGCGGCGCCGGGCGGCCTCCTCCTGCGCGGCGGCCAGCGCCTCGGCGGCCTCCGCGGCGACCCGCTCGGCGGCGGCCTTCGCCTCCGCGCGCAGCCGGTCCGCGGTCTCCTGCGCCTCCGAGCGCACCCGCTCCGCCTCGGACTCCGCCTCGCTGCGCAGCCGTACGGCGACCTGCTCGGCCTCCGCACGGGTGCGCCCGGCGTCCTCCGCCGCGTCCGTGCGCAGCTGGTCGGCCTCCGCCTCCGACTGCGCCTGGAGGCTGCGGATCCGCTCCGCCGACTCGGCGCGCAGCCGGTCGGCCTCCTCGGCGGTCTCCCGGCGGATGTTCTCCGCCGCCCCGTGGGCGTCGCGCAGCGTCTGCTCGGCCGTGCCCAGCCGGCTCTCGGCCTCCGCCTGCAGGCGTACGAGTTCCTCCTCGGCCTCCGCCCGCTTCGCCGCGAGGGCCTGCTCGGTCTCCTCGCGCCGCGCCCGGGCCGCCGTGTCTGCCTCGGCCCGTACGGACTCCGCCTGCTCCTCGGCCTCGCCGCGCAGCCGCTCCGCCTCGGCGCGGGTCCGCTCCAGCGTCTCCTCGGCCTGCTTGCGCAGCGTGGTGGCCCGCTCGACGGCTTCGGCGCGGACCCGCTCGCTCTCGGCGCTCGCTCCGCCGCGCAGCTCGTCCGCGTCCGACTTGGCCTTGCCCAGCAGCTCCTCGGCGGTCCGGGCCGCCTCCTCGATCTGCTGGACGGCCTCGCGGCGCGCCTCGCCGCGGATCCGCTCGCCCTCGGCGACGGCCTCCGCGCGCAGCTGCTCGGCCTCGCCGCGCAGCCGCCGGGCCTCCTCCTGGAGTTCGACGGTCCGGGCCCGGTACTCCTCGGTGTCGTCCTTCGCCGCGCCCTTGAGCTCGGCGGCCGTGGTCGCCGCCTGGGCGCGCAGCCGCTCCGCCTCGGACTCGGCCTCGCGGCGGATCCGCTCGGCCTCCTCGGAGGCGGCGCGGGTGGTGGCCCGTGCGTCCTCCGAGGCCCTGTTCAGTACGTCCTCGGCGGTGCGGGCCGCCTTCGCCAGCTGGGCGGCCGTGTCCTCGGCCGCCGCCGCGCGGGCCTGCTCCGCGGCCTCCGCGCGCAGTCGCTCGACTCCGGCGCGGGCGTCGGCGAGGGTCTGCTCGGCCTCGGTCCTGAGGACCTCGGCCTCCTTGGTGGCCTCGCCGACCAGCCGGGCCACCTGCTCCTTGGCCGTGCGGGTGCGCTGCTCGTTCACCGACTCCGCCGAGGCGAGCTGGCGGGCGGAGCTCTCCTTGGCGTCCGCGAGGAGCTTCTCGGCCTCGGCGCGCGCGGTGCGCAGGGCGCCGTCGGCCTCCTGGACCCGCTGCTCGGCCACCCGGCCGAGGTCGAGGGTCTGCTGGCGGGTCTGCTCGGCCTCGGCGGTGGTGCTGCTGCGCAGCCGCTCCGCGTGCTCGGTGGCCTCCTGGGCCTGCCCGGAGGCGGCGGTCAGCAGCCGCTCGGCCTCCTTGCGCGCACGCAGCAGGGTCGCCTCGGTCTCCGTACGGGCGGCCTCGGCGTCGGCGGCCAGCCGGCGGCGGGTCTCCTCGGTGACGCGGGCGGCCTCGGCGCGGGCGGCGTTCAGGGACTGCTCGGCCTCGGCGCGGGACTCGTCCATGAGCCGGCGGGCCTGGGACTCCGTACGGGCGCGCAGCTGCTCGGCCCAGGCCACGTTCTCGTTGACGTGCGCCTCGACGGTCTGGCGGCGCTCGTTGAGCTCCTGGTCCAGGCGCTGGCGGCGGTTGACGGCCTCGGCGTGGAGCTCGGCCTGCAGGCGCGCCTGGTGCTCGGCGTGCTCCTGGAGGATGCGCTGGGTCTGCGCCCGGGCGTCGCGCAGTTCGCGCTCGGCGTCCGAGCGCATCTGGTCGGCCTGGATCTGGGCGTTGCGGAGCAGCTGCTCCGCCTGGTAGCCCATGTCCGCACTGTCGTAGGCGGGGCGGGACGCCAGATTGCGGCGTACCTCGTGGAGCTTGGCGCGCAGCACCTCGACCTGATAACCGAGGTCTTCGGCGTGCTGGACGGCCTTCCCGCGCTCCTTCTTCAGCCGCTCCATCTCGGCTTCGAAGCGCGAGAGATGGTCGGCTTCAGCCTGATGGCTCTCCTGGCTTTCGTAGCCCCGCACAGCGCGGTCCCATCCGTCCCCTGGTCGCAAGCTCTCTCCCAATTGAGCATCGCTCGCCCGCTGAACGACGCCCCCGGGGGAATGGTGTCAGATACCGGGGCAGGGGTTCGGGCCCCGACCCCGTCTCCGCACCGAACCCCGGCCGAGCCATGGCCACTCTACCGGCCGGGGAATCGGGCCATCAGTGGTCCGTCAGTGGTCGGGGTTCGAGGTGACCAGTTCGGTGAGGACTCCGTGGCAGTCCTTGGGGTGCAGGAAGGTGATCGAGGAGCCCATCGAGCCCGTGCGGGGCTGGTCGTAGAGGACCCGGACGCCCTTGCCGCGGATGGCCTCGGAGTCGCCCAGGACGTCCTCGGTGCCGAAGGCGATGTGGTGCACGCCCTCGCCGTTCTTGGCCAGCCACTTGCCCACCGCGGAGTCCTCGCGGGTGGGTTCGAGGAGCTGGAGGTAGGAGGCGCCGCCGTCGGAGGTCTCGTTGATCTTGAGCATGGCCTCGCGGACGCCCTGCTCCTCGTTGACCTCGGTGTGGAACACCTCGAAGCCGTACGTGGCACGGTAGAACTCGACAGTCTTGTCCAGGTCGAAGCAGGCGATCCCGATGTGGTCGATTCTTGTCAGCATGGGACCAGTGCACCGCTGCGGAGGGCCGTCACGCAACGTGCCAGCGATCACACCGACTGCCCGGTGACGGCGCGGGTACCGCTCAGTACATTCATGTAAACCCTCGTTCACCCTCATCTTCAAGGGGCTGTGCTCCATGTCCGGAACGAACAACACCACGTCAGTGATCGTCGCCGGGGCCCGCACCCCCATGGGGCGGCTGCTCGGCTCGCTGAAGTCCTTCTCGGGCGCCGACCTCGGCGGGTTCGCCATCAAGTCCGCGCTGGAGCGGGCCGGCATCGCCGGTGACCAGGTGCAATACGTGATCATGGGCCAGGTGCTGCAGGCCGGCGCGGGGCAGATCCCCGCCCGCCAGGCAGCGGTCAAGGGCGGCATCCCCATGAACGTCCCGGCGCTCACGATCAACAAGGTGTGCCTCTCCGGCCTCGACGCGATCGCTCTGGCCGACCAGCTCATCCGTGCGGGCGAGTTCGACATCGTGGTCGCGGGCGGCCAGGAGTCCATGACCAACGCCCCGCACCTGCTGCCGAAGTCTCGAGAGGGCTTCAAGTACGGCGCGATCGAGATGCTGGACGCGATGGCCTACGACGGCCTCACCGACGCCTTCGAGCACATCGCGATGGGCGAGTCCACCGAGAAGCACAACACCCGCCTGGGCATCGAGCGCGCTCCGCAGGACGAGTTCGCCGCAGCCTCGCACCAGCGGGCCGCCGCCGCGCAGAAGAACGGCGTCTTCGAGGCCGAGATCACCCCGGTCGAGATCCCGCAGCGCAAGGGAGAGCCGGTCGTCTTCTCCCAGGACGAGGGCATCCGCCCGGAGACCACGGCCGAATCCCTCGGCAAGCTGCGCCCGGCCTTCGCGAAGGACGGCACGATCACGGCCGGCACCTCCTCGCAGATCTCCGACGGCGCCGCCGCCGTCGTCGTGATGAGCAAGGCGAAGGCCGAGGAGCTGGGTCTGGAGTGGATCGCCGAGATCGGCGCCCACGGAAACGTGGCCGGTCCCGACAACTCGCTGCAGTCGCAGCCGTCGAACGCGATCCTGCACGCCCTCAAGAAGGAGGGCCTGCAGGTCTCCGACCTGGACCTCATCGAGATCAACGAGGCCTTCGCGGCGGTCGCCGTGCAGTCAATGAAGGACCTCGGCGTGACCCCGGAAAGGGTGAACGTCAACGGTGGCGCCATTGCCCTGGGCCACCCGATCGGCATGTCCGGCGCCCGCGTGGTGCTGCACCTGGCCCTGGAGCTGGCGCGCCGGGGCGGCGGGACCGGCGCGGCCGCGCTGTGCGGCGGCGGCGGCCAGGGCGACGCCCTGATCGTCCGGGTCCCGAAGAAGTAGCCCTTCCCCTACCCGATCCGAGGAGCGCAGCACGTATGACGGTGGACGTCCCCCAGCTGGTGGCCCAGGCGCGTGAGGGCAGGCCGAGAGCGGTGGCCCGGCTGATCTCGCTGGTCGAGGGGGCGTCCCCGCAGCTGCGCGAGGTGATGGCGGCCCTGGCCCCGCTGACGGGCGGGGCTTACGTGGTGGGCCTGACCGGCTCCCCGGGCGTGGGCAAGTCCACGTCCACCTCGGCGCTGGTCTCCGCGTACCGCAAGGCCGGCAAGCGGGTCGGCGTCCTCGCCGTCGACCCGTCCTCGCCGTTCTCCGGCGGTGCGCTGCTGGGCGACCGGGTCCGGATGTCGGACCACGCCTCCGACCCGGGGGTCTACATCCGCTCCATGGCCACCCGCGGCCACCTGGGCGGCCTGGCCTGGGCCGCCCCGCAGGCGATCCGGGTGCTGGACGCGGCCGGCTGCGAGGTGATCCTGGTCGAGACGGTCGGGGTCGGGCAGTCGGAGGTGGAGATCGCCTCGCAGGCCGACACCTCGGTGGTGCTGCTGGCCCCCGGGATGGGCGACGGGATCCAGGCCGCGAAGGCGGGAATCCTGGAGATCGGCGACGTGTACGTGGTCAACAAGGCGGACCGGGACGGCGCCGACGCCACCGCCCGGGAGCTGAACCACATGCTGGGCCTCGGGGAGTCCCGGGGCGCGGGCGACTGGCGGCCGCCGATCGTCAAGACGGTCGCGGCGCGGGGCACGGGCATCGACGAGCTGGTCGAGGCCCTGGAGAAGCACCGGGCGTGGATGGACGAGCGCGGGGTGCTGGCCGAGCGGCGTACGGCACGGGCCGCGCGCGAGGTGGAGACCATCGCGGTGACGACCCTGCGGGCCCGGATGGCGGACGTGCGCGGGGACGCGCACCTCGACGCCCTCGCGGCCCGGGTCGCGGCCGGCGAGCTGGACCCGTACGCGGCCGCGGACACCCTGCTGGCGACGCTGACGGAGGCCTGAGCGGCCGTACGGCGTACGCACGCGAGAGCCGCGGCCCGTTCTTCCGGGGCGCGGCTCTCGTACGTCTGCGGACGGACCGGTCAGGCGTTGGGACGCTTGCCGTGGTTCGCCTTCTTCTTCTTGCGTGCTCGCTTCTTGTTGCCGCGCTTGGCCATGACGCCACTCCCTCGAAGATCGGGGTAATCCGGGCGTTCGCCAGTCTAGGGGCGCCCGATCCGGTCCGCATGGGAACCCGCGGACCGGCTCGTGTCAGTTGTTGCCGTCGTCGTTGCCGTCGCCGTCCGAGTCCGATCCGGACACCGTCGCCTTGCCCGACGTGGCGTCGACGTGGACGTTGGTGGTCTTGTCGCCGGACTTGACCTCGACGTTCCAGTAGCGGGAGCCGTTGTCGTCATCGTCGTCCCACTCCACGGACGAGACCTGGCCGGAATGGGCGGCGACGGCCGCCTTCATCGCCTGCTGGGCGGTGACCTTCGCGGCGACCACCGCCTTGTTCCCGCCGTCGTCGCTGTTGTCGTCCGCGTTCTCGGTGAACACCTTGCCGCTGCGGGTGTCGACCGTCAGTTCCGCGTGCTTGCCGTTCTTGGCGATGACGTCGACGTGCCAGACGGCGCCGTCCTTGTCGAGGGACTCCACGACACCGGGGTACTTCTTCAGCGCCGCGGCGACCGCCGCCGCGGCGTCCACGTCGGCGCGGGCCGGGGCGGCCGCGGGGGTGGTTCTCGCCGCGTCGGCCGTGTGTGCGGCGGCGGCCACCGCCGGGCCCCCGGCCAGCAGGACCACGGCCGCGGCCGTGGAAACGTACGCCTTGTGCTTGCAGTGCATGGCTGACCTCCTCTGGCCGGCCATGCGCTTACGGTTGCTCGGCGGGCGGCCGGCGAGCGAGCGTTACCCCTCATTCTCCGGGCCGCCGCCCCGGACGGCACTCCGGAGAAGGGCGCCGTCCGGCCGGTGTCAGACCTTGCCGCGCTGGTCCCGCAGGTGCGTCGCGACCGGCTCCAGCGAGGCGCGCAGCGCCGCCAGGGCCTCCGGCGGCAGCAGGTCGATGAAGTGTCGGCGGACGGACGCCACGTGGTGCGGGGCGACCTTCCGCATGAGCTCCATGCCCTCGTCGGTCAGGACGGCGTACAGTCCCCGGCGGTCGGACTCGCAGTTCACCCGGACGACCAGGCCCGCCGTCTCCATGCGGGTGATCTGGTGGGACAACCGGCTCTTGGACTGGAGCGTCGACGTCGCGAGATCGCTCATCCGCATCCGGTGGCCCTCCGACTCCGAGAGGTTCACGAGGATCTCGTAGTCGTTGTTGGTGAGTCCAAAAGGCTGGAGATCCTTTTCCAGCTGGTGCATCAGCAGCCTGCTGACGTCCAGATGGGTGCGCCAGGTGCACTGCTCGGCCTCGGTCAGCCAGCGTGTGGCCGTCTCGGTCTCCATGGTCTCCATGAATGAACTCTACCTAAGAAGTTGAATTACGTACAAAAAAGGGGCAACAAAGATCAAGTCGAGGGTCACAGGCCGAGGCGCCGCTGGATGTCACCCAGCTGTCCCGGCATGCGCGGCACGCCCAGCTGCCCCAGCGGGCCCTGCTGCCCGTGCCCGCCGCCGTACCCGGCCCCGGGCACGCCCGCCGACTCCGCGCCGGCGCCGACGGCCCCGATCGCCTGCTCCGCCATCAGCATCTCCGAAGACTGCAGCAGCACCGTCCCCGCCCCGACGAACTCGAACTGGTGCTCCTCGCCGGAGCTGCCGCCGATGCCCGTCAGCGAGCGCAGCCCGCCGATGACGCCCGACATGTAGCCGTGGTCGTAGTGGTGGCAGGGGGACGGGCAGTCCGCCCATCCCACCAGCGCCTGCGGGTCCACGCGCATCGGCGGCTCCATGAACACCACCGGCCCGTTGGACGCCGCCACGAACTTCCCCGTTCCGATCAGGGTCAGGAACCCCGGCACGATCGACTGCTTCAGGGCGAGCGAGGGCTGGTAGGCCAGCAGGTTGCCCGACCTGATCGTCAGGTTCCCATTGTCCAGGTCGTACGAGTTCACGTCGAACGCCCGGTCGGCCAGCAGCATCTTCCCCGAGCCCTCGGCCACCACCCAGTCGGCGGCGTGCATCGGCGAGTGGAAGCTGGTGCGCAGCAGCCGGTCGAAGCGGCCGTTGCCGACGCCGTTGAACTCCATGCGCCCGTAATAGGCGATCATCTTGCCCTTCTGCAGGAACCACTGGCTCCCCTTGAGCTCCACGCAGAAGGTGTACGCGTTCACGTTGTCGTCGGAGGGCAGGGTGTGCGGGTCGAAGACCGTCGGGCCTCCCGGCCCGCCGACGACCGGACCAAAGTTCACAGCTTCTCCTCCGAGGCCTGTACGTACACCGCTCCCTGGCCCGACAGCTCCAGCTGGAACGCCTCGCCCGAGCCGCGCCCCACCATGTCCCGCCAGCCGAGCGCGGTGGAGAGCTTGTTCCTGACGTCCCCGTGGTGGGCCACGTACGCCTGCGGGTCGACGTGGATCGGACGGTTCGGGGTGATGGGCAGCTCGATGACCCCGCCGTGGGCCATCACGGCGACCGAGCCGTGCCCCTTGAGGGTGGTGGTGAACAGGCCCTGGCCGGTCACCTGACCGCGGACCATGCCCATGACACCCCCCTGCGAGCCCATGAACATCGTGCCCTGCTGGAGCGTGCCGTCGAAGGCGAGCAGCCGGTCGGCCTCGACGTACAGGGTCTCGCCGGTCAGGCCGATCACCTGGATGTGGTGGCCGCCGTGGCCGAACATCACGGTGCCGCTGCCCTCGACCGTCATCAGCGGGGTCTGCTCGTTCGCCACGCGGCGCCCGATCATGCCCATCACCCCGCCCTGACCGCCGGTCAGGCTCGGGGTGAAGGAGACGTCGCCGCGGTACGCGAGCATCGCGCCGCGCTGGCTGAACATCCGCTGCCCCGGGATCACCTGGGCCTCGACCATCTTCGAGTTGATCTCGCGGAACGGCATCAGATGTCGCCCCCGATGGTGTTGCGCTCGCTGGGCTGCACGTAGACCAGGCCCTCGCCCTCGAAGCGGATCTGGAACGCCTCGCCCGAGCCCTCGCCGATCAGGGTGCGGAAGTTGATCCCCGACTGGAAGGACTGCTGGAGGTTCCCGGTGTGCGCGATGTACGCCCCCGGGTCGACGGAGAGCGGGTACTGGCCGCTGACGCGCAGCACCACCGCCGGGCCGTCGGACATGATCGCCGCCTGCCCGGAGCCCTCGACGGTGGTGGTGAACAGGCCGTTGCCCGTCGCCCCGCCGCGCAGGCCGGTGAAGGTGGTGCCGGTGCGCAGGCCGGCGTCGGTGCACAGGAGGTTGCTGGACTCCACGTACAGCTTCTCGCCGCGCAGGTTGACCAGATTGATTTCGCTCGCGCGGTCGGCGAAGAAGCAGGTGCCGTGCCCCTGCACTTCCATCACGGTCATCTGTTCACCCGTCAGCCGACGGGTCACCATGCCGCGCAGACCTTCGCCGCCGCCGGTCATCTTCTTGAAGGCCATCTGACCGTCGTACGCGACCATGGAGCCGTTCTTCGCTTTCACGGCATCCCCGGTCAGGTCGACGGCGAGCACCTTGCTGCCTTGGAGTCGGAACTGAGCCACGGGATGACGTTATCGGCAGCGGGCGAAGGCGAACAGGGCCCGGTGGCCGATATCCGGCGACTGCGGCATCTCGCACACCTCGGGCGGCGGCCCCGCCTCAAGATCGGGCAGGGCGGCTGAGACACTGGAACGGACCCCCGGCCACCACCCCGAAGGTTCATCGTGGACATCAAGACCGCTTCCGCCCTGCACCGGCTGCGCCTCATCTCCGTACCGGAGGCGCTGTCGTTCCCGGCCCTGCTGATCTTCGGATCGGTGCTGAGCCGGATCTCCGAAATCGACTACCTGATGATGCCGCTCGGCATCCTGCACGGGATCCTGTTCGTCATCTACGCGGTCTTCCTGCTGGACGTGTGGAACAAGGCGAAGTGGCCGGTCAAGAAGGTCGCCCTGTTCTTCCTGCTGGCGCTGCTGCCCTTCGGCGGCCTCTACGGCGACAAGCTCCTCAAGCGCGAGGAGGCCGACAGCGTCATGGCGGCCCGCGCCCGGCGCGAGGCGGCGAACGCAGCGTGATCGTCGCGTTCTCGGTGACCCCGCTGGGGGTCGGTGAAGAGGTCGGCGAGTACGTGGCCGACGCGGTGCGCGTCGTACGGGAGTCGGGTCTGCCGAACCGTACGGACGCCATGTTCACCTCGATCGAGGGAGAGTCGTGGGACGAGGTGATGGACGTGGTCAAGCGCGCGGTGGCGGCCGTGGAGGAGCGGGCGCCGCGGGTGTCGCTGATCCTCAAGGCCGACATCCGCCCCGGGGTGGTCGACGGGCTGACGTCCAAGGTGGAGACGGTGGAGCGCCACCTGGCCTAGTGCGGCCCCTCGTTCCCGCCACCCGGACGGCCCTGTCCGCAGGCGGGTGTGCGGAACCCCTCGTTCGGCCGAGCCCCGTTCGACACGCTCAGGGTTTGTCACCTTTTGTGGTGATATCAAACCCTGGGCGTCGAGCACTGGAGGGGCCGTGCGGCCGGAAGGCTTCGACTACGAGACCCACAGCCGCCTCGCCGGCCCGTTCGCGGAGCCGGACCGCACTGCCACCGCCACCGCCACCGCCTCCGGCACCCCCACCGCCTACCGGGTGGGCTACCGCTCCCTGTTGTCGCGCGAGCAGCTGCGCACCCGAATACGCGCCGTCCTCCTCATGGCCCTGGCCCCCGTCGCCGCGGCCGGGCTGCTGCTCTACCTCGTCTGGCCCACGCACCGGACCGTCCGCGAGGGCGGTGAGCGCTGGCTGATCCGCCTCGACGCCGTGATGCTCGGCTCCATCGCGCTGATCATGCTGTTCATGCTGGTCAACGTCCTGTCGGTGGCCCACGCGACGATGGTCGCCCGCGACCCGGTACCGGTGCCGCCCCAACCCGGCACCAAGGTCGCCTTCCTGACCACGTACGTCCCCGGCAAAGAGCCGCTCGCCATGGTGCGCAGCACCCTCCTGGGGGCGGTCGCCCTGCGGCACGACGGCCCGCTCGACGTATGGCTGCTGGACGAGGGGGACGACCCCGAGGTCCGGGCCCTGTGCGCGGAGATCGGCGTACGGCACTTCACCCGCAAGGGCATCGCCGGATGGAACACCCGCAAGGGCCCCCACCGGGCGCGGACCAAGCACGGCAACTACAACGCCTGGCTGGTCGCGCACGGCGACGACTACGAGTTCCTCGCCTCCGTCGACACCGACCACGTCCCGCTGTCGAACTTCCTGGAGCGGATGCTCGGCTACTTCCGCGACCCGGACATCGCCTTCGTCGTCGGTCCGCAGGTGTACGGCAACTACACCGGCGCCGTCACCAAGGCCGCCGAATCCCAGCAGTACCTCTTCCACGCGCTGATCCAGCGCGCCGGCAACCGCTACGGCGCCCCCATGTTCGTCGGCACCAACAACGCCGTACGGATCAGCGCCCTCAAGCAGGTGGGCGGGCTCTACGACTCCCTCACCGAGGACATGGCCACCGGCTTCGAGCTGCACCGCCGGCGCAATCCGGCCACCGGGCGGTTCTGGCGCTCCGTCTACACCCCCGACGTGCTCGCCGTCGGCGAGGGCCCGGCTTCGTGGACCGACTTCTTCACCCAGCAGCTGCGCTGGTCCCGGGGGACGTACGAGACCCTCTTCCGGCAGTACTGGAAAGGCTTCTTCCGGATGCCCCCGGGGCGGACGCTCAACTACACCCTGATGCTCCTCTACTACCCGATGACCGCCGCCAACTGGCTCCTCGGCATCCTCAGCTGCGTCCTGTTCCTGTGGTTCGGCGCATCCGGCACCCAGGTCTCCTCCGAGGTGTGGCTCATGCTCTACACCGACGCCGCCGCCCTCCAGGTGGGCCTCTACCTGTGGAACCGCCGGCACAACATCTCCCCCCACGAGCCCGAGGGCTCCGGCGGCCTGGCCGGCATGGCGATGTCCGCGATCTGCGCGCCCGTCTACCTCGCGTCGCTCGCCTCGGCCCTGCTGCGCACCCGGGGCGGCTTCGTCGTCACCCCCAAGGGCGGCGACGCCAGCCCCGACCGGCTCCCGACCTTCCGGATCCACCTCGGCTGGGCCGCCGTCCTGGCCCTCTCCCTCGTGGCCTCGGTCCGCCTGGGCCACACGCACGCCGCGATGCGCACCTGGGCGGTGCTCGCCCTGCTCATCGCCCTCGCGCCGGTGGCCGTGTGGGCCCGGACCCTGCTGCGCGAGCGCCGGGCCGCAGCCGCCGCCCGGGCCCGGGCCGCCGGATCGCTGGACCTCGGCCACGGCCACGGCCACGGCCACGGCCACGGCCACGGGCCGGGCGAGGAGCCGGAGCCGGCTTTCGCCGCGCCGACGGGAGGGAACTGACCCATGGCGTACCGGCCGTCGAAACAGTTCAAGAACACCGTGCTGGGCACCGGGGCCCTGGTGGTGCTGGCCGCGCTCAACGCGCCCGCCGCGCTCTCCTTCGCACAGGAGCGCTACCACTCGTACAAGGTCGGGCAGTCCAGCTACAAGATCCAGTACGGCTCGTGGGGGCAGGTCCGCCTCCCCGAGGAGTACCGGATCGACGCGATGCACGCGGCCCTGCTGCACACGGGCAAGGTGCTGCTGATCGCCGGCTCCGGCAACAACCAGAAGAAGTTCGACAAGGGCACCTTCGACACCGTCCTGTGGGACCCGAAGGACGACAGCTTCAAGAAGATCCCGACACCGGAGGACTTCTTCTGCTCGGGCCACAGCCAACTGCCGAACGGCCGGCTGCTGGTGGCGGGCGGCACCGCCCGGTACGAGGTCCTCGACGGCAAGGTCACCCGCGCGGGCGGCGGCATGCGGGTCAAGAACGAGAGCCCCGACAAGGTGGTCCGGCTGAGGAAGGGCGCCCGGTTCCGGTCCCCGTCCGGGGTCGAGTACGTGTCGAGGTTCGACGTCACCGTGCCGAAGGCCAAGCGAGAGTTCGAGATCACGTACGGGCGCAAGGGGCACCTGAAGCCCTGGCAGAGCAAGGTGGTGGCCTCGGAGGCGCGGGTCTTCGTCGAGGCCGTCAAGGCCGGCGCCGAGGGGCTGACGACCGAGGCCGCGCAGTACCGGATCCTCGGCCTCAAGGGGAAGGACGCCGACAACGTCTACGGGCTCGCGGAGCGGCTGAGCGTCGAGAAGCAGGACTTCCAGGGGATCAAGTCGGCGTACGAGTTCGACCCGAGGGCCGAGAAGTACGTCCCCGTCGACCCGATGAAGGACGCCCGCTGGTACCCGACCCTGGTGGCGCTCCAGGACGGGCGGGTCCTCGCGGTCTCCGGGCTCAACGACGTGGGGGACGTGGTCCCCGGCGACAACGAGTTCTACGACGCGAAGACGAAGCAGTGGACCCGGGGCCCCTTCCGCTACTTCCCGACCTACCCCGCGCTCTTCCTCGTACAGGGCGGCAAACTGCTCTACACCGGCTCCAACGCGGGCTACGGCCCGGCGGACAAGGGGCGCGAGCCCGGCGTGTGGGACCTGAAGACCAACAAGTTCACACAGGTGCCGGGGCTGGCGGACCCCGACCAGCTGGAGACCTCGTCCTCGGTGCTGCTGCCGCCGGCCCAGGACCAGCGGGTGATGGTGCTGGGCGGTGGCGGGGTCGGCGAGTCGAAGCTGTCGTCCAGCCGGACGGCGATCGTGGACCTCAAGGAGGACAACCCGGTCTTCCGCTCCTCGGCGCGGCTGCCGCAGGGCACCCGGTACCTGAGCAGCGTGCTCCTGCCGGACGACTCCGTGTTCACCACCGGCGGCTCCCGCGACTACCGCGGCCGGGGCGCCAGCGACGTCCACAAGGCGCAGTTCTACTACCCGCGCACCGACTCCTTCGTGGCCGCCGCCGATCCGGAGGTGGGCCGCAACTACCACTCCGAGGCGCTGCTGCTGCCCGACGGGCGGATCGCGACCTTCGGCTCCGACCCGCTCTTCGCGGACAAGGACAACACCCGGCTCGGCAGGTTCGAGCACCGGCTGGAGGTGTACTCGCCGCCCTACCTGTACCGGGACCCGGCGCTGCGGCCGGTCCTGGGGGCCGGGCCGGCCGAGGTCGGCCGGGACGGGCGGGCCACCTTCACGTCGCCGCACCCGGAGCGGATCCGGCGGGCCCGGCTGATGCGGCCGAGCGCGGTCACGCACACCACGGACGTGGAGCAGCGCTCGATCGAGCTCGGGCTGGCGCGGGCGGCCGGGGCGGTGACGGTCGACGTGCCGAAGGATCCGACGCTGGTGCCGCCGGGCTGGTACATGCTGTTCGTGACGGATGCGGACGGGACGCCCTCGGAGGCGAGGTGGCTCCAGGTACGGGAGCCGAAGGCGCGGCCGGAGCCGGTGGACGCGCCGGACGAGTAGCCCCTCGCGGGGCCTACTCCTTGGCGCGGGCGGCCAGGCCGAGCGCGTAGTCAGGCCACCACCGGCCGGCCGCCGGGCCGCCGCGGCAGGGCCCGTCGGACTCGCCGGGCCGCTTGATCCAGAGGTACGCGTCGACGAGCGGGTCGCCCGTCCTGTCGGTCGGCGCGATCCCGAGGGCGCGCCCGGGCGGGTTGCACCAGGCCTCGTGGCCGCCGCCGGTGAGCGGGCCCTCGCCGTTGCGGCTGGTGTCGATGACGAAGTGCTTGCCGTGGGCGGCCGCGGAGATGCGGGCGCCGTACTCCCGGCCGGCCGCGTCGGGCTGGAAGTTGGAGACGTTGAGGGAGAAGCCGTCGGCCTGGTCGAGCCCGGCCTTGTAGAGGGGTTCGACGAGGTTCATCGGGTCCGGGATCCAGGCCGGATTGCCGGCGTCCAGGTAGACCTTCGTGTTCCGGTTCCTCTTCAGCCGGATGACGGCCTCGGACAGGAGCCGCAAGCGCTCCTCGTGGTGGGCCGCCTGGGTGCAGCCGTCCACGATGTGCGGGACGGCGTCCGGCTCCAGGACCACGACCGCCCTGGCGTCGCCGATGGCGTCGGCGAAGGCTCCGATCCAGTTGCGGTACGCGGTGGCGCCCGTCGCCCCGCCCGCCGAGTGCTGGCCGCAGTCGCGGTAGGGGATGTTGTACGCGGTGAGCAGCAGGATCCGGCCCGCCGCCTTGGCGCCCTCCGCGGCCCGGCGGATCGCGGGACCGGGGTCGTCGCCCGGTCCCCACAGGGCCATGGGCCGTTCCGAGATCCGGCGCAGCAACTGGGCGTCGCCGTTGCGGCCCTGCGCCTCCCAGGCGGCGACCTGCCGGGCCGCGTCGCTCTCCGGGTCCACCCAGTACGGGGATCCGGCGGGCGCGGCCTGCGCCGCGGCCTCGGGCGGCGCCTCCGCGGGCGCCTGCGCAGGGGCGGACTCCTCGCTCCCGCAGCCGGGGGCCGCGGCGATCAGCAGCGCGAGGCCGAGCGCGGCGGCGAGGGCTCTGGGGCGGGGTCGGCCTGGCATCCGGGTTCCTCGAAGGGTCGACGCACGCAATCACGACCGGCATATCGTGACATGACGGTCGGTGACCCCCGCCCCACGACACCGCGCCTGCCTACGTCCGGGGCGCACCGCCCGTCGTCAGGGCGATGGCGAGCGGGGTGCGCTCGTACAGGATCCGGTGGCCGTGCCGGGCCGAGATCAGCAGCCCCGCGCCGTGCAGGGCCTTCAGGTGCGCCGAGACCGTGGCCGGGGCGAGGCCGAGCCGGTGGGCCAGCGCCGTCGTGGAGGCCGGCTCGTCGAGGGCGCACAGGACGTCGGCCCGGCCGCGGCCCAGCAGCCGTGCCAGTGCCCGAGGGGTCGGCCCCGCCGACGCCGTCCACAGTGCGCCGATGCCCCGCGCCGGGTACACCAGCGTCGGCTGCCAGGGCGGGTCGTACCCGCCGACCACCTCCGGCCACACGAACGCGCTCGGCATGAGGAGCAGGCCCTGCCCGTCCAGGGAGCGGTCGTGGTGGGTCGGGCGGTCGATGGTGAGCGTCCCGTCCGACCACCGCAGGTCCGGGTGGAGGCCGTCGAACAGCGCCTCCAGCCCGCCCGCCGCCAGCCGCCGCGAGTGGAACAGGATGTCGGCCTCCAGCAGGGCCCGCAGCCGCGGCCAGTGCGGGGCGACCAGCGCGGCCCAGGCCTGCTCGTAGAGGTCGGCCAGCTCCCGTACGGCGCGGGCCGGGTCGGCGAGCATCCGCCGCCCGAGGTCGCTCTCGGCGGCGCCCGGGGTGCAGACGAGGGCGCGCCGCAGGTCCTCCCGTACGGCCCGCGGATCGGCGGCCGCGGACCGGACCCGCGCCAGCTCCTCCTCGAAGGTGACGGAGGGTCCGGCCGGCGGCGGGCTCAGGAAGTCCGGGTTGTGGCCGGCCCGCGGCATCAGCAGCCACAGGGGCCGCAGGTCCAGCCCGTCGGCGGCCGCCCGGACCTGCCGGAGCCAGGGCAGGTGGTACGCCTGCCGCCCCGGCCGGAGCAGGGTCCGCACCGCCTCCTGCGTCTCCCAGCGAGGCGAAACGGAGAACCGGCACCGCAGCAGGTCCCCGGCCCCGAACCGGAAGTGGAACGCCATGTCTCTCCTTCCGGGCCCCGGGCGGTGTGATTCGGCACAGAGCGAATCACTGCCGCACCCCCACCGTAGTCCCGCAGGGTCGCCGTATGTCCCTCACCGTCAACGAGGCCGCCGGCGGATACCGGTCCGTCTTCCGGGTCCGGGAGTTCCGGCCCGTGTTCGCCGCGCACCTGCTGTCCGTCCTCGGCGTCGTAGTCGCCGAGATCGCCCTCACCGTCCTGGTGTTCCGCGCCACCGGCTCGCCCCTGATGAGCGCGCTCACGTTCGCCCTCGGCTTCCTCCCGTACGCCCTCGGCGGGACCCTCCTCGCCGGGATCGCCGACCGCCGGCCCGCCCGCCGGGTCCTCGTCGGCTGCGACCTCGTCTGCGCCGCCTGCGCGGCGGCCATGGTCCTGCCCGGCACCCCCGTCGCCGGGCTGCTCGTCCTGCGCTGCGCCATGGCCTTCGTCGCCCCCCTCTTCCAGGGCACCCGCAACGCCTCCCTCGCCGACATCCTCGGCCCCGGCGACGCCTACGTCCTCGGCCGCTCCCTGATGCGCATGGTGGCCCAGAGCGCCCAGCTCATCGGCTTCGGCCTCGGCGGTCTGCTGCTCACCGTCCTGGCCCCGCGCGCGGCCATCGCGCTGACCGCCGCCGGATTCCTGTGCTCGGCCCTGCTGCTGCGCTTCGGCACGGCGGCGCGGCCGGCCCGGGCCGCCGCCGGGCGCACCTCCCCGCTCGCCGGGCTGCGCGCCGTCCTCGGCGAGCGCCGCCTGCGCGCCCTGACCCTGCTGTTCTGGCTGCCGCCCGTCTTCGTCATCGCCCCCGAGGCGCTGCTCGTCCCGTACGCCGACGGCATCGGCGCCGGCACCGCCGCCCTGGGAGTGATGATGTGCGCCCTGCCCGTCGGCACCATCGCGGGTGAACTGTGGGCCGGCTCGGTGCTCGGCCCGCGGGCCCGCTCCCGGCTCGTGGCCCCGCTCGCGGCCGCCGGCCTGCTGCCGCTGCTCGTGTACGCCTTCCGGCCCGGGGTGATGGCCGTACTGGCCGCCCTGCTGCTGGCCGGCCTGGCGCACGCGTACACCCTCGGCCTCGACCAGTGGTACGTCGACGCCGTCCCGGACGCGCTGCGCGGCCGGGCGATGACCCTGCTGAGCACCGGGCTGATGACCCTCCAGGGCGTCGGCATGGCGCTGGCCGGGCTGGCCGCCGAGTTCCTGCCGGTGCACGTGGTCGTCGCGGGCGCGGCCGTACTCGGCACGGCGGTGGTGCTGCTCCTCCTCGCCGAGCTGCGGGCCGCGGGCCGCGGGCCGTCGGGACGGCCGACCGAAGAATGAGACGGGGCCCGCCGCCAAATGACCGCCCGGTAGGGTCGGGTGCGTGTCCAAGCCGCTCAGCCTCCCCTTCGACCCCATCGCCCGCGCCGACGAGCTCTGGCAGCGGCGCTGGGGACCGGTGCCCTCGATGGCCGCCATCACCTCGATCATGCGCGCGCACCAGATCCTGCTCGGCGAGGTCGACGCGGTGGTCAAGCCGTACGGGCTGACCTTCGCGCGGTACGAGGCGCTGGTGCTGCTCACCTTCTCCAAGGCCGGCGAACTGCCGATGTCGAAGATCGGCGAGCGGCTGATGGTCCATCCGACGTCGGTGACGAACACCGTGGACCGGCTGGTGCGGTCCGGGCTCGTGGCCAAGCGGCCGAACCCGAACGACGGCCGCGGCACGCTCGCGTCCATCACGGACAAGGGCCGCGAGGTCGTCGAGGCGGCGACGGAGGACCTGATGGCGGTCGACTTCGGGCTCCGCGCGTACGACGCCGAGGAATGCCAGGAGATCTTCGCGCTCCTGCGCCCGCTGCGGGTCGCCGCAGCGGACTTCGAGGAGCAGTAGGAGTGGTGGAGGAGCGGCGGACCGCGGTCGCCGGGCCCCCGTCAAGATCGAGCAAATCGGACGGTTAGGCTCATCGGCATGAAGAAGAGCGTGCTGACCCGCTACCGGGTCATGGCCTATCTGACCGCGGTCATGCTGTTGATCCTCTGCACCTGCATGGTTTTCAAGTACGGCTTCGACACCGGCGCCGACCTGACCCTCGCGGTCTCGCAGGTGCACGGCGTGCTGTTCATGATCTACCTGGTGTTCGCCTTCGACCTGGGCTCCAAGGCCAGGTGGCCGTTCCCGAAGCTGCTCTGGGTGCTGGTCTCCGGCACGATCCCGCTGGCCGCCTTCTTCGTCGAGCGCAAGGTCCGCGCCGAGATCGAGCCGCTGGTCGTCGACGCGATGGCGACCGCCGACGCCTAGAGGCGTCCTGGAGCGGCGCTCGTACGCGGGCACCCCGGGGATACTCCCCGGGGTTTCCCATCGACATTTACTAGGACGTCCTAGTAAATTCATGGGTATGGACGCTGACGCCATCGAGGAGGGCCGCCGCCGCTGGCAGGCCCGCTATGACAAGGCCCGCAAGCGCGAGGCCGATTTCACCACGCTCTCCGGGGATGACGTCGATCCCGTCTACGGGCCCCGGCCCGGTGACGCCTACGAGGGATTCGAGCGCATCGGCTGGCCGGGGGAGTACCCGTACACCCGAGGCCTGCACGCCACCGGATACCGGGGCCGGACCTGGACCATCCGCCAGTTCGCCGGGTTCGGCAACGCCGAGCAGACCAACGAGCGCTACAAGATGATCCTGGCCGCCGGCGGCGGCGGGCTCTCCGTGGCCTTCGACATGCCGACCCTCATGGGGCGCGACTCCGACGACCCCCGCGCGCTCGGCGAGGTCGGCCACTGCGGGGTCGCCATAGACTCCGCCGCCGACATGGAGGTCCTGTTCCAGGACATCCCGCTGGGCGACGTGACCACCTCGATGACGATCTCGGGCCCGGCCGTACCCGCCTTCTGCATGTACCTGGTCGCCGCCGAACGGCAGGGCGTGGACCCGGCCGTGCTCAACGGCACGCTCCAGACCGACATCTTCAAGGAGTACATCGCCCAGAAGGAGTGGCTCTTCGAACCCGAGCCGCACCTGCGCCTCATCGGCGACCTCATGGAGTACTGCGCGAAGGGCATCCCGGCCTACAAGCCGCTGTCCGTCTCCGGCTACCACATCCGCGAGGCCGGGGCGACGGCCGCGCAGGAGCTCGCGTACACCCTCGCCGACGGCTTCGGGTACGTGGAGCTGGGCCTGTCCCGAGGTCTGGACGTGGACCACTTCGCGTCCGGCCTCTCCTTCTTCTTCGACGCGCACCTCGACTTCTTCGAGGAGATCGCCAAGTTCCGCGCCGCCCGCCGGATCTGGGCGCGCTGGATGAAGGAGGTGTACGGGGCGCAGAACGAGAAGTCGATGTGGCTGCGCTTCCACACCCAGACGGCCGGCGTCTCGCTGACCGCGCAGCAGCCGTACAACAACGTCGTGCGCACCGCCGTCGAGGCCCTCGCGGCCGTCCTCGGCGGCACCAACTCGCTGCACACCAACGCCCTCGACGAGACCCTCGCGCTGCCGAGCGAGCAGGCGGCCGAGATCGCCCTGCGCACGCAGCAGGTGCTGATGGAGGAGACCGGGGTGGCCAACGTGGCCGACCCGCTGGGCGGTTCCTGGTACGTGGAGCAGCTCACCGACCGCATCGAGGCCGACGCCGAGAAGATCTTCGACCAGATCAAGGAGCGCGGCCTGCGCGCCCACCCGGACGGGCAGCACCCGATCGGGCCGATCACCTCGGGCATCCTGCGCGGCATCGAGGACGGCTGGTTCACCGGGGAGATCGCCGAGTCGGCGTTCCAGTACCAGCGCTCGCTGGAGAAGGGCGACAAGCGGGTCGTCGGCGTCAACGTGCACCACGGGTCGGTGACCGGGGACCTGGAGATCCTGCGCGTCAGCCACGAGGTGGAGCGCGTACAGGTGGAGCACCTGGCGGCGCGCAAGGCGCGGCGCGACGACGCGAAGGTGAAGTCCTCGCTGGACGCGATGCTGGCCGCCGCCCGCGACGGGTCGAACATGATCCCGGCGATGCTGGACGCGGTGCGCGCCGAGGCCACGCTCGGGGAGATCTGCAACGTGCTGCGCGACGAGTGGGGCACGTACACGGAGCCGCCGGGCTTCTGATCCCCGCTTGAGCGGTGGAAGGCCGGTCGTGGGCGCCCCTCTTGGGGTGCGCCGCGACCGGCCTTCGCCGTGTCGGGCGCGAGGGGGGGCGGGCGCTGAGGGGTGTCAGGCGTGGGCCGGGCCCCGGAGGCCGTGCATCAGGAGGGCGGTGAAGGTGGACACCCAGAGCTCGTCCACCGGCTCCGAGCTGACCAGCGCCCGGTGCACCACCGTGCCGGCGATCACGTCGAAGATCAGGTCCGTGGTGCGGCCGGCGAGGGTCTCGTCCTCCTCGTACGGGAGTTCGCCGCGGGCCTGGGCCCGTTCGCGACCCAGTACGACGAGACGTTTCTGCCGGTCCACGATCGCCGACCGGATCCGGTCGCGCAGGGCCTCGTCCCGGGTGGACTCGGCGACGACCGCCATCAGGGCCGTACGGGCCTCCGGCCGCCGCAGCAGCGCCGCGAACTGGAGGACCACGTCCTCTATATCGGCTTCGAGGGAGCCCCGGTCGGGGAGTTCGAGGGAGTCGAAGAGCTCCGCGACGGCGTCCACGACCAGCTCGTTCTTGCCGGCCCAGCGGCGGTAGAGGGTGGTCTTGGCGACCCCGGCCCGGGTCGAGACGTCGCCCATCGTCAGCTTCGACCAGCCCAGCTCGACCAGCGCGTCCCGCGTCGCGGCGAGGATCGCGGCGTCCGCGGCGGCGCTGCGTGGGCGGCCGGTGCGTCCGGTCGGGGAGCTGGGGTTACGCATGGCCGAGACCATACCCGCCGGTAGCCAAGGCGGCGGGTCCCGAAATGCTGTGCTTCAGATCACGGGGCGCGAAAGGGCTCGGGGAGTTACGCTACGGCTCGTAGCGTAAGAGCGACGACCACGCGAAGAGCTACCGGCGTCAGGTGGGGACCCGGCGCCAACACCGCACCACCGAGGGTACTCAAGAAGGCATTTCGGCCGATCTTTTTCGTCGGCGCGCGCACACGGGGGAGGATGTACGCATGCAGCCCAGAAACATGTCCATGAGCGGCGTCGTCGACCTCGCCGCTGTGAAGGCGGCCGGCGAGGCCAAGGCGAAGGCCGAGCAGGCCCGTGCCGAAGCGGCCCGGCAGACCGCCCAGGGCGGCGCGCCCGCCTCCGCGGGTGCCGTGCCGCCGTCCGCGCTCGTGATCGACGTCGACGAGGCCGGCTTCGAACGCGACGTCCTCCAGCTCTCCGCCGAGGTCCCGGTCGTCCTGGACTTCTGGGCCGAGTGGTGCGAGCCGTGCAAGCAGCTCAGCCCGCTGCTGGAGCGCCTGACCGTCGAGGCGAACGGCCGCCTCCTGCTGGCCAAGGTGGACGTCGACTCCAACCAGATGCTGATGCAGCAGTTCGGCATCCAGGGCATCCCGGCCGTGTTCGCCGTCGTCGCGGGCCAGGTGCTGCCGCTGTTCCAGGGCGTGGCGCCCGAGCAGGAGATCCGCGCGACCCTCGCGCAGCTGGTCCAGGTCGCCGAGGAGCGGTTCGGGATCATCGGCATCGAGGTGGACCCGAACGCCGAGGGCGGCCCCGCGGGCGCCCTGGCCGCCGGTGAGGACGAGACCCCGGCGGGCCCGTACGACGCGCTGCTGGAAGCGGCCGTCGTCGCGCTGGACGCCGGTGACCTGGGCGGCGCGGTGCAGGCGTACAGGAACGTACTGGCGGACGACCCGACGAACACCGAGGCCGGGCTGGGCCTGGCCCAGGCCGAGCTGCTCGCCCGGGTCAAGGACATGAACCCGCAGGCGGTGCGCGCGGCGGCGGCCGAGGACCCGAAGAACCCGGCGGCCCAGATCGCCGCGGCGGACCTGGACCTGGCCGGCGGTCACGTGGAGGACGCTTTCGGGCGCCTCGTGGACACGGTCCGGGTGACGGCCGGCGCGGACCGGGACGCGGTACGGGTCCGGCTGCTGGAGCTGTTCGAGGTCATCGGGGCGGACGACCCCCGGGTGGCGGCGGCCCGTACGGCGCTCGCGCGGGTGCTGTTCTAGCCGCCGACGATTTATTGACAGATAGAGAAACAGCGGCTGCGCTTTACCAAAACTTGGTAATCGCAGCTGCTGTTACTCGCAGTAAGTGGAACCCCGTGAACTGTCCGGTGTGTTCGTAAATCCACCACTGTGTCGTGGCCCTTGGTGACACCCAGCGTCGTCACCCGATGGCACCGGGTCGATCCCCGGTTATCTTGCCGTTACCCGCCAGTAACGAACCCCCTTGTGTCCCGGCCTGGAATGGACCACGATCGGCGACGCTCGGTCCTTCCCGCAGACCCGCTCATCCGGAGCCGCGGCGTAGGGTCCCCACCGGGCCGGCCGGTGCCAGGGGCGCCGGCTGCTGGACAGGGGGGTCTTCGCCGCACCGGCGGAGCCTGTCCTCCTGGTTGCGCGAACGCGTGACCCAGTGGTTGTCGCTCGGGGGTGAACGCCGGTGTATCGGACGCGGCTGTGCCGCGGCTCGGCCGCCTGCGCTCCTTCCCGAGGACGTAGCACTTCTCCCATCCCAGGACGGGTACGGCCCGGACCGGAGATGTACGTCCGAGAAGGAGGAACGAATAATGAGTTCTCAGGTTCGTGGCGGGACCAGATGGAAGCGCTTCGCGCTCGTCATGGTGCCGAGCATCGCGGCCACCGCCGCGGTCGGTGTGGGTCTGGCGCAGGGTGCCCTCGCGGCTTCCTTCAGCGTCTCCGGCCAGGACTTCAAGGTCTCGGCCGACAAGCTCGACGGTGACGACCTGCTCCAGTACGGCAGCGTCGCCAAGGGCAAGGGGCTCGACGGCAAGGACGCGGCGCACCCGGTCACCATCTCCGGGTTCCGCCATGCCGAGATCACCAACATGTGCCAGTCGCTGGTGACCCCGATTCCCGGCATCGGCAACATCACGATGCAGCTGCGCACGGGCAACAAGGGCAAGCCTGCGGTCGCGGACAACATCTACCTGGATGTTGCGGAGCTCGACACCGACGCCACGTTCACCGACCTGGACATCGGTGTCGCGGTCGGTGCCGCGACCGACGACAAGCACCCCACCGCGCCGCAGGCCGGCACGGTGGCGAACGGCGCCCTGTTCTCGCAGCGCGCCAAGAAGGCCGTGCTGACGAACGTGCGTCAGAAGGCCTGGGCGACGACGGCGGGCACCTTCACGCTGCCCGACCTCAAGCTGCGCCTGCTCGGCGGCGACCAGCCGTGCTACCAGGACGAGAAGTAGCCCGTCCCGGGGTGTGACCGGTAGAGGCGGGTGGCGGCCGTGGCCGCCGCCCGTCCCACCGGGCTCCCCCAGTTCTCCGTACCACCGTTTCCAGGGAGCTGTTGTCCATGAACCCCCAGGCCCCGGTTCGCGCCGCAGACGACGCATGGCTCACCGCGGTGTACCACCGCTTCCACGCCTGGAGTGGCGGCCGGCCCTTCTGGGCGGGCCTCTTCACTCTCATCGGGGGCGTTCCCATCGCGTACTTCCCGTACGCGGACCTCCGGCTGGGCAACGTCACCATCGCCATGGCGACGACCGCGGGCGCGGGTTCGCTGATCATCGGCATCCTGCTCATCACCCTCGGCCTGGCCCTCTGGTTCCAGCAGGGCATCCGGGTCTTCGCCGGAGTGGCGGCGATCCTGCTCGCCCTGGTCTCCCTGCCGGTGTCCAACCTGGGCGGCTTCTTCCTCGGCTTCCTGTTCGCCCTGGTCGGCGGAGCCCTCTCGCTGTCATGGGCGCCGGGCAAGCCGGAGGGCGTGCAGGGCGACGCGGCGGCGGCCAAGGCGGAGACGTACGGGGGCGGCCCCCTGGGAGTGCCCGGCCCCCGTGACACGGAAACGGCTTACGCGACCGAGACGACTGCCCACGCCGATGGCGGGAGGAACAGTGCGGGGTGACAAGACGCAGCGGGACGTGGCCCCGAGCGCAGAGTCCCGTGAACGAAGGGGTCCGCGGCACGCCGCGCCCCGGAAGTCGCTGCTGAACAAGATCCAGATACCCGTCGGCAAGACGATGGCGCTGGCGGCCATGCCGACCGCGGTCTTCGTCGGGATGGGCATGGCGCCGAAGCTGGCGCTCGCCGACGAGGAGATTCCCTTCGCGCCCGGTCCGTGTGTGACGCGGTCCGACGAACCCGCGGAGTCGGCCTCTCCGAGCCCGTCGACGTCGACGTCGCCCTCGCCGAGTTCGTCGCCCTCCGCGACCCCCTCGCCGGGTGCCTCGAAGGCCGCGAAGACCCCGAAGGCGCCGGAGCCGTCCGCCAGCAAGTCGGCGGATGCCACCACCCAGTCCAAGCAGACGGCCCCCTCGGCCCCGGCCGCGACGCCGTCCCCGTCCAAGACGCCGAACCCGCTGGACCCCCTGGGCATCGGCGACAAGGTCAAGGGCATCGTCGACGGCATCACCACCCCGATCCTGGGCGCGCACCCGTCGGCCACCCCGACCCCGACGCCCACGCCCACGCCGACCAAGCCCGCCACGACGACGCCGCCGACGACGAAGCCCGCCCCGGCGCCGGACCCGGCCGCGGACGCGATCCGCGACGCCGCGAAGCAGGCCGGTGTCGACGTCAAGGAGCTGTCCGAGGACGTCAAGGACACCGCGAAGACGCCGAAGGACGAGACGGGCAAGGCGGCCGGCGAGGACAAGTCCAAGACCGAGGAGACGAAGGACGCGGACGGGAAGCAGCCCTTCCCCTGCCCGACGTACGACGCCAAGGCGCTGGCCGACGCCGAACTGGAGCCGGGGATCCCGCTCCTGCCGGACGAGCCCTGGTACCTCGACAGCTCGCTGCTGACTCTCTACGGCCTGGATTACCACGGCATAGTCGAGGTGAAAACGGCGGGCGGCAAGACGAAGAAGGTCCTGAAGTTCACGGCGGACTCGCTGGAC
The DNA here is from genome assembly GCF_044769045.1 of Streptomyces sp. NPDC090741. Taxonomy (NCBI): domain Bacteria; kingdom Bacillati; phylum Actinomycetota; class Actinomycetes; order Kitasatosporales; family Streptomycetaceae; genus Streptomyces; species Streptomyces sp. NPDC090741. Next base: position 322,805 of record NZ_JBIVXF010000001.1, on the reverse strand, counting down.
ATCAAGGACCTCTACCAGACGGTCGGCAAGAGCGGGAACGTCGCCCACCTGAAGTCCCGCCCGGGCTCCACCTCCAAGATCCGCGGCGGCACGGTGACGATGTACACCGAGAGCCTCAAGGGGAACCTCTTCGGTCTGATCCCGATCGAGTTCACCCCGAACAGCCCGCCGCCCCTGAACGTCCCGTTCGCGTTCTTCTCGAACGTCAAGGTCGTCCAGGCCGGCCAGTTCGGCGGCACCCTCACGGTCCCGGGCCTGCACAACTACGTCGGCCCGCCGGAGTAGTCCCGTACGGCACACCGCGCCGCGCGGAACAACGCACCGAGGGCGGCACCCCGGTCCCTGTGAGGGGTCCGGGGTGCCGCCCTCGGTCTCTGTGCGGCAGAGGTGCGGTAGGCGTCAGGCCTGGGGCTGGCCGCCCAGGTGGTGGACGCGGACCATGTTGGTCGTGCCCGGGACTCCGGGGGGCGAGCCGGCGGTGATGACCATCGTGTCGCCGGCGTTGTGGCGGCCCAGCTTCAGCAGTTCGCCGTCCACCAGGTCGACCATCGCGTCCGTGGTGTCCACGTGCGGGACGACGTACGACTCGACGCCCCAGCTCAGCGTGAGCTGGTTGCGGGTGTTGACGTCGGTGGTGAAGGCCAGGATCGGCTGCGTGGCGCGGTAGCGCGACAGGCGGCGGGCCGTGTCACCGGACTGCGTGAAGGCGATGAGCGCCTTGCCGTCGAGGAAGTCCGCGATCTCGCAGGCCGCGCGGGCGACGGAGCCGCCCTGCGTACGGGGCTTCTTGCCCGGGACCAGCGGCTGCAGGCCCTTGGACAGCAGCTCCTCCTCGGCCGCCGAGACGATCTTCGACATCGTCTTGACGGTCTCGATCGGGTAAGCGCCGACCGAGGACTCGGCCGACAGCATGACCGCGTCCGCGCCGTCGAGGATCGCGTTGGCGACGTCGGACGCCTCCGCGCGGGTCGGGCGGGAGTTGGTGATCATCGACTCCATCATCTGGGTCGCGACGATCACCGGCTTGGCGTTGCGGCGGCACATCTCGATGAGCCGCTTCTGGACCATCGGGACCTTTTCGAGCGGGTACTCGACGGCCAGGTCGCCGCGGGCCACCATGACCGCGTCGAAGGCGTCGACCACGGCCGCCATGTTCTCGACGGCCTGCGGCTTCTCGACCTTGGCGATGACGGGGACCCGGCGGCCCTCCTCGTCCATGACCTTGTGGACGTCCTTGACGTCGTCGGCGTCGCGGACGAAGGACAGGGCGACCATGTCGCAGCCCATCCGCAGGGCGAAGCGGAGGTCGTCGACGTCCTTCTCCGACAGCGCGGGGACGTTCACGGCGGTACCCGGCAGGTTGATGCCCTTGTGGTCCGAGATGACACCGCCCTCGATGACGATGGTCCTGACCCGCGGGCCCTCGACCTCGGTCACCCGCAGCTCGACGTTGCCGTCGTTGATCAGGATCTGGTCGCCCTTGGTGACGTCGCCCGGCAGGCCCTTGTAGGTGGTGCCGCAGATGGACTTGTCGCCCGGGACGTCCTCGGTGGTGATGGTGAACTCGTCACCGCGCACCAGCTCGACGGGGCCCTCGGCGAAGGTCTCCAGACGGATCTTGGGACCCTGGAGGTCGGCGAGGACGCCGACCGCGCGCCCGGTGTCCTCGGAGACCTTCCGGACGCGGTCGTACCGCTCCTGGTGTTCTGCCTGGGATCCGTGGCTGAAGTTGAATCGGGCCACGTTCATACCTGCCTCGATGAGCGCTTTCAGCTGCTCATACGAGTCGACGGCGGGGCCCAGCGTGCAGACGATTTTGGAACGGCGCATGGAGCGGATCCTATCCGTTTGTTTCGTAGCGGAATATTCCGTCTGGTGGAAAGTCCAAGTGACTACTGAGTAACCAGCGCGTACGCCTGGGTGGCGATCTCCAGTTCCTCATCCGTCGGGACCACGGCCACCGCCACCCGCGCGTAGTGCGGCGACACCAGCCGCGGCTCGGAAGAGCGCACGGCATTGGCCTCCAGGTCCAGCGCGAGCCCCAGCTCCGCGAGGCCGTCGACGGCAGCTTCCCGGACCTGGTGCGCGTTCTCGCCGACCCCCGCCGTGAACGCCACCGCGTCCACCCGGCCGAGCACCGCCGAGTAGGCGCCGATGTACTTCTTCAGGCGATGGACGTACGCCGCGAAGGCGAGCCGCGCCGACTCGTCGCCCTCGCCCGCCCGCCGCAGCACCTCGCGCATGTCGTTGTCGCCGCACAGGCCCAGCAGACCGCTCTTCTTGTTCAGGAGCGAATCGATCTCATCCACCGAGAAGCCGCCCACCCGCGCCAGGTGGAAGACGACCGCAGGATCCAGGTCGCCCGAACGGGTGCCCATGACCAGTCCCTCCAGCGGGGTCAGGCCCATCGACGTCTCCACGCACACCCCGCCCCGGACCGCCGAGGCCGAGGCCCCGTTGCCCAGGTGCAGCACGATCACGTTCACGTCCTCCACCGGCCGGCCGAGCAGGGCGGCCGTCGCCCGCGAGACGTACGCGTGGGAGGTGCCGTGGAACCCGTACCGCCGGATGGCGTACTTCTCCGCCGTCACGGCGTCGATCGCGTACCGGGCCGCGTACTCCGGCATCGTCGAGTGGAAGGCCGTGTCGAAGACCGCCACCTGCGGGATGTCCGCGCGCAGCGAGCGCGCCACCTCGATGCCGGTCACGTTCGCCGGGTTGTGCAGCGGGGCGAGGGGGATCAGGCTCCGGATCTCCGCCAGCACCTCGTCGTCGATCACCGTCGGCTGCGTGAACCGGGTCCCGCCGTGCACCACCCGGTGCCCGACGGCCGCCAGTTCGGGGGAGTCCAGACCCAGCCCGTCGGCGGCGAGCTCCGCCGCGACGGCCTGGAGCGCGGCCTCGTGGTCCGCGATCGCGCCGAGCCGCTCGCGCTTGCCGCCGCCCGCGCCCGGACCGGTGAGCGGCTCGTGCACGAGGCGCGAGGCCTGCTCCCCGATCCGTTCCACCAGGCCGACGGCGAGGCGGGCGGAGTCCGCCATGTCGAGCAGCTGGTACTTCACCGACGAGGAGCCGGAGTTGAGGACGAGTACGCGCGATGCGGTGGTCACGATGGGCGTCTTTCCTTCGGAGTGGGGGGCGGGGCGGTACGGGGGTCAGGCGGTGGGCGCCTGCGCGGGCTGTGCGCCCTGCGCCTGGATCGCGGTGATCGCCACGGTGGTGACGATGTCCTGCACCAGCGCGCCGCGCGAGAGGTCGTTGACCGGCTTGCGCAGACCCTGGAGCACGGGGCCGACCGCGACGGCGCCCGCCGAGCGCTGCACGGCCTTGTACGTGTTGTTGCCCGTGTTGAGGTCCGGGAAGATCAGCACGCTCGCGCGGCCGGCCACCTCCGATCCGGGCAGCTTGGTCGCGGCGACCGAGGGCTCGACGGCGGCGTCGTACTGGATCGGGCCCTCGATCAGCAGGTCGGGGCGGTGCGCGCGGACGATCTCGGTGGCCTTGCGGACCTTGTCCACGTCGGCGCCGCTGCCCGAGGTGCCGGTCGAGTACGAGAGCATCGCGATCCGAGGCTCGACCCCGAAGGCGGCCGCGGTCGCCGCCGACTGGACGGCGATGTCGGCGAGCTGCTCGGCGCCCGGGTCCGGGTTGACCGCGCAGTCCCCGTAGACGAGGACCCGGTCGGCCAGGCACATGAAGAAGACCGAGGAGACGATCGAGGCGTCGGGCTTCGTCTTGATGATCTCGAAGGCGGGCCGGATGGTCGCGGCGGTGGAGTGCACCGAGCCGGAGACCATACCGTCGGCGAAGCCCTCCTGGACCATCAGGGTGCCGAAGTAGTTCACGTCGGTGACCACGTCGAGGGCCAGCTCGACGGTCATGCCCTTGTGGGCGCGGGCCTGCGCGTAGTACTCGGCGAAACGTTCCCGCAGCGGGGAGGCCGCCGGATCGATGAGCTGCGCGGCGGAGATGTCGATGCCCAGGTCGGCGGCCTTCTTCAGGATCGCCTGCTCCTCGCCCAGCAGGGTCAGGTCGCAGACCCCGCGGCGCAGCACCACGTCCGCGGCGCGCAGCACGCGCTCCTCGGTGCCCTCGGGGAGCACCACGCGGCGGCGCTCGGCGCGGGCCCGCTCCAGCAGCTCGTGCTCGAACATCATCGGCGTGACGCGCTCGGAGCGGGCCACCGACAGCAGCCCGCGCAGCTCGGCGGTGTCCACGTGCCGCTCGAACAGGCCGAGGGCGGTCTCCAGCTTGCGCGGGGTCGCGGAGTTCAACCGGCTCTGCAGCGAGAACAGTTCGGCGGCCGTCGGGAAGCTGTTGCCGGCCACCGAGACCACCGGGGTGCCCGGCGCCAGCTTCGAGGCCAGGGTCAGGATGTCCGGACCCGGACGCTCGTTCAGGGTCAGCAGCACGCCGGCGATCGGCGGGGTGCCCGAGGCGTGCGCGGCCAGCGCCCCGATGACCAGGTCGGCACGGTCCCCGGGGGTGACGACCAGGCAGCCGGGCGTCAGGGCGTTCAGGAAGTTCGGCAGCATGGCTCCGCCGAAGACGAAGTCCACGGCGTCGCGGGCCAGCCCGGCGTCGTCGCCGAGGAGCACCTCGGCGCCGAGCGCCCGGGTGATCTGGGCGACGGTCGGGGCGGAGAGCGACTTGTCGTCCGGCAGCACGTAGCAGGGCACGGGCAGGCGGGCGGCCAGCCGCTCGGCTATACCGTCCCGGTCCTCGGCGGCCACCCGGTTGACCATCATCGCGACGACGTGGCAGCCGAGGCTCTCGTACGCGCGGAAGGCACTCTGGGCCTCGGCGCGCACGGCCTCGGCGGGGTGCTTGGTGCCGCCGACGACGGGCACGACGACGGCCCCCAGTTCGTTGGCGAGGCGGGCGTTGAGCGCCAGCTCGTCGGGGAGGTTCGTATCGGCGTAGTCGGTGCCGAGGACGAGCATGACCTCGTAGTCGCGGGCCACCCGGTGGTAGCCGTCCACCAGCCGGGACACGAGCTCGTCGGTGCCCTTCTCGGCCAGGATGGCGGAGGCCTCGTGGTACTCCATGCCGTAGGCCGTCGCGGCGTCCTGGTCGATCCGGTAGCGGGCCTTCAGGAGGTCGAAGAGCCGGTCCGGTGCGTCGTGGAGCAACGGCCGGTAGACGCCTACCCGTGCCGTCTGGCGGGTCAGCAGCTCCATGATCCCCAGCTCGACGACCTGGCGGCCGTCCCCCCGCTCGATACCGGTCACGTACACGCTGCGCGTCACGCGTGGTCTCCGTCCCATCGTGTGGATGTCGTGGATGTAGTGGATGTGGTGGTTTTTTCCCCGTTAGGGTGGGCCTGACCTCTTGACAATACCTCGGCGGACAGATAGGGCGCCCGCCGGGAAAGGCCTGGTCGCAGGGGTCGAAAGGCCTGGTGGGCGGAGCAGCGCACAACGCGCCGCACCCCCGGCCCGTGGAACAATCGGACAGGCTTCACCATGACGAACACGACGCCCTTCAGATGTACGGCTGTCCGCCCGCACGCGTACGGCCCGGTACGACCAGGAGCAGGAGACACAGCACGATGCGTATCGGAGTTCTCACCGCAGGCGGCGACTGCCCGGGCCTGAACGCTGTCATCCGTTCGGTCGTACACCGCGCCGTGGTCGGCCACGGTGACGAAGTCATCGGCTTCGAGGACGGCTTCAAGGGTCTCCTGGACGGCCACCACCGCCCCCTCGACATCAACGCCGTCAGCGGCATTCTGGCCCGCGGCGGCACGATTCTCGGTTCGGCCCGCATGGAGCGCGCGCGGCTGCACGAAGCCGCCGAGAACGCCCAGGAATTGGCGACGCGCTACGGCATCGACGCCCTCATCCCGATCGGCGGCGAGGGCACCCTGACCGCCGCCCGGATGCTCTCGGACGCAGGGATGCCGGTCGTCGGCGTGCCGAAGACCATCGACAACGACATCTCCTCCACCGACCGCACCTTCGGCTTCGACACCGCCGTCATGGTTGCCACCGAGGCCATCGACCGCCTCAAGACCACCGCCGAATCGCACCAGCGCGTGATGGTCGTCGAGGTCATGGGCCGGCACGCGGGCTGGATCGCCCTGGAGTCCGGCATGGCCGGCGGCGCCCACGGGATCTGCCTGCCCGAGCGCCCCTTCGAGGTGGACGCCCTGGTGAAGATGGTGGAGGAACGATTCTCCCGCGGGAAGAAGTTCGCCGTCATCTGCGTCGCCGAGGGCGCGCACCCGGCCGAGGCCTCCATGCCGTACGAGAAGGGCGCCATCGACCAGTACGGCCACGAGCGCTTCGCCGGCATCGGCAACCGCCTGGCCGTCGAGCTGGAGCACCGCCTCGGCAAGGAGGCCCGCCCGGTCATCCTCGGCCACGTCCAGCGCGGCGGCGTCCCCACCGCCTACGACCGCGTCCTCGCCACCCGCTTCGGCTGGCACGCGGTGGAGGCCGTCCACCGCGGCGACTTCGGCAACATGACAGCCCTGCGCGGCACCGACATCGTGATGGCCCCCCTGGCCCAAGCGGTCACCGAACTGAAGACGGTCCCGGACGACCGCATGTACGAGGCCGAATCGGTCTTCTGACCCACCCGCCCGCAGGCCCTGCGCCCCACCCGCCCCGGGCCCTCCGCCTCTGATCGCGCAGGCCCGAAACCCCTGCCGCCGCTGCGGCATTCAGCCCCGGAGATCCGTTCTCCGGGGCTTTCTCCCACGCTCATACCCGACGGCTATGATTCCCGGCTTGGGGGTTGGGGTGGGTGGCCGAAGCGCGTGGACGGATCCAGCCGTCGTGTCCGGCCCCGTCATCCGCTCCCCCTGCTCGATGGAAGGTGCCCGTCTCCCGTGGCCACCCGCTCTGCCGTTCCGACAAGCAAGCCCGTCGACATCCGGCCGCTGCACCCGGCCGAAGGCCGGGCCGGCGGCGGGAGGCGATGGCCCGTCCTCGGCGCAGCCGTGGCCCTGTCCTGGGCCCTGCCGCTCCTGCTCCACACGCTCGCCCTGGACGTGGTGCTCGTCCCCGTCCTGGTGCTGGCGATCGCCTCCCTGATCCGCGTGGGCGGAGGGCTCCTCGACCGCCTGGTGGTCGCGTCCTTCCTCCTCTGCGGCGCGGTGATGGCCTTCGGCCTGCTCTTCTCCGTCTGGCCATGGGGCCTGGCCCCCGTCCCCGGGACCGGCCTCCTGCTGACCGTGCTGTCCGTCACCGGCTGGCTCGCCGGCCGCAGGCCCCGCATACCGCTGCGCCTGCGCGGCTCGGACGCCCTGGTACTCGCCACCGTGGCCGTGGTCTGGCGCTACTTCCACCACCCCCTGGCCGGCAAGTCGGCGGCCGACCGGCTGGCCTACTTCGCCACCTCCGAGGACCGGCTCGGCCACTTCTCGTACTTCGACGGCATCCACCACGTGGGCGGCTACGCCTTCCTCCACCAGGAGGCGGCCAAGGCGTACATGATGACCCCGGCCGAAGCGGTCTACCCGCAGGGCACGCACTTCCTGATGGCCTGGACCGACGTACTGGTGAAGTCATCGACCGACGGCGGCTCAGGCCTCGACATGACGTACCGCTACCTCCTGTACGTCCTCGCCGCCTACGCGCTGCTCTGCGGCGCACTCGTCTGGGCCGCCCGCTGGATCGGCGGCCCGCGCCTGCGCGGCTGGCGCGCGGCGGCGGTCTGCGCGACCGTGGCGGCGGTGATGATGTCCGGCTCGATGGCGCAACTGGTCGCGTGGGGCTTCGACTCGGAGACCTTCGGACTGTTGTTCCTGGCCGTCGCGCTGGCGCTCCTCGTGCGGCCGGCGATGGGCCGAGCCGAGTTCGTCCTCGTCGGGATCGCCGCCCTGGTCTCCGTGACCTTCGTCTACAACCTCTACGGCGTCCTCGTCGGCATCGCCCTGGCCGCGGTCCTGGTCGTCCACCGGCGGCGATTCGCCCCGCACCGCCGACTCGTCGTCGGCGCACTGGCGGGCGGCGCCCTGATCGCCGCACTGCCAAGCGTCTTCTCCGTCCTGACCAAGCTGGACGTCGAGAAGACGTCCAACCTCGCCGGCCCGATGGTCATCCCCGACCGCCCGGTGTTCATCGGCTGCGGGCTGCTGGCCCTGGTGGCCGCGTCCCTGCCGGTGAACCGCAGGACGGGCACGGGGCAGACGGTCCTGGCCCTCGTCCTGGGCGCCACCGCGGTGATCGGTGTCTTCGGCGCCTGGCAGAAGCACACCATCGGCTACTACTCGTACTACTTCGAGAAGCTGACCGCCGCCGGCCTCGTGATCGCCTTGATCTCGCTGGGCCTGGTCGGCCTGATGCTCCAGCCCGCCGCACGCACGACGAGCTCCCCGCTGCGCCGGCGGGCCGACCTGCTGCTGCGCTCCGGTCTCGCGACGGCCGCAGCACTCGCGCTCTTCGGCAACGTCCAATGGGGAGTGCCGTCCGGATGGGGGCATCCCTCCGCCTGGTACGACAGCCAGATGATCAAGTGGGCCCGGGGCGAGCACGAGAACGGCATCGGCCCGGCGGCCAAAACGCTGGCCCGGCGCGACCTGAAGGGCGTCGACTCTCCCGTGATCGCCCTCTACGGCAACGACGCGTACCTGAACATGAGAGCGACGTTCCTCGCGCAGGTCCTCACCCATCGGGCAGGCGCGATGGTCGGGCTCTACGAGGTCTTCAACGTCAAGATCGGCGGCCCGGCCGCGGTCGACGAGAAGGAGTACCAGGCTTCGCTGGGCCGCCTGAAGGGCGCCATCGCCACCTGCCCCGAGCCGCCGACCGTCCTGGTGGGCGACCAGAAGACCGCCGACCGGATCGAGCGGGACCTCGCCGGCGCGGGCAGCGCCGCGACCGTGGTGTACGCACCGCTGAAGTGACGGCGCGTACGGGGGCTCCCGACGGCGGGTCCGGCGCCCCGGGCGGCCTACCGGGGCCCGGAGGCGTAGGACCAGAAGTGGGTCACTATGTCGGCCAGGAACTGGCGGCCCGCGTCGCCCGTGCCGGCCTCGCCCGAGGCGCCGCCCCAGCTCAGGGTGGCCACCATCTTCGACTGGTAGTCCTCGTGCAGCCGCTCCAGGACCGGCTCCAGGTGCTGCTTCGGCACCGGCAGCAGCTTGGTCAGCGGCTTGACGTACGCCTGCCAGCGGGTGGTCACCGCGTTGCGCAGGAGCTCGGCGAGCTCGTCCTGCTTGCCCGTCGCCGCCACGAACTGGGCCAGCGACAGCCCGAGCACCTGCGCCAGGGCCACGGACTGCCGTTCGTTGCCCTTCCAGCGCCCGGTGTCCTCCATCTTCTGGTACGCGGCCGTCTCCAGCCCGATCCGCCGGGCCAGCTCGTCCGCGGCCATGCCGCGGGCCATCCGGTGCTCCCGCAGGGTCACGGGCTCGGCGAGCAGTTCGCCGGGTGCGCACCAGAGGACACCGGCCAGCGCCGTGAGCTCGGCGGAACTCGGCGATATCTCACCGCGCTCCCAGGCCATCACGGTCTCGGGCTCGACGATCAGTCCGTACTGGGCGCGCAGGCCATAGGCGACATGACCGGGAGCCATGCCCAGGGCTGCGCGGAGGCGACGCGCGGCGGGGGCATTGAAGGGAGGGCTGGAGTGCACAGGGCACACCGTAGGAGTGCCCAAGGGGTGGCGACTACAGACCGTTCAAACAAGCCCAGAACTCGTAGGAACATCCTATGGAGTTCAACGTTGGGGGCGAGTTTTCCGGCGACCGTCCGGTAATCGGACCAGCACTAGATCCATTTCCCAGCGTACGGTTCCGGCCGACCGCGCGAAACCCCTGCGCACAATGTTCACCGATCTTCCGCACCCCCTCCTGAACCGGCCTCGCACCCCGTGCGTGATCCATGTCGGGGCCCTCGCATACGGGGGTGGCGAGGGCCCCACCCCTCACCCCGATCCGCTCCTTGCCTTGACGTCGGCGTCAAGCCTTACGGTCGGGGCATGCGAATCGGCGAACTGGCGGAGCGGGCCGGGACCAGCACGCGGACCCTGCGGTACTACGAGTCGCGCGGACTGCTGCCCGCGCGCCGCACCGGCAACGGCTACCGCACGTACGACGAGGAAGACCTGCGGCTGCTGCGCCAGATCCGCATGCTCCAGGACTTCGGCTTCGAGCTGGAGGAGACCCGCCCGTTCGTCGACTGCCTGCGCGCCGGCCATCCCGCCGGGGACTCCTGTCCCGCGTCCCTGGCCGTGTACCGGCGCAAGCTCGCCGAGCTCGACGGGCTGATCGGCCAGCTGGCCGACGTACGGGAGCAGGTCGCGCGGCAGCTCGCCGCCGCCGAGGACGCCGCCGGGCAGGCGGCGTCGCCGCGCTGTGAAATGACCGGACCATAAGAGAGGGCGAACGAGATGATTCACGCCGAGGGTGTCGCCGAGGTGACCGACCAGGACTTCGAGGCGGAGGTGCTCGCCGAGCGGGGGCGTCCCGTCCTCGTGGAGTTCACCGCCGACTGGTGCGGGCCGTGCCGGCAGCTCGCGCCGGTGCTGTCCGCCGTCGCCGCCGAGGAGGCCGACCGCCTCAAGGTCGTGCAGATCGACGCGGACAGCAACCCCGCCACCGTCGTCCGGTACGGGGTGCTGTCCATGCCGACCCTGCTCGTCTTCCGTGACGGCGAGCCCGTGAAGCAGATGGTCGGGGCCCGCGCCAAGCGCAAGCTCCTTCAGGAACTCGAAGACGTCACCGGCGCCACCCGCGCCACCGCCGTCACGGCCTGAGCCAGACCGTCGCCAGCGGCGGGAGTGTCATGCGCAGGCTCGCCGGGCGACCCTGCGCGGGCACGGGCTCGGGCCTCAGCGGCTGCAGATGGCGCACGCCGCTGCCGCCGTACTGCTCCAGGTCCGTGTTCAGGACCTCCCGCCACCACGGCACCTCCGCCGGGACGCCGATCCGGTAGCCGTGCCGCACCACCGGCGAGAAGTTCGACACGCACAGCAGCTGCGAACCGTCCTGCGCGTACCGCAGGAACGCGAAGACGTTGTCCTCCGCCGCGTCCGCGTCCACCCAGGCGAAGCCCTCCGCCGTGGAGTCCCGCTCCCACAGCGCGGGCGCCGCCGTGTACGTGCGGTTCAGGTCGCGCACGAGGTCACGTACGCCCCGGTGGTCGGCGGCCGCCGCGTACGAGGAGTCCAGCAGCCACCAGTCCGGCCCGTACGTCTCCGACCACTCCGAACCCTGGGCGAACTCCTGCCCCATGAACAGCAGCTGCTTGCCCGGATGGGCCCACATGAAGCCCAGGTACGCCCGGTGCGCGGCCCGCTGCTGCCACCAGTCCCCGGGCATCTTCGACACCAGCGAGCCCTTGCCGTGCACCACCTCGTCGTGCGAGATCGGCAGCACGTAGTTCTCGCTGTACGCGTAGACCATCCCGAACGTCATGTCGTGGTGGTGGTACTTGCGGTGCACCGACTCCTTCGACGCGTAGCGCAGGGTGTCGTGCATCCAGCCCATGTTCCACTTCAGCCCGAAGCCGAGCCCGCCCGCATCCGTCGGCCGGGTCACGCCCTCCCACGCGGTGGACTCCTCCGCGATCGTCACCACGCCCGGACAGCGCCGGTACACCGTCGCGTTCATCTCCTGGAGCAGCGCCATCGCGTCCAGGTTCTCCCGCCCGCCGTGCTCGTTCGGCGTCCACTCGCCCTCGCCGCGCGAGTAGTCCAGGTAGAGCATCGAGGCGACGGCGTCCACCCGCAGCCCGTCCACGTGGAACTCCTGGCACCAGTACACGGCGTTCGCGACGAGGAAGTTGCGGACCTCCTTGCGGCCGTAGTCGAACTCCAGCGTCCCCCAGTCCGGGTGCGCGGCCCGCCTCGGGTCGTGGTGCTCGTACAGCGGCCGCCCGTCGAACTCCGCGAGCGCCCACTCGTCGCGCGGGAAGTGCGCGGGCACCCAGTCGACGATCACCCCGATCCCGGCCCGGTGCAGCGCGTCCACCAGCATCCGGAACTCGTCCGGTCCGCCCATCCGCGAGGTCGGCGCGTAGAACCCGGTCACCTGGTAGCCCCACGAGCCGCCGAAGGGGTGCTCGGCGACCGGCATCAGCTCCACGTGGGTGAAGCCCAGCTCCTTGACGTACGGGGGGAGCTGCTCGGCCAGCTGCCGGTACGAGAGCCCCGGCCGCCAGGAGGCCAGGTGCAGTTCGTACACCGAGAACGGGGCCTCGTGCGCCGGGCGGGCCCCGCGCCGCGCCATCCACTCCGCGTCCTGCCACTCGTAGTGGGACGCGGTGACCACCGAGGCGTTGGCCGGCGGGACCTCCGCGGCGCGGGCCATCGGGTCGGCGCGCAGGGTGTGGCTGCCGTCCGGCCGCGTGATGTCGTACTTGTAGAGCGCGCCCTCGCCCACCCCCGGCAGGAACAGCTCCCACACGCCGCTCGCGCCCAGCGAGCGCATCGGGTACGCGACCGAGTCCCAGTACGAGAAGTCCCCGGTGACCCGCACCCCCTGGGCGTTCGGCGCCCACACCGTGAACCGGGTGCCGGCCACGCCCTGGTGCTCCATCGGCCGGGCGCCCAGCGCCGTCCACAGCTCCTCGTGCCGGCCCTCACCGATCAGGTGCAGGTCCAGCTCGCCGAGCGCGGGCAGGAACCGGTAGGGGTCGTGCACCTCGATCTCGTCGTCGCCGTACGCGACCAGCAGCCGGTAGTCCGGCACTCCGGTCAGCGGCAGCAGCCCCGAGAACAGCCCGTCGCCGTCGTCGTGGAGCTCGGCCCGCAGTCCCTTCGCGATGATCGTGACCGCCTTGGCGTACGGGCGCAGCACGCGGAAGACCACCCCGTCCCGCCGGGTCCGGGCGCCCAGCACCCCGTGGGGGTCGTGGTGGCGGCCCTCCAGCAGCCGGGCCCGTTCCGCGGCGCCGAGCGCGGGCGCCGGCCGGACCCCGTGCGCGGGAGCCCGCCGGGCGCGCGGTGCCTGGGCTCTGCGCGGCGCGGCCGCGGCCGGAGCCTGGGGCGGGGGCGGCGGGGTGGTGGAGGGTGACTGACGGGCGGGGCTCACGTGTGCGGCCTCCTAGGCGGCTGCGGGCGGGGGTGGGGGGAGAGGGAGGGGAAGCCTTCGGCGGGGGCGGGCCCGGCGCCCGGCTGCGCGCGGCCGAATCCCCGGTCCGCGCCGGCGGCCAGCCGCCGGATCGCGGCCATCGGCACGTGCAGCCAGTCGGGGCGGTGCCGGGACTCGTAGCGCGCCTCGTACACCGCCTTGTCGGTCTCGTACGCGCGCAGCAGTACGAGGTCCTCGCGCGGGTCGCGGCCGGTGGTCCGGGCATAGCCCTCGCAGAAGGCGGCCCGGCAGGCGTCCGCCCAGGCGGGGGCGAACGGGCGGTGGGAGCGGGCCGCGTAGTCGAACGAGCGCAGTATCCCGGCGATGTCGCGGACGGCGGGTTCGGGGCGGCGGCGGTCGGCCAGCGGCCGGGCCGGCTCGCCCTCGAAGTCGATCAGCGCCCAGCTGCCGTCGGCGGTGCGCAGGGTCTGGCCCAGGTGCAGGTCGCCGTGGATCCGCTGGGCGGGCACCCCGGCCCCGCGGGACACGGCCAGCGCGTCGAACGCCCCGCGCAGCCCCGCCTCGTACGGCCGCAGCGCGGGCACCTCGCGGGCGGTGGCCGCCAGCCGGGCCGTCATCCCGGAGGCGAGCCGGGCGGTCTGCTCCGGGCCCAGCGCGAGGGTGGGCAGCGCGGCGGCGAGCGCGCTGTGCACCTCGGCGGTGGCCCGGCCCAGCGCGTGCGCCTCGGCGGTGAAGTCGGCCCCGGCGCGGAGCCGGCCCAGTGCGAGCTGCCAGCCGTCGTCGGAGCCGCGCAGATAGGGCTGGAGCACGCCCAGGGTCAACGGTTCTCCGCCGGGCAGCGCGGCCTCGTACCAGGCGACCGGCGCGGGGACGCGCGCACACCCGGCGGCCGCCAGCGCTCTCGGCAGCTCCAGGTCGGGATTGACCCCGGGGCCGACCCGGCGGAACACCTTCAGGATGTACGAATCCCCGTAGATCAGCGAGGAGTTGGTCTGCTCCCCGGACAGCGGCCGGGGGGTGAGCGCCGCCGGGATCAGTGCCATCGGGTCGCGGTCGAAGCGCAGCGGGCCGAGGGTGCCGGGGGCGCGCAACCGTTCCAGCAGCAGCGCCGCCAGCCGCGGATCGCCCAGCCCCTCGTACACGCACTGGCCGGCGTACGGGCCCTGCTCGGCGCGCCCGATCAGCGCGGGCGCCAGGGCGGGCGGAAGTGCGGGGCGGACGCCGAGCAGCAGCTGGTAGCAGTCGCCGTCGACGTCCAGGAGCAGGTGGACGAGCCGGGGGGAGGAGCCCGGCGGCAGCAGGTCGGCCGCCGAGATCATCCGGAGCCGGCCGATGCGCCGGCCCTTGCCGGCGAACCAGCGCTGGAGCGGCAGCCAGTCCCGGAGCATCGGCTCCAGCGGACTGAGTCCGGTCGTGCTCGTCGTCCCGGCGGATGCAGCCTCCGACATGGCGTCGCGTCCTTTCCCCGGGCCGTCACAGAATGCGGAGAGTGTCCCGGATCGCGTCAGTTGCTTCTCCGGTGGTGTACGAGTGTCGGGTCAGGATGATCCGTACAGGGGCGGGCGATTGACCCATTCGCGCGCCCACCCCGTACTCGGCGGCTACTCGCCCAGCAGGCGGAACCAGTAGAAGCCGTGCCCCGCGAGCGTGAGCAGGTACGGCCACTCGCCGATCGGCGGGAAGCGCACGTCACCCGTGAGCTCCACCGGGACCCGCCCGTTGAACGACTGCAGGTCCAGCTCGGTGGGCTGCGCGAAGCGGGAGAAGTTGTGCACGCACAGCACCAGGTCGTCCCCGTACTCGCGCAGGAAGGCCAGTACCGCCGGGTTGGACGAGGGCAGTTCGGTGTACGAGCCGAGGCCGAAGGCCGGGTTCGCCTTGCGGACCTCGATGAGCCGGCGGGTCCAGTGCAGCAGTGAGGAGGGCGATGCCATCGCGGCCTCGACATTGGTGACCTGGTACCCGTGGACCGGGTCCATGATGACCGGCAGGTTCAGCCTGCCCGGATCGCAGGAGGAGAAACCGGCGTTGCGGTCCGGGGTCCACTGCATCGGGGTGCGGACGCCGTCGCGGTCGCCGAGCCAGATGTTGTCGCCCATGCCGATCTCGTCGCCGTAGTAGAGCACCGGCGAGCCGGGCAGCGACAGCAGCAGGGCGGTGAACAGCTCCATCTGGTTGCGGTCGTTGTCGAGGAGCGGGGCGAGCCGGCGCCGGATGCCGATGTTGGCCCGCATTCGCGGGTCCTTGGCGTACTCGGCGTACATGTAGTCGCGCTCTTCGTCGGTGACCATTTCGAGGGTGAGCTCGTCGTGGTTGCGCAGGAAGATGCCCCACTGGCAGCGGTCCGGGATCGCCGGGGTCTTGGCCAGGATTTCGGAGACGGGATAGCGCGACTCTCTTCGTACGGCCATGAAGATGCGCGGCATGACGGGGAAGTGGAACGCCATGTGGCATTCGTCCCCGCCGCTCGCGAAGTCACCGAAGTAGTCGACGACGTCCTCGGGCCACTGGTTGGCCTCGGCGAGCAGCACGGTGTCGGGGTAGTGCGCGTCGATCTCGGCGCGGACCCGCTTGAGGAGCTGGTGGGTGCGCGGCAGGTTCTCGCAGTTGGTGCCCTCCTCGGCGTACAGGTAGGGCACGGCGTCGAGCCGGAAGCCGTCGATGCCGAGGTCGAGCCAGAAGCGCAGCGCCGAGACGATCTCCTCCACGACGGCCGGGTTCTCGTAGTTGAGATCCGGCTGGTGCGAGAAGAAGCGGTGCCAGTAGTACTGCTTGCGGACCGGGTCGTACGTCCAGTTCGAGGTCTCGGTGTCGATGAAGATGATGCGGGCGTCCTGGTACTGCTTGTCGTTGTCGGCCCACATGTAGTAGTCGCCGTACGGGCCGTCCGGGTCCTTGCGGGACTGCTGGAACCACTCGTGCTGGTCGCTGGTGTGGTTCATGACGAAGTCGATGATCACCCGCATGCCGCGGTGGTGCGCGGCGTCCACGAACTCCACGAAGTCGGCGAGGTCGCCGAACTCGGGCAGCACGGAGGTGTAGTCGGCGACGTCGTAGCCCCCGTCACGGAGCGGCGAGGCGAAGAACGGCGGCAGCCAGAGGCAGTCGACGCCCAGCCACTGCAGGTAGTCGAGCTTGGCGGTGAGCCCCTTCAGGTCCCCTACGCCGTCGCCGTTGCTGTCGTGGAAGGACCGTACGAGCACCTCGTAGAAGACCGCCCGCTTGAACCAGTCGGGATCGCGGTCCTTCGCGGGGGTGTCCTCGAACGTGTCGTGGACGGGATCGTTGATCATCATGTGGTGGGTGACCCTCCGGTGGGCGGGGACGGTCGCAGGGCCGCGAGTACGTGGGCGGGCGTTCGGCCCGGCTCCAGGCGTACGTAGTTGGCCCTGCCCCAGTGGTAGGTCTCGCCGGTGAGCTCGTCGCGCACCGCGAGGGACCCGTGCCAGTCGAGGCCGAGTACCGGCATGTCCAACGAGACCGTCGCCTCCTGGGTGTGGTGCGGATCGAGGTTGACGACCACCAGTACGGAATTGGCGCCCGCGTGCTTCGAATAGGCGATCACCTGGTCGTTGTCGGTCGTGTGGAAATGGATGTCGCGCAGCTGCTGGAGCGCCGGGTTGCGGCGGCGCAGCCGGTTCAGCGAGGTGATCAGCGGGGCGATCGTGCGGCCATCGCGGTCCGCGGCCGCCCAGTCGCGTGGCCGGAACTCGTACTTCTCGGAGTTCAGGTACTCCTCGCTGCCCTCGCGGACCGGGGTGTTCTCGCACAGCTCGTACCCGGCGTAGACGCCCCAGGTGGGGGAGAGGGTGGCGGCGAGGACGGCGCGCACCTCGAAGGCGGGGCGGCCGCCCCGCTGGAGGTACTCGTGGAGGATGTCGGGCGTATTGACGAAGAAATTCGGCCGCATGACGGAGGCGGAGCGGGTGTCCGCGAGCTCGGTCAGGTACTCGGTCAGCTCGGCCTTCGTGTTGCGCCAGGTGAAGTACGTGTACGACTGCTGGAAGCCGACCGCGGCGAGCGTGCGCATCATGGCGGGCCGGGTGAAGGCCTCCGCCAGGAAGATCACGTCGGGATCGGACTTGTTGATGTCCGCGATCACCTTCTGCCAGAAGACGACCGGCTTGGTGTGCGGATTGTCCACCCGGAAGATGCGGACGCCGTGGTCCATCCAGTACCGCAGGATGCGGACCGTCTCCTCGACGAGCCCGGCCATGTCGGTGTCGAAGTGGATCGGGTAGATGTCCTGGTACTTCTTCGGCGGGTTCTCGGCGTACGCGATCGTCCCGTCGGCCCGGTGCCGGAACCACTCGGGGTGCTTCTCCACCCAGGGGTGGTCGGGGGAGCACTGGAGCGCGAAGTCGAGCGCGATCTCCATGCGCAGCTCGCGGGCGCGCGCGACGAAGGCGTCGAAGTCCTCGATCGTGCCGAGGTCGGGGTGGACGGCATCGTGGCCGCCCTCGGTGGAGCCGATGGCCCACGGCACCCCGGGGTCCCAACTTCCAGCCGAAAGAGTGTTGTTCGGCCCCTTGCGGTACGTACTCCCAATGGGGTGGATCGGTGGCAGGTACACCACGTCGAATCCCATCGCGGCGACGGCCGGCAGCCGCTCGGCGGCGCTGCGCAGCGTTCCGCTGACGGGCGCCTCGCCGGGCTCGACGAGGGCCCCCTCGGAGCGCGGGAACATCTCGTACCAGGAGCCGAAGAGGGCCCGCTTGCGCTCCACGACCAGCGGCAGGGCCTTGGAGGCGGAGACCAGCTCCCGGTACGGGCGCCGGGCGAGGGCGGCCTGGACCGGGGGCACGAGGGCGGCGGCGTACCGCAGCGAGACCGGGCGGTCCTCGTCGCGCATCGCCTCGGCGGCGGCCAGGACGTGCTCGCGGCCGTCCTTCTTCGGGATCCGGGAGCCGGCCCGCTCGTAGAGCTCGGCGCCTTCGAGCAGCGTGAGCCCGGGGTCGATGCCCGCGGGGATCTTGATGGCGGCGTGGGCCTGCCAGGTGCCGACCGGATCGCTCCACGCCTCGACGGTGTACGTCCACCTCCCCTCGACCTCGGCGGAGACCCGCGCGCCCCACCGGTCGGTGCCGGGCGCCAGCTCGCGCATCGGCACGGGGGGCCGCAGCCGCCCGCTGGGGTCGCGGAGCACGACATGGGCGGCGACGGCGTCATGGCCCTCGCGGAACACGGTGGCGGAGATCTCGAAGACCTCTTCCACGACCGCCTTGGCGGGTCTGGCCCCGCAGTCGACGGCGGGGCGGACGTCCAGGACGGGAATGCGACCGATCATGATGGGATCACCTGGGGGCAGTTCGCAGGGCTCGGTGACAACAGCCCAGCCGGAGCACCGGCTGGTCGTGCACGCTCTGTTCGCTCTGTTTCTAGCCGCTCAGAAGACGGCTGGGCTGCGGGCATGGCCGCTCCTGTCCGCGTTCACTCGGGTGGCGGGAGAGGTGGTGGGGCGGGGTGCCGTGCGTGTACGCGGGGAGCCCTGCCCACTCTCACCCCGCTCAATCCGTGCGCTCGGTTAACTACTCGTACGTAGTCGCGCGGCCCAGACCAAGGTCTTGGCCGACATCCGCCGAGGCTCAGTCAAGTCGGTTGGGACTACCGGATGTACGTCGTGAATCCCCTGTCCCACCGGCATCACGGGCACCATCCGTGACCGGGGATTTGGGGCGGCGAGGTCGGAATGTCCGTAGTGGCAGCGCTCTCCGGAGGAGGGATCGCGGGGCCCGTCCCGGCGCATTCCGTGTGCATTTCCGACCGCCGGAATGTCCTGAATTCACGTCACCATTTTCGAAGGAACGTTCCTGTTCCGTTCGGTGACGCCGCTCCCCACCACGGCACCGTGGCAGGGCGGGGTCAGGTGAAGCTAGCCTTCCCGGGGTGATGCGCGGACGCACAGCGTGGTGCGGCCGCTTCGATCCGCAATCGCCTGCGAAGGTAGAACGTGTGAAGGCTATCCGTCGATTCACCGTGCGCCCCGTCCTCCCGGAACCATTGCTTCCGCTTGCCGATCTCGCGCGTAATCTGCGCTGGTCCTGGCATGCCGAGACTCGTGAACTCTTCCAATCCGTCGACCCCGAGGGCTGGCAGGCCGCCGGCGGCGATCCCGTCCGGCTGCTCGGCGCGGTCTCCGCACCCCGGCTCGGGGAACTGGCCGGCGACCGGCGGTTCCTGCGGCGGCTCGCCGTGGTCGCCGCCGACCTCGACGACTACGTCCACGGCGGGAGGTGGTACCAGAGCCACGAGGACCATGCCGAGCTGCCCGCCGGGATCGCCTATTTCTCCCCCGAGTTCGGGATCACCGCCGCCCTGCCGCAGTACTCCGGCGGGCTCGGGATCCTCGCCGGGGACCACCTCAAGGCCGCCAGCGACCTCGGCGTCCCCCTCATCGGAGTGGGACTGCTGTACCGGCACGGCTACTTCCGCCAGTCCCTCTCCCGCGACGGCTGGCAGCAGGAGCACTACCCCGTCCTCGACCCCAACGAGCTCCCCGTCTCCCTGCTGCGCGACGGCGAGGGGGCGCCGGCCCGGGTGACCCTGAGCCTGCCCGGCGGCCGGGCCCTGCACGCGCACATCTGGCAGGCCCGCGTCGGCCGCGTACCGCTGCTGCTCCTCGACTCCGACGTGGAGGACAACGACTCCGGCGCCCGCGAGGTGACCGACCGGCTCTACGGCGGCGGCAGCGACCACCGCCTCCTCCAGGAGATGCTGCTCGGCATCGGAGGCGTGCGCGCGGTGCGCACGTACTGCCGGATCACCGGGCATCCCGACCCGGAGGTGTTCCACACGAACGAGGGACACGCCGGCTTCCTCGGGCTCGAACGCATAAGGGAACTGGAAGGGGAGCAGGGGCTCGGCTTCGAGGCCGCCGTCGAGGCGGTGCGCGCCGGGACCGTGTTCACCACGCACACGCCGGTGCCCGCCGGCATCGACCGCTTCGAGCGGGCCCTGGTCGCCCGGCACTTCGGGCCCGGCGCGGAGCTGGCGGCCCTGCCGGTCGACCGGATCCTGGAGCTGGGCGCCGAGTCCTATCCCGGCGGCGACCCCGGGGTGTTCAACATGGCGGTGATGGGGCTGCGCCTGGCCCAGCGTGCCAACGGGGTCTCCACCCTGCACGGGGCGGTCAGCCGTGGCATGTTCGCCGGACTGTGGCCGGGCTTCGACCCGGCCGACGTGCCGATCACCTCCGTGACCAACGGGGTGCACGCCCCGACCTGGGTGGCCCCCGAGGTGGTCCGCCTAGGCGTCCGCCAGATCGGCGCCGGGCGGACCGAGGACGCGCTGTCGGTGGGCGGCTCCGAGCGCTGGGACGCGGTCGCCGACATCGCCGACCAGGACATCTGGGACCTGCGGCGCGTGCTGCGCGAGCAGCTGGTGCAGGAGGTGCGCGACCGGCTGCGGGCCTCGTGGCTCCAGCGCGGGGCCGCGGAGGCCGAACTCGGATGGGTGGACTCCGTACTCGACCCGGACGTGCTCACCATCGGGTTCGCCCGGCGCGTGCCCTCGTACAAGCGGCTCACTCTGATGCTGCGCGACCCCGAACGGCTGCGCGCGCTGCTGCTCGACCCGGACCGGCCCGTGCAGATCGTCGTCGCGGGCAAGGCGCACCCGGCCGACGACGGGGGCAAGCGGCTCGTGCAGGAGCTGGTGCGGTTCTCCGACGATCCGCGGGTGCGGCACCGGATCGTCTTCCTGCCCGACTACGGCATGGCCATGGCGCAGAAGCTCTACCCGGGCTGCGACGTCTGGCTGAACAACCCGCTGCGGCCGCTGGAGGCCTGCGGGACCAGCGGGATGAAGGCGGCGCTCAACGGCTGCCTCAACCTGTCCGTGCTGGACGGCTGGTGGGACGAATGGTTCGAGCCGGACTTCGGCTGGGCCATCCCGACCGCCGACGGGCTCGGGACGGACGAGGACCGGCGCGACGACCTGGAGGCGGGCGCCCTCTACGAGTTGATCGAGGACCGGGTCGCGCCGCGGTTCTACGACCGGGCCGGCCGCAGCGGACTGCCGGTGCGGTGGATCGAGATGGTCCGGCGCACCCTCGTCTCGCTGGGGCCCAAGGTGCTCGCGGGCCGCATGGTGCGGGAGTACGTGGAGCGGCTGTACGCGCCGGCCGCGCGCGCCCACCGGGGCCTGAACGCGGACGCGGCACGGGACCTGGCCTGGTGGAAGGGCCGGGTCCGGGCGGCCTGGCCGCGGGTCGTCGTCGAGCACGTGGAGGCGCTGGCCGCCGCGCCGGTGAACGGCACCGCCGAGCTCGGGGCCACCCTCACGCTGCGCGTGCGGGTGGCGCTGGACGCCCTCACGCCCGAGGACGTCGAGGTGCAGGCCGTCGCCGGGCGGGTGGATCCGCAGGACGTGATCCGCGACGGGCGGTCCTTCCCGCTCAAGCCGACCGCCGGGCCCGACCTGGAGGGGCGCTGGATGTACGAGGGCCCGCTGGCCCTCGACCGTACGGGACCCTACGGGTACACCGTCCGGATCCTGCCGGCGCACCCGATGCTGGCGACACCGGCCGAACTGGGGCTGGTCGCGGCCCCGGTGGACACCGAATCGGCCGGTGACGCGGGCGCGGGGGGCGGCGTACTCCTGCGCTAGCGGCCGAGAGCCGACAGGGCTGCGGGGTCAGGCTCAAGGGTCAGGGGTCAGGGGTCAGGGCTCCGGGGTCAGGGGGCGGGCGGCGGATCGACCAGCCGCCCGCCCTCCACCAGCATCCCGGCCCGCTTGATGTTGCGCAGGGTCGGGATCACCTCCAGGTGCTGGATGCCGGGCACCGCGCCGATCCGCTCGGTCATGTACATGTACAGGGCGTCGGTGTCCCGGCACACCACCACGGCCATCAGGTTGGCCGTGCCGGTCACCGCGGCCGCGAAGGGCACCTCCGGGTGCGCGGCGAGCGCGGCGCCCGCCTCCGCCAGCCGGGCCGGGGCCGCGGTCAGCAGCAGCGTGGCCTCCGCCTCGAAGCCCAGGGCCGACGGGACGAACTCCACGTCGAAGTAGAGCGCCCGCAGCTCCCGCAGCCGGTCCAGCCGGCGGCGGGCGGTGGACTCCGACAGGCCCGAGGCGCGGGCCAGCTCCGGATAGCCGGCCCGGCCATCCTGGGCGAGCACCGCCAGCAGTGCGAGCTCGGCCTCGTCCAGGGCGTACCGCTCCTGCTCCGGCCCGTGCACCACGGGGGTCCGCGCCGGCGGCCGATCCAGCGCCGCGATCTGCTCCGGCCGCAGGACGTCCAGGCCGCACCACTGCGCCGGGCCGCCGATGTACACCCGCAGGATGGTGTGGGCGCTGACCCCGGTCACCCGGCGGGTGCGCGGGAGCTTGTCCAGCAGCAGGCCGTCGCGGTCCTGCCGGGTCCGGGCCTTGGTCAGACAGTTGATCTCGGTGCCGCCGGAGCCGAGCTTCACCCAGGAGATGTCCGGCCGCCGGGCCAGCGCCTCGGCCACCGCGAGCGCGGCGTCCGGCGCGCACTGCACCCGGAGCCAGGATTCGAAGAGCCCGACCCGGTTGCCCAGCGGCAGTCCGACCACGCGGAGCAGGCCCGAGGTCCGCAGCCGGCGGTAGCGGCGCACCACCGTCTGGTCGGAGACCTCCAGCACCTCGGCGATCCTGCTGAAGGCGGCCCGTCCGTCGATCATCAGGGCCTGCATCAGGGCGCGGTCGAGGTCGTCCAGCAGGACGGGCGGCGGGGGCATGGTTTCCATCATGGCAGGGTCCCCGATGGGTGAAATCCGGCAGCGAGGGGGGTCTGGGTGGGGGATCCACCGCCCGGATGGGAGTTTGAAGCCACCGCCAACCCCCACCCCACCCCTGCCGGGCCTCCGGCCGGGTCCCGAGGAGTTCTCCCATGCGTAAATGGCTCCCGCTCACCGCGGTGTGCCTCGGGGCGTTCATGCTCCTGGTCGACGTCACGATCGTGATGGTCGCCCTGCCCGACATGGCCGCCGACATGCACACTGGTTTCACCGGACTCCAATGGGTCATGGACGTCTACGCCCTGGCCCTCGCCGCCCTGCTGCTCGGCGCCGGCTCCCTCGCCGACCGGATCGGCCGCCGCCGCGTCTACCTCGGCGGGCTCGGGATCTTCGCCGCCGCCTCGCTCGCCTGCGGGCTGGCCGGCGGCCCCGCCGCGCTGATCGCCTTCCGCGCCGTCCAGGGCATCGGCGGCGCCGCGATGTTCGCCACCACCATGGCCCTGCTCAGCAGCGCCTACCAGGGCCGCGACCGCGGGGTCGCCTTCGGCGTCTGGGGCGCGGTCAACGGCGCCGCCGCCGCGGCCGGGCCGATCATCGGCGGGCTGCTCACCGAGCACTTCGGCTGGCGCTGGATCTTCTTCATCAACCTCCCCGTCTGCGCCCTGGCCGTGTACGTGACCCTTCGGTCGGTCGCCGAGTCCCGCGACCCGCGGGCCAAGGGCCTCGACCTGCCCGGCATGGTCGCGTTCACCACGGGCGCGGCGGCGGTCACGTACGCGCTGATCCGGGTCGGCGAGAACGGCTGGACCGGCGCCGCCACCCTCGGCCTGTTCGGCCTCGGCGTGGCCGCCTTCGCCGCCTTCGTACTGGTAGAACTGCGCAGCTCCCACCCGATGCTGGACCTTTCGCTGTTCCGCAGCCGCTCCTTCGTCGGCGTGATGGCCGGGGCGCTGCTGTTGTCCGGCGCGGCGTTCTCGTACCTGATGTACGTCTCCCTGTGGCTGCAGTCCGCGGAGGGGATGGGTCCGGTCTCCGCCGGGCTGGCGCTGGTGCCGCTGAGCATCTCCTCGTTCGCCGTCTCCGCCGTGGCCGGGCGGCTGCTGCACGCGGCTCCGGCGCGGCTGACCATCGGCGGCGGGCTGCTGCTGATCGGCGCGGGCGCGCTGCTCCAGGCCTGGATGACGGACGCGGGCGACGGCTGGTCGGTCCTGGTCCCGGGGCTGGTGGTGACCGGGCTCGGCGTGGGCATGGCGACCCCGGCGCTGGCGGCCGCCGCGATGGGGGCCGTGGCCCCGGCCCGGGCGGGCATGGCCGGCGGAGCCCTGAACACCGCGCGGCAGCTGGGCATGGCCCTCGGTGTCGCGGTGCTGGGCGCGGTCTTCCAAGCCGGGCTGCGGGACGGGCTCAGCGGCTCCGGCCAAGGGCACGGCACGGCCGAGGCGTTGGCCTCCGGGCGGGCCGGGCAGCTGCTGGCGGCGGGCCCGGCGGCCAGGGTCTGGGTCGAGGAGGCCTTCGCGAGCGGGTTGCGGGGGACCTTCCTGACCTCGGGGCTGATGGGGCTGGCGGGGGCGCTGGTTGTGCTGGTGCTGGTCCGTACGAAGGCCCCGGCTCAGGCATCGGCGCCGCTCCCGGGGCCGGCCGTCGCGGCGGGTGTTCCGGTGCCCGAACGCGCGTCCGCGTAGCGGGCGCGGGCGGGACCGTACGGGCGCAGGTCACCGATCCGGGAGGGTGAACCTTCGAACGTGCTGCGCATGCCGAAACGTTCCGGCAGGGGGCGCCGCTCCTACGCTGCCCGCTGGATGCCACCGGACCGGCATCCAGTGCCCACAGAACGGACTGCTTCCTCATGCGTCTTCGCCCGACCGCCGTAGCGCTCCTCGGCGCCCTCACACTCGTCCTGCCGACCGCCGGTCCGTCGTTCGCCGGCGGCAACGACGACCTCGGCCGGCTGCAGTACATCATCGACAACGACGAGCGCGCGCAGATCCGCCCGTCGGACAACGACACCTGCTACGAGCTGACGGACACCTCGCGCAACCGCCCCGCCACGGCGGTGCACAACGGCACCGAATCGCGCGCCCTGCTCTACCCGAACCACGGGTGCGGCGGCCGGGTGGAGCGCGAGCTGCAGCCGGGCGACACGGTGTACAACGTCGAGGTCCTTTCGGTGAGTTTCGTGCCGACCCGGGGCCGCCGCGACGACTGGGGCGACAACCGGCGTGACGACTGGCGCGACGACGAAGGCGACTTCCGCTCGCACCGGACCCCGATCGACGAGCCGGAGCCGGGCCGGCAGCAGGAGCACGGTCAGGGCCAGGAGCCCGGCCAGGAGCAGGAGCATGGCCAGGAGCCCGGCCAGGAGCAGGAGCACGGCCAGGATCAGGAGCCCGGCCGGCAGCAGGAGCATGGCCAGGGGCAGGAGCACGGTCAGGAGCCTGGCCAGCAGCAGGAGCACGGTCAGGAGCCCGGTCAGCAGCAGGAGTCCGGCCAGCAGCAGGAGCATGGTCAGGGGCAGGAGCACGGTCAGGAGCCCGGCCAGCAGCAGGAGCCCGGCCAGGACCAGGAACATGGCCAGGGGCAGGAGCACGGTCAGGAGCCCGGTCAGCAGCAGGAGTCCGGCCAGGAGCAGGAGCACGGTCAGGAGCCCGGTCAGCAGCAGGAGTCCGGCCAGGAGCAGGAGCACGGTCAGGAGCCCGGCCAGCAGCAGGAGCCCGGCCAGGAGCAGGAGCACGGCCAGGAGTCCGGCCAGCAGCAGGAGCCCGGCCAGCAGCCCGGCCAGGAGCAGGAGCACGGTCAGGACGAGGGTCGGCACGAGGAGCACCACGAGGGTGGGCGCGACTTCTTCGACCTCATCTTCCCCGGCATGCGCTGACCTCCGGACCCGATGAGCGCGAGGGCCCGGCACCCACGGGGTGCCGGGCCCTCGCGGGTCCCTCCCTCGGGGCCGAACCTCGAGCGCGGTCTGCGCGAGCTCGGGGAGCGGGAAGGCGGCCGGCACCCGGCGCGCGGGGGCCGCGGACGGCCGCCGAAGGTCCCGGCTCGGCGGGGAGCAGGTCCCGTACCGCAAGGGCACATGGAACAGGGCCGCCCGGGAGGGTTTCTCCCGGACGGCCCCGCGTTTTCATGGGGTCAGCCGTGTGGCTTCACCTGCCCGGTGGGGTCAGAAGGTGAGCTTCCAGCTGTTGATGTAACCGGTGTCCAGGCTGGCGAGGTCCGCGACGCGGAGCTTCCAGGTGCCCTGGGCGACCTCGGACGAGGCGTTCACGGTGAAGCTCTGGACGATGTTGTCCGCGCTGCCGCCCGTCCGGTTGCGCAGGTTGTAGACGCTGCCGTCGGGGGCGACCAGGTCGACCTTCAGGTCACCGACGTAGGTGTGGACGATGTTCACGTCCACCTTGAGGGTGCTCGGGGCGTTGCCCGTGCGGGTCACGGCGATCGGGGACTCGACGGTCGCGTTGTCCGCGATCTGGTAGTCGTTCGTGTTCTCGAACACGTTCTGCTGGGACGTGCCGACGGTCCAGGTGAAGGCCGCCGTGCCCGTCTTGCTCGCCGAGTCGGTCACCGTCACGGTCACGTTGGACGTGCCCGCGGTGGTGGCCGTA
Source organism: Streptomyces sp. NPDC090741 (assembly GCF_044769045.1). Lineage (NCBI taxonomy): Bacteria > Bacillati > Actinomycetota > Actinomycetes > Kitasatosporales > Streptomycetaceae > Streptomyces > Streptomyces sp. NPDC090741. The sequence continues at coordinate 296,517 of NZ_JBIVXF010000001.1, read as the reverse complement.
CCCGAGATCAGACCGGTCGAGGAGTTGATCGACAGGCCGGCCGGCAGGCCGGTCGCCGCGTAGCTCAGCGCACCCGGGTTGGTGCTGGTCGCCTGGACCTGCAGGCTCACAGCGGTGTTGGTCTGGGTGGTCTGGTTGGCGATCGGGGTGACCGAGACGCCGGAGACGATGCGGGCGCCGACGTTGATGCCCGCCCAGGCGTTGGCCACGTTGTTGTACGTGGTCGAGCCCTGGCCGTACAGGTCGGCGGCGGCCTGGAGGGTCGCCGTACGGGCGGCCGCGTAGTTGGTGTTCGACTTGAAGTAGCCCACCGTCAGCGCGCGGAACCAGATCTTCGCGGCGGCGTCGCGGCCGATCGCGGTGACCGGGAGGCCGTCGGAGGTCGGCGAGTCGTAGCTCACGCCGTTGATGACCTTGGCGCCGGAGCCCTCGGACATCAGGTAGAAGACGTGGTTGGCCGGGCCCGAGGAGTAGTGGACGTCGATGCCGCCGATGCCCGAGTACCACGCGTCCTTGGAGCCGCCGTCCTTGCTCGGCTTGTCCATGTAGCGCAGCGGGGTGCCGTCGCCGTTGATGTCGATCTTCTCGCCGACCAGGTAGTCGCCGACGTCCTGCGGGTTGTTGGCGTAGAACTCGACGTTCGCCGCCATGATGTCGGAGGTCGCCTCGTTCAGGCCGCCGGGCTCACCGCTGTAGGTCATGTTGCCGGTGACCGAGGTGAGGCCGTGGGTCATCTCGTGGGCGGCCACGTCGATGGACGTCAGCGGGTGCGTGTTGCTCGTACCGTCGCCGTACGTCATGCAGAAGCAGGAGTCGTCCCAGAACGCGTTCACGTACGCGTTGCCGTAGTGGACCCGGCTGTACGGGGCCACGCCGTCGTTGCGCAGGCCGTTGCGGCCGTGCACGTTCTTGTAGTAGTCCCACGTCAGCTGTGCGCCGTAGTGCGCGTCGGCACCGGCGGTCGCGCGGTTGGACGCGGCGCCGTTGCCCCACACGTCGGTCGTGCTGGTGAAGAGGCTGCCGGTGCCGGAGCTGCCTCCGTTGAGGTCGTACGTCTTGTGGTTGCCGCGCCCGGCGTCGGTCAGCGTGTAGTTGCTGCCCGACTGCGAGGTGCCCATCGTGACCTGGCCGCTGTACATGGTGTTGCCGGTGCCGGTCTCGATGGCCTGCCACTGGGTGATCTTCGCGCCGGTCTTGGCGTCGGTGACCACGTGCAGCTCGCTCGGGGTGCCGTCGTCCTGGAGGCCGCCGACGACGGTCTCGTAGGCGAGGACGGGGGCGCCCTCGGCGGCCCAGATCACCTTGCGGGCGTTCTTGGACGCCTTGGCGTCCTTGGAGCCCGCGGCGTTCGCCGCGGAGACGGCCTGGCCCTCGGCGCCGGCCGGGGTCACGGTCGCGGTGGTGTCCGCGACCTTGATCTCGTGGTTGGTCGCCTTGGTGATGCTCTTGGTGACGCCGCCCTTGGCGTGGACCGTCAGGTCGCCGCCGAGCACGGGGAGTCCGCCGTAGGTGCGCTCGTACGTGGTGTGCGTGGTGCCGTCCGCGTCCTTGACGACGTCGCGTACGACCAGCTTCTCCTGCTCGCCGAGGCCGAGGGCCTTGGCCGCCTGGACGGTGGTCGAGTTGGCGTCGGCTATGAGCGTCGCACGCTCGGACGGGCTGAGATTGACGGCGGAGGCGCCCGGGTTGGGCTGAGCGGCGTTGCGTGCCTGCGACGCGGTGGCGTCGGCGCTGGCGGTGCCGGCCTGGATGCCGACGGCAAGCAGTGCGGCGGCGGCGACGAGAGCGCCGGCCGCGGTGGCACGCCTGTGGGGGGTGTGACTCAACGCAGACTCCTTCTGCAAGGGGGGTTCCGGACGGCTGGGTGGGCCTCCGGGCAGAGCAGGCTGGTGCGAAGAACGGATCGAAGAGTGCCAGCTGTCGGCGTCGATGTCAGGGCCGCGTCAAAAGGTTGGCTGGAAACGGTTCGTTGACCGATGAGACGTATCCGATATCCGGACCATTCACCTTCGCGTGCGAATGGGGGACCCGATATCTGGAACGGTTGGTACCGGTTGCTAACACTTGCGCAACAAGAGGTCTCGTTCGAGCAATCGGCATTTGTCGTACGGGCGTTTGTCGTACTGTTTCCCGGTGCGCCAGTTGTCCGGAGCCAGGGGAAGCCACGGGCACGCGCCACTGTCATAGACCACGTGCCAGGGGGGCCCATGAGGCATGTCCATTTTCCTGCGCAAAGACTGGCCGGAGCGGCAGCAGCGACCGCGGGGCTCGCGGCCGCCCCGGCGAGGCGGATCGGCGACAAGGCCCGCTGGTACCTGCCCGCTGCCCTCACGGCCGACTTCCTCGGCGCCGCGGTCCCCGTAGCGCTGGTCTTCCAGGCGGCGCAGCAGGTCCGGCCGGTGTACTGCGCCCTCGGCGCGGCGCTCGCCTGGACCGGGGTGCAGGCGGTGCGCCGCCGCTACGCCTCCCGCGCGCTGGGAGAATCCCGCGGAGTGCTGCCCGTCCTCCATGACTGGCTGATTCTGATCGGCGTCCTGGCCGTGGCCCGCGTGGTGACCGGCGAGAGCACCCCGCGGCTGTCCGCGCTCGGCGCCCTGCTGCCCGCCCTCCTCGTCACCGTCGCCTGCCACAAACTGACCTACCGCCACCTTTCGGCCGCCCGCCGCGAGGCACATGCCGTCAGCCGGGTCCTGGTGGTCGGCGAACCCGGCGCGGCCGGGGCCGTCATCGAACACCTGGCCGCGCGTACCGACCACCCCTACGTGGTCGTCGGCGTGGTGCCGGTCGGCGCCGGCCCGCTCGAAGGCGGGGTGCCCGTCGCGGCCCGGCTCGAAGAGAGCGTGCCCGAAGCCCCGAACGCGGACTCCACCGCCGTGCTCGGCGCCGTCCGCAGCCACCACGCCGACCTCGTCCTGGTCGCCCCGGGCGCGCGGATCGCGGGGGAGCGGCTGCGCAAGGTCGCCTGGGCGCTGCACGACGCGGGGCTGGAACTCGCCGTCTTCCCGGGGCTCGTGGAGGTCTCCGTCAAGCGGCTGGAGACCCTGTCCGCGGGCGGCCTCGCCGTCCTGCGGGTGGCGCCGCCGGTGGGCCGGGGCGTGCAGACCCTGCTCAAGTCGGTCCTCGACCGCACCGGGGCGGCCGTCGGGCTGCTGCTGCTCTCGCCGGTCTTCCTCGGCATCGTCCTGGCGATACGGCTCGGCTCGCGCGGCCCGGCGTTCTACAGCCAGCGGCGCATCGGACGCGACGGGGTCCCGTTCGTCATGTGGAAGTTCCGCACCATGGTCGCGGACGCGGACCGGCTGAAGAACGAGCTGTCCGGGGCCAACGAGAACGACGGCCTGATGTTCAAGATCCGCCGTGACCCCCGGGTGACCCGGGTGGGCCGGCTGCTGCGCCGCACCTCCATGGACGAACTGCCCCAGCTGTTCAACGTGCTGAGCGGGCACATGTCACTGGTCGGCCCGCGCCCGCCGCTGCCGGAGGAGGTGGCCCAGTACGACGAGGTCGAACTGCGCCGGCTCACCGTCCGGCCGGGCATGACCGGGCTGTGGCAGATCAGCGGACGCTCTGACCTCTCCTGGGACGAGACGATCCAGCTCGACCTCCAGTACGTCGACAACTGGTCCTTCACCAGCGACGTCGACGTCATGGGCCGTACCCTCCGCGCCGTCGTCGACGGCCGCGGAGCGTACTAGGAGGTACCCGGCACGTGCGCTCAGCCCTGCTCGCGCCACCACCGGTAGGTGGCGGCGATGCCGTCCCGCAGCCCGATCTCCGGCTTCCAGCCCAGCGAGGTCAGACGGGTGACGTCCAGGAGCTTGCGCGGCGTGCCGTCCGGCTTGGACGTGTCCCAGGCGAGCCGGCCGCGGAAGCCGGTCACCTCGGCGACGGTCTCGGCGAGGGCCTTGATGGTGAGGTCCTCGCCGCAGCCGATGTTGACCGGCTCGTCCCCGTCGTAGCTGCCCAGCAGCACCGCGCAGGCGGCCGCCAGGTCGTCCACGTGCAGGAACTCGCGGCGCGGCGTGCCGCTGCCCCACAGCGTGACCTCCTCGCGGCCCTCGGCGGCGGCCTCGTGGAAGCGCCGGATCAGGGCGGGCAGCACGTGCGAGGTCTCCAGGTCGAAGTTGTCGCCCGGGCCGTAGAGGTTCGTCGGCATCGCGGAGATGTACGAGGCCCCGTACTGCTTCCGGTACGACTGGACCTGGACGATCCCGGCGATCTTCGCCAGGGCGTACGCCTCGTTGGTCGGCTCCAGCGGGCCCGTCAGCAGGGCGTCCTCGCTGATGGGCTGCGGGGCCAGCTTCGGGTAGATGCAGGAGGAGCCCAGGAACAGCAGGCGGCCGACCCCGGCGGCGTGCGCGCCGCCGATGACGCTGAGCTGGATCTTGAGGTTGTCCTCCAGGAACTGCACCGGGTAGGTGCTGTTGGCCATGATCCCGCCGACCTTGGCCGCCGCCAGCACGACGGCGTCGGGGCGGACGTCCTTCAGGTACGCCTCCGTGGCGGCGGCGTCGCGCAGGTCGAGGTCGGCGCGGCCCCGGGTGAGCACCTCGTGGCCGTCTGCGGTGAGCCGGCGGGCGACCGCGGAGCCCACGAGGCCGCGGTGGCCCGCGACGAAGACGCGGGCGTTCGGGGGCAGGAGCGGCAGCGAACTTGTCATACCGCCGATGATGCCAGTCCGCCGCCGCAGGGCGCTGACGAGGTCCGGCGGCCGGACGGGGCCGCCCGGCCGCCGCAAGCGGATTCCGGGCGAAGGGGGCGGGCGCGGGCCGTGTACGGTACGCATCCAGCCTCGTACGGGTGGGGCGGCTGGGGCGGGGCCCCGCTCACCACAACAGACCGACACGATCCCCAGGGGGACCCCAGATGGGCAAGACCGCACTCATAACCGGCGTCACCGGGCAGGACGGCTCGTACCTCTCCGAGCTGCTGCTCTCCAAGGGCTACACGGTGCACGGCCTGGTGCGGCGGTCCTCCAGCTTCAACACCGAGCGGATCGACCACGTCTACCAGGACCCGCAGGCCCCCAACCGGTCCTTCGTCCTGCACCACGCCGACCTCTCCGACGGCGTCGCGCTCGTGAACCTGCTCCGCGAGATCCGGCCCGACGAGGTCTACAACCTCGGCGCCCAGTCGCATGTGCGGGTGTCCTTCGACGCCCCCCTCTACACCGGAGACGTGACCGGCCTCGGCGCCCTGCGGCTCCTGGAGGCGATCCGGGCCAGTGGTGTGGACACCCGGATCTACCAGGCCTCGTCCTCGGAGATGTTCGGGGCCACCCCGCCCCCGCAGAACGAGAGGACCCCGTTCCACCCGCGCAGCCCGTACGGCGCCGCGAAGGTGTTCGCGTACTGGACCACGGTGAACTACCGGGAGGCGTACGACATGTTCGCCGTCAACGGGATCCTCTTCAACCACGAGTCCCCGCGCCGCGGCGAGACCTTCGTGACCCGCAAGATCACCCGCGCGGTGGCCCGGATCAAGGCCGGCCTCCAGGAGCACCTCTACCTGGGCAACCTCGACGCGGTCCGCGACTGGGGCTACGCCCCCGAGTACGTGGACGCCATGTGGCGGATGCTCCAGCAGGACGAGCCGACCGACTACGTCGTCGCCACGGGCGTGGCCGCCACGGTCCGCGAGTTCGTCGAGTCCTCCTTCACCCACGCGGGCCTCGACTGGGCCGAGCACGTGCGCTACGACCCGAAGTACGAGCGCCCGAGCGAGGTCGACGCCCTCATCGGCGACGCCTCCAAGGCCAATGAACTGCTTGGCTGGAAGCCGACGGTCCTCGTGGCCGAGCTGGCGCGGATCATGGTCGACGCCGATATCCGGCAGGTCGAGGACCAGCTGGCGGGCGCGACGGTCCGCATCGACCGCTGAAAGCCTTATATTTCCCCTACGATTTGCCGTGTCCCGGTCATCTTCACTGGTATCGGTGGGTGTGGCCGAGGTAAACCCGTCGTATGTCCGTTGTGCGCCCTCAAACCTGAACCGTTCATTCCAAGTTGGTATGCAATGGGTCAAGGGAAGTGACCGGGTCCTCGCAGGAGCCCTAGTCTGCGCCAGTACATATGGCTGTTCGGATAGTTCAAGCCATCAAACCGGGCAACTGCCCTGGGGGGCTCATGCGTAGATCCAGAGGGCTGACTGCTGCCCTCGTCCTGTCACTGGCCGGCGCCGGCACCGGAATAGGTCTGGTGCTGATGCCCGAGGCGTCCGCCATCACGCCTCCCGTGGCATTCACCGCCGACGAGCTGCCCACCTGGCAGCCCAACGGCGTCGTCTTTGCGATGGCTGAGGCGAACGGCACCGTCTTCGCCGGCGGCACCTTCTCCGCCGTCCGCCCGCCCGACGGCACCAGCGGCGCGGAGCAGGAAGCGGTCAACTTCGTGGCGCTCGACGCCGCGACGGGCAACCCGACCTCGTGCAAGCTCGCCTTCACCATCGGCGACGGCAGCGCGACCGTGCGTGCCCTGGAAGTCTCCAAGGACAAGAAGACCCTGTACGCGGGCGGCTACTTCGGCGCCGTCAACGGCACCCCGGTCTCCAGCGTGGCCGCGATCGACATCGCGACCTGCACCCCCAAGGCCGCCTTCCACCCGGGCTTCCCCGCCACCGTGCGCGGACTGGCCGTCTCCGACGACACCGTGTACGCGGCCGGCGACTTCGGCACCGTCGAGGGCCAGACCCGCGAGCGGTTCGCCGCCGTGGACGCCGGCTCCGGCGCCCTCAAGCCCTTCACCGCCAACGCCGACGAACCCGGCCGCGCGGTCGAGGTCACCCCGGACGGCAAGAACGTCCTCCTGGGCGGTGACTTCTTCGACATCAACGGCAAGAGCACGCACGCCCTGGCCGTCGTGAACGCCACCACCGGCGCCGTCACCAAGACGTACAGCAACATCCCGTCGAACTCCGTGGTCAAGGACATCGCCACCGACTCGACCGGCTTCTACACCGGCAACGAGGGCTCCGGCGGCGGTGTCTTCGACGGCCGCATCGGCCTGAACCTCAGCGACTTCAGCGAGAAGTGGCGCGACCGCTGCCTCGGCGCGACCCAGGCCGTCCTGCCGTACGACGGAGTGCTCTACAGCTCCTCGCACGCGCACGACTGCTCGCTGGAGGGCCAGTTCCCCGACGGCAAGCGGAACTTCTTCAACGCGCAGCTGACCAACTACGAAGGCGCCGCCCCCGCGCCCGTGGACGGCTTCGTGCGCAGCCCGCGCAAGCTCGGCTGGCACCCCACCGCCAACGACGGCATCGGCGAGGGCATCGGCCCGCGTGCCATGACCATCGCCGAGAAGAACGACGTCAAGTACATGTGGGCCGGCGGTGAGTTCACCGCCATCAACGGCAAGCCGCAGCAGGCGCTCACCCGCTTCGCCTCGACCGGCGACATCGGCGCCCCGACCACCCCGGTCGCGAGCGCCGGCAGTGTCAAGCCCGGTGAGGTCCAGGTCCGCTGGCGCACCAGCTACGACGCCGACGACAGCAAGCTGACGTACCGGATCTACCGCAACGGCTCGTCCAGCCCCATCGCCACCGTCGCCGCCGAGTCCCTGGAGTGGCAGCGTCCGCAGGCCTCCTGGACCGACACCACGGTCAAGGACGGCCAGTCGTACACCTACCGCGTGACGGCCACCGACGCGGCGGGCAACACCAGCGCCCTGTCGGCCAACGCCTCGGTCACGGTCCCGAGCTCGGTCCAGTCGTACCCGAACCAGGTCCGCGCCGACGGCGCCAGCCTGTACTGGCGCTACGACGACACCGTCAGCCCGTACGTCGCCGACTCCTCGGTCGCCGGCAACACCAGCGGCGTGCAGCTCAACGCCCCGGCCCTGCGCCAGACGCCCGGCGCGATCAGCGGCGCCAGCACGGCGATGGGCTTCAACGGCACCAGCCAGCAGGTGTACAGCGACCACCGCCAGACGGTGGGCAGCGCGTTCTCGGTCGAGACCTGGTTCAAGACCAACACCACGCGCGGCGGCAAGCTGATCGGCTTCGGCAGCAACACCGACCGCACCAGCGGCTCGTACGACAAGCAGATCTACATGACCAACACCGGTCGTCTGGTCTTCGGCGTCAGCAACGGCTCGGCCCGCACCATCACCACCGGCCTGTTCGACACGTACAACGACAACAAGTGGCACCACGTCGTCGGCAGCATGGGCGCCGGCGGCATGGAGCTGATCGTCGACGGCCAGAGCAAGGGCACGCTGAACAACGTCACCAGCTCGGTCTCGTACGAGGGCTTCTGGCACGTCGGCGGCGACAACCTCGGCGGCTGGCCGACCAAGCCGACGAGCGGCTTCTTCGCCGGCCAGATCGACGAGACGGCCGTCTACCCGAAGGCGCTCACCGCGGCCCAGGCCAAGAACCACTACGACCTGGCCAAGGCGCCGTCCGACTCGGTCTCCAAGGTCTCCGCGACCGAGGACACCTACGTCAACCAGGGCGCCCCGAGCACCGCCAACGGCGCGACCAGCTCGCTGGCCGTCCGCGGCACGTCGGCGTACCAGACGTACCTGCGCTTCAACCTGCCGGCCGCGCCGGCCGGGCAGGTGCTGAAGTCCGCCTCGCTCCAGATCAAGACGTCGACCCAGGCGAACGCCGGCACGGCCGACAAGATCTCCGTGGTCCCGGTCACCGGCACCTGGAGCGGCGCGAGCACGACGTTCAACACCAAGCCCGCCCTCGGCACCACCGAGCTCGGCGCGTTCGCGAGCGTGCCGGACGGCTCGGCGATCCAGAGCACCCCGCTGGACACCGCCGCGCTCACCCCGGTGCTGGGCAGCAGCTACAGCCTGGCCCTGACCAGCACGGGCACCGACCCGCTGTGGATCTGGTCCATGGAGTCGACGGCAGCGGACGCCGCTCCGCAGCTCGTCCTCACCTTCGGCCCGAAGTAACCGCCAAGGCTGATGCGGGGCCCGGTACGCAAGGCGTCCGGGCCCCGCGCTCCACCCCCGAGTTCCGCCGATCAACTGGCACGTAATACAGGAGCCCCAGAGATGTACCGACGCTCCGCCGCGGCTGCTGTTCTGCTGGCCGCAGCTCTGACCCTGACCGCCTGCAGCTCGGGCGGCGACGGCAAGGCCGACGCCGAGGCGGCGAAGCCGAAGCCGCCGGCCGCGTCGGCGGTCCCGGACCCGGCGGACGCCTCGGCGGCGCCGGTCTCTCCCGACGCGAAGCCGACCGGGCCGGTCCTGCCGGACGCGAAGCTCACCCCGAAGACGGGCAGCTTCAAGCCCAACGAGAAGCAGTACCTGAGCGGTCGGGTCCCGGAGAAGATGGACCCGGCGGCGGTCCTCCAGACCGGCCAGGAGTCCTGCCAGCGGGTGGAGCGCACCGCGAAGCGCGACAAGGACGCGGCGACCGGGGCCGTCGTGGCCGGGGAGATCCCGGGGGCGAAGGACGCGATCACGTACCTGTGCCCGGAGCAGAAGCCGATCCTGGACGCGGCCTCCAAGGGCTTCGCCGACGGCACCCGTCAGTCGCCCGCAGCGGGCACGTACCGGGCGCTGACCCAGGCCACGACGTGCACCTGGGAGGCGAAGGGCAAGGACGGCGCGGTACTGGCCTCGGGTCCGGAATCCACCCCGAAGCCCGGCGACAAGATCACCGCCACGATCCCCCCGGGCACGGCGACCTTCACCTCGACGGGCTGCTACGCCTGGATCCCGGCGTAACCTCCCCGCCGCGTACGCGAACGCCGCCTCCAGCCCGGACTCCGGGCCGGGGGCGGCGTTTTCGCGTGTGCTTCCCGGGTAGCCGCGCGGTCAGACGACCACGACTGTGGAGGCGAATGACATGGGAGGCATCGGCGGCTGCATCGCGCTGATCGTGGTGGGGGCCATCCTCACCTTCGCGACGGACTGGAAGATGGAGAGCGTCAACCTCGACATCGTCGGGCTGATCATGATGGCGGCAGGCGCCATCGGCCTCGCCGTCTACGCGAGCGTATTCAAGCGCCGCCGCGCGGCGGCCCTGCCCGTGGTGGACGAAACCCACCGCGAGCTGTAGGCCGCCGTCAGCGCAGAGCGGCCTCGTAGACGGGGAGCAGGGTGTCCAGGACCGCTTCCATCGAGAAGGATTCCGCGGCCAGTTCGCGGGCCGCGGCCCCGGCCCTCGCGTTCTCGGAGGGGTCCAGGAGGGCCAGGACGGCCCCCGCCACGCCCGAGGGGCCCGGGGTGACCGCTCGGCCCGCGCCCGCGCAGGCGATGTCGCGGGCCAGGCCGTTCGAGTGCGTGACCACCGACGGGACGCCCACCGACAGGGCTTCCAGGACCGACATCGGGAACGGCTCGTCCACCGACGGCAGGACGTAGACATGGGCCCGGCGCAGCTCCGCCAGGACCTCGGCGGTGGACAGTGCCCCCGGGACCGTGAAGCGGGACGTGAGCCCCAGCTCCGCGATCCGGGCCCGGACCGCCGCCAGCTCGCCCTCGTCCGGGCCGGCCACCACGAACTCCGCGTCCGGGTGCGCCGCCAGGACCGCCGGGGCCGCGTCCACGAAGTCCACCGGGCGCTTACGGGCCTGCAGTCGCGCCGAGTACAGGATGCGCGGGGGACCGGCCGGGGCCGGCCGCTCCTCCTGCGCGGGCGTGCCGTTCACCAGCCGTACGGCCCCAGCGAGCGCGCCGCCCACCACCGCGTCGAGGCCCTCCCGTTCGTGCGGGGTCAGGTACAGCACCGCGTCCGCGCCGCGCAGCAGCCGCCGTACGGCCACCGCGTCCAGCACCTTGGCCAGCACCTTCTCGCTCGGGTCCACCATCCCGTGGGTCTGCAGCACCAGCGGCTTGCCGGCCCGCAGCGCCGCGAGGGCCACCGGCAGGGTCACCAGGTCCCGCGCCAGGTGGACATGGACCACGTCCGCGTCCCGGACCAGCCGGCCCGCCGAGGCCAGCAGGGCCGGCGAGGTCATCCCGCTGAAGCCCAGCGGCAGGATGCGGCGGGCCGGGAACAGCTTCGCCGGCACCCCCTCCACCGAGGTCGGCCACGGATCGGGGAAACCCTCGCCGAGGGCCAGCAGCCCGGCCTCGTATCCGCGCGCCCGCAGCCCCTTGGCCAGGTTCAGCGCGACCCGGACCGGCCCGCCGAACGCGTGCGAGGGGGAGTGGAGCGTGACGGCGTGCAGGACTCTCACTTGGGCTCCTCGGCCTTGGGCTCCTCGGCCTTGGGCTCCTCGGCCTTGGGCTCCTCGACCGGGCGGCGCTGCCCGTCCATCGTCTGCAGGGTCAGTGCAGGAAGGTTTCTGTGGACCACCGATCCGGCGCCCGCCACCGCGCAGCGGCCCACCGTGACACCGGCCAGCACGGTCGCCCGTACCGCCACCCACGCGCCGTCCTCGACCACGATCGGCGCGTTGCGGTAGCGGAAGTCGGCGGCCCGGTGGTCGTGCGAGCCGGTGCAGAGCATGGCCTCCTGCGAGATGCAGACGTTCGCCCCGATGGTCACCGGCTCCAGGTTCAGCAGCCAGGCGCCCTCGCCGATCCACGTGTGATCGCCGACGGTGAGCTTCCACGGCCACAGCACCCGTACCCTGTGCCGGATCAGCACGCCCTCGCCGATCCGCGCGCCGAACGCGCGCAGCAGCGCCACCCGCAGCCGGGCCGGGCAGAACCACGCCATGAACAGCGTGTTCATCACGGCGAACCAGAGCGCCTGCGTCAGCAGCCCGCGCCCCTTGTCGTATCCGGCCAGCGTGAAGGCAGGAAGATCACGCAACTGTCGCCCCTCATCGTGCGCTGCGGGCTCGTCGCGCTCCGCAGGCGCGCCTCCCCGGGCGCCGCCCGCTCAGACTAGACTGCGCGCGGACCAGGCACATGGGGTGGGGGCGGCAGTGGCAACGGACATACGCAAGCCCTCGGTGACCCCGCCGGTTCCGCCCGTCTCGGAGCCGGAGGACGTGCACCGGTGGGGCCGGGTCACCACCCCGCGCACCCTGCTCTCCCGCGCCCTGTCCGTCCCGCTCATCCTCGGCTTCAGCGTCTTCCTGCCGCTGATCGTCGCCGTCCAGTCCGGCGACGGCCAGCACGACGCCGCGTTCTGGCTCCAGCTCCTGCTCACGATGTACGCGGGAGCCCGGCTCTCCGCGATGGTCCTGACCAGCCGACGCAAGCTGCTCCAGGGCTCCTTCTGGCTCTTCGTCTACATGGCGATGGGCGTGGCCCCGCTCGCGCAGGCGGTCCTGGGCCGGGTCCCCACCCCCGTGGTCGGCCCCCGCTCCGACCTCACCGTCGCGATCGGCCTGGTCCTGCTCGGCTGCACGGCGTTCGACGTCGGCGTCCTGCTCGCCCGCCACCGGCCGACCGGGCGGGCCGGCGGCTCCCAGAAGGAGCCGCGGCCGGTCATGGCCCACCGGCGCCGCCTCCAACTGCTGACCGGGCTCGCCTTCCTGTGCAGCGCCGCCTTCATCATGAAGCTCGGCGGCCCGGCGGTGTTCTTCTCCAGCCGCCAGGAGATCATCGCGGGCATCGAGGAGGCGGGCGTCTCCAACGGCGACGGCCAGGCCGGCCAGGCCCTGCTGCGCGGCTTCGGCACGGTCCCGGCGCTGCTCGCCCTGCTGCTGTACACGCGCTGGCTGATCACGTCGACGTACGCCCGCCGCAAGGTGTCGATCATCGTCACCTGGGGGACGCTGGCCCTGCTCAACCTGGTGGTCAACAACCCGATCTCGAACCCGCGGTACTGGTTCCTCACGGTCATGTTCGCGCTGCTGTTCACCGTCTTCCCGGTGAGCGCCGCGATGTACCGGGTGGCGCTGTCGATGGCGGTGGTGATCGCCCTGCTCGTGTTCCCCTTCGCGGACCGCTTCCGGTACGACGAGAAGAACTACAAGCCGGTCGAGACGACGTCGTTCCTGGAGCCGATGGCGCTGAAGGACTACGACCAGATCGGCATGTTCGCGAACACCATCACGTACTCGAACTCCGGGCCCGGGCACTTGTACGGGAGCCAGCTCGCGGGATCCGTCTTCTTCGCGGTGCCGCGCTCGGTCTGGCCGGGCAAGCCGAAGGACACGGGCGTGATGGTCGGAGAGTGGATGGGGACGGTCAACACCAACCTCTCGTCCCCGGTCTGGGCCGAGCTGTGGCTGGACTTCGGCCCGCTGGGCATGGGCGCCGGGCTCCTGGGCATGGGGTACGCGGCGGCCCGGGTGGACCGCCGCTACGCGAAGCGCGCCACGCGGCGCTCGCCTCCGGGCAGCCTGATCTCGGTGGTGGTCCCGCTGGTCGCGGGCTACTCGTTCATCCTCCTGCGGGGCCCCCTGCTCCAGGCCTCCGGCCGGGTGGCGATCGCAGCCCTCTGCCTGGCGCTGGTCGCGACGTACCGCCAGGACAAGACCACCGTCCTGCGCTGACGGATGCCCGGCGGGTCAGGCCGCCGTCGTCACCGGAGGCTCCGGCGCGCGGGCCGGGACGCGCGAGACGCGCAGCCAGGCCGCCGTGGCCTTCAGGGCCGAGCCCGCCGCCAGGCCCCAGGCGGCGCCGGCCACACCGGCCACCGCGTAGCCGCCCAGGAGCAGCGCCACCGACAGCAGCGAGAACACCACCTGCAAGGACAGCGTCGCCTTCGGGTTCAGCACCCGCAGGGTCAGCAGGGCGCACGTGCCCAGGCCCATCACCGCGTACTGGGCTCCCGTGGCGGGGAGCAGGGCGGACGCCGCCGCCCACGTGTCGCCCAGCAGCTCTCGGCCCAGGCCTTCGGGCAGCGCGTACAGGGCCGCGCCCCAGCCGGCGCCCAGCGCCGCCAGCACACCGCCCATCGCCGCCGTCAGCCGGACCACGCCCCGCTTGCCCGACGCCCGCCCGACCACGGGCGGGCCGAACGCGTTCGCCGAGTTGAACAGCACGTTCAGCGGCCCGAACAACGTCGTCGCACCCCGCAGCGCGCCCACCGCCAGCGGGGTCGCGAACAGGCCGAGTCCCAGCACCGCCAGCTGGCTGGAGCCGTTGCCCACCGCGAACTCGACCACGAACCGCTGCCCCAGGTGCCCCCGCCGCAGGTACGGCCGCAGGTCGGCCACCGAGCCCCGGACGTACGGACGCAGGAGCCAGAGCCCCAGCGCGAGCGCCGGAAGCGCCGAGACCCCCCACACCAGCACCAGCCGCCCCGCCGAAGCCCCTTCGGGCTGGAGCAGCAGCGCCGCGACGACGCACACCAGCCGCAGCGCGTCCGCGGCCAGCGCCCGCTCGGGGGTGCGCAGCGCGGAGAAGCAGTACCGCAGCCCGTCCTGGACGAGCACCAGCGGCAGTACGAGGCCCAGTGCGAGGAGGGCCCAGCCGCCGGCCCCGGGCACGGCGAGGCCGACGACGGCCAGTGCCGCGCCCGCCGCCGCCGAGGCGGCCCCGGTGAACGCGAGGCCCGAGCGGCAGACCGCGCCCAGCCGGTCCTCGTCCTTCTCCAGCACCACCGTCTGGCCCACGTACGCCATGTTCAGTCCGAGGAGCACGCTGAACGTCACGTACACCATCGAGAAGTCGGCGAAGCCGGACGCCGAGGACAGCCGGGCGGCCAGCACCAGCACCAGGATGTTGGTGGCGCTGGACGCGGCCTGGTCCAGGACCGAGGAGACGGCGGCGAGGCCGCGCCGGCTCATCTGCGGCCCATGCGCACCGTGCGCAGGGCCACCGTGTCCGTGCCGTCGCCCGGGATGTGCTGCTCCGGCTCGGCCTGCCGGTGCGCCTGCTGCCCTTGGCCCTGCTGCCCCTGGTTCGGCTGCCGCGTGAGCGGCTGCGCCTGCGGCGCGGACGGCCGGGAGGCCTGCGCCGGGGCGGCGGACGCGCCCTTCGCCTTGCCGCCGCGGCCGACCCGGCCGCGCTTCTCGCCCGGCAGCGGAGCGTGCAGCACCGCGCCGAGCACCGTGCCGCCGGCGCCGCTGATCAGCTCGCGGATCCGGGACAGGTCGGTGCGGTGGACGGCGCGCGGGTCGCAGACGACCAGGACGCCGTCGACGCGGTCGACGAGTGCGAGGGCGTCGGCGTACGAGAGCACGGGCGGCGCGAGCACGACGACCGTGGAGTTGGGGGAGTCCGCCTCGGAGATCAGGCGGGTGGCGCGCGGGGAGGTCAGCGCGCGGGCCACGTTGCGCACCGGCTCGCCCGGGATCAGGTCGAAGGCGCCCGACTCCCCGGCGTCGACGACGAGCTGGCGCCCGTCGGGCCAGTCGGTGTCACCGTGGGCCGAGCCCGAGCCCGAGCCGCCCGGAGCCTGGCTCCAGCGCGGCCGGCCGACGCCGGTCGGCAGCTGGCTGGCCAGTACCGGCGTGCGCAGGTCGGCCTCGATGAGCAGGACGTCCTTGCCGGTCTCCGCGAAGGAGGCGGCCAGGTTCACCGCGGCCGCGGCGGCGGTCTCACTGCTGCCGCGCGGGGCGACGACCAGCAGCCGGCGCCGGTCGGCGAAGCGGGAGTCGTACGCGAGCCGGAAGGCCACCGAGCGGAACTCCTCGGCGAGCCGGGGGTCCTCCTCGCCGGCCGCGAGCAGCGGCCCGCCGCCGGTCTTGGACCGCGGCAGGTAGCCGAGTACGGGCGCGCGCAGGGCCCGCGCGACGTCGCCCTCGGAGCGCGGCGCGGGGTCGAACACGAGCCGGACCCACGCGGCGAGCAGGCCCAGGGCGAGGCCCACGGCCGCGCCGAGCGCCAGCGACATCAGGAGGCCGGGGCCGTCGGTGTCGGACGGCGGGGTCGCGGGGCTGGTGACCCGGCCCGGGCTCATGTCCAGGGCCTGGAGCTTGGCGATGTTGCTGTTGAGGGTGTTGACCTTGCTCTGCAGGTCGGTCTTCGAGGCGTACGCGGCGTCGCGGCCCGTGCCCGCCGGCATGGCGTTGATCTGCTTGACGAGCTCGTCCAGGTTCTTGGCGACCGGGTCGCGCTGGTCCTGGTAGCCCTTGACCATCTTGTCGCGCGTGACGTCGAGGGCCTCCTGCCGCTTGAGCAGGTACGCCTCGGTCATCGCGTTGGCGCGGGTGGCCGCCTCCTTCGCGGAGGACGCGGTGTACGTGAAGCGCAGCACCATCGTCTGCGGCGGATTGGTCACCTGCAGGCCGCTGCGCAGGCCGGCGAAGTCCTTGGACGTCACGCCGAGCTTCTTCGCGGCCTCGTTGGCTATGGAGGAGCTGAGCGCGACCTGCCGCTCCGAGCCGATGTTGATCGCCTTGTCGGGCGCGAGACTCGGGTTGAACGGGTCGTCGGTGGGTGCGCGCAGCACGATGTCGGCGGTGGCGACATAGGTGTCGGACGTGGATATGCCGAGGTAGACGCCGCCCAGCAAGCCGATGCCGACGCCCGCCCCGAGGAGGCGGCGGTAGCGCAGGAGCTGCTTGAACTGGTCCCTGAGGAGGTCCGGTTCGTCCTCCGCCGGGACCGACACAGGGCGGTTGGTCTCGATCACGGCTGCGGACCCCCAAGTGCTTCGTCTATCAGTGCGTCGATGCGGGCCAGGCCCGCGTCACGGCTCAGGTGGGCCGCCACGTGCCGCGGTCCGGCCGCCCCGAGTGCATCCGCGCCCTCGGGGTCCTCGGCGAGGGCCCGTACGGCCTTCAGCAGGGCGTGTGGGTCCTCCGGTGGTACGAGCACCCCTGCGCCCGAGCGTTCCACTTCCTGGGCCGTGCCGCCCTGCGCCGCCACGGACGCGACTACGGGTCGGCCGGCCTGGAAGTAGGAGGTCAGTTTGGACGGCACGCTCATGTCGAGCACGGCCGCGTGCTGCGTCACGGCGAGAACGTCCGCCGCCGCGAGGATATCCGGGAACTCTCCGTCGGCGGCAGGGGGGATGATGTCCAGATTGGGCACGTCTGCCGCGAGGTCGGCCAGGGCCGAGCGCTGGCTGCCGTCGCCCATCAGGACGAAACGGACACCCGGATCCAGGCGGGCGGCGCCCACGAGGACTTCGAGGCCCTGCTTGAGGCCCATGTTCCCGGAGTGCAGGACGACCGGCTCGCCGGGGGCCCAGCCGAGGTGGCGCCGGGTCTGGCCGCGCGGCCGGGTGGGCTGCGGGACGTGGGACCAGTTGGGCACGAGGCGGATCTTCTTCGGGTCCACGCCCATACCGACGACCCGGTCCACGAAGGTCTCGTGGATGACGCCGACCAGGGTGGCCCGCTTCAGGGCGTACGCCTCCGCGCGCCCGGCGATCGCGGCCGCCTTGTCGCCGCCGCTGATTCCGCTCTGCGCGGCGGCCGCGCCCATCAGGTCCTGGACGACGGGGATGAAGGGGACCTTCCAGCGGGCGGCGAGCCGGGCCGCGAGGACCCCGCCGGCCAGGCTGGGCATCTGGGCCATGACCGCGTCCGGGCGCGGCATCCGGGGCGGGGCCACGGAGCCGTGCAGCAGAATCGATCCTTCAAAAAGGGCCCGCTTAACGGCGGTCTGGCGGGGCGGCACGGTGTGTGCACGCCGGTGCACTGTGACCCCCGCGCGCCGTTCCGTGCGCCGGAGCGCCCCCTTGTACTCCGGCTCCAACGACCACGACGGGTAGTGCGGCATGCCGGCGAGCACATGGGTGTCGTGGCCGAGATCCGCCCAGTGCTCCGCGATCTGGGTGGCGTACGGCCCAATCCCCGCGTGCTCGGGAGCGTAGTTGGTGGAAACCAGCAGTAGGCGCCGGTGACCGGATCTCGACACTGAACGTCCCCTTCTCCCCAGGATGATGCGCACGTCACCCTATTCGTTCACCGACAGCGTGCGGAACGTGCACGCTATTGTCTGCTAATCCACCACACCGGGGGGTGTGGTCGCTGGGGGGTAACTCATGACGGAGCGCGACATGTCCGACCTTGGCGCACCTGCGCACAGACCGTACCGAGTCGGGTATGCCCCGGGTGCGTACGATCTGTTCCATATCGGACATCTCAATATCCTTCGGCACGCCCGGAGTCAGTGCGACTACCTGGTCGCCGGGGTGGTCTCCGACGAGATGGCGGAATTGGCCAAGGGTCGCCGCCCGATGATCCCGCTCGTGGAGCGGCTGGAAATCGTCCGTAGCGTCCGGTACGTGGACGCGGCGTTCGTCGAAACGGTCCCGGACAAGGTGGAGACCTGGAAGCAGGTCCGCTTCGACGTGATCTTCAAGGGCGACGACTGGCGGGGCACTCCCAAGGGCGACAAGCTGGAGAAGGACTTCTCCGCCGTCGGCGTCGACGTCGTCTACTTCCCCTACACGGTGCACACATCCAGCACCCAGCTGCGCCGGGCCCTGGACGCGCTGTCCGAGCCGCTCACCGCGGAGCGGCGCTGAGCTCCCGGAACCACTTCGCGAGGAACGCCGCCAGGAACAGCACGGCGACCGCGCCGAGCCCCGCGTACGCCCAGCGGAACAGACCCCCGCCCCCGAGCACGAGGAACACCAGGCAGAACACGCCGTAGTCCACGGGTAGCAGCGCCACCGCACGCACGGTCGAGGGCGCTGCGGCGGGGCTCCCCGGCGCCGGCTTCGGCTTGAGCTTCTCGGTCAGCAGCCCGCCGAAGAAGGTGACGACCGAGGCGAACTGGAAGCCCAGCGGCACCAGCAGCCAGCCGGCAGCGCCCGTCCCGCCCGGCCCGCCCGTCCCGTACGCCTCGGGGAAGCGGTAGAACGCGATCAGCACGCAGCTGTGCAGGGCGGTCAGCTTGGCGCAGTCCACGACGTGGTCCAGCCACTCGCCCGCGGCGCTGCCGCCCCCGCGCAGCCGGGCCAGCTGCCCGTCGGCCGAGTCGAAGGCGAAGCCGACGGCGAGCGCGGCCCACACGGCGACGCCCAGCCCCCACGAGGGCGCGGCGAGCGCCACGGCGGCCACGGCGGCGAAGCTGAAGGCGGCGCTGACCAGCGTCACCTGGTTCGGGGTCAGCCCGAGCGCATACGACACGGCGGCCAGATACCGCCCCGCGGGCCGGTTGACGAACCGCGAATAGAGCGACACCCCCTTCGCCGACTTCTGCGCCCCGCGCAGCTCCCGCAGCGCGGTCCCCACTGTCGCCATGCGTACCTCTGATCCCTGCCGATGTGGCACACATGTACGGGTGCACGTGTGTACGAGGCCACATCATCGCAGGACGGGCGAGGGTCCCCGCCCCGCTTCGGCCGCGCACCCGCTTCGGCCGCGCACCCGCCTCCGTCGCCACTCGCCCGAGCCCGCCACCCGCCTCAGCCGACCACCCGCAGCAGCAGCACCGACCGGGCCGGCACCGTCAGCGTCTCCCCGCCCCGGTGCCGGGTGCCGGGAGGCGCGGCCTGGTCCTCCCGCGCGGTGTCCAGCACCAGCTCGTAGACCGCCGCCCACGGCGCGCCCGGCAGCACCCATGCCACCGGCCGGTCCCCGGCGTGCAGCAGTGCCAGGAAGCTGTCGTCGCTGACCTGCCGCCCCCGCTCGTCGCGGCCCGGGATGTCCCGCCCCGACAGGTACATGCCGAGCCCGGCGGCCGGGGCGTACCAGTCCCGCTCGGTCATCTCCGTGCCCGACGGGGTGAACCAGGCCAGGTCCCGCAGCCCGTCCGCGCCCTGCGGCCGCCCCGAGAAGAAGGCCCGCCGGCGCAGCACCGGATGCTCCTGGCGCAGCGCCACCAGCCGCGCGGCCAGTGCGAACAGTTCCCGCCAGGCCGGATCCTCCAGCAGCGACCAGTCCACCCAGCCCGTCTCGTTGTCCTGGCAGTACGCGTTGTTGTTGCCGCCCTGCGTCCGCCCGAACTCGTCCCCGGCCACCAGCATCGGCACCCCGGTCGACAGCAGCAGCGTGGTCAGCAGGTTGCGCAGCTGCCGCCGCCGCAGCACCCCGATCCGGGCATCGTCCGTCTCACCCTCCACCCCGCAGTTCCACGAGCGGTTGTCGTTGGTCCCGTCGCGGCCCGCCTCCCCGTTGGCCTCGTTGTGCTTGTGCTCGTACGACACCAGGTCGCGCAGGGTGAAGCCGTCGTGCGCCGTCACGAAGTTCACCGAGGCGTACGGCCGCCGCCCGCCCCACGCGTACAGGTCGCTGGAGCCCGACAGCCGGTACCCGAGGTCCCGTACGTCGGGCAGCGCGCCCCGCCAGAAGTCCCGTACGGCATCGCGGTACCGGTCGTTCCACTCCGTCCACAGCGGCGGGAACGCCCCCACCTGGTAGCCGCCCGAGCCCACGTCCCAGGGCTCGGCGATCAGCTTGACCCGCCGCAGCACCGGATCCTGGGCGATCACCGCGAGGAACGGCGAGAGCATGTCCACGTCGTGCATCGAGCGGGCCAGCGCCGCCGCCAGATCGAAGCGGAACCCGTCCACCCCCATCTCCGTCACCCAGTAGCGCAGCGAGTCCGTGATCAGCCGCAGCACGTGCGGGCGCCCCGCGTGCAGGGTGTTCCCGCAGCCCGTGTAGTCGGCGTACCGGCGCTGGTCGGACTGGAGCCGGTAGTAGCCCCGGTTGTCGATCCCGCGCAGCGACAGCGTCGGGCCCAGCTCGCCCGCCTCCGCCGTGTGGTTGTAGACCACGTCGAGGATGACCTCGATCCCGGCCGCGTGCAGGGCCCGCACCATCCGCTTGAACTCGCCGACCTGCTGCCCGGCCGTACCGGACGAGGAGTAGCCGGCGTGCGGGGCGAAGTAGCCGATCGAGTTGTAGCCCCAGTAGTTGCGCAGGCCCCGGCGCAGCAGGTGGTCCTCGTGCGCGAACTGGTGCACCGGCAGCAGCTCGACCGCCGTCACGCCCAGCTTCACCAGGTGCTCCACCGCCGCGGGATGGGCCAGGCCCGCATACGTGCCGCGCAGCTCCTCGGGAACACCCGGATGGCGCATCGTGAACCCGCGCACGTGCAGCTCGTAGATCACCGAATCGGCCCACGGGGTCTTCGGCCGGACGTCGTCCGCCCAGTCGTCGTCATCGTGGACGACGACCCCCTTGGGGACGTACGGCGCCGAGTCGCGGTCGTCGCGCACGGTGTCCGCGATGTACTGCTGCGGCCAGTCGCGGACGTGCCCGTACACCTCCGGCGGCAGCGCGAAGTCCCCGTCGACGGCCCGGGCGTACGGGTCCAGCAGCAGCTTGGCCGGATTGAACCGGGCCCCCGTCCAGGGGTCCCAGCGGCCGTGCACCCGGAACCCGTACCGCTGCCCGGGGCGCACCCCGGGCAGGAAGCCGTGCCAGATCTCGTGCGTCAGCTCGGTCAGCGCACACCGGGTCTCGGCGCCCTCCGCGTCGAAGAGGCACACCTCCACCGCCTCCGCGCCCTGCGCCCACAGTGCGAAGTTGGTGCCCGCCGTCCCGTCCGGGCCGCTGCGGAACCGCGCCCCCAGCGGGTGCGAGGACCCCGGCCACACCGGGGGTCCCGAGCGCGTGACGGCCCGTAAGGCCGACTCGCGACCCTGTATCACCGGCCCGCTCCACTGGCCGTTGACGTGCGGGGCGGGCGGCACGGGAGAGGCGGGCGGTGCGGCCCCGCCGCTGCGCACCGCTTCCACCGCGCCCACGGTTTCGACGGCCTCCACGGCTTCCCTCGTCCCGACCGACTCCACTGAGGCCACTGAGGTCACTGACTCCATGGCGGCGGCATCCACCGCCTCTTGCTCGGCTGCGCTCGACACTGCCCGCCTCCACGGCTCCTGGGTACCGGCGGGGGAAGGCAGTGCGGCCCCGGCGTCCCTGCCAGGGCCCGCCCCCGTCTGGTCCTTCCCACTGTTCTGCCCGGAGAGATCCGCCCGGAACGTGGCCCGCGCTCACGTTTCCCCCGGAGGGGCCCCGTCGTTGGAGGGACCGTGACACTTCTGACGAGGCGGGCAGGGGCGGGCTTGGCCGCCGTGGCGGCATGGGCGGGCCTGCTGGGCGGCCTGGCCGGATGCACCGCGAGCGGCGGTTCCCCCGTCGAGATCCAGCTTCCCGGCAAACCCCGGTCGCCCGACGAGGCCATCCGGATCACCCCCGAGGACAACGCCAAGGGGGTTCCGGCCGAGGGCCCGCTGACGGTCAGAGTGCCCGAGGGCCGCCTCGAACGGGTCGTGGTGACCAAGGTCGAGGACGCCCAGGAGGAGCGCCTGCCCGGCTCCATCGCCCCAGACGGCCTCAGCTGGAGCCCCGACGCCGAGGGCGGCCGGCTCGCGCTCGCCGCCAAGTACACCGTGGACGCGGTCGCCCTCGACGGCCACAACCGGCGCCAGGCCCGGCACACCACCTTCACCACCTACGTCCCCGAGGAGCGGTTCATCGGCTACTTCAAGCCCGAGAACCGCTCCACCGTCGGCACCGGCATGATCGTCTCCTTCAACTTCAACCGGTCGATCGCGAACCGCGCCGACGTCGAGCGGGCCATCACCATCACCTCCAAGCCCCCGGTGCAGGTCGTCGGCCACTGGTTCGGCAAGGAGCGCCTCGACTTCCGGCCCAGGCAGTACTGGAAGCCCGGCACCGAGGTCACCATCACCATGAACCTGCGGGACGTGCAGGGCGCGCCCGGCTCGTACGGCATCCAGGACAAGTCCGTCACCTTCACGGTCGGCCGCTCCCAGGTCTCCCTCGTGGACGCGGAGGCGCACACGATGGAGGTCCGCCGCGACGGGAAGCTGGTCTCCACCCTCCCGATCAGCGCCGGAGCACCCAAGCACACCACCTACAACGGCAAGATGGTGGTGCTGGAGATGTTCGACGTGACCCGGATGAACGGCCAGACCGTCGGGTTCGGCGGCGAGTACGACATCCCCGACGTCCCGCACGCCATGCGGCTCACCACCTCCGGGACCTTCCTGCACGGGAACTACTGGGCCAGCCCCGACACCTTCGGCTCCACCAACACCAGCCACGGCTGTGTGGGGCTGCGTGACGACAAGGGCGGCGGCTCGGACACCCCGGCCGGCTGGTTCTTCGACCGGACCCTGGTCGGGGACGTGGTGGAGGTCGTGAACTCCCAGGACAAGACGGTCGCCCCGAACAACGGGCTGGGCGGCTGGAACACGTCCTGGGCGGACTGGGTCGCGGGCTCCGCCATCACCTGACGCGCGCCGGGCGCGCACCGGTCGAGTGATCGTCATACCGGAATGCGGTAGTCCGAGTGTGTCCTGCGTCCGGCACGCCCGATCCTGCGCTCAGCTTTCTCCAGCCGAGCGGCGCGGCAGCGCAGCAGCGCCAGGAGACGGACGGAGCATCATGTCAGCAAGGAACCGGACCCTCGGGCTCGCGGTCGGAGCCGTTCTGGCCGCCGGGGCGTCCACGGCCCTCGCGGCGGGCCCCGGTGCGGGCCCCCGTGCGGACCGGCCCGCGCAGGGACAGGCATCGGCGCGGGCCGCCCTGCGCGCCCCGCTGCCGGACGGCCTCGGCCCCTGCATCCCGGGCCGGTGCCCCGATCCGTTCCCGCCGGTCGACGTCGGTACCGTGGCCAAGGGCTACGACGACGCCGTCAACGTCTTCGTCGGCGGGGACTTCCGGGTCCGCGAACGCACGGCCGAGGCCGAGGGCAAAGTCGTCGTCCTCGGCAGCTTCGACCAGGACAAGGACCCCCAGGCCGGCCAGGCCTACAACATCGGCATCGTCGGCGCGGGCTCCCTGGTGCAGCCCCCGCCCGGCTCGGACTTCCTCGCCACCGGCCAGAACGTCCACATCGCCGCCGGTGAGCGGCTGATCTCCGACGGCGGCGTGGTCCGGTACGCCGGCACCGCACCCGGCCCCGGCCGGGTCACCGGCCCGCTGGTCAACGACACGGCCGCCGTGGTCAAGTACGCCGGCCTGCGCGACCGGCTCACCGCCGCCGGCAAGTGCTACGCGCGGGTCGACGGGCAGCTCCGTACGGCCACCGGCACGGCCGTCAACGCCTCCGGGACCACGGTCTTCACCGGGGACAACGTCTCGAAACTCCAGGTCTTCAACGTCGACTTCAACATGGTGTCCGGCGCAAGCGGCGGCGGCGCGGGCGGGGCGATCGGCATCCGCTTCGACCGGATCCCGCCGGACGCCACCGTCCTCGTCAACGTCCTCGGCACCCACCGCACCATCAGCACCTACAGCGGCACCATCAGCGACACCAACAGCCCCTGGAACGCCCTGCGCACCCGACTGCTGTGGAACTTCCCGGACGCCACGACCGTTCACCTCCAGGGCAGCGGCCAGTTCCAGGGCGCCGTGCTCATCGGCGAGTAGGCCTCGCAGACCACGGTCACCCTCCCCGGCATGAACGGCCGCTTCTTCACCACCGGCACGCTCACCCACACCAGTGTCGACGGCCAGGGCGGCGGCCAGGAGTTCCACGCCTACCCCTTCAACGGTGACCTGCCCGACTGCGCCGTGACCCCGCCCGTACCCGTCACCGGATCGGTCTCCGTCCTCAAGCGGGACGAGACGGGCAAGCCGCTGGCCGGCGCGCACTTCGAGCTGTGGCGCGAGACCAACGGCCGCAGCGGCGCCCAGTTCACGGGCGACGACCCCGACGCCAAGCTCGCCGACTGCGTCACCCCCGCCACCGGGATCTGCGCCCGCGAGTCCGAGCTCGGCACGTACTACTGGCACGAGACGGCCGCTCCCGACGGGTACGCGCTGCCCCGGCACCGCGTCTTCCCGCTGACACTGACCGCCGGGAACGCCACGGCGGGCGTGCAGTACGTGGTGGACAACGTGAAGGTGCCGCCGCCGGCGCCCACCGGCAGGGTCGCCGTCCACAAGGTCGACGCCGACGGCACCACCCCGCTCGCCCTGGCCACCTTCCAGCTGTGGCGCGAGACCAACGGACGGACCGGCCTCCAGACGGACGGCGCCGGCGGCTCACCGGACACGCTCGTCGAGAACGCGTGCGTCACCGGTGCCGACGGCCGGTGCGAGCGGGTGGTGGAGCCCGGTGCGTACCACTGGCGCGAGACCGTAGCCCCCGCGGGCTACGAGCTGCCCGCGCAGCCGGTGACCACGGTGGTGCTCACCGAGGCGGACGTCACCACCGGGATCACGGCCACCGTCGTCAACAGCAAGGAGTACCGCGGGGAGCTGGAGGTCCTGAAGAAGGACGCCAAGACCAAGCGGCCGCTGCGCGGCGCGGTGTTCGAGGTCTGGAAGGAGACCAACGGGACCGCGGGCCTGCAGACCGCGGGCATCAACGCCGACGTCCTGGTCAAGGCGGGCTGCGCGACCGACGGCGCAGGCGTCTGCACCTTCGGGTACCTGGAGTCGGGCGCGTACTACCTGCGGGAGACGGACGTACCCGAGGGCTACGTGCTGCCGGACAGCAGGGTGACCGGGCCGCTGCGCCTCGACGAGCAGACCCCCGGCCACAGGCTGGTGGTGACGGTGGACAACCGGCGCGACGACCACGGCAAGGGCAAGGGCAAGGGCAAGGGCAAGGGCAAGGGCAAGGGCGACGGCGACGGCGGCAAGGGCCGCGGCCGCAGCTGAACCGCCCCGCCGATGCGCCGGTGAGGTGACCCGCTCACCCCACCGGCGCACCCGCGCGGGCCGCCCGGGGCCGGTCCGGGTTGGCTGGGCCCCGGCGGCCCGGCCGGCGGCCCGGCCGGCGGGCCCGAGGAGGCCCGTATGACCGCAGGGACACGTGTACCCGTACCCGCGACACGAGGCGCAGCCGCGGCCGTCCTGGCCGCCGCCGTACTCGCCCTCAGCGCGCCGGCCCCGGCGTACGCGGCCCTGGCGGCCGCTCCCGAGCCCGCCTGCACCGCCGGCACCGGGCCCTACCAGCGCGAGCTGGAGGCCCACCTCGGCGCCCCGTCGACGGGACGCAGTCCCCGGCCGACTGCGCGGCCGTCCGCGCCTTCCAGAGCGCCAACGGCATCACCCCCGCCGACGGTTACCCCGGCCTCGCCACGTACCGCACGATGGTCGCCGTGGCCGCCCGCGCCCGCCCCGACGCCGACGGTGCCTGCCCCGTCCGCACCGGCCGGGTGACCTGCGTGGACCTCGACCGGCAGCTGCTGTGGGTCCAGCGCGGCGGCGCCCTCGTCTTCCCGCCCGTGCCCGTCCGCACCGGCCGCGACGACCAGGAGACCCGCCCCGGCCGACACGAGATCTACTGGCGCAGCAAGGACCACGAGTCCACGCTGTACGACAACGCCCCCATGCCGTACGCCCAGTTCTTCGACGGGGGCCAGGCCCTGCACGGCCGCCCCGGCGACCTCTACGCGCACGGCGGCTCGGCCGGCTGCGTCAACCTCTCCGTACCGGACGCCGAACGCCTGTGGAACCTGCTGGACGAGGGCGACGCCGTCTACGTCTGGGGCACCGAACCCGGTACGGAGAACTGAGCCCGCCCGGGTCCGCCGGGCGTTCCCTTCTCTTGGGACGGAACGGTGACAAGACCGTTTCTCTTCGTGATCCCCCCGTGTGATTTCCTGTCGACATGCGCGCGACTGTCCGCGCGCGGGGGACATGGGGAGAAGAAGAGTGAACCTGCAGCCGATACGCGGCCGCGCCCGCCGCACCGGCCTGCCGGCCCTCCTGCTCGGAGCGGCACTGCTGCTCACCAGCGCGTGCAGCGGCGGCGGCAACACGGGTGGGGGAGGCGGCGACAACGGCGCCGGCGGAGGCGGCAAGAACGGCACCGAGGCGTCCAAGGCCGTCGTCGGCGTCAAGCCGGACGACGGGGCCAAGGAGGTCGCCACCAGCGGCATCCTGAAGATAACCAGCACCGGCGGCAAGCTCACCACGGTGACCGTCGCCGACACCAAGGGCAACGCCGTCGACGGCAAGCTCGCCGAGGACGGCGCGAGCTGGGAGCCCGCCCGCAACCTGGCCGCCGCCACCGAGTACAAGGTGCACGCCGTCGCCAAGGACGAGGCCGGCCGCGAGTCCGCCAAGGACACCACGTTCACCACTCTCACCCCGACCAACACCTTCGTCGGCCACTACACGCCCGAGGACGGCGAGACCGTCGGCGTGGGCATGCCGGTGTCGTTCAACTTCACCCGCGGCATCACCAACACCGAGGCCGTCGAGAAGGCCATCACGGTGACGGCCGAGCCGTCGGTCCCGGTCGAGGGACACTGGTTCGGCAACGACCGCCTCGACTTCCGCCCCGAGAAGTACTGGGCAGCGGGCACCAAGGTCACCGTGAAGATGGCCCTCGACGGCGTCGAAGGCCGCCCCGGCGTCTACGGCAAGCAGACCCGTACGGTCACCTTCACCATCGGCCGCTCGCAGGTCTCCACGGTCGACGCGAGCGAGCACACGATGCAGGTCGTCCGCGACGGCCAGGTGTTCAAGGACCTCCCGATCACCGCGGGCGCCCCGTCGACGACCACGTACAACGGGCAGATGGTCATCAGCGAGAAGTACAAGGTGACCCGGATGAACGGCGCGACCGTCGGCTTCGGCGGCGAGTACGACATCTCGGACGTCCCGCACGCGATGCGCCTGTCCCAGTCGGGCACCTTCGTCCACGGCAACTACTGGGCCTCCTCGGGCACGTTCGGCTCCGAGAACGTCAGCCACGGCTGCGTGGGCCTCAAGGACGTCCGCGGCGCCGGTGACGGCAACCAGCCCGCCGCCTGGTTCTTCAACGAGTCGCTGATCGGCGACGTCGTCATCGTCAAGAACTCCAAGGACAAGCAGATCGCCCCGGACAACGGCCTCAACGGCTGGAACATGGACTGGGCGGAGTGGATCAAGTAGTCCTCCCCCGCACGTAGTCGAGTGGCCCGGTGCTGTGACCCACAGCACCGGGCCACTCGCGTTAGCCACCGCTAACCTTCCGCGTATGACCCTCTCTCTCGAAGTCTCCGAAGGCGTCGGCACCCTCCGCCTGGACCGGCCGCCCATGAACGCCCTGGACATCGCCACCCAGGACCGGCTGCGCGAGCTCGCGGTGGAGGCCACCGACCGGGCCGACGTACGCGCGGTGATCATCTACGGCGGCGAGAAGGTGTTCGCGGCCGGCGCGGACATCAAGGAGATGCAGACGATGGACCACGCGGCGATGGTCGCCCGGTCCCGCGCGCTCCAGGACGCGTTCACCGCCGTGGCCCGGATCCCCAAGCCGGTCGTGGCCGCCGTCACCGGCTACGCCCTCGGCGGCGGTTGCGAGCTCGCGCTGTGCGCCGACTACCGCATCGCCGCCGACAACGCGAAGCTCGGCCAGCCCGAGATCCTGCTGGGCCTGATCCCGGGGGCCGGCGGCACCCAGCGGCTATCCCGGCTGATCGGCCCGTCCAAGGCCAAGGACCTGATCTTCACCGGCCGCATGGTCAAGGCCGAGGAGGCGCTCTCCCTCGGTCTCGTGGACCGGGTCGTGCCCGCCGCCGAGGTGTACGAGCAGGCGCACGCCTGGGCCGCCAAGCTGGCCCAGGGCCCGGCGATCGCGCTGCGCGCCGCCAAGGAGTGCGTGGACGCGGGCCTGGAGGCGGACATCGACACCGGCCTGACCATCGAACGCAACTGGTTCGCGGGCCTGTTCGCCACCGAGGACCGCGAGCGCGGCATGCGCAGCTTCGTCGAGGAGGGCCCGGGCAAGGCGAAGTTCGTCTAGCCGGAAGGCCGTTGGTCCTCCCTAGGGGTGGATTAGCCAGGCCTTAAGAGAGCCTTAAGGCATGATGGAGATCCACCCCCGGTGATCTTCCGGGAGCGGTGGGTCACCGCAGATCAGGGTGGTCCCACGACTCTCCGGTTGCCCCGCGCATATGACGGAACTCCCCCTTGGAATCGATGATTCCGGGGGGTGTTTTCCTAAGGAACGGCCCGGGCGGACGCATCGGCCGTCCATGATGGGTTCATGGCGGGCCTGGAGGGTGTGGAACAGCCGCGGCAGCGCAACAGCGCTTCCGCCGTACGGCTGACGGCGGCTCTTGAGGACGAACAGGGTCTCAAGGCACTGGAGTTGTACGGGAATCCGGCTGAGGCGGAAGTGAACCTGCCGTCCATGCCGGAGTCGGCGAGCACGGCCCGCCGGCTCACCCAGTACGTGGTGATCCGCTTCTGGGGATTCTCCCCGCAGGTGTCCGAGCACACCGTCCTGCTGGTCTCCGAGCTCGTCGGCAACGCGGTGCGGCACACCGGCGCCCGGTCGTTCGGCTTACGGATGCACCGGCGACGCGGCTGGATCCGGGTGGAGGTGCGCGACCCCTCGCGGGGGCTGCCCTGCCTGATGCCGGTGCACGAGCTGGACACCACCGGGCGGGGGCTCTTCCTCGTCGACAAGCTCTCCGACCGCTGGGGCGCCGACCTGCTGCCGCGCGGCAAGATCACCTGGTTCGAGATGCGGGTGGCCGACCGCTGACCGCTCCCGTGTGGACATCGACCCCTGGAATGCCTGAAGCCCCCGGTCGCCGTGGTGGGGCGTCGTGGGGGCTTCATGGGTGCGCCGAGGATCGAAGGGGGTGTGATCCTCGGCGTGGCGACTTCGCTCGGGTCAATGGGGAAGCCGTGATTCCGACTATGGCAGACGGGCGACCAAACGCCAAAAGTCCCAACCTGGACATAAGTGTGCAAATAGTAAGAGTTTCGGGTTAAATCCTAGGTGAGGTGGGCCACTCACCTCGCAATCGATGAATAACTATCCATCGCTCCGTGTGATTCATTGATCGAATACCGGACACTCCCTCGCTCGGGTGCACTCCGGCGAAGATCCCGAAATGGGTCAATCGTTATCTTCCGCGCCATCCGCCCCTTAAATGGGCAGGTGCTCTGCTACCCGGACCGCCGATCCGCCCTCCGCGCCGGGGCCGCGGCCGCCGTCGGCGCCCTCACCGCCGCCTGCGGCACGGACGCCCGTACGCCCGCCGGCCCGCCCGCCGAGGCGCCCTCGGCGAAACCCGCCCCCGTCCGGGCCGCCGCCGCCCCGCGCCGGTTCCCCGGCCAGCCCGACGAGATCGCGCACGGTCCGCGCGACCGCCCCCTGGTCGCCCTCACCTTCCACGGCAACGGGGACCCCGCCATCGCCCGGGCGGTACTGGCCGAGGCGGAGAGAGCGGGCGCGCGGGTCACCGTGCTGGCGATCGGCAGCTGGCTCGACGCCCACCCGGACATGGCCCGCCGGGTCCTGGACGGCGGCCACGAGCTCGGCAACCACACCCAGCGCCACCTCGCGATCAACGACATGCCCGAGGCGGAGGCCCACGCCGAGATCACCGGCTGCGCCCAGCGGCTGAAGCGGCTCACCGGCTCCATCGGCACCTGGTTCCGGCCCTCCCAGACCCAGTACGCCACCCCGCTCGTCAAGGAGCTGGCCCGGCGGGCGGGCTACCCGCACGTCCTCTCGTACGACGTGGACTCCCTCGACTTCACCTCGCCCGGCGCCGCGGCCGTCATCCGCACCGTCACCGGGACGATCCACGGCGGATCGGTGGTGAGCCTGCACTTCGGCTACGCGGACACGGTCGACGCGATGCCGCCCCTCCTCGAAGAACTCGCGCGCCGCAAGCTGCGCGCGGTGACCACCACGGAGCTGCTGACCTCATGACGACCACCCGCCTTCCCCGGAAGGCCACCGTGCTGCTGGCCGGTCTGGTCCTCGCCGCCCTGGCCGGCTGCGGAGCTGCCGACAAGGAGCCCGCCGAGGCACTCGGCTCCGCGGCCCCGGCCCGTCAGCCCGTCAAGGCCGTCCCGGCCGTACCGCCCGGCCTGGCCGGCATGCCGCCGCTCCTCGACCCGAAGGACGTGTACGCGGCCGACCGGCCGAACAACCTCTCGCCGCTGGTCAAGGACTTCCCGTCGCGCGTCTACGTGCCGAACACCACCTCCAACACGGTGTCCGTCATCGACCCGAAGACGTACAAGGTCATCGACACCATCCCGGTCGGGATCCAGCCCCAGCACGTCGTCCCGTCCTGGGACATGAAGACCCTGTGGGTCAACAACAACCGCGGCCACACGCTCACCCCGATCAACCCGGCCACCGGCGAGGCGGGTGAGCCGGTCGAGGTGCACGACCCGTACAACCTGTACTTCACGCCGAACGGCAAGTACGCGGTCGTGATGGCGTCCATGGACCGCGAGCTGGTCTTCCGCGATCCGCACACGATGACCCGGGTGAAGACGGTCCCGGTGACCTGCTTCGGGGTCAACCACGCGGACTTCTCCGCCGACGGCCGGTACTTCATCGTGAGCTGCGAGTTCTCCGGCGAGCTCCTCAAGGTCGACACCGAGAAGATGGAGGTCGTCGGCCAGCAGAAACTGCCGTTCGAGGGCGCGATGCCGCAGGACGTGAAGGTCTCCCCGGACGGGAAGACCTTCTACGTCGCGGACATGATGGCGAACGGCATGTGGGTGCTCAGCGGGGACAAGTTCGACATCCCCAAGCTGCTGCCCACCGGCAAGGGCACGCACGGCCTGTACGTGAGCCGCGACTCCAGGGAGATGTACATCTCCAACCGGGGCGAGGGCAGCATCTCCGTCTTCGACTTCAAGCAGAACAAGCTCACGAAGAAGTGGGAGCTGCCGGAAGGCGGCAGCCCGGACATGGGCGGCGTCTCCGCCGACGGCAAGGTGCTGTGGCTGTCGGGGCGCTACAACTCCGAGGTCTACGCGATCGACACGGCGACCGGTCAGCAGCTCGCCAAGATCCGGGTGGGCGGCGGCCCGCACGGCCTGGCCGTCTACCCGCAGCCGGGCCGCTACTCGCTCGGCCACACGGGGATCTTCCGCTAGGCCGTGTCTTTTGGATCAGGCCGGATCGGCCGCGGGCCCGGCCTGATCCGTAAGACACCCCCTAGGTCACGGCGCCGGGACCCGCGGGAGGGGCCGGGCCGGGCTGCCGCTACCCTTGGCCGGTCAACAAGCACCGAGAAGGGGTGGATCCCAGTGGCTGACATCGAGAGCGCGCGGGCGACGTTCGGCAAGTTCGACGCGGACGGTGACGGCTTCGTCACGGCGGACGAGTACAGCGCGGCCATGAAGGCGATGGGCGACGCGTTCGTCACCGGCGCCGTCGCGGACGCCGTGATCGCCGCCAAGGACGCGAACGGCGACGGCCGCATGAGCTTCGACGAGTTCTGGACCGCCCTGAACAAGTAAGCCAGCCCTTGCGAGAGCCCCCGTACCGCCCTCCTGCCGGGCGGGCGGGGGCTCTGCCTTGGTCAGGCCATGTCCTCGACCTCGGCCAGGGCCTCCTCCAGCCAGCGCAGCCAGAACGTCTCCAGGCCGGTGCCGCCGTGCAGGACGAGCCGCCGCAGCCGGTCCTCGTCGGAGTCCCGCCCCGGCGGGAAGTCCTTCTCCTCGATGGCCTCGTAGACCGCCAGCTGCCGCCGGTGCAGCTCCAGATGGCGCCGCAGCTCCGCGGCCAGCCCGTGCGGCCCCACCACGGCGGCCGCCCGGATCCGCAGCAGCAGCGGATCCCGGATGGCCTTCGGGTCCTGGCTCTCGCCGACCCACCGCGCCAGCTCCGCGCTGCCGGCGTCCAGGACCTCGTACTGCTTCTTCTGCCCCCGTACGGGCACCTCGCTGGGCAGCGCCCGGATCAGCCCGGCCTCCTCCAGCCGGCCGAGCTCGCGGTAGATCTGCTGATGCGTCGCGGACCAGAAGTATCCGATCGACTTGTCGAACCGCCGCGTCAGCTCCAGCCCCGACGAGGGCTTCTCCATCAGGGCGGTGAGGATGGCGTGCGGCAGCGACATGCGGCCATCCTAGGGATGCCGGCGCCGGTGCCGGCCGCTACTGCCAGGCGGACAGGGCTTCCGGGGTCTTCGGACCCGGGGCCTGGGGGGCCAGGAGGGCGTGGGCGCGGAGGAAGGACGCCACCGCCGGGGACCAGGCCTGGCGCAGCCCTGCCGAGGCCAGGAGCTGCGGGTCCGACAGGAGGGTCTGCGCCGGGCCCGTGCGGATGCCCGACGGGGTCAGGACCGCCGCGTCGTCGGCCCAGCGGACCGCCAGGTCGACGTCGTGCGTGGCCATCACCACCGTGGTGCCGGCCGCGCGCAGCCCCGCCAGGACGTCCAGCAGGCGCTCCTGCCCGTCCGGGTCCAGGCCCGCCGTCGGCTCGTCCAGGATCAGCACCCGGGGAGCCATCGCCACCGCCCCCGCGATCGCCGCGCGCTTGCGCTGGCCGTACGAGAGCAGGTGCGTCGGGCGGTCCCGCAGCGCCGTGATGTCCAGCGCGGCGAGCGCCGAGTCCACCCGGGCGCGGACCTCGTCCGCCGCCAGCCCCAGGTTCATCGGGCCGAACGACACGTCCTGCTCGACCGAGGCCGCGAACAGCTGGTCGTCCGGGTCCTGGACGACCAGCTGCACCGCCGAGCGCAGGCGGGTCAGCCCCGCCCGGTCGTACGAGACCGCCGTGCCGTCGAGGCGCAGCGAGCCCGAGCCGGGCCGCAGGCCCCCGCTCAGCAGCCGCATCAGCGTGGTCTTTCCGCTGCCGTTGCGGCCGAGCAGGACCAGCGCCCGGCCCTCGGCGATGGCGAAGTCCACGTCGGCGAGGACCACCGGGCCGTCCGCGTACGCGTAGCCGGCGCCGGCCAGTTCCACCAACGGGTTCGAGCGGTCCAACGGGTTCACGGGTACAGCCCCTTCAGGGTGAGGGTCAGGGTGATCAGGGCCGCCAGCAGGGCCCCCGACGCCGCCAGGAACCGCCACGACAGGGCCGCCTCCGGTACGAGGACCCGCAGCGCGCCGTCGTAGCCGCGCCCGGCCAGGCCCTCCTGGAGCCGCGCCGCGCGATCGAAGGCCCGTACGAAGGAGGTCGCGGCGAGCCCGGCCAGCGAACGCCACAGCGCCGCCCGCCCGGACTGGCCGAGGCGGGCCGCCTGGGCGCGCCGGACCTGGGCCATCGAGTCCAGCAGCAGGAAGCCGATGCGGTACATGACCAGGGCCACGTCCACCACCGGCGCCGGGACCCCGGCCCGGACCAGCCGGGGCAGGACGTCCGAGACGGGGGTGGTGAAGGCGAACAGCAGCACTCCGAGGGAGGCCGCCGAGGTCCGCAGCAGCAACTCGGCGGCATGCCGGGGGCCGTCGGGCGCGAGCGAGACGAACCCGGCCGGGCCGCCGACGGCGACGAGCAGCGGCAGCGCGCCGGTGAAGCAGAAGCCCAGCGGGATCCGGAAGGCCCGCCACAGTTGCCGCCCGGCCACGCCCGCCGGGCCGAGGAGCACGGCCAGGGTGGCGGCGGCGACCAGCGGCCCGCCGGGCCAGGGCGGCAGGCACACGGCGGTGACCGTCAGCCCGAGTCCCAGCAGGGCCTTCTCCAAGGGATGGCGGCGGCGCCACCGACTGCCGTGCGCCGCCACGTCGATCGGCAGCACCGGCTACGACTCCGCGGCGGCGGGATCCGCCGTCGGAGCCGGGCCCGCGGGGAGACCCGCGGCACTCGCGGCAGCGGCGGCAGCGGCGGCAGCAGCGGCCTGGCGGCGGCCCTTGCGGACGCCGAAGTAGTACGCGAGCACGCCCGCGCCCAGTGCCGCCTGGAGGGCGAACAGCGCCGACTCCACTTCCGCCGAGGGGGGTTCGTACAGCGGCGAGAACCACGGCTCGTAGTCCGGCTTCAGCTCGGTGATCGCCGTCTCCGCCTGCGCGTCGGCGCCCGTGAACGGCTCCTCCTTGCCCTCGCCCATACCCAGCGCGATCGGCAGTACGGCAAGCATCGCCACGAGGAGCAGCAGCAGGCCGTTGATCTTCGCGTTCCGGCTCATCGGACCGTCGCCTCCTGCCCGCTGCGCCCGCTCAGCTTCGCCACGCCCAGCCGGACCAGGTCCGACTTGCTCGACTGCATCAGCAGCCGCATCACGAGCACCGTCAGCAGCCCCTCGCTCACCGCGAGCGGGATCTGGGTGACCGCGAAGATGCCTCCGAACTTCGCGAGGGCGCCCGCGAACCCGGTACCCGGGTCGGGGAAGGCCAGCGCCAGCTGCACGGAGGTCACGCAGTAGGTGACCAGGTCGGCGAAGAAGGCGCCGAAGAAGACGGTCACCATCAGCGGGACGGCGAAGCGCTTCAGCAGCAGGTAGACCCCGTACCCCGCCCAGGGCCCGGCGATCGCCATCGAGAAGACGTTCGCGCCGAGGGTGGTCAGCCCGCCGTGCGCCAGCAGCAGCGCCTGGAAGAGCAGGGTGATCGTGCCGAGCACCGCCATGATCGGCGGCCGGAACAGGATCGCCCCGAGCCCGGTCCCGGTGGGGTGCGAGCAACTGCCCGTCACCGACGGGATCTTCAAGGCGGACAGGACGAAAGTGAATGCTCCGGACGCCCCGAGCAGCAGCGTGCTCTCCGGGTTCGCCTTCACCTCGCGGGTGAGGGCGCGGACACCGTGGACGACGAACGGAGCGGACGCGGCGCCCCAGGCGACCGCGTGCAAAGGGGGCAGGAACCCCTCGGCTATATGCATGTGTGGGGAGACCTCTCCAGCACCTCGTGGATGGACGACGCGCCTCGGCCGGTCTCCTGGCTCACGGGTGCTGATGCCCTGGCTCCGCCTTCCCGGGCGGTGCGGAACCTCCCGCGCCGCCCAGTGGCTTCCCGCAGGATGGAGCCGGACTTCCCGTTCACAGTGGCGAGGGCCGCACCGGTCTTCCACCGGTTTCCCGAACACCAAGGCCCGTTGACCCTAGTCGGACGGACGGACCGGCACCAACCCGGCCCGAACGGGTGCGGTCCGGTGGCGGCCCCGGCCGCCGCCGTGCAGGCTGGCGGGGTGGCCGCCGCATACGACTACTCCGACCTGACCGCCGTCTACGTCAACTGCACCCTCAAGCGCTCGCCCGAGACGAGCAACACCGAGGGCCTGATCGACCGGAGCCGCGCGGTCATGGAGGCGGCCGGCGCCCGGACTTCGCTCATCCGCGCAGTCGACCACGACATCGCCACCGGCGTCTGGCCCGACATGACCGAGCACGGCTGGGAAACCGACCAGTGGCCGGTCCTGTACAGCCAGATCATGGACGCCGACATCCTCGTGCTGTGCGGCCCGATCTGGCTCGGCGACAACAGCTCCGTGATGAAGCAGGTCATCGAGCGGCTCTACGCCTGCTCCTCGATCCTGAACGAGCAGGGGCAGTACGCCTATTACGGGCGCGTCGGCGGCGCGCTCATCACCGGAAACGAGGACGGGGTGAAGCACTGCGCCATGAACGTCCTCTACAGCCTCCAGCACCTCGGCTACGCGATCCCGCCGCAGGCCGACGCGGGCTGGATCGGCGAGGCCGGGCCCGGGCCCTCGTACCTCGACCCCGGCTCGGGCGGTCCCGAGAACGACTTCACCAACCGGAACACCACCTTCATGTCCTGGAACCTCATGCACCTGGCCGCCCTGCTCAAGCGCGCGGGCGGCATCCCGGCGCACGGGAACCAGCGCTCGGAGTGGGACGCCGGCTGCCGCTTCGACTTCCCGAACCCCGAGCACCGCTGAGCCAGGAGAACCGGAATCCTCATGCCTGGGTCGGGTCTGCCGGACCCGGCACCCGGGCGAGGGCCTCCCGGAGGATCCGGCCGATGTCGGGCACCGTGATGCCCATGGCGCGCAGTCAGTCGACGGTCTGGACCAGAGGAGCCCTGACGCGCTCCGCGCAGGCGAGCAGGTCCTGCAAGGACAGCAACGGCTGCCCCTTCAACGACCGCGACGCGACCTGGGCGGCGTACACGCTCGTCCCGCAGATCGGCGACATGGTCAAGTCGGTGGCCGGGGCCCGCGGCACCGACTACATGGACCTGCGCGACGCGCTGGCCGGGCACGAGTTGTGCTCGCTCGGCACGGAGCAGGTGGGCCCGAGCGGCCCGGACGCGCGCCAGGACGAGTGGTTCCGCTTCCTGGACCACGCGAACACGCAAGGCACGCTGGAGGAGTCCATGCACCCGAATGCCCACGGGCAGGGGGCCCTGGCCGCCTGCCTCGGACTGGGTGGGCGCGGCCGGGCCGGGCCGGGCCGGACGCGTGCACGCAGGACTGGTTCGGCAACGGGGACCCGGGCCGGATGCGGATCCGCCCGGTGGGCTGATCCGGTGGAGCGGGCGCGGGCGGGCACCCGGTGGCACCCGCCCGCGCCTCGCCCCCACCCCTACCGGCACACGTTGCGGTGCGCGACGTCCAGCACGAACCGCTCGGGCGCGTGCAGCTTGAAGGAGCTGACGGAGGGCTTGGCGCCGAAGGCGGCGCCGAAGGTTACGTACCCCTCGAAGTCGCCGGTCAGCGCGAGGCCCTTCAGCTGCGGCAGATGGATCTTGACCAGCTTCGGGCCGTGGTACGTGCTGTCGCCCGCGCGGTCGTGCGCCGCGGCGGGATGCAGCCGGATCTCCAGGAAGTACTTCCCGGCCAGCGGGACGGGTGCGCCGGACCCGTCGTGGACCAGCCGGGGGACGCGGGTGACGGTGGCCTGGGGGACGTATCCCCGCAGGTCGATGACGATGCGGTCGTACGTGCAGTGCCCGCCCCAGCGGGCGTTCACGACGAGCGGCGTGGGCGTGGGCGTGGGCCGAACGGCGGCCGAGGCCGGTGCGGCGAGGGTGATCCCGGCGGTGAGCAGCGCACCTGTGGCGAGGGCCACGAGCTGTCGGCGGCGGAGGTGGTTCATGACGTCCCCCTGGTTCTTCGGAGGCGGGGACCGGTGTCACTGCTGAGGACACTCCCGGCAGGCTCACGGTTGCACCCAAACCGGACCAAACCAAAAGGAAAAGTACTCAATCCTCCCCTATCGGGGCAGGAGGGTGCTGAGCTCGGCGTCGAGGTCGTAGTGCCGCCGCTCCTCGCCCCGCGGCACCAGACCGACCAGCCGCCGGCACAGCGCCCGTACGTCCTTCGCCCGGGCGGACACCACGCAGCTCTGCGCGCCGTTGCTGAAGGCGAGGAAGACCCGCGGCTCCCCGCCCTGCCACCGCGGCCACACCTGGATGTCCCCCTCGCCCGTCGCGCAGATCTCCCCGTCGAGCAGCAGGTCCCGGGAGAACACCCAGCGCGCCAGGTGCATCCCGGCGCCCCGGAAGTCGAGCGCCAGCTCGTAGGGCCGGTCGCGGCGGTACGTGAAGGCCCCGCACACCGGCACGGGCTCGGGCGAGGCCTCCAGCCGGAGCGGGAGGACGCGGTACTCGATGCCGTCCATGCGCTGCGCCTCTCTGTCGTGTCCCGGCCGGGGGGCTTGTGGCCCTCTCGGGCCCCCTCGGGCAAGCTAGCCCACCCCGCGGCCGCCCCCGCGGGCCGAAGGTCCCGACCCCGGGGGCCGCTGGGCCCGTCTTCTCACAGGAACCGGGCGGGCACGCGAAGGGGCCCGCCCTCCGGGGGGAGGGCGGGCCGCCGCGTCACCGGTCCGTTACGGGACGGGGTTGAACACGAACGAGTCGTTGGACTGCCCGATGGCGGTGAACCCGGCGCCGTTGGCCTGGGCGCCGTTGCTCTGGTTGGAGGCCCCGGAGCCCGTGGCGATCTGCTGGGTGGTGGAGGAGTTGCCGACGTTGCTGCCGGCGACCCCGCTGCCGAGGATCTCGCCGACGGCGGCGTTGGACGAGACGCCCGCACCGGCTCCGTTGTCGGCCTGGGCCGTGCCCGCGAAGAGCGCGACGGCGAAGGGGAGCGCTGCGACAGCCGCCAGGACACGGATGCTGCGGTTGCTTGCCATGATGAAGTCCTCCAGTGCACAAAAAGGCTGCGGTCCAAGGCGGTTGGCCGACCGCCGGGGGTGTGGCCGCGACGTCACGTGATCACCATGGCGCATGTGATCATGGAGAAACCAGCCCGGGGCGGAGGGTTCGCCCTCAAGCGTGATCAACTCGCACCAAACCTCAATTGGCCTGCGAATTCACCGTGTTGTGGACGCCGGAGGGGCCCGGCGCACCGCGCCGGGCCCCTCCTTCTTCATGCGTGCCGGATCAAAGGGTCAGCATTCGATGACGTTGACCGCCAGGCCGCCGCGGGCGGTTTCCTTGTACTTGACCTTCATGTCGGCGCCGGTCTCCTTCATGGTCTTGATGACCTTGTCGAGGGAGACCTTGTGGGTGCCGTCGCCGCGCATGGCCATCTTGGCCGCGGTGACGGCCTTGACCGCCGCCATGCCGTTGCGCTCGATGCACGGGATCTGGACGAGGCCGCCGACCGGGTCGCAGGTCAGGCCAAGGTTGTGCTCCATGCCGATCTCGGCCGCGTTCTCCACCTGCTCCGGGGTGCAGCCCAGGACCTCGGCGAGGGCGCCCGCCGCCATCGAGCAGGCCGAGCCGACCTCGCCCTGGCAGCCGACCTCGGCGCCGGAGATCGAGGCGTTCTCCTTGAAGAGCAGGCCGATCGCACCGGCCGCCAGCAGGAAGCGGACCACGCCCTCCTCGTCGGCGCCCGGCACGAAGTTCACGTAGTAGTGCAGGACCGCCGGGATGATGCCCGCGGCGCCGTTCGTCGGGGCGGTGACCACCCGGCCGCCGGCCGCGTTCTCCTCGTTCACGGCCATCGCGTAGAGGGTGATCCACTCCATCGACAGCGCCTGCGGGTCGCCCTCGGAGCGGAGCTTGCGGGCGGTGTTCGCGGCCCGGCGCCGGACCTTCAGGCCGCCCGGCAGGATGCCCTCACGCGACATGCCGCGCCCGACGCACGCCTGCATGACCCGCCAGATCTCCAGCAGGCCCTCGCGGATCTCCTCCTCGGTGCGCCAGGCCTTCTCGTTCTCCAGCATCATCGCGGAGATCGACAGGCCGCTCTCCCGGGCCATGCGCAGCATCTCGTCGCCACTGCGGAAGGGGTACTTCAGCACCGTGTCATCGAGCTTGATCCGGTCCTCGCCGACCGCGTCCTCGTCCACCACGAAGCCGCCGCCGACCGAGTAGTACGTCTTCTCCAGCAGTGGGGCGCCCGCGGCGTCGTACGCGAAGAGCGTCATGCCGTTCGCGTGGTACGGCAGGGACCGGCGGCGGTGCAGGATCAGCTGGCTCGGCTCGTCGAAGGCGATCTCGTGCGCGGCCCCTATCTCGGTGCCGAGCAGGCGCAGGCGGCCCGTCGTGCGGATGCGCTCCACCTCGGCGTCGGCCGTCTCCACGTTCACCGAGCGGGGGGAGTGGCCCTCCAGGCCCAGCAGCACCGCCTTGGGCGTGCCGTGGCCGTGGCCGGTCGCGCCGAGGGACCCGTACAGCTCCGCCCGGACGGCCGCGGTCTGGGCGAGTACGCCGTCCTTCTTCAGCCGGGTCACGAACATGCGGGCGGCCCGCATCGGGCCGACCGTGTGGGAGGAGGAGGGGCCGATGCCGATGGAGAAGAGATCGAAGACGGAGATGGCCACGGTGGCGGACTCCCTTGTCTGCTCGCGGGGTGGGAGGGGGCAGGAGCGGTGGTGCGGGTGGTTCGGGGGCTTCGGGGGTTTCGAGAGGGGTGATTGTTCGGATTTTGTCCGACAGACGAGCTTAACGTGGTGAAGTGAACGGTTCGTCTGCCGGACCGGGTGCGCGAGGTTGCGGTTAGGCGTGGGTCAGGTCACGTTCCCGCTCCACGGCGGCGTCTACGGACGGCTTTGGTCATGCGAAGGGCCCGGCCCTGTGCAATACGGGGCCGGGCCCTTCCAGGCCGGCGCTTAGAGCGTCGGGTACAGCGGGAACTTCGCGGCGAGCGCGGAGACGCGCGCCTTGAGGTCCTCGCTGTCGTACGCGGGCTTGAGCGCCTGCGCGATGATCTCGGCGACCTCGGTGAAGGCCTCGGCGTCGAAACCGCGGGTGGCCAGCGCCGGCGTACCGATCCGCAGACCCGAGGTGACCATCGGCGGCCGCGGGTCGTTCGGGATCGCGTTGCGGTTGACCGTGATGCCGACCTCGTGGAGGCGGTCCTCGGCCTGCTGGCCGTCCAGCTCGGAGTTGCGCAGGTCGACCAGGACCAGGTGCACGTCGGTGCCACCGGTCAGGACGTCCACGCCCACGGCCTTGACGTCGTCCTGGACCAGACGGGCGGCGAGGATCTTCGCACCCTCCAGGGTGCGCTCCTGGCGCTCCTTGAACTCGGGCGAGGCCGCCACCTTGAAGGAGACCGCCTTGGCCGCGATCACGTGCTCCAGCGGGCCGCCCTGCTGACCGGGGAAGACCGCGGAGTTGATCTTCTTGGCCAGCTCCTGCGTCGACAGGATGACACCGCCGCGCGGACCGCCGAGGGTCTTGTGCGTGGTGGTGGTCACGACGTGGGCGTGCGGCACCGGGTTCGGGTGCAGGCCCGCGGCCACCAGGCCGGCAAAGTGCGCCATGTCGACCATCAGGTACGCGCCGACCTCGTCCGCGATGCGGCGGAAGGCGGCGAAGTCCAGCTGGCGCGGGTAGGCGGACCAGCCGGCGACGATCAGCTGCGGCTTGGACTCCTTGGCGAGGCGCTCGACCTCGGCCATGTCGACCCGGCCGGTCTCGTCGACGTGGTACGGGACCACGTTGTAGAGCTTGCCGGAGAAGTTGATCTTCATGCCGTGGGTCAGGTGACCGCCGTGGGCCAGGTTCAGGCCCATGATCGTGTCGCCCGGCTTCAGCAGCGCGAACATCGCGGCGGCGTTCGCCTGCGCACCGGAGTGCGGCTGGACGTTCGCGGCCTCGGCGCCGAACAGCTCCTTGATGCGGTCGATCGCGATCTGCTCGACCACGTCGACGTGCTCGCAGCCGCCGTAGTAACGGCGGCCCGGGTAGCCCTCGGCGTACTTGTTGGTCAGGACCGAGCCCTGGGCCTCCATGACGGCGACCGGAGCGAAGTTCTCCGACGCGATCATTTCCAGGGTGGACTGCTGGCGGGCGAGCTCGGCGTCGACGGCGGCGGCGACGTCCGGGTCGAGCTCGTGGAGGGGGGTGTTCAGAACAGACATCAGGATCCCCTGTGGTCAGTTGCCGGCGGTGAGCGTGGCGTACTCCTCGGCGGAGAGCAGGTCGGCCGGCTCCTCCGCGATACGCACCTTGAACAGCCAGCCGCCCTCGAACGGAGCGGTGTTCACGAGCGCCGGGTCGTCCACGACGTCCTGGTTGAACTCGACCACCTCGCCGGAGACGGGGGAGTACAGGTCGCTGACGGACTTGGTCGACTCCAGTTCGCCGCAGGTCTCGCCCGCGGTCACCGTGTCACCGACCTCGGGGAGCTGGGCGTAGACGACGTCACCGAGCGCGTTGGCCGCGAACTCCGTGATGCCGACCGTCGCGACGCCGTCCTCGGCGTCCGACAGCCACTCGTGCTCCTTGCTGTAACGCAGCTGCTGGGGGTTGCTCATGACCTGATTCTCCTGGATGCGGGGGAGTGCGAACGAACAGTGGTCTTGCGGACCGAGACGGCCGGTACGGGGCCGGGGACGGCGCCCGTACGGGACCGCCGCGGCACCGGTACGGCGTACGGAGTTACTTCTGCCGCTTGTAGAACGGCAGGGCCACGACCTCGTACGGCTCATGCGTACCGCGAATGTCCACGCCGACGCCGGAGGTGCCGGGCGCGGCGTGCGCCGCGTCCACGTAAGCCATCGCGATCGGCTTGCCCAGCGTCGGGGACGGGGCGCCCGAGGTGACCTCGCCGACGACCTGGCCGTCGGCCACGACGGGGAACCCGGCGCGCGGGACGCGGCGGCCCTCGGCGATCAGGCCGACGAGCTTGCGGGGCGGGTTCGTCGTGGCGCGCTCGGCGGCGGCCTCCAGGGCGGCGCGGCCCACGAACTCGCCCTCCTTCTCGAACTTCACGACCCGGCCCAGCCCCGCGTCGAACGGGGTCAGGGAGGTGGTCAGCTCGTGCCCGTACAGCGGCATGCCCGCCTCCAGCCGCAGCGTGTCGCGGCAGGACAGGCCGGCCGGCACCAGGCCGACGCCCTCGCCGGCCTTGGTCAGCGCCTGCCACAGCTCGACGGCGTGCGCAGGGGCGACGAACAGCTCGAAGCCGTCCTCGCCCGTGTAGCCCGTACGCGCGATCAGCGCGGGCACGCCCGCGACCGTGCCCGGCAGGCCGGCGTAGTACTTCAGCCCGTCCAGGTCGGCGTCGGTGAGGGAGGCGAGGATGCCGGGGGACTCCGGGCCCTGCACGGCGATCAGCGCGTACGCGTCACGGTCGTCGCGGACCTCGGTGTCGAAGCCGGCGGCGCGCTCGGTCAGGGCGTCCAGGACGACCTGGGCGTTGGAGGCGTTCGCGACGACCATGTACTCGGTCTCGCCCAGGCGGTAGACGATCAGGTCGTCGACGATCCCGCCGTCCTCCTGGCAGATGTGCGTGTAGCGGGCGCGGC
This sequence comes from Streptomyces sp. NPDC090741, assembly GCF_044769045.1. NCBI lineage: Bacteria > Bacillati > Actinomycetota > Actinomycetes > Kitasatosporales > Streptomycetaceae > Streptomyces > Streptomyces sp. NPDC090741. The sequence continues at coordinate 253,563 of NZ_JBIVXF010000001.1, read as the reverse complement.
CGACGCCGACGGTGGAGATGTTGCCGACCAGCGCGTAGTCGAGGGCCTTGACGGCCTCCGGGCCGGTCAGCGTGATCTCGCCCATGTGGGAGAGGTCGAAGAGGCCGGCCTTGGTCCGGACGGCGTTGTGCTCGTCGCGCTCACTGCCGTACCGCAGGGGCATGTCCCAGCCCGCGAAATCGGTCATGGTCGCACCGAGCGAACGGTGCAGCGCGTCGAGGGCGGTCAGGCGGGGGGCAGTGCTCATGGGTGTGGCTCCCGGGTCCCAGGGCATGACATGACGAGGACGTTCCTCCCCATCTGTCATCGGAACCTGAGAGGTTCGCCGAGAGTTCCCGGTCGGACCCGGGGAACGTCGACTTGCACCTTGGGTGGAGCACACGCGGATGCCGTCGCGGTGGACGGCGGCGCGGCTCGCTTTTCAGATCTGCCTCATCCACGCGGTACGGGGCCTGAGAGATTCAAGGGAGGTACTTGCTCCTTCGGCGCCCGGGCACCGCCTCGCGGCGTGCCGGGACTCTCCCGCGCGGATTCAAGCGGCCGGTATGCAGTTGGTCCAGATGGCGCACATCATTGCACGCCGTCCGGGCGATCGGGGGTGCGGGCCCGAAAGAACGTACGGAGGGACGTACGGGGGAACGTACGGAGGGACGTACGGAGGGACGGATGCGGCCGGGATGCGCCGACCGGAACCGGGGGTGCCGGATTACCGTCTCTTTACACTCAGTGGGCATGGGGCCCCTGCGGGGCCCGATTGGGGGAGGCGATCACTGTGCGGAGATTCGGAGTGCTGGCGTTGACCGGGACGGGATCCGTGGACGCGGCGGCGACGGCGGCGACGGTGACGGCGACGGTGCGGAGGGCGTGCGCCGAGGGCGCTCCCGTACGCGACCTGCGCGGCCGGGGCGCGCACGGACCGCAGTGGCTCGGCTTCGCGGAAGGGGACATCGTCGTGGTGTCCGGCCTGCCGGGCGGCGGCAAGAGCACGCTGATCAAGCGGGCCGCCGAGGACGGCGGCATCGACTCCCAGGACGTGCGCGAGCGCTGGGAGCGCCGGATGCCGAGGGCGCTGCCGTATGCGGTGTATCGGCCGCTGGTCCGCTTCGCCCACTACTGGGGGCTCTGGCGGACCCTGCGCTCCGGCGCCTCGGCGGTGGTCCACGACTGCGGAACGCAGACGTGGGTCCGCAGCCTGCTGGCCGCGGCCGCGCGGCGCCGGGGCCGGGCCCTGCACCTGCTGCTGCTGGACACCAGCCCGGAGGAGGCGCTGGCAGGGCAGGCGGCGCGGGGGCGGGGGGTGTCGGCGTACGCCTTCGCCCGCCACCGGGGAGCGGTGGCCCGGCTGCTGCGCGACGCGGAATCGGGCCGCCTCCCGGCGGGCTGCACCTCGGCCGTGCTCCTGGACCGCGGCTCGGCGGCCCGCGTGACCCGCATAGCGTTCCGGCGGCCGTAGACGCCCGTAGACGCCCGTAGACGCCCGTAGGCGCCCGTAGGCGGCCGCGGAGCGCCGAGGGCCGGCCGGTCGGGGCCCCCGGCGGCGGTGTCGGTCCGAGCCGTTAACCTCGGGCCGACAGCATGGGGCGAAACAGCGGAGGCGTACATGCAGGGCGGCGGCTGGCCGGACAACGAGCTGGAGCAGGTGCTCGGGGCGGCGCTCGGGCAGGCGGACGCCGGCGCCCGGATCGTCGAGGTGCTCGGCCGCAGCCGGCTCTGGGTGCCGCTGCCCGGCGGTGGCGGCCCGGACGCGGCCGGCGGCCTCACGCTGCCCACCATGGAGATCAACGGGGCGCCGTACGTGCCCGTGTACAGCTCCGAGGCCCAGTTCCGCGCCTGCGCCGGCCCCGCCATGGACTTCGCCGTGGCCCCCGCCGTCGAGTTCGCCCGCGGCCTGCCCCCGCAGCTCGGCATCGCCGTGAACCCCGAGGGCGCCGTCGGCGTCCCGCTGCCCCCGCCCGCCGTCGCGGAGCTCTGCCGCACCGGCCGGACCCCCCTCGACGGCCCCGCCACCGGCGGCCGCGTCCGGCTCTACGAGCCCGACTGGCAGGAGGACCCGGTGGACTTCCTGGCCGTCGCCGCCGAGGAGTTCCGTGCCACCGGCGTGGTCGCCGCCGCCCACCGCTGCCTGGCCAGCGTCGAGGGCGGGGCCCCGGAGCTCTACATCGGTGTCCGGCTGCTGGGATGGGAGCCCGAGATGCGGAACGCCCCGATGGACGCCCTCGGCCGGGCCCTGGCCCGCGTGGCGCCGCCCTGGCCCGTGCAGTTGATCCTCCTCGACGCCGCGCAGGACCCGGTGGTCGACTTCATCGCCGAGCGCGTACGCCCCTTCTACCTCGCCTAGCGCCGCTTAAGCTGGGTGCCGATACGGGTGGACGGGCGGACGAAGAGGGGTACCGGGTGAGTGCGTCAGGCACGGCCGCGGCCGGGCAGGTCGAGCACATGATGCGCCAGGTGACGCCCGGGCGCTTCGAGAGCTACGAGTCGCTTCTGCACGCCCTCGCCGAGGGCCGCCTGTGGATGCTGCTCTGGCAGGGGCAGCCGGGCTCCCCGGACGCCCAGTACGGCGGCATGGAGGTCGAGGGGCTCGGGTACGCGCCCTGCGTGACCTCCCCCCAGGAGCTGGCCGCCAGCGGCTGGAACCGGGGCTACGAGGTGATCACCGGCCGGGACGTCTCCCGCGCCCTCTACCCGGACCGCTGGGGCCTGTGGCTCAACCCGCACGCCCAGGGCGGCGGCCTCGGCATCCCCTGGGCCGACCTGCGCCGCATCGCCACCGGGCTCGACCGGATGCCGGCCGGCCCGCTGCGGCTGTCCGAGCCCGCCCTGGAGCTCCCGCAGTTCTACGGGCTGCTGACCCAGCACGCGCACCGCACCCCCGCCGTGCGCTCGCTGCGCCGCGCCTGGGTGCAGCCCTCGCTGGGCTCGCCCTACCTCGCGGTGGGGCTCGACCTGTACGACGCCTCCGCGCCCGCGCTGGAATCCGTACGGGAGATGATGCGCCAGTCGGTCGGCGCGGTGCCCGAGGGCGTGCCGGTGTGCACGGTGGCGCTGGCGGACGAGCACGACCCCGTCGCGATGTGGCTGCGCGCCCAGACGCGCCCCTTCTACGACCGCGAGGGCCAGGCTCCGGTCTACTGACCAGGCTCCCGGTCCACTGACCAGGCTCCCGGTCCACTGACCGGGCTCCCGGTCCACTGACCGGGCTCCCGGTCCACTGACCGGGACGGCCGTATCGAGCCAACCGAGGCCGCGGGGAACGACCGTTCCCCGCGGCCTTCGACTTGTCCGGATTTCGTCGGCCTTGTGGGCCCAAAAGGCATGTTCCTGGCGCGAGTTGGGCGCCATGTCCGATTGTGTACCGAACGGACGGTCTTGATCCGCTCAGGCGAGAGCGAAGTCCGGATAACGGGAACCCGACCCTCACATCACGGTTGCGCATCCATTCATCTGCGGGTCTGGCGGCTGATCGCAGCGCCGATGAAGACTCCCCACCCAAGAGCCGGTCAGTCCTCCAAGGCCCGGTTCGGCAACTGATTTTTTTCTTGTCGCTCCGCACGGCACTTCCCGCAATTCCTGCACCTCACACGCGTCCTGCGTGTCACCACGCACTCCGAGCGCCACTCCGCACCAACGCCGCCACAGCGGCGGGCATGGGCCGGCAACCCGTCGGCCGAGAGGGGTCCCCACCACGATGACGGCACCACTGCATGACACGAGCGCGGAATCACCCGCACCCGTGTCCGTAGCCGACGTCCCAGCCAAGGCCATCGAAGGCCGCTCGCCCGGCCGCATCGCCTGGATGCGGCTCAAGCGCGACAAGGTCGCGCTGACCGGCGGCGTGGTCGTGATCTTCCTGATCCTGGTGGCGGTCTTCGCACCGCAGATCGTGAGCCTGCTGGGCCACCCGCCCAACGAGTTCCACGAGGACCTGATCGACCCGGACCTCGGCACGCCGCTCGGCTCCTTCGGCGGCATGAGCTCCGACTTCCTGCTCGGCGTCGAACCCACCAACGGCCGCGACGTGTTCAGCCGGATCGTCTACGGCGCCCGCATCTCGCTGGTCGTCGCGTTCCTGTCGGCCTTCGTGTCGGTCACGATAGGCAGCCTGCTCGGCGCGCTCGCCGGGTTCATCGGCGGCTGGGTCGACGGCATCATCAGCCGCGTGATGGACCTGCTGCTGGCCTTCCCGCAGCTGCTGTTCACCATCGCCCTGGTCTCCGTCGTCCCCAACTCCCTCTGGGGGTTCTCGGGTTCGGGCGTCCGGATGGGCGTACTGATCGTCGTGATCGGCTTCTTCGGCTGGCCCTACATCGGCCGTATCGTGCGCGGCCAGACGATCTCCCTGCGGGAGCGCGAGTACGTCGAGGCGGCGCGCAGCCTCGGCGCCGGGCGCGGCTACATCCTCATCAAGGAGCTGCTGCCCAACCTGGTCGCGCCGATCCTCGTCTACTCGACGCTGCTCATCCCGACCAACATCCTGACGGAGGCGGCCCTCAGCTTCCTCGGTGCCGGTGTCAAGCCGCCCACCGCCTCCTGGGGAAAGATGCTGTCCGACGCCATCCCCATCTACCAGGACGACCCCGCGTACATGGTGGTCCCCGGTATCACGATCTTCATCACCGTCCTGGCGTTCAACCTCTTCGGGGACGGGCTGCGCGACGCACTCGATCCCAAGGGCAGCTGAACCGCTTCAACGATTCACCCACCAATGGAGGTTGGACCAACGTGATCCGCAGAAAGCAGGCATTCGCGATCACCGCCGTGATCGCCGCCCTGTCCCTGACCGCCGCGTGCGGTGGCAGTGACAGCGGCAAGAAGACCGAGGGCAAGGGCGGCGCCGCCTTCAACGCCGCCACCACCGGCATGGTGAACCCCTCGGACGCCAAGGGCGGGGAGCTCAAGCTCTGGTCGCCGCAGGACGTCGACTACCTCGACCCGGCGCGTGCCTACTACGGCTTCGTGTGGGACATCCAGCGCCTCTACGTGCGCCAGCTGCTCGCGTACGACAGCAAGCCGGGCAAGGACGGCAGCAAGATCGTCCCGGACCTCGCCGAGGCCCTGCCGGTCCTGAGCAACGAGGGCAAGACGTACACCCTCAAGATCAAGGACGGCGTGAAGTTCGAGGACGGCACGCCGATCACCTCGAAGGACTTCAAGTACGGCATCGAGCGCGTCTTCGCGCAGGACGTGCTGTCCGGCGGCCCCACCTACCTGATCGACATCCTCGACCAGGGCCAGAAGTACCCCGGCCCGTACAAGGACACCGACCCCAACAAGATGGGTCTGAAGTCCGTCGAGACGCCGGACGACAAGACGATCGTCTTCAACCTGGCGAGCGCCAACTCCGACTTCAGCTACCTGCTGGCCATGCCGTCCTCCTCGCCGGTCCCGGCGGCCAAGGACACGGGCGCGACGTACACCAACAAGCCGGTCTCCACCGGCCCGTACAAGGTCGAGAGCTTCACCGCGAGCAAGGGCGCGACCTTCGTCCGCAACGAGAACTGGGACCCGAAGACCGACACGATCCGCAAGGGTCTGCCGGACAAGGTCGCCTTCACGGTGACCACCAACCCGGACGACATGGACGCGCGTCTGCTGTCGGGCGACATCGACCTCGCCATCGACGGCACGGGCATGCAGCAGGCCGGCAAGAACAAGGTCCTCAAGGACGAGAAGCTGAAGCAGAACGCGGACAACCCGTTCACGGGTTACATCCGCTACTTCGCCTTCCCGACCACGGTCGCGCCGTTCGACAACATCGAGTGCCGCAAGGCCGTCATCCTCGCGGCCGACCCGAAGTCCCTGCAGACCGCCCGCGGCGGCCCGACCAGCGGTGACCTCGGCGCGAACATGCTGCCGCCCGGCATCCCCGGTGCCGACAAGAGCTACGACCCCTTCAACCTGACCAAGGGCGAGCCGCAGGAGGCCAAGGCCAAGGAGGCCCTCAAGGCCTGTGGCAAGCCGGACGGGTTCGAGACCACCATCGCGGTGCGCAACAACCGCGCCCCCGAGGTGAAGACGGCCGAGTCCCTGCAGGCCTCGCTCGCCAAGGTCGGCATCAAGGTCACCATCGACCAGTACGACGGCAAGCTCTCCTCCTCCGTGATCGGTTCGCCCGAGAACGTGAAGAAGAAGAACTACGGCATCATCGTGATGGGCTGGGGCGCCGACTACAACTCCGGCTCGGGCTTCCTCCAGCCGCTCGTCGACGGATCGTTCATCCAGCCCAACGGCAACAACAACTACACGATGATCAACGACCCGGAGATCAACCAGCTCTTCAAGACGGCTGCCGCCGCCGCGACTCCGGAAGCCGCCGCCCCGTTCTACACGGACATCAACAAGAAGGTCATGGAGAAGGCGCTCTACCTTCCCATCAACTTCGACAAGGCCTTCGTCTACCACAACCCGCGTCTGACGAACGTCTACTTCAACGACTCCATGGGCAAGATCGACCTCGCCACGGTCGGTATCGCCGCCAAGTAAACCGACCGGCACGAGTCGTCGAGTCGTCACGTAACAACAGGCAAGTGCCTTCACCGCACATGCGCTAGTCCGAAGGGCAGGTGAAGGCCGCAGGCGGCGGCTGCCGTTCCCACGAGGGACGGCAGCCGCCCGCCCCGGGCGGCCGACTGCAGTGCTCGTCTACCTCATACGGCGGCTGTTCAACGTCGTCGCCACGCTGCTGGTGGTCTCCGTGGTCACCTTCGGCATCTTCTTCGCGGTCCCCAAGATCACAGGCAGCGATCCGGCCCTGATGTACGCCGGCCGCGAGACCAACGAGACCGCCCTGGCGGGCATCCGCGTGAAGATGGGCTTCGACAAGCCCATCTCCGAGCAGTACCTGACCTTCGTCAAGGGCATCTTCGTCGGCCGTGACTACGACGGCGGCACCGATGTCACCCACTGCGCCGCCCCCTGCTTCGGATACTCCTTCAAGACCGAGGCGCCCGTCTGGGAGACCATGGTCGACCGCATGCCGGTCACCCTCTCGCTCGCCCTCGGCGCGGCGGTCATCTGGGTGATCGCCGGTGTGGCCACCGGCGTGGTCTCGGCGCTCAAACGCCGGACCGCCATCGACCGCACGGTGATGGTCGGCGCGCTCGCCGGCGTCTCCCTGCCGATCTTCTTCACCGGCATGGTGGCCCCCGCGATCTTCGTCTACGGCCTCGGCTGGCTGGACGTGTCCAACTACAGACCGCTCACCGAGGATCCGGTGGCCTGGCTCAACTCCCTGATCCTGCCCTGGGTGACCCTGGCCTTCCTCTTCGCCGCCACCTACGCCCGCATCACCCGCGCCACGATGCTGGAGGTCCTCGGCGAGGACTACATCCGCACCGCCCGCGCCAAGGGACTCAAGGAGGGCGTGGTCATCCGCAAGCACGCCCTGCGCTCCACCCTCACCCCGATCGTCACGATGTTCGGCCTGGACCTCGGCGGACTCCTCGGCGGCGCGGTGCTCACCGAGACGACCTTCAACTTCCAGGGTCTGGGGACGGCGGCCGTGGCCGCCATCGGCCAGGGCGACCTGCCCGTGATCATGGGCGTCACCCTGCTCGCCGCGCTGTTCGTGGTGATGGCCAACCTGATCGTGGACCTGCTGTACGCCGTCATCGACCCGCGCGTGAGGCTGACGTGACCGAGAACCCCACCACCGGAAGCGGGCCCGCGTTCGTGCCCGAGCAGGCCGGGCCGACGGACGGGCCGTCCACCAGCACGGCCTTCCTCTCCGTGCGCGACCTCAAGGTGCACTTCCCGACCGACGACGGCCTGGTCAAGTCCGTCGACGGGCTCTCCTTCGACCTTGAGCGCGGCAAGACGCTCGGGATCGTCGGCGAGTCCGGCTCCGGCAAGTCGGTGACCTCGCTGGCCATCATGGGCCTGCACCGCACCGGCAGCGCCCGCAGCCGCCCGCACATCTCGGGGCAGGTCGTGCTCGACGGCGAGGACCTCGTACGGGCCGACGCCGACCACGTGCGCAAGCTGCGCGGCCGCAAGATGGCGATGGTCTTCCAGGACCCGCTGTCCGCGATGCACCCGTACTACTCGGTCGGCAAGCAGATCATCGAGGCGTACCGGACCCACCAGGGCGTCGACAAGAAGACCGCCCGCACCCGGGCGGTCGAGATGCTCGACCGCGTCGGCATCCCGGAGCCCCACCGGCGCGTGGACGCGTACCCGCACGAGTTCTCCGGCGGTATGCGCCAGCGCGCGATGATCGCGATGGCGCTGGTCAACAACCCCGAACTGCTCATCGCGGACGAGCCGACCACCGCCCTCGACGTCACCGTCCAGGCGCAGATCCTCGACCTGATCCGCGACCTCCAGAAGGAGTTCGGCTCCGCGGTCATCATGATCACGCACGACCTCGGCGTGGTCGCCGAGATGGCCGACGAGATCCTCGTGATGTACGGCGGCCGGTGCGTCGAGCGCGGCACCGCCGAGAAGGTCTTCTACGAACCCCGCCACCCCTACACCTGGGGCCTGCTCGGGTCGATGCCGCGCATCGACCGCGAGCAGACCGAGCGCCTGATCCCGGTCAAGGGCTCGCCGCCCAGCCTCATCAACATCCCGAGCGGCTGCGCCTTCAACCCGCGCTGCCCGTACGCCGACATCCCCAAGGGCGGCATCACCCGCACCCAGCGGCCCGAGCTCACCGAGGACGACAGCCGGCACTGGTCCGCCTGCCACATGTCGCAGGAGGAGCGGACCCGGATCTGGACCGAAGAGATTGCGCCGAAGCTGTGACCGACATGAAGAAGACGGACGCACCGCAGGCCTCCGACGAGGAACCGCTGCTGAAGGTGACCGGCCTGGTCAAGCACTTCCCCATCAACAAGGGGCTGCTGCGCAGGCAGGTCGGGGCCGTCAAGGCCGTGGACGGCATCGACTTCGACGTCCGGCGCGGTGAGACGCTGGGCGTGGTCGGCGAGTCCGGCTGCGGCAAGTCGACGATGGGCCGGCTCATCACGCGCCTGCTGGAGCCCACCGGCGGCACGGTCGAGTTCGAGGGGCGCGACATCACGCACCTCGGGGTCTCCGCGATGCGTCCGCTGCGCCGCGACGTGCAGATGATCTTCCAGGACCCGTACGGCTCGCTGAACCCGCGGCACACGGTCGGCACGATCGTCGGCGCCCCCTTCAAGCTCCAGGGCGTCCAGCCGGAGGGCGGGCTGAAGGCGGAGGTGCAGCGCCTGCTGTCCCTGGTGGGCCTCAACCCGGAGCACTACAACCGGTACCCGCACGAGTTCTCGGGCGGCCAGCGCCAGCGCATCGGCATCGCCCGCGCGCTGGCCCTGAAGCCGAAGCTGGTCGTCGCCGACGAGCCGGTCTCGGCGCTGGACGTGTCGATCCAGGCCCAGGTGGTGAACCTGCTGGACGACCTCCAGGAGGAGCTGGGCCTCACGTACGTGATCATCGCGCACGACCTGTCGGTCATCCGGCACGTCTCGGACCGCATCGCGGTGATGTACCTCGGCAAGATCGTGGAGCTGACCGACCGCAAGTCGCTGTACGAGAACCCGATGCACCCGTACACCAAGGCCCTGCTGTCGGCCGTGCCGGTGCCGGACCCCCGCCGCCGGGGCACGAAGAGCGGCCGCATCCTGCTGAAGGGCGACGTCCCGTCGCCGATCTCGCCGCCCTCCGGCTGCCGGTTCCACACGCGCTGCTGGAAGGCCACGCAGATCTGCACGACGCAGGAGCCGCCGATGCTGGCGCTGGCCACGGGCCACCAGGTGGCCTGCCACCACCCGGAGAACGCCGCCGACCAGGCCCCGGGCGACCCCGCCCTCCCGGGCGCCGCCGAGGCCCTGGCCACGGTCTCGGAGTAACCCGCCCCCCGCCCCGGGGCCCAGAGCCCCGGGGCGGGGGTATGTCGTCGGCCCGACCGGCCCGACCGGCCCGACCGGCCCGACCGGCCCGACCGGCCCGACCGAGCCGACGCAGCCGGGCCTGCGGCCTCCGGCCGGCGCCGGCCGGGGTGGCAGCCGCCCGGGGTGGCGGGCCGTACCCGTCGAACCACCGGCCGGGCGAACGGCACAATGGGGCCGTGCTCCACGATCTCTTCCCGCCCGGGATCCAGCATGCCCTGGACCTAGCCGGCATCTTCGTCTTCGCCACCGCGGGCGCGCTGCTCGCCGTACGCAAGAACTTCGACGTCTTCGGCATCTGCGTGCTCGCGCTGGCCACCGCCCTCGGCGGCGGCCTCTTCCGCGACATCGTGATCGGCGCCGTTCCGCCGGCCGCCTTCGGCGAGCTCAGCTTCTTCGTCACCCCGCTGATCGCCGCGGCGTGCGTCTTCTTCCTGCATCCCGAGGTGCAGCGCATCAACCGGGCCATCAACGTCTTCGACGCCGCGGGCCTCGCCCTCTTCTGCGTGACCGGCACGACCAAGGCGTACGAGTTCGGCCTCGGACTCACCGCGTCCGCCGCGCTGGGCCTGGTCACGGCCGTCGGCGGGGGCGTCCTGCGCGACGTCCTGGCCAACGAGGTGCCGTCGCTGCTGCGCGACCGCGAGATGTACGCCGTCCCCGCCATCGTCGGTGCCTCGATGGTGGCCGTGTTCATCGCGTTCGAGATGCTCAACGCCGTGACCACCGCCCTCGCGATCGTCACCACCTTCGTGCTCCGGCTCCTCGCCATGCGCTACCACTGGCGGGCCCCGCTGGCCTGGAATCGCCGCTCCTCGGTGGCCGAAGAGCCGTAACAAGCACGTAGCAAAGGAAAGCTACCGCTTAGTAGTAACCGGCGGTAGGCTCGAATTCATGGCATACGCAGCGACCCAGGCCTCCATCGGCGACAGCGAATTCGACCGGGACACCGCCGTCACCCCGCGCGCGGAGGAGTCCGGCGTGTACGACGCGGAGCTCTCCGCCGGGTGGACGATCATCACCGCCGTGAACGGCGGCTACCTGCTGGCCCTGGTCGGCCGGGCCCTGTCGGCGGCCCTGCCGCACCCGGACCCCTTCACCGTCTCCGCCCACTACCTGACCTCGTCGGTGCCCGGCCCCGCCGTGATCCGCACCGAGGTCGTCCGGATCGGGCGCACCCTCTCCACCGGCCAGGCCTCCCTCTTCCAGTACGACGAGAGCGGCGCCGAGATCGAGCGGATCCGGGTCGTCGCCTCGTACGGCGACCTCGCCTCCCTCCCGGACGACGTCCGCACCACCGCCGTCCCGCCGGTGTTCCCGGCGTACGAGGACTGCCTCGGCCCGGAGGCCGGCCCGGCCCCGATCCCCGGCAGCAACGCGATCGTGGACCGGCTCCGGCTGAGGCTGGACCCGGCGACGGCGGGCTGGGCGCTCGGCGCCCCGTCCGGCAAGGGCGAGATGCGGGCCTGGTTCGAGCTGGCCGACGGCCGCGACGCCGATCCGCTGTCGATGCTGCTCGCGGTGGACGCGCTGCCGCCGACCTGCTTCGACCTGGGCCTGATGGGCTGGAGCCCGACCATCGAGCTCACCGCGCACGTGCGCCGGCGCCCGGCCCCGGGCCCGCTGCGGATCTCCATCACGACGCGGAACCTGGCCGGCGGCTTCCTGGAGGAGGACGCCGAGGTCTGGGACTCCACGGACCACCTGGTGGCCCAGTCCCGCCAATTGGCCCGCGCCCCGCGCTGACCCCCGGATCCGGCCGCTCCGGGCCCCCACCGCCCCCGGGGGGTCCGGGGCCCGGGAGGGGACTCGTAGAATCAGGGGATCATGGCCTACCTCGACCACGCCGCCACCACCCCGATGCTCCCGGAGGCCGCTGCGGCGATGACCGCGCAGTTCGCCGCCACGGGCAACGCCTCCTCCCTCCACGCCGCCGGCCGCCGTGCCCGCCGTACCGTCGAGGAGGCCCGCGAGGCCCTCGCCGAGGCACTCGGCGCCCGCCCGAGCGAGGTGGTCTTCACCGCGGGCGGCACGGAGGCCGACAACCTCGCCGTCAAGGGCCTCTACTGGGCCCGCCGCGACCAGGACCCCGCCCGGACCCGGGTGCTCGCCAGCCCCGTCGAGCACCACGCCGTCCTCGACGCCGTCCACTGGCTCGGCGAGCACGAGGGCGCCCGCGTCGAGTACCTCCCCGTCGACCGCTACGGCCGCGTGCACCCCGAGGACCTCCGCGAGGCCATCGCGCGCAACCCCGACGACGTGGCCCTGGCCACCGTCATGTGGGCCAACAACGAGATCGGCACCGTCATGCCGGTACACGAACTGGCCGCCGTCGCCCGCGAGTTCGCGATCCCCCTGCACTCCGACGCCGTCCAGGCCCTCGGGCAGCTCGACGTCCGCTTCGGCGACAGCGGCCTCGCCGCGATGACCGTCAGCGGCCACAAGATCGGCGGCCCGTACGGTATCGGCGCGCTGCTGCTCGGCCGCGACCAGAGCCCCGTACCCGTCCTGCACGGCGGCGGCCAGGAGCGGCACGTGCGCTCCGGCACCCTCGACGTGCCCGCCATCGCCGCCTTCGCGGTGGCCGCCGTGATCGCCGCCGAACGGCGCGAGCGGTTCGCCGCCGAGGTCGGCGCGCTGCGCGACGAGCTGGTCGCCGCCGTGCTCCGCGAGGTGCCCGACGCCGTCCTCGGCGGGGACCCGGACGACCGGCTCCCGGCCAACGCGCACTTCAGCTTCCCCGGCTGCGAGGGCGACTCGCTGCTGCTCCTGCTGGACGCCCAGGGCATCGAGTGCTCCACCGGCTCCGCCTGCACCGCCGGCGTGGCCCAGCCCAGCCACGTCCTGCTGGCCACCGGCACCGACCCGCGGCTGGCCCGCGGCACCCTGCGCTTCTCCCTCGGCCACACCTCCACCAAGGAGGACGTCGCGGCCGTGGCCGCGGCCATCGGCCCGGCGGTCGAGCGGGCCCGTACGGCAGGGCTGAGCTAGGGAGCGGGGGCCGCCGCGAGCTCCGAGCGGACCAGGCCCAGGTAGCGCTCCCAGTCCCAGTGGGGGCCCGGGTCCGTGTGGTCCGTGCCCGGGACCTCGGAGTGGGCCACTATGTGCGTACGGTCCACGGGTATGCCGTACCTGCGGCAGACGTCGGCGGCCAGCCGGGCGGAGGCCGCGTACATCACCTCCGTGAAGTCCTGCGGCCGGTCCACGAAGCCCTCGTGCTCGATGCCCACGCTGCGCTCGTTCATCGAGCGGTTGCCCGAGTGGAAGGCCACATCCATCTCGCGCACCAGCTGCTCCAGACGCCCGTCCTGGCCGACTATGTAGTGCGCCGACGCCTGGTGGAACGGATTCTTGAAGGCGTCCACCGAGGACGCGAAGCTGCCCTGCGTGACATGCACGACAATCCGGTCCACCCGGTAGTCCCCGGGCCGGTCCGCCATCCGCCAGTTCGCCGGCGAGGCCGCCGTCCAGCCCGCGCCCGCGTGGTCCACCTCGCCCTCCTTGCGGGGCTTGCCCACGCCCGGCAGCAGCCACCAGGCACGCCGCAGCTCGTCCTGCCCGGCGATCGCCGCCACCGTGAAGACCCCCAGCCCCCCGAACAGCACCGCCCGGCGGGTCCTGCGCGGCGCGGCCTTCGGCGCAGGCTCGACCTTGCTCCCCATGTGATCCACCCCCTGCACGTGATAACGCGCTGTGACCCCGGCCGGTTCCCCCGTACTCTGGACGGTGCTATGACTGAGAACCTGCCGCGCACCTCACGCCTCCCCCTCGCTGCGCCGGGGGGATCCCCACTTCGCGTCCTGGCCGCCATGTCCGGTGGCGTGGACTCCGCCGTCGCCGCCGCCCGCGCCGTCGAAGCCGGGCACGACGTGACCGGCGTCCACCTCGCGCTCTCCGCGAACCCGCAGTCCTTCCGGACCGGCGCCCGCGGCTGCTGCACCATCGAGGACTCCCGCGACGCCCGCCGCGCCGCCGACGTCATCGGCATCCCGTTCTACGTGTGGGACCTCGCCGAGCGCTTCCGCGAGGACGTCGTGGAGGACTTCATCTCCGAGTACGAGGCCGGGCGCACCCCGAACCCCTGCCTGCGCTGCAACGAGAAGATCAAGTTCGCGGCCCTGCTCGACAAGGCCCTCGCCCTCGGCTTCGACGCCGTCTGCACCGGCCACTACGCCACCGTCGTGCTGAACGGGGACGGCTCGCGCGAGCTGCACCGCGCCTCCGACATGGCGAAGGACCAGTCGTACGTCCTCGGCGTACTCGACGAGAAGCAGCTGGCCCACGCGCTGTTCCCGCTCGGCGACACCCTCACCACCAAGGAAGAGATCCGCGCCGAGGCCGAGGAGCGCGGCCTGGCCGTGGCGAAGAAGCCCGACAGCCACGACATCTGCTTCATCGCCGACGGCGACACCCAGGGCTTCCTCGCGAGCCGGCTGGGCAAGGCCGAGGGCGACATCGTCGACGGGGCGACCGGCGAGAAGGTCGGCACCCACGACGGCGCCTTCGGCTTCACCATCGGCCAGCGCAAGGGCCTGCGGATCGGCCACCCCGCCCCCGACGGCAAGCCGCGCTACGTCCTCGACATCTCCCCGGTGAACAACACCGTCACCGTCGGCCCCGTCGAGGCCCTCGACGTCAGCGCCCTGACCGCGATCCGCCCCCGCTGGTGCGGCTCCACGGCCGCCGCCCCGGGCACCTACACCGCGCAGCTGCGCGCCCACGGCGGCGAGACCGAGGTCTTCGCCGAGCTCGTGGACGGCGAGCTGCGAGTGAGCTTCACGGAGCCGGTGCGGGGGGTCGCCCCCGGCCAGGCGATCGTGCTGTACGACGGCACGCGCGTGGTCGGCTCCGCCACCATCGCGACGACCACCAGGGCCGCGGCCGCGTCCGTGTGAGGCCCCGCCCCGGGTGCGGGAGCGGGGCGGGGCGGCCAGACTCGGAGGTGGAACGGGGGGACGCCGGGAGCGGAGGGGGACCACCCCGGTCCTACCACCAAGGGGAATCATGAAGACGAGAACCCGCTCGCTCCGCCGTGTCTCCGTCGCCGCCTGCGCGGTCCCGCTGCTGCTCACGGGTGTCGCCGCGGGTACGGCGGCCGCCGCCGCACCCCGGGTCGCCGCCCAGTCCGCCCCCGCCACCCTGCGGGCCACGTCGGCGAGCGAGATCCTCGCGCTCGTCAACGCCGAGCGGGCCAAGGTCCCCAACTGCCCGGCGCTGGTCGAGAACGCCCAGCTCACCCAGGCCGCGCAGATCCACGCCGACGACATGGCGAAGAACAACCTCACCGGACACACGGGTTCCGACGGGTCGAACGAGACGGCCAGGCTCGACCGCGTCGGCTACAAGTGGGGCGCGTGGGGCGAGAACGTCTCCGGACCCGGGTATGCCGACGCCGCGGCGCACGTGAACGGCTGGATGAACAGCAGCAGCGGCATCCACAAGGCCAACATCCTGAACTGCAATTTCACCGAGACGGGCGTCGCAGTGGCCGGTGACCGGGTCGTGGAGGTTTTCGCGAAGCCCCTGTGACCGGCCCTGATTCCCGGGGCGTCCAGGCCGTGTCTAGCCGACCGTCAGCACGATCTTGCCGGTGGTGCGTCCGAGCTCGCCGATCTCGTGGGCCTTGGCGGCCTGCTCCAGCGGCAGCACCGTGTCGATCAGCGGACGGAGCAGGCCCCGGTCGGCCAGCGCCGCGATCTCCTCCAGCCCCTTGAGGTCCGGCTCCACCAGAACCCAGGAGGCGTGCACGCCCTGCGTGTCGGCCGGGATCCCGTCCGGGCCGGGCAGGGTCACCAGGTGCCCGCCGGGCTTCAGCACCTTCAGCGAGCGCTGCCCGTAGTCCCCGCCCACCGCGTCGATCACCACGTCCACGTCGGAGACGGCGTCCTCGAAGTCCGTGGTGCGGTAGTCGAGCACCTCGTCGGCGCCCAGCCCGCGCAGCAGCTCGTGCTTGGCCGCGCCGGCCGTGCCGATCACGTACGCGCCGCGCGCCTTGGCGATCTGCACCGCCAGGTGGCCGACCCCGCCGGCCGCCGCGTGGATCAGCACCCGCTGTCCGGCCGTGACCCCGGCCGTGTCCACCAGGGCCTGCCAGGCGGTCAGCGCCGCCAGCGGCAGGGCCGCCGCCTGCACGTGGTCCAGGGAGGCCGGCTTGCGGGCGAAGTGCCGGGTCGGGGCGACCACGTACTCGGCGTAGCCGCCGGCCTGGCGCGGGAAGTTCGGCATGCCGTACACCTCGTCGCCCTCGCGGTACAGCGTCACGCCCGGACCGACCGCCTCGACGGTGCCCGAGACGTCCCAGCCGACCATCGGGACCTCGCCCCAGCCGATGAGGCCGCCGCTGGCCCGCGTCTTCCAGTCCACCGGATTCACGCCGGCCGCGTGGACCCGTACGAGGATCTCGTTCAGACCCGGCTCGGGCCGGTCCGTCTCGACCTCGGTGAGAACCTCGGGCCCGCCCCACTGGCTCACGACGACCGCGCGCATGACTGTCTCCTCAGGTGTTCTTGGGATGTTCCGTGCCGGTTTTCCCGGCCGGTGGTCCCAGCTTGGCCGCATCCGGCCCCGCGCGGTGTTGGCCGTACGGCCACCATGTGACAGGATCTGGCCATGTCCGTTTTGCAGCGTGTTGCCGTACTCGCCCTCGAAGGGGTCGCCCCGTTCGAGCTCGGAATGCCGTCCCGGGTGTTCGGCAACGCCCACGCGGAGGACGGCGGCGCCCTGTACGAGGTCACCGTCTGCACCGCCGACGGACAGCCCGTGACCAGCGACGCGGGCTTCACCATCGGCGTCACGGCGGGCCCCGAGGCCCTCGCCGCGGCCGACACCGTGATCGTCCCGCCCACCCACGCCATGCCCGGGCTGCTGCGCGGCGAACCCCTGCCGCAGGCCCTCGTCGACGCGCTCGCCGCCATCCGGCCCGGCGCCCGGATCGTGTCCATCTGCACCGGTTCGGAGGTGCTCGCCGCCGCCGGGCTGCTCGACGGCCGGCGCGCCACCACGCACTGGGCGCACGCGCCGGAGTTCCAGCGGGCCTTCCCGCGCGTCCTCCTCGACGAGGACGTGCTCTTCGTCGACGACGGCTCCATCCTCACCTCGGCGGGCGTCGCCGCCGGCATCGACCTGTGCCTCTACCTGATCCGCGCCGACCACGGCACCGCCGCCGCCAACCGCGCCGCGCGGCTGTGCGTCGTACCGCCGTGGCGGGACGGCGGGCAGGCCCAGTACATCGACCGGCCCGTCCCCGAACCCACCGTGGCCACCACCACCGCCACCCGCGCCTGGGCCCTGGAACGCCTCGCCGAGCCGGTCACGCTGGCCGAGCTGGCCGCCCACGCCCGGATGAGCCTGCGGACCTTCACCCGGCGGTTCCGCGACGAGGTGGGCATGACCCCGGTGCAGTGGCTCACCGTCCAACGCCTCGAAGCCGCCCGCCAGCTGCTGGAGTCCAGCGACCTGCCCGTCGACCTGGTCGCGCACCGGTCGGGCTTCGGCTCCGCCAACTCGCTGCGCCAGCACATGCGGACCGCCCTCGGCATCTCGCCGATCGCCTACCGCCGGACCTTCCGTCCCGGCAGCCCGGTGGCCGTGGGGGCATGACCTCGGAGGTCATGGCCTTCGACTCCCCGTCTTGGCAGGATCGGATCAACAGCCCGATCCGGTACACCGCTTGAGACTTCGGAGGCCAGGTCCATGACCGCGTACGCCATCGCCCACATACGGCCCGAGACCATGAACGAGGACATCCTCCGCTACATCGAGGAGATCCAGTCGACGATGGACCCCTTCGAGGGCCGCTTCCTCGTCCACGGAGCGCAGCCCGAGGTCATGGAAGGCCCCTTCCCCGGGACCGTGGTGGTCCTGGGCTTCCCGGACATCGAGCGCGCCCGCGCCTGGTACGCCTCCCCGGCCTACCAGGCCCTGATCCCGCTGCGCACCCGCCACATCCCGGGCGAGGTCATCCTGGTGGACGGCGTCCCGCCCGGCTACGACGCGACGAAGACGGCGTCCCGCCTGCGCGCCGAAGCCACCCTCTGACGGCCAACCGGGCCGTATCCGTCCTCAGCGGCCCCGGAGGAGGCGCAAGCCGCCGGGTGGGCCGGTGGCTGAATACGGCCCGGGCCCACGGCCGTGGCCTCGCCGCCCGCCCGCCGGGCTACGGCCTGCCCGGCGGCGGCGACCTGCGAGCATGGGGCTCATGGCTACTCACCTGATCACCGGTGCCGGCGCGGGCATCGGCGCCGCCGTCGCCGCGCGGCTGCACGCCCGCGGCGACGACCTCGTCCTGCTCGCCCGCGACGCCGCCCGCGGCAAGGAGCTCGTCGAGCGCTACCCCGGCTCCCGCGCCCTCGTCGGCGACCTCTCCGACCCCGACCGGCTGTCGTGGGCCTTCTCCAAGCAGCCCATCCCGGAGCGGATCGACTCGCTCCTGCACATCGCCGGGATCGTCGACCTCGGCCCCGTCGGCGAGCTGCGCCCCAAGACCTGGCACCAGCAGCTCAACGTGAACCTGATCGCCCCCGCCGAGGTCACCCGGCTGCTGCTGCCCACCCTGCGCGCCTCCCGCGCCACCGTGGTCTTCGTGAACTCCGGCGCCGGCCTGACCGCCCACGCCGACTGGAGCGCGTACGCCGCCTCCAAGCACGGGCTCAAGGCCCTCGCCGACTCGCTGCGCGCCGAGGAGAAGCCGAACGGCATCCGCGTCACCTCCGTCTACCCCGGCCGGACCGCGACCGCCATGCAGGCCAAGGTGCACTCGCAGGAGGGCAAGGAGTACGACGCCGCCCGGTGGATGGACCCCGAGTCCGTGGCGACCACGATCGTGATGGCCGTCGACCTGCCGCGCGACGCCGAGGTCAACGACCTGAGCGTGCGGCCCGGCCGATGACCGCGAGCGCCACCGGCGTCGGCTCCCTCCCCGGCGGCGACGCCCGCGAGGCCGCCAAGACCGCCACCGGGTCCTTCGAGGACTTCCCGTACCTCCCCGAGCTGCCCGCCCGCGGGCCCGGTGCGGACATGATCGGCCGATCCCTCGGGCTGCTCGTCGAGATGTACGCCCACGTCGAGCCCAGCGGCTGGCGGATCAGCGACCGCCCGGGACGCGACACCCGGCGCGCCCGTTCCTGGCTCGGCGAGGACCTCGATGCCCTGGAGGAGTTCACCCAGGGGTACACCGGCAAGCTCAAGGTCCAGGCCGTCGGCCCGTGGACCCTGGCCACCGCCCTGGAACTGCACGGCGGCGAAGCCGTGCTCCAGGACGCCGGCGCCTGCCGCGACCTCGCCGGATCGCTCGCGGAGGGCCTGCGCGACCACCTGGCCGACGTGCGCAGGCGCATCCCCGGCGCCGAGATCGTGCTCCAGCTCGACGAGCCGTCCCTGACCGCGGTGCTGCTGGGGCGCGTACGGTCCGCGAGCAAGTACCGGACCTATCGGGCCGTCGACCGGCAGGTCGTCGAGGGCACCCTGCGCGAGCTGTTCGCCGTCCACGACGGGGAGGTCGTCGTCCACTCCTGCGCGCCCGAGGTGCCCTTCGGGCTGCTCCGGCGGGCCGGCGCGACGGGTGTGTCGTTCGATTTCTCCTTGCTCACCGAGCGCGAGGACGACGCCATCGGCGAGGCCGTCGAAGGCGGCACGAAACTCTTCGCCGGAGTGGTGCCGGGCACCGACGTCCCGTTGTCGGACCCTGCCGGTAGCGTCATGGGTGTCAGGAAGCTCTGGCGCAGGCTGGGGCTGGCCCCGGGGACTCTGGCGGAGTCCGTCGTGGTCACCCCGGCGTGCGGTCTGGCGGGCGCTTCGCCCGCCTACGCCCGCGCCGCGCAGGCGCACTGCGTCAGGGCGGCGAGGTCGCTCGCCGACAACCCTGAGTGACGTAAGCAGACGGGCCACGGGAGGACACGGCATGGCAGCCGAACAGAAGCAGGCCGGCGGCGGCACGGGCGCACCGGCGGCGGTGCGTGAGCAGCACGCGCTGCTGGCCGAGCAGGTCGAGGAGCACCGCTTCCGGTACTACGTGAACGACCAGCCGGTCGTCAGCGATGCCGAGTTCGACAAGCTGCTGCGCTCGCTGGAGGCGCTGGAGGAGCAGTATCCGGAGCTGCGTACGCCCGATTCGCCCACCCAGAAGGTGGCCGGGGCGTACGAGACGGACTTCACGTCCGTCGAGCACCGGGAGCGCATGCTCTCCCTCGACAACGCCTTCGACGACGAGGAGTTGGCGGCCTGGGCGGAACGGGTGGCCCGGGACGTCAACACCCCCGACTTCCACTACCTGTGTGAGCTCAAGGTGGACGGCCTCGCCGTCAACCTCACGTACGAGAAGGGCCGCCTGACCCGGGCCGCCACCCGCGGCGACGGCCGCACGGGCGAGGACATCACGCCCAACGTCCGTACCATCGCGGAGATCCCGGACCGCCTCAAGGGCGACCGGATCCCCGAGCTGGTCGAGATCCGCGGCGAGGTCTTCTTCCCGATGGAGAAGTTCGAAGAGCTCAACGCGCGGCTCATCGAGGCCGGCGACAAGCCCTTCGCCAACCCGCGCAACGCGGCGGCCGGTTCACTGCGCCAGAAGGACCCGAAGGTCACCGCCACCCGCCCGCTGCACATGGTGGTGCACGGCATCGGCGCGCGCGCCGGCTTCGAGATCGACAAGCTGAGCCATGCGTACGAGCTGCTCGGCGAGTGGGGCCTGCCCACGGCCCGGCACAACAAGGCGGTGTCCTCGCTCGCGGAGGTCCGCGAGTTCATCGCCTACTTCGGCGAGAACCGGCACTCCGTGGAGCACGAGATCGACGGCGTCGTCGTCAAGCTCGACGAGATCCCGCTCCAGGGCCGCCTCGGCTCCACGGCCCGCGCTCCGCGCTGGGCGATCGCGTGGAAGTACGCCCCTGAAGAGGTCAACACCAAGCTGATCGACATCAAGGTCGGCGTCGGCCGCACCGGCCGGGTGACCCCGTACGCGCAGGTGGAGCCGGTGACGGTGGCCGGCTCGGAGGTCGAGTTCGCGACCCTGCACAACCAGGAGGTCGTCAAGGCCAAGGGCGTGCTCATCGGGGACACCGTGGTGCTGCGCAAGGCCGGCGACGTCATCCCCGAGATCCTCGGCCCGGTGGTGGACCTGCGCGACGGCAGCGAGCGGGAGTTCGTCATGCCGGCCGAATGCCCCGAGTGCGGGACGGCGCTGCGGCCGATGAAGGAGGGCGACATCGACCTCCGCTGCCCCAACGGGCAGACGTGCCCTGCCCAGTTGCGCGAGCGGCTGTTCTACCTGGCCGGCCGCCAGTGCCTGGACATCGAGAACTTCGGCGCGGTGGCCGCGGCCGCGCTCACCAACCCGCTGGAGCCGGCCGAGCCGCCGATGCTCGACGAGGGTGACCTGTTCAGCCTCACCATCGAGCAGCTGCTGCCCATCAAGGCGTACGTCCTGGATGCCGACAGCGGGCTGCCCAAACGCGATCCGAAGACCGGCGAGGAGAAGATCGTCACGGTCTTCGCCAACCAGAAGGGCGAGCCGAAGAAGAACGCCCTGTCCATGCTGGAGAACATCGCGGCCGCCAAGGACCGCCCGCTGGCCCGGTTCATCAACGGCCTCTCCATCCGGCACGTGGGGCCCGTCGCGGCGGAGACCCTGGCCCGCGAGTTCCGGTCGATCGAGCGGATCGAGCAGGCCTCCGAGGAGGAGCTCGCCGCCACCGAGGGCGTCGGACCGATCATCGCGGCGGCGGTCAAGGAATGGTTCGCCGTCGACTGGCACCAGGAGATCCTGCGCAAGTGGCGGGAGGCCGGGGTACGCATGGAGGAGGAGGGTTCCGGTGAGGAGGAGGGGCCGCGTCCGCTGGAGGGCCTGACCGTCGTCGTCACCGGCACTTTGCAGAGCCACACGCGGGACGGCGCGAAGGAGGCCCTGCAGAGCCGCGGAGCCAAGGTGACCGGATCCGTCTCGAAGAAGACCTCCTTCGTCGTGGTCGGCGAGAACCCGGGCTCCAAGTACGACAAGGCGATGCAGCTGAAACTGGCCGTCCTCGACGACGCGGGATTCGCGGTGCTGCTCGAACAGGGCCCGGACGCGGCGCGCGAGGCGGCGCTCCCGGTGGACGGCGGTGCCGAAGCGGAGTAACGCCCCCCGGCCGACACGCAGGTCTCGTACCGGGGGAGTGGCGAAGGCGAACGGATGCGTGGCGTGCGGCCGTGCGGGCGGGCGCACGCCAGGCGCAACTCCCGGTGGTAAAAGGCCGGTACAGGGCTGTTCGCAGGGCGGTGACCTGTCGGATCATCGGATGGGTGACCCGGGAGTCCTGGTCCAAACTCACCCGTTCGGCGGATACCGTACTGATGAGGATGGCTGGGTCGCATTCGGGCAACCGCCGCCGACCGCTGCCCCTGAGGGCCTCTCGCGTCCTACTGTTGAGGGGGGCGCCTGTCGTGCACGGCTGCGTGATGCGCTTCCAGCCGTGATGGCATGACATTGGGGCCATTGCGTGGCATCGGCATTGCCGGCTGTGAGAGGGACGGGCATGAAACCCACCGAAAGCGCCGACCCGTCACCTGATGTCGGCGGGGAGATCCCGTCCATGCGGACGGGCCGGCTCGGTGTCCTGGGTGCCAGGACGCCGGACAACCGCCCGCTCGGCAGCGGCGCGGGATCGGGCAGGGCGGCGCAGCGCACCGTGCTGCCGTTCATCGTCGTGGGCCTGTCCGCCGTCGTCCTCGCGATCGGCATCCTCACCGCGCTGAGTGAGCGTCATGCCCTCTTCCCCGGCGGTCCGGTCGGCTGGGCGCTCGCCCTGCTGACCGGCATCATCGTCGGCCACCTCGTCGCGCTGGGCCGCGACCGCTGGTGGGGCGGCACCGGTTCGGGCGCGGCACTGACCCTCGGCGTGCTCGTCCTCTACGGCTGGGTGCCCGCGGGACTCGTCTCGCTCGCGGTGGTCTCCCTGGTCGGGGCCGCGCGCCGGCACCGCTGGCGGCAGGGGCTGCTGCACGGCGCCACCGACATCCTCGGCATCGGAGCCGGGGCCCTCGTACTCGCCGCGTTCGGCGAGGCGCCGACCGTCGAGACCCCGTGGCGGCCCACCACCTGGGGGCTGGAAGCGGTCCCCGAGATCGTCCTGGTGGCCCTCGCCTACCTGCTGGTCACCAAGGTGCTGCTGTGGCTCGCGCAGACCCCGCGCGGCGGCGCC
Source organism: Streptomyces sp. NPDC090741 (assembly GCF_044769045.1). Classification (NCBI taxonomy): domain Bacteria; kingdom Bacillati; phylum Actinomycetota; class Actinomycetes; order Kitasatosporales; family Streptomycetaceae; genus Streptomyces; species Streptomyces sp. NPDC090741. The sequence continues at coordinate 230,519 of NZ_JBIVXF010000001.1, read as the reverse complement.
CTGCCCACCATCGCCCGCACGGCCCTGCTCCGCCAGGCCTTAGTGGCGGTCGCCCTGCTCGGCATCGCCCCGCTGATCTGCGTGGTCGCCGTGACGCAGCCGGTGCTGCTGCCGCTGTTCGCCGTGCCCCTGATCGCCCTGGACTCCACGCTGTGGATCGCCCGGGCGCGCGCCGAGGAGCAGCTGCGCGATCCGCTGACGGGGCTGCCGAACCGGCAGTGGCTGCTGGAGCGGGCCTGGTCCGCTCTGGACGAGGCTGAACGTTTGGGCACCCGGTCAGCTCTTGTGTTGATCGACCTGGACCGGTTCCGCGCGGTCAACGACACGCTGGGCCACCTCGCCGGTGACCGGCTGCTGCTCCAGATCGCCGACCGGCTCCGCCAGGCCCTGCCCGAGGACGCCGAGGCCGCGCGCCTCGGCGGCGACGAGTTCGCCGTACTCCTGCCCGTCGCCGACTCCACCACCAGTGCCCAGCGGGTCGCCCGCCACCTCGTCGCCGAGCTCAGCTCGCCCCTCGACCTGGACGGCCTGACCCTCGTCCTGGAGGCCAGCGCCGGCCTCGCCGTCTTCCCCGACCACGCGCTGGACGCGGAGGGGCTGCTGCGCCGCGCCGACGTCGCGATGTACCAGGCGAAGCGGGACCGCACCGGCGTGGAGGTGTACGAGTCCAAGCGCGACAGCAACACGCCCGACCGGCTCGGCCTCCTCGGCGATCTGCGCCGCGCTCTCGACGCCGGCGAAGTGGAACTCCACTACCAGCCCAAGGTCCGCTTCGACGGCCAGGTGGCCGGGCTCGAAGCCCTGGTGCGCTGGGTACATCCGGAGCGGGGCCGGGTGTCGCCGGACGAGTTCATCGCGATCGCCGAGACCTCGGGGCTGATGCCCCACCTCACCGAGTACGTGCTGGAGACCGCCCTCGCCCAGGTGGCGCGCTGGCGGGCGCAGGGACTGAAGGTCCCGGTCGCCGTCAACGTCTCACCGCGCGATGTCCACACCCCCGGATTCGCGGGCGCGGTCGCGGCCCGGCTGGCCCGGCACGGGGTTCCGGCCAGCGGGCTCCAGCTGGAGATAACGGAGCACGTGCTGCTGGAGGACCCGCAGCGGGCCGCCGACACCATGGCGGGCCTGACCGGCCACGGCGTGAAGATGTCGCTCGACGACTTCGGCACGGGCTACTCCTCCCTGGTGCACCTGCGGCGGCTTCCGGTCAGCGAGCTGAAGATCGACCGCTCGTTCGTGGCGCGGCTCGCGGTGGACGCGCAGGACGCGGAGATCGTCCGCTGCACCGTCGACCTGGCGCATTCGCTCGGGCTGCTCGTCGTCGCCGAGGGCGTCGAGGACGACGAGACCTGGGAGCGCCTGCGCGACCTGGGCTGCGACGCCGTCCAGGGCTGGCTGGTCGCGGCCGCCATGCCCCCGCAGGAGGCCACGGCCTGGCTCCTGGCCCGCGGCGAACGCGGCTGGCGCCGTCCGGCGGACATCACGGCGGAACTGGCGGCCTCCCAGGCGCCGGCGGAAACCCCGGCCCAGTAGCCGGGCCGGCAGCCGCGGAAGCAGCCGTACGAGGACCCGTACGAGGACCCGTACGAGCACTCCACCCCGTGGCCCCCGCCGGGCCCGGGGCGCCCTGGTGGGAAACGGTTTCGTGGGTCCGGGGCCCCGCCCCATAGGATTGGGCACGAAACTACACACTCACCACCCCCAGAGGATCGCTGCATGCCTGGCATCACGCGCGAGGAGGTTGCCCACCTCGCTCGGCTGGCACGTCTGGAGCTCAAGAGCGAAGAGCTGGACCACTTCGCCGGACAGCTCGACGACATCATCGGCGCGGTCGCCCGCGTTTCCGAGGTCGCCGACCAAGACGTCCCGCCGACCTCCCACCCGCTGCCGCTGACGAACGTCATGCGCGCGGACGAGGTCCGACCGTCGCTCACCCCCGAGCAGGCGCTTTCCGGCGCTCCCGCCCAGGAGCAGCAGCGTTTCAAGGTGCCGCAGATCCTGGGGGAGGACTAACAACCATGACTGACCAGATCATCAAGCTCACGGCCGCCCAGACCGCCGAGAAGATCGCCTCCGGCGAGCTCACGGCCGTCGAGGTCACCGAGGCCCACCTGGCCCGCATCGACGCGACCGACGAGAAGGTCCACGCCTTCCTGCACGTCGACCGCGAGGGCGCCCTCGCCCAGGCGCGCGCCGTCGACGCCAAGCGCGAGCGCGGCGAGAAGCTCGGCCCGCTGGCCGGCGTCCCGCTCGCCCTCAAGGACATCTTCACCACCGTCGGGGTCCCGACCACCGTCGGTTCGAAGATCCTCGAAGGCTGGATCCCGCCGTACGACGCCACCCTGACGCGCAAGCTGAAGGAAGCCGACGTCGTCATCCTCGGCAAGACCAACATGGACGAGTTCGCCATGGGGTCCTCCACCGAGAACAGCGCGTACGGGCCCACCGGCAACCCCTGGGACCTCACCCGGATCCCCGGCGGCTCCGGCGGCGGCTCCGCGGCCGCACTGGCCGCCTTCCAGGCCCCGCTCGCCATCGGCACGGACACCGGCGGCTCCATCCGCCAGCCCGCCTCCGTCACGGGCACGGTCGGCGTGAAGCCCACGTACGGCGGTGTCTCCCGCTACGGCATGGTCGCCTTCTCCTCCTCCCTCGACCAGGGCGGGCCCTGCGCCCGTACGGTCCTGGACGCGGCGCTCCTCCACGAGGTCATCGCCGGCCACGACCCGATGGACTCCACCTCCATCGACGCCCCGGTCCCGCCGGTCGTCGAGGCGGCCCGCAACGGCTCCGTCACCGGCATGCGCGTCGGCGTCGTCAAGCAGTTCGCCGGCGAGGGCTACCAGGCCGGCGTCGTCCAGCGCTTCAACGAGTCCGTCGAGCTCCTCAAGGAGCTGGGCGCCGAGATCGTCGAGCTGGACTGCCCCTCCTTCGACCTCGCGATGGCCGCGTACTACCTGATCGCGCCGTCCGAGTGCTCCTCGAACCTGGCCCGCTTCGACGCCATGCGCTACGGCCTGCGCGTCGGCGACGACGGCACCAAGTCCGCCGAGGACGTCACCGCGCTCACCCGCGAAGCCGGCTTCGGCGACGAGGTCAAGCGCCGCATCATCCTGGGTACGTACGCGCTGAGCTCCGGCTACTACGACGCGTACTACGGCTCCGCCCAGAAGGTCCGCACGCTCATCACCCGGGACTTCGAGAAGTCCTTCGAGCAGGTCGACGTGATCGTCTCCCCGACGACCCCGACCACCGCCTTCGCCATCGGCGAGCGCACCGACGACCCCCTCGCCATGTACCTCGCGGACCTGTGCACCATCCCGACCAACCTGGCCGGCAACTCCGCCATGTCGCTCCCCTGCGGCCTGGCACCGGAGGACGGCCTGCCGGTCGGGCTCCAGATCATCGCCCCGGCGATGAAGGACGACCGGCTGTACAAGGTCGGCGCCGCCGTGGAGGCAGCCTTCGTCGCACGCTGGGGTCACCCGCTGCTTGAGGAGGCACCGTCCCTGTGAGCACCAGTGCACTGTCCAAGGCCAAGGGCTTCAAGAAGTCCAAGACCGGTACGTACCTGTCGATGGGTACCACCGTGTTCGGCGCCCTCGGCGTGATCAAGCAGGTCAAGAAGGCCCGCACCGAGCACGACACGCTGAAGCTCGTCGACGCCGTCGTGTCCGCCGCCGCCATCGTCACCGGCCTCGCGATCCTGTACCGCGAGCTGAAGCGCCTGGGCGACGACGACGTCCTGCTGGGCTGAGAGGGAAAGTTTCACCGTGACCACCTTCACCGAACTGCTGTCGTACGAGGACGCTCTCGCCTCGTTCGACCCCGTCATGGGCCTTGAGGTCCATGTCGAGCTCGGCACCAAGACCAAGATGTTCTGCGGCTGCTCGACCGAGCTGGGCGCCGAGCCCAACTCGCAGACCTGCCCCACCTGCCTCGGTCTGCCCGGCTCGCTGCCCGTCGTCAACGCGATCGGCATCGAGTCGGCCATCAAGATCGGCCTCGCGCTGAACTGCGAGATCGCCGAATGGTGCCGCTTCGCCCGGAAGAACTACTTCTATCCGGACATGCCGAAGAACTTCCAGACCTCCCAGTACGACGAGCCGATCGCCTTCAACGGCTACCTCGACGTACAGCTGGAGGACGGCGAGATCTTCCGCGTGGAGATCGAGCGCGCCCACATGGAGGAGGACACCGGCAAGTCGCTGCACGTCGGCGGCGCCACCGGCCGTATCCACGGCGCGTCCCACTCCCTGCTGGACTACAACCGCGCCGGCATCCCGCTCATCGAGATCGTCACCAAGCCGATCGAGGGCGCGGGCGAGCGGGCCCCCGAGGTCGCCAAGGCGTACGTCGCCGAGCTGCGCGAGGTCATCAAGGCCCTCGGCGTCTCCGAGGCCCGCATGGACAAGGGCCAGATGCGCTGCGACGTGAACCTGTCGCTGCGCCCGACCCCCGAGTCGGAGTTCGGCACCCGCAGCGAGACGAAGAACGTCAACTCGCTGCGCTCCGTCGAGCGCGCGGCCCGCTTCGAGATCCAGCGCCACGCGGCCGTGCTGTCGTCCGGCGGCACGATCGTGCAGGAGACCCGGCACTTCCACGAGGAGGACGGCTCCACCACCGCCGGCCGCATCAAGGACAACGCCGAGGACTACCGGTACTTCCCGGAGCCCGACCTGGTCCCCGTCGCCCCGGCCCGCGACTGGGTCGAGGAGCTGCGCGGCGGCCTGCCCGAGATGCCGCGCGTGCGCCGCAACCGGCTCCGCGAGGACTGGGGCGTGGGCGAGCACGACATGCAGTCGATCCTCAACGCGGGCGCGGTGGACTCCATCGTCGCCACGATCGAGGCGGGTGCCGACTCGACCGCCGCGCGCAAGTGGTGGATGGGCGAGCTGGCCCGCAACGCCAACGAGCAGGGCGTCGTCGTCGACGAGCTGCCGATCACCCCGGCGCAGGTCGCGCGCGTCGCGGCCCTGGTCGCGGCCGGCGAGCTGAACGACAAGCTGGCCCGCCAGGTCCTGGAGGGCGTCCTCGCCGGCGAGGGCACCCCGGACGAGGTCGTCGAGAAGCGCGGCCTGAAGGTCGTCTCGGACGAGGGCGCGCTCGGCGCGGCCGTGGACGAGGCCATCGCGGGCAACGCGGCCATCGCGGACAAGATCCGCGGCGGCAAGATCGCGGCCGTCGGCGCCCTGGTCGGCGCGGTCATGAAGACCACCCGCGGCCAGGCCGACGCGGCCCGCGTCAAGGAGCTCATCCTGGAGCGCCTGGGCGTCTCCGAGTAGTTCCCCGCGGTAGTTCCCCGCACGGCCGCGACGGCCCCGCACCGGTATCCGGTGCGGGGCCGTCGCGCGTCCCGGGCCGCTCCCGGCTCAGCGGGTCAGTTGCGGTGCCGCGATGACGACGGTGCCGTTGTCGCAGCCCATGTCCACCTTGACGCGCAGCCGCAGCGCGCCGGTCACGTCCACCGACTGCGTGGCCGGCTTGCCGAGCTCGACCAGCTCGGAAAAGGCCGCGGGCTTGCCGTCGAGCGTGATGCTGACCCGCCCCTTCTCGTGCGTGGAGCCGTCGTCGATCCCGGCGGTGAACTCCAGGTGCTTCCACTCGCGGTTGAGGTCGAACTCCGTGATCGCCTCGTCGTTGCAGTCGGGCTGAGCGATGAAGGCCGCCCCGTACTGCTTGGTGTTGATCTTCGCGGCCCCGACGCTGAAGTTGCCCAGCCCCGAGATGGGCGTCAACAGGGTCAGGTCGGCGGCCTTGATGTCCGCCGCCACGCCGCCCGGCTGGGTACCGCCGGCGGTGGGGCCGGGCGTCGCCCCGGTGTCCGGACTCCCGCTCCCGCTCCCGCTCCCGCTCTCGCTCGGCGAGGGGCTGGGCGTCGGGGACTCCGCCTCCGGCACGGCCGCGTCGGAGGCGGAGCTGCCGCCCTTGCCGCCCGAGGCCTGGTCGCCGCCCTTGTCCTTGTCCAGCAGCCGCACGCCGAGCACGGCGAGCGCCGCGATGACCAGGACGGCGGCCACCGAACCCAGGACGAGCCCGGCCCGCCGCTTCCTCGGCGCGGCGGGCCCCGGGGGCGGGGATTCGTGCAGCGGGTACGTCGGCCCGTACCCGGCGGGCACGTGCTGCGGCTGCGGCTCCGGCTGCACCTGGAGCTGCGGCTGTGCGTCCTGGGTCGGCGGGGACGGGGGCGGGGAGTGGACGGGGGAGTAGGCGGGGGTGTGGACCGGCGTGTGGACCGGCGGCGGGCTCGCGGGTTGCGGAGGCACCACGGGCTTCGCCGGGACCGGCGCCGGGACCGCGTCCTGCACCGCCCGCTGCGAGGTCGAGGAGGTCGTGGACACGACCGCGTGCCGTACGTCCTTCATCCAGCCGGCCAGGCTGACGGGCCGTTGCGCCGGGTCGCCCGCGTAGACGGCGGCGATCCGGGCGCGCCGCTCGGCGTCCAGCACCGCGATCTGCGGCAGCGCCGCCATCGCCCGGGCCAGCTGCTCCGGGGAGTTGGGCGGGGACTCACCGCTCAGCAGGAAGTACGCGATCGCTCCGAAGGCGTAACGGTCCGCCGCCGGGGTGCGCTTGCCGTCGAAGACCTCGGGAGCCGCGTACCCCGGGGTGAACCACACCTCCGCCGTCTGGTGGTCGGCGGTCAGCTTGCTCAGTCCGAAGTCCACCAGCGTGGCCTGCCCGTGGCCGTCGACCATCACATTGCCGGGTGACAGGTCACCATGGATCACCTGGCGTCCGGACGGCGTGGCCTTCCCCGAGTGCAGCCAGTCCAGTACGTCGGCGAGCTGCTCCAGCGTCCGCATCACCTCGCGCCGCTCGGCGGCGGTGGCGAGGTTCCGTTCGGCGCGCCAGTCGCGCAGGTCGAGCCCGTCGACGTGGTTCATCACGAGGACGAGGGCCCGCCCGGTCAGCGTCCCGGACTCCCCCGACCGGTGGATCGGCGGCCCCTCGAAGTGCTCCCGGACGCCGACGACGCCCGGGCGGTGCACGAAGCGCAGGAGCTCGGCCTGCTCGTTCCACTTGCGGCTGATCCGGTCGAACTCGTCGGGCGTGATGGTCGTCTTGGAGTCGAGCACCTTGACGACCACCGGTTCGCTGCCACCCGCGAGCTCGATCTCCGCGAGATAGAGCACGGCCTCACCGCCGCGCCCGATCGACCGGAGCAGCCGGTACCGGTCTGCTGCCGCATCCGGCCCGATGTGCAGATTCTGGCTGGTCAATTTCCCCCCAGCGCCGATGCTTTGAGTGGGCATCAGTCTGGCGTGGCCTGAATCACACGGTCAATCGGAACGGTCAGTTTGCCCCGGGGTGGAAGAAGACGAGGCGGGCCCGCTTCGCCGGCAGGTACACCTCGGGCAGGTCGATCTCCGGGAGCTCGACCTCCGGGCCGAGCTCGAAGCCGCTCCGCGCCAGGCGGGCGATGGCCTTCTCGTTGCGGGCGTCGGGCTCCGCGACGATCCGGCGGGTGGTCCCGTCCGAGAGGACGTAGGAGAGGAAGGCCCCGATCAGGCCCGCGCTGAAGCCGCGTTCGGACCCACCCCGCGCCGGACCGATCATCAGGTGCACGCCGGTGTCACCGGGCAGGACCTCGTAGCACTCGCTGATCCGGTCCTCGGCGCAGTCGTACGTCTGGAACAGCCCGACGGGCTCCCCGTCGCGGCGCGCCAGGAACGCATGGTGGGTCGTGCGGCGGTCTACGTCCTCGTAGATCTCCCGGACGAGCTCGCGGCTGGCCTCGCGCATGCCCCAGAAGCGGGCCCTCTCCTCGCTGACCCAGGAGTGGATCAGCGCGGCGTCGGCGGCCGGGTCGACGGGGGTGAGGGTGACCGTGCCGACGCCCTCGACGCGCTGGGAGTACACGGGCTGCCGGGCGCCGGGGGTGGAGGCGGACGCGGACGCGCTGCTGCTGGTCATACGGATTCCTTGGTGAGACGGGTCCAGTCGGTGACGACGGGGACGAGTTCGCACCGGGCCCAGTACGGGAGCTGGTCGCGGTGGTGGGGTGATCCGGTGACGCCGTCCGCGCCGAGCGGGACCGCCCAGAGACTGTCCTCGCGGCGGGCCAGGTCCCACACGTAGCGGGCCGCCGAGGCGCGGGCGGTGAGATCGGTGAAACCGGGCACGGTGGAGGTGGCGTTCACACAGTCGTGGTCGCCGCCGAGCCCGGGCCACTGCGCGTCCGGGTCGGGGAGCGCCGACCAGGGCGTGAGGCGGTGCACCTGCGACCACGGGGTGTCGGGGGCGTGCGCCGCGGCGGTCTCCTCCAGGGCGGCGCGTACGTGGGCCGCCCGGTCGAGGGCGGGCAGGAGGGTGGTGGTCAGCAGCCCCTCCAGGGCGTAGCCGACGCGGGGGACCAGGTACAGCCAGGGGTGGAACACCTCGGGGCCGGTCGGCGCCCCCGCCAGCCCGGCGAGGGCGGGATCGGCGGCGAAGCGGCGTACGGTCGCGGTCCGCAGCGCCGAGAAGACGGTGGCGTCGGTGCTCTCGGCGGCCATGTGCCGGTCCCAGGCGAGCAGTCGGGAGCGCAGCGCCCGCGCGGCGGGGGACAGGCCGTCGAGCCCGGGCAGCAGGGCCAGCAGCGGCGCGGCCGAGGCCAGGTAGGTGTCCCGGTGTACGTCGGCCATCGCCTTCGGGGACCAGTCCGCCGAGCCGGAGAGCAGCTCGCGGATGCGGTCGGCGCGGTGCGGGGGCGCGAACTCCACGCCGAGCGGCGAGGCGATGCCGCGTGCGTTGGCCATGACGGCGAAGCCCTGCACGGGCTCGGCGGGGGTCTCGGCCCAGCCCTGCCAGGCGTACCGCGGATCCCAGGCGGGCACCGGGCGCAGCCGGTTGGCCGGGTCGCGCAGCGGGACGGCGCCGGCCACGCGGTGCAGCAGGCCGCCCTCGGCGTCGGCGGCGTGGACGACGTTGACGGGCTCGGCCCAGCCGTCGAGGGCGCGGTCGATGTCGGCCACCGTACGGGCGCGCAGGAGGGCGGGGAGGACGGCGAAGCCGAGGTCGCGGCGGACGCGGGGCGGGTAGCGGAGCGAGAGGGTCTGGTCCGGGTCCGGGTCCTGGTCATGGTCCGGGTCCTGGGACTGGGCCTGGCCCGGGTCCGCCGTTCCGCCGCGGGTGATCACGGGGCCGCGGGCGGTCTCCAGGACCTCGACCTCGACCGGGGCGGCTCCGGCGACGGAGATCGTCTCGGTGTGCCGGTGGACGGGCTCCCAGGCGCCGTCGGGGCCGAGGGCCTCGATGCCGTCGCCGTCGGCGGCGGGGCGCAGCTTTTCGACGTACAGGTCCTGGTAGTCGGCCATGGCGTTGGTGATCGCCCAGGCGGCGCTGCCGGTGTGCCCGAAGTGACCGAGGCCGGGGATGCCGGGGACGGCCAGGCCGATGACGTCGTACTCGGGGCAGGAGAGCCGTATCTGCTGGTACACGCCCGGGTCCTCGATGAACCGGTGCGGGTCGCCCGCGATGAGCGCCGAGCCGGAGCCGGTCCGCTCTCCCGGGACCAGCCAGCCGTTGCTGCCGGCGGTGCCGGGGCCGTCGGTGGCGAAGAGGGTGACGGCCTCGTCGCCGAGGGCGCGGGCCACGCGCTCGCGCCACAGCTTGGTGGCGAACCCGGCGAAGAGGATGTGGGTGGCGATCCAGATGCCGAGCGGGACCCACGGCTCCCAGGGGGTCGGGGTGTGGCCGGTGCGCGCGAACCGCTCGTCGCGGGCGGCGCCTTGGGCGAGGCCGTCGTTGACGCCGTCCACGTAGGATCCGACCCAGGCCGCGGTGCCGGGGTCGAGGGCCTCGTGGCAGCGGCGGGCGGTGTCGGCGAGCCGGGACCGGCGGGCGAACCGGTCCCAGGCGACGGAGTCCGGGCCGAGGAAGGCGGCGCTGGAGCCCTGGGCGCGGTGGCGCTCGACCTCCAGCTGCCAGGCGCGGTCGAGGGCGGTGGCGTAACCCTGGGCGTAGGCGAGGCGGTCGGCGTCGGGGGCGCGCAGATGGGGGATGCCCCAGTCGTCCCGGTAGAGCTCGAACGCGTCGGCGCCGGCGTTGTTCAGAAGGCTCACACTCATCCCCCAGTGCATTAGGTTAGGCTGCCCTAACTGTAGGGGTTCGAGGGGCAAGGGGTGGTCGCACATGGCAGGCGTCGGCAAGGGATGGGAAGGCATGGTCCTGCGGCTGCTGCGCGGCAAGGACTTCACGTTCACGGTCACGGGCGCGGAGGAGGTCACGGAGCACTACCGACGCGTGTACGTGGAGGACGGCGGGCTGCTGGAGGCGGCGGGCGAATCGCTCCACCCGACGATGTGGGTGCGGCTGTGGTTCGACAACGCGGGCAAGCCGCACACGCGGGCGTACACGCTCGTCGACCCGGATCCGCAGGCAGGAACGTTCGCCCTGGAGTTCGCCCTCCACGACGGCCCCGCGAGCGCGTGGGCCCGGGCCGCGAAGGCCGGGGACACCATCGAGGCCACCGTCCAGGGAACCGGCTTCACCGCTCCGGCTCCGGCGCCGGAGCGGCTGCTGGTGATCGGCGACCCGGCCTCCGTCCCGGCGATCAACTCCCTGCTGGACACGTACCCGCAGACCCCGGCGACGATCTGGCTGGAGACGCAGCACGCCTCGGACGCCGACCTCCCGGTACGGCTGGACCCGGCCCGGCACGACATCCGGCGGGTCGGGCGCGCGGGCTCGGCGCTGGTGGAGCAGGTCAAGGCGGAGCTTCCGGAGCTCGTCGCGGACCCGGAGTCGGCGTACGTCTGGCTGGCCTGCGACACGGCGACGACGCGCACGCTGACGGCGTACCTGCGCAAGGACCTGGCCCTGCCGAAGCAGCGCGTGAACGGCCTGGGCTACTGGCGGGCGGCCTGACGGATCGAGTGGCCGGCGGGCCCGTCAGGCTCCGGTGGCGCCGTCGATGGCCTGGCGGAGGAAGTCGGCGTGGCCGTTGTGGCGCGCGTACTCGTGGATCAGGTGGAGCATGACGAGGCGCAGCGAGGCCGCCTCCTTCCAACTGGCCACGTACGCCGTCACGTCGAGGGACTCGGCGGCCGCCTCGATGCGGCGCGCGTGCGCGACCTCCGCCTCCCAGGCGCTGAACGCCTCCTCGCGCGTGGCGCCGGAGGCCTCGTAAGCGGCCTGGAAGTCGTGGGTGTCGGACCAGAGGTGGGGGAGTTCCTCGCCGTTCAGGGTGCGGCGGAACCAGTGCCGCTCGACCTCGCCCATGTGCCGCACCAGGCCCAGCAGGGACAGGGTGGAGGGCGGCATCGAGGGCCGCCGCAGCTCCTCGTCGGTGAGCCCCTCGCACTTCCAGGCGAGCGTGGCCCGGTGATAGTCGAGGAATGCGCGCAGCGTCTGACGCTCGTCGCCGGTCAGGGGCGGCCCTATACGTTCCATCCCGCGATCTTCTCCCAGGGCCTCCCGCCCCCGCTACGGCTTTGCGGTCCAGACGTACGGGACCGTCGTGCCCAGGGTCGCGAAGCCCAGGCGGTCGAGGATCGGGCGGCTGTCGGGGGAGGCGTCGACCTGGAGGTACCGGATGCCGCGGGCCGCCGCGATACGGGCGCGGTGGGCGACCAGGAGGCGGTAGATGCCGCGGCCCCGCCACTGCGGCAGGGTGCCGCCGCCCCAGAGGCCGGCGAACGCGGAGCCCGGTCGCATCTCCATGCGGGCCGCGCTCACCGGGGTGTGCCCGGCCATCGCCACGACCGCCGCGAGGGTCTCCGGCTCGTCCCTCAGCAGGGTGAGCAGCAGGTGCCGGATCGCGGGGCGCGCCGTCCCGAAGGCCCTCGCGTGGACGTCCATCATCAGGTCGACGCCCGCCTCGTCCGTCACCGTCCGCAGGGTGATCCCCTCCGGCGGTTCCGCGGGCAGCGAGGCGAGCTCGTCCACCCGTCCCACCATCAGGGTCTCGGCGGGCTCGGGCACGAAGCCCGCCGCGCGCAGCCGGTCCCCGAGATCCGCCGGCCGGTCGTGTCCGTACAGCTTCCACTCGAACTCGCCGGCCCCCTGCCCCGCGAAGTACGCCACCTGCGCCGCGATCTCCGCGTCCGCCGTCCCCGCGTCGAGGTCCGACCAGAGCACCCCGTTCCACCCGGGACCGGCCGCGGTCTGCCGTACGACCGCCCCCGCATGTTCCACCCGGGCTCCCGCGGTGTCCGGCAGCGCGTCGCGGCGCATCTCCCGGTCGTACGCGGCCCGTACGTTCGCCAGTTCGTCGGCATCCATCGTCATCGGCCCAGCTCACCAGCCGTCGGCACCGCCGCACAACTGCATTAGCCTCACCCCCGTGAACGACGACTCCACCTCCACGGCCCCCACCACCCCCGCCGACTCCGTCTACACCGGCAAGGCCGCCCCGGACGCCGCCACCGACCGCGGCTGGCTGCTCGGCCACTTCAAGGACCCCGCCGATCCGCGCCACAGCAAGGACGTGGAGATCAAGTGGGGAGTCCACCCGAAGGGCGACGAGCGGGCCCAGTGGGTGCGGGGCGAGGAGCGCACCGCGCTCCAGGTGCTGATCAGCGGCCGCTTCCGGCTGGAGTTCCCGGGCCGGACGGTCGTCCTCGCCGAGCAGGGCGACTACGTCGTCTGGGGCCGGGGCGTCGACCACTCCTGGTACGCCGAGGAGGACGCGGTGGTACTCACCGTCAGGTGGCCCTCCGTCCCTGGCTACCGGGCCGACGAGCCGGACGGTCAGTCGAACGGCCCGTCGGGCGGATGACCTTGGTCCCGTACCGCCCGCGCCCCTGTGACGATGCACACGAAACGGGCCAACGATCACGAAACGCTGGGATCGTCGCGGTGTAGACCATCTTGGCCGATCCCTGGGCGATCCCCCGGGCCGTCGGCCGGGCCTTCACGAGTTCTAGCGTTCTTTGCGTCGGGCAGCCCCGGTAAAGATCCGAACCACCAGGGAGCACGTCCGTTGGCAGTGATCGCACGCTGGTGCCTGCGCCACCGCCTGGTGGCCGTCCTCCTCTGGCTGCTCGCCCTCGGCGGCACGGCCGTGGCCGCGGGGACCGCCGGATCGGCGTTCTCCAACGACTACGAGGTCCCCGGCACCGAGTCCAGCCGCGCCAACGCCCTCCTGCGCGCGGGCTTCCACGGCCAGGGCGGCGACACCGACACCGTCGTGTGGCGGGCCCCGGACCATCAGAGCGTCCGTACTCCCGCCGTCGAACAGCGGATGACCAAGGCCCTCGACACCATCGCCGTTCTCCCCGGCGTCGGTTCGGTCGCCGGCCCGTACGGCGCCGGCCCCGAGAGCGCCGCGCAGATCAGCGCCGACGGGCGGACCGCCTATGCCGTGGTGACGTTCGACCGGCAGGCCGACTCCGTACCCAAGGCGCAGGCCAAGGCCGTCGTCGACGCCGCGAAGAACCCCACCACCGAGGCGGACGGACTCCAGGTCGAGCTCGGCGGCCGGGCCGTCGCCCTGACCGAGGCGCCCACCGCCCACCTCGCCGAGGTCATCGGCGTCGCCGTCGCGGCGCTGGTGCTCTTCCTCGCCTTCGGCTCGCTCGCCGCGAGCCTGCTGCCCATCGCGACCGCCCTCGTCAGCGTGGGCACCGCGTACTTCGGCATCACCCTGCTCGGGCACGCCATGCCCGTCGCCGACTTCGCCCCGATGCTCGGCACCCTCGTCGGGCTCGGCGTGGGCATCGACTACGCGCTGTTCATCGTGACCCGGCACCGCAAAGGCCTGATGCGCGGCCTGCCGGTCGAGGAGGCCGCCGAGCGGGCCGTCGCCACCACCGGCCGGGCCGTCGTCTTCGCCGGGGCCACCGTCTGCATCGCGCTGCTCGGCATGCTGGTGCTGCGGCTGAACTTCCTGAACGGCGTCGCGATCGCCGCCTCCCTGACAGTGGTGCTGACCGTCGCCGCCTCGGTCACCCTGCTCCCCGCCCTCCTCTCGTACATCGGCATGCGCGCCCTCTCGCGCCGCGAGCGCCGCAGGCTCGCCGCCGAGGGCCCGCGGCCCGAGACGCCCACCGGGTTCGCCGCCCGCTGGTCGGCCTTCGTGGAACGGCACCCCAAGCTGCTCGGCATCGTCGCGACGCTGGTCATGGCGGTCCTGGCGCTGCCCGCCCTCTCGCTCCACCTGGGCACCTCCGACCAGGGCAACAACCCGGCGGGCTCCACCACCCGGCAGGCCTACGACCTGCTCGCCGACGGGTTCGGGCCCGGCGTGAACGGCCCGCTCACCGTCGTCTCCCGCCTCGACGGCGCCGGGGACCGGCTCGCCGTCGACCAGCTGGCCGAGGCCCTCCGCAGGACCGACGGCGTCGCCGCCACCGGCCCGGCCGTCTTCAACCGGAGCGGGGACACCGCCGTCCTGACCGTCATCCCGGGCTCCGCCCCGCAGTCCCGGGCCACGAGCGAGCTCGTCACGACGCTGCGCGAGAGCGTCATCCCGGCCGCCGGGCAGGGCAACTCCATGACCGTCCACGTCGGCGGCGTGACCGCGGGCTACGACGACTTCGCCGACGTCATCGTCGGGAAACTGCCACTGTTCGTCGGGGTGGTGATCACCCTCGGCTGCGTCCTCCTGCTGCTGGCCTTCCGCTCCCTCGGCATCCCGCTCAAGGCGGCCGCCATGAACGTCGCCGCCGTCGCCTCCTCCTTCGGCGTCGTCGTCGCGATCTTCCAGTGGGGTTGGGGCAGTGAGCTGCTGGGCCTGGGCAGCGCCGGTCCGATCGAGCCCTTCCTGCCGGTGATCATGGTGTCGGTCCTCTTCGGGCTGTCCATGGACTACCAGGTGTTCCTGGTCAGCCGGATGTACGAGGAGTGGCTGGAGACCGGCGACAACCGGCGGGCCGTCCGGGTCGGCCTCGCCGAGACCAGCCGGGTGATCAACTCGGCTGCGGTCATCATGATCGCGGTCTTCCTGGCCTTCGTGCTCAGCGGCGACCGGATCATCGCGATGTTCGGCATCGCGCTCGCCTCGGCCGTCGCACTCGACGCCTTCGTGCTGCGCACCCTCCTCGTCCCGGCGCTGATGCACATGCTCGGCGGCGCCAACTGGTGGCTGCCCGCCTGGCTGGACCGCCGGCTGCCCAAGATCAGCATCGAGCCCCCGGAATGCCGTTCGCGTGCGACACTGCCCGCGCAGCGGCCCGCCGCGGATCCCGCCACGAGCGAGGACGGCGCCGAGCCCGCCCCGGCGTCCCGGTGATCCGGCAACCCGCCGTATGAGACCCAAGGAAGAACCCGCATGTTCTCGATAGACCTCGCCGACGACGCCCAGCTGTTTCCGCTGGAGGTCCGGCACGCCGAGGAGTTCCTGGCGCACATGGACCGCGGCCGCGCGTTCATCGGCGAGCACATCGTCCTGGCCGACATCGTCACCGACCTCGACTCGGCGCGCGGATTCCTCTCCTCGTACGCGCAGAAGACGGCCGCCGACGGCGGGCGGCTCTACGGCATCCGGGTCGGCGGCACCCTCGTCGGCGGGGTCCTCTTCCGGATCTTCGAGGCCGACTCGGGCAACTGCGAGGTCGGCTGCTGGCTGGAGCCCGAGGCGGCCGGGCGGGGCCTGGTGACCAGGGCCTGCCGCGTCCTGATCGACTGGGCCTTCCGGGAGCGCGGCATGCACCGCGCCGAGTGGCACGCGTCCGCCGCCAACCGGAAGAGCCTCGCCGTCGCGGAGCGCCTCGGCATGACCCGTGAGGGCGTCCTGCGCGAGAGCTACCCCCACCGCGGCGTCCGCCAGGACACCGAGATCTGGGCGGTCCTCGCCCACGAGTGGCCGCCGGCCCCCACCGCCTGACACGACCCGCCGCGGCCCCGGTCCGGGGCCTGCGGCCGACCCGGTCCGAAGGTGCCGGGGCCTTCTCAGAAACCTCTCAGACAAGCCGCCTACGGTGCCCCGCATGGACACCACGAAGACCGCCGACCCGACCGCTCCCGAGGCGGACACCGCCGAGCCCCAGGCCACCGAGGCCGCCGAGGCCAAGGCCGACCTCAAGGACGCCCCCGCCGCGGAGAGCGCCGAGGCCCCCGAGGCCGACCTCTCCGACGAGGACCTCGAGGACGAGCTCCACGACGAGCTCGACGAGACGGAGCAGCGGTCCGAGGGCGTCGGCGCCGCGGCCTCCGCCGTCGTCGCGGCCGGGCTCGGGCTCGTCGCCCTCAGCGGAAGCTGGGTCTCGCGCGTCATAGCCGAGCGCCAGACCCTCGTGGGCCAGATCGAGTCGGTCAACGCCGCCACCACCGAGGCGAAGATCGAGGCCCTGTACGGCGACGCCTGGCACATGACCGCCCTCGTCAACGGCGTCCTGTCCACCCTCGCCCTGCTGCTCGCCGTCTTCGTGCTGGCCCGCCCCGCCTTCGGCGCCCCCGGCCGCACCCTCCCCACCTGGGTCCGCGCCGTCTCCTGGGCCGCCGTCGCCCTCGGCGCCCTCGGCGTCCTGCTCTTCGGCCTCATGTACTTCGACATCCTGGCTCCCCTCCCGAAGGCCGCCTAGGACCTCCAGCCCCCTGCCTAGGACCCCCTCCTAGGCACTCCCGGCCCGACCCGGGGTCCTTCGGCTGCGGCCTAAGGACCCCTGTCCCGTACAGATGCGGCATGCGCCCGATGTGCCGGCACCCCCTGGGACGCGAATCTTGGATCACACCGAACGAGGTGCCGAGAGAAGCGAACCAAGGAGTACGAGATGTTCGAGTACGAGATCGCCACCGCCCGCCGCGCCGACCTCATCCGTGAGGCCGACCGGTACCGCCTGGTCCAGGAGGCCAAGAAGGCGCGCCGCGCCTCCTCGCGCAGCCAGGAACCCGAACGGCAGGTGAGAGGGCAGCGGAGCCGCTTCACGCGCGCCGCGTGACCCGCGCCGCGGACCGTGTGGACTGACACGTGACGAGAAGCGCACTGCCGACGAGTGCCGCAGGCCAGGACTCCTGTGCGATGCTCGGCGACGTGGAGACCAGATCTGTCAGCCCGGTGTTCGTCGGCCGAGCCGACGAACTGGCCGTACTCACCGACGCATTGGCCCGAGCCGAGGGCCGCGAGCCGCAGGCGATGCTCGTCGGGGGCGAGGCCGGGGTCGGAAAGACCCGCCTCACCGAGGAGTTCCTCTGCGAGGCGGCCCGCCGCGGCGCGGTGGTGGCCGTCGGAGGCTGTGTGGAGATCGGGGCGGAGGGCCTTCCCTTCGCCCCCTTCTCGACGGCCCTGCGCACCCTGCACCGGCAGCTCCCGGGAGAGTTGGCGGCCGCGGCCGCGGGCCAGGAGGACGAACTCGCCCGGATCCTTCCCGAACTCGGCGACACCCCCCGCGGACCGCACGACGAGGAGAGCACCGCCCGGCTCTTCGAACTGACGGCCCGGATGCTGGAGCGGCTCGCCGCCGACCGCACCGTCGTCCTCGTCCTGGAGGACCTGCACTGGGCGGACGCCTCCACCCGGCACCTGCTCTCCTACCTCTTCCGCACCCTCGCGAGCGGCCGGCTCGTCGTCGTCGCCACCTACCGGGCCGACGACGTCCACCGCCGCCACCCGCTGCGCCCGCTGCTCGCCGAACTCGACCGGCTCCGCACCGTCCAGCGCATCGAACTGCCCCGCTTCAACCGGGCCGAGGTGCGCCGCCAACTCGCCGGCATCCTCGCCTCGCAGCCCGACGAGGCCTTCGTGGACTCCGTGTTCGACCGCTCCGACGGCAACGCCTTCTTCGTCGAGGAACTCGCCGCCTGCAAGAGGAGCGGCTGCCAGGCGGGACTCACCGAGTCCCTGCGCGACCTGCTGCTCGTCCGCGTCGAGGTGCTGCCGGACGCCGCCCAGCGCGTGGTGCGCATCGTCGCCGAGGGCGGCTCCACCGTGGAGTACCCGCTCCTGCGCGCCGTCGCCGGGCTCACGGAGGACGAGCTGATCGAGGCCCTGCGAGCCGCCGTCGGCGCCAACATCCTCCTCGCCACCCCCGACGGGGACGGCTACCGCTTCCGCCACTCGCTGGTCCGCGAGGCCGTCAGCGACGACCTGCTGCCCGGCGAGCGCGCCCGCGTCAACCGCCGCTACGCCGAGGCGATGGAAGCCGACGACACGCTGATCCGCGCCGAGGAGCGGGTCATCCGGCTGGCCAGCTACTGGTACTGCGCCAACGACGCGGCCAAGGCGCTGCCCGCCGTCCTCGCCGCCTCGGTCGCCGCCCGCCGCCGGCACGCCTACTCCGAGCAGCTGAGCCTGCTGGAACGGGCGTTGGACCTGTGGGAGAGCGCGCCGGAGGAGATTCGCGAGGCGCTGCGCCCGGTGGACTACACCGATGTGTACCCTCCGTGCGGCTGCGACCCGGCCACCACCCCGCTGAAGCGGCTCGACCTGCTGGCCGAGGCGACCGTCGCCGCCCGCTTCGGCGGCGAGCGCGAGCGCGCCCTCAAGCTCACCAAGACGGCGCTGCGGCTGCTGGAGGACGACCGGGACCCGCTGCGCGCCGCCTGGTTCTGGACCGAGCGCTCCCGGCTCGTCTCCAGCCTGGCCCGCGGCGACGGCTGGGAGGAACTCGCCAAGGCCCAGGAGCTCGTCAAAGGGCTGCCCCCGTCCCAGGTGCACGCCGAGGTCCTGGTCCGGGCCGCGGGCTGGGGCATGCTCCACAACCCCGGCCCCGGCAACCTCGAAGCCGCGGAACGCGCCGCCGCCTACGCCCGCATGGTCGGGGCCGAGGAGATCGAGCTCAACGCCCGGATCACGGTGGGCTGCCTGCTCACCGACTCCGGCGACGCCGAGCGCGGCCTCGCCGAGATGTTCGCGGTCTGCGAGCGGGCCACCGAACTGGGACTCGTCATGTTGGCGGGACGTGCACATATCAACCTCACCTCTCAGCTGGAAAGCATGGGCCGGTCCCGCGAAGCCGTGGAACTGGCCGAACAAGGGGTCGAACTCGTCAAGAGGTCACGGCTGCTGGACACCGAGGCCTGGCTCAGCGGGAACATGGCGGAGAGCCTGTACAGCCTCGGCCGCTGGGACGAGGCCGCCGAAGCCGCCCAGCGCGGCCTGAGTGTCGGCCAGAGCGCCGCCCCGCGCGGCTCCGCCTCCGCACGGCTGTCCTACCTGGCCCTGGCCCGCGGCGAACTGACCGAGGCGACCGGCCGGCTCGCCGCCGCCCACGCCCACTTCGGCACCCACGACAGCCAGCCCCAGCACCGCATACCGCTCTACCGCCTCGCCGTCGGCCTCGCCGCGGGCCAGGGCCGGATCGCCGACGTCCGCGCGGAGATCACCGACGCGCTCGCCCACGGCTTCCCGCTGGGCCACCACCGCTACGCCTGGCCGTTGCTGCTCGCCGCCGCCTCCGCCGAGGCGGACGCCCGCGGCCTCCCGGTCGCCGACGCCGGCCGCGAAGCCGCCCTGGACGTGCTCCGCGCCGCCGCCCGCGCCCTGGCCACCCCCGTGCCCGTGTGGGCCGCCCACGCCGAGTTCTTCCGGGTGGAGCTGGAGCGGGCCGAGGACCGGGACACCGCCGCCGACTGGGCCGGCCTCGAGCAGGCCATCCGCCCACTGGAACGGCCGTACCTGCTGGCCCGCGCCCGCCACCGGCTCGCCGAGGCCCTGCTGGCCTCCGGCGGCGACCGCGAGCCCGCCGCCGCGCTGCTCCGCGAGGCCTACGCCACCGCGGACCGGCTCGGCTCCCGCAGGCTCCGCGAGGACCTGGCCCTGCTCGCCCAGCGCGCCCGGCTCCCGCTCACCGGGCCCGACGCGCCATCGGCCCCGCCCGCACCGGCCCCCGACCCCGTCGAGGCCCTGGGCCTGACCAGCCGCGAACGCGACGTCCTGCGCCTGGTCGCGGCGGGCAACAGCAACCGCCAGATCGCCGAGGAGCTGTTCATCTCCCCGAAGACGGCCAGCGTGCACGTCTCGAACATCCTGGCCAAGCTGGGCGTCGCCGGCCGCGGCGAGGCGGCCGCCCTGGCCCACCGGCTGCGGCTGTTCGGGCCCCTCACTCCCGCGGGGACGGCTCCGCCGGGCGTATGAGCACCTTGCCGGAGTCCAGGTCTATCGGACCGCGTCCCGGATCGCCGTCGTTCACGTCGGTCCGGGACAGCTCCAGCCGCTTCTTCTCCTCGTCCGTGTGCTTGCGTCCCGGGTTGAAGAGCTCCTCGATCATGTTGAACACCGCGCCCACCGTGCCTTTCGCCCCCCACCAGGGCTCTGTCGGTTACCGCACCGTCAGTGTCAGGATCCTGTCGTCGCCCGCCTCCGGCGAGCCGCGCCCGTCGGTCTCGCTCGTGACCAGCAGCAATCTGTCCCCGCCGAGGGCGATCACCGTGCGCAGCCGGCCGTACTTGCCCGTCAGGAAGGCCTCCGGCTCGGCGACCGGCTTCGCCCCGGCCAGCGGGATCCGCCACAGCCGCTCGCCCTTCAGCCCGGCCATCCACACCGAGCCCTGCGCCCAGGCGATCCCGCTCGGCGAGGCCTCGTCGGTCTTCCACACGGCCACCGGATCGCGCAGGCCCGGCTTGCCGGCCTTCCCCTCGGCCTCCGGCCAGCCGTAGTTCGCGCCGGGCTCGATCAGATTCAGCTCGTCCCAGGTGTTCTGGCCGAACTCGGCCGCCCACAGCCGTTTGTCCTTGTCCCAGGCCAGGCCCTGCACATTGCGGTGCCCGTAGGAGTAGACGACCGAGTCGGCCTCGGGATTCCCGTGCACCGGCTGCCCGTCCGGGGTCATCCGCAGGATCTTGCCGCCCAGCGACTTCTTGTCCTGCGCCAGCCCGGTGTCGCCGGTCTCGCCCGTCCCCGCGTAGAGCATCTTGTCCGGGCCGAAGGCGATCCGGCCGCCGTTGTGGATCAGCCCCTTGGGGATGCCCCGGAACACCGTGTCCGGCGCGCCCAGTTGCTGGCCGGGATCCCGCTGCTCGTCGTACCGCATCCGGGCGATGCGGTTGTCGGACTCCGTCGTGAAGTACGCGTACACCATCCGGTCCGAGGCGTACGAGGGCGACAGCGCGAGCCCCAGCAGCCCGCCCTCGCCGCCCGGTGCCACCCCGGGCACCTTGCCGATCTGCGTCACCGTGCCCGTGGCCGGCGCGACCCTGCTGATCGTCCCCTTGTCCCGCGAGGCGACCAGCAGGTCCCCGTCGGGCAGCGGGGCCACGCCCCACGGGGACTCCAGGCCCTTGGCGACCTCGCCCGCCACCGTCACGGAGCCCTTGGCCGGCGGCGCGGCCTCCGTGGAAGCGGACGGGGAGCCTGCTGGACCGGACCCCGGTGCGGCGGGTGACGCACCGGGTGGTGACGTGCCCGGCTTGGCGGCGGGGGAGCCCGCCGGTGCGCAGCCCGCTGCGAGCAGAGCCCCGCATCCCGCCAGGGCGAACGCCGCCAGCACTCCGCGGGTCCGGGTGCGCGGGCCCCCGTACCCCTTGTGTGTCTGTCCGTATCGCATCGTCCTGCTCCCCTCCGGTCGGCGATCGCGCCTTTCACCTGTCTCAACAGCTGCGGCACTTCCCGAAGTTCCGGCGCTCGTACACCCGATCGAGTGGTTGTCCGGGCTCTGCACCGGGGTCGCTCCCCGGCCCCCGCCGACGCTCAGTCCCAGGCTCCCACCGCCGCCGGAAGCGCCGCGATCTCGGCCAGGTCCCCGCCCGTCAGCCGCAGCCGGGCCGCCCCCGCGTTCTCCGCCGCCCAGTGCGCCCGGTCGGCCCCCGGCACCGGCACCACCTGCGGCCCCTGCGCCAGCACCCACGCCAGCGCCACCTGCGCCGCCGTCACCTGCGGCCCGAGCCGCCGCGCCACCCGCCGCAACCCCGCCACCAGCACCTGGTTCGCGGCCATCGACTCCGCCGTGAACCGCGGGTGCCGGGCCCGCACGTCCTCCCACTCGAAGCCCTCGCCCGGCCGGAGCGTCCCGGTCAGGAACCCGCTGCCCAGCGGCATCGCCGCCAAGAACCCCACCCCGCGCGCCGCGCACCACGGCAGCAGCCGCCGCACCGCCTCCGGGGACCACACCGACAGCTCCGCCTGCACCGCGCTCACCGGGAACACCTGCTGGACCCGCTCCAGGTGGCCCAAGGTCACCTCGTACGCCCGGTCCCCGCGCCGCCCGGCCCCCGGCCCGGCGCCCGCCCCCAGCGCGCAGAACCCGAGCGCCCGCACCTTCCCGGCACCGACCAGCTCCGCCATCGCCCCCCAGGTCTCCTCGACCGGGACCTCCGGATCCACCCGGTGCAGCTGGTAGAGGTCTATGACGTCCGTCCGCAGCCGCCGCAGCGAGGCGTCGCAGGCCCGCCGCACGTATCCGGGCCGCCCGTCCGCCACCACGTGCTGCTCGCCCGCCCGCAGCCCCACCTTGGCGGACACGAACGCGTCCGCCCGCCGCTCCCGCAGTATCCGCCCCAGCAGCAGCTCGTTGGTGAACGGCCCGTACATGTCGGCGGTGTCCAGCAGGTTCGCCCCGAGGTCCAGCGCCGTGTGCACCGTGGCCAGCGACTCCGCCCCGCGGCGCCGCGCGGGCGCGTACGCCCAGCTCATCGGCATGCACCCGAGCCCGATGGCGCCCACCGTCAGCGCCCCCGCCCCGATCGACCTGCGCTCCACCCGTGCGTCCCCCTCCCGGTCCGGAAACAAACTAACGGCTTGATCAGGATCCGTTGGCCTTGGCATAGCCTCCTGGTCATGGATGCAAAGACTGCGGACGTCTGGCTGCCCTTCCCCGCCGAGGAGATCGAGGGCCTTCCCGACGCCTTCACCTACCGCCGGTGGGACGGCGAGGACACCTTCCCGGCCGATCCGGCCGCCTGCGTCTTCTACGTCGCCCCGTACATGAAGTCCGCCGAGGTCACCCTGCGCCCGCTGGCCGGCATGCCGAAGCTCGAAGTCGTGCAGACGCTGACCGCGGGCATGGACCACGTCCTGGGCGGCCTCGACCTGATGCGTCCCGGCGTACGGCTGTGCAACGCGCGCGGCGTCCACGAGGCGAGCACCGCCGAGCTGGCGCTCACCCTCACCCTCGCCTCGCTGCGCGGCATCCCGGGGATGGTGCGCGGCCAGGACCGCGAGGAGTGGCGCTCCGGCTTCTACGACGCCCTCGCCGACAAGTCCGTACTGATCGTCGGCTACGGATCGATCGGCGCGGCCATCGAGGACCGGCTCGCACCCTTCGAGTGCGCGCGGGTGGTACGGGTCGCACGCTCGGCGCGCACCACCACGCGCGGGCCCGTGCACGCTCAAGCCGAACTGCCCCGGCTGCTCCCCGAGGCCGACGTGGTGATCCTCTCCACTCCGCTGACCGACGCGACGCGGGGTCTGGCGGACGCCGCGTTCCTCGCCCGGATGAAGGACGGCGCCCTGCTGGTGAACGTGGCGCGCGGTCCCGTCGCCGACACGGGCGCCCTGCTGGCGGAGCTGGAGTCGGGCCGGCTGCGCGCGGCGCTCGACGTCACCGACCCGGAACCGCTGCCCGCCGGCCATCCGCTCTGGCATGCTCCGAATGTCCTGATCACGCCTCACGTGGGCGGCAGCAGCACGGCGTTCGCGCCGCGGGCCAGGCGCCTGGTGGCCCGCCAGCTCCACCGGTTCGCCGCGGGGGAGCCCGTGGAGAACACGGTCCTGATCACCGACTGACGCGCAGCGCGCACGCACCGCATTCGTCCGGACGCACACGGTGGCACCAACTCCCCACGTGGTAACGGAGAGTAGACCATCTATGTCCCTGAGTGACGAAAGTGGTGTATCGTCCGGAACAAGGGGCTGCAGCGCTTTCGTCTGGCGCTGGGGAGTGATCGGACACTTTGGGGGGCGACGGGCGATGCACGGCCAATGGACGAAGGATCCGATGCGGCACAGCCGCCGGAGGCGACGCTGCCGCGACTGGGCCGCGCCGGAACCAGCCAGCGAGGGGGACCGGTGAGTGCCCCGGGGGCGGCGCTGCTGACCAGGTCGCCCGTCTCGGGCGGTGGCGGCAGGAGCCTGGCGATGCAACTGCTCCTCGCAATGATCAGCGGTGGGTACGCCGTCGGCGCCGCCCTCGGCTGGGGTTCCGAGAAACTCGCCGAGATCATGGGCGACTTCGGGCTCAGCGCCGCCGCGTTACTCGCCGCCGTCTCCTGCTACACGTACGCGCGGACGATCGACAGCCGCGAGCGCCCGGCCTGGCTGCTTTTCGCGTTCTCCTCCCTCATGGGAGCCTGCGGCAACGGCGTCTGGGGCTGGTACGAGGTGGTCCTCGGCGAGGCCGTGCCGAAGCCCTCGCTCGCCGACTTCGCGTTCCTCTGCTTCGCGCCGCCCGCCATCGTGGGACTGCTCGTCCTCGCCAAACGCCCGGTCACCCGCGCCGGCTGGGTCTGCCTCGGGCTCGACTCCTGGCTCATCGGCGGCTCCCTGCTCACCCTGTCCTGGAGCCTGGCCCTCGCGCACGCGGCGCGGACCGCCCAGTCCGGGTCCCCCGGCAGCGTCCCGCGCGCCGCGCTCTTGCTCGCCTACCCGCTGCTGGACATCGCGCTCGTCTCCATGGTGCTCGTCCTGCACTTCCGGCGCTCCGAGGCCAACCGCTCGGCCGTGAACACCGCCATCGCGGCCCTGGCCCTGACCGTGCTCAGCGACGCCCTGTTCACCTCGCCGCTGCTCAGCGCCGAATACCAGTCCGGTCAGCTGCTCGACGCCGGCTGGTTCGCCGGCTCGCTGCTGCTCGCCTACGCGCCCTGGGGGGCCCGGCGCGCCCATCCGGGCCCGGGGACGCCGGGGATGCCGCGCGCCGACCGTCCGGTCAGCCGCCCCATCAGCGGCTCGCTGCCCGCCCTCACGCCGTACCTCGCGGCAGCCGTCTGCACCCTGGGCATCCTGTACAACGTGGTGGACGGCCGGAAGGTCGACCGGGTGGTCGTCTTCACCGGCTGCACGGTGGTGCTCGCCCTCGTCATCCGGCAGGGCATCATGCTCATCGACAACATCGCGCTGACGCAGGAACTCGCCCAGAAGGAGAACCACTTCCGCTCCCTGGTCCAGGGCTCCAGCGACGTCATCATGATCGCCGCCCCCACCGGGACCCTGCGGTACGTCAGCCCCGCGGCCGCCGGGGTCTACGGGCGCGAGGCCGAGGAGCTCGCCGGCACCGAGCTCGCCACCCTGATCCACCCGCACGACCTGGGCCGGGTGGTCCACGAGGTACGCCGCTTCCTGGCCGCGCCGCCCGCCGAGGAGCCGACCACCCGCATCGAATGCCGCTTCAAGTCCGGCAGCGGCGAATGGCTGAATGTGGAGTCCACCGTCAACCGCCACCAGGGCGGCCTCATCCTCAACAGCCGCGACGTCACCGAGCGGGTCCGCCTCCAGGCGCAGCTCCAGCACAGCGCCGAGCACGATCCGCTGACCGACCTGCCCAACCGGGCCCTGTTCACCCGCCGGGTCCGCCAGGCCCTGACCGGCCGGCGCGCGGGGGACCACAGCTCCGCCGTGCTCTTCATCGACCTCGACGGGTTCAAGGCGGTCAACGACACCATCGGCCACCAGGCGGGCGACGAGCTGCTGATCGAGGCCGCGTGCCGGCTCCAGGACTCGGTGCGTGCCGGGGACACCGCGGCCCGGCTCGGCGGCGACGAGTTCGCGGCGCTGATCCTGGGCGACGGCAGCCGCGACCGCAGCGCCCGCGAGTACCAGGTGCGCGAGATCGCGGACCGGCTGCGCACCACCCTGTCCCAGCCGTACCGGATCGCCGGCAGCGAGGTCCGGGTCGCCGCCAGCATCGGCGTGGCCTTCGCCGACCCCGGCATCACCCCTTCGGACCTCATGCGCAACGCGGACCTCGCGATGTACCGAGCCAAGGCGGGCGGCAAGGACCGGGTCGAGCTGTACGCGCCCCAGATGCAGGCCGAGGTCGTACGGAAGGCGGAGCTCGCCGGGCGGCTGCGCACCGCGCTCCACGACGGGGAGTTCGCCCTGTTGCACCAGCCGGTGGTCTCCCTGGCGACCGGCGAGGTCACGGCCGTGGCGGCGCAGGCCCGCTGGCGCTCGGCCCAGGGGATCCTGTTCACCCCGGCGGAATTCCTCCGTGTGGCCGAGTACAGCGAGGGCGCGGCGGCGGGGCCCGAGGGCCGCTCCGGCCTCCCCGCGGACACGCCCACCCGGGCCGCCGAGCTGGGGCACTGGTTGCTGGAGGAGGCCGTGGCGCAGGCCGCCGAGCGGCACCGGATCGGGCACGACGTACCGGTGGCCGTACGGATGAGCGCCGAGCGGCTGCTCGACCGGGCCGCGCCGCTCGGCTCCGTGGAGGCACTGCTGACCCGGCACGGCCTGCCGTCCGGGGCCCTCGTGATCGAACTGACCGTGTCCGACCCCAGGGTCCCCTTCGACGAGCTGGAGCGGCGCCTGGCGGCCCTGCGCCGGCTCGGGGTCCTGATCTCCCTGGACGGCTTCGGCAGCGGCTACGCGGCCATCAGCGCCCTGCGCAGACTCCCCGTGGACATCCTGAAGCTGGACCGGGGCCTGGTCGAGGGCGTGGTCGAATCAGCCCGCCTCCACAAGATCACCGCTGGTTTGTTGCGCATTGCAAATGATTTGGGTATGCAGTCGGTGGCCGACGGGGCGGACCTCCCCGAGCAGGTCATGGCGCTGCGCGCGATGGGGTGCACACACGGCCAGGGAGTGGCTTTTTCCGGCCCACTCGACGAGTACAGGCTGCGCCGCGCGCTGGTGCGCGGTACGTTCCCAGTACCGGGCGGAGCGGCCCAGCCCGCCTTGGCCGGTGGTTCGTCCGGGGGCTCGATGGCCATCCGCAGAGGCTCACATAATGAGACGCCCGTCCCACCCGCTTGACATCCCCCTCCCGCCGGAGGGAGGGTCAGTGCCATGCGCACCCGAATTCTCGTACTTGGAAAGCGCGTCGGCTGAAGCTGGGACCTGCATGTCCCCGCTCCGCACACCCGACGCGCTCCCCTCGCTTGCCTCCCGGCACGAGGGGTTTTTTGTTGCACTGGCACACCTTCGAATCCTCGTAAAACCCTCAGCTTCGAGAAGAGAATGCCGATGACCGAGCAGGCCACCGGGGCCCACCATCCGCAGCCGCGGCCCCGTTCCGGCGGACACCAGCCCGCCGCAGTTGAGCACGTCACGGGTGCGCAGTCCCTCATCCGCTCTCTCGAAGAGGTGGGGTGCGACACCGTCTTCGGTATCCCGGGCGGGGCCATCCTCCCGGCGTACGACCCGATGATGGACAGCACCAAGGTCCGCCACATCCTGGTCCGCCACGAGCAGGGCGCCGGCCACGCCGCGACCGGCTACGCGCAGGCCACCGGCAAGGTGGGCGTCTGCATGGCCACCTCCGGTCCGGGCGCCACCAACCTGGTCACCCCCATCGCCGACGCGCACATGGACTCGGTGCCGCTCGTCGCGATCACCGGCCAGGTCTCCTCCAAGGCGATCGGCACCGACGCCTTCCAGGAGGCGGACATCGTCGGCATCACGATGCCGATCACCAAGCACAACTTCCTGGTGACCAGGGCCGAGGACATCCCGAAGACCATCGCCGAGGCCTTCCACATCGCCTCCACCGGCCGCCCGGGCCCGGTCCTGGTCGACATCGCCAAGGACGCCCTGCAGTCGAGGACCACCTTCTCGTGGCCGCCGTCGCAGGACCTCCCGGGCTACCGGCCGGTCACCAAGCCGCACGCCAAGCAGATCCGCGAGGCCGCCAAGCTCATCTGCCAGGCCAAGCGCCCGGTCCTGTACGTCGGCGGCGGCGTGATGAAGTCCGGCGCGACCGCCGAACTCAAGGTCCTGGCCGAGCTGACCGGGGTCCCGGTCACCACCACGCTGATGGCGCTGGGCTCGTTCCCCGACAGCCACCCGCTGCACGTGGGCATGCCCGGCATGCACGGCGCGGTCACCGCCGTCACCGCCCTGCAGAAGTCGGACCTGCTGATCGCGCTCGGCACCCGCTTCGACGACCGCGTCACCGGCAAGCTGGACAGCTTCGCCCCGTTCGCCAAGGTCATCCACGCGGACATCGACCCGGCGGAGATCGGCAAGAACCGCGAGGTCGACGTCCCGATCGTCGGTGACGCCCGCGAGGTCATCGCCGACCTGATCCAGGCGGTCCAGGCCGAGCACACCGAGGGCAACACCGGGGACTACACCGCCTGGTGGAAGGACCTCAGCCGCTGGCGCGAGACGTACCCGCTGGGCTACGACCTGCCCGACGACGGCATGCTCTCCCCGCAGCAGGTCATCCAGCGCATCGGCGCGCTCGCCCCCGAGCACACCATCTACGCGGCCGGCGTCGGCCAGCACCAGATGTGGGCCTCGCACTTCGTCAACTACGAGGAGCCCCGCACCTGGCTGAACTCCGGCGGCGCCGGAACCATGGGCTACGCGGTCCCCGCCGCGATGGGCGCCAAGGTCGGCATGCCGGACCGCACGGTCTGGGCGATCGACGGCGACGGCTGCTTCCAGATGACCAATCAGGAACTGGCCACCTGCGCGCTGAACAACATCCCGATCAAGGTCGCGATCATCAACAACGGTGCGCTGGGCATGGTCCGCCAGTGGCAGACCCTGTTCTACAACCAGCGGTACTCCAACACCGTGCTGCACGCCGACGAGACGGGCCACGGCACCGTCGGCTCCCAGCTCGGGGAGTCCACCGCCCCCCGCAAGGGCACCCGCGTCCCGGACTTCGTCAAGCTGTCCGAGGCCATGGGCTGCGTGGCGCTGCGCTGTGAGGACCCGGCCGACCTGGACAAGGTCATCGCCGAGGCCAACGCGATCAACGACCGTCCCGTCGTGATCGACTTCATCGTCCACGAGGACGCCATGGTGTGGCCGATGGTCGCCGCCGGCACCTCCAACGACGAGGTCATGGCAGCCCGGGGCGTCCGCCCCGACTTCGGCGACAACGAAGACGACTGAGCCGAGAGAGCCTGAGAGAGAGAACGACTCACATGTCCAAGCACACGCTCTCCGTCCTGGTCCAGAACACGCCCGGCATCCTCGCCCGGATCGCCGCGCTGTTCTCCCGCCGCGGGTTCAACATCGACTCCCTCGCGGTCGGCGTCACCGAGCACCCCGACATCTCGCGCATCACGATCGTCGTGAACGTCGAGGACCTCCCGCTGGAGCAGGTGACCAAGCAGCTGAACAAGCTGGTCAACGTGCTCAAGATCGTCGAGCTGGAGCCGCACAACGCCATCGAACGCGAACTCGTTCTGGTGAAGGTCCGCGCCGACAACGAGACCCGCTCCCAGATCGTCGAGATCGTCCAGCTGTTCCGCGCCAAGACGGTCGACGTCTCCCCGGATGCCGTCACCATCGAGGCGACGGGCGGCGCCGACAAGCTCGGCGCGATGCTCAAGATGCTGGAGCCCTTCGGCATCAAGGAGCTCGTGCAGTCCGGCACGATCGCCATAGGGCGCGGCGGCCGGTCCATCACGGACCGCAGCCTGCGCGCGCTCGACCGCAGCGCCTGAGCAACAGCGCCTCAGCAACACAGCGCCTCAGCAACACAGCGCCTGAGCAACACGGCGCCTCAGCAACACCCCGGCGTCGTGTTGCCTCTCGCATCGCGAGACCAAGAAACTTCCTTCACGTTCCCCGCCGTACGGTGGGAGCAACACCAGCGCACCAAGGAGATATCCCAGTGGCCGAGCTGTTCTACGAGAACGACGCCGACCTGTCCATCATCCAGGGCCGCAAGGTCGCGGTCATCGGCTACGGCAGCCAGGGCCACGCCCACGCGCTGTCGCTGCGTGACTCCGGCGTCGACGTCGTCGTCGGCCTGAAGGAGGGCTCGAAGTCCAAGGCCAAGGCCGAGGAGCAGGGCCTGAAGGTCGTCCCGGTCGCCGAGGCCGCCGCCTGGGCCAACGTCATCATGATCCTGACCCCGGACCCGCTCCAGGCCGAGATCTACGAGGAGTCCATCAAGGAGCACCTCGAGGAGGGCGACGCGCTCTTCTTCGGCCACGGCTTCAACGTCCGCTACGGCTTCATCAAGCCCCCGGCCAACGTGGACGTCGCCCTGGTCGCCCCGAAGGGCCCGGGCCACCTGGTGCGCCGTCAGTACGAGGAAGGCCGCGGCGTGCCCTGCATCGCCGCCGTCGAGCAGGACTTCTCCGGCAACGCCTTCGACCTCGCGCTCTCGTACGCGGCCGGCATCGGCGGCACCCGCGCCGGCGTCATCAAGACCACCTTCACCGAGGAGACCGAGACCGACCTGTTCGGTGAGCAGGCCGTCCTCTGCGGTGGCGCCTCCGCCCTGGTCAAGGCCGGTTTCGAGACCCTGACCGAGGCCGGCTACCAGCCGGAGATCGCGTACTTCGAGTGCCTGCACGAGCTGAAGCTCATCGTGGACCTCATGTACGAGGGCGGCCTGGAGAAGATGCGCTGGTCGGTCTCCGAGACCGCCGAGTGGGGCGACTACATCACCGGTCCCCGCATCATCACCGACGCCACCAAGGCCGAGATGAAGCAGGTCCTCGCGGAGATCCAGAGCGGCGAGTTCGCCAACACCTGGATGGCCGAGTACAAGGCCGGTCTGCCGAAGTACAACGAGTACAAGAAGGCCGACGAGGCCCACCTGCTGGAGACCACCGGCAAGAAGCTGCGCAAGCTCATGAGCTGGGTCGACAGCGACGAGAGCTGATCCGTACGCGAGGGGGCCGGGGCGATGAGCCCCGGCCCCGCCGCGCACGACGGGCCGGATCGGACCGCTCTGCACGCGGGGCTTGTCCACCCTGGCCAACCCCGGACGGGTGATCCTTCCGGACAGGCGGAATCCAGCACGGAATCCGCCACTACACTGCTCAACACAACGCGTCAGGCCCACAGTGTCGTGCGTCTTCCACGCGGCTACCCCCTCCACCGCCTGCGGCCGTCGGGACGGCCGTCCGCACTGGACTTGTGAGGATGACCCACGTGAGCTCGAAACCTGTCGTACTCATCGCCGAAGAGCTGTCGCCCGCCACCGTCGACGCGCTCGGTCCGGACTTCGAGATCCGGCACGTCAACGGCGCCGACCGCGCGGAGCTGCTCCCCGCGATCGTGGACGTCGACGCCATCCTGGTGCGCTCCGCGACCAAGGTCGACGCGGAGGCCATCGCCGCCGCCAAGAAGCTGAAGGTCGTCGCGCGCGCCGGTGTCGGCCTCGACAACGTCGACGTCTCCGCCGCCACCAAGGCCGGCGTGATGGTCGTGAACGCCCCGACCTCCAACATCGTCACCGCCGCCGAGCTCGCCTGCGGCCTGCTCGTCGCCTCGGCCCGCAACATCCCGCAGGCCAACACCGCCCTGAAGAACGGCGAGTGGAAGCGGAACAAGTACACGGGCGTCGAGCTCAGCGAGAAGACCCTCGGTGTCGTCGGCCTCGGCCGCATCGGCGTCCTGGTCGCCCAGCGCATGTCGGCCTTCGGCATGAAGATCGTCGCGTACGACCCCTACGTACAGCCCGCGCGCGCCGCCCAGATGGGCGTCAAGATGCTGACGCTGGACGAGCTCCTCGAAGTCGCCGACTTCATCACGGTGCACCTGCCCAAGACCCCCGAGACCCTCGGTCTCATCGGGGACGAGGCCCTGCACAAGGTCAAGCCGTCCGTCCGCATCGTCAACGCCGCGCGCGGCGGGATCGTGGACGAGGCCGCGCTGTACTCGGCCATCAAGGAGGGCCGCGTCGCCGGCGCCGGCCTCGACGTGTACGCGAAGGAGCCCTGCACGGACTCCCCGCTCTTCGAGCTCGACCAGGTCGTCTGCACCCCGCACCTCGGTGCGTCCACGGACGAGGCCCAGGAGAAGGCCGGCATCTCGGTCGCCAAGTCGGTGCGCCTGGCGCTCGCGGGCGAGCTCGTACCGGACGCGGTCAACGTCCAGGGTGGCGTCATCGCCGAGGACGTCCGTCCGGGTCTGCCGCTCGCCGAGAAGCTCGGCCGCATCTTCACCGCCCTCGCGGGCGAGGTCGCGGTCCGCCTCGACGTCGAGGTCTGCGGCGAAATCACCCAGCACGACGTCAAGGTGCTGGAACTCTCCGCCCTCAAGGGTGTCTTCGAGGACGTCGTCGACGAGACGGTCTCCTACGTCAACGCCCCGCTGTTCGCGCAGGAGCGCGGTGTCGAGGTACGCCTGACCACCAGCTCGGAGTCCCCGGACCACCGCAACGTGGTGACCGTGCGCGGCACCCTGTCGGACGGGCAGGAGGTGTCGGTCTCCGGCACCCTCGCCGGCCCGAAGCACCTGCAGAAGATCGTCGGCATCGGCGAGTACGACGTGGACCTGGCGCTCGCCGACCAGATGCTCGTGCTGCGCTACACCGACCGTCCGGGCGTGGTCGGCACCGTCGGCCGCATCCTCGGCGAGGCCGGCCTGAACATCGCGGGCATGCAGGTCGCCCGCGCCGAGGAGGGCGGCGAGGCGCTCGGCGTCCTCACGGTCGACGCGGAGGTGCCGGTGAACGTCCTCGCGGAGATCTCCGCCGAGATCGGCGCGGTCTCGGCGCGCACGGTCAGCCTCGGCTGACCCGCACGACACGGCGAAGGGCCCGGGGGAGACCCCGGGCCCTTCTTCGTGTTCGTGTTCCGCCGCCGCTCAGCCCGGCCGTACGGGGGTCAGCCCGCGAGGGCCGGAGCCTGCTCGGCGGGCTGCTCGGCGGGCTGCGCAGCGGGCTCCTCGGCGGGGTGTACCGCGGGGACGCCGATCCCCCGCAGCAGGCCCGCGGCGAGCAGGGCCGCCGCCAGCAGGAGGGCCGTACCGCCCCAGGCGGCGTACTGCATGCCGTGGACGAAGGCCTCCCGGGCCAGGGCCAGTACCTGCTCGCCGGCGCCGCCGCCCAGCTGCCGGGCGGTGGCGACGGCGCCGCCCAGGGTCTCCCGGACTGCGGGCTCGGCGCCCGACAGGTCGGAGCGGTAGACGGCGGTGCCGAGGCTGCCCAGGACCGCCATGCCGAGCGCGCCGCCGAACTCCTGGCCGGTCTCCAGCAGGGAGGCGGCCGAGCCGGCCTTCTCCGCGGGGGCCGCGCCCAGCGCCATGTCGGAGACCAGGGACATCACGGTGACGATGCCGGAGGCCAGCACGCCGGCGCCGGTCAGCAGCAGCCACAGGGAGTCGCTGCCGACGAGGCCGATCAGGGCGAACCCGGCGGCGGCGAGGACGAAGCCGCCGGCGATGACGTACGCCCGGTCGGTCTTCTGTGCCAGGGCGGCGCTGACCGGGGCGGCGGCGCCGATGAGGAGCGAGGGCGCCAGGCTCCACAGGGCGGCCTCCAGCGTGCCCATGCCGAGCACCGACTGCAGGTACTGGGTGGTGAAGTAGGCCGAGCCCATCATGGCGAAGGCGGCGATGGTGTTGAGGGCGATTCCCGCGCCGAATCCCCGGCCCCGGAACAGGGCCCGGCCGACCATGGCGTCGTCGCGGGTGCGCTGGCGGCGGACGAAGACGAACCCGAAGGCCAGGCCCACGGCGACGCAGACCAGGTAGAGCGGCTCCGGGCCCTCGGCGGCGATCTCCTTGAGGCCGTACACCACAGGGAGCACGGCGGCCGTCGACAGCGGCACGCTCAGCAGGTCGAAGCGGCCGGGCGCCGGGTCCTTGAACTCCGGGACCAGCACCGGGACGAGGACCAGCAGGAGCAGCATCGCCGGCACGTTGATCAGGAAGACCGAACCCCACCAGAAGTGGTTCAGCATCACGCCGCTCATCACCGAGCCGAGGGCGATGCCGCCGGTCATGGCCCCGGACCAGATGGCGATGGCCTGACCGCGCTGCCTGGCGTCCTGGAAGAGGTTGCGTACGAGCGCCAGCGTGGAGGGCATCAGGGTCGCTCCGCCGATCCCGAGCAGCACGCGGGCGGCGATCAGCATCTCGGCGCTGGTGGCGTAGGCGGCGCAGACGGAGGCGAGCCCGAAGGCGGTCGCGCCCGTCAGCAGCAGCTTGCGGCGGCCGATCCGGTCACCGAGCGAACCCATGGTGATCAGCAGGCCGGCGAGGGCGAAGGCGTAGCTGTCGAAGATCCAGAGCTGCTGGGTGGCGCTCGGATCGAGCTCTCGGGTGATGGCCGGGATGGCGAAGTAGAGGACGGAGACGTCCATCGAGACCAGGAGCAGGGGCAGCAGGAGGACGGTGAAGGCGATCCATTCCCGGCGGCCGGCGGGACGTGCGGCGGAGTTCGTCATGAGCAGGAATGTACAAGCGTCATAAACGCTTGTCTAGTACGGCCGTATGGGACTGTCGTCTGTGACTGCTGTCTAGGACGGTTGTCTTGATACGGTGAGCGCATGGGACACCGTGAAGATCTGCTCGAAGGCGCCAAGAAGTGCCTGGTCGAGAAGGGTTTCGTGCGGACGACCGCGCGCGACATCGTCAACGCCTCCGGCGCGAACCTGGCGTCGATCGGATACCACTACGGCTCGAAGGACGCCTTGCTCACGCAGGCGTTCATCGCGATGGCCGAGGAGTGGGGCGACTCCTTCAAACCGGACGTCACGGGTGAAGGCGGCTCGCTCGAACGCTTCCGCTCGGTCTGGGACGGCATGATCGGACAGCGCGATCGGGCGGCCCCGATGTGGGCGGCCAGCCTGGAGATCGCGATGAACCGCGACCGGCTGCCGGAGCTGCGGGAGATGGTCGTGTCCTCGGAGGGCGAGGGGCGCAAGGGGCTGACCGAGATGTTCACGGGCATCCCGGAGGGGCAGCTCGAAGAGCGGGACGTCCGGACGCTCGGCGGGCTCTACCAGGTACTGGTCGCCGGGATGATGGTGCAGTGGCTGTACAACCCCGAGAACGCCGTCACCGCCGAGGAGTTGACGGAGGGAATGCGGCGCGCCGCGGAGATGATGGTGAAGGACGCGGGCGCCGCCGACCCCGCCTGAGAGCGGGTGTCTCCCGTACGAGGGATGCCGACGCGCCGCGTACGAGGCATGTCGGCGCGGTGCGTACGAGGCGCGCCCGCGCCCGCGTTCAGCCGTACAGGCGGGCCGCCTTGATGGCCATGTGGAGCAACAGCCGGTCCTCGCCCTCGTCCAGGTCCAGGCCGGTCAGCTGCTCCACCCGGGCGAGGCGGTAGTACAGGGTCTGGCGGTGGATGCCCAGGGCCGCCGCCGCGCGGCCCGCCTGGCCCGCGCAGTCCAGGAACAGTTCGGCGGTACGGGCGAGTTCCCGGTGCGCCGGCCCGAGCAGGACCCGGGTCGCCGGATCGCCCGCCGGGTCGGCGGCCGCCAGGGCCGCCAGCATGCGGTACGGGCCGATCGCCGACCACTGGGCCACCGGGCCGAACCGGGGCTGGGCCGCGGCCGCCTGCGCCGCCGCCGAAGCCTCCGACCACGCGTCGGCCAGCGCCGCCAGCCCCTGGCGGGGCTCCGCGATCCCGGCGGTCGCCGAGCCGCCCGCCAGCAGCCGGGTCGCGACGCCGACGGCGGGGACGAGCGCCTCCGCCGAGCGGAGCCTGACCAGGACGGCGAGTGCCGGGCCGGCCTTCCGCCCCGGCCGCGGGACCGTGCACACCGCCGCGGTGCCCGGCACCGACGCCGGGGCCTCACCGGACCACGGCTCCACGCACACCACCGCGTGCAGCCCGTCCGCCCCCGGGCCCAGGGCCACCCGGAGCGCGGCCACCGCCATGTCCTGCTGCCAGCCCCGGCCGGCCGTGAGCACCTCCCGGAACTCCCGGGACAGGTCGGCCCCCGCCTTGGCCTCCTCGGCGAGCAGGATCCCGATGCGCTCGGCCACTTCCATGGCCGCCGCCAGGGCGTCCGGCCCGGGGCCGGGCTCCCGGTCGAGGAGCCACACGTACCCCTGCACGATCCCGCGGTAGCGCACCGGCAGGCAGATCCGACCCCGGAAGACCCCCGCGTCCGGCGCCGCCGGGATCCGCACCGGCCCCGTCGCCCGCGCGATGCCGAAGCCCTCGAACCAGGCCCGCACGGCCGCCGTCGACTGCCGGGTCAGGATCGAGCGGGTGCGTACGGGATCCATCGCGAGATCGTCGTCGCTGTCGTGCGCGCCGAAGGCGATGAGGCGGAAATCCCGGTTCTCCAGCGTCGCCGGGGCGCCGAGGAGCGCCGAGATCTCATCCACCAGGTCCTGGTAATCGTCCTTCACCCGGACATTCTCCCACCCGGAAAGCCGGTCTTCAGACAGATGTATGAGATCGGGGACACGGATGCGTGACAGCTGTCGATGGCAGAGGATCAAAGCGATCCTTAGGTTTCACGGTGGTTTTACTCGCGTTTTCTTTACGGCCCCGCCCACCCCCGCGCGGACCGTATGCCTGCTTCTGCCACCTGTTGGAGGTGCCCCGTGCTGGGTCCCGCGATCCTCGCCGCTTCGCGCAGCGACAAGATGCGCCGAATCGTCTCTGCCGCCCCGGTGACCAAGCCCGTGGTGAACCGGTTCATCCCCGGCGAGACGGTCGACCAGGTCATCCCGATCGTCGTGGACCTCACGGAGAAGGGCCTGGAGCTCACGCTCGACGTGGTGGGCGAGGACATCACCACCGTGGAGCAGTCCCACGCCGCCCGTGACGCCTACCTCGAACTCATCGAGCACCTGGCCGGCCTGGGCCTCGGCGAGAAGGCCGAGATGTCGGTCAAGCTGTCGATGTTCGGCCAGGCGCTGGAGGGCGGCCACGAGCTCGCGCTCGCCAACGTCCGCCCGGTCGTCGAGGCCGCCGCGGCCATCGGCACCACCGTCACGCTGGACGCCGAGGACCACACCACCCTCGACTCGATGTTCGCCATCCACGAGGAGCTGCGCCGGGACTTCCCGCAGACCGGCTGCGTGATCCAGGCGTACCTCTTCCGCACCGAGGCCGACGCCCGCCGCCTGGCCGCCGCCGGCAGCCGCGTCCGGATCGTGAAGGGCGCGTACAAGGAGCCCGCCGAGGTCGCCTACCAGGACAAGGGCGAGATCGACAAGGCGTACGTCCGCATCCTGAAGACGCTGATGGAGGGCGAGGGCTACCCGATGATCGGGTCGCACGACCCGCGCCTGATCGCCATCGCGCAGGAGCTCGCCCGCAAGGCCGGGCGCAAGCTGGACGAGTACGAGTTCCAGATGCTGTACGGCATCCGAAGCGAGGAGCACCTGCGGCTCGCCGCCGAGGGCCACCGCATGCGCGTCTACACCGCGTACGGGACGGACTGGTACGGCTACTTCATGCGGCGCCTCGCCGAGAAGCCCGCCAACCTCCTGTTCTTCCTCCGCTCGATGATCACCAAGAACTAGCCAAGAACCAGGTCAAGGAGTTACCAGCCCCATGGATGCTGTGACCCAGGTCCCCGTGCCGGTCAACGAGCCGGTCCACTCGTACGCCCCCGGTACCCCGGAGCGCGCGCGCCTCGAAACGCAGCTGAAGCAGCTGTCCGAGAACCCGATCGACCTGCCCATGACGATCAACGGCGTCAAGCGGATGGGCGGCGGCGAGCGCTTCGACGTCGTGCAGCCGCACGACCACAAGTCGGTCATCGGCACGTACGCGAACGCCACCCAGGCCGACGCCCAGGAGGCCGTCGACGCCGCCCTGGCCGCGGCCCCGGCCTGGCGCTCGATGTCCTTCGACGACCGCGCCGCGATCATCCTGCGCGCCGCCGAGCTGCTGTCCGGCCCGTGGCGCGAGAAGCTGGCCGCCTCCACCATGCTGGGCCAGTCGAAGACCGCGCAGCAGGCCGAGATCGACACCCCGTGCGAGCTCGTCGACTTCTGGCGCTTCAACGTCCACTTCGCCCGCCAGATCCTGGCCGAGCAGCCGGTCGCGAACTCCGCCGGCGTGTGGAACCGCAGCGACCACCGCCCGCTCGAGGGCTTCGTCTACGCGATCACGCCGTTCAACTTCACGGCCATCGCCGGCAACCTGCCGACCGCCCCCGCCCTGATGGGCAACGTGGTCGTGTGGAAGCCGTCCCCGACGCAGACGCACTCCGCGGTCCTCCTGATGGAGATCCTGGAGGAGGCCGGCCTGCCGAAGGGCGTCATCAACCTGGTGACGGGCGACGGCATCGCCGTCTCCGAGGTGGCCCTGAACCACCCCGAGCTGGCCGGCATCCACTTCACCGGTTCGACCAAGACCTTCCAGTACCTGTGGAAGACGGTCGGCAACAACATCGAGAAGTACAAGTCCTACCCGCGCCTGGTCGGCGAGACCGGCGGCAAGGACTTCGTCGTGGCGCACCCGTCCGCGGACCGCGCCGTCCTGAAGACCGCCCTGACCCGCGGCTCCTTCGAGTTCCAGGGCCAGAAGTGCTCGGCGTCCTCGCGCGCCTACGTCCCGGCCTCGATCTGGAACGACGGCTTCAAGGAGGCCTTCGCGGCCGAGGTCGACGGCATCACCATGGGTGACGTCCGCGACCTGACCAACTTCATCGGCGCCGTCATCGACGAGCGTTCGTTCGCCAAGAACAAGGCCGCGATCGACCGTGCGATCGCCGACCCGACCTGCGAGATCATCGCCGGCGGCACGTACGACGACTCGGAGGGCTACTTCGTCCGCCCGACCGTCATCGCGTGCACCGACCCGGAGAACGAGGTCTTCACGACCGAGTACTTCGGCCCGATCCTGGCGATCCACGTGTACGAGGACGCCGCGTTCGACGCGATGCTGGCCCAGATGGAGTCGGTGTCGGCGTACGCGCTGACCGGCTCGATCATCGCCGGTGACCGCTACGCGGCGGCGGACGCGATGGAGAAGCTCCGCTTCGCGGCGGGCAACTTCTACATCAACGACAAGTCGACCGGCGCCGTGGTCGGCCAGCAGCCGTTCGGCGGCGGCCGTGCCTCGGGTACGAACGACAAGGCGGGCGCCGCGTCGAACCTGATGCGCTGGACCTCGACGCGCTCCATCAAGGAGACGCTGGTCGCGCCGACGGACTACGCGTACCCGCACATG
The DNA here is from genome assembly GCF_044769045.1 of Streptomyces sp. NPDC090741. Classification (NCBI taxonomy): domain Bacteria; kingdom Bacillati; phylum Actinomycetota; class Actinomycetes; order Kitasatosporales; family Streptomycetaceae; genus Streptomyces; species Streptomyces sp. NPDC090741. The sequence goes on along the minus strand of NZ_JBIVXF010000001.1, from coordinate 191,769 downwards.
GGCTGATCCGGCCCCCTTCTGACCCCGCCCCCGTTCCGGCACCCCCAAGTCCGGATCGGGGGCGGTTCCAGTTGCGCCCCTGTCCGGTCAGGGGATCAGGACCACCTTGCCGAGGTTGCGCCGTTCCTCGATCAGCGCGTGCGCCCGGGCCGCCTCGGCCAGCGGGATCTCCCCGTGCACGGCGGGGCGCAGTGAGCCGTCCCCGTACGCCTTCCACAGCTCGCGCCGCCAGCCCTCGTACACCTCGGGCCTGCCCTGCGCGACGGCCCGGATCTGGAAGCCGATCATCGAGGCGCCGCGCACCAGCAGTTCGTACGCCTCCACCGAGCCGCCGCCCGAGCCGTACGCCACCAGCCGGCCGCCCGTGGCCAGGGACCGCACGGCGGGGCCGAGCAGCTCGCCGCCGACCCCGTCGAGGACCACGTCGTACGGGTCGCCCCAGGCGGCGGGTTCGCCGTACAGCACGACCTCGTCGGCGCCGAGGCCGCGCACGAACCCGGCCTTGTCCGGGCTGGAGACGGCGGCGACCAGCCGGCCCGCCCCGCCGGCCCGGGCCAGTTGGAGCGCGAGGCTGCCGACCCCGCTCGCGGCGGCCGTGACCAGCACGGACTCCCCGGGGCGGACCTGCCCGGCCTCCCAGGCGCCCCGGGCCACGAGCCCGCTGCGCACGAGCGCGACGGCGTCGACGGAGCTCGCCCCGTCGGGGACGGCAGAGGCGAAGGGAGCCCCGAGGAGCGCGTACTCGGCGTACCCGTGGCCGAAACACAGCCCGGTGACCCGGTCGCCGACGGCGAACCCCCGCACCCCCTCGCCGAGCGCGGCCACGGTTCCCGCGACCTCACCGCCGAGCGGTACCGCCTCGGCACCCTCCCGCACCTTGCGCACGACGGGCAGCGTGACCCCGACGGCCTCGACCGCGACGAGCAACTCCCCGGGGGCGGGGACGGGCACGTCCGCCTCCTCGGCGAACAACACCTCGGGGCCGCCGTTGACCTCGTGGCGGATGCGCAGCACAGGACCTCCCGGACCGTGTCGAATTCATTGGCAGTCCCAACGATATACGAGATCGTAGGGGATCCCAATGAATTGCTAGGCTGGGCTCATGACCTCGGCCCTCGCACACATCCAGTCCCTCCCGAGCTGGCTCGTCGGGCGGGTCGCGGCGCGCGGCCGCGGCCTGGTCGCCGAGGCGCTCGCCGCGGAGGGGCTGAAGCTCGCGCACCACGCGGTACTGGCGGCGACCGCCGAGTACGGCCCGGTGGCCCAGGCCGACCTCGGCCGCCGGCTCGGCATCGACCCCAAGGACCTGGTCGGGCTCCTCAATCACCTGGAAGGCGCCGGCCTCCTCCTGCGGGCCCCGGATCCGGCGGACCGCCGGAAGAACGCCATCACCCTCACCCCGGCGGGCACGGCCACCCTCGCCCGCTGCGCCACCCTGGCCGAGACGGCGAACGCCGCGCTCCTGTCCCCCCTGACCCCGGCGGAACGCGAGCAGCTGACAGCCCTCCTGACCCGCGTCCACGAAGCCGGAGCCCCGTAGGGCCGGGACCTGGACCTACACCTGGGCCCAGACCTCGACCATGACCTGGTCCAGGGACTTGCGGACGAGGTCCGGGACCTCGCAGTCGTCCGCCGGGTAGCCCACCGGGATGACCGCGAAGGCCTTCTCGTTCTCCGGGCGGTGCAGGACGTGGGAGAGGAAGCGCATCGGGCTCGGGGTGTGGACCAGGGCCGCCAGCCCGCTGAGGTGGAGGGCGGTCAGGAGCATGCCGACCGCGATGCCGACCGATTCGTCCACGTAGTAGTGCTTGCGCTTGGCGCCGTCCGGGCCGAGCCAGTAGCGCTGCTGGAAGACCACGATCAGCGCCGGGGCGTCCGTCAGGTGGGTCTTCACGGCGTCCGTGCCGAGGGGACGCAGGGCGGCGAGCCATTCGTCGCCCAGTCGGCCGTCGTAGGACACCTGCTCCTCCTGCTCGGCGGCCGCGCGGATCTGCTGCCGCACGGCCGGGTCCTTGACCAGGACGAAGGTCCACGGCTGCTGGTGCGCCCCGGAGGGGGCGGTCGCCGCGCAGGCGACGGCGTCCCGGACCACCTGCTCCGGAACGGGGTCGGGGGAGAAGTGCCGGACGGTCCGCCGCTCGTCCATGCGCTCCCGCAACTGCGCGGCGCGCGCGAGCGATTCCCCGCTCGGCATCCGCGCGGGCCGATGGGCGACGGGGCGGTACGGCTCGCCATGGGTCGGGGTCCACTGCTCGGTCTCGGGCGACATGGACAGATCTTCACGCGGGGACCGGGCCGGGGTCAGGGCCGGATCCGGTCGCCCTCGCGCATTTCCGGCCTTTCCCGGGGCCGTTGATAGCGTCGCCGTATGGACATCCCGCTGAAGCACACCTCCCGGCTCGGGGGCGGCGACGTACGTGTGTTCCCGCCCGGCGGGGCGCTGGAGGATCCCGCCGGGCGGCTCGACTTCGACTGGTGTGAAGGGGACCTGCTCTAGCTGCCGCTGATGCTGGGCGTGCCCGTCTCGATGTGGCCCGTGTAGCGGCGCGACCAGGTGCCGTCGTTGTCCGCGAGGATCGTGAAGTCGTACCAGCCGTCGTTGTACGCGACCGCGTTGAAGTAGTCCTCGCGCGAGGAGTTCGCCGGGACGGTGTACGTCCACGGGCCGTCCGAGCGGTAGGCGTTCGAGCGGATCGTGAAGGTGACGGGCGCGGCCGACGTGTTCGTCATCTTGAGGTAGAGCGCCGTCTTGCCCGTGCCCGGCTCCACCGCGAAGCGGGCCGCCGCCTCGATCGCCTTGCCCGCCTTCGACGCGTCGCCGATGAACCGGCGCAGGAAGCGGTTGGGCCCGTACATCGAGATGTCGTACTTCCCGGAGCCGCTGCCGAGCCCGATGTTGAAGTAGTCCGTCGCCGTCACGCCCGGATCCACCGTGTACTGCCAGGCCGCCGTGTTCCGGTACTGGTGCGGGTGGATCGAGAAGTGTGCCGCCTGCTTCGCCTGCGCGCCCTGGTTGGTCATCGAGAACCAGGCCAGGATCTTGCCGGCCGCGCCGAACTCGAAGCGGTCCAGGTTGCCGTTGACCTGGTACGGAAGGGCCCGCGCCGGGCGGGTTCCGGCCTCCTGCACCGGGAGCGCGTTGTCCTGCGGCGCCGGGTTGGGGAGCGGGCCGCAGGTCGACTGGCCGATGACCTTCGCCGTCGAGGGCAGCCCGGACGGCACCCCGTACACCGGGCGGGCGAAGTCGAAGACGCCGGTCAGGTCGCCGGTCACCTTGCGGCGCCAGGCGCTGATGTTCGGGCAGTTCGCCGGGGTGCCGAGGGCCGACGTCCACTTCTCCATGAACCGGAGCACCGAGGTGTGGTCGAAGACCTCCGAGCTCACCCAGCCGCCGCGCGTCCACGGGGACATGACGATCATCGGCACGCGGAAGCCGAGGCCGATCGGGGTGCCGTCGATGTACTCGTCCGGGGTGCCGGGCGGGGCGACGGGCGGCGGGACGTGGTCGAAGAAGCCGTCGTTCTCGTCGTAGTTGAGGAAGAGGACGGTGGAGTCGAAGACCTCGGGGTTCGCGGCCAGCGCGCGGTAGACCAGGTCCACGAAGTGCGCGCCGTCGCCGGGCGGGGCGTACGGGTGCTCCGAGAAGGCCTCGTTCGCGACGACCCAGGAGACCTGCGGCAGGGTCCCGGCGACGACGTCAGCGCGGATGGCGGCCGCGATGTCGTCGGGGGTGGAGCCGGTGGCCTTGGGGACGGAGCCCATGCCGCGGTCCCACAGCGGGTTGCCCGGCGCCGCGTCCGTGAACTTCTTGAAGTAGGCGAGCCCGTTGTCGCCGTAGTTGTCCTGGGCGTTCTGGTAGACCTTCCAGCTCATGCCGGCCCGCTGGAGGGCCTCCGCGTACGTCTCCCAGGTCAGCCCGGACTCGTCGCCGCCGTCCTTGCTGCCCGCGTCGACCTTGCCGCTCCACAGGAAGGTGCGGTTCGGGCCGGTCGCGCTCAGCGTGGAGCAGAAGTAGGCGTCGCAGATCGTGTAGTTGTCGGCGAGCCCGTAATGGAAGGGTATGTCCCCGCGGTCGAGGTAGCCGAGGGTGCGGGTGTTGCCGACGCCGGTGACCCAGTTGTCCATCCGGCCCTTGTTCCAGGCGGCGTGCTGCGAGGTCCAGCTGTGCGGGAGGTCGCCGTTGCACTGGGCGAGCGTCTCGCCGTCGACACCGCCGGCCGCGGGCGTGGAGCTGAGCTTCCACGGGTACTGGCGGCCGCCCCAGTTGGACTGGTTGAACATGCCCCAGCCGCCCGGGATGTTGCCGGCGGCGCGGTCGCCGAAGCCGCGGACACCCTTCAGCCTGCCGAAGTAGTGGTCGAAGCTGCGGTTCTCCTGCATCAGGATCACCACGTGCTTCACGTCGGTGATCGCGCCGGTCGCTGCGGCAGCGGCCGACGACGTCGGCGCGATCGCCGGCAGGGCGGCCCCGGCCATCAGCCCGGCGCCGATTCCCACGAAACCTCTGCGGCTGATCGGTGTCACTGGCTACTCGCCTCCAACTCAAGTGCCCCGCTGGCACATTGACGGAAAGAGTGGCGGGCGCCGGGCCAAAGGTCTACATCCGTGCGGTAAGAAGTCGGTGAACATCCGGTTGGCTGGATTCAGTCCCCGAGACGGACAAGCATTTTGCCCAGATTGTCGCCTCGCAGCATGCCCAGGAAGGCATCCACCGTGTGATCAATTCCCTGGACAACGGTGGTGTCCGTACCGATCCGGCCGCTCTGTAGGTGAGGGACCAGGAAGTCCTCCATCTCGTCCTGCAAATTGGTGTGATTGCGAACCAATACTCCTTCCAGGCGCAACGACTTGTGGACGACCTCGAAGAGGTTGCGCGGCGCGGCCGGCGAGCGGTCCCCGTTGTACATCGAGATACCGCCGACCCAGGCGATCCGCCCGTACTCGCGCAGCACGTCGATGGCGCCGGCCAGGTGCTCCCCGCCCACGTTGTCCACGTACACGTCGATGCCGTCGGGCGCGGCCTGCGCGAGCTGCTCGCCGACCGGCCCGTCGTGGTAGTCGAACGCCGCGTCGAAGCCGAGCGCGCCGGTGAGGTGGCGGACCTTCGCCGCCGAGCCCGCGCTGCCGATGATCCGGCGGGCGCCCAGCAGCCGCGCGATGTGCCCGGTGGCGGTGCCGACCCCGCCCGCGGCGGCCGAGACGAAGAGGTCCTCGCCCTCGCGCAGCGCCGCGGTCCGGGTGAGGGCGGCGTACGCGGTCAGGCCGGTGCCGCCGAGGATGCTCAGGTACGCCTCCAGCGGGACGCCCTCGTGGCCGCGCAGCCTCCGGGTGCCGTTCGCGCCGAGCGTGACGAGGGCGTGCGTACGCCAGCCCTCGCGGTGGAAGACCAGGTCGCCCTCGCGCAGCCCGGGGTCGCGGGAGGCGAGCACCCTGCCCACCGCACGGCCCTCCAGCGGGGTGTTCAGCTCGAAGCCGCCCTCGCCGCCGTCCATCAGCCCGCGGTGGTACGGGTCCACCGAGAGCAGCAGGTTCTGCACCAGGGCGGTGCCCGCAGTGGGGGAGGGGACCGGGGTCGCCACGTACGCGAAGTCGGTCGCGACGGGGAAGCCGCAGGGGCGGGCGGTCAGGTGGACGGCGTGAGCGGTGTGGTTCGTGGTCATGACGAGGACGTTAGGAAGGAATCACCGGCCCGGGCAGGGGGTTGCGCTCATGGAAGCCGCACATCCATGAACACCGCTCATAGAACGAGGTGAGAGCCACTGTGGCCGAGCTCGCTCCGCACGAACTCCGGGTCCTGGTCGCCGTCGCCGAGACCGGCGGGTTCTCCGCCGCGGCCGCCCGGCTCGGCCTCACCCAGTCGGCCGTGTCGCACTCCGTACGCGGCAGCGAGGCCAAGGTCGGCGCGGTCCTCTTCGAGCGCGGGCGCGGCGGAGCCTCGCCCACCCCGGCGGGGGAGCGGGCCGTCGGCCTCGCCCGCCGGATCCTGCGGCTGTACGAGGTCCTCGGCGCCGAGGTGCGCGGCGCCAGCCGGACCGGGCCGGATCGGGACACGGCGGAGGGCGTGCTGCGCATCGCGGCGTTCCGCAGCGCGGCCCTGCACCTGCTGCCCCCGGCCCTGGAGCGGCTCACGGCCCGCCACCCCGGCATCCGCCCCGAGGTCCGGGTGGTGCGCGAGCTCGGCGCCGGCACGGCCGGGGAAGTGGCCGCGGGCCGCGCCGACCTCGCCATCGCGACGCTGAACGCGACCGGACCCGCAGCGCGGGACGGGGGAGGGGCCGGCCTGCTGACCGGGGTGCTCCGGGAGGAGGCGTACGCCCTGGTCCACCCGGCCGGACACCCGGACCCGAAGGCCCTGCCCCTGCTGGACTGGGACGAGAACTGCGGCTCGTACACCCGCGACTGGTGGCGGGCCCAGGACTGGATCCCGCGCGCCACCGTCAAGGCGGAGGACGACGGGATGGTGCTGACCATGGTCGGGCGCGGGCTCGGCATGGCGATCCTGCCCGAGCTGTCGCTCCGCGAGGCCACGAATGGCGTGGACATCACCGGACTGGGCCCTTCGGGGCCGGTGAGACGCGTGGGATACGTCACCACGCCGGAGTCCGCGTCCACTCTCGCCGTACGGGCTCTGATCAGGGAACTTCGCTCCGAGAAGGCGTGAATCGGAGGCCCGTGAAGGGGCCTTCCGAGGGGCTGTCCGTCTCAGATAGTAGGAAGCCCGACTAATTGCGGAGACATACAACGGGAGCTGCCCTAGCGTTGTAGAAGCCGAACGTCTCGCCGATCAGGCGAATGGCGGTCGAGAGCGCGCGCCCTTTGGCAGGCAACCCCTGCCGCGCACCGCTCCCCGCCTCTTCCGGCGCCTTGAAGGAACCCCTCATCCGTGGCCCCGCCACGCCGTGATCTCAAGGAGTCGATCACCATGACCGCATCCACCGCAGCCCGCCGCGTCCGCCACTCCTCCACCGCCGACGCCGACCGCAAGAACGCCGCGGCCGCCCTCCAGCGCGCCCTCGACCGCCGGGACAACGGCGGCTCGACCGGCCACTGAACGAGACCCCGCTGAACGAGACCCGGCGCCTCGGGCATCTTGCGTCTGAACCCTTCGTCCACATGGTGGACGCGAGATGTCTGAGGGCTGGGACAGGGAGTACGGTTCCGACATGTCGACCAGCATCAATCTCGCAGTGATCCCCGGTGATGGCATCGGCCAGGAAGTCGTGGCTCAGGGCCTCAAGGTCCTTACCGCGGTCCTGCCCCAGGATGTGAAGCTGGAGACCAAGGAGTACGACCTCGGCGCCCAGCGCTGGCACCGCACCGGTGAGACCCTCCCGGACGCGGAGCTGGAGGCGCTGAGGCACCACGACGCGATCCTGCTGGGTGCCATCGGCGACCCGTCGGTCCCGTCCGGTGTGCTGGAGCGCGGCCTGCTGCTCAAGCTCCGCTTCGCCTTCGACCACTTCATCAACCTGCGCCCGTCGAAGCTCTTCCCCAACACGGCCACCCCGCTCGCCGGCCGTCCGGAGATCGACTTCGTCGTGGTCCGCGAGGGCACCGAGGGCCCGTACACCGGCAACGGCGGCAGCCTGCGCACCGGTACGCCCGCCGAGGTGGCCACCGAGGTCAGCATCAACACCGCGTACGGCGTGGAGCGCGTCGTGCGTGACGCGTACGAGCGGGCCAACGCCCGTCCGCGCAAGAAGCTGACGCTGGTCCACAAGAACAACGTCCTCGTGTACGCGGGCCACATGTGGAAGAACATCTTCGACAAGGTCGGCCAGGAGTACCCCGAGGTCACCACCGACTACCTGCACGTCGACGCCGCGACGATCTTCTTCGTCACGCAGCCCGAGCGCTTCGACGTCATCGTCACGGACAACCTCTTCGGTGACATCCTCACCGACCTGGCCGCCGCCGTGACCGGCGGAATCGGCCTCGCCGCCTCCGGGAACATCAACCCGACCGGCACCTTCCCGTCCATGTTCGAGCCGGTCCACGGCTCGGCCCCGGACATCGCCGGCACCGGCAAGGCCGACCCGACCGCGACGATCCTCTCGGTCGCCCTCCTGCTGCGCCACCTCGGCCACGAGGCCCAGGCCGTCCGCATCGAGGACGCCGTCTCCGCCGACCTCGCGGAGCGCGACGGGACCTTCCGCAGCACCGAGCAGATCGGCGACGCGCTCGCCGCCCGAGTAGCCGGCTGACCCGGCAGCTCCACCTCAGGAAGCCGCCGGGCCGCGCACAGACGCACCCGGCGGCTTTTCCTGTACGGCCCCGGGTGCCACCATCTCCCCTGGGCCGCATTCACTCCGCTTCACCCCGCTTCTCCGAAGGCACCTCGCGCGCGATAATCGAACGCGAGGCCGCGGAATGCGGGGAAGCTCGGACGTCCTGGTACGCCGTGAGCGCGGTCCGCCCTACGAAACCGGTGAAGGACAAGCACTCATGACGACGCCCACGATCGAGCTCAAGCCCTCCTCGAACCCCCTGTCCGACGCGGAGCGCGAGGCGATCCTGGCCAGCCCCGGCTTCGGCCGCCACTTCACCGACCACATGGTGACGATCAAGTGGACCGAAGGCCGCGGCTGGCACGACGCCGAGCTGGTCCCGTACGCGCCGCTGTCGATCGACCCGGCGAACATGACCCTGCACTACGCGCAGACGATCTTCGAGGGCCTCAAGGCCTACCGCCAGCCCGACGGCACCGTCGCCACGTTCCGCCCGCGGGCCAACGCCGAGCGCTTCCAGGCCTCCGCCCGCCGCATGGCGATGCCGGAGCTGCCGGCCGACCTCTTCATCGAGGCCTGCGACGCGCTCATCAAGCAGGACAGCGCCTGGGTGCCCTCCTCCGGCGAGGCCTCCCTGTACCTGCGGCCGTTCATGTTCGCGTCCGAGGTCGGCCTCGGCGTCCGCCCGGCCAACGAGTTCCTCTTCATGATCATCGCCTCGCCCGCCGGCGCGTACTTCCCCGGCGGCGTCAAGCCCGTCTCCGTCTGGCTCTCCGAGGAGTACGTCCGCGCCGTCAAGGGCGGTACGGGCGCGGCCAAGACCGGCGGCAACTACGCGGCCTCCCTCGTCGCCCAGGCCCAGGCCGCCGAGCACGGCTGCGACCAGGTGGTCTGGCTCGACGCCGTCGAGCACCGCTGGATCGAGGAGATGGGGGGCATGAACCTGTACTTCGTGTACGGCGACCGGATCGTCACCCCGGAGCTGACCGGCTCGCTCCTGCCGGGCATCACCCGCGACTCCCTCCTCACCATCGCCCGCGACCTCGGCTACACCGCCGAGGAGGGACGTATCTCCACCGAGGACTGGAAGCGCGACAACGAGAACGGCACCCTGACCGAGGTGTTCGCCTGCGGCACCGCCGCGGTCATCACCCCGGTCGGCTCGGTCAAGTCCGAGCGCGCCGACTGGACCCAGGGCACCGGTGAGCCCGGCGAGGTCACCATGAAGCTCCGCAAGGCGCTGCTGGAGCTACAGACGGGCCGCACCGCCGACACCCACGGCTGGATGCACCCGCTCGGATAAGACCGCAGCGATTCCGCCCCGACGAGGTCCCGGCCGGCAGGCCGGGGCCTCGTCGTGCGTCCGGGACCTGGTCCGACGGGCGGTGCGGGCAGGGGCGCCGCACCCGTCGGGGCCACCCGTACGGAGGTACGCCGGGGGTGTTCCGCGCGTCGCCCGCCTCCGGCGCGGCGGCCCTTCCGAGGCGGGGCCCGCGGGCCTTGTCGCCCTGCCCGCCGCCCGGTGCGGGCGCGCGGGTCCGGTCCGTGCGGAGATGCGGTGCAGGTACCGGCGTGCGACGTTGATCGCGCCTGCCGATGCGGCGCCGGACACCGGCCCCGGGCGGCATGCCGCGCCCCAGCGGCGTGAATCTCTCGTGCGCCGGCCTTCACGGCCGGCGGGAAGGCGGATCCCCATGAAGCGGTTCGTTGCCTCCGGCCTGCTCTGCGCGGCCGCGGTACTCGGCGCCTCGGCGTGCTCCAGCAACGACAAAGCGACGCCGCAGGAGGCAGCCTCGTCGGCCAGCGCCGCGCTGTGCACCAACCTGGTCCAGTTGAAGTCGGACAACGCCGCGCTCAAGGCGCTGAATCCGGCCACGGCCACGAAGGACCAGCTGAAATCGGCGTACGACGCAGTCCAGACCGACTGGAAGAACGTCAAGGAGAGCACCTCGGCACTGAAGTCGGCCGAGAAGGACGCCGTCACGACGGCCGCGGAGAACCTCAAGAGCGCCTACGAGGGCCTGCCCGGCGACACCACGGGCAAGGACGCGCTCACGCAGCTCCAGCCGCAGATCCAGGCGCTGGACACGGCGGCCAACGAGGCGACCACCTCACTGAAGTGCCGTTAGCGCCCGGCGGAGGCGACGATGCGGGCCCCGGGGGGACGTCCCCCCGGGGCCCGCATCGTGCACCGCTCCCGGCGTCAGCCGTCAGTCGACGGCGACCGCCACCTTGCCGGCCGTGTCGGCAGGCGCGGTCTCGGTCCCGGCCCCGGTCCCGGTCGCGATCGCGCTCGCGGTCGCGGTCCGCAGCGTCAGCGCCGTGTAGACCAGGCCGCCGGCCAGGCCGGACAGGACGAAGGAGCAGTCGACTCCGCCGGTCAGGGCGAGCAGCGGGCCCTCGTAGAAGGGGGTGGTCACGGCGAGCAGGCCGACTCCGGCGCCGACGGCCCAGGAGACGGTGGCGGCCACGTTCCAGCCGGCGCGGTACCAGTAGATCCCGCCCACCGAGCGGCGGTTGAAGACCTGGAGCGCGTCGGCGTCGTACTGCCCGCGGCAGCGGACGTAGCCGATCAGGGTGATCACGGCCCACGGGGTGCCGATCGCGGTGAGCAGCAGGACGAACGAGGTCATCGCGGACTGCACGTCCCACTCGAAGGAGCCGACGAAGACGAACGCGGTGGCCACGGCGGCGGCGACCAGCGTGGCCTTGGCGCGCGTGGCCTTCGGCACGATGGCGTCGAGGTCGAGGCCCATGGAGTAGAGCATCAGCCCGGCGTTGCCCACCGAGCCGGCCGCGGCGGCGGCGAGCAGCGGCAGCAGGTACCAGAACGGCGCGGCGTCGACGAGGGGCCCGGCGTAGTCGGTGCCGGCCTTGGCGGCGAGCGCCGTGTAGGTGCCGAACAGCTGGGGGATCAGCAGACCGATCAGCAGGCCGAGGGCCGTGGACCAGAACACCTTGCGGGAGCCGTGCTTACGGGGGGAGATGTAGCGGGTGTAGTCGCCGAGCAGGGTGATGAAGGCGACCGGCCCGCTGAGTCCGGCGGCGACGGCGGCGAGCAGCCAGGTCGGCCAGAAGGAGCCGAGCAGGTACGAGGTCTCCGGCGGGGCGGCGGTGGTGAAGTCGGGGGCGTAGGCGAAGAGGCCGATGGCGAGCAGGATCACCATGCCGATGGAGAGCACCTTGCTCATGCGCAGCAGTAGCCGGTAGCCGAAGACGGCCCCGACGACGGTACAGGCGGCCAGTACCCCGTACATCACGGCCCGCGAGACGCCCGTGTCCGGCAGCCCGGTGAGGCGGGACAGGACGCCGACCATGACGTCGCCGCCGATCCACAGGGTGAGGGCGGTGTAGCCGAGCGAGAGCAGCAGGCCGACGACCGAGCCGACGAGCCGGCCGCGGACGCCGAACTGGGCGCCGCTGGAGGTGGAGAGGTTGGTCGCCGTGCGCAGGGAGACCAGCGCCAGCGGCGCGGTGAAGGCGATGCCGACGAGCGTGCCGGTCACGATGGCGGTGACCGAGGGCCACAGGCCCAGTCCGAAGGACGGGGGCAGCCAGCCGAACACGATCACGCCGAGGCAGAGATTGGAGCCGAGCAGGATCGAGATCAGGTCACGGGGACCGCTCGTCCGCTCCTCCTCGGGGATGGTGTCGACTCCGCGCTGTTCGATGGGCATGGGGGGACTCCCTTGGCAGGGCGGGGGGTGGTTCGCATGTGTTTGAACGACACTCAATGTGACCTAACGCCTGGTCCCAGGTCAATGCTTCATTGCAGAGAAATGAAGAGTTAGAGTGATGCTCTAACCCATCGACTCAAAAGGTGGTGGATCGGCGTGCGGCTGACCCCTACGGAGCGCGACCGGCTGCTGCTGCGCAGCGCCGCGGAACTGGCCAGGGCCCGCAGGGCCCGCGGACTCAAGCTCAACGTCCCGGAGGCCACCGCGCTCATCGCGGACACGGTCTGCGAGGCCGCGCGCGACGGCAAGCGGCTCGCCGAGGCCATCGAGGAGGCCCGCAGCGTGCTGGGCCCGGCCGATGTGCTGCCCGGCGTCGCCGACGTGGTCACCGAGGTGCACGTGGAGGCCGTCTTCGACGACGGCTCCCGCCTCGCGGTGGTCGCGGCCCCGATCCGGGGCGCGGTGCCGCTCGGAGAGGACGCCCCGGGAGCGGTCGTACCCGGCCCGGGCGCCCCCCAGCCGGAGCCGGCGCTGCACCTGCACGTGCGCAACACGGCGTCCGTGCCGGTGAGCGTCACCTCCCACTTCCACTTCTTCGAGGCGAACCCCCGCCTCGACTTCGACCGCGCCGCGGCCTACGGCATGCGGCTGTGCGTGCCCGCGGGCTCGTCCGTACGGTTCGACCCGCACGGCGAGGCCGAGGTCGGCCTCGTCCCCATCGGCGGCGACCGCATCGCGATCGGCTTCGCCGGGCTGGTCGACGGCCCCCTGGACGCCCCCGGCGCCAAGGACGAGGCCCTGCGCCGCGCCGCGGCCTGCGGCTACCTGGGTACGGGGATCAGCGGCGCGGCGGACGAATCGGCGGACGACACGGCGGACGACACGGCGGACGACACGGCGGACGGAGAGCAGGCGTGAGCAAGCAGACCAGGCACAGCGACCACTGTGCGCCGGGCAGCCGGCACATCGACCCCCACGAGTACGCCTCCGTCTTCGGCCCCCGCGCCGGCGACCGGGTCCGGCTCGGCGACTCCGGGCTCACCGTCCGGGTCGAGTACGACGCCCAGAAGCCCGGCGACGAGTTCCTGGCCGGCTTCGGCAAGACCGCCCGCGACGGACTGCACCTGAAGGCCGCCGCCGTACGCGAGACCTGCGACGTCGTGATCAGCAACGTCCTGGTCATCGACGCCGTCCTCGGCATCCGCAAGGTCTCCATCGGCATCCGCGAGGGCCGGATCCACGCGATCGGCCGGGCCGGCAACCCGGACACCCTCGACGGGGTGGACGTGGTCGTCGGCACCGGCACGTCGATCGTCTCCGGCGAGGGCCTGATCGCCACCGCCGGCGCCGTCGACACCCACGTGCACCTGCTGTCCCCGCGGGTCATGGAGGCCTCGCTCGCCGCGGGCGTCACCACGATCATCGGCCAGGAGTTCGGCCCGGTCTGGGGCGTCGGCGTCAACTCCCCCTGGGCGCTGCGCCACGCGTTCAACGCCTTCGACGCCTGGCCCGTCAACATCGGCTTCCTCGCCCGCGGCTCCTCATCGGACGCCGCCCCGCTGGTCGAGGCCCTGGCCGAGGGCGGCGCGTCCGGCTTCAAGGTCCACGAGGACATGGGCGCGCACACCCGCGCCCTGGACACCGCCCTGCGCGTGGCCGAGGAGTACGACGTCCAGGTCGCCCTGCACAGCGACGGCCTCAACGAGTGCCTGTCCGTCGAGGACACCCTGCGCGTCCTGGACGGGCGCACGATCCACGCCTTCCACATCGAGGGCTGCGGCGGCGGTCACGTCCCCAACGTGCTCAAGATGGCGGGCGTGCCGAACGTCATCGGCTCCTCCACCAACCCCACCCTGCCCTTCGGCCGGGACGCGGTCGCAGAGCACTACGGCATGATCGTCTCCGTCCACGACCTCAAGCCTGACCTCCCGGGCGATGCCGCCATGGCCCGGGACCGCATCCGCGCGGGCACCATGGGCGCCGAGGACGTGCTGCACGACCTGGGTGCGATCGGCATCACCTCCTCCGACGCCCAGGGCATGGGCCGCGCCGGCGAGACCATCCGCCGCACCTTCGCCATGGCCGCCAAGATGAAGGGCGAGCTCGGCCCGCTCGAAGGCGACGGCGAGGGCGACGACAACGCCCGCGTCCTGCGCTACATGGCCAAGCTGACCATCAACCCGGCCATCGCCCACGGCCTGGCCCACGAGATCGGCTCCATCGAGGTCGGCAAGCTCGCCGACATCGTGCTGTGGCGCCCCCAGTTCTTCGGCGCCAAGCCCCAGCTGGTCCTCAAGTCCGGCTTCCCCGCGTACGGGGTCACCGGAGACCCCAACGCGGCCACCGACACCTGCGAACCGCTGGTCCTCGGCCCGCAGTTCGGCTCGTACGGCGCCACCCCCGCCGACATCTCCGTCGCCTTCGTCTCGGCCGCCGCGGCCGCCCTCGGCAGCGACGAGATGCCGACCCGCCGCCGCCGCGTCGCCGTCCGCGGCACCCGCGGCATCGGTCCCGGGAACCTCCTCCTCAACTCCCGGGTGGGCGCGGTCGATGTGGACGCGCGCAGCGGTCTCGTCACCCTCGACGGCGACCCGCTGCGCTCCGAAGCGGCCGACTCGGTCTCCCTCAACCGCCTGTACTTCTTGTAAATCCTTTAAGGACCCCTGCCATGACTGCAAAGCCCACGGACCACGGCTTCCGGATGCCTGCCGAGTGGACGCCCCACGAGCGCACCTGGATGGCCTGGCCGAGCCCCAACCCGACCTTCACCAACGAGCAGGAGCTCGCCGAGGCCCGCGAGGCCTGGGGCGCCGTCGCCCGCGCGGTGCGCACGTACGAGCCCGTGACCCTGGTCGTCTCGCCCGGTGACGCCGAGAGCGCCCGCGCGGTCGTCGGCGACGACGTACAGCTGGTGGAGCGGGAGCTCGACGACGCCTGGATGCGCGACATCGGCCCGACCTTCGTCACCAACGAGGCCGGCGAGCTGGCCGCCGTGGACTGGACCTTCAACGGCTGGGGCGCCCAGGAGTGGGCCCGCTGGGAGCACGACTCCAAGGTCGCCCGGCACGTCTCGGACCTCGCCGGCACCCGTACGTACAGCACCCCGCTGGTCAACGAGGGCGGTGCGATCCACGTCGACGGCGAGGGCACCGTGCTCCTCACCGACACCGTGCAGCTGGGCGCGGGGCGCAACCCCGAGTGGACCCGCCAGCAGGTCGAGGAGGAGATCCACGCCCACCTCGGCACCACCAAGGCGATCTGGCTGCCGTACGGCCTGGCCGGCGACTACGGCACCTACGGCACCCAGGGCCACGTGGACATCGTGGCCGCCTTCGCCCGCCCCGGCGTGGTGATGGTCCACACCCAGCCCGACCCGGCCCACCCGGACCACGAGCGCTGCAAGACCATCGCCGCGATCCTGCGCTCCTCCACGGACGCGCGGGGCCGGAGGCTGGAGGTCGTGGAGGTCCCGGCGCCGACCGTGCTGGAGGAGGACGGGGAGTGGGTGGACTACTCCTACATCAACCACTACCTGTGCAACGGCGGCGTGGTGCTGTGCTCGTTCGACGACCCCCGCGACGAGGAGGCCGCCGAGATCTTCCGCGGCCTGTTCCCCGAGCGGACCGTGACACTGGTTGACGCACGTACGATTTTCGCCGGGGGTGGCGGTATCCACTGCATCACCCAGCAGCAGCCGAAGGTCTGACCTGCGGCGGATCGACGAAGGAGTGGCCATGGCGGCGGGTGGAGTGCGTGCGGTACGGAAGAACGCGCCGCCGCGCGAGGACGTACTCGTCGCCGCCATGGCCACGATCGCCGAGCGCGGCCTGGAGGGCCTGACCATGGCCGGGCTGGGTCGCCAGGTCGGGATGAGCAGCGGCCACCTCCTCTACTACTTCGGCAGCAAGGACGAGCTCCTGCTGCAGACCCTGGAGTGGAGCGAGGCGGCCCTCGGCGCCAGGCGCCGGGCCCTGCTGGCCCGCCGCGGCCCGGCGCGCGAGCGGCTCCAGGCGTACGTGGACCTCTACGTGCCCGAGGAGGCCCGGGATCCGCACTGGACGCTGTGGCTGGAGGTCTGGAACCGCTCGCAGAACGCCGGCCCGCAGGAACGCGAGCGCCAGGCCGCCATCGAGGGCGCCTGGCACCGCGACCTGGTGGCCCTGCTCGCCGAGGGCATCTCGCGCGGGGAGTTCCGGCCCGTGGACCCGGACCGCTTCGGGGCCCGGCTGCGGGCCCTGCTCGACGGGTTCAGCATCCAGGTCGCCGTCGGCCTGCCCGGGATAGGGCGGGCGGACATCCTGGCCCACGTCTCGGAATTCCTTGACGAGGCTCTCGTATCGTGAGACGCGCCGCTCTTGCGGTGAGACGGTGTGACACACTGCGGACGTGCCTGCTCAGCTCATGATTATGGACAGCAGCGCGCCGGTCCGCAGTGGCCGCTGAACCGTGGACGAACTCCGCGGAAGCGGCCACAGTGCCCCAGACCCGCGCGCAGACCTCTCGCACCCGCGAGGGGTCTTTTCGTTTCCCGGCTCCATTCCTGCCGGGAGCGGGCCGCGCGCGATGATGGGGGCAGTGGAGGCGGCCTGCCCTGGGGCAGGCATCCGGAACCACTCATCCGACAGGAGTCAGATCAGCATGACGACGACAGAGGCGACAGGGCCGGCGGCGCAGGACCCCGCCGACGACACGGACAGCTTCCACGTCTTCGACACCACCCTGCGCGACGGCGCCCAGCGTGAGGGGATCAACCTCACCGTCGCCGACAAGCTGGCGATCGCCCGGCACCTGGACGACTTCGGAGTGGGCTTCATCGAGGGCGGCTGGCCCGGCGCCAACCCCCGCGACACCGAGTTCTTCGCCCGCGCCCGCACCGAGATCGACTTCAAGCACGCGAAGCTGGTCGCCTTCGGCGCGACCCGCCGGGCGGGCGGTTCGGCCGCCGAGGACCCGCAGGTCCGGGCCCTGCTGGAGTCGGGTGCCCCGGTGATCACCCTGGTCGCCAAGTCCCACGACCGGCACGTCGAGCTCGCCCTGCGCACCACGCTCGAAGAGAACCTGGAGATGGTCCGCGACACCGTCTCCCACCTGGTCGCCCAGGGCCGCCGCGTCTTCGTCGACTGCGAGCACTTCTTCGACGGGTACCGGGCCAACGCCGAGTACGCGAAGTCGGTCGTACGCACCGCCCACGAGGCCGGCGCCGACGTGGTCATCCTCTGCGACACCAACGGCGGCATGCTGCCGGCCCAGGTGACCGCGGTCGTCGCCACCGTCCTCGCCGACACCGGCGCCCGCCTGGGCATCCACGCCCAGGACGACACCGGCTGCGCCGTCGCCAACACCCTGGCCGCCGTCGACGCGGGCGCCACGCACGTCCAGTGCACCGCGAACGGCTACGGCGAGCGCGTCGGCAACGCCAACCTCTTCCCGGTCGTCGCCGCGCTGGAGATCAAGTACGGGCGGCGCGTCCTCCCGGAGGGCGCGCTCGCCGAGATGACCCGCATCTCGCACGCCATCGCCGAGGTCGTCAACCTGACGCCCTCGACGCACCAGCCGTACGTCGGCGTCTCGGCCTTCGCGCACAAGGCGGGCCTGCACGCCTCGGCCATCAAGGTCGACCCGGACCTCTACCAGCACATCGACCCCGAGCGGGTCGGCAACACCATGCGGATGCTGGTCTCCGACATGGCCGGCCGCGCCTCCATCGAGCTCAAGGGCAAGGAGCTCGGCGTCGACCTCGGCGGGGACCGCGCCCTGGTCTCCCGGGTCGTCGAGCGGGTCAAGGAGCGGGAGCTCTCGGGCTACACGTACGAGGCCGCCGACGCCTCCTTCGAACTGCTGCTGCGCGCCGAGGTCGAGGGCCGTGCCCGCAAGTACTTCCGTACGGAGTCCTGGCGGGCCATCGTCGAGGACCGGCCCGACGGCACCCACGCCAACGAGGCCACGGTCAAACTGTGGGCCAAGGGCGAGCGGATCGTCGCCACGGCGGAGGGCAACGGCCCGGTCAACGCCCTGGACCGGGCGCTGCGGGTGGCCTTGGAGCGCTTCTACCCCCAGCTGGCCAAGTTCGAGCTGGTCGACTACAAGGTCCGCATCCTGGAGGGCAAGCACGGCACGGAGTCCACGACCCGCGTCCTGATCGCCACGACGGACGGCATCCGGGAGTGGTCCACGGTGGGCGTCGCCCAGAACGTGATCGCCGCGTCCTGGCAGGCCCTGGAGGACGCCTTCACGTACGGCCTCCTGCACGCGGGCGTCGAACCCGCCGAGTAGCACCCCGGCCCCCACCGCCCCGGCCCTCGCGGCGGGGGCGGCGGTGTGGTTTATGTCCAGCTCACACAGGAAAGTGGCGGTTCCGGTAGCGTCGGGGGTATGAGGACCAGGCTGATATCCGTACGTCCCGGTCGGTTGCTGGCCGCTCTGCTGCTGGCCCTGTCCGCGACCGCCCTCGTGGTCGCCCCGCAGGCATCGGCGGCCACCGGACCCGCTGCCGTGGCGGAGGCCCTCAAGCAGGGCCCGGTCTACGTGGACCCCCGCGCCGAGGCGCAGCTGCCGAAGGCCCAGGCGGACGCGCTCGCGAAGAAGATCAAGGACGCCGGGAAGCCGGTGTTCGTCGCCGTCCTGCCGGCCGGCTCCGAGTTCCCCGCCGACAGCGTGCTGCGTACGGTCCGCGCCGAGACCGGCATCACCGGGCTCTACGCGATCCGGCTGGGCGACGGCTTCAACGCGGGCGCCGACCGGGCGGTCTTGCCCCCCAATGCCGTCCGCAATCTGACGGACGCGGTGAAGGCCGGCGGGGCCGTGGACGCGAGCACCGAAATCAACAACTTCGTCGACCAGGCGCTGCCGCAGGTCAAGGGCAAGGCTCCGGCCTCCTGGGGCGACACCGGGGCCGACGGCGGGAGCCCGGTCGGCGGGCTGGTCGCGCTCGGCGCGGTGGCCGTGATCGGCGGCGGCGGTGCGTACGCGCTGGTGCGTCGCAACCGCAAGAAGAAGGAAGAGGCGGAGCGCGAGGCGATCGAGAAGCTGCGCGTGGTCGTGGACGAGGACATCACGGCCTTCGGCGAGGAGCTCGACCGGCTGGACTTCCACCCCGGTGAGCCCGGAGCGGACGACGCCATGCGGGGGGACTACGAACAGGGCCTCGACTCGTACGAGAAGGCCAAGGACATCATGGCCTCGGTCCAGCACCCCGATGAGGTCAAGGGTGTCACCCAGGCCCTGGAGGACGGCCGGTTCGCGCTGGCCGGCCTCGATGCCCGCCGTCAGGGCCGGCCGCTGCCCGAGCGCCGCTCCCCCTGCTTCTTCGACCCGCGGCACGGGCCGAGCACGCAGGACGCCGAGTGGTCGCCGGCCGGCGGGGCGGCGCGTACCGTCCCCGTGTGCGCGGCGGACGCCGTCCGGCTGGGCGAGGGCAAGGACCCGATGGTCCGTACGGTCGACACCGAGTACGGGCCGCGCCCGTACTACGACGCGGGCCCGGCGTACGGGCCCTGGGCGGGCGGATACTTCGGCGGCGGCATTCTGCCCGGCCTGCTCGTGGGCACGATGCTCGGTTCGATGATGTCGAGCCCCGCCTACGCCTCCGACATGGGCGGCTACGACGGCGGGGACTACTCCGGCGCCGACTTCAACTCCTCCGACTTCGGGGGAGGGGACTTCGGCGGCGGTGGTGGATTCGACGGCGGCGGCGGGTTCGACGGTGGGGGCGGCTTCTAGCCACCGCCCCCGGGACCCGGCGGCGTCAGGCGGTTCAGGCCTGCTTGATGGCCGAGATGTCGAAGGTCAGCTTCACCTTGTCGCTGACCATGACGCCGCCGGCCTCCAGCGCCGCGTTCCAGGTCAGGCCCCAGTCGGAGCGCAGGATCTCGGCGGAGCCCTCGAAGCCGACGCGCTCGTTGCCGTAGACGTCGGTGGCCGAACCGTTGAACTCCAGGTCGATGGAGAGCGGGCGGGTGACGTCCTTGATCGTCAGCTCGCCGGTGATGCGGTACGCGTCGCCGCCGAGCTGGGCCGCCCGGGTGGAGCGGAAGGTCATCAGCGGGAAGGCCTCGGCGTCGAAGAAGTCACCGCTGCGCAGGTGGCCGTCGCGGTCGGCGATGCCGGTGTCCACAGAGGCGATCTTCACCTCGATGGAGGCGGCGGAGCGGGCCGGGTCGCTGCCGTCGAGCTGCAGGGTGCCGGAGTAGTCGGTGAAGCTGCCGCGGACGTTGGTCACCATCGCGTGGCGGACGGTGAAGCCGATGCTGCTGTGGGCGGCGTCGATGACGTAGTCGCCGGTGAGGGCCGCGAGCGCCGGGTCCACGTCGAGCGTGGCGACGGTGGCGGCGGTTCCCTCCTGGATGTTCGCGGTCTGGCTGCGGCGGTTGAAGAGACCCATGATGTGCTCCCTGATGCTGTCGTGTCCGGTGTTGGTTGAACTTTCAACGAGAACGACGCTAGACCCATTCCGTTCAAATTTCAACATCTAGGCGCGGTGCCTCGCTGTTTTGTCGAACCTCCACAAAGGAGAGGGGCCCCGCCTGGTGGTGTCCGCGCATCACGTGGCGGTTCTGTCCGGGCCGGACAGCGGAACACTTCCGAGACTGTGTGGAATCAACGGAGGTTTTTCTTCGACCGCTTCGTAAGGTCGATACATGACCGTTGTGGACCAGACTCCGAGCGAGCCGACGGACGCCCGCGGGCGCGTGGCCGAGCTGCACTCCCTGCGCGAGCAGGCGCGGCGTGGACCCAGTGACCGGGCGACCGAGGCGCAGCACGCCAAGGGCAAGCTGACCGCGCGCGAGCGCATCGCGCTGCTGCTCGACGAGGGTTCCTTCAAGGAGGTCGAACAGCTGCGCCGCCACCGCGCGAGCGGCTTCGGCCTCGAAAGCAAGAAGCCGTACACCGACGGTGTCATCACCGGCTGGGGCACGGTCGAGGGCCGCACGGTCTTCGTCTACGCGCACGACTTCCGCATCTTCGGCGGCGCCCTGGGCGAGGCCCACGCCACGAAGATCCACAAGATCATGGACATGGCCATCGCGGCCGGTGCCCCGCTGGTCTCCCTGAACGACGGCGCCGGCGCCCGTATCCAGGAGGGCGTCTCCGCGCTCGCCGGCTACGGCGGCATCTTCCAGCGCAACACCAAGGCCTCGGGCGTCATCCCGCAGATCTCGGTCATGCTGGGCCCGTGCGCCGGCGGCGCCGCGTACTCCCCGGCCCTGACGGACTTCGTGTTCATGGTCCGCGAGACCTCGCAGATGTTCATCACCGGCCCCGACGTCGTCCGCGCCGTCACCGGCGAGGAGATCTCCCAGAACGGCCTCGGCGGCGCCGACGTGCACGCCGAGACCTCCGGCGTCGCGCACTTCGCGTACGACGACGAGGAGACCTGCATCTCCGAGGTCCGCTACCTCATCTCGATGCTGCCCTCCAACAACCGGGAGAACCCGCCGGTCCACGAGACCTCCGACCCCGCCGACCGGCGCTCGGACGTCCTGCTGGACCTGGTCCCCGCGGACGGCAACCGCCCGTACGACATGCACAAGGTGATCGAGGAGCTCGTCGACGAAGGCGACTTCCTGGAGATCCACGAGCGCTGGGCCCGCAACATCATCTGCGCCCTGGCCCGGCTCGACGGCCAGGTCGTCGGCATCGTCGCCAACCAGCCCGCCCACCTCGCCGGCGTCCTCGACATCGAGGCCTCCGAGAAGTCCGCGCGCTTCGTCCAGATGTGCGACGCCTTCAACATCCCGATCATCACCCTGCTGGACGTCCCCGGCTTCCTGCCGGGCGTCGACCAGGAGCACGGCGGAATCATCCGCCACGGCGCCAAGCTGCTGTACGCGTACTGCAACGCCACCGTCCCGCGGATCTCGCTGATCCTGCGCAAGGCCTACGGCGGCGCGTACATCGTCATGGACTCCCAGTCCATCGGCGCGGACATCACGTACGCCTGGCCGACGAACGAGATCGCGGTCATGGGCGCCGAGGGCGCGGCCAACGTCATCTTCCGCAAGCAGATCGCGGAGGCCGAGGACCCCGAGGCGATGCGCGCGCGCATGGTCAAGGAGTACAAGGCCGAGCTGATGCACCCGTACTACGCGGCCGAGCGCGGCCTCGTCGACGACGTCATCGACCCGGCGGAGACCCGCGAAACCCTGATCAGCGCCCTGGCGATGCTCCGCAGCAAGCACGCCGACCTGCCGTCCCGCAAGCACGGCAACCCGCCGCAGTAGAAGCGAAGGAGACCTGCCACCCATGACCACCCAGTCCGCCGACACCCTGCTGCGCGTCGAAAAGGGCAACGCCGCCCCCGAGGAGCTGGCCGCGATCACCGCGATCCTGCTGGCCCGCGCCGCGGCCACCCCCGAGGGCCGTCCGGTGCACCGCATCGGCTCCCAGGCCCGCTGGCGCCGCCTGGAGCGCACCCCCGGCTTCCGCGCCCCGCACAGCTGGCAGGGCTAGCCCTTACGGCTCTTCCGGGACAGACCGAAAAGGCCCCCCGCACTCCTCGGAGTGCGGGGGGCCTTTCGCGTGGACCGTGGTGCCTACCGCAGGCGGGCCATGAGGGCGTGCTCGACCAGGGTGATGAGCGCGCTCTTGGCGTCCGCGCGGTGGCGGGCGTCGGTGGTGATGATCGGGGCGTCCGGGCCGATCTGCAGGGCCTCGCGGACTTCTTCGGGGGTGTAGGGCTGGTGTCCCTCGAAGCCGTTGAGGGCCACGACGAACGGCAGGCCGCTGTTCTCGAAGTAGTCCACGGCCGGGAAGCAGTCCGCCAGGCGCCGCGTGTCGACGAGGACGACGGCACCGATGGCGCCGCGGACGAGGTCGTCCCACATGAACCAGAAGCGGTCCTGTCCGGGGGTTCCGAACAGGTACAGGATGAGGTCCTGGTCCAGGGTGATGCGGCCGAAGTCCATGGCGACCGTGGTGGTCGTCTTGTCCCCGGTGTGGGTCAGATCGTCGATGCCGGCGGACGCGGACGTCATCACGGCTTCGGTGCGCAGCGGGTTGATCTCGGAGACCGCGCCGACGAACGTGGTCTTGCCCACGCCGAAGCCGCCCGCCACCACGATCTTCGCGGAGGTGGTGGAGCGAGTTGCTCCGCCGTTAGAGCTTGCGAAGTCCACTGAGCACCCTTTCGAGCAGTGTCACATCTGGCTGGCCGCCGGCAGACTCGTCGCCGCCGGGCTGGTGAATGGCGACAAGTCCCGCCTCGGCCAGGTCGGCGACGAGGATGCGGGCGACACCAAGAGGAATGGAGAGAAGTGCCGAGATCTCCGCGACGGATTTGATCTCCTGGCACAGGCGGCAGATGCGCTGGTGCTCGGGCAACTGCCCTTGCAACCGCGCGGGGTCCGCCGTGGTACTGACCAGCGCCTCGATGGCGAGCTGGTAGCGCGGCCGGGTACGGCCGCCGGTCATCGCGTACGGGCGCACCAGCGGGTTGTGCGCCTTGGGGGCCTGCTGCTGCGAACCCCGGAGGGGCTGCTGCGAGGGCCGGTGGGGCGGCTGGGCCTGCTGGGGCTGGCCGTACGGCTGCTGCTGGTAGGGATTGTGCTCCGGAACCGGCCGGCTGGGAGCGGAGGGGAAGTTGAAGCGGTTCTGGTCGTGCTGCCCACCCTGCGGCTGCTGCGCGCCGCCATAAGGATGTCCTCCGGGTGTTGTCACGTCTCCTCCTCCGACTCCAAGAACGCAGTACTCCCTGTGGAACCGCGCCACCGCACCCTATGGTGCGATGACGCGAAACGCACTGCCTGTTTGCTAGTTGAGAAGACTTCCCTGCAGCTCCGAGCGCAGTTCCGGGGTGAGGACACTGCCTGCTCGGTCCACGAGGAGGGCCATCTCGTAGCCCACGAGGCCGATGTCGCACTCGGGGTGCGCGAGCACCGCGAGGGACGATCCATCGGACACGGACATGAGGAAAAGGAACCCGCGGTCCATCTCCACAACGGTCTGGTTGACGGCGCCACCCTCGAAGATGCGGGAGGCTCCAGCGGTCAGCGACGTCAGACCGGAGGCCACGGCCGCCAGCTGATCGGCGCGGTCGCGCGGGAATCCGTCGGACATCGCCAGAAGAAGGCCGTCGGCGGAGACCACCACCGTGTGGGACACCCCGGGGGTGTTGTCCACGAAGTTGGTGATCAACCAGTTCAGGTTCTGTGCCGCCTGGCTCATCGGGCTCACACTAACGCTCCTGGTCATAGCTGTTACTTGACTGCTCAGAACCCGCGCTGCGTCCCTGCTGGACACCGCGCCGCAGATTGCTCAACCTGCCGCGGACGTCCTCCGGTGCGCGGGAGACCTGGGGGCCGCCCTGCGGGGTCGTCTCCGCCGCGCCCTCGACCAGGTTGGCCTTGGGTACGCGCCGAGGGAGACCGGACGTGGTGACCCCGCCGGCCTTCGGCTCACGGAGTTTGGCGGCCTGCTGCCAGCGCTCGTCGTTGTTCGAGCGCCATGCCTCGCTGCCTTCCTCGTCCCGCTCCGGGGCGGCGGGCTGCTGCTGTCGCGGCGGCCGCTGCTCGAAGAGGGATCCGGTGGACTCCGCTTCCTTCTGTGCCGGCTGCCACTGCTGCTGGCTGCCGCGGCGCGGCAGGCCCGCTCCGGTCACTTGGTGGCCGGTGTCGGCAGCGGCGCCCGGACGGTCGAAGCCTACGCGCTCCGGGGCGGGTTCGGGAGCGGCCGGGGGTTCCGATTCGGTCCCGTAGCCCTGCTGGTAGCCGCCGGAGTAGGTGTTCTGCTCGGGCCATTCTGCCTGCGGGGACTGGGCTGCGTAGCCACCGTCGTACGCCGGGGCGTCCTGCTGGCGGTCCTGGTATCCGGCTTCCGGATAACCGTAGTCCTGCTGCGGGTACGCCTCGTAGCCCTGCTGGGTCGCATTGGCCTGCCGGGAGTCGTACGAGGTGTCGTAGCCCTGCTCGGGCTGCTGCTCGTACCCCTGATAGGGCTGGTACCCGTGCTCCGGCTGGGGTTCCGCATACTCCTGCTCGGCGAACTCGCCCTGCTGCTCCTGCCCGTAGCCCACCTGGGCTTCGAGCGCGGCCCGGCGCTCCTGATGGGCCAGGGAACGGCCGACCGGGTCCAGCCCGGTGCCGTCGCCCTGCTCGTCGGCGCCTCTGCCCTCGTAGCGGGAGTCGTCGAAGCCCAGCTCGGCGGCCGTACGCATCTGGATGGCCTGCTGAGCCGGCTGCTGCGGGATCATCGAGGACACGGTGAAGTCGTCGTCCGGGATCCCCTCGCCACCACCACCATGGGTGATCGCGTCGGGGAGCATGACCAGCGACGTGGTGCCGGCGGCCTCGCCCGAGGGGCGCAGCTGGACCCGGATGCTGTGGCGGTCCGCCAGCCGGCCGACCACGAACAGACCCATGCGCTGGGAGATCGCGGCGTCCACGGTCGGCGGGTTGGCCAGCTTGTGGTTGATGTCCGCGAAGTCCTCGGCGGTGAGGCCGATGCCCTTGTCGTGGATCTCGACCATCACGCGGCCGTCGGGCAGGCGCGTGGCGTTGACGCGGACCTTGGTCTGCGGGGAGGAGAACGTGGTGGCGTTCTCCAGGAGCTCGGCGAGCAGGTGCACGAGGTCGGTCACGGCCTGGCCGTGGATCTCGGCCTCGGAGACGCCCGAGAGCTCGATGCGCTCGTACTGCTCCACCTCGGAGGAGGCGGCGCGCAGCACGTCGACGAGGGGGACCGGCTGGTCCCAGCGGCGGCCCGGTTCCTCACCCGCGAGGATGAGGAGGTTCTCGCCGTTGCGGCGCATACGGGTGGCCAGGTGGTCCAGGCGGAAGAGGTTCTCCAGCTGGTCCGGGTCGGCCTCGTTGTTCTCCAGGTCGGTGATGAGGGTCAGCTGGCCCTCGATCAGGGACTGGTTGCGTATGGAGAGGTTCGTGAAGATCGCGTTGACGTTCCCTCGCAGGAGCGCCTGCTCGGCGGCGAGCCGGACCGCTTCCCGGTGGACCTGGTCGAAGGCGCGGGCGACCTCGCCGATCTCGTCCTGGGAGTTGATCGGGATCGGCGCGACACGGGTGTCGACCTTGCCCGGGTCGGTGCGCGAGAGCTGGTCGACGAGCATCGGCAGGCGCTGCTCGGCGACGTCGAAGGCGGCGGAGCGCAGCCGGCGCATCGAGTTGCTCATCTGGCGGGCCATCATGCCGGCCAGGATGAAGGCGGCGAGCAGGGCCACGACCACGATCGCGCCGGTCCAGATGGCGTCGTTGCGGGCCGAGTCGGAGACGGCGACGGAGTCGATCACGGCCTTGTCGAGCAGGTTCTTCTCGACCTCGCCGTAGCCCTCGAACTTGGCGGAGGCCGCGGCCTGCCAGGCCTGGGGGGTGGTGCCGCCCGCGATGACCTTGCTCTTGCTCTCGCCGCTGGCGATCGCCTCGGTCATGCCGGTGAGCGCGGAGTTGTTGACGATCGGCGGCGCCTTGAAGGGGGTGCCGGCCTGCTCGGCCGCCCGCTTGGCGGCCGCGAGCTTCTCGGCGCCCTCCTGGGACCGCCGGCCCATGACCTCCTTGAGGTGGTCCACGTCTTCCTCGGTGCCGGCGGCGACGTACTCGCCGATGGCGATGTCCTCGAGGTAGGCGTACGAGGAGAAGGCGACGAGCTGGGCCTTGCGGATCTCCTCGTTCTCGTTCGGGCGCACCAGCAGGTGGGTGCCGACCGAGCGCTGGAGCGAGTTCGCCGCCTTGGCGAGTTCGATCGCGTAGACCATGCGGCCGTAGCTGGTGACGTTGCCGGTGCCCAGACCGAGTTCGTTGGAGAACGTCATGAGGTAGTGCTGGACCAGCACGTACCCCTCTTCGGTCGGGATCGGGCCGTTCGCGCTCGGCGGGTTCTTCTTGGCCGTCTCCTGCGAGGCGTACGCCGACTGCCGGACGGCCGCGAGCTTGGGCTCCTCCTGGCGGAAGAGCTCCAGACGGCGCTCAAGACCCGAGCTCGAGGGGAGGTCCTTCGAGGCCTTGGCGAACTTCTCCTTGGCCGCGTCGGTGGCCGCGTAGACCTTCGCGACGGCCTCGCTGTTGCGGTCGCCCTTGAGGAGCGGCTCGGCCGTGAGGTCGCGCTCGTTGAGGAGGGCCTGGCCGTATTCGGCCGCCGCCTGGACGATGCGGGCCGTCTTCTCGGCGTCCTTGGCCTCGTTCCAGCGGTCGACCGAGCCCTTCACCTGGAAGCCGCCCATCACCAGTCCGACGAGGACGGGGACGAGCAGGATGGCGTTCAGCTTGGTCGGCACGCGCCAGTTGCGCGGGGAGAACCTGCTGGTGCTGCCGCTCTTCGCCGGCGGGTCTACGGGTACGTCGACGGACGTACCCGCACGCTGCGGCGGGGTGAAGTTGCCACGCGCGGGTTCATCCGCGGGGCTTGAGTTGCTTCGCCTCACTCGACCAACAACCTTCCGGCGGTGCTACTAGCTAGTTAGTTGAATTCCAGCACGGTTAACGGTCCTGTTCCAAACAGTTGAAATCGGCCATTCCCAGAGCCTTATGTCACGCATAAAACGGACATAAAGAGCGAGCTGCGGCAAAAATGGAGCGAGTTGTGAGCGCAGCGGCACCGCCCGACCGCGCCCTGTGTCCAAGTGGCGGCAATTCACTGTCGAAACGTTATGAACCGAGAGGGCGGGCCGTGTCCTATGACACAGCCCGCCCTCTCACGTTGTGAAGAACCCGTGGTACTTGAGTGGTGCCCCTTGAGCGCCGTTGCCCGAGTCGTGTTACTTGAGTCGGGCCATGAGGGCGTGCTCGACGAGTGTGATGAGCGCGCTCTTGGCGTCCGCCCGGTGGCGGGCGTCGGTGGTGATGATCGGGGCGTCCGGGCCGATCTGCAGGGCCTCGCGGACTTCTTCGGGGGTGTAGGGCTGGTGTCCCTCGAAGCCGTTGAGGGCCACGACGAACGGCAGCCCGCTGTTCTCGAAGTAGTCGACCGCGGGGAAGCAGTCGGCGAGCCGGCGGGTGTCGACGAGCACGATGGCACCGATGGCGCCGCGGACGAGGTCGTCCCACATGAACCAGAAGCGGTCCTGTCCGGGGGTTCCGAACAGGTACAGGATGAGGTCCTGGTCCAGGGTGATGCGGCCGAAGTCCATGGCGACCGTGGTGGTCGTCTTGTCCCCGGTGTGGGTCAGATCGTCGATGCCGGCGGACGCGGACGTCATCACGGCTTCCGTGCGCAGCGGATTGATCTCCGAGACGGCCCCGACGAACGTGGTCTTGCCCACGCCGAACCCGCCCGCCACCACGATCTTCGCGGAGGTGGTGGAGCGGGCGGTTCCGCCATTAGAGCTTGCGAAGTCCACTGAGCACCCTTTCGAGCAGCGTTACATCCGGCGTGCCGCCGGCCTCTCCATTGCCCGGCTGGTGGATGGCCACCATTCCGGCCTCGGCCAGGTCGGCGACGAGGATCCGGGCGACACCGAGCGGCATCGACAGCAGTGCGGAGACCTCCGCGACCGACTTGACCTCGCGGCACAGCGTGCAGATGCGCTGGTGCTCGGGAAGCAGGCCGGACAGGTGCATCGGATCGGCCGTGGTGCTGACCAGCGCCTCTATGGCGAGCTGGTAGCGGGGCCGGGTCCGTCCGCCGGTCATCGCGTACGGGCGAACGAGCGGCTGGTCGCCTTCCGAGTACGACGAATCGCCGTACGCGTCGGAGTAGGCGGGGGGCGGGGTCATTGATCCTCCGGGCTGGACAGCAGTGGTCAGCGTGCCGTCTGACGGGGCGGCCGGTGGGGGGACGGTATGACGGCCTGGCGGTGGTACTGGGTTCCGGGGCGGGCCCCCGGTCCCCCGGCCGGAAGTACCGTCCGGCCGGGAGATGTGGCGTCAGATGAGCAGGCTTCCCTGCAGCTCCGCGCGCAGGTCCGGGGTGAGGACGCTGCCGGCGCGGTCCACGAGGAGGGCCATCTCGTAGCCGACAAGGCCGATGTCGCACTCGGGGTGCGCGAGCACGGCCAGGGAGGAACCGTCCGAGACGGACATGAGGAAGAGGAATCCCCGGTCCATCTCGACCACGGTCTGGTTGACGGCGCCGCCCTCGAAGATGCGGGAGGCTCCAGCGGTCAGCGACGTCAGACCGGAGGCCACGGCCGCCAGCTGATCGGCGCGGTCCCGGGGGAAGCCTTCGGACATCGCCAGAAGGAGGCCGTCGGCGGAGACCACCACCGTGTGGGACACCCCGGGGGTGTTGTCCACGAAGTTGGTGATCAACCAGTTCAGGTTCTGTGCCGCCTGGCTCATCGAACTCAACTAACGCTCCTGCTGGTAAGTGGGGTCGATGTGGTAACTGCCGGTCGCCGGGCCGTTGTTGCCGGCCTGACGGCCCTGCTGGATACCCCGTCGGAGGTTGGTCAGACGGCCGCGGACGTCGTCCGGCGAACGGGAGACCTGCGGGCCCGCCTGTGCGTCGGACTGCTGCTGCGCGGTGCCGGCCACGAGGTTCGCCCGCGGTACTCGGCGGGGCAGCCCCGAGGTGGTGATGCCGCCGGCGGCGGGCTGGCGCACGCGCTCGGCCTGCCGCATCAGCTCGTCGTTCGGCGAGGACCGCCAGCTGACGGTCGGCGAGCTGCCGTTCGTCGCCTGGGCGGACTCGGCCGCGGGCTCCTGGCCGCGCTGCGGCAGCGGCTGCTGCAGGCGCTGCTGGGGAGCCGGAGCCGGGGCGGACTGCTGCGGCTGCTGGGGAACCGGCGCCTGACCGGAGGACTGCTGGTCCTCCTGGTGGAACCAGTTCGACTCCAGCGTGTCGAAGATCGGGCTGCGCTCGTTGCCGGTGCTCGGGGCCGGCGGCAGCGCCTCCGGCTGGTGGGCCTGCGGCAGCTGCGGAGCCTGCGGCTGCTGGGGGGCGAATCCGCCGACACCGGGACCGCCGGGCCGCGGGGCCTGGAAGTCCGGACGGGCGAACTGCCCCGTGGTGGACGGGTCCGCCGCACCGCGCGGCTGCGGGCGCTCGAACTGCCCGGTGGCGGACATGTCCTGGCCGGCCGGGGGCAGCGGGGCCCGCAGGTCGGGACGCTCGAACTGGCCGGTGGTGCTGTTGCCGGCCGGCGGGCGCGGGGTGTTGAAGTCCGGACGGGGGAACTCGGCCGTCGAACCGGGGCCCGAGAGCTCGTCGTGGCCGCGCGGGACCTCGTGGCCGCCGTGGCGCGCCTGGTCGGCGCCCCAGCTGGTGGTCTGCGGGATCCCGGCGGGGCCGCCGCCGGCACCCGGAAGCTCCGGACGAGCGGCGCCACCGCGCGGCGGCAGCTGCGGCCGGGAGCCGCGCGGAGCCGGGGCGGCGGGCGCCTGGGCCGAGGGGACCGGGCCCGTCGGGGCGGGCTGCTGCTGCGGGGGCTGCGGGCGCTCGAAGCCGTTGCCCTGCGGGAATCCGCCCTGGCCGGAGGCCGTGGGCGCGGGCATCGGACGGGAGCCGGGACCGCCGGCCGGACCGCGGCCCGGCAGCGGGGAATTGCCGCCGAAGCCGCCCTGGCCCTGTGAGGTCGGGGCGCCCGGCATGCCGGTCATACCCGGACCGCCCTGCGGACGTGCGGCCGGGCCGCCCTGCTGCGGACGCGCACCGGGACCGCCCTGCGGGCCCTGCTGACCGGGGGCGCCGTCGCGTCCCGGCAGCGCGGCACGCTGGCCGCCGCCGGTGACCTGGCCGCGCTGCTGGCCGGCGCCGACGGGCTGGCGTGCGCCGCCGCCCGGGACCGCACCCTGCGCGGAAGCACCCGGCATGCCCTGCGGAGCACCGGAGCCCGGACCGCCGGGACCACCCGGACCGCCCTGGCCCGGCATCGGACCCGGCTTCTTGCCGCCCTGGGCGACGTCCACCGGCAGCATGACGAGGGCCGTCGTACCGCCCGAGTCGGACGGGCGCAGCTGGATGCGGATGCCGTGTCGCAGGGACAGGCGGCCGACCACGAACAGGCCCATGCGGCGGGAGACGGAGACGTCCACGGTCGGCGGCGAAGCGAGCCGCTCGTTGATCGCGGCGAGGTCCTCGGGGGAGAGGCCGATGCCGGTGTCGTGGATCTCGACGAGCACGCGCCCGTCGGGCAGCGCGTGACCGGTGACCTTGACCTTGGTCTGCGGGGAGGAGAACGAGGTGGCGTTCTCCAGCAGCTCGGCGAGGAGGTGCACGAGGTCGTTGACGACGCGGCCGGCGACGTCGGTGCCGGGCACCGACGAGAGTTCGATGCGCTCGTACTGCTCCACCTCGGACGCGGCGGCACGGAGCACGTCGACGAGCGGGACGGGGCGGGTCCACCGGCGGCCGGGCTCCTCGCCCGCGAGGACGAGGAGGTTTTCGCCGTTACGGCGCATACGGGTCGCGAGGTGGTCGAGCTTGAAGAGCGAGGACAGCTGGTCCGGGTCGGCCTCGCGCGACTCCAGCTCGGAGATGAGCGAGAGCTGGCGCTGGATGAGGCCCTGAGAACGGCGCGAGAGGTTGGTGAACATCGCGTTGACGTTGCCCCGGAGGAGGGCCTGCTCGGCGGCGAGGCGGACGGCCTCGCGGTGCACGTCGTCGAAGGCCGCGGCCACCTGGCCGATCTCGTCGCGGGTGTGCAGGCCGACCGACTCCACCGACGTGTCCACGTCCTGCGGGTCGGACTCGGACAGCTGCTTGACGAGCTCGGGCAGTCGGTCCTGGGCGACCCGGGTCGCGGTGTCCTGCAGGCGGCGCAGCGAGCGGATCATCGACCGCGCCATGACGAAGGCGCCGACGAGGGAGACGCCGAGGACGAGCAGGATCAGGGCACCGTTGATGATGGCGTCCTGCTGCGAGGAGTTCTTGAGCTCGCGGGCCTTCTGCTCCATGTCCTCGAGCAGGGTCAGCTCGATGACCTTCATGGCCTGGAGCTTGGTGTCGTCCGCGTCGTACCAGTCCATCCAGGACCGGTTCTTCTCCTTGCCGAACTGCCCCTGGGTGCTCAGGACACGGCGCGCGTAGTGGTCGGCGGTGCCGATCTCCGTGTTGCCGTCGCCGAGCGCCGCGAGGAGTTCCTCGGGCTTGCCCTGGTAGACGAGTTCGAAGGTCTTCTTCGACTGGCTCTCGCCGCGGAGCGCGGAGAGGGCGTACAGGCGGTCGTTCTCGGTGAGCGTGCCCGCGCGCTCGCTGCTCTCGGGGAGCGAGGCGGCGATGACGGCGCGCTGGATCGAGGCGTACTCCTTGGCGGAGGAGAAGGCCGCCAGGGCACGCGTACGCTTGATCATCTCCGGGCTGGAGGTGGCCTGCGCCATGTCCTGGGAGAGCGAGAGCAGCGAGACGATCAGCGCGTTGTACTCGGTGACGGTCTGCTGGGCGCCGTTCTGGTACGCCTTCTTGCGGATTTCCTCGATGCCGGTGAGCTGGCGGCCGATCTGCAGGATGTTGTTGCGGATCGACTTGAGGGTCTCGTCCTTGTCCTCCGCGCTGTCGACCTTGTCGGTCGCGGCCTGGAAGGCCTTGGCGGCGGCGTCGGTCTGGTCGCGTACGCCCGTGACGAGGCTGTTGGGCTTGCCCGACTTGTCGACCGACAGCGGACCCGCCGACTTGTCCCGCTCCTCCTGGAGCATGGCGGCCAGGTTGGTGGCCTGCCGGGTCATCGTCGTCAGCAGCTGCATGTGCTCCAGCTGGCTGATGTCGTTGAGCGAGTCGTTGATGCGGAAGCCACCGAGCGTGGTGGCGGCGACGACCGGCAGGGTCAGCAGCGACACGAGTCGCGTGCTGATGCGCCAGTTCTGCATGGCGAATCGCGAACCGGGCCCGCTCGGGGCCTTCGGTATCGCCACGTCCTTGCCGGCCGGCTCTTCGCCCGTCGTCTTGCCCCGGGGCTTGAGGCGCGCCTTCGCCTTCACCGCGTTCACCGTGGTGGAGGAGCCTGCGCCTTCGGCAGCCGGCCCGCGGTTCTGGGCGTGCTGGGGCGAGGAGCCACGGTCGGTCCCGCCGCGCGGCTCCTGCTCCGCCGCAGCGCTGCCATCCCTCTTGAATCGTCCCTGCACTAGCGTCGCAACCTCTGGACCAGGCGTCCCGCCGGGCGACCGGTGGGACGGTGTCGAGTCGTGGGGCATTTCGGCCCCATGGTGGTCGTCGGTGACCGGCGCGTCTCCCTCTCCTTGCCGCCGCGCGCGGCGCTGTGTCGCGCCACCTGCGCGCCGGCTGTTCCCGCGGCGGTCCCGCGAATTCCAGCACAGTGGCGGATCTCCAACAAGGTGCGCGTGTCGGCCTGGAGCGGCGATCACGGAATGCGACGGGGGGATTACGCGATGTGGTCCGCCTTTCGGGACGAACCGGACTTACGTCGACCAAACGTGGTGGCTGGCAAGGTGTCCCAGTCGAGATGATCAGGAGCGGAATGGCTGATTCAGTGGCGCAATGTCCGTTTCGCCACCCGAAATTGACTGCCCGCTATGCCCGTATTGTCGGGTCACGGGTGAGCAAACTCACACAGCCGTGGCCATTACTTCCCCGTTGGGCCGGGGAATCGGATGTTTAGCCTTGCCCTTTACAGGGTTGAAGGATCCGACAACCCCCCACCCGACAACCGAGCCGAGGGCCCGAAACACCGTGAAGACGACGATGATGTTCCGCAACATAGCCAACCCCCGCCGCACCACCCTCGCGCACCTCAAGGACGCCGAAGAGCTGCAGGCGATCGAGGCTCCGGATCACGCCGTCGAGCTGCCCGCCCAGACCGCGAACCCGCGCCGCACGATCCTGATGGACGCGCCGGTCGCCGCCGCGCAGTAAGCCACTCGGCAAAAGGAGCGCGAAGCGCCGCTGCCCGCCGCGTTAGCCTGGACACGCAGACTCCAGCCAGCGGAAATACAGAGGGGCAGACGCAACACGTGCGCATCGCCAGGTTCTCCATCGACGGCAATGTCGCGTTCGGCGCGGTCGAGGGCAGCACTGCCCCCGGCGCCGAGGGTGAGCTCGTCCTCGACATCATCAAGGGCATCCCGTTCGCGGACTTCGAGCTCTCGGGCACGAAGGTCCCGCTGAACAAGGTCCGGCTGCTGCCGCCCGTGCTCCCGAACAAGGTCGTGGCCATCGGCCGCAACTACGCGGAGCACGCGGCAGAGCTCGGCAACGCCATCTTTGACGATCAAGGCCGCCCGGACGCGCC
Source organism: Streptomyces sp. NPDC090741 (assembly GCF_044769045.1). Taxonomy (NCBI): domain Bacteria; kingdom Bacillati; phylum Actinomycetota; class Actinomycetes; order Kitasatosporales; family Streptomycetaceae; genus Streptomyces; species Streptomyces sp. NPDC090741. The sequence goes on along the minus strand of NZ_JBIVXF010000001.1, from coordinate 157,801 downwards.
GATCACCTTCTTCAAGCCCTCCACCTCGGTGGTCGGCCCCGGCGACCCGATCACGTACCCCTCCTTCTCCCAGGACCTCCACCACGAGGCGGAGCTCGCCGTGGTCATCGGCCGCATGTGCCGAGAGGTCCCGAAGGAGCGCGTCAAGGACGTGATCCTCGGCTACACCTGCGCCAACGACGTCACCGCTCGCGATGTCCAGCAGCGCGAGAAGCAGTGGGCCCGGGCCAAGGGCTTCGACAGCGCCTGCCCCCTCGGCCCCTGGATCGAGACCGATCTGGACCCGAGCGACCTGACCATCCAGTGCACCGTCAACGGCGAACAGCGCCAGCTCGGCCGCACGAGCGACATGGTCCGCTCCATCGAGGACCTGATCGTCCACATCACCGAGGCCATGACGCTGCTCCCGGGCGACGTCATCCTCACGGGGACCCCGGCCGGAGTCGGCCCCCTCAACGTCGGCGACGAGGTCGCCGTCACCATCGAAGGCATCGGCACTCTCACCAACAAGGTGATCAAGCGTGGCTAACGCGAACGTCCGCGTACGTTTCTGTCCCTCCCCGACCGGCAACCCCCACGTGGGCCTGGTCCGGACCGCCCTCTTCAACTGGGCGTTCGCCCGCCACCACGGCGGTACGTTCGTCTTCCGCATCGAGGACACCGACGCGGCGCGCGACTCCGAGGAGTCGTACGACCAGCTGCTCGACTCGCTGCGCTGGCTCGGCTTCACCTGGGACGAGGGCCCCGAGGTCGGCGGCCCGCACGCCCCGTACCGCCAGTCCGAGCGCATGGACATCTACGCGGACGTCGCCCAGCGCCTGCGCGACGGCGGGTACGCGTACGACTGCTACTGCACGACCGAGGAGCTGGACGCGCGCCGCGCCGCCGCCCGCGCCGCCGGCAAGCCCTCCGGCTACGACGGCCACTGCCGCGAGCTGACCCAGGTGCAGCTGGAGGCCTACCAGGGCGAGCACCGCCCCTCGATCGTCCGCTTCCGGATGCCCGACGAGCCGATCACCTTCACCGACCTGGTCCGCGGCGAGCTGACCTTCACCCCGGAGAACGTGCCGGACTTCGGCATCCTGCGGGCCAACGGCGCGCCGCTCTACACGCTCGTCAACCCGGTCGACGACGCGCTGATGCAGATCACGCACGTGCTCCGCGGCGAGGACCTGCTGTCCTCCACCCCGCGCCAGATCGCGCTGTACAAGGCGCTGATGGAGATCGGCGTCGCCACGGACGTCCCGCAGTTCGGCCACCTGCCGTACGTGATGGGCGAGGGCAACAAGAAGCTCTCCAAGCGCGACCCCGAGTCCTCGCTCAACCTGTACCGCGAGCGCGGCTTCCTCCCCGAGGGCCTGCTGAACTACCTCTCGCTCCTCGGCTGGTCCTTCTCCAAGGACCAGGACGTCTTCTCGATCGAGGAGATGGTGGCGAAGTTCGACATCGACGGCGTGAACGCCAACCCGGCGCGCTTCGACCTCAAGAAGGCCGAGTCGATCAACGGCGACCACATCCGCCTCCTCGACCCCAAGGCCTTCGCGGACGCCTGCACCCCCTGGCTCCAGGCCCCGCACGCCAACTGGGCGCCCGAGGACTTCGACGCCGAGGCCTGGGCGGCCATCGCGCCGTACGCCCAGACCCGCGTCACGGTCCTCTCCGACATCACGGCAAACGTCGACTTCCTGTTCCTGAAGGAGCCGGTCGAGGACCAGGCGTCGTGGGACAAGGCGATGAAGGGCGAGCCCGCGGCCCTGCTGACCACGGCGCGCGCCAACCTGGAGTCGGCCGACTGGTCGGACCCGGAGTCCCTCAAGCAGGCCGTCCTGACCGCCGGCGAGGCCCACGGCCTCAAGCTCGGCAAGGCCCAGGCCCCGGTCCGCGTGGCCGTCACCGGCCGCACGGTCGGCCTGCCGCTCTTCGAGTCCCTCCAGATCCTGGGCAAGGAGCGCTCGCTGTCCCGCATCGACGCGGCCCTGGCGAAGCTCGCCGCCTAGGCGGCGCCCGTACGTACGTCCCTCAGGGGGCGGCAGCCGGAACCCCGGCCGCCGCCCCCTGACGCGTGTTGCGGGCCGTGGACATCGGCAAACCCTGGAGGCGGCGCCGCGATATGTCGTAGCGTCGGACGTATGCCGATCCGCGCCGTGCTGTGGGACATCGACGACACCCTGTTCGACTACACCGGGGCGGACAGCGTCGGCCTCGCGCGCCGGCTCGCCGAGGAGGGCATCGCGGAGCGGTACGGGTCCCCCCGGGAGGCGCTCGCGCTGTGGCGGGAGATCACCACCCGGCACTGGGACCGCTTCGCCGCCGGGGAGGTGACCTTCCAGGAGCAGCGCCGCGACCGCGTACGGGACTTCCTCGGCCGGCCCGGGATGGGCCCCGCCGAGGCCGACGACTGGTTCGACCGGTACGTCGTGCACTACAAGGCCGCCTGGACCCTGTTCCCCGACGTCGTGCCCGTACTGGACGCCCTCGCGGGCGGTTACCGGCACGGGGTGCTCTCCAACTCCTCCACGGCCAACCAGGACCCGAAGCTGCGCCGTCTCGGCCTGCGCGAGCGCTTCGAGGTGCTGGTCTGCGCAGCGGAACTGGGCGTCAGCAAGCCGGAGGCGCAGGCCTTCCTCGCCGCCTGCGAGGCGCTCGGACTGCCGCCGGGCGAGGTCGCGTACGTGGGGGACCAGCCGGAGATCGACGCGCGCGGCGCCCGCGACGCGGGACTGACCGCGGTCTGGCTCGACCGGGACGGAGGGCGCGGGCCGGGCCCCGAGGGCGTGCACCGGATCGCCGGTCTCGCCGGGCTCCCGGAGCTGCTGGCCTCGGATACCCGTTTTGGAGCACGGTCAGGCATCCGGTAATGTTCTTTCTGCGCCGCCGGAGCGGGCCGAAAGGCCGGACGGAGGCGCCACTCGAAAGAAAAGCCCCCGAGGGGGTTGACTTTTGGTGGGGTATAGTGTAATTGGCAACACGAGGGTTTCTGGTTCCCTTATTCTAGGTTCGAGTCCTGGTACCCCAGCGCAGTGCAGTAGTAACGCAGTGCTTTGCCCCCGTTGTGTAGCGGCCTAGCACGCCGCCCTCTCAAGGCGGTAGCGCCGGTTCGAATCCGGTCGGGGGTACAGATCCTTCCCGCAAGGTCTCCATTGGGTAGCTCCCGGACGTCTTGATGCAGGATCGCTAGGGCCCCCGTTGTGTAGCGGCCTAGCACGCCGCCCTCTCAAGGCGGTAGCGCCGGTTCGAATCCGGTCGGGGGTACTGGTCTGGTATAGACCACATTGGGCTATGGTGTAATTGGCAACACGAAGGTTTCTGGTTCCTTTGTTCTAGGTTCGAGTCCTGGTAGCCCAGCGCAGTACAGAGCAAGCCCCCGTTGTGTAGCGGCCTAGCACGCCGCCCTCTCAAGGCGGTAGCGCCGGTTCGAATCCGGTCGGGGGTACGCACCGAAGAGGCCCTCCGCGTTCATCGCGGAGGGCCTCTTCGCTGTTCCCGTACGCCCCCCGACGCCGGCCCCGGCCCCGTACAAGTGCGGGCCCGGAGGCGCGTGTTCGGACGTGTGCGGCGTCGTACGCGCCCCCGGGCCCGGGGGGAGTGGGGGGAGAGGCCTGCGGCCGGGAAGGTGTCAGCCGGAGCGGCGCAGGGCCTCCGACAGGCGGGCGGCCGCGTCGATGACGGCCTGGGCGTGCATCCGGCCCGGGTGTCGGGTCAGGCGCTCGATCGGCCCGGAGACCGACACGGAGGCCACGACGCGGTTCGAGGGTCCGCGCACCGGCGCCGAGACGGACGCCACGCCGGGCTCCCGCTCGCCGATCGACTGCGCCCAGCCGCGGCGCCGTACGCCCGACAGGGCCGTTGCCGTGAAGCGCGCGCCCTGCAGCCCGCGGTGGAGCCGCTCGGGCTCCTCCCAGGCCATCAGGATCTGCGCGGCCGAGCCCGCCTTCATCGGGAGCGTCGAGCCCACCGGGACGGTGTCCCGCAGACCCGACAGCCGCTCGGCGGCCGCCACGCAGATGCGCATGTCTCCCTGACGGCGGTAGAGCTGCGCGCTCTCGCCCGTCACGTCACGGAGGTGGGTGAGTACCGGTCCCGCCGTGGCCAGCAGGCGGTCCTCGCCGGCCGCGGCGGCGAGCTCCGCCAGCCGCGGTCCGAGGATGAACCGGCCCTGCATGTCCCGCGCCACCATCCGGTGGTGTTCCAGTGCCACGGCCAGGCGATGTGCCGTGGGTCGTGCGAGCCCTGTCGCCGCGACCAGCCCGGCGAGGGTGGCCGGACCGGACTCCAGTGCGCTCAATACCAGAGCTGCCTTGTCGAGAACGCCGACGCCGCTAGAGTTGTCCATGAAACGATATTCGCGTCTCACACTGTGAAACGCAAGTTCAATTTTTCCAAGAACCAGCGAGTCTGTATGTACGGGTCCACGAACCACTGGGTCCGGGACGGTGAGCCGGAGGGAAAGCGATGGGTAGGACACTCGCGGAGAAGGTCTGGGACGACCATGTCGTCCGGCGCGCCGAGGGCGAGCCCGACCTCCTCTTCATCGATCTGCACCTGCTGCACGAGGTGACCAGCCCCCAGGCCTTCGAGGGCCTGCGGCAGGCCGGCCGCAAGGTCCGGCGGCTGGACCTCACCATCGCCACCGAGGACCACAACACCCCCACGCTGGACATCGACAAGCCCATCGCGGACCCGGTCTCCCGGGCCCAGCTGGAGACGCTGCGGGCGAACTGCGCCGAGTTCGGCGTACGCCTGCACTCCCTGGGCGATGTCGAGCAGGGCGTCGTCCACGTAGTGGGACCGCAGCTGGGCCTGACCCAGCCGGGCACCACCGTGGTCTGCGGTGACTCGCACACCTCCACGCACGGCGCCTTCGGCGCGCTGGCCTTCGGCATCGGCACCAGCCAGGTCGAGCACGTGCTGGCCACCCAGACGCTGCCGCTGGCCCGCCCGAAGACCATGGCCATCACCGTCACCGGCGAGCTGGCCGAGGGCGTCACCGCCAAGGACCTGATCCTGGCGATCATCGCGAAGATCGGCACCGGCGGCGGCCAGGGCTACATCCTGGAATACCGCGGCGAGGCCATCGAGAATCTCTCGATGGAAGCGCGGATGACCATCTGCAACATGTCGATCGAGGCCGGCGCCCGCGCGGGCATGATCGCCCCCGACCGGACCACCTTCGACTACCTGAAGGGCCGCGACCACGCCCCCGAGGGCGACGACTGGGACGCGGCGGTCGCGTACTGGCAGACCCTGCGCACCGACGAGGACGCGGTCTTCGACGCCGAGGTCGTCATCGACGGCGCCACGCTGTCGCCGTTCGTCACCTGGGGCACCAACCCGGGCCAGGGCGCGCCGCTGTCGGCGCACGTCCCCGACCCTGCTTCGTACGAGGACGCTTCGGAGCGCCACGCCGCCGAAAAGGCCCTGGAGTACATGGGGTTGACGGCCGGGCAGCCGCTGCGGGACATCAAGGTCGACACCGTCTTCGTAGGTTCGTGCACCAACGGCCGTATCGAGGACCTGCGCGCCGTCGCCGGCATCATCGAGGGCCGCAAAGTCGCCGACGGCGTACGGATGCTGGTCGTCCCGGGCTCCGTCCGGGTCGCCCTGCAGGCGGTGGAGGAGGGCCTGGACAAGGTCTTCAAGGAGGCCGGGGCCGAATGGCGGCACGCGGGCTGCTCGATGTGCCTGGGCATGAACCCCGACCAACTGGCTCCCGGTGAGCGCTCCGCGTCCACCTCCAACCGCAACTTCGAGGGCCGGCAGGGCAAGGGCGGGCGGACCCACCTGGTCTCCCCGCAGGTGGCCGCCGCCACCGCGGTGCTGGGCCATCTGGCCTCGCCCGCCGACCTGTCCGACGCCACCGCGACCGCCGGAGTCTGAACCATGGAAGCCTTCACCACCCACACCGGCCGGGCCGTCCCGCTGCGCCGCAGCAACGTCGACACCGACCAGATCATCCCGGCCCACTGGCTGAAGAAGATCACCCGCGACGGTTTCGAGGACGGGCTCTTCGAGGCCTGGCGCAAGGACCCCGAGTTCGTCACGAACCGCCCCGAGCGCCAGGGCGCGACGGTGCTGGTCGCCGGTCCCGACTTCGGCACCGGCTCCTCGCGCGAGCACGCCGTCTGGGCCCTGCAGAACTTCGGGTTCAAGACGGTCATCTCCTCCCGCTTCGCCGACATCTTCCGCGGCAACTCGCTGAAGAACGGTCTGCTGACCGTGGTCCTGCCGCAGGAGACCGTCGACCGGCTGTGGGAGCTGACCGAGGCCGACCCGACCGCCGAGGTGACGGTCGACCTGGTCGCCCGCCAGGTCCGCGCGGCAGGAATCGAGGCGGAGTTCGAACTCGACGACAACGCCCGCTGGCGCCTGCTGGAGGGTCTGGACGACATCTCGCTCACCCTTCAGAACGAAGCGGACATCGACACGTACGAAAGCGCCCGACCGAGCTTCAAACCGCGCACGACTAGGGTCTGATTCCAGCCTGATCAGCGCTTATTCACCTATGGGTGATCACATCGACAACACTGTGCCCCCCGCCTTCGGGCGGGGGGCACAGCCGTGTGTTGAGGCCCCGTGAGGCGACAACTCGCCCCAGATGGCACAATCTGTGCATGGAACGCGACAGTCAACTTGAGCTCTACGAACTCGTCGCGGACCGGCTGAAAGAAGCACACACAAGGGTGCGCTCACTGCAAGTCCCGGAGGGCGTAAGGATGGCGCTGTCCCGGAAGCTGTTGGTCGTCACGGCCGCGGCGAAGCACGATCTCGCCGATGCGGCAAGGCGCCTGGACAGGTTGATGAAGGACCTCGACGAGGGTCGATTCCCTGAAGGCGACTGATGCGAAGGAACTCCGTAACGACCTACACCGTTGCGGCACTAGGGTGATTAGCCCGTTTCGTGTTTGATTTGCGGTATATATCCGCCTAACGTGCGAAATAAGCTTGAACACATTCGTTCTGGCGAAGTCTCCGAAGGGGAAGACGTGAACAAGGCGCAGCTCGTAGAAGCGATTGCCGACAAGCTGGGCGGCCGCCAGCAGGCCGCGGACGCTGTCGACGCGGTACTGGACGCGATGGTCCGCGCTGTGGTCGCGGGCGACCGGGTCTCGGTCACGGGCTTCGGCTCGTTCGAGAAGGTCGACCGCCCGGCCCGCTACGCCCGCAACCCGCAGACGGGTGAGCGCGTCCGGGTCAAGAAGACCTCTGTTCCCCGCTTCCGCGCGGGCCAGGGCTTCAAGGACCTGGTCGCGGGCACCAAGAAGCTGCCCAAGGGCGGCGAGGTGTCGGTGAAGAAGGCGCCCAAGGGCAGCCTCTCCGGCGGTGCTTCCGCGACGGTCAAGAAGGCCGTGGCCAAGAAGGCCACGACCGCCAAGAAGGCGGCGGCGGCGAGGACCGCGGTCGCCAAGAAGACCACCGCGAAGAAGGTCGTCGCCAAGAAGGTGGTCGCCAAGACCGCCGCGGCGAAGAAGACCACGGCGACGGCCAAGAAGACCACCGCCACCGCCAAGAAGGCCGCGGCGACGGCGAAGAAGACCACCGCCACCGCCAAGAAGACGGCTCCGGCGGCCAAGAAGGCCACTGCGAAGACCACGGCGCCCGCCAAGAAGACGACGGCGCGCAAGACCACCGCGAAGAAGACCACGGCCCGCAAGAAGTAAGGCCACGAGTCACACACGCCGGGCCGGCTTCCCCCTCCTGGGGAAGCCGGCCCGCGGTGCTGTCCGCACTGTTCGTGCAGGTCAGAAGGGTTGCAGCGCTGAGGTCAGAAGGTCTGCAGGGTGACCAGCGTGATCCGCAGGGCCGGCCCCTCGCCGTCCGTCTCGATCCGGACCCGCTGCCCGGGCCGCAGCAGCCGCAGGCCGCCCGCCTCGAAGGCCGGGGCCTCGAAGGGCACCGGGGTGCCGTCGTCCAGCAGCACACTGCCGCTACGGGTCTGGGAGTCGTACGTGTACGCGGTCGCCTGCATACGGGCACTGTATCGGGCCGTGTGACGGCCCACACCGAGGGCGAGGGCCGTCCTCAGATCCGCTCCCGTGTCCACGTCCCGGCGTACGCTCTCGACGTCCGCGAGGGCTATTTCCGCAGCTCCCGAAGCCGAATGCCGGGCCCGTGACGGACCTCCGAACGAGGGTGCCAATTCCACGTCCGGCGCAGCGGAAAGCAGGGTCGTGCCGATTCCCGCCGCGTCCGCCAGAAATGCCCGGGGAAATACGGATGCGGCTTCGAGCACGCGTAGCAATTCCGGCGGCCGCAGCGCGGGCAGATCCGCGTTCATCGCGGCCACCGCCGCCCCCGGCCGGGCCCTGCGTATCTCCCGCGCCCCGTGGGCCAGCGCCGCGTTGAGCCCGGCGGCCGGGGCGTCCGGCACGATCCGCGCCCCCAGCCGCGCCAGTTCCCTTCCGGCCTCGGCGTCGTCCGTGACGACCACCACATTCGCGACCGCCGCGCAGGCCAGCGCCCCCGCCACGGTGTCCTGCGCGAACGCCAGCGCGAGCCCGGGGCGGGATGCGCCCACGGCCGCCGCGAGACGGCTCTTGGCCACCGCCAGGGGCTTCAGCGGGACCACCAGACTCCAGACCGCGTTCGTGGCGGACCCCCCTTCCCTCCGGTGCGCGTCCGTCCATGCGTGGACCATTGCCGGGTCATGGCCTGGTCACGCGTCGGCCCATTGTCGCCTCTGCCCGGTCGGCCCGTAGGTCCGGTGCTCCGGGCGGGGCGTACGGTGTTCTCGACAGAGACCGGACCTGAGGCCACACTTGTCCGGCCGACCAGGTGCCCAGCCGCGCACCGGTCCTAGAGGAAGGTGTCCGAGTGTCCCGCCGCAGAATCGGCTTCTGGTACCGCCTGGCGGCGGTCATCGCAAAACCGCCGCTGGTGGTGTTCTTCAAGCGGGACTGGCGGGGAATGGATCACATTCCGGCCGACGGCGGGTTTATCACGGCCGTCAATCACAACTCGTATCTGGACCCGCTCTCCTACGCGCACTTCCAGTACAACACCGGCCGGGTGCCCCGATTGCTCGCCAAGGCGGCCCTCTTCAAGGTCCCCATTGTCGGCGCGATCCTGCGCGGCTCCGGCCAGATCCCGGTCTACCGCGAGACCTCCAACGCCCTGGACGCATTCCGGGCCGCCGTGGACGCGATCGAGCGCGGCGAATGCGTGGCCTTTTATCCGGAAGGCACCCTCACCCGCGATCCGGACATATGGCCGATGGCCGGCAAGACCGGCGCGGCGCGGGTGGCGCTGATGACCAAGGCGCCCGTCATTCCGGTGGCCCAGTGGGGCGCGAACCTCGCGATGCCGCCCTACGCCAAGGAGGACAAGGTCCGCCTGTTCCCGCGCAAGACCCTCCAGGTACTGGCCGGACCCCCCGTGGACCTCTCCGAGTTCTACGACCGGGAACCCACCCCGGACGTGCTCAAGGAGGTCACCGAGACCATCATGGCGGCCATCACGGAGCTGCTGGAGGAGCTGCGCGGCGAGAAGGCGCCGGAGCAGCCGTACGACCACCGCAAGGCCAGGCTGGAACAGCGGCACAAGGCCGCGGGGGAGGACCTGAAGTGACACGTCCCGTGAAGGCAGCCGTCTTCGGAACCGGCTCCTGGGGCACGGCCTTCGGCATGGTGCTCGCCGACGCAGGCTGCGAGGTGACCCTGTGGGGCCGCCGCCGCGAGGTCGTCGACGCCATCAACACCGGCCGGACCAACCCGGACTACTTCCCGGACGTCGAACTCCCCGCGAACATGCGCGCCACCACCGACCCGGCCGAGGCCGCGGCCGGCGCCGACTTCGCGGTCCTCGCCATCCCCTCCCAGACCCTGCGCGGCAACCTCGCCGAATGGGCCCCGCTGCTGCCCGCCGACGCCGTGCTCGTCTCCCTGATGAAGGGCATCGAACTCGGCAGCGCCAAGCGCATGAGCGAGGTCATCGAGGAGGTCGCCAAGGTCCCCGCCGAGCGCGTCGCCGTCGTCACCGGCCCCAACCTGGCCCGTGAGATCGCCGCCCGGCAGCCCGCCGCCGCCGTCGTCGCCTGCTCCGACGAGGCCGTCGCGCAGCGCCTCCAGGCGGCTTGCCACACCCCGTACTTCCGCCCGTACACGAGCACCGACGTCATCGGCTGCGAGCTGGGCGGCGCCGTCAAGAACGTCATCGGCCTCGCCGTCGGCATCGCGGACGGCATGGGACTGGGCGACAACACCAAGGGCTCCCTCATCACCCGGGGCCTCGCCGAAGCGACCCGGCTGGGCCTGGCCATGGGCGCCGACCCGCTCACCTTCTCCGGTCTCGCGGGCCTCGGCGACCTCGTCGCCACCTGCTCCTCGCCGCTCTCCCGGAACCACACCTTCGGCACCAACCTCGGCCGCGGAATGACGCTGGAGGAGACCATCGCGGTCACCAAGCAGACCGCCGAGGGCGTCAAGTCCTGCCAGTCGGTGGCCGATCTGGCCCGCCGCCACGGGGTGGACATGCCGATCACCGACACCGTTGTCGACATCGTCCACCACGGCAAGCCGCCGCTGGTCGCGCTGAAGGAACTGATGGGGCGCAGCGCCAAACCGGAACGCCGCTGACTCCTTTCCGGACGCCCGACCGGGTATCGTCGTGGCGATATGAGCAGCGAGAACCTCCCCCAGACCCCTGAGCAGCAGGGCCGCAAGCCCCGCGTGGCCGTCGTGTTCGGCGGCCGCAGCTCGGAACACGCCATCTCGGTCGTCACCGCGGGCGCCGTGCTGCGCTCCATCGACCGGTCCAAGTACGAGGTGCTGCCCATCGGCATCACCACGGACGGCCGGTGGGCGCTGACCGCCGACGAGCCCGCGCGGATGGCCATCGCCGACCGCAAGCTGCCGAGCGTCGAGGAGCTCGCGGACTCCGAGGACGGCGCCGTCGTGCTCTCCGTCGACCCGGCCAACCGTGAGGTCGTCTACACCGAGCCGGGAGCCGTCCCCAAGGCCCTGGGCGAGGTCGACGTCGTCTTCCCGATGCTGCACGGCCCGTACGGCGAGGACGGCACCCTGCAGGGCCTGCTGGAGCTCTCCGGCATCCCGTACGTCGGCTCGGGCGTCCTCGCCTCGGCCGTCGGCCAGGACAAGGAGTACATGAAGCGCGTCTTCACCTCCTTCGGCCTCCCCGTCGGCCCGTACGTGACCGTCCGGCCCCGCGAGTGGGACGCCGACCGGGACGCCGCCAAGGCGCGGATCCTGGACTTCGCCGGTGAGCACGGCTGGCCGCTGTTCATCAAGCCCGCCCGGGCCGGCTCCTCCATCGGCATCACCAAGGTCGACGACGCCTCCGGCCTGGACGCGGCGATCCGCGAGGCGCAGCGCCACGACCCGAAGATCATCGTGGAGGCGCTGCTGCGCGGCCGCGAGATCGAGTGCGGGGTGCTGGAGTTCGAGGACGGGCCGCGCGCGAGCGCGCCCGCCGAGATCCCGCCGGTCTCCAGCCACGACTTCTATGACTTCGAGGCGAAGTACATCGACTCCGCCTCCGGGATCGTGCCCGCTCCGCTCACCCCGGAGCAGACCGCCGAGGTGCAGCGGCTCGCGATCGAGGCGTTCGACGCCGCGTCCTGCGAGGGCCTCGTGCGCGCCGACTTCTTCCTCACCGAGGACGGCACGTTCGTCATCAACGAGATCAACACGATGCCGGGCTTCACCCCGATCTCCATGTACCCGCGGATGTGGCAGGAGTCGGGCATCGAGTACCCGGAGCTGGTGGACCGCCTGATCCAGGCGGCCCTGAGCCGCTCCACCGGCCTGCGCTGACCGCAGCCGCAGCGCCGTACATGCCGACCGCCCGCCGGGATTCCCGGCGGGCGGTCGGTGTGCGAAGGGGCGCAGGGCCCCCGTCAGTACGAGGAGATGCCCTCCGGGACGGTCTTGGCCACGACGGCGGACAGCCCGACGAGCATCCCCGCATCCGTGGCATGCTCCTTGTCGACCCGGACCTCGGTGTACGCGAGCCGCATCCCGGTGATGAACCGGAACCCCCCGCCGGCACTGTCGGGGACCTTCTCCAGCAGCCACCGGACGCCGTTGACCTCGACGCCCTCCTGCTTCGGATCAGCCATCTCGGGGGGCTTGGGGATACCGCACCGCAGTACGATCGCCGAGCCGCCCCACGCGGCGGTCAGATCCGACTCCGGCGCTGCCTTGGCCCGCGCCAGGCCGGCCACCGTCTCCGGGAGTTCTCCGTGCAGTGCTGCACAGAACCCCGCGACGTCGGCGGGCGGCGTGGGCGGCGGGTCCACCCGGGCATCGGAATCACCCGGGGTACAGCCCGCGAGGGCCAGTACCGCGACCAGTACGGGCAGGGCGGGCAGACGCAGGGGCCGGCGGTGGAGGGTCATCACCGGCCAAGAGTAGACGGGGGCTACAGATGGACCACCGGGCAGGTCAGGGTGCGGGTGATGCCCTCCACCTGCTGCACCTTGGCGACGACCATGCGGCCGAGCTCGTCCACGGTGTCGGCCTGGGCGCGCACGATCACGTCGTACGGGCCCGTCACGTCCTCGGCCTGGATCACCCCCGGGATCTGGCTGATGGACTCGGCGACGAACGACGCCTTGCCCACCTCGGTCTGGATAAGGATGTACGCCTGTACCACGGAACCTCCAGGGCGGCCACGAGGATCGATTCCCCTAACCTTCGGGTGGGCCCAAGGGATTCGGGTGGGCCCGGGGAAGAAGGGACGCCACGGTACCGCGTTGCCGAGCACCACGGGGAGACCCGGGGGCACGGCGCCACGCACAGCGGGGCGTACGGAGAGCAGAAGTTGACGTATCTGTTGACGGTACCCAGAGCTGTGACGGCTCGCGACCGCAAGCGGACTGGGCAAGAAGGGGCACAGCGATGAAGGGCACTGTGGGCGAGCTGGGGGAGTTCGGGCTCATTCGGGAGCTCACCTCACGGCTCACCACCACCCCGGCGGTCCGGCTCGGACCGGGCGACGACGCCGCGGTCGTGTCGGCCCCCGACCGGCGGGTCGTGGCGAGCACCGACATCCTGCTGGAAGGCAGGCACTTCCGGCGCGACTGGTCCACCGCGTACGACGTCGGCCGCAAGGCCGCCGCGCAGAACCTCGCCGACATCGCCGCCATGGGCGCGGTGCCGACCGCGCTGCTGCTCGGCCTCGTCGTCCCGGCCGAGCTGCCGGTCACCTGGCCCACCGAGCTGATGGACGGCATCCGCGACGAGTGCCAGGTCGCCGGCGCGGCCGTGGTCGGCGGCGACGTCGTCCGCGGGGACACCATCACCGTGGCCATCACCGCCCTCGGCGACCTGCGCAACCACGAGCCCGTGCTGCGCTCCGGCGCCCAGCCCGGCGACGTCGTGGCCGTCACGGGCTGGCTGGGCTGGTCCGCGGCCGGATTCGCCGTGCTCTCGCGCGGGTTCCGCTCCCCGCGGGCCTTCGTCGAGGCGCACCGGCGCCCCGAACCCCCGTACCACGCGGGCCCCGCGGCCGCCGGACTCGGCGCCACCGCGATGACCGACGTCAGCGACGGCCTGATCGCCGACCTCGGGCACATCGCGGAGGCGAGCAAGGTGCGGATCGACCTGCGCTCGGCGGCCGTCGACATCCCGACGCAGATGCACGACATCGGGCAGGCCGTCGGGGTCGACCCCTTGCAGTGGGTGCTCACCGGAGGAGAAGATCACGCCATCGTGGCGACCTTCCCGCCCGATGTGAAACTGCCGGCCCGGTGGAAGGTCATCGGGGAGGTGCTGAACCGGTCCGCGCTGCCCCAGGTGACCGTGGACGGCGCCCCCTGGACGAGCACCGGCGGCTGGGACCACTTCGGCTCCGACCCGTCCACCGAGGAGACCTCCAGATGACCGCCGCGCCACCGCTGTGCCTGACCGTCGCCGGATCCGATTCCGGCGGTGGCGCCGGGATTCAGGCCGATCTCAAGACGATGCTGGCACTGGGCGTGCACGGGATGAGCGTGGTGACGGCCGTGACCGCGCAGAACTCCCTCGGGGTGCAGGGGGTCTGGGAACTGCCCGCCGAGGCCGTGAAGGCCCAGTACCGGGCCGTCGTGGACGACATGGGCGTCCACGCGGTCAAGACCGGGATGCTGGCCTCCGCCGCGCTGGTGGAGACGGTGGCCGAACTGCTGGCCGCCACCTCCGCCCCCGCCGTCGTCGACCCGGTCGGGGTCTCCAAGCACGGGGACGCACTGCTCGCCGCCTCGGCGCTGGACGCCGTACGCAAGGAGCTGCTGCCGCGGGCCACCGTGGCCACCCCGAACCTGGACGAGGTGGCGCAGCTCACGGGCGTGGTGGTGGAGAGCGAGGACGACATGCGGCGCGCCGCGGACGCCGTCCTCGCGTACGGGCCGGAGTGGGCGCTGATCAAGGGCGGGCACCTGGCCGCCCACGGGGGCGAGGCCGCCGACCTGCTCACCGACGGGGACACACAGCTGTGGCTGCGGGCGCCGCGCCACGACAACCGGCACACCCACGGCACCGGCTGCACCCTGGCCAGTGCGATAGCCGCCGGGCTCGCCAAGGGGCAGGACGTACCGCAGGCCGTCATGGAGGCCAAGGAGTACGTGAGCGGCGCCATCGCGGCCGGCTTCGCGCTCGGCGGCGGCATCGGCCCGGTGGACCACGCCTGGCAGTGGCACCGCTGACGGAGGCAGGACGGCAGAGGACCACCGCGTCACGTGACGCGGTGGTCCTCTTCATGTCCGGCTCCGCAGATCCGGACAAGGCAAAAGGCCGGTCCACGAGGTGGACCGGCCTTCTTGGCAACCGGAAAGGGCTGCGCTACGACGGTTGGCGTCAGCGCGAGACCTTGCCGGCCTTGATGCACGAGGTGCAGACGTTGAGGCGCTTCGGCGTCCCACTGACCATGGCACGAACGCGCTGGATGTTCGGGTTCCAGCGACGCGAGGTGCGGCGGTGCGAGTGGGAGATGTTGTTGCCGAAGCTCGGCCCCTTGGCGCAAACGTCGCAGTTGGCAGCCACAGGTCACTCCAAAGACTTCAGATGCACTTACAGTGAAATCCGGCGCACCGGATCAGAAGTCTGAGAAGTCTGAGTGGTTTGCCGGGGGAAATTGGCCCGACTTTCATCGGGCAACCGGAGCAGCATACAACGACTGCGTCCGTCCAAGAAAACTACCATGGCCGCCGCCGATCCCGCCCGGGGCCCCTGACACGCGGCAGTCCTTGGTTACCCTGCGGTGAACCCTGGCCCGCACGAGGAGGAACGCCCGGTGCAGCACGAGCCGCAGCCGCAGCCCGCCGACGAGCTCGACGCCGAAGCGGTGCGCACCTGGAGCTCGCTGGCCGTGGCCGCGCTGGGCCGGGCCCGCGAGGACATCGACGCGATCAACGTCTACCCGGTCGCGGACGCGGACACCGGAACCAACCTCTACCTGACCGCCGAGTCGGCGGACCGCGCCCTGACCGAGGCGCTCGGAACACCACCCGCAGGCGTGAGCGAGACCACAGCGGTGGACCCGGTCGCCGCGGCTGCGACCGCCTCCCTCCCCGAGGCCGTACGGGCCTACGCGCACGGCGCCCTCATAGGCGCCCGCGGGAACTCGGGGACGATCCTGGCGCAGCTGCTGCGCGGTGTGGCCGACGTACTCGGCGACGAGCCCGGGGACCGCGGAGCCGGCCGGATGCTGGCCGAGGCGCTGACCCGGGCCGCCGAGGAGGCGTACCGGGCCGTCGCCCACCCGGTGGAGGGCACCATGCTCACGGTCGCCGCCGCGGCGGCACGGGCCGGCGAGGCGGCCGGGGCGGCCGCCGGGACCGCCGCCGACGTGGCCCGGGCCGCCTACGACGGGGCCCGCGCGGCCCTCGCCGACACCCCGGGGCAGCTGGCCGAGCTGGGCCGGGCCGGAGTGGTCGACGCCGGGGGCTGCGGGCTGGTCGCCGTACTCGGGGCCCTGTGGCAGGCGCTGTCCGGCCAGCAGCCCGCGGCCGAGGCCGTCCGCGGCCGGGCCGTGCCCGTACCGCGGCCGCCGCAGCCCTGCGAAGCCGAGGAGCGGGGCGGGCCCGCGTACGAGGTGATCTACCTCCTGGAGGCCGCCGAGCCGGCCGTGGCGCAGCTGCGCGAGCGCCTCGACGGACTCGGGGACTCCCTGGTGGTGGTCGGCGGCGACGGACTGTGGAACGTGCACGTCCACGTCGACGACCCCGGCGCCGCCGTGGAGGCCGGCGTGGTCGCCGGGCGGCCGTACCGGATCCGCATCACCCACTTCGCCGACGAGCGGCGCCGGGCGCGCGGCGAGCGCGTCCAGCGGGCCGTCGTCGCCGTGGTCCCGGGCGAGGGGCTGGCCGGACTGTGCGGGGAGGCGGGCGCGACCACCGTGCTCGCCCGCCCCGGAGAGGTCCCGGACGCCGCCGCGCTCGTCGACGCCATCCGGCGCGCGCACGCCCGCGAGGTGGTGCTGCTGCCCGGCGGCGCCGACCAGCGCGCCGCCGCGGCCGCCGCCGCCGACAAGGCCCGAGCCGACGGCGTACGGGTGGCCGTGATCCCCACCCGGTCCGCGGTCCAGGGCCTGGCCGCCCTCGCCGTCCACGATCCGGAGGGCAGCTTCGACGAGGACGTGGTCGCCATGACCGCGGCCGCCGGCGCCACCCGCTACGGGGAACTCGCCGTCGCCGAACGGCAGTCGTTCACCTCCGCCGGCATCTGCCAGGCCGGGGACGTGCTCGGGCTCATCGACGGGGACGTCGCCCTCATCGGCTCCGGCCTCGACGAGACCGCCCAGGCGGTCCTGGAGCGGATGCTGGGCTCCGGAGGCGAACTCGTCACCCTGGTGCTGGGTCCGGAGGTGCCGGACGCCCTCGCCGAGCGCCTGGAGGCGTACGTACAGCACGGACACCTGGCGGTGGACACGGTCACCTACCGCGGCGGGCGGTACTCGGCGCCCCTGCTCATCGGGGTCGAATAGCCGACTTGTCAGCGCCATGGTGTGCAATGAAGGCGTGCCCGCGCTCGACGAAGACCTCAAGAAGACGCTCGGCCCCGCCACCGCCAAGGTGCTGGCCGAGCAGCTCGGCCTGCACACGGCCCTGGACCTGCTGCACCACTACCCGCGGCGGTACGCCGAGCGCGGCGAGCTGACCTCGCTCACCGAGCTCGCCGACCAGATCGACGAGCACGTGACGGTCGTCGCCCAGGTCGCCGACGCCCGGATCCTGACCTTCAACGGGGGCCGCGGCAAACGCCTGGAGGTGACCATCACCGACGGCAGCGGCCGGCTCCAGCTGGTCTTCTTCGGGGCGGGCGTCCACAAGCCGCACAAGGACCTGCTGCCGGGCACCCGCGCCATGTTCGCGGGCAAGGTCGGCATGTTCAACCGCAAGCTCCAGCTCTCCCACCCCGCGTACGAGCCGCTCGGCGCGGACGCCTCCGACCGGGACGCCGCGACCGCCTTCGCGAACCAGCTCATCCCGATCTACCCGGCCTGCGCCAAGCTGGAGTCCTGGAAGATCGCCAAGTGCGTGGACGCCGTACTGCCGAGCGCCCAGGAGGCCGTTGACCCGCTGCCGGACGCCCTGCGCGAGGGCCGCGGACTGGTCCCGCTCACCGAGGCCCTGCTGAAGATCCACCGGCCGGTCACCAAGGCCGACATCGAGGACGCCCGCCAGCGCCTGAAGTGGGACGAGGCGTTCGTCCTCCAGGTCGCCCTGGCCCGCCGCCGGCACGCCGACTCCCAGCTCCCGGCCGTCCCCCGCCGCCCCGCCCCGGGCGGCCTGCTCGACGCCTTCGACGCCAAACTCCCCTTCACCCTCACCGACGGCCAGCAGACCGTCTCCCGCGAGATCTTCGAAGACCTGGCCACGGACCACCCCATGCACCGCCTCCTCCAGGGCGAGGTCGGCTCGGGCAAGACGATGGTGGCGCTGCGGGCCATGCTGGCCGTCGTGGACTGCGGGGGGCAGGCCGCCATGCTCGCGCCCACCGAGGTGCTCGCCCAGCAGCACCACCGGTCCATCACCGAGATGATGGGCGAGCTCGCCGAAGGGGGCATGCTCGGCGGCTCCGACCAGGGGACCAAGGTCGTGCTGCTCACCGGGTCCATGGGGATGCCCGCGCGCCGGCAGGCGCTGCTCGACCTGGTCACCGGCGAGGCCGGCGTCGTCATCGGCACGCACGCGCTCATCGAGGACAAGGTGCAGTTCCACGACCTCGGCCTGGTCGTGGTCGACGAACAGCACCGCTTCGGCGTCGAGCAGCGCGACGCGCTGCGGTCCAAGGGGAAGCAGCCCCCGCACCTGCTGGTCATGACCGCGACCCCGATCCCGCGCACCGTCGCGATGACCGTCTTCGGGGACCTGGAGACCTCCGTACTCGACCAGCTGCCCGCCGGCCGCTCCCCGATCGCCACCCACGTCGTACCGGCCAAGGACAAGCCGCACTTCCTGACCCGGGCCTGGGAGCGGGTGCGCGAGGAGGTCGAGAACGGGCACCAGGCGTACGTCGTGTGCCCGCGCATCGGCGACGGCGAGGACGACCCCAAGAAGAAGGCCTCCGCCGAGGACGACGCCGAGAAGCGGCCCCCACTGGCCGTCCTGGAGATCGCCGAGCAGCTGAGGCGGGGGCCGCTCGCCGGGCTGTCCGTGGAGGTGCTGCACGGCCGGATGGACCCGGCCGACAAGGACGACGTCATGCGCCGCTTCGCCGCCGGCGAGGTCAAGGTGCTGGTCGCCACCACCGTCATCGAGGTCGGTGTGAACGTCCCGAACTCCACGGTCATGGTGATCATGGACGCGGACCGGTTCGGCGTCTCCCAGCTCCACCAGCTGCGCGGCCGCGTCGGGCGCGGCTCCGCGCCGGGCCTGTGCCTGCTGGTCAGCGAGATGCACGAGGCGAGCCCCGCCCGGGCCCGGCTCGCGGCCGTCGCCGCCACCCTGGACGGCTTCGAGCTCTCCCGCATCGACCTCGAACAGCGCCGGGAGGGCGACGTACTGGGCCAGGCCCAGTCGGGCGTGCGCTCCTCGCTGCGCATGCTCGCGGTCATCGAGGACGAGGAGGTCATCGCCCAGGCCCGGGAGGAGGCCACCCGCGTGGTCGCCGAAGACCCCGAGCTGGAGCGGCTGCCGGGCCTGCGCAGCGCGCTGGAGGCCCTGCTGGACACCGAGCGCGAGCAGTACCTGGAGAAGGGCTGAGCCTCGTCGCCCGGTACCGCTCGGGTCCGTCTCGAGCGGTACGACCTATCGTGGAACCCCGCAGTAGCCATCACCGTCGTACCGAAGGACCCCAGATGACCCGCGTGATCGCCGGCAGCGCCGGCGGGCGACGGCTGACCGTGCCCCCGGGCACCGGCACCCGCCCGACCTCGGACCGGATGCGCGAAGGCCTCTTCTCGACCTGGGAGTCGCTGCACGGCGTCGAGGGGGCCCGGGTGCTCGACCTGTACGCCGGCTCCGGCGCGGTCGGCCTGGAGGCGCTCTCCCGCGGCGCGGACCACGCACTGCTGGTGGAGCCCGAGGCCAAGGCCGCCAAGGCGATCCGGGACAACATCAAGGCGGTGGGCCTGCCCGGCGCCGAGTTCCGGGCGGGCAGGGCGGAGCAGATCGTGGCGATCCCGGCCGGCGCGGACCCGTACGACGTCGTCTTCCTGGACCCGCCGTACGCCGTCGGCCACGACGATCTTGGCGAGATCCTGCTCACACTCCGCGCCAATGGCTGGCTCACGGACGATGCGCTCGTCACCGTGGAGCGCAGTACGAGGAGCGGGGCCTTCCCGTGGCCCGAGGGCTTCGAGCCGCTGCGCTCCCGCAAGTACGGCGAAGGCACCCTTTGGTACGGTCGCGCCGCCTTCACCAGCGAAGACTCATGATGCCCGCATCGGAGAGCGAGGGACCCAAGTTGCGCCGAGCCGTCTGTCCCGGGTCATTCGACCCCATCACCAACGGACACCTCGACATCATCGGCCGGGCCTCCCGGCTCTACGACGTCGTGCACGTCGCCGTGATGATCAACCAGTCCAAGCAGGGGCTGTTCACCGTCGAGGAGCGGATCGAGCTGATCCGCGAGGCGACCGCCGACTACGGCAACGTCGAGGTGGAGTCCTTCCACGGACTGCTCGTCGACTTCTGCAAGCAGCGCGACATCCCGGCCATCGTCAAGGGCCTGCGCGCGGTCAGCGACTTCGACTACGAGCTCCAGATGGCCCAGATGAACATGGGGCTCTCGGGCGTCGAGACGCTGTTCGTGCCGACCAACCCCACCTACAGCTTCCTGTCGTCCTCCCTGGTCAAGGAGGTCGCGGCCTGGGGCGGCGATGTCGCCCACCTGCTGCCGCCGCACGTGCACGCGGCGCTGACCGAGCGGCTCGCCAACCGCTGACGGACTGACGGGCCGTCAGCCGGTGTCGGGCGTTCGCCCGGTGGCCGTACAGTCGTGCCGTCCGTCTCAGGAACCGCCCGAGGCCGAGAGAGTGCGAGCCCCCATGGACGTGCAGAAGAAGCTCGACGAGATCGTCGCGGCCGTCGGCGGCGCCCGGTCCATGCCCATGTCGGCCTCCTGCGTGATCAACCGTGCCGAGCTGCTCGCCCATCTCGAAGAGGTGCGCCAGGCGCTGCCCGGCTCGCTCGCGCAGGCGCAGGAGCTCATCGGCGGCCGGGAGCAGATGGTCGAGGACGCCCGCCGCGAGGCGGAGCGGATCATCGACTCGGCGCACGCCCAGCGCGGTTCGCTGATCTCCGACACCGAGGTCGCGCGCCGTTCGCAGGCCGAGGCGGACCGGATCCTGGCGGACGCCCGCAGGGAGGCCGAGGAGATCCGGGCCGAGGCCGACGACTACGTCGACAGCAAGCTCGCGAACTTCGAGGTCGTGCTCAGCAAGACCATCGGCTCGGTCGACCGCGGCCGCGAGAAGCTGCTGGGCCGCGGGCCCGGGCTGGACGAGCAGGGCTACCCGGACGCCGAGGCTCCCGAGCGCAGCCACGACCCGGAGACGCAGCGCCTGCAGGCGGACGCGTACGTGGACACCAAGCTGGCGACCTTCGAGGCGGTGCTCTCCAAGACCCTGGAGGCGGTCGGCCGGGGCCGCCAGAAGCTGCTGGGCCGGGCGCCCACGGACGACCTCGGCGCGCACATGGCCGCCCAGGACGCCGCGGGGTCGCAGCAGTCCCGCTCGGCCAGCGACGCGGACTTCCTGGCGGGCCTGGCGGAGCCGGCGGCCCCGATGGTGCCCGCGGCCCCGGCGATCCCGGCGCAGGCCCAGCAGGAGCCCGCGTACGACGCGTACGGCTACCAGCAGCCCCAGCAGCAGGACGCCTATGCCTATCAGGACCCCTATGCCTACCAGCAGCAGGTCCAGCAGCCGGATCCGTACGCGGCGCTGGGCTACGACCAGCAGCCGGACCCGTACGCGGCCTACCAGCAGCAGTCGCAGCAGCCGCAGGCCGCGCAGCACCAGCCGCAGCAGCCCGCGCTCGACGAGACCAGCTTCTTCGACACGAGCATGATCAATCTGGACCAGCTGCGCCAGTACGAACAGGGTCGCTGAGGCCGGATTGGGCTCAGAGCGAAGCGCCGGGTATCCTGGCTCTTCGGTCGCGCGTATGCACCGCGATCCATGCTGCCCACAAGTGGCGGAATCTTTGATCTTCAGCGATCTGTGAAAGCAGGAACGGCCCTGAATACCCGCCTCGACCACCGCAACCCCCTCGTGTTCGACACGCACGAGCTGGGTCGGCGTCCTGGTGCCATGCAGCGGCTGTCCCGTGAGATCGCGGCACCGGCGGACTTCGGTCTCGTCGGCGTCATCGGAGTGCCGGAAGGCGCACCGATGAAGCTCAGCCTCCGCCTCGAGTCGGTCATGGAAGGGGTGCTTGTCACAGGCACCGCCCGTGCATCGGCCGTAGGGGAGTGCGTAAGGTGTCTGGAGTCCGTCGAGCGCGAGCTCAAGGCGGACTTCCAGGAGATGTTCTCGTACCCTGACGCCGACGACCGGAGCCGCACAAAGGCGGAGCCGGCCGACGACGCCGAGGACGACGAGGACACGCTCTTCCTCGAGGACGGCTTGTTCGACCTCGAACCCGTGCTGCGTGATGTGGTGGTGCTCGCACTGCCCATGCAGCCGGTGTGCCGGGAGGACTGTCTCGGACTGTGCCCCGATTGCGGGCTCAGCCTGAACGACGACCCGGACCACCACCATGATGCCGTCGACATCCGTTGGGCGGCATTGCAAGGACTCGTCGTGACCGATCAGGACGACGAGAAGGACAACATGAGCGGCACTGCCTCTGACGGAGTTCAGGGCGCCGCCGAGAAGCAGGAGAAGTAGCCGTGGCTGTTCCGAAGCGGAAGATGTCGCGCAGCAACACGCGCCACCGCCGGTCGCAGTGGAAGGCTGCGGTCCCCACCCTGGTTTCGTGTGAGCGTTGCCAGGAGCCGAAGCTCCAGCACATTGCGTGCCCGAGCTGCGGCACCTACAACAAGCGCCAGGTCCTCGAGGTCTGAGCGGCTGGTGAGAGGCGCAATGTCTGAGCTGTCCAACGCTGAGAAGCAGGCAGACAGTAACAACGCGGCCTCGTCCCACACGCTTCTGGAAGGGCGGCTCGGGTATCGACTCGAGTCCGCCCTTCTGGTGCGTGCACTGACCCACCGCTCGTACGCGTACGAGAACGGCGGTCTGCCCACCAACGAGCGCCTGGAGTTCCTCGGGGACTCCGTGCTCGGTCTGGTGGTCACGGACACGCTGTACACGACCCACCCCGACCTGCCTGAAGGCCAGCTGGCCAAACTTCGGGCCGCGGTGGTCAACTCGCGCGCACTGGCGGAGGTCGGGCGCGGCCTCGAACTCGGCTCCTTCATCCGGCTCGGCCGGGGCGAAGAGGGCACGGGTGGCCGGGACAAGGCCTCCATCCTCGCCGACACCCTTGAAGCGGTGATCGGCGCGGTCTACCTCGACCAGGGCCTCGACGCGGCCTCGGAGCTGGTTCACCGGCTCTTCGACCCGCTCATCGAGAAGTCCTCGAACCTCGGGGCCGGCCTGGACTGGAAGACCAGTCTCCAGGAGCTGACGGCGGCCGAAGGCCTCGGCGTACCGGAATACCTGGTCACCGAGACCGGTCCGGACCACGAGAAGACCTTCACCGCTGCCGCCCGCGTCGGTGGTGTCTCGTACGGCACCGGCACCGGCCGCAGCAAGAAGGAGGCGGAACAGCAGGCCGCGGAGTCCGCATGGCGCGGTATCCGGGCCAAGGCGGACGAGCGGATCGCGGCGGAAGCCGCGGCATCCGCGGCCGCCAAGGTCGCGGTGACGGCTCCGGCCGACACCGGGGCCGATGCCGTGGCCCCGGCCGAGGACGGCGGGTCGCCGACACCCGCCGACCCGACGCCGAACGGCTGAGCTGAGCCCTTCCTTCGGGATCTCCCGCCCGCCCCTGCCGCCGTGCAGGGGCGGGCGGACCCGTTTCCGGGCCCGGCGGGGCAGGCCGGTACGCTCGCCGGGAGCGACCAGAACGCACCACGACCGCATCGCCCCCGGAGGACCGCCGTGCCCGAGCTGCCCGAAGTCGAAGTCGTACGGCGGGGCTTGGAGCGCTGGGTGGCCGGCCGGACCGTCGGGGCCGTCGAGGTGCTCCACCCGCGCGCGGTACGCCGCCACCCGGCCGGCGCCGCCGATTTCGCCGCGCGGCTGACGGGCGAGACGATCGGCGTCCCGCAGCGGCGAGGCAAGTACCTGTGGCTGCCCCTGGAGGGGCGGGACCTCTCGGTGCTCGGGCACCTCGGGATGAGCGGACAGCTCCTGGTGCAGCCGGAAGAGGCCGCCGACGAGAAGCACCTGCGCATCCGCGTGCGGTTCGAGGACGCCGCCGGGACCGAGCTCCGCTTCGTCGACCAGCGCACCTTCGGCGGGCTCTCGCTCCACGAGAACACGCCCGACGGGCTGCCCGACGTCATCGCGCACATCGCCCGGGACCCGCTGGACCCCCTCTTCGACGAGGCCGGCTACCACGCGGCACTGCGCGCCAAGCGGACCACCGTCAAGCGGGCCCTGCTGGACCAGTCCCTGATCAGCGGGGTCGGCAACATCTACGCGGACGAGGCGCTGTGGCGGGCGCGGCTGCACTACGAGCGCGCCACCGCCACGCTGACGCGTCCGCGGAGCGCGGAACTCCTCGGCCACGTCCGGGACGTGATGAACGCGGCGCTCGACGTCGGCGGCACCAGCTTCGACAGCCTGTACGTCAACGTGAACGGCGAGTCCGGCTACTTCGACCGTTCGCTCGACGCCTACGGGCGCGAGGACGAGCCCTGCCGGCGCTGCGGCACCCCGATGCGGCGCCGCCCGTGGATGAACCGGTCCAGCTACTTCTGCCCGCGCTGTCAGCGGCCGCCGCGCGTGGCGTCGTAGGACTCCCGCGCGCCGATGACCCGGGGCATGCTGGCTTCGAGGAAGTGGATGAGCGCGAGCAGCCGGTCGGCGATCTCGACGCCGAGCGGGGTCAGCTCGTAGTCGACGCGCGGCGGGTTCGTCGGCTGTGCCTCGCGGTTGACGATGCCGTCGCGCTCCAGCGCCTGCAGGGTCTGGGAGAGCATCTTCTCGCTCACGCCGTCGACCTTGCGGCGCAGCTCGTTGAAACGGCACGAGCCGTCGCGCAGGGCGCCCACCGTGAGGCTGCCCCAGCGGCCCGTGACGTGCTCCAGGGTCTCCCGGGACGGGCACGCGCGCGCGAAGGCGTCGAACGGAAGCTCTGTCTCCATGCCGACCAGCTTAACTCCGTACAGCGCTGACCAGAAGATTGCGCTTTCGGCTGGTAAGTGCCTAGAAGCCGAAGTCCTGGGTCCACCAGGGGCCGCCGGCGGCGACGTACACGCCGACGCCGAGGGTGCGGAACTCGCAGTTGAGGATGTTCGCCTTGTGGCCGGGGCTGTTCATCCAGGCCTTCATGACCGCCTGGGCGTCGCCCTGGCCGCGGGCGATGTTCTCGCCACCGAGTCCGGAGAGGCCCGCCTTGGTGGCGCGGTCCCACGGGGTGTTCCCGTCGGGGTCGGTGTGGTCGAAGTAGCCGCGGGTGGCCATGTCCTTGCTGAAGGCGGCGGCCAGCGCCGCGAGCGGCGGGTTCGCCCGGACCGGACCGCAGCCGGCCTGCGCGCGCTCCTGGTTGACCAGGGTGAGTACGGCCGTCTCCTCCGCGGAGTGGCCGTCGCCGGCCGTCGGGGTCGGGGTCGGGGTCGAAGTCGGCGGGGCGGGCGGGGCGGGCGGCTTGGGGGTGGCCGTCTTCGGCGGTACCGGCACCGGCACCGGGACCGGGATCGACGGCGGGCTCTTCTGCGGCTTCGCCTGCACCTTGGCGGAGGGGGATGCGGAGGCGGGCGGGGTGGGCGAGGCGGAAGGGCTCGCCGAGGCCGACGGGGAAGGGGAGGCGGACGGCGAGGGGGAGGCCGAGGGTGACGGGCTGCTCACGTCGGGGCCCGCGGAGGCGCGGCCGGAGAGGTTGGCGAGGCCGCCCCCCTGCTGCTCGGTCACGGGCTCCGGACTCGGCGAGGCCTCGGCCTTGGCCCGCGTCTTCGCCGTCGAGCCGTCGGCGCTGACACCGACATAGGGGAAGGAGGTGCCGACCGGAACCATGCCGGTGGTCACCGCCGCCGTACCGAGGACCACGGCCACGGCCCCGCCCAGCAGGGCGGTGCGCACGAGGGTGCGGCGGTTGCCGTCGCGGCCCGGCGCGGCGTGAAGTCGGTGGCGTCCCATCGGCGACGTGCCTTCCTTGCGGCTCAAGATCATCCCTTACTCACCCAAATGGGTGAGTTCACTGGTGCGCGACTGTACGCGATGGGGCGCCGGGGCGATGTGGGGCGAAAGTCTCCGCCCCGTTAGCGTTCACGCATGAATGAAGATGTCCGCATGACCGCGTGGGTGCGCGGCCGTGTACAGGGAGTGGGCTTCCGCTGGTTCACCAGGGCCAATGCACTGGAGGTCGGCGGAGTCGTCGGGTTCGCGCTCAACCTCGACGACGGGCGAGTGCAGGTGGTGGCCGAAGGTCAACGTGAGAATTGCCACCGGCTGCTCGACTGGCTGCGCTCCGCCGACACGCCCGGGAGGGTGGACGGAGTGACAGAGATCTGGGGTACACCGCGCGGTGGCTACGACGGGTTCGCGATCCGTTGAGCGATCGGCTGATCATGTACTGATCACATCTCCGGACGGCCCGCACCGGGCCGGATCTGCGCGTTCCGCTGCCGACGCGTTGCCGACGCAGTGTTCCGTGGAAGGGTCGAAGCAGCGGACGATCTCCACGCCCCTTGGGAGAGCCGGGCTGCCCGCCGATACGGGGCGTGATCGTGTTGACCGTCAAACTTTTTGGTGAGACGCTGGAAGCCCCGCGCACCTGAGCTGTTTGGCAGTGCTGGCACTAGTAAGCGCAGTGACTGACAGTCGCTGCCGGACATCCGCGGGTGCGATTCCCTCACGACCCACACCGCTTCGGTCGGTCACTCAGTGTGGAGGACCATCCATCATGGCAAAGGCGCTTCTCGGTTACGTCGGCGGTTCCGATCCGCGACTCCTCGCCGAGATGCGACGGCTTCAGCAGCGCGTCCAGGACCTTGAGTCCGAGCTCGTACGGATTCAGTCCGAAAATGACGCGCTGAACGCGGCCGCCGCTCAGCACGGAGACTCGCTGCTGGACCGCATCGACATCGACGTACCCCAGGCGGAGCCTGCGCTCACCTGATCCGCGCTCTATTCGTCGCTTCGACTCCAACCCCGCATGATCTGCAAGGGACGCTTCGGCGTCCCTTCTTTCTTGGCCGCCTGGGCCGCCGGCCGCGTCAGTGGTCCACGAGCGCGTTGGGCCAGGTGGGGGGCCGATTCCTTTAACGTCAGTTGTGCCCTGCACCTTCATGGGTGAAACCGAACGTGAAAGGTAGAGTCCGGCGGCGTGCACCTCAAGTCCCTGACCCTGCGTGGCTTCAAGTCCTTCGCCTCCGCAACGACCCTGCGCTTCGAGCCCGGCATCACGTGTGTCGTGGGCCCCAACGGCTCGGGCAAGTCCAATGTGGTGGACGCGCTGTCCTGGGTCATGGGGGAGCAGGGGGCCAAATCCCTGCGCGGCGGCAAGATGGAGGACGTCATCTTCGCCGGCACCACCGGGCGGCCGCCGCTCGGGCGGGCCGAGGTGTCACTGACCATCGACAACTCCGACGGCGCCCTGCCGATCGAGTATGCCGAGGTCACGATCACGCGCATCATGTTCCGCGGCGGCAGCAGCGAGTACCAGATCAACGGTGACACCTGCCGGCTGCTCGACATCCAGGAGCTGCTCTCCGACTCGGGCATCGGCCGCGAGATGCACGTCATCGTCGGCCAGGGCCAGCTGGACTCCGTCCTGCACGCCGATCCGATGGGCCGGCGCGCCTTCATCGAGGAGGCGGCCGGCGTACTCAAACACCGCAAGCGCAAAGAGAAGGCGCTGCGGAAGCTGGACGCGATGCAGGCCAACCTCGCGCGCGTGCAGGACCTCAACGAGGAACTGCGGCGCCAGCTGAAGCCGCTGGGGCGGCAGGCCGCGGTGGCCCGTCGGGCGGCCGTCATCCAGGCCGACCTGCGAGACGCGCGGCTGCGGCTGCTCGCCGACGACCTGGTGACGCTGCGGGGCGCGCTCGACGCGGAGATCGCGGACGAGGCGGCGCTGAAGGAGCGCAAGGAGGCGGCCGAGGCGCAGCTCGCACAGGCCCTTCGGCGCGAGGCGGAGCTCGAAGAAACGGTGCGGCAGTTGACGCCGCGGCTCCAGCGGGCGCAGCAGACCTGGTACGAGCTGTCGCAGCTGGCCGAGCGGGTACGGGGGACTGCGTCCCTGGCCGACGCGCGGGTCAAGTCGGCCTCGGCCGCGGCCCCGGAGGAGGAGCGGCGCGGCCGCGATCCGGAGGACATGGAGCGGGAGGCCGCGCGGATCCGCGAGCAGGAGGCGGAGCTGACGGCCGCGCTGGAGGCGGCGTCGCGGGCGTTGGAGGACACCGTCGAGCACCGGGCGGAGCTGGAGCGGTCGCTGGCCGCGGAGGAGCGGCGGCTGCGGGACGCGGCGCGGGCCATCGCCGATCGGCGCGAGGGGCTGGCGCGGCTGAAGGGGCGGCTGGGCGCGGCCCGGTCCCGGGCCGGGGCGGCGCAGGCGGAGATCGACCGGCTGGTGGCGGCGCGGGACGCGGCCGAGTCCCGGGCCGGGGCCGCCCAGGCGGAGTACGAGGCGCTGGCCGAGGAGGTCGGCGGGCTCGAAGACCCGGCGGTGGACGAGGAGTACGCGGCGGCGCGGGCGGAGCTCGCGGCGGCGGAGGCCGCGCTGGCGCAGGCACGGGACGCGGTGGCGGCCGCGGAGAAGTCGCGGGCGGCGGTGTCGGCGCGACGGGACGCGCTGGCGCTCGGGCTGCGGAGGAAGGACGGCACGGGGGCGCTGCTCGCCGCGCGGGAGCGGTTGGCGGGGCTGCTGGGGCCGGCGGCGGAGCGGCTGTCGGTGACCCCGGGGTACGAGGTCGCCGTGGCGGCGGCGCTGGGCGCGGCGGCGGATGCGCTGGCGGTGTCCTCGCCGGGCGCGGCAGCTGCCGCCATCCGGCATTTGAGGGCCGCGGACGCAGGCCGAGCCACCCTCCTGATCGCGCACGCACCGACCGGGATCCCGATCCCGGGCCAGGCCGATGCCGAGCCCCTGGCGGATGCGCCGTCGGGGATCCCCTTCCCGGGCCAGGCTGCCACCGGCGTCGATGCCGCTCCTTCCCGAAACCGAGGCTCCGCCCCGGACCCCGCGCCTCCAACGCCGGTGGAGCTGGAAGGGCCTGACCGGGGTTCGGTCCTGGACCCGGCGGGGATGGAAGGGCCTGACCGGGGCTCCGCCACGGGGCCCGGCGCTCAGGCGTCGGCGTCGCCCGCCGCGGGGGCCGTGTCGGCGCCGGCGTCTGCCGCCGGCGGTGTCGTGCCCGCCGGGGGGCTGGTGCAGGGGGATGTCGCTCTGCTGCGGGCCGTGGGGTGGGTGTTGCGGGAGTACGTCGTCGTCGGGGGGCTCGACGAGGCCGAGCGGGTGGTCGGTGCGAGGCCCGATCTCCTGGCCGTGACCCTGGACGGGGACGTGCTCGGTGCGCACCTCGCTCACGGCGGTTCCGCCGGGGCTCCCAGTCTGATCGAGGTGCAGGCCGCCGTAGACGAGGCGGATGAGGAGCTCGTCCGGCTGGATGCCGAGTGCGCGGAAAGCGGCTCGGCGCGGGACCGGACCCACGCGCTGCGGCGGGAGCTCGCGGCGCGGGTCGAGGAGATCGGCGAGCGGCGGCGGGCCGGAGAGCAGGCTCGGGCCGGGGTGGCGCAGCAGCTGGGGCGCCTCGCCGGGCAGGCGAAGGGCGCCGCGGGCGAGGCGGAGCGCAGTGCCGCCGCCGCGGCCAAGGCCCAGGACGCGCTGGAGCAGGCGCTGGCCGAGGTCGAGGAGTGCGCCGAACGGCTCGCCGTAGCCGAGGAGAACGACCCCCTCGGGGATGGTGGTGCGGGGGAGCCGGACACCGCCGTGCGGGACCGGCTCGCCGCCGACGGGGCCAACGCCCGCCAGACCGAGATGGAAGCCCGGCTCCAGCTCAGGACCCACGAGGAGCGGGTCAAGGGGCTGGCCGGGCGCGCCGATTCGCTGGACCGCGGCGCCCGCGCCGAACGCGAGGCCCGCGCCCGCGCCGAGCGCCGCCGGGCGCAGCTGCGCCACGAGGCCGAGGTGGCCCGCGCCGTCGCCGACGGAGCCCGGCAGCTCCTCGCGCACCTGGAGGTCTCGCTGCGCCGGGCCGAGCAGGAGCGCGCCGCCGCCGAGTACGCCAAGGGCCTGCGTGAACGGGAACTCGGCGAGGCCCGGACCCGCGGCCGCGACCTCAAGGGCGAGCTCGACAAGCTCACCGACTCCGTGCACCGCGGCGAGGTGCTCGGGGCCGAGAAGCGGCTGCGCATCGAGCAGGTGGAGTCGCGTGCGCTGGAGGAGTTCGGGATGGAGGCGGCGAGCCTCGTCGCCGAGTACGGGCCGGACCAGCCCGTACCGCCGAGCCCGCCCGCCGAGGGGGAGGACCCGGACGCCGACGCCGAGCCGGGGCCCTTCGTACGGGCCCTGCAGGAGAAGCGGCTGAAGGCGGCCGAGCGCGCGTACCAGCAGCTCGGCAAGGTCAACCCGCTCGCCCTGGAGGAGTTCGCGGCGCTGGAGGAGCGTCACCGCTTCCTCAGCGAGCAGTTGGAGGATCTGCGCAAGACCCGGGCCGATCTCCTTCAGGTAGTGAAGGAAGTCGACGAGCGCGTCGAGCAGGTGTTCACCGAGGCCTACCGGGACACGGCGCGGCAGTTCGAGGGGGTGTTCTCGCGGCTGTTCCCCGGCGGCGAGGGCCGGCTGATCCTCACCGACCCCGACAACATGCTGACCACCGGCGTGGACGTGGAGGCCCGCCCGCCGGGCAAGAAGGTCAAGCGGCTCTCGCTGCTCTCCGGCGGCGAGCGCTCGCTGACCGCCGTCGCCCTGCTGGTGTCCATCTTCAAGGCCCGGCCCAGCCCGTTCTACGTGATGGACGAGGTCGAGGCCGCGCTCGACGACACCAACCTGCAGCGGCTGATCCGGATCATGGAGGAGCTCCAGGAGAGCTCGCAGCTGATCGTGATCACCCACCAGAAGCGGACGATGGAGGTCGCCGACGCGCTGTACGGCGTCTCCATGCAGGGCGACGGCGTCTCCAAGGTCATCAGCCAGCGGCTTCGCTGACCTGCCTCTTGTCTGTCTGCCCGCCTTCCTTTCGAGAAGTGAACACCGGGTGCCGGACTGCGCCCGACCCGCCTGATTACATGCGAACTTCTCCCGGCCTATTGACTTCAAGAAATGAACACATAGGCTCGCTCCCGCTGCCTTTCCCTTCGGGTGGTGCCGGATCTTCAGCTGTGCGCCACTGGAAGGAACCACCCCCACCCAGCCCGTCACCGCAGCCGGGCACCCGCAGGAGCAGACCTTGACCAGCAGCACAGCGCAGGAGCCGGTGCCGGGCGGCGGCGGCCGGGCCGCTCACCCCGACCACCTCGCGCACGTCATCTTCATTGCCGCCGCGGCCGCCATGGGCGGCTTCCTCTTCGGCTACGACAGCTCGGTCATCAACGGCGCCGTCGTGGCCATCCGCGAGCGGTTCGACGTCGGTTCGGCCGTACTCGCCCAGGTGATCGCCGCCGCGCTGATCGGCTGCGCGCTCGGTGCGGCCACGGCCGGCCGCATGGCCGACCGGATCGGCCGTATCCGCTGCATGCAGATCGCCGCCATCCTGTTCACCGCGAGCGCGATCGGCTCGGCCCTCCCCTTCGCCCTCTGGGACCTCGCCGTCTGGCGCGTCATCGGCGGCTTCGGCATCGGCATGGCCTCCGTCATCGGCCCCGCCTACATCGCCGAGGTGTCCCCGGCCGCCTACCGCGGTCGGCTCGCCTCGTTCCAGCAGGCCGCGATCGTCATCGGCATCGCCGTCTCCCAGCTCGTCAACTGGGGGATCCTGAACCTCGCCGACGGCGACCAGCGCGGGGAGATCGGCGGCCTCGAAGCCTGGCAGTGGATGCTCGGCGTCATGGTCGTCCCGGCCGTGCTCTACGGGCTGATGTCCTTCGTCATCCCGGAGTCCCCCCGCTTCCTGGTCTCCGTCGGCCGCACCGACGAGGCCAAGAAGGTGCTCACCGAGGTCGAGGGCTCGAAGATCGACCTGGACGGGCGCGTCGCCGAGATCGAGCACGCCATGCACTCCGAGCACAAGTCCACCTTCAAGGACCTGCTCGGCGGCCGCTTCGGCTTCCTGCCCATCGTCTGGATCGGCATCGGCCTGTCCGTCTTCCAGCAGCTCGTCGGCATCAATGTGATCTTCTACTACAGCTCCTCGCTGTGGCAGTCGGTCGGCATCGACCCGAGCTCCTCGTTCCTGTACTCCTTCGAGACCTCCGTCGTGAACATCATCGGTACGGTGATCGCGATGATCTTCGTCGACCGGATCGGCCGCAAGCCGCTCGCGCTCATCGGCTCGGTCGGCATGGCGATCTCCCTGGGGCTCGCCGCGTGGGCCTTCTCCTACAAGGACACCAGCGGCGGCGACATCGCCCTGCCGCACGCCCAGGGACTCGTCGCCCTCATCGCCGCCAACTGCTTCGTCCTCTTCTTCGCCCTGTCCTGGGGCGTGGTGGTCTGGGTCCTGCTCGGCGAGATGTTCCCCGGACGCATCCGCGCCGCCGCCCTCGGCGTGGCGGCCGCCGCCCAGTGGATCGCCAACTGGGCCATCACCGTCTCGTTCCCGTCGCTGTCGGACTGGAACCTGTCCGGTGCGTACGTGATCTACGCGATCTTCGCCGCGCTCTCGATCCCGTTCATCCTCAGGTGGGTGCCGGAGACCAAGGGCAAGGCGTTGGAGGAGATGGGGTAACCACCCCCGCCAACACCCCCTCTCCTCTTACGGCAGGTGCTGCCCCCGCTCAGTCCTTGAGCCGGGGCAGCACCTGTTCGCACAACAGGTGCAGGCTGCGCCAGCCCTCGTCCAGCGGCATCCCGCCGCACAGCGGGTGCAGCACCAGGTTCCCCGCCTCGCCCGCCCCCCGGGCGTACGCGACCGCCTCGTCCGGGGTCAGCACCCGGTACACGCCCTCCGCGCGCAGCTCCGCCACCGTGCGCGCGGCCGACCGTACGGCGCTGCGGATGTCCTTCGACTGCCACGAGGCGTACATGCCCGCCTCGTGCAGGAAGCGGTCGCCGTACTCGGCCCAGACCCGGTCCGGGTCCTCCGCGATGTGCAGCAGCGGCGTCTCGGCCGCGGGCATCATGCAGAAGCCCTCCGTCCCGTGCTCCGCGAGCTGCGCCTGGTAGTACGCCTCCAGCTCCGGCAGGTGCGCGCTGGGGAAGAACGGCAGCCCGAGCCGGGCCGCACGCCGGGCCGCGGCCTGGGAGCTGCCGCCGACCAGGAGCAGCGGGTGCGGCTGCGTGAAGGGCCGCGGGGTGACCCGTACGGTACGGCCGCGGTACTCGAACGGCTCGCCGGTCCACGCCCGCAGCAGGGTCTCCAGCAGCTCGTCCTGGAGCCGGCCGCGCCGGCCCCACTCGACGCCGTGCTGTTCGTACTCCTCGGGCCGGTAGCCGATTCCCGCGACCGTGACGAGACGGCCGCCGCTCAGCAGGTCGAGGACCGCGACGTCCTCCGCCACCTTCAGCGGGTCGTACAGCGGGCCGATGATCGCCGAGACGGTGACCGCGATCCGGCGGGTGGCCCCGAAGACCGCGCCCGCGAAGGCGAACGGCGAGGGCAGCCAGTTGTTGGCGGCGCCGTGGTGCTCCTCGGTCTGGACGGTGTCGATGCCGCGGTCGTCCGCGTACCTCGCCATCTCCAGCGCGGCCTTGTAACGGGCGGAGAGGGTCTCGGGGGTGCCGTTCGGGTCGACGAGATTGAACCGGGCCACGGTGATGGGCATGGAGAAGTCCCCCTTCGCCGGATGTGGGTGCGCGGGCGAAGGGGGACGCTAGCTGACGTTGCGTCAGTTGGACAGGGATCCGGCGGAGGCGAGCGCGGGCTCCCCGGCCTCGGTCCCGGCCGCGGGAGCCGCCGGAGCCGCCGTGCGCGGCAGTACGGCGTACAGCACGCCGGAAGTGACGATGCCGGCCGCCCAGCCCAGGCCGTTCTGCCCGATCCAGGTGCCGGCGAGCGGTCCGCCGAACCAGTCGACCTTGGTGAAGAGCAGCCCCACGACCAGGGCCAGGCCCCACGCGGTCATGGCCTGCCAGGCGTACCCGCCCCGGTACCAGTAGGCGCTGGTGCGGGTGGTGTCCAGCAGCGCGGCGCCGTCGTACGAGGTCCGCCGCAGCATGTCGACGCCGAAGACGCCGATCCACGCGGAGAACGCCACGGCCAGCAGCGTCAGGAAGGAGATGAACGAGCCGAAGAAGCTGGTCGCGACCACCATCAGCAGGAAACCGAAGACCAGGCTGATGACGGCGTTGACGCTGACGGCCGCCGCGCGCGGGACCTTGATGCCGAGGGTCTGCGCCGTGAAGCCGGCCGAGTACATGGACATCGAGTTGATCAGCAGCATGCCGACGAGCGCGATCAGCAGGTACGGCACCGCGATCCAGGCGGGCAGCAGATTGCCGATGAAGGAGACCGGGTCCTGCGCCGTGGCCAGGTCCGGGGTGCCGACCGCCATGACCGCGCCCATGAGCACCATCGGGATCACGACGACGGCCGCGCCGCCGATCGTCGCGCCGACCATGCCCTTGGCGGAGGCCGTACGCGGCAGGTAGCGGGTGAAGTCCGGGCCGGACGGGACCCAGCTGATGCCGCCTGCGGCGATGGTGCCGATGCCGGCGATCATCATCGCCGTCGAGCCGGCCGGCTTGTCGAAGACGGCGGACCAGTCGGTCTCCGCGACCAGATAGCCGAGCACGAGCACGCTGAAGGCACCGAAGAGGTACGTCGACCAGGTCGAGCACA
Organism: Streptomyces sp. NPDC090741; assembly: GCF_044769045.1. Lineage (NCBI taxonomy): Bacteria > Bacillati > Actinomycetota > Actinomycetes > Kitasatosporales > Streptomycetaceae > Streptomyces > Streptomyces sp. NPDC090741. The sequence continues at coordinate 123,380 of NZ_JBIVXF010000001.1, read as the reverse complement.
CGCGCAGCGCGCTGATGCCGAGGCCGGACACCAGGAAGGTACAGCCGACGAAGAGCAGCAGGGTGACCAGGATCAGGGCGGTGTTCTTCCGCACGCCGAACAGCAGGTCCAGCACGGTGAGCATGGCGAAGGCGCCGCTGACCGCGTTGATGGTCTCCCAGCCCCAGCGGGCGACCCAGATCAGGGCGCCGGGGAAGAGGTTGCCGCGCTGGCCGAACACGGCCCGCGAGAGCGCCATGCCGGGGGCGCCGCCGCGCTTCCCGGCGATCGAGATCAGCCCGACGATCCCGTACGAGACGACCGGCGCGGCGATCGCGACGACCAGCACCTGCCAGATGTTGAGCTTGTTGAAGATCACCAGGCCGGCGCCCATGGTCAGCAGCAGCACGCTGATGTTGGCGGCGACCCAGGTCGGCACGAGCTCGCGGACCCGGCCGCTGCGCTCGCTGTCCGGGACGGGCTCCAGGCCGCGGGTCTCCATCGACGCCTCGGCCGAGGTCGGGGCGGAGGTCTCGGTCGGCGTCGGTATCGCGCCGTCGGCGGGCTCGGCAGGCATGCGGTACTCCGGTGGGCAGGGCGTACGGGTAAGTCGCCCATCATCGTAGATGTGCTGCCAAGTCCACAAATAGAGGCTTACGGCGTAGCCGGAACCGCCGGAACCACCGGAGACGGGGGTCCGGGGCCACCGTGGCAGATACTGGACGGGTTATGGACATCCTCATCCTTGCTGTAGTCATCGCCCTGGTCGCGGTCGGCGCGATCAGCGGGCTCGTGGTCAGCAGCCGCAAGAAGAAGCAGCTGCCGCCCTCGGCACCGTCGAGCACGCCGACCATCACTGCCCCGCCCGCCGAACCGCAGGTGGGGGAGGACGCCGTAGAGACGGCGGAAGAACCCCGCCGCACGATCGAGGAGGTCGGCCTCCCCGAAGCGGAGGCCGCGGCTCCCGAGGCGCCCGCCGTCGTCGCCGAGCCCGAGGCGCCGGCCGCCCCCGAGATCGAGGTGCCCGAGCCCACCGCCGGCCGCCTGATCCGGCTGCGCGCCCGCCTCGCCCGGTCGCAGAACTCGCTCGGCAAGGGGCTGCTCACGCTGCTCTCGCGCGAGCACCTCGACGAGGACACCTGGGAGGAGATCGAGGAGACCCTCCTGATCGCCGACGTCGGTGTCGTGCCGACGCAGGAGCTCGTGGACCGGCTCCGCGAGCGGGTCAAGGTGCTCGGCACCCGCACCCCGGCGGACCTGCGCGCCCTGCTCAAGGAGGAGCTGCTGACCCTGGTCGGCACCGACTTCGACCGCGCCGTGAAGACCGAGAGCGGTACCGACACCCCGGGCGTCGTGATGGTCGTCGGCGTCAACGGCACCGGCAAGACCACCACCACGGGCAAGCTGGCCCGCGTGCTCGTCGCCGACGGCCGCTCCGTGGTGCTCGGCGCGGCCGACACCTTCCGCGCCGCCGCCGCCGACCAGCTCCAGACCTGGGGCGACCGCGTGGGCGCCCGTACGGTACGCGGCCCCGAGGGCGGCGACCCGGCCTCGATCGCCTACGACGCGGTCAAGGAGGGCATCGCCGAGGGCGCCGACGTGGTGCTCATCGACACCGCCGGCCGCCTCCACACCAAGACCGGCCTCATGGACGAGCTCGGCAAGGTCAAGCGCGTCGTGGAGAAGCACGGCCCGCTGGACGAGGTCCTGCTGGTCCTGGACGCCACCACCGGGCAGAACGGCCTGACCCAGGCCCGCGTCTTCGCCGAGGTCGTGGACATCACCGGCATCGTGCTGACCAAGCTCGACGGAACCGCCAAGGGCGGCATCGTCGTCGCCGTCCAGCGCGAGCTCGGCGTCCCGGTCAAGCTCGTCGGCCTCGGCGAGGGCCCCGACGACCTCGCCCCCTTCGAGCCGGAGGCGTTCGTGGACGCCCTGATCGGCGACTGAGCGCAGACCGTACGCGGTGCACGCAGCCCGTACGCATGACAGCGCCCCCGCGTTCCGGCCGGAACGCGGGGGCGCTGTCATGGGCCCCCTAGCGCCGGAGCCGGTGGCAGATGTATGCGAGCGTGCCCAGCAGCAGCCGGGCCTGCGGCGGGCCGCCCGCGGAGTCCAGCGCGGGCGGGCGCAGCCAGCCGACCGGGCCCAGGCCCGCGTGGTCGGACGGCGGGGCGGTCAGGAAGGCGCCGGGCCCCAGGGCCCGCAGGTCGAGGTCGGCGTCGTCCCAGCCCATCCGGTACAGCAGCTGCGGCAGCCCGGCGGCCGCGCCCGGGGCCACGAAGAACTGGGCCCTGCCGTCCGGGGTCGCGGTGACGGGCCCGAGCGGCAGGCCCATCCGCTCCAGGCGGACCAGCGCCCGGCGTCCGGCCTCCTCCGAGACCTCGATGACGTCGAAGGCCCGGCCGACGGGGAGCAGCACCGCCGCACCGGGGTAGCCGCCCCAGGTCTCGGTGACCTCGTCGAGGGTGGCGCCGGCCGGGACGGTCGGAGCCAGGGGGAGCGGATGCGCCCCCGGTGCGCTGCAACTCGTATGACCGCAGGAGCAGCCGCGGGCGGGGGCCGCGGCGCGGGCGCCGGGGACCACGTCCCAGCCCCACAGTCCGGTGTACTCCGCGACCGCCGTGCACTCCGAGCTCCGGCCGCGGCGCCGCGAGCCGGAACGGAACTCCTTGGTGCTGCGGCTGCCGCCGATCGTGAAGCCCATGCCCATGCCCCCTCCAACGGGTCGGACGCGCAGGTGGTTACGACGTCGGCGGGACGGGATGCGGGGCCGGTTCGAGCCCGGTGCCCGGAGGGGCTGCCCGGCGCACTCCTCGCCGCGCGCGCCCCTGGTGCACTCCCGTCCATCCGATCGTTTTCGCCTCGGTGTCAAGTGAATCGCGCCTGGCGGGTGGCTAGTTCATTCAAAGGGGTGGCGAATGGTGGCGTTTCTGCGATCGACCTCGCGGAGGGGGTGATCGTAGGATTACTTTCAGTGCACCAAACCCCGAAGGCGGGCCGTCCGTGGTTATGCCGGAGGCAACTTGTGGAGGACCTGTGAAGGTCCGTGGCGGCGCTCGCCGTCCCAGCCAGGGTTTCGTGTGAAGAGGCTGAGTGGATGGGGGCGTTCCAGTGAGCGGCAACGGCGCAAGCGGAACGAGCGTGGAGCCGGAGGTCCCGGGCTCCGCGGCCCGCAATGAGCAACTGACCTCCTGGTTCGTCCGCAGCGGCTGGTCGAAGGGCGAGCTCGCCCGCCAGGTGAACCGGCGCGCCCGGCAGATGGGCGCCCACCACATCAGCACGGACACCTCCCGGGTACGGCGCTGGCTCGACGGCGAGCAGCCCCGCGAGCCCGTCCCGCGGATCCTGTCCGAGCTGTTCTCCGAGCGCTTCGGCTCCGTCGTCGCCATCGAGCAGCTGGGGCTGCGCACCGCCCACCAGACGCCCTCCGTCTCCGGCGTCGACCTGCCCTGGGCCGGCCCGCAGACCGTCGAGCTGCTCGGGGAGTTCTCCCGCAGCGACCTGATGCTGGCCCGCCGCGGCTTCCTGGGGACCTCGCTGGCCCTCTCCGCCGGCCCCGCCCTCATCGAGCCCATGCAGCGCTGGCTCGTCCCGGTCGCCGCCGCCGACCCGGGCCCCCGCGAGGCGGGTGCGCCCGGCGCCCTCAGCGGCCACCGCCCGCCCCGGCTCTCCGAACCGGAACTCGGCCTCCTCGAAGCCACCACCGTCATGTTCCGCCAGTGGGACGCCCAGTGCGGCGGCGGACTGCGCCGCAAGGCCGTCGTGGGGCAGCTGCACGAGGTCACCGACCTGCTCCAGGAGAACCACCCGGCCCCCGTCATGCGCCGGCTCTTCAAGGTCGCCGCGGAACTCGCCGAACTGGCCGGCTGGATGAGCTACGACATCGGCCTGCACCCCACCGCGCAGAAGTACTTCGTCCTCGCGCTGCACGCCGCCAAGGAGGGCGGGGACAAGCCGCTCGGCTCGTACATCCTCTCCAGCATGAGCCGCCAGATGATCCACCTGGGCCGCCCCGAGGACGCCCTGGAACTCATCCACCTCGCCCAGTACGGCAGCCGCGACTGCGCCGGCCCGCGCACCCAGGCCATGCTGTATGCGATGGAGGCCCGCGCCTACGCCAACATGGGCCAGCCCAGCCGCTGCAAACGAGCCGTCCGGATGTCCGAGGACACCTTCTCCGACGTCGACTTCGGCGGCGAGCCCGAACCCGACTGGATCCGGTTCTTCTCCGAGGCCGAGCTGAACGGCGAGAACTCCCACTCGTACCGCGACCTGGCCTACGTGGCCGGGCGCAGCCCCATGTACGCCTCGCTCGCCGAACCGGTGATGCAGCGGGCCGTGGACCTCTTCGAGAAGGACGACGAGCACCAGCGCTCGTACAGCCTCAACCTGATCGGCATGGCCACCGTGCACCTGCTCCGGCGCGAGCCCGAGCAGGCAGTCGTCCTCGTCGACCGCGCCCTGAAGGTGGCGGAAAAGGTGCGCTCCGAACGGGTCAATACGCGGATCCGCAAGACCGTCGACACCGCCGCCCGTGAGTACGGCGACGTCGCCGACGTGGTCCAGCTGACCGACCAGCTCGCCTCCCGGCTCCCCGAAGCCGCGGAGGCCGTCTGACGGCCCGCGCGGCCGCCCCCGAAGGCCCCGGCCGCGGCAGTCACCCCGTGAAGCCCGATCAGGCTCCCCCAGCCAGGTCACCCCGGGTGCTGCCGCGGCCGGTCCCCTTTTTTGCGCCTGAACCGGCGCCCCTCCCGCGGAGGTGGTACCTCGCCGTCGTGGTTCCTCAATTGATGGTTGCCGTGTTCATCGTGCTGTAACAGCCAGGACGCCTTCGTCATCGGCGCGAAACACCCAGCGGCGCCGCCGGAAACCGGCCTGCGCGAATCTCAGGGCCAATAACCGGCCAGCCCCCAGGCCCCCACCCCCGGCCTTACGCCTTGCGCCGCTCAGGTTTTCACGATCGCCCGCACGCGAACGTACCGACGACGAGGAGACGCCGATGGCATCAGCCATCACGACCCTCGCGGCAGACGCCCCGACGCTCTCTGCCGCGAACACCGGGTTCATGCTCATCTGCTCCGCCCTGGTCATGCTGATGACCCCCGGGCTCGCCTTCTTCTACGGGGGCATGGTCCGCGTCAAGAGCAGCCTCAACATGCTCATGATGAGCTTCATCAGCCTCGGGATCGTCACGATCCTCTGGGTCCTCTACGGCTTCAGCCTCGCCTTCGGCACGGACGCCGGCAGCATCATCGGCTGGTCCTCCGACTACGTCGGCCTCAGCGGCATCGGCATCACCGAGCTGTGGGACGGGTACACCATCCCGGTCTACGTCTTCGCGGTCTTCCAGCTGATGTTCGCCGTCATCACCCCCGCCCTGATCAGCGGCGCCCTGGCCGACCGCGTGAAGTTCAGCGCCTGGGCCCTGTTCAGCGCCCTGTGGGTCACCGTCGTCTACTTCCCCGTCGCCCACTGGGTCTGGGGCGCCGGCGGCTGGCTCTTCGAGCTCGGCGTCATCGACTTCGCGGGCGGCACCGCCGTCCACATCAACGCCGGCGCAGCGGCCCTCGGCGTCATCCTGGTCATCGGCAAGCGCGTCGGCTTCAAGCGGGACCCGATGCGCCCGCACAGCCTCCCGCTCGTGATGCTCGGCGCCGGTCTGCTCTGGTTCGGCTGGTTCGGCTTCAACGCCGGCTCCTGGCTCGGCAACGACGACGGCGTGGGCGCGGTCATGTTCGTCAACACCCAGGTCGCCACCGCCGCCGCCATGCTCGCCTGGCTCGCGTACGAGAAGCTGCGCCACGGCTCCTTCACCACCCTCGGCGCCGCCTCCGGCGCGGTCGCGGGCCTCGTCGCCATCACCCCCTCCGGCGGCTCCTGCTCCCCGCTCGGCGCGATCGCCATCGGCGCCATCGCCGGTGTCGTCTGCGCCATGGCCGTCGGCCTCAAGTACAAGTTCGGCTACGACGACTCCCTCGACGTCGTCGGCGTCCACCTCGTCGGCGGAGTCATCGGCTCGCTGCTGGTGGGCTTCTTCGCCACCGGCGGGGTCCAGTCCGACGCGGCCGGCCTCTTCTACGGCGGCGGCCTGGAGCAGCTCGGCAAGCAGGCCATCGGAGTCTTCTCCGTACTCGCCTACTCTCTCGTGGTGTCCGCGATCCTGGCCTTCCTCCTGGACAAGACGATCGGGATGCGGGTCACCGAGGACGACGAGGTCTCCGGCATCGACCAGGTCGAGCACGCCGAGACCGCCTACGACTTCAGCGGAGCCGGCGGCGGCGCCTCCTCCCGGAGCACCGCCGCACCCGCCCCCGTTGCCGCCGCGAGCAAGAAGGTTGACGCATGAAGCTGATCACCGCGATCGTCAAGCCGCACCGGCTCGACGAGATCAAGGACGCCCTCCAGCGGTTCGGAGTCCAGGGGCTCACCGTCTCCGAGGCCAGCGGGTACGGCCGCCAGCGCGGCCACACCGAGGTCTACCGCGGCGCCGAGTACACCGTGGACCTCGTACCGAAGATCCGTATCGAGGTGGTCGTCGAGGACGACGACGCCGAATCGGTGATGGACGTCCTGGTACAGGGCGCCCGCACCGGAAAGATCGGTGACGGCAAGGTGTGGAGCGTCCCCGTGGACGCGGTCATCCGCGTCCGCACCGGCGAGCGCGGCGCAGAAGCGCTCTAGGCGACGGGAGCTCCTGGGTGACGAGCGTCGAAAAGACCACGACGGGTGATTCCGACGAACCGTCCGCCTCGGGACCCAGCGGTTACGCCGCGGCCCGGCTGCGACTCCTCCAGGAGGAGTCGCGGTCCGGGCCTTCGCGGCGTTCCGCGCTGGCCGGGCTGACCGACGACTGGCTGAACGCCCTGTTCACCACGGCCCTGCGGGAGACCGGGGTACGGGGCGCCACCCTCGTCGCCGTCGGCGGCTACGGGCGGGCCGAACTCTCCCCGCGCAGCGACCTCGACCTGCTGCTGCTCCACGACGGCAAGGCGGAGCCGCGGGCGCTGAGCGCGCTGGCCGACCGCATCTGGTACCCCGTGTGGGACCTGGGCGTGGCCCTCGACCACTCGGTGCGGACCCCGGCCGAGGCCCGCAAGACCGCCGCCGAGGACCTCAAGGTGCACTTGGGGCTGCTGGACGCCCGGCCGGTCGCGGGCGACGCGGGGCTGCTCGCGGGCCTGCGCACCTCGGTGCTGGCCGACTGGCGCAACCAGGCCGCCAAGCGGCTCCCGCAGCTGCACGCGCTGTGCCGGGAGCGGGCCGAGCGGGCCGGTGAGCTGCGCTTCCTGCTGGAACCCGACCTCAAGGAGGCCCGCGGCGGGCTCCGCGACGCCACCGCGCTGCGGGCGGTCGCCGCGTCGTGGCTGGCCGACGCCCCGCGCGAGGGGCTGGCCGAGGCCCGGCGGCGGCTGCTGGACGCGCGGGACGCCCTGCACCTGGTGACGGGCCGGGCGACCGACCGGCTCGCGCTCCAGGAACAGGACCAGGTCGCGGCCCAGCTGGGGCTGCTCGACGCGGACGCGCTGCTGCGCGAGGTGTACGAGGCCGCGCGGGTCGTCGCGTACGCCGGGGACGTGACCTGGCGGGAGGTCGGACGGGTCCTGCGGGCCCGGGCGGCCCGGCCGAGGCTGCGCGGGCTGCTGGGGACGCGGGGGGCCGCGGCGGCCGAGCGGGCGCCGCTCGCGGAGGGCGTCGTGGAGTCCGACGGCGAGGCCGTCCTGGCCCTGGCCGCCCGGCCCGACCGGGATCCCGTGCTGGCGCTGCGGTTCGGGGCCGCGGCCGCGCAGGCCGGGCTGCCGGTGTCGCTGCACGCCGTACGACGGCTCGCGGCGCAGGCCAAGCCGCTGCCGGTGCCGTGGCCCGCCGAGGCGCGGGAGCAGCTGCTGACCCTGCTGGGGGCGGGGGAGCCGACCGTCGCGGTCTGGGAGGCCCTGGAGGCGGAGGGGCTGATCACCCGGCTGCTGCCCGACTGGGAACGGGTGCGGTGCCGGCCCCAGCGCAATCCCGTGCACACCTGGACGGTGGACCGGCACCTGGTGGAGACGGCGGTACGGGCCTCCGCCCTGACCCGCCGGGTCGGCCGGCCCGACCTGCTGCTGATGGCTGCCCTGCTGCACGACATCGGCAAGGGCTGGCCGGGGGACCACTCGGTGGCGGGCGAGACGATCGCCCACGACGTGGCCGTACGCGTGGGCTTCGACGAGCGGGACGCCTCCGTGCTGGGCGTGCTCGTACGCCACCACCTGCTGCTGATCGACACCGCGACGCGGCGCGACCTCGACGATCCCGCGACGGTCCGGTCGGTCGCGGAGGCCGTGGGATCGCTCGGCACGCTGGAGATACTGCACGCGCTGACCGAGGCGGACGCGCTGGCCACCGGCCCGGCGGCGTGGAGCACGTGGCGGGGCTCGCTGGTGGCGGACCTGGTGGCGCGGGTGGCCGCGGTGCTGCGGGGCGCGCCGCCCGCGGCGGCGGAGCCGGCCATCGCGACGACCGACCAGGAACGCCTCGCGGTGGAGGCGCTGCGCACCGGGGAGCCGGTCCTGGCGCTGCACGCGCGCCAGGAGGAGGACGAAGCGGTCGGGGTCGAGCTGGTGGTGGCGGTCCCGGACCAGCCGGGGGTCCTCCCGGCGGTGGCCGGTGTACTGGCCCTGCACCGGCTCACGGTCCGGGCCGCCGACCTGCGCTCGCTGGAGCTGCCGGAGCTGGCGGGAGAGGTACTGGTCCTGCGGTGGCGGGTGGCGGCGGAGTACGGGTCGCTGCCGGAGGCGGCGCGGCTGCGGACGGACCTGATCCGGGCGCTCGACGGCTCGCTGGACGTCCCGGCGAAGCTGGCGGACCGCGAGGCGGCGTACCCGCGGCGGCGCGGGGTGGTCCCGCCGCCGCCCCGGGTCACGGTGGTCCCGGAGGTGTCCTCGCTGGCCACGGTCCTGGAGGTGCGTGCTCCGGACGCGATGGGTCTGCTGCACCGGATCGGGCGCGCGCTGGAATCCTCCGGGGTGCGGGTGCGCAGCGCGCACGTCTCGACGCTGGGAGCCAACGCGGTGGACTCCCTGTACGTGGTCGACCCCGACGGCAAACCGCTGCCCCCTGCCGCCGCCGCGGCCCTGGCTGCCGCCCTGGAGGCCGCCCTCCGCTGACCGGGGGTCGGGGGCCCGCCGCGCGTGGTCCGGGGGCGGAGCCCGGGGCCGGAAACGGGCGGGTCCCCGGACGGGGGGAGGGCCCGATACCCTGGGGGGCGACCACACGCCCCCGACCCGAGGAATCGCGACCACCGTGTTCGATACGCTTTCCGACCGCCTCAGCGCGACCTTCAAGTCCCTCCGGGGCAAGGGCCGCCTCTCCGAGCAGGACATCGACGCTGCGGCGCGGGAAATCCGTATCGCCCTCCTCGAGGCCGACGTCGCCCTCCCCGTCGTCCGCTCCTTCATCGCGAACGTCAAGGAGCGCGCCCGCGGCGAAGAGGTCTCCAAGGCCCTGAACCCGGGCCAGCAGGTTCTCAAGATCGTCAACGACGAGCTCGTGTCGATCCTCGGCGGCGAGACCCGGCGGCTGCGCTTCGCCAAGACCGCGCCCACCGTGATCATGCTCGCCGGCCTCCAGGGTGCCGGTAAGACCACCCTCGCCGGAAAGCTCGGCCTCTGGCTCAAGGGCCAGGGCCACTCCCCGCTGCTCGTCGCCTGCGACCTCCAGCGCCCCAACGCCGTCAACCAGCTCAGCGTCGTCGCCGAGCGCGCCGGCGTCGCGGTCTACGCGCCCGCCCCCGGCAACGGCATCGGCGACCCGGTGCAGGTGGCCAAGGACTCCATCGAGTACGCCCGCACCAAGCAGTACGACATCGTCATCGTCGACACCGCCGGCCGCCTCGGCATCGACTCCGAGCTGATGCAGCAGGCCGCGGACATCCGCGACGCCGTCAGCCCCGACGAGATCCTCTTCGTCGTCGACGCCATGATCGGCCAGGACGCGGTCAACACCGCCGAGGCCTTCCGCGACGGCGTCGGCTTCGACGGCGTCGTGCTCTCCAAGCTCGACGGCGACGCCCGCGGCGGTGCCGCGCTCTCCATCGCGCACGTCACCGGCAAGCAGATCATGTTCGCCTCGAACGGCGAGAAGCTCGACGAGTTCGACGCGTTCCACCCCGACCGCATGGCGGGCCGGATCCTCGACATGGGTGACATGCTCACCCTCATCGAGCAGGCCGAGAAGACCTTCAGCCAGGCCGAAGCCGAGAAGATGGCGGCCAAGCTGGCCAAGGGCCCCAAGGAGTTCACGCTCGACGACTTCCTGGCCCAGATGGAGCAGGTCCGGAAGATGGGCTCCATCTCCAAGCTGCTCGGCATGCTCCCCGGCATGGGGCAGATCAAGGACCAGATCAACAACATCGACGAGCGCGACGTCGACCGCATGGCCGCGATCATCAAGTCGATGACCCCGGCCGAGCGCCAGGACCCGCACCTCATCAACGGCTCGCGCCGCGCCCGTATCGCCAAGGGCTCCGGTGCCGAGGTCAGTGCCGTCAAGAACCTCGTCGAGCGCTTCTTCGAGGCCCGCAAGATGATGTCCCGCATGGCGCAGGGCGGCGGGATGCCGGGGATGCCGGGCATCCCCGGGATGGGCGGCGGCCCCGGCCGGCAGAAGAAGCAGATCAAGCAGGCCAAGGGCAAGCGCAAGAGCGGCAACCCGATGAAGCGCAAGGAGGACGAGGCGGCGGCAGCCGCCCGCCGCGAGCAGGGCCCGCAGAGCGCCCCGCCCGCGACCGGCAGCCCGTTCGGCCTTCCCGCCGGCGGCGGCCAGTCCGGCCAGGACTTCGACCTTCCGGACGAGTTCAAGAAGTTCATGAAGTAAGCCGCAGCCGTACGACGGCGTACGGAAAGGGCCCTGGCGGGATCATCCCGCCAGGGCCTTCCTCGTAGGTCCTGCGGGCGCAATGGTGCGTTATATCCCTTATGGTCGGCCACGAGGACGGCAGTAAGGAGGCCACGTGCCCAGCCCCACCCCCGTACCGCCTCGCGAACGCGCCGATACGCCCTGGCGCTCCGAGGGCGCGCCGACGCCGCCGCCCAAGAGGAAGATGCCCGGGGGCTGGCGCGGACTGGTCCTCGCCGCACTGGTCGTCTTCCTGCTCGCCAACGTGGCCCTGTCGTACTTCAACCAGGGCGACGAGCCGACCGTCTCGTACACGGAGTTCAGCAAGCAGGTCGCCGAAGGCAACGTCTCGAAGATCTACTCCAAGGGCGACGCCATCCAGGGCGAGCTGAAGAACAAGCAGCCGCTGCCCGACGGCGACAAGGGCGACTACACGAAGTTCGTCACCCAGCGCCCGGCCTTCGCCGACGACGACCTGTGGGCGAACCTCAGCAAGCACAACGTCGTCGTCACGGCCTCCCCGGTCGTCGTGCAGCGCAGCTTCCTGGCCAATCTGCTGATCTCGCTCGCCCCGATGCTCCTGCTGGTCCTCCTGTGGGTGTTCATCGCCCGCCGCATGGGCTCGGCCATGGGCGGCGTCGGCGGGCTGGGCCGCAAACAGCCGCCCAAGCCCGTCGAGCTGGAGGGCGGCAAGCGCACCACCTTCGCCGACGTGGCCGGCATCGACGAGGTCAAGGGCGAGCTCAACGACGTCGTGGACTTCCTCAAGAACCCCCAGCAGTACCGGGCCCTGGGCGCCAGGATGCCCGGCGGGGTGCTGCTCGCCGGACCGCCCGGCACGGGCAAGACGCTGCTGGCGCGGGCGGTCGCGGGCGAGGCCGGGGTGCCGTTCTTCTCCGCCTCCGCCTCCGAGTTCATCGAGATGATCGTCGGCGTGGGCGCCTCCCGGGTCCGCGAACTCTTCTCCGAGGCGCGGAAGGTGGCCCCCTCGATCGTCTTCATCGACGAGATCGACACCATCGGCCGGGCCCGCGGCGGCGGGGCCGCCATGGGCGGCCACGACGAGCGCGAACAGACCCTGAACCAGATCCTGACCGAGATGGACGGCTTCTCCGGCTCGGAGGGCGTCGTGGTCCTCGCCGCCACCAACCGGCCCGACGTCCTCGATCCGGCGCTCACCCGCCCCGGCCGCTTCGACCGCACGGTGTCGGTCTCCCCGCCCGACCGGGCCGGCCGTGAGGCCATCCTGCGGATCCACACCCGGGACATCCCGCTGGCCGCCGACGCGGACCTCGACCAGGTGGCCCGCACCACTCCCGGCATGACCGGCGCGGACCTCGCCAACCTGGCCAACGAGGCCGCCCTCCTCGCGGTGAAGCGCAAGCAGAGCCAGGTCACCCAGGCCGACTTCATGGACGCCCTGGAGAAGGTCCAGCTGGGCGCCGCCCGGTCGCTGATCATGCCGGAGGAGGAGCGCCGCCGCACGGCCTACCACGAGAGCGGCCACGCCCTGCTGGGCATGCTCCAGCCGGGCGCCGACCCGGTCCGCAAGATCACGATCGTGCCGCGCGGCCGGGCGCTCGGCGTCACCCTCTCCACCCCCGACGCGGACCGCTACTCGTACACGGAGGAGTACCTGCGCGGCCGCATCATCGGCGCGCTGGGAGGCATGGCGGCCGAGCACGTCGTGTTCGACGTCATCACCACGGGCGCGGAGAACGATCTGGAACAGGTCACCAACCTCGCCCGCGGCATGGTCGGCCGCTGGGGCATGAGCGAGCGCGTCGGCCGCCTCACCGCGATCCCGGCGGACGCGCAGAGTCCGTACGGGCTGCTGGCGGCACCCGCCACCCTCGACGCGGTGGACCACGAGATGCGGCGGATCGTCGACGAGTGCTACCTGGAGGCCTGCCGGCTGCTGCGCGAACACCGGCCGAAACTCGACGCGCTGACCGAGGCCCTGCTGGCGAACGAGACCCTGGACGAGCCGGCCGCCTACGAGGCCGCGGGCATCCCCCGCCTCTCGAAGGAGGCGAAGTAGCGGGGGACGCCCCCTACGGCACGCGGGCGATCACGTAGCGGAAGATGTTCGGCAGCCACACGGCGCCGTCCGGCCGCTCGTACGGGTGAAGCGCCTCGGTGAGCTCCTTCTCGACCTGCGCCGGATCGGACGAGGACTCGTACAGCCCCGTCGACAGCAGCCCCCGTACCGCGCTGTCCACGTCCGCGTACCCGAACGGGCAGAACACCCGACCCGATCCGTCGGGCGTGAGCCCGGCCCCTGCCACCGCCGCGTCCAGGTCCCGCGGCGCGGGACCGCCGCCCAGGACCGCGGGCACCGTGCACCGCTCCGCCGGGCCCCAGTCGGCCAGCACCACCGCCCCGCCCCGCCTGACGGCCGGCAGGGCCGTGTCCAGGGCCGCCGCGGACGGCGAGAAGGCCAGCAGTACGTCGTACGGGCGCGCGCCCTCCGGCGGGGCCGGGACCACCTCCAGCAGCCGCTCGCGCGCCAGCGCCCGCCGCGCCGGGTCCGCCTCCACCCCCGTGGCGGCGGCTCCCCGCCCCGCGGCCAGCAGCAGGGCCAGCCCCGACCCGCAGTCCAGGCCGAGCAGCCGGTCGCCCGGCCCGACCTCCAGCCGGTCGTAGACCGCTTCGTACAGCGGTACCAGCATCCGTTCCTGGATCTCCGCCCAGTCCCGGGCGACGAGCGTCGCCGTCGGCGTCGGTGTCATCGAAAGAGCGCTCCTGATTCCTTGTCGCCCCCTTGCCCCCGTTGCCAGAGAACTCCCCATTCGCCCCCGCGTCCAGAGGAGTGCGCCACCCGATTCACGCTCGACGCGCCCGGCGCCGTACCATTCGCGCCATGGCAAAGGCACCCGTTCTCACCCCCCAGGCGGAGGATTTCCCCCGCTGGTACCAGGATCTGATCAACAAGGCCGAGCTGGCCGACAACGGTCCGGTACGCGGCACCATGGTCATCCGACCGTACGGCTACGGGCTGTGGGAGCGGATGCAGCAGGAGATGGACGCGCGCATCAAGGACGCGGGCGCCCAGAACGCGTACTTCCCGCTGTTCATCCCGCAGTCGTACCTGACGCGCGAAGCCGAGCACGTCGAGGGCTTCGCCCCCGAGCTCGCGGTCGTCACGCACGGCGGTGGCAAGGAGCTGGACGAGCCGGTCGTGGTCCGGCCCACCTCCGAGACGATCATCAACGACTACTTCTCGAAGTGGGTCCAGAGTTACCGCGACCTGCCCCTTCTGATCAACCAGTGGGCGAACGTGGTCCGCTGGGAGATGCGCCCGCGCGTCTTCCTCCGTACGAGTGAGTTCCTCTGGCAGGAGGGCCACACCGCCCACGCCACGTACGAGGAAGCCCGCGACTACGCCGCCCGCATCCACACGGACGTGTACGGCGACTTCATGACGAACGTGCTCGGCATCGACGTCGTGCTCGGCCGCAAGACCGCCAAGGAGCGCTTCGCCGGCGCCATCAACACCCTCACCCTCGAGGGCATGATGGGCGACGGCAAGGCCCTGCAGCTGGGCACGAGCCACGAGCTCGGCACCAACTTCGCCAAGGCCTTCAACACGCAGTACCTGTCGAAGGAAGGCAAGCAGGAGCTCGTCTGGCAGACCTCGTGGGGCGTCTCGACCCGCATGGTCGGCGGTCTGATCATGTCCCACGGCGACGACAACGGCCTCCGCGTCCCGCCGCGCCTCGCGCACATCCAGGTCGTCGTCATGGCGATCAAGGGCGACGAGGCCGTCACGAAGGTCCGCGAGCTCGGCGCTCAGCTGAAGGCCGCCGGCATCCGCGTGCACGTCGACGACCGCGTCGACACCCCCTTCGGCCGCCGCGCCGTCGACTGGGAGCTCAAGGGCGTACCGGTCCGCGTGGAGATCGGCCCCCGCGACCTGGAGGCCGGCACCGCGATGCTGGCCCGCCGGATCCCGGGCGGCAAGGAGCCGGTGCAGATCGACGCGCTCGCCGACCTGCTGCCCAAGGTGCTCGAAGAGGACCAGGCGCAGCTGCTGCGCGAGTCCCGCGAGCGCCGCCTGGCCCGCACCTGCGACGTCTCCACCATCGAGGAGGCCGCCGAGGCCGCCATCGCCGGCGGCTGGGCGCGGATCCCGTGGGCCGACCTCGGCCCCGAGGGCGAGGCCAAGCTGGGTGAGCAGGCCGTCTCCGTACGCTGCCTGATCGCCGCCGACGGGTCGGTTCCGGAGGCGGACGACGCCCCCGGTACGCTCGCGATCGTCGCGCGCTCGTACTGATCGCCCCTCTACGACCAGGGGTCGGCCCCGGCGCACGGCACGAGCCGCGCGCCGGGGCCGGTCCTTTTGGTCGACGTTACGTACCGACTCATCCTGGGATCGGCGCACCCGTCCTCGTCGGGACGCATGAGACTGAACTGACTGGTACGTGCAAAAAATTTGGAATGGCCCGGAATCGGAACACCGGGGCACCCCGGCTCGTTGTCACGACGTGAGCACGACACCACCTGTTCTCGCCGCAGAGCTGGCGCAGGCGTGGGCCGACATTCAGCGGTACCACTCCGAGCTGCCTGACCTTGCCGCGCCCGAGTCCCTGATCGGAGAGTCCTCGTCCGCCTGCGGCGCCGAGCTCTCCTTCGAGCGACTGCTGCACGAGGCAGTCCACGGCATCGCAGCCGCCCGCGGAGTGCGCGACACCTCGCGGGCAGGCCGCTACCACAACCGCAGATTCCTCGCGATCGCCGAGGAGATGGGGCTGGACCACTCCGACGAGCCGCACGCCAGCAGCGGCTTCTCGCTGGTCTCGCTCAATCCCGAGGCGAAGAAGCGCTACCGCCCCACCATGGAGCGCCTGCAGCGCGCGCTGAAGGCGCACACGGTCGCGACGGCCGCCGACACCAAGCGCAGTTTCCGCGGGCCGGCCGCCCGGCACGGCTCCTCGGGTGGCGGTGTCCGCGTCAAGGCGGTCTGCGACTGCGGGCGCAATGTGCGGGTGGTCCCCTCCGTGCTGGCCCAGGCGCCGATCGTGTGCGGCGGCTGTATGAAGCCGTTCCGCATCCCCGAGGTCGCCGTCTCCGCCGCCGCCTCCTGAGCCCGGCCGACTCCCCGCGAGAAGCGCCGCAGGCATGTGGCACAATGGCTAGCTGTACTCGACAGTCGCATAGGACCCCTCTCTCCTCCGGCTGACGCGTCCATCGGGCACCCGAGTACCGCAACCCCACGTGGCATCTCATGTGCCCAACCACGTCAAGTTCAGGAGACACCACTCCAGTGGCAGTCAAGATCAAGCTCAAGCGCCTCGGCAAGATTCGCCAGCCGCACTACCGCATCGTCGTCGCCGACGCCCGCACCCGCCGGGACGGTCGCGCGATCGAAGAGATCGGTATCTACCACCCGACGTACAACCCGTCGCGCATCGAGGTCAACGCCGAGCGTGCGCAGTACTGGCTGTCGGTCGGCGCCCAGCCCACCGAGGCTGTGCTCGCCATCCTGAAGCTCACCGGTGACTGGCAGGCGCACAAGGGCCTCCCGGCCCCCGCGCCGCTGCTGCAGCCGGAGACGAAGGAGAGCAAGCGTCGCTCCTTCGACGAGTTCGCCAAGGCCCTCGAGGGCATCGGCGAGACCAAGGGCGAGGCCATCACGCAGAAGGCGAAGAAGGCCGACAAGAAGGCGGACGAGGCTGAGGCCGCCGCCGAGTCGACCGAGGCCTGATCATGCTCGAGGAGGCTCTTGAGCACCTCGTAAAGGGCATTGTGGACAACCCCGACGAAGTGCAGGTCGCCTCGCGCAACCTGCGTCGCGGGCAGGTGCTCGAGGTCCGGGTTCACCCGGACGACCTCGGGAAGGTGATCGGCCGCAACGGCCGCACCGCGCGTGCCCTGCGTACCGTCGTGGGCGCCATCGGCGGCCGGGGGATCCGCGTCGACCTCGTCGACGTGGACCAGGTCCGCTGAGACTTGGTTCATCGAGAACGTGAATCACCGGCACGGGCCGGGGAGGGCATTCGTGCCCGCCCCGGCCCGTCGTCGTCTGAACAGGAGAAATAGGTGGAGCTGGTAGTCGCGCGGATCGGCCGCGCCCACGGGATCAAGGGTGAGGTCAGCGTCGAGGTGCGGACCGACGAGCCGGAGCTGCGGCTCTCGCCCGGTGCCGTGCTGCGGACCGAACCGGCGTCGGCGGGTCCGCTGACCATCGAGACGGGCCGTGTGCACAGCGGGAGGCTGATGCTCCGCTTCGCCGGCGTCAAGGACCGCACCGGCGCCGAGGCGCTGCGCAACATCCTGCTGATCGCCGACGTCGACCCCTCGGAGCTCCCCGAGGAGGAAGACGAGTACTACGACCACCAGCTGATGGACCTGGACGTGGTGCTCGAGGACGGTACCGAGATCGGCCGGATCACCGAGATCTCCCACCTGCCCTCGCAGGACCTCTTCATCGTCGAGCGCCCCGACGGCACCGAGGTGATGATCCCGTTCGTCGAGGAGATCGTCGCCGAGATCGACCTGGAGGAGCAGCGCTGCGTCATCACCCCGCCGCCCGGGCTGATCGACGACCGCGCCGAGATCGTCTCCACGCGTGACGACGGGGCCGAGGCCGGGGAAGAAGCCTGATGCGTCTCGACGTCGTCACGATCTTCCCCGAGTACCTGGAGCCGCTGAACGTCTCCCTCGTCGGCAAGGCGCGGGCCCGCGGGCAGCTCGACGTACACGTCCACGACCTGCGGGACTGGACGTACGACCGGCACAACACGGTCGACGACACCCCGTACGGCGGCGGCCCCGGCATGGTCATGAAGACCGAGCCGTGGGGCGAGGCCCTCGACGCGGCCCTCGCCGACGGGTACGAGTCCGGCGCGCGCGGGCCGGTCATGGTCGTCCCCACGCCCAGCGGCCGCCCGTTCACCCAGGAACTGGCCGTCGAGCTCTCCGAGCGGCCCTGGCTGATCTTCACGCCGGCCCGGTACGAGGGCATCGACCGCCGGGTCATGGACGAGTACGCCACGCGCATGCCGGTCTACGAGGTCTCCATCGGCGACTACGTGCTGGCGGGCGGCGAGGCCGCCGTCCTCGTCGTCACCGAGGCCGTGGCCCGGCTGCTGCCCGGTGTGCTCGGCAACGCCGAATCGCACCGCGACGACTCCTTCGCACCCGGCGAGATGGCGAACCTGCTGGAGGGGCCGGTCTACACGAAGCCCCCGGAGTGGCGCGGCCGGGGCATCCCGGACGTGCTGCTCAGCGGCCACCACGGGAAGATCGCCCGCTGGCGCCGGGACGAGGCCTTCCGCCGGACCGCGCGGCACCGCCCGGATCTGATCGAGCGCTGCGAGGCCTCGGCCTTCGACAAGAAGGACCGCGAGATCCTGAGCATCCTGGGCTGGCGGCCCGCCGCCGACGGCCGATTTTGGCGTAGGCCGGAGGCCGTGGAAGAATAGGCGGCTGCTGTGTGCTCGCGTGCGCCCCTGCCACAGGGGGACAGTCGTTCGCCGAGTGACGCGGCTCCCGAATTCTCTCCGGAAACCCGCACCGGCGGCCTGTGGCGTCGTGCGAAGAAAGCAGACGAAGAACATGTCTCACCTGCTCGATGGCGTCAACGCCGCCTCGATCCGCTCCGACGTCCCGGCCTTCCGCCCGGGTGACACGATCAACGTGCACGTCCGCGTCATCGAGGGCAACCGCTCCCGTATCCAGCAGTTCAAGGGTGTTGTCATCCGTCGCCAGGGCTCTGGCGTCTCCGAGACCTTCACCGTTCGCAAGGTCTCCTTCAGCGTCGGCGTCGAGCGCACCTTCCCGGTGAACTCCCCGATCTTCGAGAAGATCGAGCTCGTCACCCGCGGTGACGTGCGTCGCGCCAAGCTGTACTTCCTCCGTGAGCTCCGCGGCAAGGCCGCGAAGATCAAGGAGAAGCGCGACCGCTGATCTCCTCTCCGGGTTCCGGGGGCGGCCGGATAGGCTCGCCCTCGATGGACACCGAAGCAGAGCTCACACAGCGCGGCCACTCCTCCCCCGAATCGGGGGAGGGGCGGCCGCGTTCTGCGTTGTGGGGACGGAGTGCGCTGCCCACGTGGCGGGCCTTCCTGACCGTGCGGGGGGCCGCGCTGCTCGGCGTGCTCTGCACGGGATTCCTGCTGCTGGTCAGCAACTTCGTCGTACAGCCCTTCCAGATCCCGAGCCGGTCGATGGAGCCGACGCTCCAGGTCGGGGACCGGGTGCTGGTGAACAAGCTGGCGTACCGTTTCGGCGACCGGCCGAAGCGCGGGGACGTGGTGGTCTTCGACGGTACGGGCTCCTTCGTACGGGAGCGGGCCGAGGGCAATCCGATCGGCGAGGCCCTGCACGGCGCGGCCTCCGCGCTCGGGATCGGCGAGCCGTCCGAGACCGACTTCGTGAAGCGGGTCGTGGGCGTCGGCGGTGACGACGTGGTGTGCTGCGACGCCGGAGGGCGGATCAAGGTGAACGGGGTCCCGGTGGAGGAGTCGTACCTGTACCCCGGCGACGCGCCCTCGAAGGTGCCCTTCCGGATCGTCGTACCCCTTGGGACCCTGTGGGTCATGGGTGATCATCGTTCCCAGTCCCGGGACTCCCGGGACCACCTGGGGGAACCGGGCGGGGGGATGGTGCCGGTGGAGAAGGTGATCGGGCGGGCCGACTGGATCGGCTGGCCGGTTTCGCGGTGGGGGTCGACTCCTGCGGCTCCCACGGTGAGCGCGTCCACGGCGACAACCTCCAGGGCGACCGCGTCCACGGCGACCGCGTCTTCCGGCGGCGGCCATGGGTAGCCGGGGGCGGTCGAGAGGTGGCCGGGTCCCCGAGCCGGAGCCGGACCCGGAGCCCGAGCCGGTCCCCCCGGCGGCCGAGAGCGGCGGCCGGGCCGAGCGGCGCCGGCTGGCCCGCCGGGTCAAGCGGCGCAGGCGTACCCGCCGGGTGGGCGAGGTGCCGCTGCTGATCATCGTGGCGCTGTGCATCGCGCTGGTCCTCAAGACCTTCCTCGTGCAGGCCTTCTTCATCCCGTCCGGATCCATGGAGCAGACGATCCGGATCGGCGACCGGGTGCTGGTCGACAAGCTGACCCCGTGGTTCGGCTCCAAGGTCGAGCGCGGCGACGTCGTGGTGTTCAAGGACCCCGGCGGCTGGCTCAAGGGCGAGGCCGCGCGCCCGCCCGAGGACCCGGTCGGCGTCAAGCAGATCAAGGAGACGCTGACCTTCATCGGCCTGCTGCCCTCCGCCGACGAACAGGACCTGATCAAGCGGGTCATCGGCGTCGGCGGCGACACCGTCGTGTGCTGCGACGCCAAGGGCCGCGTCACCGTCAACGGAACGGCTCTCGACGAGCCGTACGTGAGCCCCGGCAACGCCCCCTCCGAAATCCGGTTCGAGGTGCAGGTGCCCCGCGGGCGGCTCTTCGTGATGGGCGACCACCGGGCGAATTCGGCAGATTCCCGCTTCCACCTCGACGAGGCCTTCGACGGGACCATCGACGAGAAGGGCGTAGTGGGGCAGGCCGTCGTCATCGCCTGGCCGTTCGACCACTGGCGCAAGCTCGAACAGCCCGTGACCTTCCGTTCGGTCCCCGATCCGGCCCCGAGCGGGCGACGCGGCCGCCGACGGCGCCGACGCGGCCCGCCGTTCGCATAGTGTGTCCTCGGTCTCCCGCGCCTTAGGGAACTCCCGCTCGTTAAGGGAGGGGAGGGCCCGTATCCGATTCGGCGCGGGCGGCGATCTGCGAGGTTGAGGAGTGGATGTGGGGGATGTGGCGGTAGGCGCGCGATCCGGACGCGATGAAGGCGAGGAGCGGCCGGACGATGCCGAGCGCGAGGCCGAGGACGGTGGTGCCGAGGCGAAGCCGCACCGCTCGTTCTGGAAGGAGCTCCCGCTCCTCGTCGGCATCGCCCTGCTGCTCGCCCTGCTGATCAAGACCTTCCTGGTGCAGGCGTTCTCGATCCCGTCCGACTCGATGCAGAACACCCTGCAGCGAGGCGACCGGGTGCTCGTGGACAAGCTGACGCCGTGGTTCGGCTCGGAGCCCGAGCGCGGTGAGGTCGTGGTCTTCCACGACCCCGCGAGCTGGCTGGCCGGGGAGCCCACCCCGGAGCCCAACTTCGCGCAGCAGATCCTCAGCAAGATCGGCCTGATGCCGTCCGCGGACGAGAAGGACCTGATCAAGCGGACCATCGCCATCGGCGGTGACACGGTCGAGTGCAAGAAGGGCGGACCGGTCGTCGTCAACGGCAAGGAGCTCGACGAGCCGTACATCTACCCGGGCAACACCCCGTGCGACGACGCCCCGTTCGGTCCGATCACGGTGCCCAAGGGCAAGATCTGGGTGATGGGCGACCACCGGCAGAACTCGCAGGACTCCCGCTACCACATGCAGGACTCCACGCAGGGCTTCGTGCCCGTCGACAAGGTCGTCGGGCGTGCCGTGGTCGTGGCCTGGCCGATCACCCGGTGGGCGACCCTGCCCATCCCGGACACCTTCGACCAGCCGGGCATCGGGAACCAGACCAAGGCGACCGCGATGGGCCTCGGGGCCGCCGGGCTGGCGCCCGTCGGGCTCGGACCGGCCGCGCTGGGCCTGGCCGGAGCGGTTCCGGTCGTCATGTGGCGCCGGCGGAGGCTGACCAGCGGGACTACCGGCAGGTAGGGTGCCGCCCAGGTCGTCGATCCCGGAAGTGTGGGGGCGCTGCAATGGGCGAAACGCTGAAAACGCAGACAAGCGGTACCGAGGGCATACGCGGTACCGGAGCAACACGCGGTGGCAAGGACGGCCGCGGCGGTCTCGGCAACGTGCTGTCGGGAGTCGCCGTGGCCGTCGGCTTTGTCCTCTTCCTGGGCGCCTTCGCCTGGGGGGCCTTCACCTACCGGCCGTACACGGTGCCGACCGACTCGATGATGCCGACGGTGAACCCCGGGGACCGCGTGATCGCGCAGCGCATCGACGGCGGTCAGGTGCGGCGCGGCGACGTGGTCGTGTTCACCGACCACGCGTGGAGCGACTCGCCCATGGTCAAGCGCGTCGTCGCCATCGGCGGCGACACCGTGAAGTGCTGCGGGGCGGGCGGCCGCCTCACCGTGAACGGCAAGGAGCTCGACGAGCCGTACCTCGAACACGCCCTGCCCGAGGGGGCGCCCGCGAACAGCGCCGCCGTGCCGGCCTCCGACACTCCCTTCGAGGTCACGGTGCCCGAGGGCAACCTCTTCCTGCTGGGCGACCAGCGCGCCGCCTCGCTCGACTCCCGCTCCCACCTCCAGGAGGCCGGCCAGGGCACCGTGCCCCGGTCCGCGGTCCAGGCCCGGGTCGACGCCCTCGCCTGGCCCACGGTGAAGATGCTGGAGCGGCCCGCCACGTACGCCTCCCTTCCGGGAGGGATCTCGCGGCCGGGGCCGCTGCGCATCCAGGTGGCCGCGGTGGTCGCCGGAGCCGCCCTGGTGCTGCTGGGGGCCGCGTACGGGCCCCTCGTACGGTTCCTGCGGCGCGGACGGCGGCGGGAGCCGGGCGATGCCCGCTGACGAGGCCGCCGCGGACGGCCCGCGCAAGGTGTCCCGGGTGATCCTGCTGGACCCCGCCGACCGGATCCTGCTGCTCCACGGTTTCGAACCGGACAATCCCGCGGACCACTGGTGGTTCACCCCGGGCGGCGGACTCGAGGGCGACGAGACCCGGGAGCAGGCCGCGCTGCGGGAGCTCGCCGAGGAGACGGGGATCACGGAGGTGGATCTGGGGCCGGTGCTGTGGCAGCGGTACTGCTCGTTCCCGTTCGACGGGCGGCGCTGGGAGCAGGACGAGTGGTACTACCTGGCCCGGACCGCGCGGACGCGGACCGAGCTGAGCGGGCTCACCGAGCTGGAGCGACGCAGCGTCAGCGGTGCCAGGTGGTGGACCTCCGAGGAACTTCTCTCGGCCCATGAGACGGTGTACCCGACCAGACTCGCCGAGCTGCTCCGTACGCTGCTCGACGACGGTCCCCCGGGTGCGCCGGTGGTCCTGGCCCCGGAAATCGTTTAGGGGCGCACGGGCCTGGCGCACAATAGGGGGACGCACGGCTGAAGGGGAACATGCCATGAGCGCCGAGGACCTCGAGAAGTACGAGACCGAGATGGAGCTGAAGCTCTATCGCGAGTACCGCGACGTCGTCGGGCTGTTCAAGTACGTGATCGAGACCGAACGTCGTTTCTACCTCACGAACGACTACGAGATGCAGGTGCACTCGGTCCAGGGGGAGGTGTTCTTCGAGGTCACGATGGCCGACGCCTGGGTGTGGGACATGTACCGGCCGGCCCGCTTCGTGAAGCAGGTGCGGGTGCTGACCTTCAAGGACGTGAACATCGAGGAGCTCAACAAGAGCGATCTCGAACTGCCCGGCAGCTGACGCCCGGCCCTTCGCCGCCTGCGCGCGTTCCCGCGCCCACCGTCCCGGCCCTCCCGGTTTCACCCTCAGGGGTGAGGGGGTTGTCCACAATGCCCTCACTGTCCACCAAGATCCACAGGGTGGGCGGGACCGCGGGATCGTCGGGGGCGGAGGTGGTGCCCGATGAACGCGAAGGGCGTGGCACGGCAGGCGTTGGGGCGGTACGGCGAGGAGCTCGCGGCGCGGCGGCTGACCGAGGCCGGCATGACGGTGATCGCGCGGAACTGGCGGTGCCGCAGCGGGGAGATCGACATCGTCGCGCGGGACGGGGACGCCCTCGTCGTGTGCGAGGTCAAGACGCGCCGGGCGGGGGATTTCGAACACCCCATGGCCGCCGTCCGCCCCGGCAAGGCCGAGCGACTGCGCCGGCTCGCCGGGCGCTGGCTCGCCGACCACGGCGGGCCGCCCCCGGGCGGGGTCCGGATCGACCTCGTGGGAGTCCTGCTGCCGCGGCGCGGTGCGGCCGTGGTGGAGCACGTCCGGGGGGTGGCGTGATGGGTTTCGCACGAGCCTGCTCGGTGGCCCTGGTGGGTGTCGACGGCGTGGTGGTGGAGGTCCAGGCCGATCTGGAGCCCGGACTCGCCGCTTTCACCCTGGTGGGGCTGCCCGACAAGACCCTGACCGAGAGCCGGGACCGGGTGCGGGCCGCCGTCGTGAACTCGGGCGCGACCTGGCCGCAGAAGAAGCTCACGGTCGGGCTCAGCCCGGCTTCCGTACCGAAATCGGGCGCGGGATTCGACCTGGCCGTCGCGGCCGCCGTGCTGGGCGCCGCCGAGGTGGTCGACCCGGCCGCCATCGCCGATCTGGTGCTCATCGGGGAGCTGGGGCTGGACGGCCGGGTGCGGCCGGTGCGGGGCATCCTGCCTGCGGTCCTCGCCGCGGCCGACGCCGGGTACCGGAACGTGGTGGTGCCGCAGCAGTGCGCCGCCGAGGCCATGCTCGTCCCGGACGTCAGCGTGCTCGGCGTGCGCAGCCTGCGCCAGCTGATCGCGGTCCTCACCGACGGGGAGGTCCCCGAGGAGGAACCACCGGATCCGCTGGGGCGGCCCGATCCGATGCTGGCCGGGCTGGTGGTCCCGGGCGCGGGCATCGGCACGGGGATCTCCCGAGGCGGGGGCCGGTCCGGGGAGGCGGGGGAGGTCCCGGACTTCCCCGACCTCTCCGATGTCGCCGGGCAGCACGGCGCCCGCCGGGCCCTGGAGGTGGCCGCCTCCGGGGGCCACCACCTCTTCCTCAGCGGACCGCCGGGAGCCGGCAAGACGATGCTGGCCGAGCGGATCCCCTGGATCCTCCCGCCGCTCTGCCGGCAGGACTCCCTGGAGGTCACGGCCGTGCACTCGGTCGCCGGGGTCCTGCCGCCGGGCGAACCGCTGGTGGCCCGGCCCCCGTACTGCGCGCCGCACCATTCGGCGACCATGCAGTCCCTGGTCGGCGGTGGGGCGGGGGTGCCGCGGCCCGGGGCGGTCTCCCTGGCCCACCGGGGCGTGCTGTTCCTCGACGAGGCCGCCGAGTTCAGCACCAAGGCGCTCGACGCGCTGCGCCAGCCCCTGGAATCGGGGTACGTGGTGATCGCCCGGGCCGCGGGGGTGGTGCGGCTGCCGGCCCGGTTCCTGATGGTCCTCGCGGCGAACCCCTGCCCGTGCGGGCGCCACACCCGGCTCGGGGCCGGCTGCGAATGCCCGGCCTCGGTGATCCGGCGCTACCAGGCCAGGCTGTCGGGGCCGCTGCTGGACCGGGTGGACCTGCGGGTGGAGGTCGAGCCGGTCACCCGTTCCGACCTGCTGGGGCGCGGGGGCCGCGGGGAGTCCACGGCGGTCGTCGCCGACCGGGTGCGGGAGGCCAGGGACCGCACCGCGGCCCGGCTCGCCGACACCCCGTGGCGGCTCAACGCCGAGGTGCCCGGGCACGAGCTGCGCACCCGCTGGCAGGCGGCCCCCGGGGCGCTGGCCCAGGCCGAGCGTGACCTGGAGCGCGGGCTGCTCACCGCCCGCGGGCTGGACCGGGTGCTGCGGGTCGCCTGGACCGTGGCCGACCTGCGCGGCAGGGACCGCCCCGAGGCCCTGGACGTGGCCGTCGCCCTCGAACTGCGCACCGGCATCGCCCGCGGGGCGGCCCTGGCCATGGGGGCGCAGTCATGAGCGTCCCGGAGGGGCCGGAGCAGGCGTACGGGACCGGACCGGCGAGCGATTCCGAGCCGGTCGAAGGGTCCTGGACGGAGGCCGAGCCCGACCCGGAGTTGCTGGCGCGGGCCGCGCTGACGCGGGTGTTGGAGCCCGGGGACGAGCACGGCGGGCGGTGGCTGCGCGAGCACGGCGCCGTCGGGCTGATACGGCTGCTGACGGGCCCGGACACCGCCGCGGCGACCCTCGCCGGGGTGGGGGAGCAGCGGCTCGCCGGCTACCGCGGACGGGCCGCGCTCGCCGACCCCCGGCGGGACCTGGCGGCCGCCGCGCGCAGCGGCGGCCGGTTCATCTGCCCCGGCTCCCCGCAGTGGCCGACCCAGCTGGACGACCTCGGCGACGCCCGGCCCATCGGGCTCTGGCTGCGGGGCAGGCCGGACCTGCGGACCTGGGCGCTGCGCTCCGTCGCCGTGGTCGGGGCCCGGGCCTGCACCCCGTACGGCGCGCACATGGCCCAGACCCTGGCGGGCGGACTCGCCGAGCGGGGCTGGGTGGTGGTCTCGGGAGCGGCGTACGGGGTCGACGGCGCGGCCCATAGAGGGGCCCTCGCCTCGGGCGGCGCCACCGCCGCGGTGCTCGCCTGCGGCGTGGACATCGCCTACCCGCGCGGCCACGCCGAGTTGCTCGGCCGGATCGCCGCGCAGGGGATCGTGGTGGGGGAGCTGCCGCCCGGAAGCCACCCGACCCCGAGCCGGTTCGTGCTGCGCAACCGGGTCATCGCCGCACTGACCCGGGGCACCGTGGTGGTCGAGGCGGCCCACCGCAGCGGCTCCCTGGTCACGGCCCGGCGGGCCCAGCGGCTCGGGCGGTTCACCATGGGCGTCCCCGGCCCGGCCACCAGCGGGCTCTCGGGCGGGGTGCACGAACTGCTGCGCGGCGAGGCCGTGCTCGTCACGGACGCCGCAGAAGTGGTCGAGCTCGTCGGCGGCATGGGCGAACTGGCCCCCGAGCGGCGCGGCCCGGTGCTCGCCCGGGACCTGCTGGACCGGGACACCGCCCGCGTGCTCGAAGCCATGCCGGCCGGCCGCCTCGCGCACGCGGACCAAGTGGCCCTCGCCGCCGGCACCGGAACCGATGAAGTCATCGGCAGACTGTACGAACTTCACTCTCTGGGGTTCGTCGAACGGCAGGGCGAGGGCTGGCAGTTGACCACACAATCACCTGAAGGAGGCACACAAACCGGCGGCACCCGGCGAGGCGGTCATTGACCTGGGGTGTTCCGGTGAAAGAGTGAAGCCGATGAGAGACGCGGTCTCCCCGGTGGCAGCCGCCGGGACCGAGCGCCAGGCGCCGGTCCCGGGTCGCCCGCGCGAGTCAGGACGCCCCGGTGCCCATGCGCGATCCCGTACTCTTCGCGCACCGCGACACTTCCGTCACGCTACGCTCCCAAGGAATCCGGCTCCGGCAAAGGCGAAGCATGCCCCAGCACACCTCAGGGTCTGACCGCGCTGCGGTGCCCCCCGCTGCCCGCGGCAGCGTGCGGACCACCGCGCCCTCGTCCCTCGAGGTGCTGTGGCGCTCGTACAAGGAGAGCGGTGACGAGCGGCTGCGGGAGCAGCTGATCCTGCACTACTCGCCCCTGGTGAAGTACGTGGCAGGCCGGGTCAGCGTGGGCCTGCCGCCCAATGTGGAACAGGCCGACTTCGTCTCCTCCGGGGTCTTCGGGCTGATCGACGCCATCGAGAAGTTCGACATCGACCGGTCCATCAAGTTCGAGACGTACGCGATCACCCGCATCCGGGGCGCGATGATCGACGAGCTGCGCGCCCTGGACTGGATCCCGCGCTCGGTCCGGCAGAAGGCGAGGGCCGTGGAGCGGGCCTACGCCACCCTCGAAGCCCAGCTGCGCCGTACCCCGACCGAGCACGAGGTCGCCGGCGAGATGGGCATCGCCGTGGAGGAACTCCACGCCGTGTTCAGTCAGTTGTCGCTGGCCAACGTGGTCGCCCTGGAGGAGCTGCTGCACGTCGGCGGCGAGGGCGGCGACCGCCTCTCGCTGATGGACACCCTGGAGGACACCGCCGCCGACAACCCGGTGGAGGTGGCCGAGGACCGCGAGCTGCGCAGGCTCCTGGCCAGGGCGATCAACACCCTGCCGGAGCGCGAGAAGACCGTGGTCACGCTGTACTACTACGAGGGCCTCACGCTGGCCGAGATCGGCAACGTACTGGGCGTCACCGAGAGCCGGGTCAGCCAGATCCACACCAAGTCGGTGCTCCAGCTGCGGGCCAAGCTGGCGGATGTCGGCCGGTGAGCTTGCGGCACCTCCGTAGAGTGGACGCGTGCCCAGGATTCGAGCGGCCTCCGTGGCCGAGCACCGGTCGATGCAGCGCGGCGCCCTGCTGGACGCCGCGCGCTCCCTGTTGTCCGAAGGCGGGACGGAAGCGCTGACCTTCCCCGCCCTGGCGGAGCGCACCGGCCTCGCCCGGTCCTCCGTGTACGAGTACTTCCGCTCCCGCGCGGCCGTGGTCGAAGAGCTGTGTGCGGTGGACTTCCCCGTATGGGCCGCCGAGATCGAGGCGGCGATGGAGCAGGCCGAGTCGCCCGAGGCCAAGGTCGAGGCCTACGTACGGAGCCAGCTGGGGCTGGTCGGGGACCGGCGGCACCGGGCGGTGGTCGCGATCTCGGCCAGTGAGCTGGATGCGGGGGCGCGGGAGAAGATCCGGGCCGCGCACGGGGGGCTCGTGGCGATGATCGTGGAGGCGCTGGGTGCCCTCGGGCACGAGCAGCCCCGGCTCGCGGCGATGCTGCTGCAGGGGGTCGTCGATGCGGCCGTGCGGCGCATCGAGCTGGGCGCCGCGGAGGATCCCGGTGTGGTCACCGAAGCCGCCGTGGCCATGGCCCTGCGGGGCGTTCAGGGCTGATTCGGCAGCAGTCTGGCCGTGGGGCGCGGCAGGAGGGTCAGGGGGTTCAGGTACGCCGTGCCGGAGAGCAGGCCCCAGTGGAGGCAGGGTCCGCCGCAGTGCGTGCCCTCAGTGAGGACCGCCACCACCTGGCCCGTCGAGACCTCCTCGCCCTCCGCGACCAGCGGCCGGACCGGTTCGTACGTGGTGCGCAGGCCGCCCGGGAGGGTCAGGGACAGGACCCCGCGCCCGGCCACCGGGCCCGCGAAATGCACCCGCCCCGGGCCCACCGCCATGATCCGCGCTCCCACCGGGGCGGCCAGGTCGACCCCGCGGTGCCCGGCCGCGTACGGGGTCGGGGGCGGATCCCACCAGCGGGCCACCACCAGCGGCGGCGGGAGCGGCCGGGCCCCGGGAACGAGCGCCTGGGCCAGGGTCAGCAGCAGCGTGAGCAGCAGTGTCGTCATGCCGTCCAGGTTGCCGCCCGGTCGCGCAGCGTGAGCGGGCCTGTGGACAAGCGGCCGGGTGTGGACAACGGCGTCACCCGGCATACCGCCCGGTCCCGTACACTTCTTACGGCGATCCGGGTCACCGGGTCGACTTCGCACGCCCCAGCACCAGCCGCTCAGGCCAGGTGGAAGCGTCTCTCGGTCCCCTTCGTCGGGGGCAGGACGCGGTGGGGCGTCAGGAACCAAACCGAGAAACCAAGGAGATGGCCATGGCCGTCGTAACGATGCGGGAGCTGCTGGAAAGCGGCGTCCACTTCGGTCACCAGACCCGCCGCTGGAACCCGAAGATGAAGCGCTTCATCTTCACGGAGCGCAACGGCATCTACATCATCGACCTGCTGCAGTCGCTGTCGTACATCGACCGCGCCTACGAGTTCGTGAAGGAGACCGTCGCCCACGGCGGTTCCATCATGTTCGTCGGTACCAAGAAGCAGGCCCAGGAGGCCATCGCCGAGCAGGCGACGCGCGTTGGTATGCCGTACGTCAACCAGCGGTGGCTGGGTGGCATGCTCACCAACTTCTCCACCGTCTACAAGCGCCTTCAGCGTCTGAAGGAGCTTGAGGCGATCGACTTCGAGGACGTCGCCGCCTCGGGTCTCACCAAGAAGGAGCTCCTGGTCCTCTCCCGCGAGAAGATCAAGCTGGAGAAGACCCTCGGTGGTATCCGCGAGATGTCGAAGGTTCCCAGCGCCGTCTGGATCGTCGACACCAAGAAGGAGCACATCGCCGTCGGTGAGGCGCGCAAGCTCCACATCCCGGTCGTCGCGATCCTCGACACCAACTGCGACCCCGACGAGGTCGACTACAAGATCCCGGGCAACGACGACGCGATCCGCTCCGTCACCCTGCTCACCCGCGTGATCGCCGACGCCGTCGCCGAGGGCCTCATCGCCCGCTCCGGCGCTGCTACCGGTGACTCGAAGCCGGGCGAGAAGGCCGCCGCCGAGCCGCTCGCCGAGTGGGAGCGCGACCTGCTCGAGGGCGAGAAGAAGGCCGACGACGCTGAGGCCGCCCCGGCCGAGGCCGCTGTCGAGGCCCCTGCCGCCGAGGCCCCCGCCGCTGAGGCCCCGGCCGCTGAGGCCCCTGCCGCCGAGGCCCCCGCGGCCGAGGCCGTCGTCGAGGCTCCGGCCGCCGACGCCGAGCAGGCCTGACCCTCTGAGAGAGCCCGGCGTTCATCCGCCGGGCACTCGCAGCACGGACGATGACGGCGGGGGAGCCGCGCCTGGGGCGCGCCTCCTCCGCCGTTCACCCGTAGATCTACGACTTCGAGAGAGAATCACAGACTCATGGCGAACTACACCGCCGCTGACGTCAAGAAGCTCCGCGAGCTCACCGGCGCCGGCATGCTGGACTGCAAGAACGCGCTGGTCGACTCCGACGGTGACGTCGACAAGGCCGTCGAGGCGCTCCGTATCAAGGGTCAGAAGGGCGTCGCCAAGCGCGAGGGCCGTTCTGCCGAGAACGGTGCCGTCGTGTCCCTCATCGCCGACGACAACACCTCCGGTGTCATCGTCGAGCTGAAGTGCGAGACGGACTTCGTCGCGAAGGGCGAGAAGTTCCTCGCCGTCGCCAACGAGCTGGCCGCGCACGTCGCCGCCACCTCCCCGGCCGACATCGAGACGCTCCTCGCGTCCGAGATCGCCCCCGGCAAGACCGTCACGGCCTTCGTGGACGAGGCGAACGCCAACCTCGGCGAGAAGATCGTCCTGGACCGCTTCGCGCAGTTCACCGGCGGTTACGTCTCGGCGTACATGCACCGCACCATGCCCGACCTGCCGTTCCAGATCGGTGTCCTGGTCGAGCTCGACAAGCCCAACGCCGAGGTCGCCCGCGGTGTCGCGCAGCACATCGCCGCGTTCGCGCCGAAGTGGCTGTCCGCCGAGGACGTCCCGGCCGAGGTCGTCGAGTCCGAGCGCCGCGTCGCCGAAGAGGTCACCCGCGCGGAGGGCAAGCCCGAGGCCGCCCTGCCGAAGATCGTCGAGGGTCGTGTCAACGGCTTCTTCCGCGACAACACGCTCCTTGGCCAGGCGTACGCCCTGGACGCCAAGAAGTCCGTCCAGAAGGTTCTGGACGAGGCCGGTGTCACCCTGGTGCGTTTCTCGCGCATCAAGGTCGGCATCTGAGTCCGTCCTTACAACGACGGACACCGGACCCCGGTAGGGTCTGAAGCAGTCGTCCGCGTGCGCGCGGAACGACCGCAGATCTGACGAGGAGGCCATTGCCGTAGAGGGAACCGCGAGGACCCACCGGCAATGGCCTTCTTCGTATGTGCACGAGGAGATCTCCATGAATCAGGGCGTGGACCCCCACACCGCTTCCGACCACAAGAGCGACCACGACAAGAAGGGCCGCCGCTTCATGCTGAAGCTGTCGGGCGAAGCCTTCTCCGGTGGTGGAGGACTGGGCGTCGACCCCGACGTCGTCCATGCCATCGCGCGCGAAATCGCCGCGGTGGTCCGTGACGGCGCGGAGATCGCCGTCGTCATCGGCGGCGGAAACTTCTTCCGCGGCGCCGAACTCCAGCAGCGCGGCATGGACCGTGCGCGGTCCGACTACATGGGCATGCTCGGCACCGTCATGAACTGCCTCGCCCTCCAGGACTTCCTGGAGAAGGAAGGCATCGACTCCCGTGTGCAGACCGCCATCACCATGGGCCAGGTCGCGGAGCCGTACATCCCGCTGCGCGCCGTGCGGCACCTGGAGAAGGGCCGCGTCGTGATCTTCGGCGCCGGCATGGGCATGCCGTACTTCTCCACCGACACCACAGCCGCCCAGCGGGCCCTGGAGATCGACGCCGAGGCCCTGCTCATGGGCAAGAACGGTGTCGACGGGGTCTACGACTCCGACCCGAAGAAGAACCCCGACGCGGTGAAGTTCGACGCGCTGGAGTACAGCGAGGTGCTGTCCCGCGACCTGAAGGTCGCCGACGCCACCGCCATCACGCTGTGCCGCGACAACAAGCTGCCGATCCTGGTCTTCGAGCTGCTCGCCGAGGGCAATATCGCCCGCGCCGTCAAGGGTGAGAAGATCGGCACGCTCGTGAGCGACCAGGGCACCCGGGCCTGAGCGTTTCGACGCCGGGCCCGGCCCCGCCGGGCCGAGCCCGCCCCGCCCGCCTGAACCATCCATATCTGACATGCAGGAGCACGTGGTGATCGAAGAAATCCTCCTCGAGGCCGAGGAGAAGATGGAGAAGGCCGTCGTCGTCGCCAAGGAAGACTTCGCGGCGATCCGCACCGGTCGTGCGCACCCGGCGATGTTCAACAAGATCGTGGCGGACTACTACGGCGCCGTCACGCCCATCAACCAGCTCGCGTCCTTCTCGGTGCCCGAGCCGCGCATGGCGATCGTGACCCCGTTCGACAAGAGCGCCCTGCGCAACATCGAGCAGGCCATCCGCGACTCCGACCTGGGCGTCAACCCCAGCAACGACGGCAATATCATCCGGGTGACCTTCCCCGAGCTGACGCAGGACCGCCGCAAGGAGTACATCAAGGTCGCGCGCACCAAGGCCGAGGACTCCAAGGTCTCGATCCGCGCCGTCCGCCGCAAGGCGAAGGACTCCCTCGACAAGCTCGTCAAGGACAAGGAGTCCGGCGAGGACGAGGTGCGCCGCGCGGAGAAGGAGCTCGACGACACCACCGCGAAGTACGTCGCGCAGGTCGACGAGCTGCTCAAGCACAAGGAAGCCGAGCTCCTCGAAGTCTGATGAACGACTCTCCCTGGGCCACGGAGCCGGTTCCGGCGGGTCCCGCATACGATGCGCTGGTGGGCCCGCACACTCGGCCCATGCCCATCGTGCCCGATGCCGCCGGCCGTGACTTCGACGACCGGGAAGCACGCGATCGGGGGGCCGCCGCCGAAGGCAGCCCCCCGTTCCGCGCCGAGACGCCGCCGCAGGAGCCCATGCCCAGCCCCCCGCCCCCGCCCTCGCAGGCACCGCAGGACGCCACGCCCCCGCCGCCGAAGAAGCGGGCGGGGCGAGACCTGCGTGCCGCCATAGGGGTCGGTGTCGGCCTCGGTGCGGTGATCTTCGCTTCGCTGTTCATCGTCAAGGCGGTCTTCCTCGGCGTCATCGTCGTCGCGGTCGTCGTGGGCCTGTGGGAGCTCACCTCCCGGCTCCAGGAGAAGAAGGGCATCAAGGCCCCGCTCGTCCCGCTCGCGGTCGGCGGCGCCGCCATGGTCATCGCCGGGTACGTCCGGGGGGCCGAGGGCGCCTGGGTGGCCATGGCCCTGACCGCGCTGGCGGTCCTGGTCTGGCGGATGACCGAACCGCCCGAGGACTACCTCAAGGACGTCACGGCGGGCGTCTTCGCGGCGTTCTACGTGCCCTTCCTGGCCACCTTCGTCGCGATGCTCCTCACCGCCGACGACGGGCCGGAGCGCGTGGTCACGTTCCTGCTGCTGACCGTGGTCAGCGACACCGGGGCGTACGCGGTGGGCTGGCGCTTCGGCAAGACCAAGCTGGCGCCGCGCATCAGCCCCGGCAAGACCCGCGAGGGGCTGTTCGGCGCGGTGGCCTTCGCGATGGCGGCCGGCGCGCTCTGCATGGAGTTCCTGATCGACGGGGGCGTCTGGTGGCAGGGCCTGCTGCTCGGTCTCGCGGTCGCGGTCAGCGCCACGCTGGGCGACCTCGGTGAGTCGATGATCAAGCGGGACCTGGGCATCAAGGACATGGGCACGCTCCTCCCGGGCCACGGCGGCATCATGGACCGGCTCGACTCCCTGCTGCCGACCGCCCCGGTGGTGTGGCTGCTGCTCGCCGCCTTCGTCGGCACCGGCTGAAACCGGGTCCCGCGGCTTCCGACCGGCGGGCGGTTCACCAGGGCAGCCCCGCTGAGCTGGTACGACGTACGTACGAAGGCTTCGGGTGGGTCCGGGCGGTTACTCTTGAAGGGCGCGCTGCTTCTGCGGCGCGCCTTTCGTCTTACGAGGAGTACCAGCCATGGCCCGCCCTGTCCCGGGAGAGCTCACCTTCGTCGCCCCTCGCGGGGCCAAGAAGCCGCCCCGGCATCTCGCCGACCTCACGCCCGAGGAGCGTCGCGAGGCGGTCGCCGCGATCGGCGAGAAGCCCTTCCGGGCCAAGCAGCTCTCGCAGCACTACTTCGCCCGGTACGCGCACGACCCGGCCGAGTGGACCGACATCCCGGCGGGCTCGCGGGAGAAGCTCCAGCAGGAGCTGCTGCCCGACCTGATGAACGTCATCCGGCACATCTCGTGCGACGACGACACCACGCGCAAGACCCTGTGGAAGCTGCACGACGGCACGCTCGTCGAGTCCGTGCTGATGCGCTACCCCGACCGGGTCACCATGTGCATCTCCTCGCAGGCCGGCTGCGGCATGAACTGCCCGTTCTGCGCCACCGGCCAGGCGGGCCTGGACCGCAACCTGTCCACCGCCGAGATCGTCCACCAGATCGTCGACGGCATGCGCGCGCTGCGCGACGGCGAGGTCCCCGGCGGCCCTGCCCGGCTGTCCAACATCGTCTTCATGGGCATGGGCGAGCCGCTGGCCAACTACAAGCGGGTCGTCGGCGCCATCCGCCGCCTCACCGACCCCGAGCCCGACGGCCTGGGCCTGTCGCAGCGCGGCATCACCGTCTCCACCGTCGGCCTCGTCCCGGCGATGCTGCGCTTCGCCGACGAGGGCTTCAAGTGCCGCCTCGCGGTCTCGCTGCACGCGCCGGACGACGAGCTGCGCGACACCCTCGTCCCCGTGAACACCCGCTGGAAGGTCCGCGAGGTCCTCGACGCGGCCTGGGAGTACGCCGAGAAGTCCGGCCGCCGGATCTCCATCGAGTACGCCCTGATCCGCGACATCAACGACCAGGCCTGGCGCGGCGACCTCCTCGGCCGGCTGCTCAAGGGCAAGCGCGTCCACGTCAACCTGATCCCGCTGAACCCGACGCCGGGCTCGAAGTGGACCGCCTCGCGTCCCGAGGACGAGAAGGCCTTCGTGGAGGCCATCGCCCGCCACGGCGTGCCGGTGACCGTACGGGACACCCGCGGCCAGGAGATCGACGGCGCCTGCGGTCAGCTCGCCGCGAGCGAGCGGTAGGCTGACCGGCATACATCTGCATATTCATATTCCGACAGGGGAGCGCCACAGCGCTGAGAGTGCGGCAACACGCCGCAGACCCTCTGAACCTTGCCCAGGTCATTCTGGGTAGGAAGTTCGGTCACCACCTCAAGCTGTTGCGCCCTGCCCGGGCGCTCCGCTCCACGAGAGCGCCCGGGCAGGGCCGCGTCTTCTCCTGGTCAACCCAGGAGGAATGTTCCGTGAGCACCACCAGGAAGATCGCGGGTGCGGCGCTGGCCGCAGCCCTCGGTGTCAGCACGCTCGCCGCGTGCGGCGGCGGCAAGGCCAAGGACGAGTCCGCGGCCGGGGCGAGCGAGGCGCCGAAGTCCAAGACGGTCACGCTCGTCTCGCACGACTCCTTCAACGTGACCGACACGGTCCTCAAGGAGTTCGAGCAGCAGAGCGGCTACACCGTCAAGGTCCTGAAGTCCGGGGACGCGGGCGCCGCCCTCAACCAGGAGATCCTCACCAAGGGCTCCCCGCGCGGTGACGTCTTCTTCGGTGTGGACAACACGCTCCTCTCGCGCGCCCTCGACAACGGGATCTTCACGCCGTACGAGGTCAAGGGCCTGGCCGACGTGAAGCCCGAATACGTGCTCGACAAGGAGCACCGGGTCACCCCGATCGACTCCGGCGACATCTGCGTCAACTACGACAAGGCGTACTTCGCCGACAAGAAGCTCGCCCCGCCGCAGACGCTGGACGACCTGGTCAAGCCCGAGTACAAGAACCTGCTGGTCACCGAGAACGCGGCGACCTCCTCGCCGGGCCTCGGCTTCCTGCTCGCCTCCGTCGGCAAGTATGGGGACGAGGGCTGGAAGGACTACTGGAGCAAGCTCAAGGCCAACGGCGTCGAGGTCGTCGACGGCTGGGAGCAGGCCTACAACGAGCGCTTCTCCGGCTCCGCGGGCGGCAAGAAGGCCAAGGGCGACCGGCCGCTGGTCGTCTCGTACGCCTCCAGCCCGCCGGTCGAGGTCCTGTACGGGGAGCCGCAGCCGGCCGAGGCCCCCACGGGCGTGGCCACCGGCACCTGCTTCCGACAGGTCGAGTTCGCGGGCCTGCTCAAGGGCGCGAAGAACGAGGAGGGCGGCAAGGCGCTCCTCGACTTCCTGGTGAGCAAGAAGTTCCAGGAGGACATGCCGCTCCAGATGTTCGTGAACCCGGTGGTCAAGGACGCGAAGCTGCCGGAGCTGTTCACGAAGCACGGCGTGGTCATCGAGAAGCCGGAAAACGTGGCTCCCGAGACCATCGCCAAGAACCGTGAGCAGTGGGTCAAGGCATGGTCCTCGCTCGTCGTGAAGTAGGACGCGAGAGCACTCCCGTGAAGGAGAGCGCGCGCGGTACGGCTGTCAGGCTCCTGCTGATGGCCGTACCCCTCGCCTTCTTCGGGCTGTTCTTCGCCTACCCCGTGGCCGCGATCGTCGGCCGCGGGATCAAGACCGACGAGGGCTGGCAGTTCGGCCGGATCGGCGAGGTGCTGACCCGGCCCGACATCGCCGACGTGCTCTGGTTCACCACCTGGCAGGCGCTCGCGTCCACGGCGCTCACGCTCCTGATCGCACTCCCCGGCGCGTACGTCTTCGCGCGCTTCGAGTTCCCCGGCAAACAGCTGCTGCGGGCGGTGGTCACGGTCCCGTTCGTGCTGCCGACGGTGGTGGTCGGCACCGCCTTCCTGGCGCTGGTCGGGCGCGGCGGACTGCTCGACCAGCTGTGGGGCGTCCGGCTGGACACCACGGTGTGGGCGATCCTGCTCGCGCACGTCTTCTTCAACTACGCCGTCGTCGTACGGACGGTCGGCGGGCTCTGGGCGCAGCTGGACCCGCGCCAGGAGGAGGCCGCCCGGGTGCTGGGCGGCGGGCGGTTCGCCGCCTGGCGGCGGGTGACGCTGCCCGCGCTCGGGCCGGCGGTGGCCGCGGCCTCGCTGATGGTGTTCCTGTTCACGTTCACCTCCTTCGGCGTCGTGCAGATCCTCGGTGGGCCTTCGTACGCCACCCTGGAGGTGGAGGTCTACCGGCAGACCGCGCAGCTGCTGGACCTGCCGACGGCCGCCGTCCTCACGATGGTCCAGTTCGTGGCGGTCGGCCTGATCCTCGGCATCCACGCCTGGACCGTGCGCCGGCGGGAGACCGCCCTGCGGCTGGTCGATCCGGCGCGGACCGCGCACCGGCCGAGCGGGCCGGGGCAGCGCGCCCTGCTGGGCGGGGTGCTGCTGACGGTGGCGCTGCTGATCGTGGCCCCGCTGGCGGTGCTGGTGGAGCGCTCCCTCGATGTGCCCGGCGGGTACGGGTTCGGCTTCTACCGGGCGCTCCAGGACGTGGGCGCGGGCGGCGGAACGTTTCTGGTGCCCCCGCTGGAGGCCATCTGGAACTCCCTCCAGTACGCGCTCGCCGCCACCGCCATCGCCCTGGTGATCGGGGGGCTCGCGGCCGCGGCACTGACCCGGCGCGCGGGCCGGTTCGTGCGCGGGTTCGATGCGCTGCTGATGCTTCCGCTGGGGGTCTCGGCGGTGACGGTCGGCTTCGGGTTCCTGATCACCCTGGACGAGCCGCCGCTGGATCTGCGGACCTCGTGGATCCTGGTGCCGCTCGCGCAGGCGCTGGTGGGCGTGCCGTTCGTCGTACGGACCATGCTGCCGGTGCTGCGCGCCGTGGACGGGCGGCTGCGCGAGGCCGCTGCCGTGCTCGGGGCATCGCCGCTGCGGGCCTGGCGCGAGGTGGACCTGCCGCTGGTGCGGCGGGCGCTGCTGATCGCTGCCGGATTCGCCTTCGCCGTCTCGCTGGGTGAGTTCGGCGCGACCGTCTTCATCGCCCGGCCCGACCGTCCGACGCTGCCGGTGGCCGTGGCGCGGCTGCTGGGGCGGGCCGGTGAGCTGAACTACGGGCAGGCGATGGCCCTGAGCACGATTCTGATGCTGGTGTGCGCGGTGTCCCTGCTGGTGCTGGAGCGGCTGCGCCCCGACAAGACCTCGGGAGAGTTCTGATGACGTTGCTCGAACTGGCCGGGGTGTCGGTCCGCTTCGGCGAGCGCGCCGTCGTCGACG
Source organism: Streptomyces sp. NPDC090741 (assembly GCF_044769045.1). Taxonomy (NCBI): domain Bacteria; kingdom Bacillati; phylum Actinomycetota; class Actinomycetes; order Kitasatosporales; family Streptomycetaceae; genus Streptomyces; species Streptomyces sp. NPDC090741. The sequence continues at coordinate 85,477 of NZ_JBIVXF010000001.1, read as the reverse complement.
CGGTCGACCTGAAGGTCGCCGAGCACGAGATCGTGTGCGTGCTCGGGCCCAGCGGAAGCGGCAAGTCCACGCTGCTGCGGGTGGTGGCCGGGCTGCAGCCGGTCTCGGCGGGACGGGTCCTGCTGGGCGGGGCGGACCAGGCGCGGGTGCCGGTGCACCGGCGCGGGGTCGGCCTGATGTTCCAGGACCACCAGCTGTTCCCGCACCGGGACGTGGGCGGGAACGTCGCGTTCGGGCTGCGCATGCGGGGCTCTGCCCGGGGGGCGTACGAGGCCCAGGTCGCGGAGTTGCTGGAGCTGGTCGGGCTCCCCGGGGCCCAGGGCCGCTCGGTGGCCTCGCTGTCGGGCGGTGAGCAGCAGCGGGTCGCCCTGGCCCGGGCGCTGGCCCCTTCGCCGCGGCTGCTGATGCTGGACGAGCCGCTGGGGCAGCTGGACCGGGGGCTGCGCGAGCGGCTCGTGGTGGAGCTGCGGGGGCTGTTCTCCCGGCTCGGGACCACGGTGCTGGCCGTCACGCACGACCAGGGGGAGGCCTTCGCCCTGGCCGACCGGGTGGTGGTGATGCGGGACGGGCGGATCGCGCAGGCCGGGACCCCGCTGGAGGTGTGGCAGCGGCCGGCTTCGGAGTTCGTGGCGCGGTTCCTCGGCTTCGAGAACGTGATCCCGGCGACGGTGGTGGGCGGGGCCGCGGCCACGGCGTGGGGGAAGGTGCAGGTGCCGGCCGGGTCGCCGGAGGGGGAGCGGTGGATCCTGATCCGGCCGGCCGGGGTGGTGCTGGCGGCTGCCGGGCTGCGCTGTGAGGTGGTGTCGCGGACGTTCCGGGGGACGCATGTCGCGCTGCTGCTGAGGCCGGAGGCGGGGCCGGTGCTGGAGGCGGAGTGCGGGCTGGCCGGGGCGCCGGCCGTGGGGGACCGGGTCGCCGTGTCCTTCGCCCCGGCCGAGGTGGTCGTCCTCCCGGCGGGGTAGACCCGGGCCCCGCCCGCAGCCCGGCGCCTCACACGCCGGCGGGGCTGCGTTCTTCCGGGGCCTGCGCAGGGGACTCGGCGCCGTCGTGGTTGCCGTACCAGGCGACCGCCACCGCGCCCGTGACGGCCAGGACGAAGCCGAGGACCGCCAGCCAGGCCAGGCCCGGGCGGGAGGCATCGCCCAGCCACAGGACGCCGATCGCGCCCGGCAGGACGGTCTCGCCGACCACCAGCGCCGCCGTCGCGCCGTTCACCGAGCCGATCTGGAGGGCGACCGTGTGCAGGTACATGCCGCCGACGCCGGCCAGCAGGATGGCGTAGAGCGCCGGGTCGGCGAGCAGCGTGCCCAGGTCGAACGGTTCGATGCCGTCGAGGATCCGGACGCCGACGCCCAGCGCGCCGAAGGCCAGGCCCGACAGCAGACCCGCCAGGATCGCCGCCCGGGAGCCCAGGAGGCGGACGGCCACCGTCCCGCCCGCGATGATCAGCAGGGTCACCCCGAACAGCCACCAGTGCGTGGACATCGGGGCGTGGTGACCGCCCTCGTGGCCCGCCGCCGTCGCCAGCAGCACCAGCGCCGCGCAGACGACGCCGATCGAGGTCCATTCCTTCCGGGTCAGCCGGATGCCCAGCATCTTCACGCTGAGCACGGCCGTGATCACCAGGTTGGCGCTGATCACCGTCTGGGACAGGAACAGCGGCAGCAGCCGGGCGGCCAGCGCGCCCAGCCCGAAGCCCACGAAGTCCAGGATGGTGCCGACGATGAACTCCCACGTCATCGCCGCCTTCGCGGTGGACGAGAGGTTCGGGCCGCCGTGCGCGGTCACCCCCGCGGCGGCCGGGGACATCCGGGCCGCCCTGCGCGAGCCCACGGCTTGCAGGACGGAGCCCGTGCCGTAGCAGATGGACGCCGCGATCGCGGTCAGCAGGCCTATGAGCACCGAGGGCTCCGTTCACGTCTGGCGGGTTTTGCGTGTTGATTACCTATGGCAGACGTGCGATCGGGCCGGGAAGTTGCCTCGGGCCGTCCCTCATTTCGTCGCGTTCATTTCGTCGTGCTCATCGCCGCGAGTACGGCGGGCACTTCGTCCACCGAGTCGACCAGCGCGATCCGCGACTCCATCGCGCGGCCGCGCGCCAGCGCCTGGAGCAGCGGCCACGCCGGCAGGTGCTCGGTCCAGTGCGTACGTCCGACCAGCACCATCGGCGTCGGCTGGCCCCGCGACTCGTAGTAGTTCGGCGTCGCGTTGTCGAATATCTCCTGGAGGGTGCCCGCGGCGCCCGGCAGGAAGACCACGCCCGCGTTCGACCGGGCGAGCAGCCCGTCCTCGCGGGTGGCGTTCGCGAAGTACTTGGCGATGTGGCCGGCGAAGGCGTTCGGCGGCTCGTGCCCGTAGAACCAGGTCGGGATGCCCACCGAGTCGCCGCCGCCGGGCCAGCGCTCCCGTACGGCGAAGGCCGCCCGCGCCCAGTCGGAGACCGAGGGGACGAAGGACGGGGCCTTGGCCAGGATCTCCAGGGCCTCCGCCAGGGCCTCGTCGGGGGCCGGCGCCAGGTAGGCGCCGAGGTTGGCCGCCTCCATCGCGCCGGGGCCGCCGCCGGTGGCCACCGTCAGTCCGGATCGGGCCAGCTTCCGGCCGAGCTCCGCCGCGCCCTGGTAGTCGAGGCCGCCGCGGGCCATCGCGTGGCCGCCCATGACGCCCACCACGCGGGCGCCGGCGAGGTGTTCGTCGAGTGCGTCGGAGATCGCGTCGTCGTGTACGGACCGCAGCATCGAGGAGAAGACGTCGCCGTCCGCCTTGGTCTCCTGGAACCAGGCGTACGACTGGGCGTCCGGGGTGGTCTCGTAGCCGGCGGACAGCCCCGCGAGCAGCTCGTCGGCGGTGTACAGCAGGCCGCGGTACGGGTTGAAGGGCAGGTCCGGGACGGGCGGGAAGACCAGCGCGCCGTCCGCGCGCACCTTCGCCGAGGCGTCGGGCTCCATCGCGCAGCCGAGGAAGACGGCCGCGGAGGTGTCGGCGGACAGCAGGGCGAACGTGCGCTCCAACAGGTTGACCGACTGGACCCGGTAGCCGCTGAGCGAGCCGCGGGCCACGACCTGGTCGAATTCGGCGAGCGTCTCGATCTCGATGTCTGCGTCGACCATTCGGCCCACCCTAAGGGCTGCCCCTGTCAGCGGGTCAATGCCAGCGACGTCAGCTGTGCCACACCCCATACGACCGGTCCGCACACGGCCACCAGCGCGGTGGCGCGCAGCGTCGCGGCCGTACGCAGGACCGCGCCCGGAGTGCCCAGGTCGCGCAGGGCCGTCCGGGTGGCCGAGCGGTCCTGGCGGACCTCGACGGCCCGGGTGAGCAGGGTCGCGGCCGCGCACAGCACCACCAGGGCGCAGGCCGGTCCGGTGAGCGGGCCCAGCGGGACGCCGAAGCCGCCCCGCTCGCGCAGGGCCGCGGCGGTGAGGGCGCCCGCGCCGACCGCGCACAGCACCCCGAGGGGCCGGCCCAGCCGGGGCGCCTCCTCCTGGAGGGCCCGCCCGGCCAGCAGCCGCATGGCGCCCGGGCGGACCGCCTGGACCAGGGCCCCGCAGGCGTAGGCGAGTCCGGGGCCGGCGAGGGAGAGCCCGACGGCGGTGAGCGCCCAGCCCGTCGGCATCCCGGCTCCGCCGGGGCCCCCGTAAGCCTCGACCGCCAGTCCGCAGGCGGTGAGGGCGATGCCCCAGGGCAGGGCGGTCTGCGGGGCCAACGGCGGGTGCGGGCGCAGGGCGAGGGCCGTGGCGGCGCAGGCGGCCAGCGGGATCAGGGCCAGCAGGGTGAGGGCGGCCGCCACGGGCAGCGGCCGGTCGGCGTGCAGAAGTGCGGCCCCGGCTCCGTCGAAGGGCAGGCCGGTGAGCTCGCCCCGCAGGTGCAGGAAGGCGGCCAGGGCCAGGGCGCTGCCCAGGGTGCACGCGATCGCGGTGGACACCACCGCGACGAGGAGGAGCCGTAGGGGGCTCAGCCCGACGGAGTCCAGTCCTTCACGGGGCCGGGTCGCGGGGTCGGTCCGGGCGACGGCGACCGCGAACTGCACGGTGACGGCGAGCGGGACCAGGGCCCACAGCAGGCGCGGGAACGATCCGGCAGGCCGGGCGGTGGCCCCGGCGAGCACGTACAGCAGGAGGAATCCGGTACCGCCGCCGGCGGCGGCGACCAGCAGCCGGCGCAGCTGGACGAGCGGGCGGGAGCCGCGGGCTAGGCGGAGAGCGAGCACGCGGCCTGCCCCTCCGGGGTCTCGTCGGGCGGACCGCCGACACCGCCGACACCGCCCACGCCGAGGGCACCGCTGACGGCGGCCGCGGTTCCGGCGGGCCGCCCGTCGAGCAGTTCGACCCGGCGGTCGGCGACGGCCGCGCTCTCCTCGTCATGGGTGGCCAGCACCACGGTGATCCCGTGCGAGCGGGCCGCGGTGGTGAGCGTACGGAGCAGCAGGGCGCGCTCGGCGCGGTGCAGCGGGGCGGTGGGCTCGTCGGCGAAGACGACCTCGGGCTCCTTGACCAGGGCCCGGGCGAGGGCGACCCGCTGGGACTCGGCGCGGGTCAGTGCGCCGGGGCGCTTGCGGGCGAGGGCGCCGATGTCGAGCCGGTCCAGCCATTCGCAGGCGGCGGCCTTGGCGGTGCGGTGGGAGGCGCCGGAGACCAGCAGCGGCAGGGCCGCGTTCTCCCACACCTTGAGCTCGGGCAGCAGCAGGGGGTCGGGGCCGATCCAGCCGAACCGGTCGCGGCGCAGCCGTTCGCGGGCCAGGGCGCCCATGGTGTGGACGGGCACGCTGTTGAACCAGATCTCGCCCTGCTCGGGCACCAGATGTCCCGACAGGCAGCGCAGCAGGGTGGTCTTCCCGCTGCCGCGCGGGCCGGTCAGGGCCAGGATCTCGCCCTGGCGGACGCCCACCGAGACCCCGATGATGCCGGGTGAACCGCTGTGGGAGTAGTGAACGGACCGTGCCCAGAGGACGTCATTGTCCGGTGGGGCGTTGTCCGGTGGAGCCACCATGGCGTACACCTCCGTCCGGGGGAACGAAGCGGAACCGGTTCAGTAACTGGCGCCGCACTGAGATGTAAAGAGATGAACGTCTTGGATGGTGACAGCACACGGCCCGGACCCCCGCGTTCTCACTCGAACGGGGGATCCGGGCCGTGCGGTTCGGACTGTTTACTGCTGGTCGGTCCCGAGCTTTACAGCTTGGTCCACGCCTCGGTGAGCACCGAGCGCAGGATGCCTTCGATCTCGTCGAAGGTGCCCTGGTCCGCGATCAGCGGCGGGGCCAGCTGGATGACCGGGTCGCCACGGTCGTCGGCGCGGCAGTACAGGCCGTTCTCGAAGAGCGCCTTGGAGAGGAAGCCGTAGAGCACGCGCTCGGTCTCCTCGTCCGTGAAGGACTCCTTGGTGACCTTGTCCTTGACGAGCTCGATGCCGTAGAAGAAGCCGTTGCCGCGTACGTCGCCGACGATGGGCAGGTCGTGCAGCTTCTTCAGCGTCGAGAAGAAGGCGTCCTCGTTGTCCAGCACGTGCTGGTTGAGGCCTTCCTTGTCGAAGATGTCGAGGTTGGCGAGCGCCACCGCGGAGGACACCGGGTGGCCGCCGAAGGTGTAGCCGTGCAGGAAGGTGTTGTCGCCCTTGTAGAACGGCTCGGCGATGCGGTCCGAGACGATGCAGGCACCGATCGGGGAGTAGCCCGAGGTCATGCCCTTGGCGCAGGTGATCATGTCGGGCACGTAGTCGAACTTGTCACAGGCGAACATCGTGCCGAGGCGGCCGAAGGCGCAGATCGTCTCGTCGGAGACGAGGAGCACGTCGTACTCGTCGCAGATCTCGCGGACCCGCTGGAAGTACCCGGGCGGCGGCGGGAAGCAGCCGCCTGCGTTCTGCACCGGCTCCAGGAAGACGGCGGCGACGGTGTCGGCGCCCTCGAACAGGATCTCCTGCTCGATCTGGTCGGCGCACCAGCGGCCGAAGGCCTCGGGGTCGTCGCCGTAGATCGGGGCGCGGTAGATGTTGGTGTTCGGCACCTTGTGCGCGCCGGGCACGAGCGGCTCGAAGGGGGCCTTCAGAGCCGGCAGGCCGGTGATGGACAGGGCGCCCTGCGGGGTGCCGTGGTAGGCGACCGCACGCGAGATGACCTTGTACTTGGTGTGCTTGCCCCGCAGCTTGAAGTACTGCTTCGCCAGCTTCCACGCGGTCTCGACGGCCTCGCCGCCACCGGTGGTGAAGAAGACCTTGTTCAGGTCGCCCGGGGCGTAGTCGGCGAGGCGCTCGGCGAGCTCCACGGCCTTGGGGTGCGCGTACGACCAGATGGGGAAGAACGCGAGTTCCTGCGCCTGCTTGTAGGCGACCTCGGCCAGTTCCTTGCGGCCGTGACCGGCGTTGACCACGAACAGTCCGGCGAGACCGTCCAGGTAGCGCTTGCCCTTGTCGTCGAAGATGTAGGTGCCCTCACCCCGCACGATGGTGGGGACGGGGGAGTTCTCGTACGACGACATGCGGGTGAAGTGCATCCACAGGTGGTCGTACGCGGTCTTGGAGAGGTCCTGGCTCACGGGCTATCGAGTTCCCCACATGTAGGTCTGCTTCTTCAGCTTCAGATAAACGAAGCTTTCGGTTGATCGCACGCCGGGGAGCGCGCGGATCTTCTTGTTGATCGTCTCCAGCAGGTGGTCGTCGTCCTCGCAGACGATCTCCACCATCAGGTCGAACGAGCCCGCGGTCATGACCACGTACTCGCACTCGGCCATCTGGGTCAGTGCGTCGGCCACCGGGTCGAGGTCTCCCTCGACGTTGATGCCGACCATGGCCTGGCGTCGCAGGCCCACGGTGAGCGGGTCGGTGACGGCGACGATCTGCATGACGCCCTGGTCGAGCAGCTTCTGCACGCGCTGGCGCACAGCTGCCTCCGACAGGCCGACGGCCTTGCCGATCGCTGCGTAGGGACGGCGACCGTCCTCCTGCAGTTGCTCGATGATCGCCAGGGACACAGCATCGACCGAAGGGGACGGTTGTCTGTTCCTGGAATCTGCGCTTCGACTGACCACGACCTCACTGTGCACGAGGAGTCGTCTGTTCCGCAAGACGGAATCGATGAAATCCGTTGTTTGAGGTCTGCGATCTCACTGATTTCGTAGTTCGTGGCGTCTGGCCCTGCCGAAAGCGTCCGCCGAGGGGCTAGGATTGGGATTCGTCTCAATCGTTGGACATGTGATCAGGAGTGTGGCTGGAGTGACCACCGAACTGCGTCGTCTGCGCAACTACATCGGCGGAGAGTTCAAGGACGCCGCCGACGGACGGACCACCGAGGTGGTCAACCCCGCCACGGGCGAGGTGTACGCCACCGCCCCGCTCTCCGGCCAGGCCGATGTCGACGCCGCCATGGCCGCCGCCGCGGCCGCCTTCCCGGGCTGGCGCGACACCACCCCGTCGGAGCGCCAGAAGGCACTGCTCAAGATCGCGGACGCCTTCGAGGCGCGCGCGGACGAGCTCGTGGCCGCCGAGTCGGAGAACACCGGCAAGCCGCTGGGTCTCACGGCCAGCGAGGAGCTGCCGCCGATGGTGGACCAGATCCGCTTCTTCGCGGGTGCGGCTCGCCTCCTGGAAGGCCGCTCGGCCGGCGAGTACATGGACGGGATGACCTCGATCGTCCGCCGTGAGCCGGTCGGCGTATGCGCCCAGGTCGCGCCGTGGAACTACCCGATGATGATGGCCGTGTGGAAGTTCGCCCCGGCCATCGCCGCGGGCAACACCGTGGTGCTCAAGCCCTCGGACACCACCCCGGCCTCGACCGTCCTGATGGCCGAGATCATCGACTCGGTCCTGCCCAAGGGCGTCTTCAACGTCATCTGCGGTGACCGCGAGACCGGCAAGGCCATGGTCGAGCACTCCACCCCGGCGATGGCCTCCATCACCGGCTCGGTGCGCGCCGGCATGCAGGTCGCCGAGAGCGCCGCGAAGGACGTCAAGCGCGTCCACCTGGAGCTCGGCGGCAAGGCCCCGGTCGTCGTCTTCGAGGACGCCGACATCGCCAAGGCCGTCGAGGACATCGCGGTCGCCGGCTACTTCAACGCCGGCCAGGACTGCACCGCCGCGACCCGTGTGCTCGTGCACGAGTCCATCCACGACGAGTTCGTGACCGCCCTCGCCAAGGCCGCCGCCGACACCAAGACCGGCGCCCCGGACGACGAGGACGTGCTCTACGGCCCGCTGAACAACCCGAACCAGCTCAAGCAGGTCGCGGGCTTCATCGAGCGCCTCCCGGCGCACGCCAAGGTCGAGGCCGGCGGCCACCGGGTCGGCGACAAGGGCTACTTCTACGCCCCGACCGTGGTCTCGGGCCTCAAGCAGGACGACGAGATCATCCAGAACGAGGTCTTCGGCCCCGTCATCACCGTCCAGTCCTTCACGGACGAGGCCCAGGCCCTGGCGTACGCGAACGGCGTCGAGTTCGCCCTCGCCTCCTCCGTGTGGACCAAGGACCACGGCCGTGCGATGCGCATGTCCAAGTACCTCGACTTCGGCTGCGTGTGGATCAACACCCACATCCCGCTCGTCGCCGAGATGCCCCACGGCGGCTTCAAGAAGTCCGGCTACGGCAAGGACCTCTCCGCCTACGGCTTCGAGGACTACACCCGCATCAAGCACGTGATGACCTCGCTCGACGGCTGATCCGTCTCCGCGGGGATCGCATCGATCACCGAAGGGGCTTGAGAGGGCGGGCAGTAGACATTGTGTCTATTGCCCGCCCTCCTCCGTTCCCCGAGGCTTTGCCCATGCCTGAACTCGCCTTCTCCCGCCGCGCGGCGCTGCGCGGCCTCGGTGCCGCCGGCCTGTTCGCGGCCCTGACCGGCTGCGGTGTGCCCGCCGCGTTCGTCCCCGAGGGCCGGCGGGGAGGCCCGGACCGCTCCGACCGGGACAAGCGGGTGGCCTTCTCGAACTGGCCGCTGTACATCGACACCGACGACGAGGACGAGGAGCGCCGGCCCACGCTGGACGCCTTCTCGGAGAAGACCGGCATCGAGGTCCGGTACACCGAGGAGATCAACGACAACGACGAGTTCTTCGGCAAGGTCAGTCCGGCCCTGATGAACCACCAGGAGACCGGCCACGACCTGGTGGTGGTCAGCGACTGGATGGCCGCCCGCTTCGTCCACCTGGGCTGGGCCCAGAAGATGGACCGTACGGCACAGCCCAACGTGGCCGCCCACCTGGACCCGCAGCTGCGGTCCCCCGCCTTCGACGAGGGCCGCCTGCACACCGTCCCGTGGCAGTCGGGGATCACCGGCATCGCCTACAACCGCAAGGCGCTGGGCCGGGAGATCAAGTCCGTCCAGGACCTGTGGCACCCGGACCTGGCCGGCAAGGTCACCCTCTTCTCCGGCCTGGACGAGTCCTTCGCCCTGCTGATGCAGGGCAACGGCGTGGACGTCACCCGGTGGACCGAGTCCGACTTCCACCGGATGTGCGACCAGGTGGAGAGCATGGTGAAGAAGAAGCACATCCGCCGCTTCACCGGCAACGACTACACGTCCGATCTGAGCAAGGGCGACGTCCTGGCCTGCCAGGCGTACTCCGGCGACGCCATCCAGCTCCAGGCCGACAACCCCGACATCGAGTTCGTGGTCCCGGAGGAGGGCGCCGAGCTCTGGGCGGAGAGCCTGCTCGTCCCCAACCTGGCCCGGCACAAGGCCAACGCCGAGGCCCTGGTCGACCACTACTACGCCCCGGAGGTGGCCGCCGAGCTCGCCGCCGCCGTCAACTACGTCTGCCCTGTCCCGGCCGCCCGCGAGGTCCTGGCCGCCTCCGAGGACAAGGAGACCGCCGAACTCGCCGAGAACCCGCTGATCTTCCCCGACGAGGAGATGCGCAAGCGGCTCGTCGTGGCCCGGGACATCTCCTCGGCCGAGCGCCGCTCCCTCGCCCAGCGCTGGAACGCCATCGTCGGTCTCTGAGCGCCGGACGGCGCGGGGATGATCACAGTCCTGCCACAGAACTGAACGCGTTCAGGGAATTGGCTGAACGTGTTCAGAAATCGGCGTACGCTTCCTTCCATGAGCGAGAGAAGCGCCCTTCAGCGGCGGATCCGTGCCTGGCTGGTCCTGTTCATCGTCTGCCTCGTGCTCAGCGGCCTCACCGCCTTCCCCCTGGTCACCGAACTCCACTGGGCCAACTCCCTGGTGTCCCACGAGTGGCTGCGGCGAGTGGGGGACGGGCTGGACCGGGCCGACGCGGACTACCCGTTCCTGCTCTACGGCACCGACTGGCTCGCCTTCGCCCACCTGGTGATCGCGGTCTTCTTCTACGGAGTCCACCGCGACCCCGTCCGCAACATATGGATCGTCGAGGCCGGCATGATCGCCTGCGCCGGCGTGATCCCCCTGGCCCTGATCTGCGGCCCGATCCGCGGTATCCCCTTCGGGTGGAGCCTCATCGACATGTCGTTCGGCGTCTTCGGGGTCATACCCCTGATGGTGCTCCGCCGCATGATCAAACGACTCGAGGCCCTGCCCGCCTGACCGCTACCTGGTGAAGGCCGCCATGACGATCCCGTAGGCCACCTTGTTCATGTCCTGCCCCTTCGCGTCGGTGGAGTTGACCGAGTAGACGAGGGTGCGCGAGAGGTCGCGCGCCCCGCCGATCACGGTGCTGTAGCCGTACCGGGAGCCCGTCTTGCCGTAGACCGCCGTGCCGTCGGGCAGGACGAACCGCTTCATCCCCGCTGTCTGCACGGCGTCCTCGCCGGACTCGAAGTCCTTGACCGCGGGCACCGTGAACATCTCCTCCAGCTGCGCCTTCGGCACCACCCGGCCCGCGAACAGGGCCTGAGTGAACTTCTCCAGGTCCGCCGTGGTCGATATCAGGTCCCCGGCAGCCCAGTTGGACGAGGAGTTCCAGTCGGTCACGTCCACCAGCGTGCTCCCGCCGCCGGGCTTCTCCACGGCTTGGTAGCCGTGGTGGTGCGGGCCCGCCATTCGGTTCTCCCCACGCGCCGGAACCGACGTGTGGCGCAGGCCGAGCGGCCTCAGGATCCGTTCGGACAGGGCCTGTTCGTACGTCGTTCCCGTCAGCTTCTCGATCAGCACGCCCAGCACCGTGTAATCGATGTTGAGGTAGTGCTGCTTCTCGCCCGGCCTGAACTCGGGGCCCTTCGCCACCGCTTCGGCGATCAACGCGTGCGGATCGACCACGTCGAACCGGTGGGCGTACTGCTCCTCGAAGGAATCCCCGGGCCCGTCGGCCGGCCGGATGCCGCTCGTGTGGTTCAGCAACTGCCGGACGCTTACGGGCTCGAAGCCCTTCGGACCGGACGGCAGCAGCCCCGGCAGGTACTGCTGCACCGGCTTGTCCAGATCGACCTTGCCCTCGGCGGCCAGCTGGAGCACCACCGCCGCCGTGAAGGTCTTCGTCACCGAACCCGCCCGGAACCGGGCATCATCGAACGCCTTGCGTCCGGTACGGACATCGGCCACGCCGGAACTGCCCACCCAGCGGCCGCTCGTACCGCCCACCCGCACCAGAGCGGCCGTCGCGTCCTTGTCGTCAGGGCCGACGCCGGCGATCGCCCTGCTCAGCGCCGCCGCGTCGGGCGCGGCCGTGTAGAGCGGTGGCGCCATGGCGCCCGTCGGCGCCGGCACGGTCACCGCTGCGGACATCGGAGCGGCATGGGCGACGGCCGGGCCGGCCGCGATGCCCAGGACCAAGGCGCCGGTGACCAGTGTGCGCGTACGTACCTTCATGGCGGAATCCCCCTTGAACCATCCGGGCCCCAGCGGCCCCGATGACTCAATGCTGCAGGTCACAGGGGTGTCCGCGGATCACCACCAAGAGGGGTCTTCAGCAGTACGACAACTCACCCGCGCGAGGGATCCGACCGTCGCCCTCTCACTCCCCGGAGGGAGATACCCGAGAGCCGGCCCCGCCCCCGGGCCCCGTCCCGGCCGCGATCAGACCCGTCTCGTACGCGCAGATCACCGCCTGGATCCGGTCCCGCAGCCCCAGCTTCGCCAGCACATGGCCCACATGCGACTTCACCGTGTGCTCGCTCACCACCAGCGCGGCCGCGATCTCCGCGTTCGACAGCCCCCGCCCCAGGTGCAGCAGTGTCTCCCGCTCCCGCGCCGTCAGCACCTCCAGCCGCTGCACGGGCAGCGCCCCCGCCGCCGGCAGCGCCCCCGCCGCCGGCCGCGCCGTCGCCGCCGTGTACTCCTCGATCAGCCGCCGCGCCACCGACGGCGCGAGCAGCGAGTCGCCCGCCGCCACCACCCGTACGGCATGCACCAGATCGTCCCGCCGCACGTCCTTCAGCAGGAACCCGCTCGCCCCCGCGTGCAGCGCCTCGTAGACGTACGCGTCCGAGTCGAAGGTCGTCAGCATCACCGTCCGGCACGAGGTCCCGGCCGAGATCGTCCGGCACGCCTCGATCCCGTCGAGCACCGGCATCCGGACGTCCAGCAGCGCCACGTCCGGCCGCAGTTCCCGTACTGCCGCCGCCGCCGCCGCGCCATCCCCGACCTCCCCGACGACCTCGATGTCCTCCTGCGCGTCCAGGATCATCGCGAAGCCGCTGCGCACCAGCTCCTGGTCGTCCGCCACCACCACACGGATCGTCAACGCCCCACCTCCAGCGGCGAGGTTACTAGCACCATGCGGACCGAGAACCCCAGGCCACCGGGGCCCGGACCGAACTCCGCCGTACCGCCGTGCGCCGCCGCCCGCTCCCGGATCCCGATCAGCCCGTGTCCCCCGGACGGCCCGCCGAGGGGAGCCTGCGCCACCGTTCCCGGGCCCCGCCCGTCGTCCGTCACCGTCACCGTGAGCGCCCGGGGCCCGTACGCCAGCCGGACCGACACCTGCGACGCCCCGGCGTGCTTCACCACGTTCGTCAGCGCCTCCTGCACCACCCGGTGCACCGTCGCCTCCAGCGGCGCCGGCAACGCTCGCACCGCGCCCGTGCGCTCGTACGAGACCTGCGGCCCGCTGCCCCGGACCCGCTCCAGCAGCCCCGGCAGCTCCTCGATCCCGGGCTGCGGCGACCGCGGAGCCGCCTCCCGTGCTGCCGGGTCCGTCCGCAGTACGCCCAGCATGGTCCGCAGCTGCGCCATCGCGTCCCGCCCCGTCTCGGCGATCGCGTCGAACGCGGCCTCCGCCCGCTCGGGCGCCCTGCGCACCGCCACCGGACCGGCCTCCGCCTGCACGATCATGATGCTGACCGCGTGCGAGAGGATGTCGTGCATCTCCCGCGCTATCCGTGCCCGTTCGCGTGCCGCAGCCTGCTCCGCCTCGATCCGGTTCGTCCGCTCCAGCTCCGCGGCACGCGCCTCGATGGCGGCCGTGTATGCCTGCCGGGTGTACTGGAGCCGCCCCAGGACGTAGGCCGCCGCGAAGACGAACAGCGCGAACAGCAGCTCCTTGGCCGTCCCGGTGTTGAGCGCCACGGAGACCAGGATCAGCCCGGTCAGGGTCACGCCCATCGCGATCCGCACCCGGGCCGGGCACAGCAGCGCCATCGTGTACACGCCGATCAGCGAGGCGTACGGCAGCGGCTGCCCCGGGCCGTCCAGCGCCAGGGTGTAGAGCGAGCCGGCCGCGACCATCCCGAAGATCGCCGCCACGGGCGCCCGCCGCCGCCACACCAGCGGTACGTTGCCCAGCGTCGTCAGCAGATACGCGGGCCAGGTGGCCGGCGAATCCAGCGGATCGCGGGGCACGACGAACGGAATCGTCGTCGCCACCTGGACCAGCAGCGCCAGACCCAGGTCCTGCCACCGCGGATCCGCCCGCCGGACCCGCTCCCCCCAGGTGCGTATCACCGGCCGGGCAGCCCGAGCTCGGCCCGTACGCGGGACAGGGCGTCCAGGCGGTTGGTGGTGACGGAGTCCACGCCGGCCGCGATCAGCCTGCGCATCGACCACGTGGTGTCCGCGGTCCAGGCCGAGACCCGCAGGCCCTCCCGGTGGAGGGCGTCCGTCAGCTCCCGGTCCACCAGCCCGAAGCGGTAGTTGAGCCAGGACGGCGCCACCGCGTCGATCAGCACCCGGCGGGGCGGCGACAGCGTGGTCCAGGTCAGCGCGATCTCGGCGCCCGGATCGGCCGCGCGTACGGCCAGCATCGTGTCCGGGCCCGCGCAGTAGTACGTACGGTCGCGCGCCCCGCACTCCCGGACCTGGCCGACGACCGTCCGTACGGCCTCGGCCGTCGCCCCGGGCAGGTCGATCATCACCCGGCCCGCGCCGGCCGCCATCAGGGCCTCGCGCAGCGTCGGGATCCGGCCCTCCGTCAGCTCCTTCAACTGCGGGGCCGTGACGGCGTCGAGCCGCACGTCATGGCCCCACAGCCGCTGGAGCGTCTCGTCGTGGAGGAGGACCGGCACCCCGTCGCGGGTCAGCCGTACGTCGATCTCCACCGCGTCCGCCCCGCGTGCGAAGGCGGAGCGGATCGAGGGCAGGGTGTTCTCGCGGACACGGTAGGGATCGCCGCGGTGGCCTACGGCCGTCAGGGTGTGCATGGCACCCATTCTGAGGGGGCGTCAGCGCGCCAGCCAGGCGGAGGTGTACGTGTCGATCTCCGCGCTCAGCTTCGCCTTGCCGGCCTCGTCCAGGAAGGAGGCCTCGACGGCGTTCTTCGCCAGCTGCGCGAGCCCGCGCTCGTCGAGGTCGAGGAGCCGGGCGGCGACCGCGTACTCGTTGTTGAGGTCGGATCCGAACATCGGCGGGTCGTCGCTGTTGATGGTGACGAGCACGCCCGCCTGCACCATCTCCTTGACGGGGTGCCGGTCCAGGTCGGTCACGGCGCGCGTGGCGATGTTGGAGGTCGGGCAGACCTCCAGCGCGATCCGGTGCTCGGCGAGGTAGGCGAGCAGCTCCGGGTCCTGGGTGGCGCTGGTGCCGTGGCCGATGCGCTCGGCGCCCAGCTCGCGGATGGAGTCCCAGATCGTCTCCGGGCCGGTGGTCTCGCCGGCGTGCGGCACGCTGTGCAGGCCGGCCGCGCGGGCGGCGTCGAAGTACGGCTTGAACTGCGGGCGCGGCACGCCGATTTCGGGGCCGCCGAGGCCGAAGGAGACCAGGCCCTCGGGGCGCAGGTCGACGGCGAGGCGCGCGGTCTCGGCGGCGGCCTCCAGGCCGGCCTCGCCGGGGATGTCGAAGCACCAGCGCAGGATGACGCCGAGCTCGGTCTCGGCGGCCTTGCGGGCGTCCTCGATGGCCTCCATGAAGGCCTTCTCGTCGATGCCGCGGCGGGTGGAGGAGTACGGGGTGATGGTGAGCTCGGCGTAGCGGATGTTCTGCCGGGCCATGTCGCGGGCGACTTCGTAGGTCAGGGTGCGTACGTCGTCGGGGGTGCGGACCAGATCCACGACGGAGAGGTAGACCTCGATGAAGTGCGCGAAGTCGGTGAAGGTGAAGTAGTCGGCGAGCGCCTCGGGGTCGGTGGGGACCTTGGAGTCGGGGTGTCGGGAGGCGAGTTCGGCCACGATGCGCGGGGAGGCCGAGCCGACGTGGTGGACGTGGAGTTCCGCCTTGGGCAGCCCAGCGATGAAGGGGTTCAGGTCGGGCATGAGGGAGCCTCCGGGAGGAGCGGGTGCGGACAGATCGGGCTTCATCGTAGGCAGCTCCGGGACTGTCGGTGACAGCACATAGCATGGGCGTACGAGAGGGGGGCGCCGCATGACCGATCAGAGCCCCGAGCCGAAGGATCCGTGGGCGCCGCCGGAGCGGCCGGCGGTGGAGCTCGGGAAACCGCAGGCCGCACCGGGGGTGTCCCCTCCGCCGTCCGTGCACGACCAGCAGACGATCGCGGGGATGCCGGGGGGCGACGTCCCGCCGGCGCAGATACCCGGCCCGACGCCGCAGCCCGCGTACGGGTACCCGGCCCAGCCGGACCCGGGGGGCTACGCGTACCCCGGACCGCCGCCCGCGCAGCCGGCGTACGGCCATCCCGGCTACCCGGGCCATCCCGGCTACCAGGGCCAGCCGGGGTACCCCGGCTATCCGGGCTACCCCGGATACCCCGGCTATCCGCAGAAGAGCAACGGCTTCGGGATCACCGCCCTCGTGCTCGGCATCATCGGCATCGTCACCTGCTACCTGGGCCTGCTGTTCGGCGTCCCGGCGGTCATCTTCGGCGTCCTGGGCCGCGGCAAGGCCCAGCGCGGCGAGGCCGACAACGGCCCGATGGCGCTGGCCGGCATCATCCTGGGCGCGGTCGGCATCCTGCTCAGCCTGCTGATGATCGGGCTCGTCATCGCCGGCGTCCTGCTCGGTGACCCAGGGCGCGGGAACGACTTCGACTACGACAACGGTGGTTCGTCGCCCTCGCACACGCAGATACGCGAACACGTCTGAGCGGTGGGCACGGCCTTGGGGGGTTAGGGGGTGTCTTGTGGGTCAGGCCGGGCTCGCGGCGTGATCCACAAGACACCCCCTACGCCACCCACGGCCAGTCGGCGTCCCGGCCGCCCTCGATCAGGGAGACCATCCGGAAGGCCGCGTCGCCGAGTCCGCCGAAGGTGTGCCGGTTGGCGGACCCGGAGGGCGCGTGGCCCGTCCGGTACCCGGCGAGGTTCCAGGTGTACACCGGGACCTCGTTCGGGACGAGGGCCGTCGGGTCGCCGCCGTAGTGGTACGTCGCCTGCTCGTCGGTGACGATCAGGACCCGGTCGTGCCCCTTGTAGTACCTGCGCACGGCCTCGGAGGTGTCGGTGCCGCCGAGGTCCTCGAACCGCTCCAGCACCTTCAGCACGGACTCGCCCCGGCCGTACGGGACCTGCTTGCTGTGCGTCCCGAACTGCACCAGGTCCGCGTCCTCGGCGCGCAGCGCCAGCGCCGCGCCGAAGACGGCCGCCGCGTCCGCCCGGTTGAGCCGCGAGCGGTCCGACAGGGGTGCCCACATCGACCCCGAGCGGTCCACGAGGACCAGCGTCCGGCCCGGCAGGGCCGGTACGTTGGCCAGCGAGTGGCCGAGCGCCTGCTCCAGCGGGTACGCCCAGCGCAGCGAGGGCGCGTGCTGGTAGGCGGCCAGGTAGCGGAACGGGAACTGCCGGGACCGGGCGACGGCCTCCGGGTCGCTGACCTTCGCCGCGACCTGCGCGGCCACCGCGTCCGAGACACCGGCCTGGTCGAAGTTGCGCAGGTTGCGCAGCAGCGCCATCGCGCCCATGGACGGGATGACCGCCTCCCAGGCGGCCGCGTCCATCGGCCCCTGGAGCCAGCCGGCCAGCGCCTCCCAGGTCATGCCCGCGGCGGCGAGCCGCTCGGCCCCGTCGGGCGCGGTGACCACGGCCCGGCGTTCCTCCACCGGCAGTTCCATGAGCTCCCGGTGTGCGAGCAGGGTGCGGTTGCCGGCCGGCACCTGCGCCGTCTGCGGGTGGTGGCGCCGGTCGAGGGCGTACCGGAACAGCTCGCCCTGCCAGGCCTTCGCGGGATCGGGGGAGGCGTGCACGAGGTTGAGCACGTCGCCGAATCGGTATCCCTTGGAGTCGGTGTCGTACTTCAGCAGCGAGGTACCGGAGTAGAGCCTGCGCACGGCATCGGCGATACCGCGCTTGACGGGCTTGGGGACGCTGCGCCCGTACGTCGCCGTCCAGTAGGCCAGCAGTTCACCGGGCTCGTCCGCGCGCCGCAGTACGCAGTCCACGACCTCGCGGTTCGACGGCCCGCCGGTGGCTCCGGCGTCGAGCCGCGCCTTCACGTACTCGGCCGCTCCGACCAGGGAGGCCGTCCGCATGTTCCCGTCGGTGCGCAGCCAGCGGAGCAGGCCGGCGGTCCACGCGGGGTCCTCGACGGCGAGGCGGCGCACGAGGGCGGAGAACCGGTCGTCGCGGGCCTCGCCGCTCTCGTAGAACGTCCGCTGCGTCACGAAGTTGGCGACGGCGAGCAGGAACAGCTCGGAGCGCGCGTCGCGGACGAAGCCGCGGCCGCCCTGGTGGTTGTCGGCGCGAGCGCCCGTGGAGCGCACGGGCGAGGCGGGCCCTGAGGGCGCCTTGGACGCGCGCAGGTTGAAGCGAGCCATGTGAATCCCCCCGAATTCAGTGGTACGTGGGGGAGGCGTGACGTGCGGGACGCCCGAGTTCAGAGGTCGGCGACGGACTGTGTCGACTGCTCTCTCCGGACTGAGCTACCGGCCGCAGCCGGGCGGGATTCGAACCCGCGACCCGTCGATCCGGAAGTAGCCGTCGCCTGCGCACCGGGCATCCCGCACGCGTGCCTCCCGAGATCAAGGTGGCGGCGGCTTGGGATTCTCTGCAAAAGAAGGAGCCGCAGCCCGCGCACCGGGAGGTGCGTGACGTAGGTGTCCAGAGTTCGAGGTCGGCGAAACCACGTGCTGCTCTGCCAACTGAGCTACACCGGCCCGAAAAGCCGGTGGCGGGACTCGAACCCGCGACCTGCCCATTAAGAGTGGAAGTAGGTCTCGCCTGCGCACCTGGACGAGTCCTACGGTAGGCGGCCCGCTCGCCCGCCCGCCACGCATTTAAGATCGCGCCCGCCAGGGGACCCGACCTGGGTCAGACGGCGTCCGTACGCAGCCGGTCGCGGGCCTCCATCAGCGCGAAGCCCAGCAGGTTCAGCCCGCGCCAGCGGGAGGGGTCCAGGGCTCGCTCGTCGTCCGCCGCCAGCCCGATGCCCCAAATGCGGTCCATCGGACTCGCCTCCACCAGCACCCGGTCCCCGGTCGACAGCAGGTACGCGCGCAGCCGGGGGCCGGACGCGAACTTGTGCACGCTGCCCTCCACCACCAGCGCGAACCGCTCCCGCGCCCATGTCTCCTCGTCGAAGCCGCGCACCAGTCGCCCGGCCTTCTTGGCCTCCGCCGGAGTCTTCGCCTCCAGCGCGGCGCGCTCCGCTTCGGCGTCCCCGAACAGCCGGGCCTTGCCGGCCATCATCCAGTGCTCGGCCGTGTCGTACCGGACATCACCCACGGTGAACGGCGACGGCCACCACTGGCTCATACAGCTGGGGCCGAGCGTCCCGTCGGGCCGCGGCCGGTGCCCCCAGAACGGCAGGTACTTCACCCGCTCACCACGGCTGACCTGCTCGATCAATTTGTCGATCTTCTCCATGCACGCGAGTCTGGCAGTCGCCACTGACACTTCGTACGGGATTTGGGTCGTGCCTCGACACATGGTCGACCGATTCCGTCGCGTAATCAAAAGGCAACAACGGAATCACTTGGCGGTGGGGACCACCTCTGCCAGGATCGGCACTCAATTCGAGCTGAAGCTACGGAGAGCGTGAGAGCGTCATGGGTAATCGCTTCCAGGTCAAGGACCGCTTCGCAGACGGCGCGCAGTACATCGACGGGCAGCTGAGGTCCGGTACGTCCGGGCAGTCGCACACCATCGTCAACCCTGCGACGGGCGAGGAGGTGCTCACGTACGAGCTGGCCTCCACCGCCGACGTCGACGAGGCCGTCGCCGCCGCCAAGCGGGCCTTCCCGGCCTGGTCCGCGGCCACCCCTGGCGAGCGCTCGGACGCCCTGCACCGGCTGGCCGCCGTGCTGGCCGAGCAGGCGGAGGACTTCGCGTACGCGGAATCCCTCCAGTGCGGCAAGCCGATCAAGCTGTCCACCGAGTTCGACGTTCCGGGAACCATCGACAACACCGCCTTCTTCGCGGGCGCCGCCCGGCATCTCCAGGGGCAGGCGGCGGCCGAGTACTCAGGGGACCACACCTCCTACGTACGACGCGAGGCCATCGGGGTCGTCGGTTCCATCGCACCCTGGAACTATCCGCTCCAGATGGCCGCCTGGAAGATCCTCCCGGCGATCGCCGCGGGTAACACGATCGTCCTGAAGCCAGCCGAGCTGACCCCGCTGACCTCCCTGATGTTCGCCCAGGCCGCCAAGGACGCGGGTCTGCCCGACGGCGTGGTCAACATCGTCACGGGCGCCGGCCGGGATGCGGGCGAGCACCTGGTCGGGCACCCGGACGTGGTCATGACCTCCTTCACCGGCTCCACCGCCGTCGGCAAGCGGGTCGCCGAGATCGCCACCGCCACCGTCAAGCGCCTCCACCTGGAGCTCGGCGGCAAGGCGCCCTTCCTGGTCTTCGACGACGCCGACCTGGAGGCCGCCGCGCACGGCGCCGTCGCCGCCTCCCTGATCAACACCGGCCAGGACTGCACCGCCGCCACCCGCGCGTACGTCCAGCGCCCCCTGCACGACGCCTTCGTCGCCCGCGTGGCCGAGCTGATGGAGACCGTCCGCCTGGGCGACCCCTTCGACCCGGCCACCGACCTCGGTCCGCTGGTCTCGCACGCCCAGCGCGACCGGGTCGCCGGCTTCGTGGAGCGCGCCCGCGGCTACGCCACCGTCGTCACCGGCGGCGAGGTCCCGGGGGGCGAGCTCGCCGAGGGCGCGTACTACCGGCCCACCCTCGTCTCCGGCGCCGCTCAGGACAGCGAGGTCGTCCAGTCCGAGATCTTCGGCCCGGTCCTCGTCGTCCTGCCCTTCGACACCGACGACGAGGGCATCGAGCTGGCCAACGACACCCCGTACGGACTGGCCGCCTCCGCCTGGAGCCGCGACGTCTACCGGGCCGGCCGCGCCACCCGCGAGATCAAGGCGGGCTGCGTCTGGGTCAACGACCACATTCCGATCATCAGCGAGATGCCTCACGGCGGCTACAAGGCGAGTGGCTTCGGAAAGGACATGAGCGCCTACTCCTTCGAGGAGTACACGCAGGTCAAGCACGTGATGTACGACAACACCGCGGTGGCCGCCAAGGACTGGCACCGCACCATCTTCGGGGACCGCACCTAACCGTCTTCGGCTCTCGCCGAGTGGCAGCCGGCCGCCTGACCAGCGGCGCCACCCCTCCCGAAAGGGCAGCTCATGGAGCAGTTCGAGCCCGACCGCCTCTCGGCGGCGCAACTCGCCGCGATGCGGCGCAGCCTTGACAGTGGGCGCGGCGCCCTCACCCGCCGCTCGCTGTTGCGCGCCTCCGGTGTCGGAGCGCTCACCCTCGGCGGCCTGGCCTCCCTGTCCGCCTGCGGCATCCCGCCGGCCAAGCGTGCGGGCGACACGGCTGTGGCCTCCGACGACCACTCGGCCGAGGAGAAGGAGCTCAACTTCTCCAACTGGACCGAGTACATGGACACCAGCGAGGACGAGAAGTCCCATCCCACGCTGGAGGAGTTCACCAAGCGCACCGGGATATCGGTCAAGTACACCGAGGACATCAACGACAACGTCGAGTTCTTCGGCAAGGTCCGACCGCAGCTCGCGGCCGGCCAGGACACCGGCCGTGACCTGATCGTCGTCACCGACTGGCTCGCCGCCCGCATCATCCGGCTCGGCTGGGCGCAGAAGCTGGACCCCTCCCACCTCCCGCACGCCTACGCCAACCTGATCCCGCAGTTCCGCAACCCGGACTGGGACCCGGGCCGCTCGTACAGCTATCCCTGGACCGGTATCGACACCGTCATCGCCTACAACGTGAAGGCCACCGGCGGCAAGAAGGTCGACTCCGTCACGCAGCTGCTGGACGACCCTTCCCTCAAGGGCCGCGTCGGCTTCCTCACCGAGATGCGCGACAGTGTCGGAATGACCCTGATCGACCAGGGCAAGGACCCGGCGAACTTCACCACCGCCGACTTCGACGCCGCCATCGGCCGGCTCCAGAAGGGCGTCGACACCAAGCAGATCCGCCGCTTCACCGGCAACGACTACACGGCGGACCTCGACAAGGGCGACCTCGCCGCCTGCCTGGCCTGGGCCGGCGACGTCATCCAGCTCCAGGCCGGCAACCCGGACATCCAGTACGCGATCCCGGCGCCCGGTTACATCACCTCCAGCGACAACCTGCTGGTCCCCGCCCATGCCCGGCACAAGGCCAACGCCGAGAAGCTGATCGACTTCTACTACGAGCCGCCGATCGCCGCCCAACTGGCCGCGTTCATCAGCTACGTCTGCCCCGTCGAAGGCGTCAAGGAAGACCTTGCGAAGATCGACCCCGCGCTCGCGGACAACCCCTTGATCATTCCGGACAAGGCGATGGCGGCCAAGGCCCACGCCTTCCGCTCCCTCACCAGTGAGGAAGAGACCGCGTACGAGGAGAAGTTCGCCAAGCTCATCGGAGCCTGACGAACCCCTTCCCCCCCCGTGCCGGCATCCGCGCCCCGCACCCTTCCGACGACACCACCACCGAAGGCCGCGACCCATGACTGACAAGACCGCGGGCGGCGACGTCCGCCTCGCCGGGATCAGCAAGCACTACGGCTCGTTCACCGCCGTGCACCCGCTGGATCTCACCATCCCCCAGGGCTCCTTCTTCGCCCTGCTCGGCGCCTCGGGCTGCGGGAAGACCACCACCCTGCGCATGATCGCCGGTCTGGAGGAGCCCTCCACCGGCACGGTCCACCTCGGCGACCGAGAGGTCACCCAGCTGCCGCCGTACAAGCGCCCGGTCAACACGGTGTTCCAGAGCTACGCGCTCTTCCCGCACCTGAACATCTACGAGAACGTGGCCTTCGGACTGCGCCGCCGGGGCATCAAGTCCGTCAAGAAGCAGGTCGACGACATGCTGGAGCTGGTCGAGCTGGGCCAGTTCGTCCAGCGCAAGCCGCACCAGCTCTCCGGCGGCCAGCAGCAGCGCGTGGCGGTCGCCCGCGCGCTCATCAACCACCCGCAGGTGCTGCTCCTCGACGAGCCCCTCGGCGCCCTCGACCTCAAGCTGCGCCGCCAGATGCAGCTGGAGCTCAAGCGGATACAGACCGAGGTCGGCATCACCTTCGTGCACGTCACGCACGACCAGGAGGAGGCCATGACCATGGCCGACACGGTCGCCGTGATGAACGGCGGCCGCGTCGAGCAGCTGGGCGCCCCCGCCGAGCTGTACGAGAATCCGCGCACCACCTTCGTCGCCAACTTCCTCGGCACCTCCAACCTCATCGAGGCCGAGGTCCTGGAGGCGGGCGGCGCCGACGTGATGGTCAGCTCGGCCGGGACGAAGCTGCGGCTGCCCGCGGCCCGATGTTCGACCACCCCCAAGGCCGGCGGAAAGCTGCTGGTCGGGGTGCGCCCCGAGAAGATATCCCTGGTCCACGCGGACGAGGAGGACACCATCGCGGCCGGCCGCAACCAGGTCCGCGGCCGGATCGCGGACTCCTCCTTCATCGGGGTCTCCACCCAGTTCGTCATCGACAGCCCGGTCTGCCCGGAGCTGGAGGTGTACGTCCAGAACATCGAACGCGACGCCCGCCTGGCCCCGGGAGCCGAGGTCGTCCTGCACTGGAACCCCGAGCACACCTTCGGGCTCGACGCGGCACAAGACATCGACGCGGGCATCGAGACGGTCGAGGAGGGCGCATGACCGCCACCGCCGCGCCGCCACGGGCCGAGGCCTCCACCGAACCCCCGGTCCACAAGCCGTCCCTGCGCAAGCGGCTGATCCCGTACTGGCTGCTGATCCCCGGCATCCTGTGGCTGCTGGTGTTCTTCGTCCTGCCGATGATCTACCAGGCCTCCACCTCGGTGCAGACCGGCTCCCTCGAAGAGGGCTTCAAGGTCACCTGGCACTTCCAGACGTACTGGGACGCCCTCACCGAGTACTACCCGCAGTTCCTGCGTTCCCTGCTCTACGCCGGCACCGCGACCGTGCTGTGCCTGCTGCTCGGGTACCCGCTGGCCTACCTGATCGCCTTCAAGGCGGGACGCTGGCGAAACCTTTTGCTGGTGCTGGTCATCGCCCCGTTCTTCACCAGCTTCCTGATCCGCACCCTGGCCTGGAAGACGATCCTGGCCGACGGCGGCCCCGTGGTGGGGGTCCTCAACTCCCTGCACGTCCTGGACGTCACCAGCTGGCTCGGGATGACCCAGGGCGACCGGGTGCTGGCCACGCCGCTCGCGGTGGTCTGCGGTCTGACGTACAACTTCCTCCCCTTCATGATCCTTCCGCTCTACACCTCGCTGGAGCGCATCGACACCCGCCTCCACGAGGCGGCCGGGGACCTGTACGCCCGCCCCGCCACCACCTTCCGGAAGGTGACCTTCCCGCTCTCCATGCCGGGCGTGGTCTCCGGGACCCTGCTCACCTTCATCCCGGCGAGCGGCGACTACGTCAACGCCGAACTGCTCGGATCCACGGACACCCGGATGATCGGCAACGTCATCCAGTCGCAGTACCTGCGCATCCTCGATTACCCGACGGCCGCCGCGCTGTCCTTCATCCTCATGGCCATCGTGCTGATCATGGTCACCATCTACATCCGCCGAGCGGGGACGGAGGACCTGGTCTGATGCGTTGGCTCCGGCGCAATCTCGTCGTCATCTTCGGCCTCGGCACGCTCGCGTACATGATCCTGCCGAACGTCGTCGTGACGGTCTTCTCCTTCAACAACCCCGCCGGGCGGTTCAACTACGCCTGGCAGGAGTTCTCGCTCGACGCCTGGAAGGACCCCTGCGGGGTCGCCGACCTGTGCGGCTCGCTGTCGCTGTCGCTCCAGATCGCCGTGTGGGCCACCATCGGCGCCACCGTCCTCGGCACGGCCATCGCCTTCGCGCTGGTCCGCTACCGCTTCCGGGCGCGCGGCGCGGTCAACTCGCTGATCTTCCTGCCGATGGCCATGCCCGAGATCGTGATGGCGGCCTCGCTGCTCGCCCTCTTCCTCAACATGGGTATCCAGCTGGGCTTCTGGACGATCCTGATCGCCCACATCATGTTCTGCCTCAGCTTCGTCGTCGCGGCCGTCAAGGCGCGCGTCCTGTCGATGGACCCGCGGCTGGAGGAGGCCGCCCGCGACCTCTACGCGGGCCCGGTGCAGACCTTCGTACGGGTCACGCTGCCGATCGCGGCGCCCGGTATCGCGGCCGGCGCGCTGCTCTCGTTCGCGCTCTCGTTCGACGACTTCATCATCACCAACTTCAACTCGGGCAATACCGTCACCTTCCCCATGTTCGTGTGGGGATCGACCCAGCGCGGTACGCCTGTACAGATCAACGTCATCGGTACGGCGATGTTCGTCATCGCGGTGCTGGTGGTGCTCGTCGGCCAGATGGTCGGCAACCGCCGCAAGAAAACTCAGCACCAGTAACGCCCAAGTAACTCTGTAGGGAGTTGGAAGACATGGCCCCAGTCGCCATGCGAAGTGTTGCTCAATCCCTTTCCGAAGCACTGCCGGTCTCGTACTGGCTGGACGACCCGGGCAAGCCCGCCGCGCAGCCGGCGCTGACCTCCGACGAGGCCTGCGATCTGCTCGTCATCGGTGGCGGGTACAGCGGACTGTGGACCGCGCTGATCGCCAAGGAGCGCGATCCCGCGCGGGACGTCGTCCTGATCGAGTCGAAGGAGGCGGGCTGGGCCGCCTCCGGCCGCAACGGCGGCTTCTGCGCCGCCTCCCTCACGCACGGCCTGGCCAACGGCATGGCCCGCTGGCCGGGCGAGCTCGCCAAGCTGGAGGAGATGGGCGCCCGCAACCTCGACGAGATCGAGGCGGCCATCGCCCGCTACGGCATCGACTGCGACTTCGAGCGCACCGGCGAGATCGACGTGGCCACCGAGCCCCACCAGGTCGAGGAGTTGCGCGAGCTGTACGAGGAGGCCGAGAAGCTGGGCCTCGCGGGCGGCTCGCGCTGGCTGGACCGCGAGGAGCTGCGCGCCGAGGTCGACTCGCCGACGTTCCTCGCAGGCCTGTGGGACACCGACGGCGTCGCCATGCTCAACCCCGCGAAGCTCGCCTGGGGCCTCAAGGAGGCCTGCCTGTCGCTGGGCGTGCGGATCTACGAGAACACCCGCGGGCTGTCCCTGACCTCCTCGGGCGCCGGGATGGCCGTACGCACCCCGTACGGGCGGATCTTCGCCCGGCGGGTGGCGCTCGGCACGAACATCTTCCCCTCGCTGGTCAAGCGGATCCGGCCGTTCACGGTGCCGGTCTACGACTACGCGCTGATGACGGAGCCGCTGACCACCGGCCAGCTGAAGGCCATCGGCTGGCAGAACCGCCAGGGCCTGGGCGACAGCGCCAACCAGTTCCACTACTTCCGCATCACCCCGGAGAACCGCATCCTGTGGGGCGGCTACGACGCCATCTACCCCTACCGCGGCAAGCTGGACTCCGAGTACGACCACCGTCCCGAGACGTACCTGAAGCTCGCGCAGCACTTCTTCACCGCGTTCCCACAGCTGGAGGGCGTCAAGTTCAGCCACGCCTGGGGCGGGGCCATCGACACCTGCTCGCGCTTCTCGGCCTTCTTCGGCACCGCGCACGGTGGCAGGGTCGCCTACGCGGCCGGCTACACCGGGCTCGGGGTCGGCGCCACCCGCTTCGGCGCCGACGTGATGCTCGACCTGCTGGACGGAGCCCGCACCGAGCGGACCGAGCTGGAGATGGTGAAGTCCCGGCCGATGCCGTTCCCGCCCGAGCCCTTCGCCTGGACCGGAATCACGCTCACCAAGTGGTCCCTGGCCCGGGCGGACGCCCGCGGCGGCCGCCGCAACCTGTGGCTGAAGATCATGGACAAGCTCGGCCTCGGCTTCGACAGCTGACCGGCCCCGCCCGGCCGCCCGACCCGCTCCACGCCCCGACCCGCTCCACGCCCCGGCGTGCGCCGCGGTTCATGCCGTGAGCCGCTTCACCACCACGGGGTGGGCAAACCCGCGTCATCACAGAGCCCGGCCCCGCTCTCTCCCGGTGAGGAACCCTCACCGAAGAGAACGGAGGCCGGGCGATGAGCGGCTCGGAGATCAAGACCGCGGTGGAATGGCTCGTATCGGTGGCGCCGGATCCCGACGCCTGCCGGTGGGAGTGGGAGCGCAATCCCCACGGGGTCGCCCTGCTGCCCGCCGGCCGGCAATGGGACGTGCTGATCCTGCCCGCAGGACTGGGGCAGGCCGCCCTCGACGTCCTGACCCCGCTCCTCGACCGGCCCGGCCCGGTGCTCGCCGACTTCGGCGCCACGCGGCGGAGCCGCACATCGACACGTCGGCTGGGCTTTTTCGTGCCCCCGGGTACGGCGTCCCGCTGGATCGGCACCGGCGTACGGGGGGCAGGGCACGGGACCTGGATCGTGGTCCCGTACCCCGGCCGGGCCACGGGCGGGATGCGCTGGCTGGTGGTCCCGGACGGTCGCGGCACGCTCACCGATCCGGTGCTGCTGGAGCTCGCGATGCACGAGGCCGCGGCCCGGGTGGCGGGGGAGGAGGGCCGCAGGCCTTGACAAGGACATTGGTCTGGACCATGTTGGGCGCCGCTGCCGCATCACCGGCGGCCTGGCTCCATCCCCCCATGTTCCGGAGGCAGTTGTGCGCAGACCCATGTCGCTGCTTACCGCGGCCGCCCTCGCGGTGGCCGCCTTCCTCGCCGCGGGCCCGACCGCCGCGGCGGCCGACGCCGACCTCGCCCGCAACGGCGGCTTCGAAGCCGGACTCGACGGCTGGAGCTGCTCGGCCGGCAGCGGAGCCGTCGTCACCACCCCCGTCCACGGCGGGAGTTCCGCCCTCAGGGCCACCCCGGCGGGCCAGGGCAACGCCCGCTGCTCCCAGACCGTCACCGTCAAGCCCGACTCCACGTACGCGCTCGCCGCCTGGGTGCAGGGGGCGTACGTCTACCTCGGCGCGGCCGGGACCGGCACCACCGACGTGTCCACCTGGGCGCAGACCCCGGGTGCCTGGAAGCAGCTGAGCACGACGTTCCGTACGGGCGCGGCCACCACCTCGGTGACCATCTACACGCACGGCTGGTACGGCCAGCCCGCCCACCTCACGGACGACGTCACGCTTGTCGGACCCGACCCGGGCGGCTCCGGACCCGGACAGCCCCAGCCCCCGGCCGCCCCCACCGGCCTGACGGCGTCCGGCGCCACCGCGAGCAGCCTGAACCTCTCCTGGTCGGCCGCCTCCGGCGCCACCTCGTACACGCTCCACCGGGACGGTGCCCCGCCCGTGAGCGTCACCGGGACCTCGGCGACGGTCACCGGACTCGCCGCGTCCACCTCGTACACCTTCCAGGTCAGCGCGGTGAACGCGGCCGGCGAATCCGCGAGGAGCGCCCCCGTCTCCGCCTCCACGACGAGCGGCGGCGGCAACCCGGGCAACCCCGGCCTCCCGGCGCACGCCCTGGTCGGCTATCTCCACGCGAGCTTCGCCAATGGCTCCGGCTACGTCCGGATGGCCGACGTCCCCGCCTCCTGGGACGTCATCAACCTCGCCTTCGGCGAACCGACGTCCGTGGTCTCGGGGGACATCCGCTTCTCGCTCTGCCCGGTCGGCGAGTGCCCGAACGTGGAATCCGCGGCCGAGTTCAAGGCGGCCATCAAGGCCAAGCAGGCGGCCGGCAAGAAGGTCCTGATCTCGATCGGCGGCCAGAACGGCCAGGTCCAGCTCGCCACCACGGCCGCCCGCGACACCTTCGTCTCCTCCGTCAGCAAGATCATCGACGAGTACGGGCTCAACGGACTCGACATCGACTTCGAGGGCCACTCCCTCTCCCTCGCCACCGGCGACACCGATTTCCGGGCGCCCACCACCCCGGTGATCGTCAACCTCATCGCGGCCGTCAAGACGCTGAAGGCCAAGTACGGCCCGGACTTCGTCCTGACCATGGCCCCGGAGACCTTCTTCGTCCAGCTGGGCTACCAGTACTACGGGTCCGGCCCCTGGGGCGGCCAGGACCCGCGCGCCGGGGCCTACCTCCCGGTCATCCACGCCCTGCGCGACGACCTCACCCTCCTCCACGTCCAGGACTACAACTCGGGCTCGATCATGGGCCTCGACAACCAGTACCACTCCATGGGCGGCGCGGACTTCCACATCGCCATGACCGACATGCTGCTCACCGGGTTCCCGGTCGCGGGAGACACCGCGCGCGTCTTCCCGCCGCTCCGCCCGGACCAGGTGGCCATCGGCCTCCCGGCCACGACCAACGCGGCCAACGGCCACACCCCGCCCGCCGAGGTGAACAAGGCGCTGGACTGCCTGACGAAGAAGACCAGCTGCGGCACCTACCAGACGCACGGCACCTGGCCCGCCCTGCGCGGGCTGATGACCTGGTCGATCAACTGGGACCGCTTCGGCGCCTGGGAGTTCTCGAAGAACTTCGACGCCTACTTCGGCGGCTAGGCGGACAGGGCCTAGGCGGAGGGTCTGACAGTGCGGCGTACGGCGTGGGCGACGGCCAGCAGCAGGGGCGTGCACAGGAAGCAGCTCGCCAGGACGTCCAGGGGCCAGTGCCAGCCGCGCAGGATCAGGCCGGTCGCCGTCGCGGCCGTCAGGAGGAGGGCGATCGCCGTGGGCCAGGGGCGGCGCGCGTAGGGGCTGATCAGCAGGGCCGCGCCGATGTAGGCGACGGCCGAGGTGGCCGTGTGGCCCGAGGGGAAGTAGCCGGCGGCCCACGGCTCCAGGGGGCCGGGGCGGGCGGTCCACTCCTTCAGCGGCACGATCACGGCCGGGACCAGGGCCATGGCCAGCCCCGCCGTCAGGGCCGGGGCCCAGGCGCGGGAGCGCCGGACGGAGTACGCCATCGCCAGGAGCAGGACCGGTACGGCGACCGGGGCGTTGCCGAGGTCGGAGAGGCGCTCGGTGACGGCGTCGGGGACCGTGCGGACCAGGGCGCGGCTGAGGCGCTCGTCCGGTGTGAGCAGCGGGCCCGAGACCAGAACCTGCCAGGTCGTCAGGGCGAGCCCCGGCAGGGAGAGGAGAAGGAGGAGAATGGCCGGCCGTCCCGGAACAGGGGGGATGGTTCCGGGACGGCCGCCCGGATCGGGTTGCCGGGCGCCCCGGGGGGTTTGGGGCGAACGGCCGTCCGATCGGTGAGGAGTGTGCGCGAACGCAGGCCCAGTGCGGCGCTGGGGAAGCCCGGTACTGGTGTCGCCCCCGGTTTCCCGGGAGCGGGGTGTCTCACTCATCTGCAGAAACCGTACGGCAGCGGAAAGGGGACCGACAGCAGGAACGCGCTCCTGCCATCGGCCCCCCACATCTTCTTCACAGCGCCTGCCCGTTACCGGGGGTACCGGCGGGCTCTGGTGTTCGGAAGGTAGCTCAGACGTCCGTGCCGATGGCCGCGAACGCCGCCTCGATCAGGTCCAGGCCCTCGTTCAGCAGGTCCTCGCCGATGACGATCGGAGGGAGGAAGCGGAGCACGTTGCCGTAGGTGCCGCAGGTGAGGACGAGCAGGCCCTCGGCGTGGCAGGCCTTGGCGAGAGCGCCGGCCGCCTCCGGGAACGGGGTCTTGGACACCGGGTCCTTGACCAGCTCGATCGCGATCATGGCGCCGCGGCCGCGGATGTCGCCGATGATGTCGTACTTCTCCTGCATGGCCGTCAGACGGGTCTTCATGACGGACTCGATCTTCTTCGCCGCGGCGTTGAGGTCGAGCTCCTTCATGGTCTCGATGGAGCCCAGCGCACCGGCGCAGGCCACCGGGTTGCCGCCGTAGGTGCCGCCCAGGCCGCCCGCGTGCGCGGCGTCCATGATCTCGGCGCGGCCCGTCACGGCGGCGAGCGGCAGACCGCCCGCGATGCCCTTGGCGGTGGTGATCAGGTCCGGGACGATGCCCTCGTCCTCGCACGCGAACCACTGGCCGGTACGGCAGAAGCCGGACTGGATCTCGTCGGCGACGAAGACGATGCCGTTGTCGTTGGCGAACTGCACGATGGCCGGCAGGAAGCCCTTGGCCGGCTCGATGAAGCCGCCCTCGCCGAGGACCGGCTCGATGATGATCGCGGCGACGTTGTCGGCGCCGATCTGCTTGGTGATCTGGTCGATCGCCTGGGCGGCGGCCTCGGGGCCGCAGTTCTCGGCGCCGGTGGGCCAGCGGTAGCCGTAGGCGACCGGAACGCGGTAGACCTCGGGGGCGAACGGGCCGAAGCCGTTCTTGTACGGCATGTTCTTCGAGGTCAGCGCCATCGTGAGGTTCGTACGGCCGTGGTAGCCGTGGTCGAAGACGACGACGGCCTGGCGCTTGGTGTACGCACGGGCGATCTTGACGGCGTTCTCGACCGCCTCGGCACCGGAGTTGAACAGCGCCGACTTCTTCGCGTGGTTGCCCGGGGTCAGTTCGGCCAGCGCCTCGCAGACCTCGACGTAGCCCTCGTACGGCGTGACCATGAAACAGGTGTGGGTGAAGTCTGCGAGCTGCGCGGAGGCGCGGCGCACGACGGCCTCGGCGGAGGCGCCGACAGAGGTCACGGCGATGCCGGAACCGAAGTCGATCAGGCGGTTGCCGTCGACGTCCTCGATGATGCCGCCGCCCGCGCGGGCCGTGAAGACGGGGAGCACGGAGCCCACGCCGCCGGCCACCGTCTCGAGGCGGCGGGCCTGCAGCTCCTGCGACTTGGGGCCGGGGATCGCGGTGACGATGCGGCGCTCCTGCGGGACAGCGGTCATAGAGGGCTCCTGGGGGGTGTTTTCGGACGCACTTGTGTCTTTGTCCGCAGGCTAGGCCCGGGGGAGGGGGTACGGCATGCTCCGTTCGGGAGTGGTGTCCGCGTGTCCTTGTCCGTGACGGCCATAGGAAGGACCCGCCGCCTGTCTTGTGGACGCTGCGGATACAGGGGCTCGTACCGGGCCCACGGCCGCCTCCGGGCAACTACATTGAGCGACGCAGCGCAGGCACGGGCAGGGGGCAGGGGTTTCATGGACACCGACGGCACGTACGGCACGGACGAGAAGCGGCCGCCGCGCGCCGGGCAGGTCCCGCGGCCGGCGGGCCCCCCGCCGGCCGGACCGCCGCCGGCCGGCCCCCCGCCCGGCCTCCCGCCGAAGCCCGCCCACGCCCCCGCCGGCCCCGGCCCCTCGCTCGCCGAGTGGCTGCGCACCCCGCGGAGCTCCGACGGGCCCGGCGTGTGGACGTACGGGCACGTGCCGCGCGCTGCCGAGGAGCCCGAGCGGACCCCGACCCGGCAGCTGATCAGCGGTGCGCTGATCGCCCTGCTGGCCGGGCTGCTGCTGTGGTCCCTGCTGTGGAACGGCTACCTGGGCGGCTTCTGGCTCTGGCCGCTCTACATGTTCACGCCCGACTCCTGGGCCGGGACGCTGCCCTCCGTGGTGGCCTCGTACGTCTGGTACGCCCTGGTCGTCGCCGCCCTGACCGTCGGCTTCGGCCGGCTCGGCCGCTGGCCCGAACTGGCCCGCCGGATGCTCCGCAGCCGCGCCGTCCAGGCCGTCCAGGCCGCCTTACCGGCCCGCCCCGAGGAGGGCGGCCCCGACGATCCCGCCGGGTGGCCGCAGCTGCGCGGCGCCGGGCTCGGGGAGATCGCCGACCGGCTCGGCGCCGAGGTCGGGTCCGGCCGCATGAACGACGTGGACTACGCGCGGATCCGGCGCGCCTGGGAGTCCGTACGGGCCGAACCCTCCCGGGCCGTGGCCTTCGCCGACTCCGTGCGCGACAAGGGCGCGGGCGCCTGCGTCCACCCCTCCGGGGCCCGGGACCTGCCCGCCCGGGCCGCGCGGCACGATCTGCTGGCCCGGCAGGTGCTGCTCGGCACCGTCGACGACAGCGCGCGCAACCCGTACGGCCGTCGCGGCACCCGCCTCGCCCTCGACCCCGCCGTGCTCGGCACCTCGCTGCTCGCCGTCGGCCCCTCCGGCGCGGGCAAGACCCGGCAGCTGGTGCGGCCCGTCGTCGAATCGCTCGCCCTCCAGGCGCTGGCCGGGCAGGCCGCCGTCATCGCGGTCGCCTCGGCCGGCACCCGGCTCGGGCCGGACACCGCGTACGACGTCGTGGTCCGCGTCGGCGACCCGGAATCCGTCTACGACCTCGACCTCTACGGCGGCACCACCGACGCCGACGAGGCGGCCACCCTGCTCGCCGAGGCCTTCGTCGGCGACGTCCCCGGCATGGAGGTGCGCCGGGCCGCGACGGCCCTCGCCCAGCTGCTCGGCCCGTTCCGCGCGGCGTACGGCCGCTTCCCCGCCGTGCCCGAACTGCGCGAACTGCTCGACCAGGTCCCAGACGCCCTCGGCGGGCTGCGCACCGCCCTCGAAGACGCCGGGCAGCACGTGATGCTCCGCGAACTCGACGCGCGGGAACGGCAGTACGGGGCCCACGGCGACCCCGGACCGGCCCTCGCCGACCGGGTGGCCCTGCTCGACCGGCCCGCCTTCGCCGGCTTCTTCGACACCACCGGGCAGGGGCGGCCCTTCTCGCTGCGCGCCCTGGAGCACCCGCTGCGCGTCCGCATCGACCTGCCCGAGCGCGGCCACGCCGACGCCTCCCGGATCCTGGCCCGGCTGCTGCTCGCGCAGTTCAACGCCTCCGCCGCGGCCCGCGCCGACCGGTCCCTCTTCGCGTTCCTCGCCTTCGACGACGCCTCGCACACCCTGACCCCGCAGACCGTGCGCGGCCTGCAGCGGCTCCGCTCGGCGAACGCGGGCGTCCTGCTCACGCTGCGCACCCTGGACGACGTACCGGAGGCGCTGCGCACCCCGCTGCTCGGGGCGGTCGGCTGCCGGATGGCCTTCTCCGGGGTCACCACCTGGGACGGCAAGCGCTTCGCCGAGGCCTGGGGCACCGCATGGGTGGAGACGCGGGACGTCACACACCGGACGGTCTTCGCCGACCAGCCGCTGACCCGGGCCATCCACGCCTTCCGCAAGCTGGTCACCGGCAAGGCCGTGACCACGGACGCGGTGACCGTACGGCAGGTGGAGCGGGAGCGGTGGTCGGCCTCCGAGCTGGCGCACGCCGTACCGCCCGGGTACGCGGTGCTCTCGCTGACCTCCGTCAAGGGGGAACGGGCGGCTCCGCTGCTGGTGCGGCTGGCCGCCACGGGCTGAGCCGACCCGTACGAGGTGGCAGAATCGAGGGGAGTCGTTCATACGACAAGGCGAAATTGCGAAATTCCCGCCCCCCTTCGCCCTCCGCGCCGTACCCCTCCCTCCTCTAAGGCCCCTGGTACCCGATGCCGCTCACGCTCGCCTCACTCGTCCAGCACTCGGCGCTCAAGCTCAGCGTCCGGGCGGGGGAGGGCCGCCTCGACACCCCCGTGCGCTGGGCCCACGTCAGCGAGCTCGCCGATCCCGTCCCCTATATGGAGGGCGGCGAGCTGCTCCTGATCACCGCGATGAAACTGGACGCGGAGGATCCGCAGGAGATGCGCCGGTACGTACGCCGCCTCGCCGCGGCGGGGGTCGTCGGCATCGGCTTCGCCGTCGGCGTGAACTACGAGGCGATCCCCGAGGCCCTGGTCGAAGCCGCGCGGGCCGAGGACCTGCCGTTGCTGGAGGTACCGCGCAGGACCCCGTTCCTCGCGATCAGCAAAGCCGTCTCGGCGGCGCTGGCGGCCGACCAGTACCGCGCGGTGACCGCCGGATTCGAGGCGCAGCGGGAGCTGACCCGCGCCGCGCTGTCCGCCGACGGGCCCGCCGAGCTGCTGGCGAGGCTGGCGGCGCACGTGCACGGATGGGCCGCCCTGTACGACACCTCGGGCGCGGTGGTCGCGGCCGCCCCGGAGTGGGCCGCCCGGCGCGCCGCCCGGCTGACCCCCGACGTGGAGCGGCTGCGGGAGCGGCCGGCGCCCGCGAGCGCCGTGGTCGGCGGGTCGGAGGACCGCGTCGAGCTCCAGTCGCTGGGGACGGGCCGGCGGCCCCGCGGCGCGCTGGCCGTCGGCACGGGGGCCCCGCTGGGCACGGCCGAGCGGTACGCCGTGCACTCGGCGGTGGCCCTGCTGACCCTGACCACCGAGCGGTCGAGGTCCCTGCACGACGCCGAGTCCCGGCTGGGCGCGGCGGTGCTGCGGATGCTGCTGGACGGTGAGGCCGAGCACGCCCGGGCGGTGGCCGGGGACCTGTACGGGGCGCTGCTGGAGGCGCCGTTCCGGCTGATCGTGGCGGAGCCGGCGCTGGCGGGGACCGCGCAGCCGGAGGGGCTGGCGCTGCTGGCCGACGCGGTGGAGTCGGCGGCCGCGCGGGCGGGGGAGACGCTGCTGGTGGTGCCGGAGCCGGGGCGGCTGGTGGTGCTGGCGGCCGACGGGGGCGCGGCGGTGCAGGCCTGTGCGGAGCACGCGGAGGCGCTGGAGTCGCGGCGCGGGCGGGAGTCGAGCGGGCCGGAGCCGGACGAGCTGGTGGTCGGGCTGTCCGCCGCCGCGGTGCCCTCGGGGGTGGCGGCGGCGTTCAAGCAGGCCGACCAGGCGCTGGCCGTGGCCCGGCGGCGGGGGCGGCCGATGGTGGAGCACGAGGACCTGGCGGCGGGGTCGGTGCTGCCGCTGCTGGCGGACGAGGCGGTACGGGCCTTCGCGGACGGCACGTTGCGGGCGCTGCGCGAGCACGACGAGAAGGGGCGCGGGGATCTGGTGGCGTCGCTGCAGGCGTGGCTCTCGCGGCACGGGCAGTGGGATGCGGCGGCGTCCGATCTGGGCGTGCACCGGCATACGCTGCGCTACCGGATGCGGCGGGTCGAGGAGATCCTCGGCCGCTCCCTGGACGACCCGGACGTGCGCATGGAGCTGTGGCTCGCCCTCAAGGCCACCTCGCCCGCCGCTTAGGCACGGCATCGCGCGGGCGACACTGACAAAGCGGCGCGGCCGGCGCTCGTCATGCTCCACCCCGGCTAAACGCCGAAACCCGGCCGGAGTCCTACGGTGGAGGGGACAAGGACCCCGCACACACTCGAAGGGCCGGGATTCGCATGACTTCCACCCACGCCTTCTGGCTCGCCGGCCGCCAGGCCACCGGCGAGGACAGCTTCGACGTCCACTCCCCGTGGGACAACCGGCTCGTCGGCACCGTCAGCGTGCCCACCGACGCCCAGGTCGAAGAGGCCGTGGCCGCGGCGTACGCCGTGACGGCCGAGTTCTCCGCGACTCCCGCCCACGTCCGTGCCGCCGCCCTGGACCACGTGTCCAAGCGGCTCACCGAGCGCACCGAGGAGATCGCCCAGCTGATCTCCGCCGAGAACGGCAAGCCCATCAAGTGGGCCCGCGGTGAGGTCGGCCGTGCGGTGTCCGTGTTCCGTTTCGCCGCCGAAGAGGCCCGCCGCTTCAACGGCGGAGAGGCCCAGCGCCTCGACACCGACGCCGGCGGCGTCGGCCGTCTCGCCCTGACCCGCCGCTTCGTCAAGGGCCCGGTCCTCGGCATCGCGCCGTTCAACTTCCCGCTGAACCTGTGCGCCCACAAGGTGGCCCCCGCCATCGCCGTCGGCGCGCCGATCATCCTGAAGCCGGCCCCGGCCACCCCGCTCTCCGGCCTGATCCTGGGCGAGCTGCTCGCCGAGACCGACCTGCCGGCCGGCTCCTGGTCCGTCCTGCCGGTCGCCAACGACAAGATGCCGGCCCTGGTGAAGGACGAGCGCCTGCCCGTCATCTCCTTCACCGGCTCCGACAAGGTCGGCTACGCCATCCAGCAGTCGGTGCCCCACAAGCACTGCACCCTGGAGCTCGGCGGCAACGCCGCCGCCGTGGTCCTGGACGACTGGTCCTCCGAGGCCGACCTCGACTGGGCCGCGACCCGTATCGCGACCTTCTCGAACTACCAGGCCGGCCAGTCCTGCATCTCCGTGCAGCGCGTGATCGCCGACGCCTCCGTCTACGACCGCCTCGTCGAGAAGGTCGTCGCGAAGGTCCAGGCCCAGGTCACCGGCGACCCGTCCGACTCCGCCACCGACGTCGGCCCCCTCGTCTCCGAGGATGCCGCCAAGCGCGTCGAGTCCTGGGTCGACGAGGCCGTCTCCGCCGGAGCCAAGCTGCTCACCGGCGGCAAGCGTGAGGGTGCCTCGTACGAGCCGACCGTGATCGCCGACCTGCCGGCCGACACGACCCTCGCCGTCGAGGAGGTCTTCGGGCCGGTGCTGACGCTGACGAAGGTCGAGAACATCGACGAGGCCTTCGCCGCCGTCAACGACTCGAAGTTCGGCCTGCAGACCGGCGTCTTCACCCGGAACATCCAGACCGCGTTCCGCGCCCACCGCGAGCTGGAGGTCGGCGGCGTGATCGTCGGCGACGCGCCGTCCTACCGAGCCGACCAGATGCCGTACGGCGGCGTCAAGCAGTCGGGTGTCGGCCGCGAGGGTGTCCGCTACGCGATGGACGACTACACGTACGAGCGAGTCCTGGTCCTGACCGGCCTCGACATCTGATTCTCGTACGGCCAAAAAGCCGACGGCCGGAGCCTACTGTGCGGGGGCTCCGGCCGTCCCCCTTTTCCCGCGGGCCCGGAATGGGTACGACTCACAGGTAGCACCGGCCAGTAGGCCGGTACCACCGACTCCGGCGGCGAGGTGAGCCCCCTCATGTCCGCAACACAGCCCGCACAGCCCAAGGTGACCGAGCGCGAGGCACGGCAGGTCGCGGAAGCGGCCCGGGAACAGGACTGGCGCAAGCCCAGCTTCGCCAAGGAACTCTTCCTGGGGCACTTCCGGCTCGACCTGATCCACCCGCACCCGATGCCGCCGGACGAAGACGTCCGGCGCGGCGAGGCCTTCCTGGCCCGGCTGCGGGCGTTCTGCGAGACCGAGATCGACGGCGCGCGCATCGAGCGCGAGGCGCGGATCCCCGACGAGACCGTGCGCGGGCTCAAGGAGCTCGGCGCCCTCGGCATGAAGATCGACCCCAAGTACGGGGGCCTGGGCCTCACCCAGGTGTACTACAACAAGGCGCTGGCCCTCGTCGGCTCCGTCAGCCCCGCCATCGGGGCCCTGCTCTCCGCGCACCAGTCGATCGGCGTCCCGCAGCCGCTGAAGATGTTCGGCACGCAGGAGCAGAAGGAAGCCTTCCTGCCGCGCTGCGCGACCACCGCCATCAGCGCCTTCCTGCTCACCGAGCCGGACGTCGGCTCCGACCCGGCGCGCCTGGCCACCACCGCCGTGCCCGACGGCGACGACGCGTACGTCCTCGACGGCGTGAAGCTCTGGACCACCAACGGGGTCGTCGCGGACCTGCTGGTGGTGATGGCCCGCGTACCGAAGTCCGAGAACCACCGCGGCGGGATCACCGCCTTCGTCGTCGAGGCGGATTCCCCCGGGATCACCGTCGAGCACCGCAACGCCTTCATGGGCCTGCGCGGTCTGGAGAACGGCGTCACCCGCTTCCACCGGGTCCGGGTGCCCGCCGCGCAGCGCATCGGCGCCGAGGGCGCCGGGCTGAAGATCGCGCTGACCACGCTGAACACCGGCCGGCTGTCCCTGCCCGCCATGTGCGTCGGCGCCGGGAAATGGTGTCTGAAGATCGCCCGCGAATGGTCCGCCGTCCGCGAGCAGTGGGGCCGGCCGGTCGCCAGGCACGAGGCGGTCGGCGCCAAGATCTCCTTCATCGCCGCCACCACCTTCGCCCTCGAAGCCGTCGTCGACCTGGCCTCCCAGATGGCCGACGAGGACCGCAACGACATCCGCATCGAGGCCGCCCTCGCCAAGCTCTACGGCAGCGAGATGGCCTGGCTGATGGCCGACGAGCTCGTCCAGATCCGGGGCGGGCGCGGCTTCGAGACCGCCGAATCGCTGGCGGCCCGCGGTGAGCGCGCCGTCCCCGCCGAGCAGATGCTGCGCGACCTGCGCATCAACCGGATCTTCGAGGGCTCCACCGAGATCATGCACCTGCTGATCGCCCGCGAGGCCGTCGACGCCCACCTGTCGGTCGCCGGCGACCTCATCGACCCCGAGAAGGCGCTCGGCGACAAGGCCAAGGCCGGAGCCCGCGCCGCCGGGTTCTACGCCCGCTGGCTGCCCAAACTCGCCACCGGCCCCGGCCAGGTCCCCGGCGCGTACCGGGCGTTCCACCCGGGCGGCCACCCCGATCTCTCCATCCACCTGCGCTACGTCGAGCGCAGTGCCCGCAAACTCGCCCGCTCCACCTTCTACGCCATGTCCCGCTGGCAGGGCCGGATGGAGACCAAGCAGGGCTTCCTCGGCCGGATCGTCGACATCGGCGCAGAGCTCTTCGCGATGAGCGCGGCCTGCGTGCGCGCCGAGCACCTGCGGGCCTCCGGGGAGCACGGCCGCGAGGCCTACCAGCTGGCCGACGCCTTCTGCCGGCAGTCCCGGATCCGCGTCGAGGAGCTCTTCGGCCGGCTCTGGTCCAACACCGACGACCTGGACCGCAAGGTCGTCGCGGGCGTCCTGTCCGGCACCTACACCTGGCTGGAGGAGGGCGTGCTCGACCCCTCCGGCGACGGCCCCTGGATCGCGGACGCCACTCCCGGCCCCTCGACTCACAAAAACGTGCACCGTCCCCTCCGCTGACCTGAGAGGATCGACCTCAGGCGCACTGATGTACGGGTACGGGTAGGCGTACGCGTACGCCTACCGGCACGAGGGCAAGGCGGGCAGCGATGTCGACGGCCGTGGAAGACCGCAACAGCCGGCGGCTGGCATGGTGCGTGGCGCACGTCCTGCGCCACGCACCGGACCACATCGCCCTCGACCTCCTCGGCCGGCTCGACTGGCCGACCCGCAAGTACCTGTGCCGCGACGAGTGGCTACCCGCCTCGGCCGTCACCCTGCTCCTGCGCCACGGCAGCGAGGCGGACCGCCACTTCATCGCCCGCAACCCCCGCGTCGTCGGGCGGCCCCTGCCCGGGCTGCCCGGCCCCGCCCGGTACGCCCGCCGCCGCACCCCGCCCGAACTGCTGCCCGTACTGCGCGCCGAGCTCGGCCGGGACCCCGCCGACGGCGCCCTCACCACCGCGGAGCTGATCGGCCTGCTGCGCCGCCACGGCATACGCAGGCCCCGCGTCGCCCTCGACGTCCTGCGGCTCCCGTACGTACTCGACCCGCGCGAGGCGGCCGCCGAGCACGGCCGGCAGTCGCTGCCGGCCGGCGCCGCCGAGGCGCTGCTGCTCGTCGCGGAACTGCCCGACGACACCGTCCGCGCGCTGCTCACCACCCCCGCCGCCGTCCGGGACGGGCGCTCCTGGCACCGGCCCGCCGTCCGCGCCGTCCGGATGGGCCGGCTCACCCACGAGGAGCTCGTCGCCTGCGTGGCCCCGGCCCGCCACACGCTGCTCCTCGGCCATCTTCCGCCCGGCCCGGGCCTGCGCTGGACCCTGCCCGAGCAGGCCGGGATGCAGACGGCCGTCACCCGGGCGCTGAACCCGCTGGGGGACGACCCCCGGCTGTGGTCCGAACTGCTGCGGCACGCCCCCGGCTTCGCCGGGCCGCTTCCGGACCTGGTGGCCGCCGTGGTCGCGGGAAGCCTGCCCGGGCCGCAGAGCCCGGCCACCCCGGCCGACGCGGCCACCCCGACCGCCCCGACTGCCCCGGCCACCCGCGCGGAGCCCGACGGGGCCCTCGCGCGGGCCGTACGCCACCTGGCCCCGACGGCCGCCGAGCCGGTGACCGGGGGAGTGGAGCGGGAGCTCGCCCTGGCCAGCCTCGCCGTCCCCATGGAGACCGTCCAGGAGGACATCCGCTGGGTACGGGACTGCCTGGACCGGTCCCTGCTCACCGGCGCCGACGTGGTCCGGCACAAACTCCCTGCCTGCTGGGCCCTGGACGAGGACCACTGGCTCGGCGACGTGGACCACCCCGACCGGCACGATCGCCCCGAGGCCGTGCTCGCCGCCCGCGCCGAGGCGGACCGGCTGTTCGCCCTGGCGCTCGGCGAGGACCCGGACGCCTGGTGGCGGGTGGCCCGTACCCTCCCCGACTTCGCCGGAACGCTCCCGCACCTGCTGCTGCGGGTCACCGACGGGGACTCCGTGTCCACGCGCCCCTGAGTTGCGGCAACAATGGGGGCATGAGCGACCGCCCAGCCCCCCTCGCCGATCCGCACCTCCTCTTCGACCCCGCGGCCGGCCGGCGGGACATCGTCATCCTCGGATCCACCGGGTCCATCGGGACCCAGGCCATCGACCTCGCCCTGCGCAACCCGGACCGGTTCCGGGTGACCGCGCTGTCCGCCGCCGGCGGGCGCGTCGGGCTGCTGGCCGAGCAGGCCCGCCGGCTGCGGGTGAACACCGTGGCCGTCGCCCGCGAAGACGTCGTACCGGCCCTGAAGGAGGCCCTGAACGCCCAGTACGGCGCTTCGGAGCCGCTGCCCGAGATCCTGGCCGGGCCCGACGCGGCGACCGAGCTCGCCGCTTCCGAGTGCCACACCGTCCTCAACGGCATCACCGGTTCCATCGGCCTCGCGCCCACGCTCGCCGCGCTGCGGGCCGGCCGGACCCTGGCCCTGGCCAACAAGGAGTCGCTGATCGTCGGCGGCCCGCTGGTCAAGGCCCTCGCGAAGCCCGGCCAGATCATCCCGGTCGACTCCGAGCACGCGGCCCTGTTCCAGGCCCTCGCCGCCGGCACCCGGGCCGATGTGCGCAAGCTGGTGGTCACCGCCTCCGGCGGGCCCTTCCGCGGCCGTACCCGCGCCGAGCTGGCCTCGGTCACCGTCGAGGACGCCCTCGCGCACCCCACCTGGGCCATGGGCCCGGTGATCACCATCAACTCGGCGACCCTGGTGAACAAGGGGCTGGAGGTCATCGAGGCGCACCTGCTCTACGACATCCCCTTCGACCGCATCGAGGTCGTGGTCCATCCGCAGTCCTACGTCCACTCGATGGTGGAGTTCTCCGACGGCTCCACGCTCGCCCAGGCCACCCCGCCGGACATGGGCGGACCCATCGCGATCGGCCTCGGCTGGCCCGAGCGCGTCCCGGACGCGGCCCCCGCCTTCGACTGGACCAAGGCGTCGACCTGGGAGTTCTTCCCCCTCGACACCGAGGCCTTCCCCGCGGTCGGCCTGGCCCGGCACGTGGGCACGATCGGCTCCACCGCCCCCGCCGTGTTCAATGCGGCGAACGAGGAGTGCGTGGAGGCGTTCCTGGCCGGTCGGCTGCCGTTCACAGCAATCATGGATACGGTCTCTGCCGTGGTCGATGAGCACGGGACGCCGGACGCGGGAACTTCTCCGACCGTCGCGGACGTCCTCGAAGCGGAGACCTGGGCCAGGGCCCGGGCACAGGAGATGGCGGCTCGGGCCGCCGTGGAGGCGCGCGCATGACAGCACTCATGACGGTGCTCGGAATACTCATCTTCGTATTCGGGCTGCTCGTCTCCATCGCGTGGCACGAGCTCGGCCACCTGTCCACGGCCAAGCTCTTCGGCATCCGCGTGCCCCAGTACATGGTCGGTTTCGGCCCGACCATCTGGTCGCGGAACAAGGGCGAGACCGAGTACGGGATCAAGGCCATCCCGATGGGCGGCTACATCCGCATGATCGGGATGTTCCCGCCCGGCGAGGACGGCAAGGTGACCGCGCGGTCGACCTCGCCGTTCCGCTCGATGATCGAGGACGCGCGCTCGGCGGCGTACGAGGAGCTCCAGCCCGGCGACGAGACGCGGCTGTTCTACACGCGCAGGCCGTGGAAGCGCGTGATCGTGATGTTCGCGGGCCCGTTCATGAACCTGGTGCTGGCGCTGGCGATCTTCTTCGGCGTCTGGATGAGCTTCGGCATCAACCAGACGACCACGCAGGTCGCGACCGTCTCCCCGTGCGTCATCCAGCAGAGCGAGAAGCGCGAGATCTGCAAGGCCGGCGATCCGGTCGCCCCGGCCAAGGCCGCCGGGCTGCGGGCGGACGACCGGATCGTGGCGTTCAACGGCCGCAAGGTGGCCGACTGGGCCGCTCTGCAGAAGCAGATCCGCGACACCGTCGGTCCCGCCACCGTCACGGTCGTGCGCGACGGGCAGCAGCAGACCCTCCCCGTCAAGCTGATCGAGAACAAGGTCGCCAAGACGGACGGCCACGGCGGGTACGTCAAGGGCGAGTACGTGACGGCCGGCTGGCTCGGCTTCAGCCCGAAGAGCGAGATCGCCCCGCTGTCCTTCGGTCAGTCCGTGGACCACATGGGCGAGGTCGTGGACAACAGCGTCCAGGGGCTGCTCAAGCTGCCCGCCAAGATCCCGGCGCTGTGGAACGCGGCCTTCAGCGGAGCCGAGCGCGAGCCCGACTCCCCGATGGGCATCGTCGGCGCGGCCCGGATCAGCGGCGAGATCGCCACCCTGGACATCCCGGCCGAGCAGCGGCTGGTGTTCTTCCTCCAGCTCGTCGGGTTCTTCAACCTCTCGCTGTTCCTGTTCAACATGCTCCCGCTGCTGCCGCTGGACGGCGGGCACATCGCGGGCGCCCTGTGGGAGTCGCTCCGGCGCACCGTGGCGCGCGTGTTCCGGCGCCCCGACCCCGGCCCGTTCGACGTGGCGAAGCTGATGCCCGCCGCGTACGTGGTGGCCGGCGTGTTCGTCTGCTTCACGCTGCTCGTGCTCGTCGCCGACGTGGTGAACCCGATCAAGATCACCTAGTACGTCCGCATGCGCGCGGGGCGTACGGAAGCCGTAAGGAGCCGGGCACACTTCGTGCCCGGCTCCCTGCGTTCGGGTGTTCCAGCCCCTCGGATGCGTGGGCGGCCCCTTGATTGGCGTAATCTCGAAGCCTGGAGCCCGCCGATCTCGGGACCTTGATCCACACCTTGGGGTTGCACAGCAGATGACTGCCATCTCTCTCGGAATGCCGGCCGTGCCGACGAAGCTTGCCGACCGCAGGGTCAGCCGCAAGATCCAGGTCGGCTCGGTGGCCGTCGGCGGCGACTCACAGATCTCGGTGCAGTCGATGACGACCACCAGGACCTCCGACATCGGCGCGACGCTCCAGCAGATCGCAGAGCTCACCGCCTCCGGCTGCGACATCGTGCGCGTGGCCTGCCCGACCCAGGACGACGCCGACGCCCTCGCCGTCATCGCGAAGAAGTCGCAGATCCCGGTCATCGCCGACATCCACTTCCAGCCCAAGTACGTCTTCGCCGCGATCGACGCCGGCTGCGCCGCCGTCCGCGTGAACCCGGGCAACATCAAGCAGTTCGACGACAAGGTCAAGGAGATCGCGCGGGCCGCCAAGGACGCGGGCACCCCGATCCGGATCGGCGTCAACGCCGGCTCCCTCGACGCGCGACTGCTGAAGAAGTACGGCAAGGCCACCCCCGAGGCGCTCGTCGAGTCCGCGCTGTGGGAGGCCTCCCTCTTCGAGGAGCACGGCTTCAGCGACATCAAGATCTCGGTCAAGCACAACGACCCGGTCGTCATGGTCAACGCCTACCGCCAGCTCGCCGCCCAGTGCGAGTACCCGCTGCACCTCGGCGTCACCGAGGCCGGCCCGGCCTTCCAGGGCACCATCAAGTCCGCCGTCGCCTTCGGCGCGCTGCTCTCCGAGGGCATCGGCGACACCATCCGCGTCTCCCTCTCGGCCCCGCCGGTGGAGGAGATCAAGGTCGGCATTCAGATCCTGGAGTCGCTGAACCTGAAGCCGCGCCGCCTGGAGATCGTCTCCTGCCCCTCCTGCGGCCGCGCCCAGGTGGACGTCTACAAGCTGGCCGAGGAGGTCACGGCGGGTCTCACGGGCATGGAGGTCCCGCTGCGCGTCGCGGTCATGGGCTGCGTCGTGAACGGCCCGGGCGAGGCCCGCGAGGCCGACCTCGGCGTCGCCTCCGGCAACGGCAAGGGCCAGATCTTCGTGAAGGGCGAGGTCATCAAGACCGTCCCCGAGTCGAAGATCGTGGAGACCCTCATCGAAGAGGCGATGAAGATCGCCGAGCAGATGGAGAAGGACGGCATCGCCTCCGGCGAGCCCACCGTCGCCATCGGCGTCTGAGCACACCGGGCGCC
The DNA here is from genome assembly GCF_044769045.1 of Streptomyces sp. NPDC090741. Classification (NCBI taxonomy): domain Bacteria; kingdom Bacillati; phylum Actinomycetota; class Actinomycetes; order Kitasatosporales; family Streptomycetaceae; genus Streptomyces; species Streptomyces sp. NPDC090741. Next base: position 41,003 of record NZ_JBIVXF010000001.1, on the reverse strand, counting down.
CGGCCCCGCGCCCGGCACCCCGCACGCATCGGCCCCGGCCCCGTTCCCGCAGCTCGCGGGCGGGGCCGGGGCTCTTTCGTGACCCATGGGACCAGGCATCCTCCGGTGACGCCGGGTACAGTGCGGAGATCAGCAGACTTGTATGGTGAGGCCCCAGTGTTGACGCAGACCACGACCCGGGTCCTTGAGCCCAGTGATCTCGACGCCGCCCTCGAAGTCCTCGGGCGCCAGCCGGTCGAGAACGCCTTCGTCACCTCCCGGGTCCAGGTCGCCGGACTCGACCCGTGGCGTCTGGGCGGCGAGATGTGGGGCTACTACACCGACGGCCGGCTGCGCTCCCTCTGCTACGCGGGCGCCAACCTGGTCCCCGTCTGCGCCGACTCCGACGCCGTCCGCGCCTTCGCCGACCGGGCCCGCCGCACCGGCCGCCGCTGCTCCTCCATCGTCGGCCCCGCCGAGGCCACCCGGCTGCTGTGGCGGCTCCTGGAGCCCAGCTGGGGCCCCGCGCGCGACGTCCGCTCCCACCAGCCGCTCATGGTCACCGAGCAGCCGTCCGCCGCCGTGCGCCCCGATCCGCTCGTGCGCCGGATCCACAAGGACGAGATGGACCTGATCATGCCCGCCTGCGTGGCCATGTTCACCGAGGAGGTCGGCGTCTCGCCGATGGCCGGCGACGGCGGGCTGCTCTACCAGGCCCGGGTCGCCGAGCTGGTCGCCACCGGCCGCTCCTTCGCCCGCATCGAGGACGGCAAGGTCGTCTTCAAGGCGGAGATCGGCGCCGCGACCGCCCGCGCCTGCCAGATCCAGGGCGTGTGGGTGGACCCCGAGTTCCGCGGCCGGGGGCACTCCGAGACCGGGATGGCCGCCGTCGTCGACTTCGCGCTGCGCGACATCGCCCCCGTGGTCAGCCTCTACGTGAACGACTTCAACACCGCGGCACGGGCCGCGTACCGCCGCGTCGGCTTCCGCGAGGTGGGCGCCTTCATGAGCGTGCTGTTCTGAACGCGCCGCCCGCACGGCCCGGCCCCGCCGCATGCGGGGCGGGGGCCGTAGGGACGCCGGCCGGGGGCGCCCAGTAAGGTCGCGGCATGCTGCCTACCCCCGAGGGCGACGGCCCCGACCGGCCCGCCGGACTCCGCATCGGTCCCCTCGACCTCGCCGACCGCGTGGACGAGGCCCTGCGCGTGCAGGCCGTGGCCTTCGGGCTCAGCGAGGAGGAGGTCGGCATCCGGCGCTACATCGTGCAGCGCCACATGACCTGCCGCGGAGCCCGCGCCCTCGGCGCCTTCACCGAGGACGGGGCCCTCGCCGGGTTCGTGTACGGGATGCCGAACGACCGGGCGTACTGGTGGTCCTCCGTCGTCGAACCGTATCTGCGGACCGAGGGGCTCGACGGCTGGCTCGACGGCTCCTTCGTGATCACCGAGTTGCACGTCCACCCCGGCTTCCAGGGCCGCGGCGTCGGCCGCACCCTCATCACCCGGCTCACCGACGCCGCCGAGGAGCCCCGCTCCATCCTCTCCGCCGTCGACACCGAGAGCCCGGCCCGCGGGCTCTACCGGGCCCTCGGCTACACGGACCTGGCCCGCCAGGTGCACTTCCCGAGCGCGAGCCTCCCGTACGCCGTGATGGGGGCCCCGCTGCCGCTGCGCCGGCCCTGAAACGGTTTCCGGGGGGCCGCGCGCCCCCGGTAGCCTCCCGACATGTCATCGCAACACGTGCAGCGCATGTCCCGCCTCATGGCCAAGACCCTCCGCGAGGACCCGGCCGACGCGGAGACCCTCAGCCACCGGCTCCTCGTCCGCGCCGGCTACGTCCGCCGCAGCTCCGCCGGCGTGTGGACCTGGCTGCCGCTCGGCAAGAAGGTCCTCGACAACGTCTCGCGCATCGTCCGCGAGGAGATGGACGCGATCGGGGCCCAGGAGGTGCTGCTCCCGGCGCTGCTGCCGAAGGAGCCGTACGAGGTCAGCGGGCGCTGGTCGGAGTACGGGGACCTGCTCTTCCGGCTCAAGGACCGCAAGGGCGCGGACTACCTGCTCGGCCCCACCCACGAGGAGATCTTCACCCTGGTGGTGAAGGACCAGTGCACCTCCTACAAGGACCTGCCGGTCATGCTCTACCAGATCCAGACCAAGTACCGCGACGAGGCCCGGCCGCGGTCCGGCGTGCTGCGGGGCCGCGAGTTCCAGATGAAGGACTCGTACTCCTTCGACGTGAGCGACGAGGGTCTCGCCGAGTCGTACGCCCTCCACCGGGCCGCGTACCAGCGGATCTTCGAGCGCCTCGGCCTGGACCACCGCATCGTCTCCGCCGTGTCGGGCGCGATGGGCGGCTCGGCGTCGGAGGAGTTCCTGGCGCCCGCGGCGGCCGGCGAGGACACCTTCGTGGACTGCCCGTCCTGCGACTACGCGGCGAACACCGAGGCCGTGACCTTCGCGCTGGTCCCGGTGGACGCCGAGCACCCCGCGATCGAGGAGGTCGACACCCCCGACACCCCGACGATCGAGACCCTCGCCGCGCACCTCGGCGTGCCCGCGTCGGCGACGCTGAAGAACCTCCTGGTGAAGGTCGACGGCGAGATCACGGCCGTCGGCGTACCCGGCGACCGCGAGGTGGACCTCGGCAAGCTGGGGGAGCACCTGGCCCCGGCCGTCGTGGAGTTGGTGACCGCCGAGGACTTCGTCGACCGCCCCGACCTGGTACGCGGCTACGTGGGCCCGCAGGGCCTCGGCAAGGTCCGCTACCTCGCCGACCCCCGTGTCGCGCCCGGCACTTCATGGGTGACCGGGGCCAACCGCGTGGACACGCACGCCCGGAACGTGGTCTGCGGCCGTGACTTCGAGGTGGACCAGTACCTCGACGTGGTCGTCGTCGAGCCGGGCGACCCCTGCCCGCGCTGCGGCGCCGGGCTCCGGCTGGACCGGGCGATCGAGATCGGGCACATCTTCCAGCTGGGCCGCAAGTACGCGGACGCCTTCGGGCTGGACGTGCTCGGCCGGGAGGGCAAGCCGGTGCGGGTCACGATGGGCTCGTACGGGATCGGCGTCTCGCGGGCGGTGGCCGCGCTGGCCGAACAGACCGCGGACGAGCGGGGCCTGGCCTGGCCGGCGGCGGTGGCCCCGGCGGACGTCCACGTGGTGGCGGCGGGCAAGGCGGTTCCGCTGGCGCTGGCGGAGCAGGCGGCCACCGCGCTGGCCGGCGCGGGCCTGCGGGTCCTGCTGGACGACCGGCCGGGCCTGTCGCCGGGCGTGAAGCTCACGGACGCGGAGCTGATCGGGGTCCCGTGGATCCTGGTGGCGGGCCGCCGCTCGGCGGACGAGGTGGTCGAACTCCAGCACCGGGCCACGGGCACCCGCGAGGAACTCCCCCTGGCGGAAGCCCTCGCCCGCCTGACGGCGTAGGTCAGTCCGCCTTCGGTTCGTCCTCCGGTTCGTCCTGCGCACGGGGTGAATCCCCGGCGACCGGGGGCGGGGGCGGGGGCGGAGGCGAGGGCGGGGGCGGCGGAGCGGTGACCGCGGGCGGGGCCTGCGGCGCCGGCTCCGCCCCGCCCGGCGACGGGGCCGCGCGCTCCAGGAAGCGCAGGAGTTCCACCGGGAACGGCAGGACCAGCGTGGAGTTCTTCTCCGCGGCCACCGCCACCACCGTCTGCAGCAGCCTCAACTGCAGCGCCGCCGGCTGCTCCGACATCACCGCCGCCGCCTCGGCCAGCTTCTTCGAAGCCTGGAGCTCCGCATCCGCGTTGATGACGCGCGCCCGCCTCTCGCGGTCCGCCTCCGCCTGCCGCGCCATCGACCGCTTCATCGTCTCCGGCAGCGAGACGTCCTTGATCTCGACCCGGTCGATCTGCACGCCCCAGCCCACCGCCGGGCTGTCGATCATCAGCTCAAGCCCCTGGTTCAGCTGCTCCCGGTTGGACAGCAGATCGTCCAGGTCCGACTTGCCGATGATCGAGCGCAGCGAGGTCTGAGCCATCTGCGAGACCGCGAAACGGTAGTCCTCGACCTCGATGATCGCGTTCGCCGGGTCCACGACCTTGAAGTACACGACCGCGTCCACCCGCACCGTGACGTTGTCCCGCGTGATGCCCTCCTGCGCGGGCACCGGCAGCGTCACGATCTGCATGTTCACCTTCCGCATGCGGTCGACGAACGGGAGGATCATGGTGAAGCCCGGCCCCCGGACCCCCTGCCGCAGACGGCCCAAACGGAATACCAGGCCCCGCTCGTACTGCCGCACCACCCGTGAGGCCACGCCCGCGTACGCCGCGATGCCCACGGCCGCGCCGATTCCCGCTGCCACCAGTTCCTGGACCATCACGGCCTCCTGCGAGGCACCGGCCGGTATCCACGAGGCACCCCGTATCTACGGTATGCCCTACAACCAGCTCGCGAATTCCAGCAGCAGCTCAGCCTCCCGGCGCCGCCCCGCGGCCAGCGCCCGATTGCCGGACTCCACCGCGCGGAACAGCGTCCAGCCCCGCAGCCGGTCCCGGTCCAGCTCCAGGGAGTCGGCCAGCTTGTTCACCCGGCGCCGGGCGCCCGCGGCCCCCGCCGAGGAGGCGACCTGGTCCTCCAGCCGGTCCCGGACCAGCCGCGCCAGGTCGTACGCACGGTCCCCGACCAGCGGATCGGGCCCCACCGCCAGCCACGGCGCCCGCTCGCCCGCCAGTACCTTGCCCTGCCGGAAGTTCCCGTGCAGCAGCAGCTCCTCGGCGGGCAGCGCCGTCAGCTCCTCGCGGGCCGCGAGCGCGGCGGAGGCCAGCGCCTCGGCCTCCGGCGCGGCCTTGCGCAGGAGCTCCGCCTGCTGCGCGGTGCGCTGCGCCACCGTCTCGAACGGGTGCCCGGCCGGCGGGGCCACCCACAGCCTGCGCAGCGTCCCGCACGCCTCCAGCAGGGCCTTCGCCTCCGGCAGCGAGCGCAGCGACACCTCCGGGTGGAGCCGCTCCAGCAGCAGCGCCCCGTCCTCCTCGTGGTGCCGGGTGTCGAGGACCCGTACGGCCCCGAAACCGCCCCAGTGCGCCAGCGCGGCCAGCTCCCGGTCGGGCCGGGCCTGCGGGGGAGCCAGCTTCAGCGCGGCCGGCGTCCCGTCGGCGTAGTGGACGAGGAGGACCAGACTGCTCCGGCCACCGGGGGCCTGCACCCGCTGGGCCCGTACCCCACGCCGTGCCAGCGCCTCCTCGGCGAGCCGGGGCAACTGCACCAGCCAGTCCGCGTTCTGCGCCGAATCCGGCGTCTCGCCGAGCGCCCGTACAAGCCGCTGCGGCGGTTCGAAAGCCATGCGTGCGTGATCCCTTTCAGCTGGTCCGAGCTCGTTCTCCACGTTCCGTGAGCCCAGGGAAGGCTACGCCGACCCCGCGCCAGCGTGCCGCGCGCACGGCCGCGGCGCTCAGCGCGTCGGCCGCCTCACGGCGCAGCCGGCCGTCCGCCGCCCGCACCAGGTCGGAGTACGCGCCCGCCACCCGGTCCTCGATCTCGGCGGCCAGCCGCTCGGCGTCGGCCGGGGTGCGGACCTCGAAGGGCAGGGCGTACGCGGCCTCCGAGGGGCGCGGCGAACCGCCCATCTCGCGCACCGTCCGGGCCAGCGCGTCCCGGCGGGAGAGGTGGCCGCCGTACGCCTCGCGGGCCTCGGCCGACCGCGCGGAGGCGGCCCGGGCGCCGATGACCCCGTAGCCGTAGGCGGCCGCGTGCTCGGCGGCGAGCGCGGCCTGCGCCGCCTCCAGGGCGCGGCTCGCGGAGGAGGGTTCGGGGGTCACGGCTTGTCTCCCTGGGGCGAGGTCAGCAGATACGCGTGTACGGCGCCGCAGGCGGCCACCGAGGCCAGCAGCCGGGCCAGCTCCCCGGGCGCCCCGGCGAGGGTGACGGTCCGGGCCTCGGCGAGGCTCCGCTCGGCGTCCGCGAGGGCGGTCAGGGCCTCCTCCGGCTTCGGCGGCACGGGCTCGGCGCTCGCCACAGGGGCGCCGGCCGCGGCGGACGAGGGCGACGGGGACGGTGGGGACGGCGGGGCGGAGCTCGGCGTCCTGCCGGCCGCGGCGTCCGCGGAGGCGAGCGCCCCCGCGTGGGCGGAGACCGCGGAGCGCAGCGGCGCGAGGCGCGCGGCCAGGGCCGGATGGGCGGCGGCGGTGGCGTCGTAACGTTCCAGCAGCCGCTCACTGTCTCGAACGGCTGTCTCGCGCATCCGCCGTTCGAGTGGAACGCCGGATGCGGTGTCCGACGAGCCGCCCCCGTCGGAGCACCCGGTGAGCAGCGCGGCGCCGGCCGCGCCGGCGGCGCCGGCGAGCAGGCTCCTGCGAGAGGGCCGCGAAGGCAGGGTCCAGGGCACGGAGACGTCCTCGGAGGTGGTGGCGGGGCAGGGTGTGATCACCGTACCCGGGGCCCCGTCCCCACGGCGGACGGCAACACCCTCCGCGACCGGATACCCTTTGACCTGACACGCGACGTAAACCACAACAGCACACGCGGCCGAGGAGTCACCCGGATGAGCACCACCCAGAGCGACAGGCTGCGCGGATTGCTGGAGCCGCTCGTCGCCGCCAGGGGCCTGGACCTCGAGGACATCGAGATGTCCAAGGCCGGCAAGCGCCGGATGCTGCGCATCATCGTGGACTCCGACGAGGGCGTGGAACTGGACGTGTGTGCCGAGCTGAGCCGCGAGGTCTCCGACAAGCTCGACGAATCCGACGTGATGGGCGAGGACGAGTACGTCCTCGAAGTGAGCTCGCCGGGCGCCGACCGCCCGCTGACCGAGCACCGTCACTACGTACGGGCGATCGACCGCCTCGTGAAGTTCCAGCTGGCTGAGGGCGGGGAACTGATCGCCCGCATCCTCGACGTGGACGACGAGGGAATGGACCTTGAGGTTCCGGGCGTGAAGGGCCGCAAGGCGACCGCCCGCCGTATTGCTTTCACCGACATCGCCAAGGCGCGGGTCGAGATCGAGTTCAACCGCAAGGACAAGAAGGAAGAGGAGGCGTAGCCATGGACATCGACATGAGTGCCCTGCGGGGTCTGGTCCGGGAGAAGGAGATCTCCTTCGACCTGCTCGTCGAGGCGATCGAGTCGGCCCTCCTCATCGCGTACCACCGCACCGAGGGCAGCTTCCGGCGCGCCCGCGTTGTGCTGGACCGCACCAACGGCCACGTCGTCGTGTGGGCGACGGAGGACCCGCGGGACCTGGAGGAGGGGCAGGAGGCCAAGGAGTTCGACGACACCCCGTCGGACTTCGGCCGGATCGCCGCGACGACCGCCAAGCAGGTGATCCTGCAGCGTCTGCGCGACGCCGAGGACGACCTGACCTTCGGCGAGTTCGCCGGCCGCGAGGGCGACGTGATCACCGGCGTCGTCCAGCAGGGCAAGGACCCCAAGAACGTCCTCGTCGACATCGGCAAGCTGGAGGCCATCCTGCCGGTGCAGGAGCAGGTCCCCGGCGAGGAGTACACGCACGGCCTGCGCATCAAGGCGTACGTCGTACGGGTGGCGAAGGGTGTCCGCGGTCCGTCCGTGACCCTGTCGCGCACCCACCCCAACCTGGTGAAGAAGCTTTTCGCGCTGGAGGTCCCGGAGATCGCGGACGGCAGCGTCGAGATCTCGGCGATCGCCCGCGAGGCCGGCCACCGCACCAAGATCGCCGTGCGGTCCACCCGCTCGGGCCTCAACCCCAAGGGCGCCTGCATCGGTCCGATGGGTGCCCGTGTGCGCAACGTCATGGCCGAGCTGCACGGTGAGAAGATCGACATCGTCGACTGGTCGGACGACCCGGCGGAGATGGTCGCGAACGCGCTGTCACCCGCCCGGGTGAGCAAGGTCGAGGTCGTGGACTGGGACTCGCGCTCCGCCCGGGTGACCGTGCCCGACTACCAGCTGTCGCTGGCCATCGGCAAGGAGGGCCAGAACGCCCGCCTCGCCGCGCGGCTCACCGGCTGGCGCATCGACATCCGCCCCGACACCGAGGTGTCCCCGGACACCGACCGGGCCCGGGGCGGGGAATAAATCCGCTACCGGTCGGAGCTGTCCGGCCGGTAGACAGGATCAAGACAGCAGATCTCGACAACATCCGTTCGATTTTTCGCCCGAAGGGGTGAGGTCGGTGCGGGGAGGTAGACTTAGGCGTGTCTGGCCGGACGCAAGCCCGCGCATGCCCCGAACGCACCTGTGTGGGGTGTCGGGAGCGAGCGGCCAAGAGCGATCTGCTGCGCATCGTGGCGATCGGGGACGAATGCGTCCCTGATCCAAGCGGTACGCTGCCCGGCCGGGGTGCCTACGTGCACCCTGCCGTGGTCTGTCTGGACAAGGCGGTCCGTCGCAGAGCGTTCCCCCGGGCCCTTCGGTCCCCGGGAGCACTCGACACTGCCGGACTGAGCAAAGCCGTGGCCGTCGTGGCCGAGGCGACACCGTAAGAAGTAGTACGGCACGGATACCCCGTGCGGTCAGGTACCTCGCGAGTTGGAAGTAGGTCGAGATTGCGATGAGCACTCGATGAGTACGCGATGAGTACGCCCATGAAGTAGCGACGGTCCGGCGTAACCCGGACCTAAAAGGAGCGAAGTGGCTAAGGTCCGGGTATACGAACTCGCCAAGGAGTTCGGAGTTGAGAGCAAGGTCGTCATGGCCAAGCTCCAGGAACTCGGTGAGTTCGTCCGTTCGGCGTCCTCGACGATCGAGGCGCCGGTTGTACGCAAGTTGACTGACGCACTGCAGGGGCCCGGCGGCAACGCCGGCAAGTCCGCTGCGAAGCCGGGCGCGCCCCGCAAGGCCGCGCCCGCCAAGCCCGGGGCTCCCACCCCGGGTGCCGTTGCACGTCCCGCTGCCCCGAAGCCCGGCGCCCCGGCCCCCAAGCCGGCCGCTGCCGAGGCTCCGGCCGCAGCTGCCCCGGTGACTCCGGCCGCCTCCGGCCCGCGTCCCGGTCCGAAGGCTCCGGCCGCCCCGAAGCCCGCTCCGGCGGCTCCCGTGGTGACCGAGTTCTCCGCGCCTCCGGCGGCCCCGGCCGCCCCGGCGCGCACCGAGCGCCCCGCCGGTCCCGGCGCGACCCCCGGCCCGCGTCCGGCGCAGCAGCGTCCCGCGGCCCAGGGCGGCCAGGCCGGCGCCCGTCCCGGCGCCCCGCGCCCGGCCGGCACCGCCCCCGGTCAGGGACAGCGTCCCTCCGGTCCCGGTTCCCAGGCCCCGCGTCCGCAGGGCGCCCGTCCGGCCGGTCCCCGTCCGGGCAACAACCCGTTCACCTCTGGTGGCTCCACCGGCATGGCGCGCCCGCAGGCGCCCCGTCCGGCCGGCGCTCCCCGTCCCGGTGCCCCCGGCGCCGGCGGTGGCCAGGGTGCTCCCCGCCCGCAGGGCGGTCCCGGTGGCGCTCCGCGTCCCCAGGGCACCGGTGCCGGTCGTCCGACCCCGGGCGGCATGCCCCGTCCGCAGGGCGGCGCCCCGCGTCCGGGTGGTGCTCCCGGCGGTAACCGTCCGAACCCGGGCATGATGCCGCAGCGTCCCGCTGCCGGTGGTCCTGGTCCCCGTCCCGGTGGCGGCCCCGGTGGCCGTGGTCCCGGTGCCGGTGGCCCGCGTCCCGGTGGTGGCGCCGGTCGTCCCGGTGGCGGCGGCTTCGCCGGCCGTCCGGCCGGTCCCGGCTCGCGTCCCGCGGGCGGCGGCGGCTTCGGCGGCCCGCGTCCGGGTGGCGGCGGCTTCGGCGGCGGCCCGGCCGGCGCCGGTGGCGGCGGTCGTCCCGGCTTCGGTGGCCGTCCCGGCGGTCCCGGTGCCCGTGGTGGCACGCAGGGTGCCTTCGGCCGTCCCGGCGGGCCCGCCCGTCGCGGTCGCAAGTCGAAGCGTCAGAGGCGCCAGGAGTACGAGGCCATGCAGGCCCCGTCGGTCGGCGGCGTGATGCTGCCCCGCGGCAACGGCGAGAGCGTTCGCCTGTCGCGCGGTGCTTCGCTCACCGACTTCGCGGAGAAGATCAACGCCAACCCGGCGTCGCTGGTCGCGGTCATGATGAACCTCGGCGAGATGGTCACTGCCACGCAGTCCGTCTCCGACGAGACCCTCGAAATGCTGGCCGGCGAGATGAACTACATCGTTCAGATCGTCAGCCCGGAGGAAGAGGACCGCGAGCTCCTCGAGGGCTTCGACATCGAGTTCGGCGAGGACGAGGGCGGCGAGGAATTCCTCATGCCGCGTCCGCCGGTCGTGACCGTCATGGGTCACGTCGACCACGGTAAGACCCGACTGCTCGACGCCATCCGCAAGACGAATGTCGTTGCGGGCGAGGCCGGTGGCATCACGCAGCACATCGGTGCGTACCAGGTCGGTACCGAGGTCAACGGTGAAGAGCGCAAGATCACCTTCATCGACACCCCGGGTCACGAGGCGTTCACCGCCATGCGTGCCCGTGGTGCCAAGTCGACCGACATCGCGATCCTCGTGGTCGCGGCCAACGACGGCGTGATGCCGCAGACGATCGAGGCGCTCAACCACGCCAAGGCCGCCGGCGTTCCGATCGTCGTCGCGGTCAACAAGATCGACGTCGAGGGTGCCGACCCGGTCAAGGTGCGCGGTCAGCTCACCGAGTTCGGTCTGGTCGCCGAGGAGTACGGCGGCGACACGATGTTCGTCGACATCTCCGCCAAGCAGGGTCTGCACATCGACTCCCTGCTCGAGGCCGTCGTCCTCACCGCCGACGCCTCGCTCGACCTGCGCGCCAACCCGGAGCAGGACGCTCAGGGTATTGCGATCGAGTCCCACCTCGACCGCGGCCGCGGTGCCGTTGCCACCGTCCTCGTCCAGCGCGGTACCCTCCGCGTCGGCGACACGATGGTCGTGGGCGACGCCTACGGCCGAGTGCGCGCCATGCTCGACGACAAGGGCAACAACGTCGAGGAAGCGGGTCCGTCGACCCCCGTCCTGGTCCTGGGTCTCACCAACGTCCCCGGCGCCGGCGACAACTTCCTCGTCGTCGACGAGGACCGCACCGCCCGTCAGATCGCCGAGAAGCGTGCTGCGCGTGAGCGCAACGCCAACTTCGCCAAGCGCGTCCGCCGGGTGTCCCTGGAAGACCTCGACTCGGTCCTCAAGGCCGGTCTGGTCCAGGAACTCAACCTCATCATCAAGGGCGACGCGTCCGGTGCGGTCGAGGCTCTCGAGTCCTCGCTGCTCCAGCTCGACGTCGGCGAAGAGGTCGACATCCGTGTCCTGCACCGCGGTGTGGGTGCGGTCACCGAGTCCGACATCGCCCTGGCGATGGGCTCCGACGCCATCGTCATCGGTTACAACGTCCGTGCGGCCGGCCGTGCCGCGCAGATGGCGGACCGCGAGGGTGTCGACGTCCGCTACTACTCGGTGATCTACCAGGCCATCGAGGAGATCGAGGCGGCCCTCAAGGGTCTGCTCAAGCCGGAGTACGAAGAGGTCGAGCTCGGTACGGCGGAGGTCCGCGAGATCTTCCGCTCGTCCAAGCTGGGCAACATCGCGGGTGTTCTCATCCGCTCCGGCGAGGTCAAGCGCAACACCAAGGCGCGGCTCCTGCGCGATGGCAAGGTCATCGCCGAGAACCTCACCATCTCCGGTCTGCGCCGCTTCAAGGACGACGTCACCGAGATCCGCGAGGGCTTCGAGGGTGGTATCAACCTCGGTTCCTTCAACGACATCAAGATCGACGACGTCATCGCGACGTACGAGATGCGCGAGAAGCCCCGCGCGTAAGCGCGAGGCGGTTCGCACCGTGTCGTAAGCCCGGGGCCGGTCGGCGGAATATCCGTCGATCGGCCCCGGCCGTTGCGTGTACGGTTCTGGTGACCCTGCCGCGCGACGGCCGGCAGGCCACCGAACCCGCACCGGCGGGATATCCGGAACTGAATGTACGTGGGGACTCTGTCCTTCGATCTACTCCTCGGCGACGTCCACTCGCTGAAGGAGAAACGCTCTGTCGTCCGGCCCATCGTCGCCGAGCTCCAACGCAAGTTCTCCGTGAGCGCGGCCGAAGTGGGCGACCAGGATCTGCACCGCAGGGCCCGTATCGGGGTCGCTCTGGTCAGTGGGGACGCGGGGTTCCTCTCGGATGTACTGGACCGCTGCGAGCGGCTGGTCGCGGCACGTCCGGAAGTGGAGCTGCTGTCGGTGAGACGGCGGCTGCACGGTGATGAAGACTGACTGCAAGACATAAGAAGGAGACGGACCAGTGGCCGACAATGCGCGGGCGAAGAAGCTGGCGGACCTCATCCGGGAGGTGGTGGCCGAGAAGCTGCAGCGTGGTGTCAAGGACCCCCGCCTCGGTACGCACGTGACCATCACGGACACCCGGGTCACCGGCGACCTGCGGGAGGCCACGGTCTTCTACACGGTCTACGGTGACGACGAGGACCGCGCCAGCGCGGCGGCGGGCCTCGAAAGCGCCAAGGGCGTACTGCGCTCCGCGGTCGGCCGGGCGGCGGGCACCAAGTTCACGCCCACCCTGACCTTCGTCGCGGACGCCCTCCCGGAGAACGCCAAGACCATCGAGGACCTCCTCGAGAAGGCGCGGAGCTCCGACGCCCAGGTGCGCGAGGTGTCCTCCGGCGCCGAGTACGCCGGAGACGCGGACCCGTACAAGAAGCCGGGCGAGGACGACGACGAGGACGCAGCCGCGGAATGAGCACCAACGCAGGGAAGACGCCGGACGGCCTTGTCATCGTCGACAAGCCGTCCGGCTTCACTTCGCACGACGTGGTCGCCAAGATGCGCGGGATCGCCAAGACCCGCCGCGTCGGCCACGCCGGCACGCTCGACCCGATGGCGACGGGCGTCCTCGTCCTGGGCGTCGAGAAGGCCACCAAGCTCCTCGGCCACCTCGCGCTCACCGAGAAGGAGTACCTCGGGACGATCCGCCTCGGTCAGAACACCCTGACGGACGACGCGGAGGGTGAGATCACCTCCTCGGCGGACGCCTCCGCGGTGACGCGCGAGGCCGTGGACAAGGGCATCGCCAAGCTGTCCGGCGAGATCATGCAGGTCCCGTCGAGGGTCAGCGCCATCAAGATCAAGGGCGTGCGCTCCTACAAGCGCGCCCGGGACGGCGAGGACTTCGAGATCCCGGCCCGGCCGGTGACCATCTCGTCGTTCCAGGTGTACGACATGCGGCACGCGGAGGCCGAGGACGGCACCAAGGTCGTCGACCTCGTCGTCTCCGTCGTCTGCTCCAGCGGTACGTACATCCGCGCGCTCGCCCGTGACCTGGGCGCCGACCTCGGCGTCGGCGGGCACCTGACCGCGCTGCGGCGCACCCGGGTGGGCCCGTACAAGATCGACCGGGCGCGGACCCTGGACCAGCTCCAGGAGGAGCTGACCGTCATGCCGATCGGCGAGGCGGCGGCCGCGGCCTTCCCGCGCTGGGACCTCGACGCCCGGCGGGCCTCGCTGCTCGCCAACGGCGTGCGGATCGACATGCCGGACGCGTACCCCGCGGGGCGGACGGTGGCGGTCTACGGGCCGGAAGGCGTGCTGCTCGGGCTCGTGGAGAGCAAGGGCGGCAAGGCGAAGTCCCTGGCGGTCTTCGCCTGATCCGCTGATCCGCTGATCCGCTGATCCGTTTTGACGTGGAGCGGTGAGCGCACATCGCCTGCCGCTCACCGCTCCACGACCCCCCTCGGGTAGGTGTCTGTCCAGCGGGGCCCTCGCATTCACCCGTCCGGGCAGGCGCTCGGAGTGACTGGAGGGAGCGTAAGGGGGCGCTTTCGCCCCCCGTACCCCTCCCCGCCGGGGCACCGCCTTCCCGAGATGACGGAGACGGACCCCAGCCAGATGCCGATGCTGGGCCCCGGGCACGGGCATGGCAGTCTTAGACCAGCAATCGGCAACCAGTACAAGGGCCTACACGGTTCGGGCGAGGAGCGGTCACAGTGCAGCGCTGGCGTGGCTTGGAGGACATCCCCCAGGACTGGGGACGCAGCGTCGTCACCATCGGCTCGTACGACGGTGTGCACCGGGGCCATCAGCTGATCATCGGGCAGGCCGTGGCCAAGGCCCGCGCGCTCGGCGTCCCGTCCGTCGTCGTCACCTTCAGCCCGCACCCGAGCGAGGTCGTGCGCCCCGGCAGCCACCCGCCGATCCTGGCCCCGTACGACCGCCGTGCCGAACTGATGGCCGGGCTGGGTGTGGACGCGCTGCTGATCCTGCCGTTCACGGCGGAGTTCTCGCAGCTCTCCCCGGCCGACTTCATCGTGAAGGTGCTCGTCGACAAGCTGCACGCGCGCGCCGTCATCGAGGGTCCGAACTTCCGCTTCGGCCACCGGGCCGCCGGGAACGTCGACTTCCTCCGCGAACTGGGCGCCACGTACGACTACGAGGTCGAGGTCGTGGACCTGGTCGAGCGCGGCGAGGCGGGCGGCGGCGTGCCCTTCTCCTCCACCCTGGCGCGCAGGCTGGTAGCCGAGGGCGACATTGAGGGCGCGGCCGAGATCCTGGGCCGGCCGCACCGGGTCGAGGGCGTCGTCGTACGGGGCGCCCAGCGCGGGCGCGAGCTCGGCTACCCGACCGCCAACGTCGAGACGCCCCCGCACACCGCGATCCCGGCGGACGGCGTGTACGCGGGCTGGCTCACGGCCAACGGCGAGCGCATGCCGGCCGCGATCTCGGTGGGCACGAACCTGCAGTTCGACGCCACCGAGCGGACGGTGGAGGCATACGCGATCGACCGGGTCGGCCTGGACCTGTACGGCCTGCACGTCACCGTGGACTTCCTCGCGTACGTGCGCGGCATGGCGAAGTTCGATTCGCTGGACGGGCTCCTCGAAGCGATCGCGGACGACGTGAAGCGGGCGCGGACGCTGACGGACGCGTACGACGTGGAGCGCTGAGCCGGAGCACTGAGCCGGGTCGCGGGCGGGCCGGCTGCGCCCGCCGCCCCGCCCCGAACACGCAAGGGCCCGTACCTCCCCCGGGGGAGGTACGGGCCCTTCTCGTTCCTGGCCGCCGTCGTCAGCCGAGGCGCGGGTCGCGCGGGGGCTGCTGCGGGTGCTGGGGCGGCTGCTGCTGGGGCTGCCAGGGCTGGCCGGGCTGCGGATAGGGCTGGCCGTACGGCTGCGGGGGCTGCTGGTACGGGGACGGGCCCTGGGGCTGGCCGTACGGCTGGCCCTGCGGCTGCGGCTGCGGAGCCTGCTGGTGCGGCTGGGGCTGCGGCTGCTGGGGCGCCCCCCAGTGGCCCTGGGGGGCCTGCTGGGCCGCGCGGAGGAAGTCCTCGGCGACGAGCGCGGAGAGGTTGAAGTACGCCTCCCGGGTCTTCGGCCGCAGCATGTCCAGGTCGACCTCGGCGCCGGCCGCGAGGTGCTCGTCGAACGGCACCACGACGACGCCCCGGCAGCGGGTCTCGAAGTGCTGCACGATGTCCTCGACCTTGATCATCTTGGCGGTCTCGCGGACCCCCGAGATGACGGTGATCGAGCGGGAGACGAGATCGGCGTATCCGTGCGCGGAGAGCCAGTCGAGCGTGGTGCTCGCGCTGCTGGCGCCGTCCACCGACGGGGTCGAGATGATGATCAGCTGATCGGCCAGGTCCAGGACGCCGCGCATGGCGGAGTAGAGGAGCCCGGTGCCCGAGTCGGTGAGGATGATCGGGTACTGGCGGCCGAGCGTGTCGATGACGCGGCGGTAGTCCTCGTCGTTGAACGTCGTGGAGACGGCCGGGTCGACGTCGTTGGCGATGATCTCCAGGCCGGAGGGGGCCTGGGAGGTGAACCGCCTGATGTCCATGTACGAGTTCAGGTACGGGATCGCCTGGACCAGGTCCCGGATCGTGGCCCCGGTCTCGCGGCGGACCCGGCGGCCGAGGGTGCCGGCGTCGGGGTTCGCGTCGATGGCCAGGATCTTGTCCTGGCGCTCGGTGGCGAGGGTGGCGCCGAGGGCGGTCGTGGTCGTGGTCTTGCCGACGCCGCCCTTGAGGCTGATGACGGCGATGCGATAGCAGGACATGACCGGGGTGCGGATCAGCTGCAGCTTGCGCAGGCGCTCGGCCTCGGCGGCCTTGCCGCCGAACCGGAACCCGGAGCGCTGGGGCCGGGGCTTCTGCTTTCCGCGCAGCAGGCGGTCCGAGGACAGCTCGACGGCGGCGGTGTAGCCGAGGGGCGCGCCGCCGCCGGTGCCCGGGCCGGGCTGGTAGCGAGGGTCGTGCGGCTGCGGGCCGGGCTGGGGCCCGGCGGGCCACTGGGCGCTGGTACGGGGGTCGTACTGCGGCTGCGGCTGCGGCTGCTGGTGTGGCTGGGGCTGCTGGTGCTGCGGCGGTACGGGCGCGGCCTGCGCGGGCGGGAACGCGTAGTCGCTCGCCTCGACGGCCGGCTGGGGCTGCGGCATCGGCTGCGCCGGTGCGGGAGCCGGGGGGAACCCGTACCCGTCCTGCGGCGCGGGCGCGGGCGCGGGCGCGGGCGCGGGGGTGGTGGGGCCGGGGTTCGGGGGGAACCCGTACCCGTCCTGCGGTGCTGGCGCGGGCGCGGGCGCGGCGGGGCCGGGGTTCGGGGGGAACCCGTAGCCGTCCTGCGGCGCGGGCGCGGGTGCGGCGGGGCCGGGGTTCGGGGGGAAGCCGTAGCCGTCCTGCGGTGCTGGCGCGGGGGTGGTGGGACCCGGGTTCGGGGGGAAGCCGTACCCGTCCTGGGGCGCGGTCGGGGCCGGGCCGGGGGCGGGCGGGAAACCGTACCCGTCCTGCGGTGCCGGGGTGGCGGGGAACGCGGGCGGCAGCGCCGGGAGTTCGCCCCCGGGTCCCCCGAAGGGGGCTCCCACGGGCGGGTGAACCGCGTCCGCGGGGCTGACGGGCTCCGGGGCCTCCGGCGTCGGGACGGCGTCCCGGGGCCCGTCCTCCGGAGCGGCGGGCTCGGTTCCCGCGAACGGGACGGGCGTCCCGTCGGGCGGGGTGTCCTGCCGCTGGACGGGGACGGGCGCTTCGAAGGAGGCCTTCACGAGCGGTCCGGGCGCGTCCGAGGGCTCGGCGGCGAACGGCGCCGGGACCTGGACCGGAGCCGGCAGCGCGGGCGCGTCGATCGGCGCCGGGAGCGCCGGGGGAGCGAAGGGGGCCGGGGCCGGCGGAACGGGTGCCTCGGCCGCGGGAGCGCCGGTGCCGTCGGCCGGTGCCGGCGGGGCCGGGAACGCCGAGGGCGCCGGCGTGTCGGCCGGGGTGCTGAAGGGGGCCGGTGCCGGGAACGGCGCGGGCGGGGCGGCGTTGTCGGCGGGCTGAGGCGCCGGGGCCGGTGCCGGGAAGGGGGACGGTACTCCCGCGCCGTCCGACGGCGTGCGCGGGACCGGCGGGGCGATCCGCATCGTCGGGGGAGAGGCCACGTCCGACGGGCGGTGGGGCTCGAATCCGCTGCCCTCGGGCAGGCCCGGTACGGGGGTGGCCGAAGCCGCGCCCTGCGTGTACCAGGCCGGCGGGGTGTAGTCGATGGTGAACTCGCCCGTCACCTCGGGCTCCGCGTCGGACTGATCGTCCGTCGGGACGTCCCAAGTCCCGCCGCGCCTCTCGTTCCGATCGCCGCTCACTGGTCCTCCTGGTCTGTCGAACACTGGTCCGGCGCCCACTTCGACGCCGCGCCCACGCTCAGCCTAATCGTGCGCGCCGACACCGGTGTCCGCCCCCGTTGGACGGGCCGCGGGGCCGGGCCCTGCGGGCCGCCCCGGTGGCGTCGTCCTTCCCGTCCTGCCTACAGGGTGGCCGCCTCCTGAGCAACCGTCACCGGGGCCGGGGAGGGCCGTGCCGGAGGGGCCGGCCGGGCCGGACGGGGCTCAGTCGATGCGGCGGGACGGGCCCAGGAGGCCGGTTTCGGCCTCCGTGCCCTGGGTCATCACGAACTGGCGGTCCCGCGGCGTGCACCACAGGGTGACCCCGTCGCCCAGCGTCGGCAGGGAATCGACGGCCGCCCGCGGCAGGTTCATCAGGCGGCCGAGCTGCTCCGCCTCGTCCGGGGACACCCGCTGCACACCCACCAGCGAGGAGTTCTGCAGCAGCCGCGGCGCCGTCGGGCTCAGGTACGGCAGCAGGGTCAGCACCGACTGCCAGGGCCCGGCCACCACGCGTCCGCGCGGCGGCCGCATCCCGCAGTCCCGGATCACCAGCACCGGGCTGCCCGCCGAAGCGCCCTGCGGCGGCACCCGGCCGACCTCGTGCAGCGTCACGCACTGCTGACCGCCGCCCGCCGCCTGCGCCAGCCCGGACCACACCTGCCCGCGCCCGGTCTCCACCGCCACCCGCGCCCCCGTGGCCGCCGCCCGCAGCGCGAGCACCTGAGCCGTCCACAGGCCGCCGATCAGCGTCACCTCGTACGGCGTGGGCCGGTTGATGCCGAGCACCGCCGGACGCCCCTCGGCGTCCACGCCGATGACGACCCCGTCGTCCCCGATGGGCAGAGCCAGCGTGTCCAGGTCCACCGCCGGGACCACGTGCCGTTCCCGGCGCGGGCCGATCAGTCCGAAGCCGCCCCTCATCGCGCCCCTCCCAGCGGCAGCGAAGCCAGCAGCCCCGGTACCTGTTCACGGTCGAGCCGGACCAGCCCGGTGCGCACACCGCGGGCCGTCCGTTCCAGTTCCCGGCGGGCCGCCACGAGTTCCTCGTCACTGCGCCCCGTGACCCGTACATGGCCGGTCAGCGTCACTCCCTGGCGCTCCGCCGGAGCCATCGTCAGGCTGAAGTTCGTCGCCAGCGCCGGCAGCGAGGTCAGCAGCGCCACGAACTGCGGCAGGGACGCCGCCCCGCCGCCGCCGAGCTGCGGCCAGCGGGCTATCCAGTACGTGGTGTGCCGCCGGTCGTCACAGCGCCAGATCCGCGCCGTCTCCTCCGTCCGCCGGCCGGTGCTCGCCGAGCGCCCCGCCTGCGTGATCGCCATCGGGTTCGCGCACGAGGACGTCGCCAGGGCGCCCGTCAGCTCCTGTTCGGTGAGCACGGTGGCCCGGAACCCGGCCCCGGTCAGCCGGCTCGCCAACTGGTCGGCCGCCCGCACCACACAGCGCTGCGCGCCCGCGAGCCCGCCGCCGCGCGCGGTGACCGCCTCGGGGCACAGCTCCGGGTCGAGCTTGAGCGCGATCCAGGTCAGCCGCACCGCCGGGGTGCCCGTGGCGGCCTGCAGCGGCGCGTAGTTGCGGGTGGCCATCGACTGGGCCGGCAGGTGCGGGGCGGGCGCGGGCTGCGTGTGCTGCACCAGCTGGGCCGACTCCAGCCGGATGCCGTCGACTTCGAGGATGTCCCGTACGAGCCCCAGCGGAAGCGGCCGCGCACCGCGGTCGGGCCGCAGCGCGGTGGCGTCCATGTCCACCTGGACGACGGCGGTCAGGAACGTCCCGTCACCGACCATCCCGACGGGCCGACGGTCGCGGTCGCTGAACGTGAGGGTCCGCAGCGCCGGATCGGCCTCCACGAGCGGGGCCAGCCCCGGCTCGGTGCCCGCGGGCACCGCGAACGACGCGGCCCGGCGGCGCCGCGAGCGCAGTTCGAGGGCGCCGCCGAGCCACTCGGGCAGGGAGCGCTGGTGGCGGCGTACGACGGCGAGCACCACCAGGGCGAGCGCCAGGACACCGGCGGGCACCAGCAGCATCGGCTCCACGACCCAGGCCACCAGCAGGGCGGCCACGGCGATCTGGAGCAGTACGAGTTGTTGCAGTCGGAACGGGCCGAAACGGCCCGGGCTCGACTTCGGATTCGGCGTCACCCCGCCGCGCGCGGGTGCGGGCGCACCCGTCTGCGGCTGCGTCGCGGTGGCCATCACGCGCCCACCTCCCCTTTCTGCCCCGGATATCGCCGGGAGGTGCCCCCAGGGCCGTATCCCGTGCTGATTCGTGCGGTCCGGAAGGCAGCGAACGGCGGCCTCACCCTACCCGGCCCGTACCCACCCTCCGTCAAGAGGCATAGTAGGTGCCCGGTCCGACAATCGAGGCCCGGGGACCGTACTCACCGACCGGGCCGATGCGGGGAGAAGCAGGCGGTCATGGCATCACGACGTGATGAACTCAACGCGTACACCTTTGCGAAGCGGCGCACGGTGGCCGCGTTCCTCCAGCCTTCCGCCACGGGCTCCGAGGAAGGCGCACCGCGCCCGCTGCGCGCGGTCCTGCCCGGGCTGGTCGCGGGGGCGCTCGTACTCGCCGCGTTCGGTGCGTGGGGGATGTTCAAGCCGCAGGCCCCCAAGGGCTGGGACGAGGCGGGTACGAAGGTCATCGTCGGCAAGCAGTCCACGACCCGGTACGTGGTGCTGACGACGAAGGTGAACGGCAAGGACCAGACCCGGCTGCACCCGGTGCTCAACCTGGCCTCCGCCCGACTCCTGCTGGATCCGCAGAAGTTCAAGGTGATCCAGATCGACGACAAGGTCCTGGACGCGGGCAAGCCACCGCGCGGGCCCATCATCGGCATCCCGTACGCGCCCGACCGGCTGCCCGCCCCGCAGGACGCGGGCAAGGCCAAGCGGTGGGCCGTCTGCCAGGCGCCGGGCGGCAACGGCAAGACCGTGCAGACCGCGACGTTCGTCCTCGCCGACCGCGAGGCGGGACTGATGGACGACGCCCGCAAGCTCACCGACACGCAGATGCTGTACGTGCAGAGCACGGGCGGGGCCAAGGAGCGCTACCTGGTCGACGCCTCGGGCACGAAGTACAAGTTCCCCGAAGGCGGCGCGGACGCGGGGAAGATGACCAACGCGCTGGTCGGCAGTACCGGCGCCACCCCGCAGCAGGTCACCGAGTCCTGGCTGGCCACCCTCAACCCCGGGGACGACCTGGCCTTCCCGCAGCTGCCGGTCGCGGCCGGCACGAAGGCGGACGTCCAGGGCCTGACCACCGCCGACAACAAGGTCGGCATGGTGCTGATGGCGCAGACCGGCTCCGGCGCGCAGCACTACGTCGTCCTGCCCGGGAAGGTCGCCCCGGTCTCCGACTTCATGGCGTGGCTGCTGATTTCGGCGCCCGCGACCGACGGCCTCAACATGCACGGCAAGCCCCACGAGGTCGACCTCCAGTCCCTCAACCCGGACACCACGCCGTTCAAGGGCGAGGCCAAGTGGCCGCAGAGGAAGTCCGACCGCATCAACATGACGGCCGCCCCGGCGGACGCCGCCGGTGCGCAAGGCGCGGCTTCGCAGGGCGCCGGCGCCCGCGACACCGTCTGCAACGTGCTGCGCTCGGTCGACGGCCAGGGCAACCAGACGCTGAGCACCTGGGCCGGCACCGGATTCCCCATCGACATCACCGCCAGCGGCACCAGCGCGTACGTCACGCCGGGCTCGGGACTGCTCTTCACACAGGTCCAGGGGCGGCAGACCACGGCGGGCGGCGCCCTCTTCCTGGTCACCGACACCGGCCTGCGGTACGCGGTGCAGGCCAACGGGGACAGCGACGCCGAGAAGTCGAAGATCGGCGCCTCCGACCAGCAGAACGGCCAGGCCACCGCCGACGGCCGGCCCGAGGCCAGCCAGGCGCAGATCCGGCTCGGCTACGGGACCGTCACACCGGCCATGGTGCCCATCGCGTGGTCGGAGTTCCTCTCGAAGGGGCCGCGCCTGGACACCAACTCCGCCCGCCAGCCCCAGGGTTCGTGAGGACGCCGCCGATGCCGATGTCGATCCCGATGTCCCCGTACGCACGCGGTGCGCTCGTCTGCGCCGCGCTCGCCGCCGCCCTGTCCGGTACGACCGCCGCGGCCGGCGCCGCCGCGGCGGCTCCGTACCCGCAGCCCGTCCACGCCCCGGCCGCCCCCCTGGCGCTCGCGGGCGCGGGCGAGTGCACCTTCCCCATGAAGAAGCAGATCGCCGACCGCCCCTGGGCCCTGCAGCGGCTGCTGCTCGACGCGCTCTGGGCGCAGACCAAGGGCAAGGACAAGAACGGCAAGCCCGTCCGCGTCGCCGTCATCGACACCGGTGTGGACCGGGCGAACCCGCAGCTCAGCGGGGCCATAGACGTGGGCGCGGGCAAGGACCTCGTCGACCCCAAGGGCGGCGACGGGACCACCGACACGGTCGGCCACGGCACCAAGGTGGCCGGGCTGATCGCGGCCCGGCCGCAGGAGGGCACCGGCTTCGTCGGCCTGGCCCCCGACGCCACGATCATCCCGATCCGGCAGAACGACGGGCAGGGCAAGGGCAACGCCCTCTCGCTCGGCCAGGCGATCGACCACGCGGTGTCCAAGGGCGCCCAGGTCATCAACATCTCCCAGGACACCGACGTCCCGCTGAGCGCCGACTCCGAGCTCGGCAAGGCCGTCCAGCGGGCCGTCGACGCCAAGGTCGTGGTCGTGGCCTCGGCGGGCAATGACGGCATGACCGGGGAGAAGCGCAAGACCTACCCGGCGGCCTTCCCGGGCGTCCTCGCCGTGGCCGCCTCGGACCGCAACAACGAGCGGGCGGCGTTCTCCCAGCCCGGCGACTTCATCGGGGTCGCCGCGCCCGGCGTGGACATGGTCTCCACCGTCCCCGGATTCGGGCAGTGCATCGACAACGGCACCAGCTTCTCTGCGCCGTACGTGGCCGGGCTCGCCGCCCTGCTGCGCGCCAAGCACGAGGACTGGACCCCGCAGCAGATCATCTGGCAGATCCAGGGAACCGCCGAGCGATCGGTCAACGGCCGTGACGACTACGTCGGATGGGGCGTCGTCGACCCGGTGCGGGCGGTCACGCAGGACCACGAGGCGCCCAAGGCCCCGGTCCCGGACCCGGGCCCGCCCCCGGCGGCCGCGCCCGAGGCGGCGGCGCTGCGGATGACCGAGACGGCGCAGGAGCGCGAGGAGCGGTTCGGCACGTACGCTCTCGGCATCGCGGGCGTGCTGATCGCGGTCATCGCGGGCACGGCGACGGTGGTGCGCGACGCGCGCAAGCGCCGGGGCCGTTTGCAGTGAACCGTCACAGTTCATCAACGGTAGCGGCCCACCGGTGTTGGGCCTGTCAGATGAACTGGCTAGAGTGACACCAGGCTTCACGACTGTGATCGGGGGATCGCGTGAGGCGGAGGGGATTTCCGGTGGTGCGTGACTCAGATCCGCGCCCGGAACCTCCCTTCCGCTGCGCAATCCGCCGGTTCTGCCGGCGAATTGAGAAGTGAGGAGCTTCGGATGAGCAATTTCGGACTCGCAGACGATCCGATCGTCCAGGCGAAGAACAAGATCGAGACGACGGCCCGTGCCGTCACCACCCAGTCCCGCGAGCTGGCCGACATCCTCGCCACGGTGAGCGCCGGCTGGACCGGTGTGGGTGCCTCGGGCTTCGTTTCCGCCCAGACGGTCGTCAACGAGGACCACGACGAGATCCGTCGTCTGCTCGGGGTGCTGCACAACGCGGTCGCGCAGACCAAGAACCTCAGCAACGCGCAGGACGACGACGTGCGCGCGGCGTTCAAGACGGTGCAGGCCGGCGCCGGCCAGGGCGGCTCGGGCCTCAACAGCATCTGACCTGCCGCCCAGGTCTCGCGGCGTCACGTCGTTCCCAGTCAACTCAGCGTGAAGGAGTACAACATGTCCGGTCCCGACGGCGGGCACACCAAGGTCCGGTATGAGACCGTCCAGGAGATGGCGGACCGCATCCGCGTCGTCTCGAAGAAGATCATGACGGACCTGGAGGAGATGGACCAGGCCCTGAAGGTCGTCACGGACACCTGGGACGGTGAGGCGCACCAGGCGTACGTCACCCTCCAGGGGAAGTACAAGGGCAAGGCCGACCACATGCACAAGCAGCTGGAGCAGGTCGCCACGCTGATCGAGCGCGGCAAGGGCGACTACCGCGCCACCGACGTGAAGGCCTCGCGCCTGTTCACCGAGGCCTACTGAGCCCGGTCGGCCACAGCCGCATGACGAAGGGGCGCGCCCGGCCGGGCGCGCCCCTTCGTGCCGTTGCGGCGTACGGAACTCAGCGCGGGCCGCGGTCGAGGTCGAACTCCCCGTCCCTGGCCCCGAGTACGAAGGCCTCCCACTCGGCCGCCGTGTAGCGCAGGACGGTGTCCCGGTCGAGCGAGGACCGCATGGCCACCGCGCCCTCGGGCAGCCGCGCGATCTCGACCCGCTCCTCGTCGGGGCTGGACCCCGGAGGCCCCTCCCACTCCACGCCGCTGATGTCGAGCGCGTACAGCTCGTCCTTCTCCTGCTGAGTGCCCATGTGCGGCCTTTCCCTCGGCGGTGCGGTGCTCCCGCGGTCTTCCCTCCCGATTATCGGTGCTGCGCTCCCCTCCGGGGGAGCGTTTCCCGTTGATCACGAGAAAGCGGGGCCCGGCTGTCGGCCGGGCCCCGCTTTCTCGTCCGTGCTCCTCCCCAGGTCCCTACATCCCCGGCAGGCGGCCCAGCTGCACGAGCGACGTGCCCCGCTTGCGGGAGGAGAAGTACGCGCGGCCCGGGGGCATCGGGCGGGGGCGGACGTTGCCGATCAGGTCGCCCTCGGACGGGTCGCCCGACAGCACCACGCCCTGCGCGCCGAGCTCCTTGAAGCGCTGCATGAACGGCTCGTACAGCGAACGCGACGCGCCCGCCGAGTTGCGCGCGATGATGAAGCGGACACCCGTGTCGCGGGCGAACGGCAGGTACTCCACCAGCGGGGCCAGCGGATTGCCCTGGCTCGTGGCCACCAGGTCGTAGTCGTCGATGACGATGAACACGTCCGGGCCCGTCCACCAGCTGCGGTCGCGCAGCTGCTGCGGAGTGACGTCGGTCGGCGGCTGGCGCCGGGAGAACACCCCGCCCAGCGCCTCCATGTGCGTCTGCAGCGAGCTCGCCATCGGCGCGTACTCCAGCAGGTGCTCCTCCGGCAGCGCCCCGAGCAGGCTGCGCCGGTAGTCGCCGACGACGAGGCGGGCCTGCTCCGGGGTGTACCGCTCCGCGATCTGCTGGCAGATCAGCCGCAGCAGGTTCGTCTTGCCGGACTCGCTCTCGCCGAACACCAGGAAGAACGGGTCGCTCTCGAAGTCGACGAACACCGGCTCCAGGTCCGTCTCGTCGATGCCGATGGCCAGCCCGCGGCCCGGCTGGTCCCCGCCCCGGGGCAGCTGGTCGGCGTGCAGCAGCCGCGGCAGCAGCCGTACGCCGGGAGCCGCGGCCCCCACCCAGTTCTGCTTCACCGCCGACACGAAGGCGGCCGTGGCCTCCGACAGCTCCTCCGGGTCGTGCGCGCCGTCGATCCGCGGCAGCGCGCCCAGGAAGTGCAGCTTCTCCGCGACCTGGCCCCGACCCGGCATCCCGGTCGGCACGTTCGCCGCGACCTTGCGGTCGAACTCGGAGTCCATGACGTCGCCGAGCCGCAGCTCCAGCCGGTTCAGCATCTGGTCCTTGAGCGCGGCCCGCACCTCCATGTACCGCGCCGCCGTGATCACCACGTGGATGCCGTAGCCCAGACCGCGCGAGGCGATGTCCGTGACCACCGGCTCCAGGCCCTCGTACTCGGTCCGGAAGCCGCCCCAGCCGTCGATGACGAGGAACACGTCGCCCCAGGCCTCGCCGGGCAGGTCGCCCGCCGCGCGCCGGCGCCGGTACGTGCCGATCGAGTCGACGTTGTTCGCGCGGAAGAACTCCTCGCGGCGGTTGAGGATGCCCCCCACCTCCGCGACCGTGCGCCGCACCCGCTCCGGGTCCAGGCGCGAGGCGATCCCGCCCACGTGCGGCAGCTCCGAGATCGACGACATGCTGCCGCCACCGAAGTCCAGCCCGTAGAACTGCACCTCGCGCGGCGTGTGCGTCAGCGCGAACGAGGAGATCAGCGTCCGCATCAGCGTCGACTTGCCCGACTGCGGGCCGCCGACCACCATCATGTGGCCCGCCGCACCCGAGAAGTCCCGGTACAGCACCTCGCGGCGCTGCTCGAACGGCTTGTCGATGAGGCCGAGCGGTACGACGAGCCCGCCGGGCCGCGTGTACCCGTCCGCGTGCAGCCCCCGCTCCGCCGAAGGCGCCAGCGCCGGCAGCAGCTGGTCCAGCGGCGGGGCCTGGTCGAGCGGCGGCAGCCACACCTGGTGCGCCGGCACCCCCTGCCCCTCCAGCCGGCCCACGATCACGTCCAGCACCGTGTCCGCGAGCGCGTCGTCCTCCCGCTGCGACTGCGCCGCCAGGTACGCCGGGTCCGGCGCCGCGTACACGACCGGCACCGGGGTCGCCGTGAACAGCGCGGGCCGCCGCTCCACCGGGAACAGCCCGACCGACAGGTCCGGGCCGCCCGAGCGGTAGGTGCCCGAGACGTACGCCGCCTTGAAGCGCGTCATCTCGTCCGTACCGAACTTCAGGTAGCCCGAACCCGGCACCGACGGCAGGTGGTACGCGTCCGGCACACCGATCGCGGTCCGCGACTCCGCCGCCGAGAAGGTCCGCAGACCGATCCGGTACGACAGGTACGTGTCCAGCCCGCGCAGCTTGCCCTCCTCCAGGCGCTGCGAGGCCAGCAGCAGGTGCACGCCCAGCGACCGGCCGATGCGGCCGATCTGGATGAACATGTCGATGAAGTCGGGCTTCGCGGTCAGCAGCTCGCTGAACTCGTCGATGACCAGCACCAGCGAGGCCAGCGGCTCCAGCGGGGCTCCCGCCGCGCGCGCCTTCTCGTAGTCGTGGATGTTCGCGTAGTTGCCCGCCGAGCGCAGCAGCTCCTGCCGGCGCTGCAGCTCGCCGCGGATCGAGTCGCCCATGCGGTCCACGAGCGTGAGGTCGTCCGCCAGGTTGGTGATGACCGCGGCCACGTGCGGCATCTGTCCCATGCCCGTGAAGGTCGCACCGCCCTTGAAGTCGGCGAGTACGAAGTTCAGCGTCTCCGAGGTGTGCGTGACCGCCAGGCCCAGCACCAGCGTGCGCAGCAGCTCCGACTTGCCGGAACCGGTCGCGCCCACGCACAGGCCGTGCGGGCCCATGCCCTCCTGCGCCGCCTCCTTCAGGTCCAGCATGACCGGCGCGCCGCCCTCGCCGACGCCGATCGGCACGCGCAGCCGCTCACCGGCCGAGCGCGGCCGCCAGGTCCGGGCCACGTCGATCGAGGCGGCGTCGCCCAGGTTCAGCAGGTCCGTGAAGTCCAGGTTGGCCAGCAGCGGTTCGTCATCGTCCCCGCCGCCCGTGCGCAGCGGCGCCAGCTGCCGCGCGAGCGCCTCCGCCGCGGGCAGCGACAGCGTGTCCGGTACGCCCTCGTACGCGATCCCCGCGCCCGACTCCAGCCGCAGCCGGCCCGGCCGCACCACGACCGACAGCCCGCCGCGCGGCTCGTCCAGCTCGCCCGCGACCACCTCGACGATGGTCACGCCCTGCAGCCCCTCGGCCGCCGCGAACGCCGAGTCCGGCGGCACCAGGCCGCCACGGGAGTTGGCGTCCAGTAGGACGACCAGGTGCGGCTGGTCCAGCACCGGGGACACGTCCCGGCTGAACCGCGGCCGCCCCTCCAGCCGCGGCGCCAGCAGCCCCTCCAGCTCGGTCAGGTCATCGCTGAACAGCCGCTTCGTACCGGCCCCGTCGACCTGCCCCGGCACCTGCGTGTGCGGCAGCCACTTCGTCCAGTCCCAGGACGGCACCGCCCCGGGCGCCGCCACCACGGCCACCACCAGGTCCTCGGGGGAGTGCAGCGTCGCCAGCTGCGCCACCAGCGCCCGCGCCGCCCCGCGCGCCGACTCCGCCTCCCCGGACACCGTCACGTGGTAGAACGCCCGCAGCGACACCGCCACCGGCAGCCCGTCCAGCGAGGAGTGCACCTTCAGGAAGCGCTGCATCGCGCCCGCCGTCAGCGGCTCCAGCTCGTCCACCGGCGCCGTGTCCGGCGCCACCAGCGGAGTCGCGAGCCGCTGCGCGCCCAGCCCGAGCCGGGCCTGCCCGAAGTCCTCGTCGCCGACGCGCCGCTCCCACAGCCGCGAACCCTCGGCCACCACCGACCACAACTGCTCGGGCGCCGGGTGCAGATACAGCTGGGCGTCGCGCTGCGCCCGCGCGGTCCTGCGGACCTGACGGCGGGTCTGCGCGAGGTATTTGAGGTAGTCCCGGCGCACATCGGCCATTTGCCCCTGCGTACCGCGCCGGTGGCGCACCAGCTGGGCCAGAACCATGCCCACCGTGGACACCAGCATCAGCACACCCATGATGCGCATGAAGGGCGCCGCACCCGGCATGAAGAAGAAGACGACCGACGAGCCCATGCCGAGCATCGGCAGGAGCTGCATCAGCATGCCCTCCTGCTGCCCGCGGGGAAGCTCCGGCGGAGCCTCCAGCCTCAGCTCGTCCGAAGGAACTTCGGGCGGCAAGGACCGCGGCGGGCGTTTGACGACGATCTGACTCACCGGAGCATCAATCCCTCGAAAACGGACGGGACGTCGCAACCGGCGCCCCCAAGTCCCGGGCGCGAAGGGGGTCTCCCCTGCGCGACGGTGATCCTACTTGCCGACAGTCACTCATACGCCCGGTAGGGTGGCCCGCGCAGTATGCGCATCCGCGAATCCACGGCGAATCCAAGGCAGCGGTGCTTGCACCCGCTTCGCCAACCAGGGGGGTCACACAGGTGAGTACGGCCGCAACGACGGGCTTCTGCAGGGTCACCGTCGTGGCTCCCGACAGCCGCATCGACGTCGCCCTTCCCGAGGACATCGCCGTCGCCGACGTCTACCCCGAACTGCTGCGCCTCACCGGCCAGACCCAGCCCGTCGGCGCCCCCACCGGCTTCCACCTGGTGCGCCGCGACGGCACGGTCCTCGACGGCGCCCGCACGCTCGCCGCCCAGCAGGTACTCGACGGCGAGGTGCTGAGCCTGCGCCCGTTCGCCGACTCGCTGCCGCCCGCCGTCTTCGACGACGTCTCCGACGCCGTCGCCTCCGCCGTCGTCCGCGACCGCCACCGCTGGAGCGACGACATGCTGCGGGGCGCGGGCCTGATCGGCGCCGCCCTGCTGCTCGTCCTGCTCGGCTTCGTCCTCTGGTACGCCGACCCGGTCCGCCACGACATGCACGGCCTGCCCGGCATCATCGCCGGCGCCGTCGGCGTGCTCCTGACCGCCGCCGCCGGGGTGCGCGCCCGGGTCTACCGCGACCGCGGCTCCGCCGTCGCCCTCGGCCTCGGGGCCCTCCCGCTCATGCTGATCGCCGGCTCCGGGATCATCGCCGCCGGCGCCGGCGAGGGACCCGGCCGGCTCCAGTTCCTGCTCGGCTGCGTCTGCGTCCTGGTCGCCTCCGTCGCCCTGGTCGCGCTCACCCCGAACGGGGACGCCCCCTTCGTCGCGGCCACCTTCCTCGCCGCCACCGGCACCCTGGCCACCTTCGTCGCCATCGTCACGGAAGCCTCCGCCACCGCGGCCGCCGCCGTCTGCGCCCCCGTGGCCATCGGCCTGGTCGCCTTCCTTCCCGGTCTCTCCGCCCGCTTCGCCCGGCTGCCCATCGGCTACGCCGCCCCGCAGAGCGCCGTGGAGGATTACGAGACCCCGGACCGCTACGAGACCGAGCCGTACGGAGACCCCTCCGGCTCCGAGCAGCACGAGCCCGGCACCCCGCTCGACGCCGAGGCCATCGCCGCCCAGGCGCGCCGCGGCCACGAGATGCTCCTCGGACTGGTCGGCGGCTGCGCCGCGATCGCCGTCGGCTCCGCCGCCGTCCTCGGCTTCTCCGACAACACCTGGGGCCGCCTCCTGGCCCTGACCACCGGGCTGGCCATGCTGCTGCGCGCCCGGCTCTTCCGCTACACCTCCCAGGTCGTGTGCACCCTGGTCGCCGGTCTGGCCGCCATCGCCCTGCTGATCCTGGGCCTGGCCCTGCACCCGCCGGCCGACCTGGTCCGCGAGCTCGTCCAGTACCACGACCGCGGCGGCCTGGACCTCCGTACGATCTGGCTCTCCGCCGCCGTCGCCGCCGGCGCGGCCCTCCTCGCGGGAATTGCGCTTGTCATCCCGCGCAAGGGCCTGTCACCCTTCTGGGGACGGCTGCTCGACCTCACCGAGGCGGCAGTACTGCTCAGTCTCGTCCCGCTGGCCCTCGCCGTGCTGGACGTGTACGCCCGGGCCCGCGCTCTCACCAGCTGAGACAGGGGCCGCGCGGCAGCCTGGTACGCTGTGTGACGGCCGTTTGTGTACGCGCCCCCGGAAATCCTTCTGGAGGCTGCGCTCAGCGGACCCCGCCTCCCGAGTTACGGAAGATCCCCAGAGAATTCGACCTGGGGCACTCGGTGGCCACGAAGACCTATACGAGGAGTACGCGTGTCGCTCGACGCCGCTACGAAGAAGCAGATCATCGCCGAGTTTGGTGCCAAGGAGGGCGACACCGGCTCCCCCGAGGTCCAGGTCGCGATGCTCTCCAAGCGCATCACGGACCTGACCGAGCACCTCAAGACCCACAAGCACGACCACCACTCCCGTCGTGGTCTGCTGATCCTGGTCGGCCAGCGTCGCCGCCTGCTGCAGTACCTGGCCAAGAAGGACATCCAGCGCTTCCGTGCGCTGGTCGAGCGCCTCGGCATCCGCCGCGGTGCGGCCGGCGTCAAGTAAAGACGCTGTGAAGGGAGCGGTTCCCACGCTGAGGGGGCCGCTCCCTTTGCTGTACGTGCTGACGCTCTACGTGCGGGACGTACCGGACGCTTTGTAGTCTGGACGCAACGTGCACGGCGAACCATGTGCACAACTGAAGAGGAGGAGCGCCCTCCCAGGCCGCCGGTCCTCGGTAGTGGTACCCGGAAAGCCCCACGGGCACCGAACCGGGTACTTCGATCGAAGACCGGCCCGCACGCAAGGAGCGCTTCTCCGCCACCGTCCGCAGCCACACGGGCAGCGGACGGAGACGACGAAAATGGAGAAAACGCTAGTGGAGAACGAGACCCACTACGCCGAGGCCGTTATTGACAACGGTTCCTTCGGCACCCGCACCATCCGCTTCGAGACGGGCCGTCTGGCCCGCCAGGCCGCCGGCTCCGCCGTTGCCTACCTGGACGACGACACGATGGTGCTTTCCGCCACCACCGCGTCGAAGAAGCCCAAGGACCAGCTCGACTTCTTCCCCCTGACGGTGGACGTCGAGGAGCGGCAGTACGCGGCCGGCAAGATCCCCGGCTCCTTCTTCCGCCGTGAGGGCCGCCCCTCCGAGGACGCGATCCTCACCTGCCGCCTGATCGACCGCCCGCTGCGCCCGTCCTTCAAGAAGGGCCTGCGCAACGAGATCCAGGTCGTCGCCACCGTCATGGCGCTCAACCCGGACCACCTGTACGACGTCATCGCGATCAACGCCGCGTCCGCGTCCACGCAGCTGGCCGGCCTGCCCTTCTCCGGCCCGATCGGCGGCGTCCGCGTCGCGCTGATCCGCGGCCAGTGGGTGGCCTTCCCGACGCACACCGAGCTCGAGGACGCCGTCTTCGACATGGTCGTCGCGGGCCGCGTCCTGGAGGACGGCGACGTCGCGATCATGATGGTCGAGGCCGAGGCCACCGATAAGACCATCGCCCTGGTCAAGGGCGGCGCCGAGGCGCCGACCGAGGAGATCGTGGCCGCCGGCCTCGACGCCTCGAAGCCCTTCATCAAGGCCCTCTGCAAGGCCCAGGCGGACCTGGCGGCCAAGGCCGCCAAGCCCGAGGGCGAGTTCCCGGTCTTCCTGGACTACCAGGACGACGTGTACGAGGCCCTCGCGGCCGCCGTCAAGGGCGACCTCGCCCAGGCGCTGACCATCGCGGGCAAGCAGGACCGCGAGGCCGAGCTCGACCGCGTCAAGGACATCGCCGCCGAGAAGCTCCTCCCGGCCTTCGAGGGCCGCGAGAAGGAGATCTCCGCCGCCTACCGCAGCCTGACCAAGGCCCTGGTGCGCGAGCGCGTCATCAAGGACAAGGTCCGCATCGACGGCCGCGGGATCACGGACATCCGTACCCTCGCCGCCGAGGTCGAGGCCATCCCGCGCGTGCACGGCTCGGCGCTGTTCGAGCGTGGCGAGACCCAGATCCTGGGCGTCACCACCCTCAACATGCTCCGCATGGAGCAGCAGCTGGACACCCTCTCCCCGGTGACCCGCAAGCGCTACATGCACAACTACAACTTCCCGCCGTACTCCGTCGGTGAGACCGGCCGCGTGGGCTCGCCCAAGCGCCGCGAGATCGGCCACGGCGCGCTCGCCGAGCGCGCGATCGTGCCGGTCCTGCCGACCCGCGAGGAGTTCCCGTACGCGATCCGCCAGGTGTCCGAGGCCCTCGGCTCCAACGGTTCGACGTCCATGGGCTCGGTCTGCGCGTCCACCATGTCGCTGCTGAACGCCGGTGTGCCCCTCAAGGCCCCCGTCGCCGGTATCGCCATGGGCCTGATCTCCCAGGAGATCGACGGCAAGACCCACTACGTCGCCCTCACCGACATCCTCGGTGCGGAGGACGCCTTCGGCGACATGGACTTCAAGGTCGCCGGCACCAAGGAGTTCGTCACCGCGCTCCAGCTGGACACCAAGCTGGACGGCATCCCGGCCTCCGTCCTGGCCGCGGCCCTCAAGCAGGCCCGCGACGCCCGCCTCCACATCCTCGACGTGATGATGGAAGCGATCGACACGCCGGACGCGATGTCCCCGTTCGCCCCGCGGATCATCACCGTCAAGATCCCGGTGGACAAGATCGGTGAGGTCATCGGCCCCAAGGGCAAGATGATCAACCAGATCCAGGAGGACACCGGCGCCGAGATCACGATCGAGGACGACGGCACCATCTACATCGGTGCCTCCGACGGCCCGGCCGCCGAGGCCGCCCGCGCCACGATCAACTCGATCGCCAACCCGACCATGCCGGAGGTCGGCGAGCGCTACCTGGGTACGGTCGTCAAGACCACCACCTTCGGTGCCTTCGTCTCCCTCATGCCCGGCAAGGACGGCCTGCTGCACATCTCGCAGATCCGCAAGCTCGCCGGTGGCAAGCGCGTGGAGAACGTCGAGGACGTGCTCGCGGTCGGCACCAAGGTGCAGGTCGAGATCGCCGAGATCGACTCCCGCGGCAAGCTCTCCCTGGTCCCCGTGATCGACGGCGAAGCCGCCGGCGACGACGCCGACAAGGACGACTCCGACAAGTGACGTCGCGTAGTTCCCGTGTGACGGCCCGCCCCTCTTCGGAGGGGCGGGCCGTCGCCCGTACCCAAACCGTGCTCAAGGGCACCAACGGCATCGGCACCGTCCGGCGCACCGTCCTCCCCGGCGGACTGCGCGTCGTCACGGAGACCCTGCCGTCCGTCCGGTCCGCCACCTTCGGCATCTGGGCCCACGTCGGCTCCCGGGACGAGACGCCCTCGCTGAACGGCGCCACGCACTACCTGGAGCACCTCCTCTTCAAGGGCACCGACAAGCGCAGTGCCCTCGACATCTCCTCCGCGATCGACGCGGTCGGCGGGGAGATGAACGCCTTCACGGCGAAGGAGTACACCTGCTATTACGCGCGGGTGCTCGACACCGACCTGCCGCTGGCCATCGACGTCGTGTGCGACATGCTCACCGGCTCGCTGATCCTCGAATCCGATGTCGACGCCGAGCGCAACGTCATCCTCGAAGAGATCGCGATGACCGAGGACGACCCGGGCGACATGGTCCACGACCTGTTCGCGCACACCATGTACGGGGACACCCCGCTGGGCCGCCCCGTCCTCGGCACCGTCGACACGATCAACGCGCTCGGCGCCGACCGGATCCGCCGCTTCTACAAGAAGCACTACGACCCCCGCCACCTGGTGGTGGCCGCGGCCGGCAACGTCGACCACAACAAGGTCGTACGCCAGGTCCGCGCGGCCTTCGAGAAGGCCGGCGCCCTCGGGCACACCGACGCAGAGCCGATCGGACCGCGCACCGGGACCAAGCGCATCCGCACCTCCGGCCGCGTCGACCTGGTCAACCGCAAGACCGAGCAGGCCCACGTGGTCCTCGGCATGCCCGGCCTGGCCCGCACCGACGAGCGCCGCTGGGCGCTCGGCGTGCTGAACACCGCCCTCGGCGGAGGCATGTCCTCCCGCCTCTTCCAGGAGGTCCGGGAGAAGCGCGGCCTGGCCTACAGCGTGTACTCGTACACCTCGGGCTTCGCCGACACCGGCCTCTTCGGCGTGTACGCGGGCTGCCGCCCGAACCAGGTCCACGACGTGCTGCGGATCTGCCGCGGCGAGCTCGACAAGGTCGTCTCCGAGGGGCTCACCGACGAGGAGATCAAGCGGGCCATCGGCCAGCTGTCCGGCTCCACCGTCCTCGGCCTGGAGGACACCGGCGCGATCATGAACCGCATCGGCAAGAGCGAGCTTTGCTGGGGCGACCAGATGTCCGTCGACGACATGCTGGCCCGCATCGCGTCCGTCACCCCGGACGACGTCCGCTCGGTCGCCGCCGACGTACTGGCCCAGCGGCCGTCGCTCGCGGTGGTCGGCCCGCTGAAGGAGAAGCAGGCCGCCCGCCTCGACGAAGCGGTGGCCTGAGACCCTGACACCCCGAGGCCGGGCACCGGCCGCCGCCGGCCGGTGCCCGGCCCGTACGACAGGAAGCGAAGAAGCATGAGCAGCAAGCTGCGGGTAGCGGTTCTCGGTGCCCAGGGCCGCATCGGCTCCGAAGCGGTCAAGGCCGTCGAGGCCGCCGAAGACATGGAGCTGGTGGCCGCCCTCGGCCGCGGCGACGAACTGGAGACGGTGGCCGAGGCCGGCGCGCAGGTCGCGGTCGAGCTGACCACCCCCGCGTCGGTCATGGGGAACCTCGACTTCCTCATCGGCCACGGCATCCACGCGGTGGTCGGCACCACCGGCTGGAACGAGGAGCGCCTCACCCAGCTGGACACCTGGCTGGCCGGCTCCCCGCAGACCGGTGTGCTCATCGCCCCGAACTTCTCCATCGGCGCCGTCCTCACCATGAAGTTCGCCGCCCAGGCCGCCCGCTACTTCGAGTCCGTCGAGGTCGTCGAGCTCCACCACCCGAACAAGGTCGACGCCCCCTCCGGCACCGCCACCCGCACGGCGCAGCTCATCGCGGCCGCCCGCGCCGAAGCCGGCTGCGCCCCGCAGCCCGACGCCACCGCCACCGCCCTCGACGGCGCACGCGGTGCGAACGTCGACGGCGTCCCGGTGCACGCGATCCGCCTGCGCGGCCTGCTGGCCCACCAGGAGGTGCTCCTCGGCGGTGAGGGCGAGACCCTGACCATCCGCCACGACTCCCTGCACCACAGCAGCTTCATGCCGGGCATCCTGCTCGGCGCGCGCCGCGTCGTGCAGCACCCGGGCCTCACGTTCGGCCTGGAAAACTTCCTCGACCTCGGCTGATGAGCAGGCAGTAGTCCCCATGCGCGCGAAGATCACTTACTTCCTCACGGCCGCCGTCCTGGTCGTCTACTTCGTCCTGGCCGGCAGCCGGGGGGTGATGCTGATCCAGCAGGGCACCGCACTGACCGTCGCCTTCGGTGTCGCGGTGCTGATCCTGCCGGTCATCGGCGTCTGGTTCCTCTGGAAGAACACGCAGTTCGTGACCAGGGCGAACCAGCTCGCGACCGAGCTGGAGGCCGAGGGCGGACTGCCCGTCGACGAGCTGGAGCGGGACCAGTACGGCCGGATCCTGCGCGACTCCGCCGACGAGGTCTTCGCGCGCCGCAAGGCCGAGACGCAGGACGCGCCGGGGGACTGGCGCAGCTGGTTCCGTCTCGCCGTCGCCTACCACGACGCCCGCGACACCCCGCGCGCCCGCAAGGCCATGCAGCGGGCCATCGCCCTGCACGGTGGACCGCGCCGCTAGGGGTGTCTTACGGATCAGGCCGGGCTCGCGGCCCGATCCGTAAGACACCCCCTGGCCCGTGTCCGGGCCGCCCGGAAGCCCGAGAGCCCCCGGACGCCCGGTAAACCCTGGAAGCCCGTACAGGCCGCCTGAGCGGATCCCGTACGGGCTTCCAGGGCACTGGACGCCGGTGGTCAGGCGGGCACGGCCCGGTACTCGTCGGCCCAGGCCTCGACCGTGTCGGCGGCCCGGTCGAACGCCTCGGTCCGCGACAGGAAATCGGCATTGTGGTCGGTCAGCAGCACCGGCAGCTCCGCACCGCCGCGCCCGGCCGCCGTCAGGGCCTGGCCCTGGACGGTCCGCGGCAGCCCCAGCCACCGCACCGGCTGCTGGACCGTACGGAGCTCGGTGATCTCGTCCCAGGCGATCGAGCGGGTCCGGAAGAAGGACACCCGGCGCAGCCCCGCGGGGCTCACCCAGACGCCCGTCACGAGAATCCGCAGCGCGGAACCGATCACGCAGAGCGCGGCGACCAGGCAGACGAGGGCGCCGGCCCAGGTGCCCGCGAACGCGATGATCATCGTGGCGAGCAGCATGAAAGCGGCCAGCAGGAGCAGCAGTGCGGCGCCGGCCACCCGCCAGGGCCCGGGCCGGTACGGCCGGCGCCAGCGGTCGGGGTCCTCGTGGGCCAGTACGTCCTCGCCGGCACTGTCTTCGTGCGCGTCGAACGCGCGGTCGACCGTCAAGAAGGGCAGGGGCACGGCTGTACCTCACTCACATGCACGTTCGGTTGGGCTTGACCGTGAGGCTACCGCCCCTCGGAGGCCTCCGACTGCTGCGACTTGGCGGGCGCCTGGTGGGGCTGCAGTGCCGACATGCCGAACAGCAGGGAGCCGACGAGCCCGGCCACCACGGTCAGCCCGACCAGACTACGGGCGGCTATCTGGGCCGTGCCCAGACGCTCGCGCGGCGGCGGAGTGACATTGCTGCGGAAGCGGTCGGCCTCGGCGACGAAGGCGAACGGGACGGGCTCGCTCCGGCGAAACATAGAGCGACTCTCCTCACGGTCAGGGCCCGGGGGCGGCGGTGGCGGGTGCGTATGGCGTCTACTGGAGAAGACGTACGAACCGCCCAATCGGTGCCGGAATTCGGGACATTAACCAAATTTTATGGCTGGGCGTCAGCTGAAAGAGTGACCGGGCCGCCTCCCGGGCGGGCGGCAGAGCTGCGCGTGGAGCCGTGAGCCGCGCCGTAGAGTGGGCGCGCCCCAAGAGAGTCGTTCGGAAGGACCCCCGGTGAGCGAGACCGCCGCTTCAGACCTGAAACCCAGCTTCCGCAGTGATGTGACGGTGGAGCTGGTGAAGCACTCCGCCGCCGACTCCGACGTGCTGTGGGCCGCCCGTGTCTCCACGGCCGGCGAGCAGTCGCTCGAAGAGCTCCAGAAGGACCCGGAGCGCTCCAAGGGCCTCATCAACTACCTGATGCGCGACCGGCACGGCAGCCCGTTCGAGCACAACTCGATGACCTTCTTCATCAGTGCCCCGATCTTGGTGTTCCGCGAGTTCATGCGGCACCGCGTCGGCTGGTCGTACAACGAGGAATCGGGCCGCTACAGGGAGCTGGAGCCGGTCTTCTACGTCCCGGACGCCGAGCGCAAGCTCGTCCAGGAGGGCCGCCCGGGCAAGTACGTCTTCGTCGAGGGCACCGCGGCCCAGCAGGAACTGACGGGCCGGGTCATGGAGGACTCGTACCGTCAGGCCTACGAGGCCTACCAGGAGATGCTGGCGGCGGGCGTGGCCCGGGAGGTTGCCCGTTCGGTCCTGCCGGTCGGACTTTTCTCCTCGATGTACGCCACCTGCAACGCGCGCTCCCTCATGCACTTCCTCGGCCTGCGCACGCAGCACGAGCTCGCGACCACCCCGTCCTTCCCGCAGCGGGAGATCGAGATGGTCGGCGAGAAGATGGAGCGGCACTGGGCCTCGCTCATGCCGCTCACGTACGCCGCCTACAACGCCAATGGCCGCGTCGCCCCGTAAGGACCGGTACGGCCCGATGGGGACGGATGAGCCCATGGCGTACAGATGTGCGGAGTCAAGTCCGAAGTGTCCGTATTGCCACGTTTCGTAAAGTTCATCTAGGCTGATCAAACGGACCCGGCACTGCTTGAACCCCCGAGCAGGCAGTGCCGGGATCCAACAACCCTCCCGGCGCGTGCCGGGAGCCACACCCTCTTGACGTCCCCCGAGGGGACAACGTGAGCATGGCAGCGAGTAGCGTGTTACCCATGGCTCCGATCTCGACTCCGCAGACCCCCTTCGGGCGGGTCCTCACCGCTATGATCACGCCGTTCACGGCGGATGGCGCACTCGACCTCGACGGCGCGCAGCGGCTCGCCGTCCACCTGGTGGACGCAGGCAACGACGGCCTGATCATCAACGGGACCACCGGCGAGTCCCCGACCACCACCGACGCGGAGAAAAACGACCTCGTACGAGCCGTCCTCGAAGCGGTCGGCGACCGGGCCCACGTCGTCGCCGGCATCGGCACCAACGACACCCGCCACACCCTGGAGCTCGCCCGCCAGGCCGAGCGCACCGGCGCCCACGGCCTGCTCGCGGTGACCCCGTACTACAGCAAGCCGCCGCAGGAGGGCCTCTACCGGCACTTCACGGCGATCGCCGACGCCACCGAGCTCCCGGTGATGCTCTACGACATCCCCGGCCGCAGCGGTGTCCCGATCAACACCGAAACCCTGGTGAGGCTCGCCGAGCACCCCCGGATCGTGGCCAACAAGGACGCCAAGGGCGACCTCGGCCGCGCCAGCTGGGCCATCGCCCAGAGCGGACTCGCCTGGTACTCCGGCGACGACATGCTGAACCTGCCGCTGCTGTCCGTCGGCGCGGTCGGCTTCGTCTCCGTCGTCGGCCACGTGGTCACCCCCGAGCTCCGCGCGATGCTCGAAGCCCACCTGGGCGGCGACGTCCAGAAGGCCACCGAGATCCACCAGAAGCTGCTGCCCGTCTTCACCGGCATGTTCCGCACGCAGGGTGTGATCACCACCAAGGGCGCACTGAACCTGCAGGGCCTGCCCGCGGGTCCGCTCCGCCTCCCGCTCGTTGACCTGACGGCCGAAGAGACGGCCCAGCTCAAGATCGATCTTGCCGCCGGCGGGGTACAGCTCTGACATCAGACTTCACAACTGAATAAGCAAGACGAACAAACCAGACGAATGCAAGTGCACGAATGACATGCGCGCCACGTGCCTTACGACGAGGTACGTGGCGTGTGTGGTGAGGAGATACTTTTGAGCCATCCGCACCCTGAACTCGGCGCGCCGCCGAAGCTCCCCAAGGGCGGCCTCCGGGTCACCCCTCTGGGCGGTCTCGGCGAGATCGGCCGCAACATGACCGTCTTCGAGTTCGACGGTCGCCTGCTGATCGTCGACTGCGGCGTTCTCTTCCCCGAAGAGGAGCAGCCGGGCATCGACCTGATCCTGCCGGACTTCTCGTCCATCCGGGACCGGCTCGACGACGTCGAGGGCATCGTCCTCACGCACGGCCACGAGGACCACATCGGCGCCGTCCCGTACCTCCTCCGGGAGAAGCCGGACATCCCGCTGATCGGCTCGAAGCTGACGCTGGCCCTCATCGAGGCCAAGCTCCAGGAGCACCGCATCCGCCCCTACACCCTTGAGGTGAAGGAAGGCGAGCGCGAGAACCTGGGCCCCTTCGACTGCGAGTTCATCGCGGTCAACCACTCCATCCCGGACGCCCTCGCGGTCGCGATCCGGACGGGCGCGGGCATGGTCGTCGCCACCGGCGACTTCAAGATGGACCAGCTGCCGCTGGACAACCGCCTCACCGACCTGCACGCCTTCGCGCGCCTGAGCGAAGAGGGCATCGACCTCCTCCTCTCGGACTCGACGAACGCCGAGGTCCCGGGCTTCGTCCCGCCGGAGCGCGACATCTCCAATGCCATCCGCGGAGTCTTCGCGGGTGCCCAGAAGCGGATCATCGTGGCGTCCTTCGCCAGCCACGTGCACCGCATCCAGCAGATCCTCGACGCCGCCCACGAGTACGGCCGCCGGGTCGCCTTCGTCGGCCGCTCGATGGTCCGCAACATGGGCATCGCCCGTGACCTGGGCTACCTGCGTGTCCCGGCCGGCCTCGTCGTCGACATCAAGACCCTCGACGACCTGCCGGACGACGAGGTCGTGCTGGTCTGTACGGGCTCCCAGGGCGAGCCGATGGCGGCCCTGTCCCGCATGGCCAACCGCGACCACCAGATCCGGATCGTCCCCGGCGACACCGTGATCCTGGCGTCGTCGCTGATCCCGGGCAACGAGAACGCGGTCTACCGCGTGATCAACGGCCTGACCCGCTGGGGCGCCAACGTCGTGCACAAGGGCAACGCCAAGGTGCACGTCTCCGGTCACGCCTCCGCCGGCGAGCTGCTGTACTTCTACAACATCTGCAAGCCGCGGAACCTCATGCCGGTCCACGGCGAATGGCGCCACCTGCGCGCCAACGCCGAGCTCGGCGCCATGACGGGCGTCCCGAAGGACCGCATCGTCATCGCCGAGGACGGCGTGGTCGTCGACCTGATCGACGGCAAGGCCCGGATCTCCGGCAAGGTCCAGGCGGGGTACGTGTACGTGGACGGCCTGTCGGTCGGCGACGTCACGGAGGCCTCGCTCAAGGACCGCCGGATCCTCGGAGACGAGGGCATCATCTCGGTCTACGTGGTCGTGGACAGCAGCACGGGCAAGGTCGTCAGCGGCCCGAACATCCAGGCCCGCGGCTCCGGCATCGAGGACTCGGCCTTCGGGTCCGTCATGGTGAAGATCGAGGAAGCCATCGCCCGCGCCGCCGCCGACGGCGTCGCGGAGCCGCACCAGATCCAGCAGCTCATCCGCCGGACCATGGGCAAGTGGGTCTCGGACGGCTACCGCCGCCGCCCGATGATCCTCCCGGTCGTCGTCGAGGTCTGAGCCTCGCCGTAGCGCCGTCACTGGAGCGGGGCAACCGGATTTGCATCCGGGGCCCCGCTCCAGTACGTTTACGGCTCCACCTCGCACAACACCCCGGGCACACACGTGTGCCCGTACGTGTCATGCGCGAGCGGGTGAGATTCGAGACCAGGGAAACCTGATAAAGTCTGTTTCGCCCGAAAGGGAAAGGCCCTCCAGCGGCCACCGAATTCAATTCCACTCCGGAAACGGAGCGGAAAGAATCTGGTAAGGTTGGAACAGCCGGAAAGGGAAAGCGCGAAAGCGAAGGACCTGGAAAGCAAGCGGAACTGACTCTGATAGAGTCGGAAACGCAAGAACGAAAGCCCGGAGGAAAGCCCCAGTAAGTGTTACTGCGGGTGAGTACAAAGGAAGCGTCCGTTCCTTGAGAACTCAACAGCGTGCCAAAAATCAACGCCAAAAGTTGATACCCCGTCCACTTCGGTGGATGA